>JAZPYE010000021.1:0-80043 GCA_045544035.1 Acutalibacteraceae bacterium | reverse complement strand
TAGTTTTTGTTATGACGAATGGGACTCGAACCAAGGTTACCCTCTTGCGGTGCCAAAGATAACCACCTCATTTTAGTGGGGTGTTAATTTTTTATTTCTTTTAAATATTGTATTATTAAACAAAGTATGATAAAATAATTTAGTTATGAAAGTTAAAGTAAAAGGAAGTTCTCTTTATGGCAAAAAATGAAAAACTTAGGAATATTGCAATTATTGCCCACGTTGACCATGGAAAGACAACGCTTGTTGATCAGCTTTTAAAGCAGAGCGGAACATTTCGCACAAATGAGCAGGTTGATGATAGGGTGATGGATTCCAACGACCTTGAAAAAGAGCGCGGAATTACCATTCTTTCAAAGAACACAAGTGTTTATTACAACGATTATAAAATAAACATCATTGACACTCCCGGTCACGCCGATTTTGGTGGTGAGGTTGAGCGAATTTTAATGATGGTTGACGGCGTTTTACTGCTTGTTGATGCCTTTGAGGGCTGTATGCCGCAGACTAGATTTGTTCTTAAAAAAGCTTTATCCCTTGGCAAGAAAGCCATTGTTGTCGTTAATAAAATTGATAGACCAATGGCCCGACCTAACGAGGTTGTTGACGAAGTTCTTGACCTATTTATTGACCTCGGTGCTGATGATAGTCAAATCGAATTCCCCGTTGTTTTTGCTTCGGGTCGTGATGGTTATGCTTCACTTAGTGCCGATGAAACGGGAAGCGATTTAAGGGTTTTATTTGAAACAATTATCAGTGAAATTGACCCGCCCTCAAGCGATGATGAAGAGCCTCTTCAAATTCTCTTTTCCAACATTGAGCCCGATGAATACCTTGGCAGAATTGGCGTCGGCAGGGTAGAGCGAGGCGTTGTTAAAGCAGGACAAAGTGTTGTTTTATGCCACCAGGACGGAACTACAAGCAATGTTAAAATTTTAAAGCTGTTTATGTATGACGGATTAAAACGCACTGAAGTTCAATGTGCCAGAGCAGGCGATATTATTCAGGTGGCAGGTATTGCAAATCTGAATATCGGTGAAACAGCCTGTGACCCTGCTCACATTGAGCCGCTTCCATTTGTTAAAATTGATGAGCCAACGCTTTCAATGAATTTTATGGTTAATAATTCACCCTTTGCTGGAAAAGAGGGTAAGTTTGTTACCTCCAGAAATCTCCGAGACCGTCTTTTCAAAGAGGTTGAAACAAATGTTAGTCTTCGTGTTGAAGAAACCGACTCTGCTGATACATTTAAGGTATCGGGCAGGGGAGAACTGCACCTTTCAATTCTTATTGAAACAATGCGCCGCCAGGGTTATGAGTTCCAGGTTTCACCGCCTACTGTTATCTTTAAGAACGAAGGCGGTACACTCCTTGAGCCTATTGAGCTTTTAATGATAGAGGTTCCCGAAACCTATGTTGGTGTTGTTATGGAGCGCCTGGGTACCCGAAAGGCCGAAATTAAAAATATGGGTACTCGCGAGGGTGGTACATCTCACCTTGAATTTTTAATTCCCGCTCGCGGACTGCTCGGCTACCGTTCGCAATTTTTAACCGACACCAACGGAAACGGTATTATGAACCATGTGTTTAACAGCTACGAACCATATAAAGGCGATATTGACCAGCGCGCAACAGGCTCTATTGTTGTTCATGAATCTGGTGAATCAACAGGCTATGGTTTATTTAACACCCAAAGTCGTGGCAGGCTTTTTATCGGCCCCGGTGTTCCTGTTTATGAGGGAATGATTGTGGGAGAAAATCCTAAGAACGAAGATATTGTTTGTAATGTTTGTAAGAAAAAACAGCTCACCAACACCCGCGCATCAGGCTCCGATGATGCTTTAAGGCTTGTTCCTCATTCAGTTTTAAGCCTTGAACAATCTCTTGAGTTTATCAAGGAAGATGAACTTGTTGAAATAACTCCTAACAGCATTCGTTTAAGAAAGCTAATCTTAAACAAAGAATTAAGAATGAAGGCTGAGGCAAGAAAGAAATAATGAATTTTGTTATTTTAGATCTTGAATGGGACAGCGCCTATTTTGTTAAAGAACACCGATTTATTAACCAAATCATTCAAATTGGCGCCGTTAAGCTTGATGAAAATTTAAAAATTATCGACACCTTTCAAAAAATCGTTAAATCGGCAATTTCAAAAAGACTTACCCCTCGCTTTGTGGAGCTTACAGGCATTTCAAAGCAAATGATGAGCGAAGGCATGCCCCTTTACGATGCCGTTGAGGCTTTTAATAATTGGGCAGGGAAGGATAAAATCATTCTCACCTGGAGCAACTCTGATTTATTTACAATTTATGAAAACACACGCTGCCTTTTAGACAATAAGATTCAGTTTGATATTAAGGATTATGTTGATTTACAAAAATATGTGCAAAACAGTTTAAAGTCTAAGGGTCACGAAATTAACTCTCAAATTTCACTGTCGAATGCCTCGCAAATGCTGTCGGTATCTTATGAGGGACTTGATTTACACACAGCCAAAGATGACTGTATTCTTGCAGCTCACCTCTTTAAGTGCACCTACGATAAAGCACTTTTTGAAACCTATATTAGAGATGCATCTTCAAGGGAGTTTTACCGTAGATTAACCTACAAGCCTCATCATCTTACCAGCATTAAGGATAGAGAAATTAAAAAGGAAGATTTAAAGTTTTCTTGCGATTCTTGTGGTGTTGATGCTAAGCGCATTACCTCGTGGAAATACAAAAACCGTTGGTTTATTGCCACATTTTACTGCAAAAATTGCAAAAAACGCTTTGTGGGAAGGGTTTCTTTTAAAAAGAATTACGATAACGTTCAGGTAAAAAAACGCGTTACGGAATACAAAAAGGTGGAAAGCGGTAATGCAAATAAGGTGCAACAGTTGTCCGAGACAATGTAATGCCTTAAGAAGCGATGATGAAAACATAGGTGGCATTTGCAAAAGCGGACTTTTACCCAAAATTGCCAAGGTTTCTCTTCACAACTGGGAGGAGCCCTGCATAAGCGGCACCAAAGGTTCGGGAACAATTTTCTTTTCCGGTTGCAGTTTAAAATGTGTTTTTTGCCAAAACTATAACATTTCTCAGGAAAACTTCGGAAAAATTGTTTCTGTTGAACGCCTTGCGGAAATTTTTAAGGAACTTGAAGTCTTGGGTGCACATAACATTAACTTTGTAAACCCAACCCATTATCTTTGGGCGATTGAAGAGGCGCTTAAAATTTATAGACCTAAAATTCCGCTTGTTTACAACAGCGGTGGCTATGATTTACCCGAAAATATTAAAAAAGATATTTTTGATGTTTATCTAATGGACTTAAAATACATAAATAACGAAACTGCTTTAAAATATTCTAAATGTGACAATTACACCAACTTTGCTTTTGATGCCATTAAGGCGGCTTACGAACTGCAAAGGAAACCGATTTTCGATAAAAACGGCATTTTGCAAAGGGGCTTAATTGTGCGCCATTTGATTTTACCGCAGCATATAAACGATGCCATAAAAGTTATCGATTGGTTTAAAGAAAACACGCCTGATGCAATTTTGAGCATGATGTCACAATATGTGCCTATGTTTAGAGCAGAAAGCTTTAAAGAAATTAACCGACCAATAACAAAAAGAGAATATGATAAGGTTACCGATTATGCACTGGATAAAAATTTAAAGCATATCTACATTCAAGGCCGTTCAAGTTCAAGCAAAAGCTACATTCCCAAATTTGACCTTAAAGGCGTATAAAAAAAGCACCCAAACGGGTGCTTTAATTTTTTACTTGATAGTTCCATTAACCGAATCACCATCGGCAAGCTCGGTTATTATAACATTTATTATTTCGCCTAAATCAACAGTTTGATTAACCTTAACGCAGGTGTAGTTTGGAGTGTGGCCAATATAGCAACCATTTTCGTAGGTTTCAAAGAGAACGGGCTGCACAGTGCCAACCTGGTTTTTTAAAAATTGAATTTTGCTTTGGTTTGTAGCTTCAATCATAAGAGCGCTGCGCCTTGCTTTTACATCAGCGGGAACTTGATTTGGCATATTATAAGCAAAGGTGCCTTTTCTTCTTGAATAGGAAAAAATATGTGCCTTTGCAAAACCAATTTTTTTTGCAAAATCAAGACTTTCTATAAACTCATCTTCAGTTTCGCCTGCAAAGCCAACCATAATATCAGTGGTAATTGAAGCGCCATTAAAGGTTTTTCGAATCCTTTTAACTAAATCGGCATAAAAAGCACTATCATAATGTCGGTTCATTCTTTTTAAGGTTGCATCCGAACCCGATTGCAAAGAAAGATGAAACTGTGGGCAAAACTTTTCCTGTTTTTTAAATCTGCCAAGCATTTCATCACTTATATGGTCGGGCTCAAGGGAACCAAGCCTTACACGCTTAATTTTGTCATTTTCACAAACGGCATCAACGGCATCGCAAAGATTATCACCTGTATCCTTACCGAAGGCGGAAAGGTTAATTCCAACAAGAACAATTTCTTTAAAGCCTTTTTCGGCAATACTATTAACCTCTTGTTTAATGGTTTCAATTGTTTTTGAGCGAACAAACCCACGGGCGGCAGGAATAGTGCAATAGGTGCAATAGCGTTCACATCCATCCTGTATTTTTAAAAAGGCGCGGGTTCTTTCCTCAAAATCGCTGATTTTCAGTTCGCAAATTTTCTCGTTTTTTTCGTGGGGAATAACCTCAACGATTCTTTCTCTCGTTCTCACGAATTCTAAAATTTTAGAAGGCAGGGAAGGGTGAGAGGTGTTGCCGATGATAATATCTGCATCGTGCAGTTCCGTGGCATCATTTTTAAAAGCTTGTGGCATGCAACCGGTCAGAACTATTATCGCATTAGGAAATTTATTCTTAAATCTTCTGACAGCCTGTCTGGTTTTTCGGTCGCTTTCGGCAGTAACAGTGCAGGAATTAACAATTAAAACATCGGGTAATTCATTATCATTTGCGGCGTTAAAACCGTTTAAAATTAACAATTCACGCATAGCCTGAGTTTCATATTGATTAACCTTACAGCCGAGTGTGTAAAATTTAAATGTCATAATAGACCCCTAATATGTAAAATTCATGTATATTATAACTTTAAAGCAGCTCTTTTTCAAGCATTTATGCCGCCAAATGTCACAAAATTGCTTTAATAATACTTTTTTTAAAAAAAAGACTTGCATTTTTTCCTTAGTTGTGATATTATAATAGCCGTTATCGAGTATTTGAAAGGGGTGACAATGATGAAAGAAGGAATTCATCCGTCATACGAAAAGACTACTATCAGATGTGCTTGTGGTGCGGAGTTTGAAACACGTTCAACCAAAAAGGATATTCGTTTGGATATTTGTTCAAAATGTCATCCGTTCTTTACCGGTAAGCAGAAGTTGGTAGACACCGGTGGACGTGTAGATAGATTTAAGAAGCGTTTCGGTTTAGATAAGTAGTATAAATTAATTCCGCAGTTATCCTTTGGGTGATTGCGGTTTTATTTTTCGAGGTTATTATGAAAGATTATAAAACTGTTTTCGAGCCGAGTGAGGGGAAATACGAAGAAAAGCGTTCGGTTTTTATTGCCGAGCTTTTTCACTGTGAAACCCCTGAAAATGCCGCAAAAATTGTTGCTGAACAAAAAATTAAATATTGGGATGCCCGCCACGTTGTAAGCGCCTATCGTTTGCTTGACGGAACCGTTAAGGCCAGCGATGATGGCGAGCCCCACGGAACATCTGGTAAGCCTGTTTTAGACCTTATCACAGGTGCTGATTTATTTAATGTTATCATTACCGTAACCCGTTATTTTGGCGGTGTATTGCTGGGTACCGGCGGTCTTGTAAGGGCCTACTCGGCTTCAGCAAAGCAGGCCATTGAAAATGCTGAAATTGTCAAAATGATGAGAGGATATCTTTGTAAAATTTCCTGCGATTATCAGCAGTATCAGCTTATGGAACGGTTATTATATTCAAATGATATAACAATTAAAAACAGCGAATTTGAGGACCGCGTTAATCTCGAAATCATTGTTCCGATTGATTCTTTTAATGGTTTGAAAGATAAAATCACCGAAACTTTTTCCGGAAAAATATCATTAAACTATGAAAAAGAACTGTTTTTTGTAAAAAAATAAAGTTTATAGGTAAAAAATGGCGTATATATTAATTAAACGGTGTTTTAGGGGGTAATAATATGGATAATATCAGAACAATTAACGAAAACAATGAAAAATTGTTTTTATCCCCGTTTGCAACCCTTAGTCAAGAATCTAAAGGACGAGAGGTTTACGAGCCTGAATGTGAGCTTAGAACAGCTTTTCAGCGCGACCGCGACCGAATTATCCATTCAAAGGCTTTCCGCCGCCTAAAGCATAAAACACAGGTGTTTTTATCCCCTGAATCCGACCATTACCGCACTCGCCTTACACACACGCTGGAGGTTTCACAAATTGCAAGGACAATTTCTTCAGCACTTCAGTTAAACGGCGATTTAACCGAGGCCATTGCCCTTGGTCATGATTTGGGTCACACACCCTTTGGTCATGCAGGCGAGCGCTCACTTGATAAACTTTCAACCTTTGGGTTTACACATTTTGAGCAAAGTGTTCGCGTTTGTAAATTCCTTGAAAAAAACGGCGTGGGTCTTAATCTTACGTGGGAAGTTCTTGATGGCATTTTACACCACACAAGAGGCGACTGGGCAAGCACACCCGAAGGCAAAATTGTAAGGCTTTCCGACCGAATTGCTTACATTAACCACGACATTGATGATGCTGTCAGAGCAGGGATTATAAAAGAAAGTGATTTACCTTCAAGCAGCATAAAAGTTCTTGGTGACACAAAATCAAAGCGAATTAACACACTTGTTACCGCCCTCGTTAGAAGCGGTGCCGATAACCTTGAATTAAACGGCGAAATTAACGAAGAATTTATCCGTTTACACGATTTTCTTTTTGAAAGCGTTTATCGCAATCCTAAAGCAAAATTCGAGGAAAACAAGGTTGATGGAATTATTAAAGGGCTTTTTGAGCACTACCTTAATAATCCAAAAGAAATTCTTAATAACGAATACAAGGTAGTTGCCCAGCGTGAGGGCATTGAAAGAGCTGTTGTTGATTACATTGCAGGAATGACCGACCACTACGCAATTATGGCATATTCCAATATTTATATACCAAAATCTTGGAACTATTAAAAAATTTAAAGGAGGGGAAATAAGTGGCAATACCGCAGGAAACAATACTTGAAATTAAGTATAAAAATGATATTGAATCGGTTATTGCGCCTTATGTCGATTTGAAACGGCGCGGCAAAAACCTAGTTGGCCTTTGTCCTTTTCACAACGAAAAAACCCCTTCATTTACCGTTTATCCCGAAAACGGCTCATTCTACTGCTTCGGTTGTGGAGCAGGTGGTGATGTTTTCACCTTCACAAAATTAATTAATAATCTTGATTATATTGAAGCAGTTAAACTGCTTGCCGAAAAAAGCGGTGTTATGATTGAGGAAAACTCCTATGATTCATCTCTTTCAAAGCAAAAACAAGTAATTTTAGAAATTAATAGAGAGGCTGCAAAATTTTTCCACTCCTATTTAATGAGCGAGCAGGGGAAATGGGGGCTTAATTATTTAACAAGTCGCGGGCTTTCCATTGCAACAATTAAACATTTTGGCCTTGGTGCCGCACCTGATGATTGGTCAATGCTTTGCAATCATTTGCGCCGTAAAGGCTTTAATGAAAATGATATGGTTCTTGCCAATGTTGCTTCAAAAAGCCAAAAGGGAACCTATTACGACCGTTTTAGAAACAGGATAATGTTCCCGCTCATTGACCTTAGAGGAAACGTTATTGCTTTTAGTGGCAGGCGCCGCCCGGATGATACCGAAAGCGCAAAATATGTTAATACATCTGACACCTTGGTCTATAAAAAAAGTCAAAACCTTTTCGGAATGAACTTTGCCAAAAACCACTGTGAAGAGCGGGTTATTCTCGTTGAGGGCAACATGGATGCCGTGTCCCTTCATCAAGCAGGTTTTACAAACGCTATTGCTCTTTTCGGCACGGCGCTGACTACCGAACAGGTAAAGCTGTTAAGCCGTTATACTAAGGAGGTTGTCCTTGCCCTTGATAGCGATGCGGCAGGACAAAAGGCTGTTCTTCGTTCACTTGAAACCGCAAAGAATTCGGGTCTTAATATGAAAATTTTATCAATTCCCGATGGGAAAGACCCTGATGAGTTTGTTCTAAAAAACGGTGCGGCAAAATTCAACCAGCTTTTAGAATCGGCTGTTGGCGAAATGGACTATCGCCTTTTAATTGCGGCAGAAAAAATTGATTTAAATGATGATGAAAGCCGCATTAAATATTTAAAGGAAGCAACCCAAACACTGGCTGAAAGCGATGATAACATTTCGGTCGATTTTTACGCAGGCAAGCTTTCGGCAAAATACGGTGTTTCAAAGGAAACAATTTTAAATTCTATAAACGAAAACCGTAAAAACCGAAAGAAAAAGGAGCAAAAAAAGGAATTTTCCGATATAATCTCACCTAAATTCAGTCGTAACGACCCAAATCCTCAAAAGCGAGAAAACATGCGCTCTTGTTCGGCTGAGGAAAAGATTATTTCAATTTTATTAAAGCATCCAAATTACATAAATTCGGTCACTGAAAAGTTACCTGTGGATAAGTTTTCAACCGATTTAACAAAACTGATTTATAACCGAATTATCCAGTGTAATAATCAGCACATTGATGTTGATTTTTCGGTTTTGGGCGATGGTTTTTCACACACCGAAATGGGTTATCTTGTAACACTTCAAAACAGCATCGGAACCTCAGAAAATGTTACAGCGCTCATTAATGACTGCATTCGTGTTATCACTGAGGAAGCCGATAAAAAATCACAATCAAATTTAAAGGATATGTCTGTTGAGGATTGGGCACAAATGCTAAAAGAATTGGCAGATAAAAAAAACAAGGGAGAATAAGGGTATGGAAGAAAAAAACACAAAAAATTTTGTTGCTGAAGAGCAGGAAAATGATGAAAACGGTGCTATGACTGAATCAACTCTTGATGACATTGATAATGCCCCAGAGGATTTAAACGAGCTTTTTGCCGAGCCCCCCATTTTAGAGCTTGATTTTGAAGCCGAGCCCACTGAGGATGAGCTTAAACTCGAGGAAATGGATGTCGAGAAAATCGATGATGACCTTACCTTCGATAACATTTCACTTGATGACCCTGTTAAGGTATATCTGCGTGAAATCGGTCGTGTTCCGCTTCTTTCTTCGGAAGAAGAAATTGAGCTTGCCGTTAAAATTGTCAATGGTGATGAAATGGCAAAACAACGCCTGACCGAAGCAAACTTGCGCCTTGTTGTAAGTATTGCTAAAAAATACGTTGGCAGAGGTATGTATTTCCTTGATTTAATCCAGGAGGGTAATGTTGGTCTTATTAAGGCTGTTGATAAGTTTGACCATACCAAGGGATTTAAGTTTTCAACCTACGCCACCTGGTGGATTAGACAAGCCATCACCCGTGCAATTGCTGACCAGGCAAGAACAATTCGTATTCCCGTTCATATGGTTGAAACCATCAACCGCTTAAAGAAAATCCAAAGCCAACTTCTCCACGAAAATGGCTACGAGCCGGGTGAAGAGCTTATTGCCGAAAAAATGGACTTGCCTGTTGAACGTGTTCGTGAAATTATGCGTGTCGCTCAAGAGCCCGTTTCTATGGAAACACCCATCGGCCCCGAGGAGGATAGCCGCCTTATGGACTTTATCCGTGATGAAGAGGCTCTTGCTCCCGATGATGCTGCCCTTAAAACAATTACAAACGAAGATATTAACAGTGTTTTAAAAACCCTCACTCCCCGTGAGGAGGCTGTTATTCGCCTTCGTTTCGGCCTTAAAGATGGTCGTTGTCACACCCTTGAGGAGGTTGGCATTGAATTTAATGTTACCCGTGAGCGTATTCGCCAAATCGAAGCAAAGGCGCTTCGTAAGCTTCGCCACCCCGTTCGCAGCAACAAATTTAAGGAAAGATAAAACTTTTGGAGGAATATATTAAGTGAAATTTACATATATAACAAAGGGTGTTTGTTCCCGCAGCATCGAAATTGAAATCAATAACGACATTTTGGAAAGTGTTAAATATGTTGGCGGTTGCAACGGCAACCTTCAAGGCATTTCGGCTCTTGTTAAGGGCCTTACGGTTGATGAGGTAATTGAAAAGCTTCAAAACATTCGTTGCGGATTTAAGAGCACCTCTTGTCCTGCACAGCTGGCCGAAGCGCTAAAGCAATATAAAGCGAGCCTTTAATTTAATTAAATTTTTTTAGAAAGGGTGAATCAAAATGGACTTTGACAGCGATATCAAAATCGCAGGAAGCAAATCCTCAGGCGATATTAAAAGGAATAAAGTTACCGCGAACGTTTCGGAAGAAATCGTAACCCATACCGATTCACTCCGCGCTAAAAAACTGGGTGAAAGGGTGGCCGGTAAGTTTTGCGCCGATAACAATGATTTTTCCATTGCCAATGATGAATTTGATTCTCAAATGGCAATGCAAAGGCGCATTCTGCTTTCCTTCACAACATCGGTTGCTTTAGAACAATTTTGCAAAAGTGAAGCAGTTGCAGGCATTGCGCAAAAGAGCTTTATCGATTCCGTTAACAAGCTTTCAGGAGCGTTTTATGATTCATCCTCAGACACAGGCGCTTTCTCCTTCTACTTCCTAGCCTTTAGGCGTGGAGGAGATATTGAACGCCGAATTGGACAAACCTTTGCAATGCTCTGTTCTCACGATGGCGACCCAATTTATCAAGAGCTTGGTGAAGCGCTTTACTGCTGGTTTTCATCAACTGTTGAAAATTTAGTAGAAGAATTTGACCTTAAAAAATAAATAATTAAAACTCCCTTTTGATTCATATCTTGAATTGAAGGGAGTTTTTTTATGCCAACAATTTATTTAAGTCCATCAACACAGGAGTTTAACAGCTATGTTAACGGCGGAACAGAGGAGCAATATATGAACCTTATTGCTGATGCAATGATTCCGTATCTTAATGCCAGCGGTATAAATTATGTTAGAAACACTCCGCAGATGACCGCCGCCTCTTCCATTGCCGCATCAAACAATGGTAATTATGATTTGCATTTAGCTCTTCATTCAAATGCTGTCGGTCCAAACGCCTCTGGCAGTGTTCGGGGAAGTCAGGTTTATTATTATCCCTACAGCCAAAACGGCAAAAGGGCAGCCGATATTTTCGCTAATAACCTTAAACTGATTTATCCCATACCGGCACTTGTTACCACAATTCCCACAACTTCACTTGGAGAAGTGGCACGTACCAAAGCACCCGCAATTTTAATTGAATACGCCTTTCACGATAACACCGAGGATGCAAATTGGATTAAAAACAACATAGAAGCCATTGCAGCAAACACCGTGGCCTCGGTTGCTGATTATCTTGGCGTTGAGTTTAAAACGCCTTAAAACACCTTTTCCAGTTGTTTTTTTAGCTTTTGAATAATCCTTTTTTCAAGCCTTGAGATGTAAGACTGGGAAATACCTAAATAGTCGGCAACCTCTTTTTGGGTATATTCATCATAACCAGAAAGGCCGAAACGCATTTCCATGATTTTTCGTTCTCTATCATTAAGGCCTTTAACAAGGGAATTTAAAATTTTTCTTTCATCCTCAAGCTCTATTTCTTTTCCAACCTCATCAGCCTCGCTTCCAAGAATATCAGAAATAAGCAGTTCGTTGCCATCCCAATCAACATTTAAGGGCTCATCAATTGAAATTTCATTTTTTTGAGGTGAGCATTTTCTTAAATACATTAAAATTTCATTTTCAATGCAACGTGAAGCATAGGTGGCAAGCTTAATGTTTTTTTCAGGACAAAAGGTATTAACCGCCTTTATAAGCCCAATTGTTCCTATTGAAATCAAATCCTCAATTGTTGCGCCGTTAACCTCAAATTTTCGTGCAATATAAACAACAAGCCTTAAATTGTGGGTTATTAGCTCATTTCTTACATATTCTCGGTGCGTGGTGTATTTAAGTAATAGCTCGGATTCCTCAGCAGGGGAAAGGGGTGCCGGCAGAGTTTCAGGTCCGTTTATGTAATGAATTTGACCAATTCCAAAAATTTTAGAGGCTAAAAGCCTTATTTTTTCGAAAATTTTCATCGTGTTTTCTCCTTATCTGCCTCTAAAATTTCAGGACTTATAATTGCTGAATAATCACATGAGTTAATATGCTTTGAAATTGCAACAATGGGCAAGTGGCACTCGTAGGTTTTTTCACCACTAAACACAATTGCCTTATCACAACGAAAGGCATCTAAAATCGCGGTACCGTCAACTGTTTTGCAGGGGATTGCACGGTATCGCTTTTTCATTTTTTCATCTAAAAAAAGTGGGTCAGTAACCGAAAAGAGCTTTTTTGCCTTGCTAATGCTTACAAATATAATTTCAGAATCGGAAAACAAATCTCCAACCGAATGACCAGTATCGATAATTGCATCGCTTTTAACACTTTGACCTTCACAAAAAATTTCAATTTCACAGTATGCCGTGTTACTGTTTTTTTGCGAATAAATTCTTTTGAAAATTACCAAAACAACATATAAAATCGCAGAAAGAACAATTAAAATCAGTGGCGAAATATTAAAATATACCACAGAATTATGAATAACCATTCCATTTGGCTTAAAAATACTCCAAAACGCCAGCATTAGACCTGCATAGAGAAAACTTATGAGATAAAAAATAACGCTTCTACGGGCGAATTTTTTAAGATTTTCAAATCCAAAGCCAACAAAAACCACAACTGAACTGCAAATTAATTTAATAATCAGCTCTAAAACAAAATTCAGCTTCGGTAAAAATATGTATAAAGAAAAAAGCGCACCGGCAAAAGCAGATAAAACATATCTATACCATTTTTTATTAACACGGCACACCTTTGCCGTTAGTGTAACAATGTAGTAATTAACAATTGTATTCAAAAAAATAAGAACATCGGCGTAAACTACCATCAAACTCACTCCGGTAGAATTATAACACCAATGTTCTTAAAATTTTGTCGAATTAAATACACAAATTAAAATTTAATCACCAAAGGGGAAATCAAATTGAGAATTTGTTGAAGAGGTTTTATCGCTTGTGGCGGTGGTGTAGCTTGAAACGGTTTCAGCCTTAATCAGTTCTCCCGAAACGGTTTTATTGTTCCCCTTGGCCGTAACCACCGTAAAGGTGACTGTGTCACCGGGTTTTGCACTATCAATAAAGTTCAAAACATCGGTATCACTGTCAATTGGATTGCCATTTAGGTGGGTGATGATGTCTCCCTTCGTAAGCTTTCCGTAAAACTTACTGTCATCGGTCACCGAATCGACATAAAGCCCTGTCACAGAAAATTTATTGATTTCAGCAGTTACCGAATCAACGGCATAATAAGAAATACCAATTTTAGCGCGATAAGAAACCTCACCATTTTGAATCAGTGAATCAACAACCTTTTTAACCTCGGTTGTAGGAATTGCAAAGCCCACGCCTTCATAATCAGTTGTAGCAACCTTAGAAGAAGTAATACCGACAACCTGGCCATACATATTAACAAGTGCGCCGCCCGAACTGCCGGGGTTAATTGCGGCGTTGGTTTGAATGAATTTGGTTGAATAACTGCTCGTAATGGCTAGCCTGCGCTCGGTTAAAGAAACAATTCCCGTTGTTATACTTGACTCGGTTTGAGCGGTACTTGGGCGACCGATTGCAACAACATTTTCACCAATAAGGAGCTCTTGTGAATTTCCGAAAACTGCAGGGTAGAAGCCCGAAGAATCAATTTTTAAAATTGCCAGGTCACTCCTATTATCACCTGCAACATATTTAGCATTATATTCTGAACCGTCAAAGGTGTATATTTTAAATTTAGGTGCAGCGATTGAGGCATAAATGTGGTCGTTTGTTATGATATATCCATCCTCGGAATAAACAACGCCACTTGCCGAAGCCATTTCGCCCTCATCGTTATAAACCACAATTCCAACAACCGATTTATTTACAATGCTGTAAACCTGTGCGGCATTGTATTCATCGGTGTCCTTGGGCTTTGTTTCTAAATCGACAACAATGTCGGAATCACCTTTAAACACCGAATTTTTACCTAAAAAATAACCGCCAACCGAGCAGGCTGAAATTAGAACAGCAACGGCTAAAATTATAACAAAAGCCTTAAAGCCTTTATCAAGAGCTTTTTTTGGTTCCTTAACAGCAGGAGGTAATGTGATAGGAACATCGGTGCTGTTCTTTTCATTATCAAAAGGCTCTTTATCAGGCACAATATTTGCACTATCTAAATCCTCAGAAATGTTATTATCCAATTCTTTATCCAAAACCGACTGCTCGGTTTCCTCAATTTCAATGTCACTAAAAAAGTTGTTATTTTCCATTATATCTCTCCTTGGTTTGTGGAATAAATTTTAGGAATCGCAAGGGTGAACAATGTGCTTTTGTTTTGAATGCTTCTTGCAATAATGTCACCGTTGTGCAAATTGACAATCGTTTTTGCAAGGTAAAGTCCTAAACCTGTGCTGTCCTTTCGTGCCGAACGGGACCTATCGGTTTTGTAAAATCGTTCAAAAACATGGGGCAAATCATCCTCATTTATGCCTTCACCGGTGTTTTCGATTGAAAAAATCAGCCAGTCATCCTTTTCTTTTAGGGTAAACTTAATAGCACCGCCAACATTTGTAAATTTAATAGCATTATCAATTAAATTATAAAACACCTGATAAATCAGGTCTTTATCGGCAACAACCGTGACAGGGAGGAGGTCGCCAAGACCAATTATATCAATATTTTTATCATTAATTTGTTGCTCAAAGCCAATAACGATATTACATAAAACATCATAAGCATCAAATTCCGATGGGTTAATTTTATTTTCACCAGATTCAAGTTTTGAAAGGCTGAGCATTGACTGCACAAGACGGGAAAGGCGTTTTACCTCGTTTGAAACAATTTCTAAATAGTAGGACTGCTTTTCCTTTTCGATTGTGCCATCAATAATTCCGTCAATAAAACCACCGATTGTTGTCATTGGTGTTTTCAGCTCGTGAGAAACATTAGCAATAAAACTTCGGCGCATTCCCTCAAGCTGGGTTAAAGAATCGGTCATTTGGTTAAAGGCAGAGGAAAGCTCGCCTATTTCATCATCACTCATAATCGGAATTCGCTTTGAAAAATCACCCTTTGCCATGCTGCGAGCAGCGCTTGACATCATTTTAAGGGGTTTATACCACCTGTAAATCATTGCATAAACCGCAAAGAACATAAAGATAATGGGAATAAGTGTGGAAACAAGGAACAACTGAAAGAAAACCTTGAAAAGTTCTTTTAAAGATTTTGCCGTTGAAGCCGAAATAACAGTGCCAATGGCAGTTCCATCTGGAGCAGTTATAGGTTTACCAACAATATAATAAACCTCATTAAAAAAGCCACCCAAATTTCCCGTTTGTTTATAACCCTCATTTAATATTTTTGAAAAAATCTCTTTTGGCATACCTGTCATTGTGTGCTCGCAGTGACCCTGAGTAGCCCAGGTGCCACAGGTGCAAACAATGATTTTGCCACTTGTATCGGTAACGTAAATTTCAACATCGGACACACTGCTTAAAACCTGTGCAACATTATAAACGTTGCGTTCAAACGAAGATGAATTAGCATCGGAAACCGCAATTTCAGAGACCGAAATACAATTATCCTCAAGCAGTCGATATTTATCAACCGCTAAATAATTTGTAACCGCAACGCTTAAAATCAGCAGCATAAAGGTAACCGAAAACAATATTATAAGCGAGGTTGTAAGAAAATATTTTTTAAAAAGTTTTGATTTCATAAATACCTTTTATTTTGTTTCAAATTTATATCCAACGCCCCAAACGGTTTTTAAAGACCATTCGGTTGAGGCGCCCTCAAGCTTTTCTCTGAGCCTTTTAACATGAACGTCAACCGTTCTTGAGTCACCGTAATAGTCAAATCCCCAAACCTCATCTAAAAGCTGGTCACGGGTGTAAACACGGTTGGGATTGCTGGCAAGGCGGAAAATGAGTTCCAGCTCTTTGGGCGGTGTATCAACTTGAACACCTTTAACAATAAGTTCATAGTTAGTGAGGTTGATTACAAGGTTATCAAAAGCGACCTTTTGTTCGGCAGAGGAGTTTTTCTTATCGGTCCTTCGAAGCACCGCCTTAATTCTGGCAATAACCTCTTTTGTGTCAAAGGGCTTTGAAATGTAATCATCGGCACCGAGTTCAAGCCCCAAAATTTTATCAAAGGTTTCGCCCTTTGCGGTGAGCATTATAATCGGGGTTTCGGATTTCTTTCTAATTTCACGGCAAACCTGCCAACCATCAAGCTTTGGTAGCATAACATCAAGCAAAATTAAATCGGGTGAATGTTTTTCAAAAAGGTTAATGGCCTGTTCGCCGTCATTTGCCACAATTGTTGTGAAATTTTCTTTTTTAAGATAGAGGCAAAGTAGTTCGCAAATATTTTCATCATCATCAACAACAAGAATTTTTGTGTTATCCATTATAATATACCTCCGAAAATTTGTTACAACATAATTTTAAAATAGAAATTCAAAAACTTTATTAATAAAGTGTTAATTATTATATAATTATAGTCTATTTTTCATATTTTTTCAACTTTTATCATAATTAAAACGCCATTTTCATAACTTGTTATAAAGAATGTCTTAAACGGAGGAAAAAAGGCTATGAATAATACAAGCATTTATAAGGATATCGCTTTAAGAACAAAGGGTGATATTTACCTTGGGGTTGTCGGTCCCGTAAGAACGGGAAAATCCACCTTTATCAAGCGATTTATGAGCCAACTTGTTTTACCGAAAATAGATGCCGAATTTGAAAGGGAACGTGCAACCGATGAACTGCCTCAATCTTCTTCCGGGCGCACTATTATGACAACCGAGCCGAAATTTGTCCCTGAAAACGCAGTGAAAATTAACGTTGATGAAAACTCAAATTTCAATGTTAGGCTAATTGACTGCGTGGGTTACATTGTGCCAAGCGCCCTCGGATATATTGAAGAGGATAAGCCGCGAATGGTAATGACACCTTGGTTTGAGGAACCCGTGCCCTTTAATATGGCGGCCGAAATCGGCACAAAAAAGGTTATTACCGAGCATTCAACCATTGGTCTTGTTATAACGACCGATGGCAGTATTAGTGATATTCCGCGCAGTGAATATGCCGAGGCAGAGGAAAGGGTTATTAATGAACTTGTTGCCATTGAAAAGCCCTTTGCTGTGCTATTAAACTGCACCTATCCAAACTCTGAAGAGTCACAAAATTTAGTTACTGAGCTTAAAGAAAAATACAAGGTTCCCGTTATTGCGGTTAACTGTTTAGAACTAAATGATAGCGATATTCGCAGTATTTTAGGGGAGATTCTTTACGAATTCCCAATTAAGGAAATTTTCCTTGATTATCCAAAATGGGTCAACGGTTTAGAAAACGGTCATCACTTAAAAAATGCTATTTTTAATTGTATTAAAAACGGTATCACTTCGGTTAAAAAAATCAGAGAAATTTCAAGTTTTCTCCTGTCCTTTAAGGAAAATGATAATGTAGATTTTATTGGTATTGATGACATTGACCTGGGAAAGGGAAAAATTTCAATTAAAATCACATTAAATCCGGCACTGCTTTATCAGATTATTAAAGAATTAAGCGGGCTTGAAATTAATAACGAGCACGAACTTATTGAAAATATCACACACCTTGCGAAAACAAATCGTGAATTTGCTCGTTTTAAAAACGCTCTTGATGAGGTTGAGGCAACAGGTTACGGCATTGTTATGCCTTCAATTGATGAACTAACCCTGGAAGAGCCCGAAATAATGAAGCAGGGGGGACGCTACGGTGTAAGACTAAAAGCCTCAGCACCTTCTATTCACATGATGAAGGCTAACATCACAACCGAGGTTAGCCCCATTGTTGGCAGCGAAAAGCAGAGTGAAGATTTGGTTATGTATCTGCTTAGCGAATTTGAAGAAAATCCCGTTAAAATTTGGGATTCGAACATTTTTGGTAAATCCCTACATGAGCTTGTGAATGAAGGACTACACACAAAACTTTCCCGAATGCCGGCAGATGCCAGAATGCGTGTTCAGGAAACCATTGAACGGGTTATAAATGAAGGCTGTAACGGTTTAGTGTGCATAATTTTATAAAAAATTGGGGTTAAAGTTAACGCTTTAGCCCTAATTTTTAATATTTATTGTAAAAAACATTTTTTTGTGTTAATATTAATAAAAAGAAAAAAGAAAGGAACGCCGCTTTGAAATACAAACTTTTAAAATACGACCCATATTTAGCGCCCTATGAAAAAGATATTACGCTTCGAATGGAACTTTTTAAGACCAAAAGGGAAGAGCTCCTTAAAAATTCACACAATTGTTTAAGCGATTTCGCCAATGCCCATCATTATTTTGGCATTCATAAAACCGAAAACGGATGGGTTTATCGCGAATGGGCACCCGGCGCTGAAAAAATGTATTTCACGGGTGATTTTAATTCCTGGGACATTTATGACTTGCCGATGAATTCACTTGAAAACGGAGTTTTTGAGGTATATTTAGAGGGAAAAGATGCGCTTAAAATCGGCGATAAAATCCAGGCTATTGTAATCCACGGTGGCCAAACCCTGCGCCGCATTCCGTCCTATGCAACACGCGTTGTTCAGGATAAAGACACACACCTTTGGTGTGCCGAAGTTGATGATGCGCTATTCGAACAATTCAATTGGAGCGATGAAAAATTTAAGCCCTGCGCAACACCGTTTATTTATGAATGCCACATTGGTATGTCAGGGGAAGAATACGGCATTGCCTCATACAATTATTTCACCGAGAATGTTCTTAAAAGGATTAAGAAAAACGGCTATAACACTATTCAAATTATGGCCATTATGGAGCACCCGTATTATGCTTCATTTGGTTATCAGGTTACAAACTTTTTTGCACCATCATCAAAATTCGGTACCGCACATGACCTTAAAAATCTAATTAACACCGCACACAAAATGGGCATTACCGTTTTACTTGATGTTGTTCATTCTCACGCTTGTCCTAACACAAATGAGGGTTTAAATTGCTTTGATGGAACTCAGCATCAATATTTTCACGAGGGTGCTCGCGGTGAGCACTGCGCTTGGGGAACAAAGCTTTTTAATTATGATAAAAACGAGGTTTTGCATTTCCTTTTATCCAATTTAAAATATTGGATGGAGGTTTTCCATTTCGATGGCTTCCGTTTTGACGGCGTAACCTCAATGCTTTATCACGACCACGGTCTTGGCAGTGCATTCACAAATTATGATATGTACTTTTCCATGAACACCGACACCGAGGCTGTTACCTATTTACAACTTGCAAACGAGCTTATTCACGAAATCAATCCTAAAGCGATAACCGTTGCTGAGGATATGTCGGGAATGCCTGGTATGTGCATTAAAATCGAGGAAGGCGGCATTGGCTTTAACTACCGTCTTTCAATGGGCGTGCCCGATTTGTTTATTAAGCTTATAAAGGAATATTCTGATGAAAGTTGGGATATGTATAAGCTTTGGTATGAGCTTAATTCAAGAAGACCTAAAGAAAAAAACATTGGTTATTGTGAATCACATGACCAGGCATTAGTAGGCGATAAAACGATAATTTTCCGCCTTTGTGATGCGGAAATGTACGGTAATATGAGCAAAAACAGTCAGTCGCTTATAATAGACCGTGGAATTGCACTCCATAAAATGATAAGACTCATAACCGCATCACTTGGCGGAGAGGGATACCTTAATTTTATGGGAAACGAATTCGGTCATCCCGAATGGATTGATTTTCCACGTGAGGGCAACGGTTGGAGCTACCATTATTGCCGCAGACAATGGAGCCTTGCCGATAACAAAGACCTAAAATACTCATTTTTGCTTGAATTTGACCACAAAATGATTAAATTCCTTAAAAAAGAGCGTATTTTGTCAAAAAAAGCCGTTCAAAGATGGCTTCACAACGATGACAAGGTCATAATTTTCACAAAAGGCGATTTAGTTTTCGCTTTTAATTTCAGTCCAACAAATTCCTACACCGATTATTTCATTCCTGTCGACTCAGCAGGGGAGTATAAGGTGGTTTTATCAACTGATAATGAAAATTTTGGTGGATTTGGCAGGATTGATGAAAATTATATTTACACCGCTAAAAAAAACAACGATAACAGATTAGGATTTAATTTATATTTACCATCAAGAACGGCAATAGTTCTTAAGAAAACTAAATAAATGTATTTTATCTAAAATTAAAAGACACCAATTTTTGGTGTCTTTTTTTATTATTACACTTTACAAGAGGGGGCACTCATTTTTTAATATCTCTTGGATAAATGTATGTTTTTCCAAAAGTTATTGACAAAAATAGGGATATGTGGTATAATAATGCAGTGAACACCGCAGTTGGGCGTGTTTGGGCTTTATTCATATTTATTCATATTTATTTGTATTTTACATTTTAATTTTATATTTTTTATATTTCAGTTGCAAAATCTATTTCATAATTTAAAAAAGTTTCATTTTTCTCTTTTTATCTTTACATTAATGTATTTTAATTAAATGTGTGACTTTAATTTTCGAAAATCAGGATTTTTAAATAAATCCCGTCCTCTCAGTTTTTTTCTATAAGTACTTACATCATTTAAAAAATTTCTATTCGATGGAGGTTTTGCTGTGAACTCATATCAAGATGAACTTGACAGAAATAATATGCTTAAAATTAAAGAAATCTTATCTGAGCTACCTATATATGTTGGTGACTATTTTATTTCGAGAAAAACCGATACAACAACCAGGACTCGCCTTTCCTATGCTTATGACCTGAGGCGCTTCTTTGAGTGGCTCAAGGCAGCTATTCCAAATCTCTTGGATAAATCTTTAAAAGAAATTCCAATTGAGGTAATGCAGTCTGTCACAGCTCGTGATATTGAAGAATACACCGATTATCTGCAGTATGATAAGGAAAATATGAACCACCGCTCAGGAATTGCCCGAAAACTTTCGGCTTTAAGCTCGTTTTTTGATTATCTTTATCGTAATGATTTAATTGTCGGCAACCCATGCGATAAGGTTAAAAAGCCGAAACCCGATAAGGATAATCGTATTATCCGTTTATCTCCCGATGAGGTTGCTAGGTTTTTAAATGCTATTGAATTTGGCTGTGCTTCTTTTACTCAACGCCAGCAAAAGTATCTTGAAACCACCAAAATCCGTGATTTAGCCATTGCAACACTGCTTCTAGGCACCGGAATTCGTGTTTCAGAGTGTGTTGGATTAAACATTCGCGACCTGGATTTTGACCGTTGTCTTATCAGCGTTTATAGAAAAGGCGGAAAATATCAATATATCGCTATGGGCGATGAAGTTATTGAGGCTTTGCAACGTTATTTGCTCCAGCGTAAAGAAATTGTCCCTGCAAATGATGAATCGGCCGATGCGCTGTTTTTATCAATTCAAAAAACCAGAATTTGTGTTCAGTCCATTGAGGATATGATTAAAAAATATGCCAAAGCCATTGGTGTTTCAAAAATAATAACTCCACATAAACTGCGCAAAACCTACGGTACAGAGCTTTACCAAAACACCGGTGATATTTATCTTGTAGCACGCGCTCTTGGTCACACAAGCGTTAATACAACCAAAAATCACTATGTTACAACCGATGAAGAAAGTCTTATAAATTCTCGAAATATTGTAAAACTTCGTGATAAATAAAAAATAAGGAGGAATTTTCCTCCTTATTTTTTATGGTAAAAATCATAAATATTTTTTGCGGTATCCGTGTTAATTCTAGAAACAGCACAAAGCTCATCAATGGTTGCTTCTCTGATTTTTTTCATTGATTTAAAATGAGATAATAAAAGCTTTACTCTCCCCTTCCCTACGCCCTCAATTCCGAGAAGCTCGCTGCTAAGCATCGCTTTCTTCATTGCGTTTCGGTTGTAGGAAATGGCAAAACGGTGAACCTCATCCTGAATGGCTGTAATAAGGGTATAAACCTTTCGTGTAGATTTAATGGCAATATCACCGCCCGTTGCCGCAATGGCGCGTGTGCGGTGTTTGCTGTCTTTAACCATACCAAAAATCGGAACATTTATGTTATGTGCCTTTAAAATTGGCAAAACTGCGTTAATTTGACCTTCAGCACCATCAAGCAAAATGAGGTCGGGCAGGGTTTTAAAAGCGCTGTCAGAGCCATTTTCGAACTCATTAAGACGCCTATCAATAACCTCGGCCATTGAACGGTAATCATCTTGACCTAGAAAAGATTTAATTTTAAACCTTCGATATAAATCCTTTTTCGGTCTGCCGTTTACAAAAACAACCATTGCGGCAACATTATTACTGCCTGAAAAGTTAGAAATATCATAAGCCTCAATGTGTTTTGGCGCAGGAATCGAAAGCAGTTCGCCAAGTTCGCTCAGCGCTGAGGTTTCACGACCGTCTCTTTCGATTAAATTTGAAAGATTCTGTGCGGCGTTTGTTTGACACATTCCGACAAGCTTTAGTTGTTCGCCAATTTTTGGTTTAACAATTGAAACCTTTTTACCGCACTTTTCACCCAGCCAGCGTTCTAATATTTCAAAATCGGCAACCTCAAAATCAACCACGATTCTTGGAGTTAAATCACGGTTTGTATTATAAAACTGGCGAATAAACTCGTAGTATAGTCCACTTTTATCCGCACCGTCATAATCAAAAATAAAATGCTCCTCATCAAAAATATGACCGTTTTTAAACCGCAAAACCTGAATACAAATTTTACCATCAGCTGCGGCTGAGGCGATAATATCCTGATTTAAGTAGGTCGAAGTAATAACCTTTTGTCGCTGACCAACCTTTTCAATTGCCGCAATTCTGTCACGAAGCTTTACAGCATATTCAAAATCAAGATTTTCTGCCGCCTCATTCATTCTCTTTCGCATTGCTTTAATTTCATCATCAAAGGTGCATCCTTTTTTAATGAAACCAATGGCTTGATTTAAGTTTTCAAGATAATTCTCAAGGCTAATGTTACCTTTGCAGGGCGCATCGCAAAGCCCAATGTGATAATTTAAACAAGGCTTTGAAAACTTGTCAAAGGAACGGTTGCAGGTAGGCAGCTTATAAATCTTTTGAGCCGCCTCAACAGTCTCGCGAACAATACTTCCCGAATTGTAGGGACCAATATATTCACCATCATCGGTAATCTGTTTTACAGCGAGAATCTTTTTCCATTTTTCATCGGTAATTTTAATATAATGGTAACCCTTATCATCTTTTAAAAGTATATTATACTTAGGCTGGTTTTGTTTAATTAAGGAATTTTCCAATAAAAATGCTTCAAATTCACTGTCACAAAGAATAAAATCAAAATCCTCAACATTTAAAACCATTTTTCGCACCTTTTCGGTGTGGTTCAAATCACTTCCAAAATACTGTGTAACGCGATTTTTTAAGGACTTTGCCTTACCAATGTAAATAATTTCATTTTTCTTGTTTTTCATTATATAAACACCGGGGGTTGTGGGCAGAGTGTTAGCTTTATCTTTTAGAATTCTTGCTTTTTCATTCATGCTTTTTACCTCCTATGTTTTTTATTATATTTTACATTTTTATTATGTCTTTTTCAAGGGTTGATTTTTCCATGGAAAAGTTATAGAATTTAATTATAAATTTTATAGGTGGTGTTTTGGTGCGTAAGCTTTTAATTTTAACAGTTCTAATTGCCGCAGTTCTTTGTGGTTGCGGGTCACAAACCAACAATACAAGCAGCCAAAGCACTGTAAGTGTAATTTTGCCCGATGCCGAGACAGCGATGGCGGTCAATGGTTATCTGAGCAGCGGCGTTGCAAATTCGGAAAGCAAGTTTAACATTCAGTATTTTGCCAACAAAAACACCAAAAAATTTCACCTTTCCTCCTGCCGTTGGGCAAAAAGTATTAAAGATGAAAACCTTCATAAATCTTATAACCGTGAGCTTCTTATCAGTGATGGTTATGAACCCTGTAAAACCTGTAAACCATAAAAAAGCACTCTTTCGAGTGCTTTTTTATTTTTTCATTAGCTCAACAATAACCTCAACCATTTTTTCCATTGACTGAACCGAAATGAATTCGTGAACGCTGTGAAAGTTTTCGCCGCCCGTTGAAAGGTTAGGACAAGGAAGGCCCATAAAGGAAAGTCTGGCGCCATCGGTACCACCACGAATAGCTACAATTTTTGGTGTTACCCCTACCCTACTCATTGCATTTTTTGCATCCTCCACAATGTGCATATAGGGAAGGATTTTTTCTTTCATATTATAATAACTATCCTTCATAAGCAAAGAAAATGTTTTTTCACCGTGCTTTAAATTTAAGAAATGAATTGAGTCTTTTAAAAACTCTTTCTTTGCCTCAAATTTATCTCTATTGTGGTCACGAATTATAAGGGTTACCTCAGTCTGAGTTTCGTTGCCTACAAAATCACAAACGTGGTAAAAACCCTCGTATCCCTCGGTGTGAGCTGGTGTTTCGGCAGGCGGCAACAAATTCACAAATTCATTTGCCAGCAAAATAGCATTCTTCATTTTATTTTTGGCAGAACCCGGATGTATGTTAACGCCATTTACAGTCACTCTAGCATTTGCGGCATTAAAATTTTCATATTCAATTTCGCCTAGCTCACCACCATCAACGGTATATGCCCATTTTGCGCCGAATTTTTGCACATCAAAATAATCGGCACCGCGGCCAATTTCTTCATCAGGAGTAAAACAAACCGAAATTCTGCCGTGTGGAATTTGGGGATTTTTAATAAGAAATTCGCAGGCAGAAATTATTTCAGCAATGCCAGCCTTATCATCGGCACCAAGCAGCGTTGTTCCATCTGTTATAATTAAGTCCTGCCCAATGTATTTTTTGAGATTTTCAAATTCCTTTTCTTTTATACTCGCATTTTCGCTTAAAGTAATATCACCGCCGGAATAGCTTATAATTTGCGGTTTAACATCTTTTCCGCTTGCATCGGGCGAAGTGTCCATGTGAGCGATAAAACCGATATTTTGAGCATTTATGCCCTTTGTAGCAGGTAAAAAGGCATAAACATAACCTTTATCGTCAATATGAGCGTTTTGTAGACCCAATTCGGTTAGTTCACTAACTAAATATTCCCCAAGTTTTCTTTGCTTCTCGCTTGATGGCACAGTTTCGCTGTTTTCATCAGAGCGAGTGTCAAAAGAAACATATTTTAAAAAACGCTTTACAACATCGGTCATTTTACTGCCTTCTTTCAAGTGTTATAGTTTTATTTTAACACATCAGAATTATTTATCAAGAAAAAAGAGCCCAAAACCTGAACTATTGCTCAGATTTCGGGCTCATTATAGCCTTATTGAGTGCTATTCATAAGACTTTTAAAATTTTTACGAAATAAGTTTAACTAATTGAATTAGTCAGCAACTTTAATATCGTAGTATTTCTTGAGAACTTCAACAGCCTTCTCTACGTTTGCAGAGTATGCAGAAGCAGAGGTGTCGAAGTAACCAACGAAGGAGTTGCCTGCTGCCTTGTTAGCGTTCTTGTAGAACTCATTACCGTCAGCATCGGTCATACCCATAGCAACGAAGGAAGAAGCAGGAAGCTGACCGCCTTGAGCAACCTTTTCTACGATGTAGTTACGGTCGTAGAGCAGGCCGATAGCGTTACGGATTTCTTGCTGTGCCTTTTCCTTTTCAACGCCGGTAAGGCTTGAACCGGGAAGTAAATCAGCGTTTACGTTCCAGCAAACATAGTAAGTACCGATTTGACCGGCAATTACAAATTCGTTGGGATAATCTTTCTTAAGAGTTGCAATTTCATTTGTAGGAACATCATCGATTAAGAGCCAGTCGCCCTTCTTGAAGTTAGCAAGCATGTTGTTTGCATCATCAGAAAGGTAGCAGTTGATTTTTTCCATTGTGATGGAAGCATTATCGATGTACTTGTCATTCTTCTTTAAGGTGATAACGCTGTCGTGGGTCCAAGAATCAATTACATATGCACCGTTGCAGATGTAGGTGTTGGGCTCGGTAGCCCATTTCTCGTTATTGTATGCAGAAGAATGTACAGGGAAATAGGTGGGGAAAGCAAGGAGCTCATCCCAGTAAGAAACGGCATTGCTAATGGTAATAGTAATGGTTTTCTTATCATCATCAGCAACAGCGTTAAGCTTTGCATCAGGATTTACAAATTCAAGGATTGCTTCACCGTTTTCATCCTTTTCGCCGGTATCGCGAGTTTCCCACATTTTAGCATAACCATCAACTACTTCAAACATGTAGCCGTAGTCAGCACCGAGAGTAGGAGAAGCTGCGCGGTTCCAAGCGTTAACGAAATCAGAAGCCTTTAACTCGTCGCCATTGGACCACTTAAGGCCATCGCGGAGAGTGTAGGTGTAGGTAACGGTGCCATCAGCGTTTGTAACGCCCTTAACGAGCTCTTTAGCAGCATCAGCAACGATGGTGAGCTTGCCATCAACTTCAGCCCATTTTGCAAGGCCGGAGAAGAGGTGAGTAATCATGGTTGCACCGTCAACTGCAGAGTTAAGAGCGGGGTCAAGAGTGTCAGGCTCGGAAGCAAGGCAAACGTTTAAATTATCGGTTTTGCCGTTAACCTTGGTGTACATCATATACTTGTAGCCAAGGGGGTTGGAATAGAAGCCCTCTACAGAATCATCAATCATATAAAGGTCGGTGTAGTAGTAAAGGGGAACAATACAACCGGTAGCCATAAGCATATCTTCTGCCATGTGCATCATTTCGTAACGAGCAGCAGCATCGGTAGTAGCCTTAATCTTGGAGATAAGAACATCATAGGTCTCAGCCCAAGTGCTATTTTCAATCTTTTCGCCGCCGAATTTGGTAAGGTCAACGCTGTACATTTTAAGGTCTTTATGAGCGCCTTTACCGAACTGAACGTCGTTGTTACCGGAGTTTGAAGTCCACATATCAAGGAAGCAGATCGGGTCGTTGTAGTCAGCAAGCCAACCATTACGAGCTACGAAATAGTCGCCGTTTTTACGGGTGTTTAAGAATGTGTTCCATTCTTGGTTTTTAAGGGTCATTGTGATACCTACCTGTGCAAGAGCAGACTGGAGGTATTCACCAATAGCCTTGTGGCTATCACTTGTGTTGTAAAGGTAATCAAGGGTAGGAACGTCGGATTTTTTAGAACCGCCGCAAGCTGTTAAACCAAACAACATAACGATAGCTAAAACTAATGCGAGAATTCTTTTCATAAAATCATTCCTCTCAAAAGAAATTTATGTTTAAATTTGTTGTAAACAACGTTGGCACTCACAACATTTACAACAATTAAAACCAAAATTAGTTAATTTCTGCCATATTGTGGCAGGCAACAAAGTGGCCCTTTGAAACTTCCTTAAATTCAGGCATTTCAAGTGCGCATCTTTCGGTTGCATAGGGGCAACGTGTACGGAAAGGACAACCCGAAGGTGCATTTAAAGGACTTGGAATATCGCCGGCAAGGGTGATTCTCTCATTTGCCTTTGCAATTTTAGGGTCGGGCACGGGAACTGCAGACATAAGCGCCTTTGAATAAGGATGAAGCGGATGTTCATAAATTTCATCGGCATCGGCTAGTTCAACAATCTTTCCTAAATACATAACTGCAATGCGGTCACTAATGTGGCGAACAACAAGCAGGTCGTGTGCAATAAATAAATATGTGAGCCCAAGCTCTTCCTGAAGCTCTTGGAACATATTTATAACCTGTGCCTGAATTGAAACATCAAGCGCAGAAACAGGCTCATCACAAACAATGAACTCAGGATTCAAAGCAAGAGCACGGGCAATTCCGATTCTCTGCCTTTGACCGCCTGAAAATTCATGGGCATAACGAGCAGCGTGCTCACTGTTAAGACCAACATAATCCATGAGCTGGAGAATTCTTTCCTGGCGCTCGGCTCTTCCCTGCTTGGATTTATCATAAACATTATGAATATCCAAAGGTTCGCCGATAATATCAGCAACGGTCATTCTGGGGTTTAATGATGAATATGGGTCCTGGAAAACCATTGTGGCCTTTTTGCGGAATTCGTTTAAATCCTGCTTGGTTTTAATGAGCTTTCCATCATACCAAATTTCACCTGCTGTGGGCTTGTAAAGATTAAGAATTGTGCGGCCAACGGTCGTTTTACCACAACCCGATTCACCAACAAGACCCAAAGTTTCGCAGCGGTTAATTGAGAAAGAAACATCATCAACAGCCTTTAAGGGTTTTGTTTTAAAAAGACCTACATTAATATCAAAATACTGTTTAAGATTTTTGACTTCAACAAGAGGAGTTTTGTTTTGTTCACTCATTGCCATTTTCCTCCTCTTCGGTGTTTTCAAGCACAATTTCGCCCTTTTCAACTGCTTCCTTAACGTTCATCCAGCAGGCTGCTCGATGGTTTTCGTTAATGTCCATAGGCTGTGCAGCCTCTCTGATGCAAATTTTCATTGCTTTTTCGCAACGGGGTGCAAAAGGACAGCCCTTGGGCATATTTAAAAGGTCAATAGGAGTACCTGTAATGGGCTCAAGCTTTTGACCGTTGTTATCGGCTGTAGGAATTGAGCGCAAAAGACCTTTTGTATATTCGTGTTTAGGATTGTAGAAAATTTCTTCAACTGTTCCCTGCTCACAAATTGAACCTGCATACATAACAACAACCTCATCACAAAGCTGGGCTACAACGCCAAGGTCATGGGTAATCATAATAATTGCCATGCCAAGTTCTTTTTGCAGAGATTTCATAAGCTCAAGAATTTGGGCCTGAATTGTAACATCAAGAGCAGTTGTGGGCTCATCAGCAATAAGAATATCAGGCTCGCAGGCAAGGGCCATTGCAATAACAACACGCTGGCGCATACCACCCGAAAACTCGTGAGGATACTGTTTCATACGCTTTTCGGGCTCGTTAACATTAACAAGGCGAAGCATTTCAACAGCGCGCTCATAAGCCTGTTTTTTGTTGCGGTTTGTGTGAAGCAAAATTGCTTCCATTAGCTGATGACCGATTGTATAAGTAGGGTTAAGTGAGGTCATGGGGTCCTGGAAAATTATTGAAATCTTGTTGCCGCGAATGGTTTTCATAACTGATTCGCCGGCACCAACCAGTTCCTGACCGTTATATTTAATTGAACCGTCGGTAATTCTACCGTTGGCGGCAAGAATCTGCATAATTGAGTAAGCCGAAACCGATTTACCCGAGCCCGACTCACCAACAATGCCGAGAACCTTGCCTTTTTCAAGGAAATATGAAATTCCGTTTACCGCCAAAACTTCGCCTGCATCGATAGTAAAGGAGGTGTGGAGATTATTTACTTCAAGTAATGCCATGAAATTTAGTGTCCTCCTTTAGCTATTGAGTTTCGGGTCAAACGCATCACGAAGACCGTCACCGAAAAGGTTAAGTGATAAAACGATAAGTGAAATAACAATTGCAGGAATAATTAAACGATAAGGATAAGAATGAATACCGTTTAAAGCATCAGATGCCAAAGAACCAAGTGAAGGCATAGGAGCGTTAACACCAAGGCCAAGGAAAGAGAGATAACTTTCGGTGAAAATTGCACTGGGAATTTGAAGTGCAGTTGAAACAATAACAACACCAATACAGTTAGGCATTAAGTGCTTTTTAATAATTCTGCCGCCTTTTGCACCGCTTGCGCGTGCTGCAAGAACATATTCCTGCTCACGAAGGGATAAAATTTGTCCACGAATAAGGCGGGACATTGAAACCCAGTAAAGAAGCGCAAAAACGATAAACAAACTGATAATGTTTGCACCGATTTTCTCGAGAACAGTACCCTCAATAAGCTCGTTAAGTCCTGACTGATTAAGCGCTGCAGCAAGCAAAATAACCATAAGCATATCAGGCAAGGAATAAATGATATCAACAATTCTCATTATTATAATATCAACCTTACCGCCGCAATAACCCGCAATTGAGCCAACAGTCATACCAATAAGCAAAACGATTATACTTGCAAAGAAACCAACAAGGAGGGAAATACGAGTTCCGTAAACAATACGAATGAAATAGTCACGACCGTGTGAGTCGGTTCCAAAGATATGGGGGAACACCTTCTCCCCTGCCTCAATCTTCTCAAGTTCTGTTGCACCATACTCAAAGGGTTGCAGGTTTGCATAACTATCATCAACAGGCTGACCAAGTTTTACGCCAAGCTGGTCATCATACTCATAAGGCCAGAACATAGGAATGAAAATACACGAAAGTGTAATAATCACAATTAGAAAGAAGCTAACTGTAGCAACTTTGTTTTTAAGTAAGCGTCTAACACCATCTTTGAAGAAGGTTGTTGAAGGACGCATTTTTATCATATACTCTTTTTCTTCACTGCTTGCAGGTAAAAACGAATCTACATTAACGTGAAGACTAAAAGGCTTTTTCTGCATTTTAATTCTCCTAACACACAAAAGAAATTAACCTAAACATACATTTGTCCAAAAGAAATTATTCAAGATTAATACGAGGGTCAACAACTTTGTATAAAATATCACTTATAAGGTTCATTATAACAATAAACACAGCAAGAATAATTGTGGTTCCCATAATCAAAGGATAGTCACGGTTGGTAATTGAGTTAACGAACTTATCGCCAATGCCGGGAACGGCGAAAATCTGCTCAACAACAAGAGAACCTGTAACAATGTAAGCAAGCATTGGACCAAAATAAGTGATAACAGGAATGAGAGCGTTTTTGAGTGCATGACCAAAAATTATCTTTACTTTAGAAACACCCTTTGCCCTTGCTGTTCTAATATAATCTTGACCAAGAACGTCAAGCATTGAAGAACGAGTAAGACGGGTAATGTTTGAAAGGGGCGAAAGTGAAAGGGTGATAATCGGCAAAATGAGACCTGCCGAGGTGCTTCCGTTAGCGGGCAACCACTGCAGCGTTATACAAAACAGTATCAGTAGCAGCGAACCCATTATAAACGATGGCATTGAAACGAAGGCGGTTGTAAACACCATGATAATTCGGTCAATAAGCTTATTTCGGTTAAGCGCGGCAACTGCGCCCAGAACAACGCCTAGAACAAGTGCAATGCCTGCGGCAAAAAGGCCAAGCTTTGCAGAGGTCTTAAGACCATCACCAATAATGTCAATAACATCACGACCACGCATTTTAATGGAAGGACCAAAATCGAGTGTTACAGCATCGCCAAGATAGGTAATGTACTGCTCGAAAAGTGGTTTATCAAGACCGTATTTCTTTTCTAGTGCCTCCTGAACGGCAGGGGTAACAGCCTTTTCACTTGTGAATGGCCCACCGGGAACCGCATGCATTACAAAGAATGTAATTGTAATAACAAGAAAAACTGTTAAAATTGCAAGCAAAATACGCTTTATAATGTACAGCGCTGTTTTGGAATTCAATTTTTTTCACTCCTTAAATTTTTGACCAAAAACAAATGGGTCTTAAGTGCAAACAAGACCCATGAAAAGTTACAAAAAATCTTGTAAGCAAATTATATATAAAATATAGTACAAAATATTATACATTAAAAACACGACAATGTCAATCGAAAAATATCAATTGTGTTAGTGTGCTAAAGTGTAATTAATTCCTTTTTGCTCTTTGTTAAATTCAAAATTCCATCTGAGGTTACATACACCATATCCTCAATTCGCACGCCAAATTTGTTTTCAAGATAGATGCCCGGTTCAACAGTCATGATTGTTCCCTGCTTTAAAATTTTGTCACAACGGGTGTTGAAATTAGGATTCTCATGAACTTCAATGCCAACACTGTGACCAAGGCCATGGCCGAAGCAACCTTCATAGCCGGCGCCGTAAATAATATCTCGGGCAACCTTGTCGATATCTTTGCAAACAACACCGGGTTTAATTGCCTTAAGCGCTTCATTTTGAGCCTTTAAAACCGTGTTATAAACCTTAATTTGCTCATCCGTAACATTTCCAACAGCAACGGTTCTTGTCATATCAGAATGATACCCTGAAACAACGGCTCCAAAATCCATTGTGAGAAAATCGCCATTTTCAATCAATTTATCGGTTGGCACACCGTGCGGAAGTGATGAGTTTTTACCCGAAACAACAATAAAATCAAAGGAAACCCCTTCACTGCCCTTTGAGCGCATAAAAAATTCCATATCAAGCATTATATCTTTTTCGCTTCTGCCAACTTTAATGCGGTCAAGGATATAATCGAATGTGTCATCAGTAAGTTTTTGCGCCTTATTAATGAGTTCAACTTCAGCAGAGGTTTTAATGCTTCGCATTTCTTCAATCATTTTATCAAATTTATCACTTGAAGAAATTTTTATACCATCAAGTGCTTCTTCAATGTCCTTAAACTGTGAGACGCTGATTGTAGCAGTTTCAAGGTATAAGGTATCAACGCCCTTTTTCTTTAATGAATCGGCAATTTCTTTAAAGGTTCTCTCCGATAAAAGAACTTCACAGGAGTCAACAGTGTTTTTTGCCTTTTCAAAATAACGGAAATCAATGTAAAAACTGCCGCCGTTTTTTGTGATAAGCACCATACCTGCGCTTGAATGAAAACCTGTAAAATATAGTCTGTTAGCGCCACTCAAAATAAGTAGGGCTTCGTTTTTTTCAAGACTTAAACCGATTTTATTAACTCTTTCCTTAAACATAAAAACACCTCAATTACAAACTTTTTAAAACCTCACACAAAAACTCATAAACCCTTATTGAAGATGAAATGCTGAGTTTTTCGTTAGGTGTGTGAATGTCGCACATATCGGGACCGATTGATACGGCATCAAGCCCCTTAATCTTTTCGCCAAACAAGCCACATTCTAGTCCTGCATGGATTGCTTCAACGGCCGCCTCGGCGTTATAAAGCATTTTGTAGGTATCGCACATAACCTGACGCAGCTTTGAGTCCTTTTTAAACTCCCACGCAGGATAAAAGCCATGGGCTGAAACGGTTCCGCCTAAATCGCCGACAAAAGATTTAAGTGTTTCAATCAGCTCGTTTCTTTCATCATTAACCGAACTACGAACCGCAAACGATGCCTCAAGTTCATTTTGCGTACTGTTCAAAATTCCTAAATTAAGAGAGGTTTGAACAAGCCCTTTAATATCACTGCTCATTTTGCGAATACCGTTTGGAACGTTGTTTAGAAAATTAACAACGCTTCCTGTGCTTTCCTTCGTAAAACAGCTCTTGCACTCGGTTTTCTTCACGGTGACAAGGGGTTTATTATCGCTGATAAAATCGTAATTTTCCACAAAGCTGTTAATTGCTTTTTCAGGATTTTCTCTACAGCAAATAACACATCTTGCACTTCTTGGAATTGCATTGTCCTTAAGACCACCTCCGATTTCGGAAATGAAAAAATCAAAGGTAAAACTATTAAGAATTTCACCTAGTAAAATATTTGCGTTAATCCTGCCTTTATCAATTTCCACTCCCGAATGACCGCCCAAAAGGCCGTCAACCGTAATTTGATAAGCCGGCAGGTTGTTTTCTCGTGTATTTAACGGGAGGTTAATTTGCGCCCTGGCACCCCCTGCACAGCTAACGGTGAAAACTCCCTCGTTTTCCGAATCAATGTTAATGAGCATTTTGCCGTTTAAAACACCTGTGTCAAGACCATCGGCACCATACATTCCCGTTTCCTCATCGGTTGTAAAAACCGCCTCAATTTCGGGATGAGAAAGGTTTTTGTCCTCGAGAATGGCGAGAACCATTGCAATGGCAATTCCGTCATCGCCGCCAAGGGTTGTACCATTTGCGGTAATATAATCACCATCAACATAAATCTCTAATCCATCATTTTCAAAATCAATTTCGCAGTCCTGTTCTTTTTCACACACCATGTCAAGGTGGCCCTGCAAAATTATGGGCTCATTTCCCTCAAAGCCTTTTGTTGCAGGCTTTTTAATTATAACATTATTAAGCTCATCTTGATAAACAAAAAGTCCGATTTCTTTTGCAAACTGAGTGCAAAAGTCACTTATGGCTTTTGTGTTTCCTGACCCGTGGGGAATTAAACATAGCTTATCAAAAATTTCAAAAAAGCGCCTGTTTTGATCCTGCTTTAAATCTAACATTTTTGCCTCCGTGAATTTAAAAAACTCTGTTTTAAGCCAAACAGAGTTTTTTTATCTTGCCATAGGATGAAAACGCTTATATGCCTGAGCGTATTTTTGTTTCATCATTTGTACGTAAATTTGTGTAGAAGATATATCCGAATGACCAAGCATTTCTTTAATGTCTTTGAGGTCTGCTCCGTTTTCCAGTAAATGTGCCGCAAAAGAATGGCGCAAAGTGTGTGGTGTTATATCCTTTTCTATTTTAGCAAGCTCGGCATAGTGCTTAATTATTTTCCAAAAGCCCTGTCTTGACATTTGCGAGCCGTTCATATTTGTAAAAAGCTTGTCCTCGCTGCTTTCAAGAATAATAACGCTTCTTGCTTCGTTGATATACCGATTTAAAGACCTGAGTGCTTCGGGATAAATGGGGATAACTCGCTCGCTTTTTCCCGTGTGAAGGTGTAAAACACCAATTTGTCGGTTAATATCATTAAGATTAAGGTCAATAAGCTCCGAAACCTTAATTCCCGTGGCATAAAGAAGCTCAAGCATAGCCTTGTCTCTGATTGATTTGTAATCGTTGCCGCAGGGCTGCTGAAGTAAAAGCAAAACCTCTTTGTTGGTTAAAATTTCAGGAATTTTCTTAGCAGCAGCCTTTTGTTTAACATCACTAACAGGGTTGGACAAAGAAATATCTTTTTTTACAAGAAACTTAAAATAACATCTCAGCGATGCCACGTTTCTTGAAACGGTTGCATCACTGCGACCGGTTGAGCGCAAATAATCAAAATATTCATTTAGTTTTTTTGGCGTAACCTTTGAAACATCATCAATGGAATTAAGCTTGCAGTAGGCGGAAAACTGTGATACATCTCGTAAATAGGATTGCAGAGTATTATTTGAAGAAGCCTTTTCGTATTTAAGAAAAGACTCAAACTCAAAAATGTAATCCTTCACGTTTTCCACCTCCTAAATTTAAAAATCAAAAAATTTAATAAAAAATGTTGTCAAAAGCGCATCAGCCGTTGCCGATAAAACAACAAAAACCAGATAGTAAAGAAATTTTATGCAGTAGCTTTTAAAATTCTCATAAACACTTGCCTTCACACCTTGCGGTGTAAAAAGTCTTGTAAGCAACAGCGAAAACCGCATCGCTTCCCTTGAGCAAAACACTAATATTAGTGCAAAAATTGCAGAAGAAGGAATTAAAATAATAGCGCTGAAAGCAATTCCTTTAAGTGCATAACCACTGTAAAGATGAGTGGCAAGCGTACCAAAATTAAAGCCAAACCACAAAAGAGCAAAGGGTGAAACAATGTTCCCCACAACCGATGTCCCGGCAATGAAAACCGCCCCAAAATAAATCAGCAGGTTGGTTAGCGAAGAAAAGAAAATCGCAAAGAAAGTGCCCTTTTGCCTTAAATTTAAAAAGTCGTCGAATTGATTTTTTGCATAATCTGATACAGCAATTTGATTTTCGAAAAGCAGCGCTCCCGAAAGCAAACCTGAAACGAAAATTAATGTCAAAAAAATGAGTGAACCGTTTTCCCTTAAAAAGTTAACAGCCTTCACTCCATTTAAGGATAAAACTCTTGAACCTCGCACAATTTATTACCTCCGAAACTAGAAATTTCTTTAATAATAAATATGTGGTTTTAGGACAAGATATTACCCGCGAACAATATATTGATTAAATTTAATTGTTTTTAAAATTAAAGTACAACATATAGTTTTTGTGAAATATTATGTAACCTTAAAAAGGCGAAAAAAACATTGCAACCTTATAACATTTAAAGTTGCAATTGCGCCAGAACCTAACTTATATAATAAGTTATACAACACTTTTTTGATTATGTCAACTGCTAATTTTACAATTGAAAATATTATGTAAACTATTTATGTAAACTACACAATATGTATGATTACCTTGCCTTTTAAATACACAATTTATTGTTTTTGTTTACAAAAAAATATTTTGTGTTATAATTGAGTCATAATTTAAAAAGGGGAAATTAAAATGAGTAAAACCGTCATCATAACAGGCGCATCAAAAGGAATAGGTGCGGCAACCGCAATTCTTTTTGCACAAAAGGGATATAACGTTGTTTTAAATTATAATAATTCGGCGGCGGCCGCCCTGCTTCTTCAAAAATCACTTTGCGAGCAAGGCCATAATGTAATTGCATACAAGGCAAACGTTGCAAACAAACTTGAGGTTGATTTAATGATTAAGGAAGCGATTTATCGCTTCGGTTCGGTTGATATCCTTATTAACAATGCGGGCATCTCCCGCTCTTCCCTCTTTACAGATATCAGCGAGTTTGATTGGGATGAAATGATGAATGTCAACCTAAAAGGTGTTTTTAACTGCTGTCAGTCAGTGCTTCCCGAAATGATAAAAAACAAATGCGGAAAAATTATTAATATTTCTTCAATGTGGGGCGTTACGGGTGCTTCTTGCGAGGTTCACTATTCTGCCGCAAAAGCAGGCGTTATCGGTCTCACAAAGGCTCTTGCAAAAGAGGTTGCGCCAAGCGGTATTACGGTTAATGCCATTGCTCCGGGAATCATTGATACCTCAATGAATGCCGAAATCTCAGTTGAGGATTTAGCCGCCTTTGTTGATGATGTTCCCCTTGGAAGAATGGGCACCGCCGATGAGGTTGCCCAGCTTTGTTTCTTTTTAGCTTCCGATGCTGCCGATTACATAACAGGTCAAGTTATTGGTCAAAACGGCGGATATGTAATTTAACTCATTAAATAAAAAATGGCTGTGACTTTCACAGCCATTTTTTATGCTCAAACGAACTCCCCCGGAGTTCAAATCTTCTGTTTTTACAAAAACAAAAAGAACACTTTACAGCGTTCTTTTACTTGGTGATCCATCGGAGATACCCTGCGCTCGCTTATCCATTGACCGCCCTTGGCGGTGCCCGATGTCTTTCGCGTGCTCGTGACTTCACAGTCCGTCCCGCTTCGCGTTTCGGCTGCTTCGACGAACTCCCCCGGAGTTCTCATCACAATAAAAATCAAAGTTCCAAATAACCAAGTGGTTATTTGGAACTTTTGGTGATCCATCGGAGATTCGAACTCCGGACACCTTGATTAAAAGTCAAGTGCTCTGCCGGCTGAGCTAATGGATCATTTTTGCGACCTTGATATTATATCAATTATACTTACACTTGTCAAGCAAAAAATTGCTTTTTTATGAAAATGACAAATATCAAGGCGCATTAGGTTTATTTTTTGAATTTTTCTTCAATAAGATGAGCCGCTTTATAAATATCGCCGCCGCCCATTGTGATAACCAAATCGCCTTCCCCTGCGGTTTTGCAAATGTAATCGCAAATCTCCTCGAAGGTGTTAAGAATAACGCAATTTGGCAGTTTTTCGGCAATTTGTTCGGAGCTTACATTAAAAGTGTTAACCTCTCTTGAGCCCATAATCGGGGTTAAAACCACTTCATCGGCAATGGAAAGCGCTTCAATAAACTCATTTAACAAAAGCGCTGTTCTTGAAAAAGTAAAGGGCTGAAAAATCGCAACAACACGATTGTAGTTTAAAGCCTTTGCGGCCGAAAGTGTTGCGGTGATTTCGGTTGGGTGATGTGCATAATCATCAGCCAAAACAAATCCGCCCATCTCACCTAAAAACTCAAAGCGACGACCTGCACCGTGGAAGCACTCAAGGGCATCTTTAATTCCTTTTGCGGGAACACCGAGATAATCGCAAACAGCAAATGCCGCAAGAGCGTTAAGAACATTGTGCTTTCCGGGCACGGCGAGGTCAATTTCAATTATCTCCTTACCCTCTTTAACGGCAGTAAAAGAAAAACCATATTTTTTAGGAACAATATTTTTAGCACTGTACCCATTATTATCGCCAAAACCAAACTTAACAATTTCAGCAGAAATTCCTTCGGTAGCCTTTAAAACAAGCTCATCATCACCATTAACAAAGGCAAGCTTAGACATACCAATAAACTTTGAAAACGATGCCACAAGATTCTCCATTGTTTTAAAAAAGTCAAGGTGGTCGTTATCAACGTTTAGAAGCACCGTAATATCGGGTGACATTTGTAAAAAGGTATTAACAAACTCGCAGGCCTCACAAACCAGTATATCTGAACTGCCTGCAATACCGTTAGAATTGATTATGGGAAGTTTTCCTCCGATAACGGCCGAAGGGTCCATCTTGTTTAAATATAAAATTTGTGTTATCATAGAAGTAACGGTGGTTTTACCGTGTGTTCCGCTAACACCGATAACATTATCATATTTTCTTGTTAATGCACCAAGAAGCATGGAACGCTCCATTGTTGGAATGCCGAGTCGCTTTGCTTCAACAAGTTCAGGGTTATCCTTACTTATAGCGGCGGAATAAACAACAAGCTCACAGCCGTGCACATTTTCGGCACGGTGTCCCATTGAAACATTAACACCAAGGTTCCTCACCCTTTTAAGAGGGTCACTTTTATTGTTGTCGGAGCCGGTTAAAATATAACCTTTGCTGTGCAAAATTTCCGCAAGCGGGCACATTCCTGAGCCGCCGATTCCAATCATATGAACCTTTTTAACATTTTCAATGATTTTATCTTCTTGACGCAATGTCTTCATAAACTAAAACTCCTAAATTGGTTTAAACTTATTATATTACTTTTCTTTCCAAAAATAAACAGTTTTTAATAAAAAAGTGGTGAAAATATGAACTTTTCCATTCCAAAAGAAATAAACGATGTTCTTTTAACCTTAAACAATGCGGGTTTTGAGGCTTATGTTGTCGGCGGTTGTGTTAGAGATGTACTGCTAAATAAAACACCTCAAGACTATGACATTGCAACCTCCGCCACACCGGAAGAAATTATTTCCCTTTTCCCACACACAATTCCCACAGGCATAAAGCACGGAACGGTTACGGTTTTGTTTGACAATAATGAAAAAACCGAAATCACAACCTTTCGCTGCGAAGCGGACTATTCCGATAATCGCCACCCCGAAAGCGTTTCATTTGTTAAAACAATTGAGGAGGATTTATCCCGCCGTGATTTTACCGTTAATGCAATGGCTTTTTGCGATAAAACGGGGCTTAAAGACCCTTTTTGCGGCTTAAAGGATTTAAACGATAAAATCCTTTGCGCAGTTGGCGAGCCCTTTAAAAGATTTAATGAAGATGCCCTGAGAATTCTCCGCCTTTTCCGATTTAGTGCGCAGCTTGGCTTTAAAGCCGAAAAAAGCACCCTGGAGCAGGCACTTAAACTTTCTAATAATTTAAGCAAAATAAGCCGTGAAAGAATAAGTGATGAATTCATTAAAACGCTGTGCTCGCAAAACCCTGCTGCCATTACACCACTAATTAAAACAAATTGTCTTGCCTTTCTTAGAATTGGCAAAGACCATACCATTTTTGACAACTTAGAGCTTTTAAAAGCCGACCCTATCCCCCGCTTTGCGTACTATTGTTTTAAAAACAACCTAAACGCTTTTGAAATCGCACAAAATTTGCGTTTATCAAAGGCTTTTGCTAAGTCATGTGAAAAAGTTTGCCAACTATTAAAGGGCGAAATACCTACTAACAAGGTGCAAATTAAGCAAATTTTAAGGGTGATTCCAAAAAGTGACTTTAAAATTTATCTGCAAATCATTTCTAAATTTAATGACACGAGCATATTGACCAAATATCTAAAAGAAATTATTGACAATAGCGAGCCATATAGCCTTTCACAATTAGAAATTAACGGAGACGATTTATTAACGCTTGGTATTAAAGATAAACAAATTAAATTAGCTCTCGAAAACCTTTTAACGCTTGTTATCGAACACCCTGAGTTTAACGATAATATTATTCTAAAAGAACATGTGACAAAATAAGTTGCGCCGCCATAGAATGTTAGTGAAAACTGCTTCTATGGCGGTGTTTTATTTTTTAATTTAGGAAGATTAATTTGAAAAAAGTACTCTTTCTCGGCGGTGACAAAAGGCAAAAAATTGCCGCAGAATTCTTAAGAAATCACAATATTATTTGCGATGAATTTATTGATACGCCTCCAAAAGTAATAGACCTTTCTGATTATTGTGTGGTTATTTTGCCAATTCCAACAACGCGAGACGGTATTTACTTAAATTCACCGCTTTTCGGCGAAAAAATTCCACTTGAAAAAATTACAAAGAATCTTGACAAAGACCATTTACTCATAACCTGCAATTTTAAACCAAACCATAAATTTTGTGTTGATTTAAACGAGGATAATGAGTTTGCCTTTTTAAATGCAATTCCCACAGCCGAAGGTGCCGTTAAAATACTTATTGAAGCTACAGATTTCACCCTTTGGCAAAGCAAAATATTAATTATTGGAAATGGAAAAATCGGCAAAATTTTATCCCAAAGGCTTTCCTCATTCGGTGCTCAAATCACCGTTTCGGCACGAAAAAGCCTTGATTTTTCTTACATTGAAGCCTTCGGATATAACCAACTTGACACAAATAATTTGCTGGGTAACATTAAAGATTTTGATATTATTATCAACACTGTTCCCTACCCAGTTATCGGCAAAGAACACATTGAAGAATGCAAGGACAGTTGCCTGTTTTTAGAACTAAGCAGCGCACCCTTCGGAATAGATAAACAAGCCGTGATTTTAGGAGAAAAGGAATATATTTATGCCCCCGCCTTACCGGGAAAAATTGCTCCAAAAACAGCGGGAGAAATTTTAGGAAAAACAATCAAAAAAATCATCAAAGAAAAACTATCTTAATCCCCCTAGAAAGTGATTTGAAACTATGAGTCAGCTAAATTTAGGCTATGCTATGTGCGGCTCGTTTTGCACCCTTAAAAACTCGGTGAGTACCCTTAAAGAGTTAAGGTCAGACGGGCACAACATCACACCGATTATGTCGGAAATCGTTTTTAAAAGCGATACCAGGTTCTATGCCTGTGAAGACTTAAAAAAGGAAGTAACCGAAATTTGCCAAAACAAAATAATTGACAGCGTAGTTACCGCCGAGCCAATCGGTCCCAAAAAGCTTTTTGATGTTCTCGTTGTTTGCCCTTGTACGGGTAACACTTTAGCAAAAATAGCAAACGGAATAACCGACACCAGCGTTACAATGGCTGTAAAGGCGCACCTGCGAAATAAAAAGCCCGTTGTTTTAGCGATTGCAACCAATGATGCTTTAGCCGCCAGCGCTAAAAATATTGGGCTTTTGCTAAACACAAAAAACATTTTCTTTGTCCCCTTTGCTCAGGATGACCCCACTAATAAAAACAACTCGCTAATAAGTGATTTTTCTCTATTAAAAGAAACAATTAAATATGCTCTTAATGGCGAACAAATTCAGCCAATATTAAAAAAATAAATCTCCCGAGGGAGATTTATTTTTTTACAGTTTAATTTCCTTTCCTAAATGGAAGGAATAAAGCAAAATTTCTTTTACAGGCTTTGAAAAAATCTTTTCACAAGCACCTGCATAAATTTTAAGCTGTTCTCTATAAGTGTCGGCTAGCAATTTTTCACTTGACACACGGTCGGTTTTGAAATCAACAACAACGATTTCACCTTTTTCCTCAAAAAGGCAGTCAACCGCACCCTGAATCACAATGTTTTCATCAGCAAATTTTGCATCAAGTCCTACCGAAATTTCCAAAGCCGGTTTTTCGGTTAAAAAACGCATTTCTTTTCTTACAAGGTCTGATGCGATAATTCTTTTACAAAGCTCACTTGAAAGGAATTCTTTAACCTTATCACGGTCAACAAGCTTAATATCTTCCTCACTAAAGAACTGCCATTCGGCAAGGCGGTCAAGCTCGGCATCTAAATCGGTTTGTGCCTTTTCAAAATCTAAAAACTGCATAACTCGGTGAGTGAACGTGCCTCTTTGTGCCGCACTAACGCCACCTTTTGATACAAAATTTGGTTTGGCTTCAAAAGCATAAGCATCGTGCTCTGCTGAGTGAGCAAGCTGTGAAACCGAAGCCTTAGAGGCAATGCCCAAAATCTCATCATAAGGATAAACAAAGTTAAGATTTTCTTCAAGTTTACTTGCGGTATAAGAAATTTGTTCTTTGCTGAGCCTTTCTTTTTCATTTTTAATCTGTTCACTATCAGACTCAAAAATACCATTTGAAAAAACAAAGTTAATTTTAAAAGGATTTGGCATTTCGTTAAGCAAACCATTAGCACCCGAAATTGTTTTAAGCTCGTTTGATGAATAATGAGTTAAAACCGCAGGCAAAAGCCAATCGGTATAACAAACGGCATTTTTGAAAATTTCACTGTCAACCGCATTTCCTTTTGAATTAAGTGTCTCGGAAATTTCTTTGATTTTTTCCTTTAACTTTTCACCTGAAATCAGTAAAACAAGCTTATCCTGGGCGCGGGTCATTGCAACATAAGCAAGCCGCAGTTCCTCTTCCAGTTGTTTTTGCCGAGCCTTAGAAATGAGAATTTGGCGCTGTATTGTTGTTAACTTTCTTTTTGACTGTGGGTCAAAGAACTTAAATGAAAAATATAAATCTTCATCCAACAATAAATATGATGAAAAATCGCTTGTGTTAAATTTTTCACTGCAACCTGCGAAATAACAAACCGGAAATTGCAGACCCTTTGAGTGGTGAATTGAAATGATTTTAACGCTGTTTTCATCAGCCTCGCCAACACTTTTGAGTTTATTCTCATCAATGCCCTCAAGGAATTTTAAAAAACCTGAAACGCTTTTTCCCTCGTTTTCCTCATAAACGCAGGCAAATTCTAAAATTAAAAGGAGATTATCCCTTCTCTTAATTCCGTTTTCAAGGCAACAAACCGCACTAAGCAGACCTAAATCCTCATAAACATAATCAACAAAATCCGAAATTTTCATTGTGGTGAATTTTCTCCGGTATTGCATTAATTTGCTTATAAAGCGTGCACATTTTTCGTTGCCGCCATCTGCGGCAGATAAAACACCGGCATAAAGATTTTTATATTTATCATTAGCCTTTATAAGTGCCAAATCATCGGCAGTAAAGTCGAAAAATCCCGAAAGCAAAACGGTTGCTAAATTAACCTCTTTTGTTGGGTTATCAACAACGCTTAATAGGGATAAAACAAACTGCACCTCGCGGCTTTTAAAGAAAAGGTCTGCACCCAAAGAAACGGGGATTCCCCTTTTCTCAAGCTGTGCGGCGTAAAGCGGAGCATTTTTGCTTGTGGCACGAAGCAAAACAGCAAAATCAGAAAACCTTGCATGGCGAAGCTCACTTGGCTTTTCTTCATCTCTAATGCATTTGCCGCCATTCATTGTTTTAATAATTGAATCGGCAATGTAATCGGCCTCGGCTTCGGCCATGCTTTCGCTTTCATTTTCTATAATTCCCACCTCAACGGGCGAAATAACAGTCTCAGGGAATTCGGCTTCGGGATAAAGCCTTTCCTCATCGCCATAATCAATTTCGCCGTTTTCTTTGGTCATAAAAGCCGAAAAGAAGAAGTTGATAAAGTCACAAATCTCACTGCGGCTTCTAAAGTTGTTGCCGAGAATAATTTTCTTTGAAATCTCGGCCTCCTGATTGTCAAAAGGTAAATATCTTTTTTTCTTCTCTAGGAAATTTGAGGGATTAGCACCTCTAAAACCATAAATGCTTTGCTTTACATCGCCAACCAAAAACAGCCGTTCTTCATTATTGGATAAAACACAAAACAGCATATCCTGCAAGGGGTTAGTATCCTGATATTCATCAACAAGAATTTCATCGAAGTTATCAATATATTCCTTTGCAAAATCATTAACCTTAAGCTTGCCGTTTTCATAACGGCACAAAAGCTGGAAGGCAAGTTGTTCAGTTCGGTAAAAGGTTAATATGTTGCGCTCATCAAGTTTTTTGTTAATAAGCTCATTATATGAAATAACAAGTTCGACCAGCTTTTTTATAAGTGGATAAAGCATTTTATCGTTTTCGGCAATGTTTTCCCACAAATCAAAAAAGTTATCATTAAGTTTTTTAATTATTTCAACGCATTCCTTACGGAGCCTCTTACCAATAACAATTCCACGACAATCATCGGGGATTTTTTTGCTAGACATTTTGCTAATAGCAGCAGAGGAAACACCGTAGTATAAAGCGTTCCAATTTTTATCAGCAATATCCTTTAAAAATTGCTGCGCATAAACCTTAGGCTCTAAAAACAGCGGTTTAAAGATATCTTCTAACTGAGGAAACTGCTCTAAAAGGTCAAGTGCCATATTTGACTTTTCAATAACAAGCTTTACCTGCTGTGATGCAGTTCCAAATGCAAGTTCGCGCCATTTTTCACCGTTAAGCTCAAAATTGCTCTGCTCAGCGGCGGCTTTTAACCATTCGTTAGGGTTTGGAAGTTTTGAGGTGAATTCCTGAATTTTTTTAACATAGGAAGCCAACGTGCTGTCATCATATCTTGAGCCAACAACCCGAAGCAGCTTTAAAAACTCGGCATTTTTTGTTGCAAACTGTTCTTCGAAAACCTCGGAAATCGCTTGGTTTTTAATCTCGTTAAGAGCATTTTCTTCAACAATTTTAAAATCTGGATTAACACCCAGCTTATCAAAATTTTCACGAACAAGTTCAATACAAAACGAGTCAATGGTGCAAATTTTGGCACTTGGAAAAAGCAGCATTTGTTTAATCAAATGCATATCATCGGGTTTTTGCTGGAGGCGCTCGTTTAGTTTTGCCTCAATGCGCGAACGCATTTCGGCGGCCGCGGCCTTTGTGAAGGTTACAACGAGAATTCTATCAGCACTTATTGGATTTTCAAGGTCGGCAATGCGTGAAGCAACGCGTTCGGTTAAAACGGCAGTTTTACCCGAGCCTGCGGCAGCGCTTACAAGCACATTACCCTTGGCTTCAATGGCGGCTTTTTGGGCTCGAGTTGGGTTAAATGCCATTTTCATCACTTCCTTCCATAAGTGCTACAGCCTCATCGTTAGTTAATTTTTGAACCTTTTTATGACAACTGTTTTCAATGTGGCAAATTCCGTAAAAATCACAATAATCACAGGCGTTGTGGGATAGGCTGTCGGTGGGAGAAACCGAAATCTCTCCGTTTTTAATGGCAGCGCCTGTCTTTTTCATCATCTGTGTAATGTGATTAAAAATCGCATTAAAGGTTTCACCGCCTGCAAAGGAGGATGCTTTTGTCAGTTTCCCTGCCTTTGTGAACTTATATTCGGGAATAAATTGACCGCTTTTCTCCTTATCCATTGCAGTGATTAGTTCTTCATTTTCCAAAATAAGTCCGTTCATTGCAAGGGAGCTTTCCTCTAAATCGGTGCTAGAAGGCATATAAAGCACTCCACCCGCTTTAAGATTTGAATACTCCTCATTTTCGCTAAGTAATAGTGCGTAAAGATAAATTAGCATTTGCATATTAAGACCGCAAACGACCTCAGAAAGTCTGAACACCTTTGCATCCGACTTATAGTCAACAATTCGTACATAGCCATTCCAAACATCCACTCGGTCAATTTTTCCCCGCAAATTAACGCTGGTTTCATCATCAACCTTAATTTCCGTTGCAGGTATATCGGGGTTTTCTAGGCCAATAACAAATTCACATTTTTTCGGCACAAAGCCCGATTGTGCAAGTTCACAGGTTAGCTGCCAAACAACAGCGTAAAGCGAAGTTGCAATTGTGCTAATTATAAACTCATTCCTTGCGGAAACAGCCTGAAAATAGCCCGGAACTTTTACAAGATAGTCTTTTAAAAGCTCATCAACCGCTTTTTGGCAATCCTCATAACTAAGGTTATGCAAATTATCACCATGTTGCTTGACATAATTCTCAAGAACATAATGCACAATTGTACCCCTTTGAAGTGGGTCAAAGGAAGCAGTTTTAAGGGTAGAAAGTCGCAACCCATAATTGCAAAAGAAGGAAAATGGGCAGGTTTGATATTTTTCAAAGGCAGATGGTGAAAGGTTTATTTTGTTTCCAAAAAGTTTTTGGGCAGATTCTCGGTCTAGGGTGTATTCCCCTTCATTTTTAATTAACACAACCGACTTTAATTTTTCGTTTAATTCGGAATTTTTATTTGCAGCCTCATAATAAACATCTCTAATACCATTTTCGGCATTAAAATTCACGGCAAAGTTTTCGGCAGCACAGTTTATCGTTTCAGGCAGGTTGTCTTGAAATGTAATATCCTTTTCATTTAATACCTTTATTTTTGGGAAGCTATTCTTAATGTGCTTGATAACCGCCGCAGGGGAATCATTATCACCTGCTGCCGCCCCCGAAAGATAGGAAATAAACACCTTGTCCGAGGCGCAACAAACAGAGGAATAAACCAGCAAATTTTCTTTTGCAGAAAGGCCAACAAGGTCATTGCCTAAATCAAGACCCAAATCAATAAGTTGCCTCCTTTCAAAAGCGGCAAAAATTCCGGTCTGAGAAATTGTTGCAGGAAAAACGCCAAGATTCATTCCAACAACAAAGGCGATTTTGGGTCTTGAAGGCCTTATGCGGTCGGCTGAGCCGAAGGTGACCTGGTCAAGCATTTGCGGAATTGTTCCAACGCTTGAGGTCTCGATAGCAACACAAAGCGTGTCATAAAAATCCTGAAACGAAACAGGCTTTTCACCTAGACATTTAACAACGCTTTCAAGAACGCCGATAAAGCAGTCATAGCCTTGGCGCAAAACATCAGCTTCATCTGCACTGCCTTCAGCGATTAAGTTATTATAAAGTGCTTTAAGCTTCTCTTCACAGCGACAATCCTTAATTAATTTAAAAATTGCCGTGCAGTACTGCCTTGCGGTGCCGCCAATGGTTTTTTTGAGCTCAAAAATTGGCTCCAAAGCCTTTTTTCTTAATTCATTTAAATGGTCAAGCTGTTTATTTATTTTATCATTGGCCTCATTTTGCTCAAGACCATTTGGATTCATGGTCCAGTCATCGTGCCATAAAGCACCGTCAATATTCCAAACAAAGCAGTAATTTTCAAGCTCGGAAATTTCATCAAGGCTAAGGGTTGCCAGGTCACTTTTAAGGAATGTAAGAATTTCCTTCGTAGATGTCCTTTGTGCCGCCTTTAGGGCTGCAAGGGTCATTATGCAAATTGGATTTTGAGAAATTGACTGCCTTTTATCAAAAAAGCAGCTTACCTTATTTTTTCTTGCAGCACTAAGCATTGCCTTTTCATAAGCTGCCGTATCTCGCGCAATTACCACAAAATCACGGTATCTATAGCCCTCTTCACGGGTTAAGCGGCGAATTGTTCGCATAACAAAATCTGCCTCACTGTAAACCGATGAAGCGTTAAAAATTGTTATATCCTTGGTTTCCCCTTCAAAAGAAACCTTTTCCCCCGCTAAAAGTTGTTCAAGCACTTTAAGTTCTGCAGAATTATATTTCCCACCATTTAAAATGGTGGGCTCACTAATTTTAACGCCAAACTTTTTTGCGATTTTTTCCAAATTTTTATGTAGTTTTTTAAGGCCCAAGAAATTGTCTGGTTTATCGCTAAAATCTCCGTTTGAAAGCAAAGAAACGGTTACATTATTACACTGTGAAAAAATACGCTCTAAAATTTTATATTGCTGCCCTGAAAACTCCTTAAACGAATCGATATAAACCTCTTTACCTTCAAAATAACGGAAATCGGCAAGTTTTGTGTAAAGATGGGTAAGCTTGTCCGAAGGGTCAATAAAACGATTGCTAATTAGCGCATCATAGGTTGAATAAATTTTAAAAAGGTCGCTAAGCTTTGCGCTTAGCGCGGCAGGGGCATTAAGAGCATAAATATCCTCAGCACTGATTGCGCAGGCTTTAAGCTCATCAACGCAGCCCAGCATTACCTTAGCAAATCGGGCGGAGTTATAATACTTTTTCCATAAAACAAGCTCGTCCCGAACGGCATTAAGCGCTGTTCGCATGGTGATTATTTTATCACACTCGCTCATAACCGAAAAGGCATTACCACCCGCTAGGCGATTTACCTCATCACACATTCGTGTGAAATTTAGAACGCTTACAAGTGTTGATGAGTTATCCCCAAGGGTGTGCAAAACTTCCCTTTCGCTTTCAAAACTGAACTGTTCAGGAACGAGCAAAACAACATCCTTGCCATCTAAAACATCTTTTTTCAGTCTTTGCATTATTTCATAGGTTTTGCCCGCTCCTCCGCGTCCAAAAATAAAATTAAGCAAAGTACCCCTCCTAAAGTAAAATTCGTATTATTAAAATGCCACACACAGCAGGCAAGCCACCCACCGCGCTTGCTAAAACAGTCCACTGGTTAATTGGAATGAAAAAGCCCGAAACACTGCGGATTAAATAAATAATTAAAAGTGCTACTATACCTATAATAGCATTTATTAATAAATTTTTAAAGGGATTTTTAAGTTTAAAAAGTAAAAAAATATATATTAAACAATATATTGTAAGAATTATAGCTAAAACTGTTGTTAAAACTTGCATAAAAACACCTCTTATTAATGTTTATGCAGTTTATATCGTTATAATACAAAAACAGCCGTACCATAAATGGTACGGCTGTTTGTTTTTTTAAAATTTTATAATACTGCTACAAGAACATTTGCCAAAATAACTAAAACAAAAAATGCAATGGCAAGATACTTAGTCCAGCGAGGAAGAACTGCATCAAGATGACGAGCCTTATTTTTGGAAAGGAAGGTATCTGCTGCACCGGAAATTGCGCCGTTAACGCCTGAACGACGACCCTGTTGTAAAAGAACAACGAGAATAATTAAAACTGCCAAAATAAGAACAATGGCACCAACAATAATTTGTAAAGCATTCATATTAAATGACCTCCAAAAATTTTACACAACAGTTATAATAACATAAAACCTTATAATTTGCAAGCCTTTTTTATTTAATTAGTTTTTACAGCCTGAGCAGGCCTCAAAAATCTTTTTAAGCTTTAAACTTTTAGAATCCTTATCCAGCAAAAATCCTAGTTTTTCATAAATTGGCTCAAGCTCTGCGTTTTCATAAAAAGCATTTTCAATTCCTCTATTTGAGGCAACAAAAAACACACTGCGAAGAATTCCATCAACAAGTAGCAAGTCACCCTTCGAGAAAATATCTTTTATTATAACGCAGTCATCATCATACTTATAAAAGCATTCTCCGATTTTTTCTTCGCCATCAAAAACCGCCGAGCAAAAATGAAATGGACCAAATTCAATTCCCTTTGAATTAAAGGCGATTTTCGTTTCTTCATAGCTATCAAGCTGAACAACCTTAATCATTTGTTCTCCCCCTTTGAAACGGAAATAGCGTTAAGGCGCTTAAGCTCTCTCTCGTTTAAATCGCGCCATTTTCCTTGAGGAAGCATTCCAAGCTTGACACCTGCAATTTCGGTGCGCTTAAGTCTAAGTACACTAAGCCCTACTGCCTCGCACATTCTTCTAATTTGGCGGTTTCTTCCCTCGTGAATTGTGAAAATAAGCACCGTTCTATCAGCCTTGCGCTCAATAACATAAACATCACATGGTAAGGTTCGCTTAGAATCCAGCATAATACCAGTTGCCATTTTATCAATTTGCTCTTCACTTACAGCGCCGCCAACCGTAACACGATATGTTTTGTTCACGTGGCTCGATGGGTGGGTTAAATGATTTGCAAATTCGCCATCATTTGTAAGCAGCAAAAGGCCCTCAGAGTTTTTGTCAAGCCTGCCAACAGGAAAAACAGTAACTCCAACATCACGAACAAGGTCATTAACACACTTGCGGTCTTTTTCATCATGCATTGTTGTAACGAAACCGCGAGGCTTATATAGCATAATATATCTTTTCTCATTAACCGCAACAACATTTTTGCCCGAAACCGAAACCTTGTCACGCTTTGGGTCAACCGAGTCACCAATTTGTGCAACCCTGCCGTTAACCTTAACCTTACCCTGCATTATAAGTTCTTCGGCACGGCGCCTTGAAGCAACACCACACTGAGAAAGATGCTTTTGAATTCTAATCCTTTTAGTTTGCATTTTAAACTCCTAAATTTGTTTTATAAGCGATAAAAATATCTGAAAAAAACTGTCTAAAAAAGTTTTTTCCTCTATTTTAATTTTGATTTCCCTTTCGCAAATTAAATCATTAGATTTTATCACTTCGCCTTTGTATTTAAGCACCGCCTGCCCAACTATATCCCCTTCTTTAAGCGGTGCATAAAGAAATTCGGGAACATGGCATTCGGTGCTAAAATCGGTCTTACTTTCATTGGCAACGGCCGCCGAAAGGCTTGGAATATTTACGGTAACACGATCAAGCTCTCCTGAAACAACGGGAATAGTAATGCTTTGTTCTTTAAAATTGAATAAAATTTCCTCTAATGCTTCGAATCCAAAATCAAGCATTGTTTTATGGTCCTGCCAATCATTTGGCGCACTAAGAGTTACCGCAATAAGATACTCCTCATTACGCTTTGCCGCACTAACAAGGCACCTGCCTGATTTTTTTGTAAAACCTGTTTTTACGCCAACCGCGCCATCATACAAGTTAAGCAACTTATTGTGATTTGTAAGTTGTCGGCGGTAAGGCGGATTACCGAAATTCAGCACGGCATTTTTTGAGGATGCGGCAGTGAAAAAGGCTTGGTTTTTCATTGCATACCATGCAAGTTTCGCTAAATCATCGGCCGTTGTATAGTGATTTTCATTATCAAGACCCGAAGGTGTAACGAAATTAGTATGTAAAAGGCCTAACTGCTTTGCTTTTAAATTCATAATCTTTGCAAAGCCTTCAAGGCTGCCGCCAAGAAGATAGGCGACACTGTTTGCCGCATCGTTGCCCGATGCTAAAAGCAGACCGTAAAGCAGGTCGTTATAAGATACGGTGTCCCCCGGAAGTAGCCCCATTGATGAGCCCTCGACTGTGACCATTTGTTTTGTAACTGTCACCTGTTTTTCGGGTGTGTTTTCTTCAGCTAGTAAGAGCGCTGTCATAATTTTTGTTGTGCTGGCCATCGGCAATTGTTCGCTTTGGTTTTTTCCAAAAATTACCTCGCCCGTTGTGCCGTTTATCAGCACTGCAGACCTTGCTGAAACACCGGGAATCGCTCCAACATTAAAAGAAAATAAAAAGCAAAAGAAAATAAAAAATATTGTCTTTTTCACAAAATTCACCCTCAAAATTTATATGAGGGTGAATTTAAATTTATACAGTTTTGACTATTTATCTTCTTTTTTGAAAAGTTCTTTGGCCTTTTCAAGAATTTCGGGAGCCATATCAATTGCCTTTTCAATGGAGGTTACCTCGTTGTAAATAGGCAACATTTTAACGGTTGAACCTGTAATTGCCATAAAAGCAATGGGTGTAATTGTAACACCTGCGCCGCCACCACCGCCGAAAAGACCTTGCTGATTTTTGCTGGGGAAATCAGAGCCGCCCGTTGCAAGACCGAAAGCAACCTTTGAAACAGGAATTAAGGTGATGTCGCCAACGGTTATGGGACTACCAACAATTGTGTCGGCATCAACCATTGCGTGGAGATTATTCATTGTGGAATCCATAATGCTTTTAATGTTACTGTCGCTCATTGCTAACTAACTCCTTGTTTTTTAATTCTAAAATAATTTTAATCAGTGTAAATGCTGCTAAAATGGCATAAATGGGCTTCAGAGAAGCTTTTAAATTAAATTCCGCCTTAGTGGTGGGCGAATTATAATTTGCAGAAATGTCAGTTTCTTTAATTTTAAGGCAAATATTTGAATCAAGGAAACCCAGAACATAATAAACCGCCGAAGAAATAACCCCATAGCTTATTGCTGTTTTGGCGGCATCTGCCCCACCAACGCTGATTTTAAGATTAAAAATTTTGAATTTTATTTTCTTTAAAAGATACAAAATCTTTTCAAGAAAGATTTTAGCATAAAAACAAAGCTCGCTAAAAGCCGCCTCAAAGCCTTTTTCTCTAAAAAGCTTTTTAAAATAACTTTCCTTTTTTTCCTGCCTTTTATCCGTTTTTGCCTTTTTTGAATCTAATGGAATTTTTATTAGCCCATATTTAAGTGTGTAATCAAAACTCTCATTAAAGCTTAGGGAAAAAGAAACGGGAATTAAAAGTAAAATTAAAATTACCAGAACAATACCTAAAATAATCAGGAGCGGAATCACTCTCCATCTTCCCCTTCTGCTTCGGTTAATGTGCCATCAATGTTTAATTGTTCGGCTAAATCGGTGGGATATGCGTTTTGCAGTTCATTTTTGGGAAGCGGCGGTAAATCGCTTAAATCACGAAGTGAAAAGCACCTTAAAAAGTTTTTAGTTGTTCCGTAAAGCAAGGGTTTACCCGGCAAATCAAGGCGACCTCTTTCTTCCACAAGACCGCGTTCCATAAGGGTGTAAAGTGCGCCCGAACAGTCAACACCGCGAACCTGCTCAATAAAAGCACGGGTTACAGGTTGGTTGTAGGCAACAACCGCTAAAACCTCAAAGCCTGCCTGGGAAAGCGGTGTTTTTCTTTTGATTTCAAAGGCCTTTTTAATATAATCGGCATACTCGGTTTTTGTTATAAGCTGGTAAGCGTTATCTAATGTTACAAGTTTAACGCCGGAATCTTCACCAATTAACTTTTTTTCAAGACTCTCTGCAAGCACGCTTAACTCCTCGGGAGTTATATCAAAAATTTGACAAAGCTTGTCCATTGACATCGGCTCACCGCCAACAAAAAGCACGGCTTCAAGAGCACTAACTAAATTTACACTCATTTTTTCACCTATTCAGTTCAATTTTTGCATCTTCTGTATCTGTGGAAACGGTTACACGGTTTGCTTTACAAAGCTCTAAAACAGCCAAAAAGGTTGCCACAAGTTCAGAGCGACTCTTAACGCTCTTATATAGACTTGAAAGCCTTTGAGGACCACCTCTAAACAGTCGCTTCATAACAGACACAACCTTTGAGGAAACCGAAACAATTTTCCTTGCCACAATCTTTTTGAACGGCTCTGTGGAGGGCGGCAGCCTTCTCATTCCACGACCCACAGCCGCCATATAATAATCAAAAAGAATCTTTGATTCGTGGTTTAAAATGTAGGTTTTATCAACTGGTGCCTCGGTTGGCGTTCTGACAAAGGTATCAAAACCTTCGGTCATAGTAGCAAATTTTGCCGCCATTTCCTTGCAAACCTTGTATTCAAGCAGTTCTCCAACAAGTTCATCCTTAAGCTGTTCTGCCTCCTCGTGTTTTGGGAGCAGGCTTACGGTCTTAAGGTATATTAGCCTTGAAGCCATTTCAAGAAAATCGCTGGCAATGTCAATGTCAGAATCTTTGAAAGCTTTAATCTGCTCAAGATATTGATCCACAAGCACCGCTATCTCAATGTCATAAATATTAAGTTTGTTTTTAGAAATAAGTGTGAGCAGCAGGTCGAGCGGACCCTCAAACTGCTCAAGTCTATACTGTAAAACAGTCTCCATAAAATACCCCAAACTTAAAATAATTTAAATATAAATGTTGCTGCTGTTGTGATAGCGTTGTAAACAGCACCCGAAACAACCGAAAGCGGACGGGATAAAACACCTGTCCAGCAAAGAATTAAAACGCCATACCGCAAATAATGCTCATAGCGCATTAAAGCGTAGTAATACTTATATGGCAAAAACGCCGACAATAGCCTTGAACCATCGAATGGTGGAATAGGAATAAGATTAAAAACCGCAAGATAAACGTTGATATAACCGATGTTTATGAGAAAAACGCCTATATAAAATGCTACATCGGAAAACGGAAAAATCTCGGTAACCAGCGTTGCAATAAAAATACTTATAAAACAAACAATCAAATTTGAAATAGGTCCTGCAACGGCTGTAATTGCCATATCCCTTTTTGGATTTTTAAAATATCTTGTATTAACCTGAACAGGCTTTGCCCAACCAAAACCAAAAAGCAAAATAGAAGCCGCGCCTAAATAGTCGATGTGTTTTAGGGGATTAAGAGTAAGCCTGCCTGTGTAGCGAGGGGTCGGGTCACCAAGTTTTATGGCAGTGTAAGCGTGAGCGAACTCGTGAACGGGCAAGGTTAAAAAAATTACCGCAAGCGAAGATAAGGCCTGCACAATAAGGGTTATAAAATCAATTTTACCGTCCGAACCAATAATATCAAATAGCATATATCATATTCCATTCTGCCGCAAGTTTATATATTTAATTTATTATATAACAAATATTAGCAAAATACAAGTAAAATTAACAAAAGAAAAGCCCGAAGGTGTTAACACCCTCGGGCAAAAATATTTATTTCTTAAACAAAGGACCATAGGTGGCGCAAGCTCTATAATCTTGACCCTCTTTATCCATACCAAAAGCATTCCAAGCTGCAGGACGGAAAATGTCATCCTCAGATACGTTATGCATACAAACAGGAATACGGAGCATTGAACACATTGTGATAAGGTCGGCACCAATATGACCGTAAGAAATTGCACCGTGGTTAGCGCCCCAATTGTTCATTACATCATAAGCGGTTTTAAAGGGGCTTCCCTCTTTGCCATCACAACGAGGAACAAACCAAGTGCAAGGCCAGGTGGGGTTAGTGCGCTCCATAAGAACATCACTTACATCATCAGGCAGATGAACTGTCCAGCCCTCAGCAATTTGGAGCACAGGACCGAGACCCTTAACAAGGTTAAGTCTTATCATTGTTGCGGGGAATTCTGCCCTTGTGGTAAAGCTGCTGGAGAAACCGCCGCCACGGAAGTTATCAAAGCCTGCTTCACACCAGCGTGTGGCTTCGGTCATTTTATCAATATCTTCATCGGTAACTTCCCACCATTTTTTCATAACGGCGTTACCGTTTTCATCGGTACAAACACCGGTTGCATCAAGACATGCAGCACCAGAATTAAGCAGGTGAATAACACCGCCGTTTTCCTTTGCTTTGCCTTCAAAATCATAACCTGTTACACGCTTTGTAGCTTCGGGTGACCAGTATGTTCTAACATCGGCAAAAATTTGTGCACGGTGGGTAAGTAAGCGCATAAACAGCATACCAAGGCCGTTTAGAACATCATTTTCGGTTGCAAGGGTAAAGGGCTCACGGGCACCGTTGTGGTCAAATGTAGAGCTTAAAAGTGCCTCGGGATAGTCGCAGTTGGGCCAATGGTCGGTCCATTGGCGCTGACCCTGGAAGCCGCCTGCAATGGCATTATGGCCTGCCATTTCCTCTTTAAATTCAGCAGGAAGATTATTGTTGCCGGCCATAAGGTCTTTAATTATGCAGTACATTTTAACAGTGAATTCCCACTGTTTTTCCTTCTGCTCATCGGTGAATTTAACCACTTCGGGATTATCATCTCTGCCCTCTTTGCAGTGCTCTTTTCTCCATGCAAGGGCTTTTTCATATTCCTCTTTATCGTAAATTCCCTCTTCCATACGGCGGAGAATTTCAACCTCATCAACCGATTCAACACGCATTCCAAGATAATCCTCAATGAAATCCTGGTCAATAATAGAACCGCCGATTCCCATGCACTGAGAACCGATTTGGAGATAAGACTTACCGCGCATTGTGGCGCAGGCAACAGCAGCGCGACCAAAACGCAACAGTTTTTCTTTAACATCTTCGGGAATGGTATCAACCATATCTTTATCCTGAACCTCATGACCATAAATGCCAAAGGCAGGAAGGCCCTTTTGAGCATGGGCAGCAAGAACTGCGGCAAGATAAACAGCACCGGGGCGCTCGGTTCCGTTAAAGCCCCAAACACCCTTAATAGTGCTCGGGTCCATATCCATTGTTTCAGAGCCATAGCACCAGCAAGGTGTAACAGAAAGCGTAATGCTTACGCCCTCTTTTTTAAACTTGTCTGCACAGGCTGCTGTTTCGGGAACACGGCCGATTGTTGTATCAGCCATAACAACCTTAACAGGCTCGCCGTTTGAATAGAAAAGATTTTCCTCAAAAAGCTTTTTTGCGGCATTTGCAAGTGCCCAAACCTGGTCTTCAAGGCTTTCACGAAGTTTTAAGGGACCGCGTCTGCCATCAACCACGGGACGAATGCCGATAACGGGATAATCGCCAACATATCTATTTTGTGCCATAAGGATACCTCCAAAATGTTTTTATTGTATTATATCACTGTTTATGTTAAAATACTAGTGATATAAGTATTAAAATTATGACAAAAGTTACTTTGAGGTTATTATGCAATATTCAGAACTAAATGAAAAGAAAATTTTTGGCACAAGTGATTTCCCTATTGAATGCGGAGTTATGAAGGACCCGGATTTTAATATGATGCCCCACTGGCACAAAGAATTTGAAATTCTGCGGGTAGAAAGTGGTATTCTTCAGCTTTCAATTGACCAACGAAGCTATAAAATGGAAGCAGGAGATATAGCGTTTATCGAGTCGGGCTCATTGCACAGCGGCATTCTCAAGAACTGTGTTTTTACATATGCTGTTTTTGATTTGTCAATGCTTTGCCGCAGAAAGAGCGATGCTATCAACAAATTCATTGAACCGATAATGTGTCGCAAAATTTCCTTTTGTGAATTTTTTAAAACCGGAAAAAACACCGATGTTGAATCAATTGTTGACAGGCTGTTTTCTGCTTTTGATAACAGCAACGATTTTGCCGTTTTGGATTTTTATGCAGAAGCCTTTAATCTTTTAAGAGTACTCTATTCAGGCGGTTATATTAAAAAAATCAAAAACACTAAATACGAACACCAACTGGCTAAAATTGCTGATATAATTGATTTTATTGAGGAACATTACCGCGAGCCTCTCTCCCTTTACACATTAAGCAAAAAGACGGGAATGAACGAAAAATATTTTTGTCGTTTCTTCAAAGAATTTACCAATATTACCCCTATTGATTACATTAACCGATTAAGAATTGAAAACGCTGCGCACTCCCTTTTAGAAGGCGGTGCAACCGTTACGGAAGCCGCCTTGGATAACGGCTTTAATGACATAAGCTACTTCTCAAAAACCTTTAAAAAATATAAAGGTGTTTCCCCCAAAAAATACAGTAAAATAAATATTTAAAGCCCTACAAATGTAGGGCTTCTTTTAATAAACGGCTTATTTTCTATTTTTAACAGCAAGCAGCTGAACGCCGCACACGCCGACAACTATCATAATTGTAGAAATAACTACCTCAAATGAGAGTTTTTCATTTAGGAATATAATTCCCGCTATAACAGACACAACCGTTGTTACATTTGAAAAAACGGTGGTTTTAGCAATAGGCAGATGAGTATTAGCATAATTTAAAAGGAAAAACGCCACAACGGATGATACTAATCCAAGATATAAAATCGACCAAAGATAAGCGGGATTTAAAAATGGCGTAAATATTTCGGCAGGTGCATTTATATTTTCTATTAAAGCAATTGAAAGAAATGATACAAGTCCTATAACGCTCATTGCATAGGTGCGTTCAATTGGTGCAAACTCGCTTGAGATTTTTCGGCTCATAATGTTATAGCCCACCGCCGATAAAACGGCACCTAAAAGAAGCAGAATGCCGCCAAGTGTAACGGTTCCATCGGCATTTCCCGCAAGGGCCATAACCACAACACCGCCAATGGAAAGCAGGGTAAAAACATATTGTAAAATTGACGGCACTTCTTTTAATATAAAAATTCCGCTAACCATTGCAACCACGGGGATAAGCGAAATCATTATAGAAGAAAAGGCGCTTGTTGTAAGTTTTATGCCGTAACTTTCAAAAATAAAGTACAAAAACGGTTGAAAAACAGCCATTAAAATTAGCTTCCAAATGTTTTTATTAAATCGAATTTTTGTTTTTGTAAAAAGCAGTGCTACTGTAAGCCCCAAAAATGCTACTATGTACCTATCCGCAATAACAGTAAGCGGCGAGGAGTAATCCAGGGCAATTTTTGTAAACATAAAGCTAAATCCAAAAATCACCTGGGCAATAAGCGAGCAAATTGTGGCCAAAACTGTTTGTTTGTTTTTAATCATTTTTTAGTCCTTGTGTAAATTTTGTTTCCATCCGTATTTATTCAAATCGATGCTGCCGTCTTTTTCAAAAATAATGCCTTCACTTTCAAGCAGTTGTCTTTGCGCAGTGTCTCCGCCAAAGGAAAACGTTTTTGCCGTTTTCCCAAGGCGGTTTACAACCCTATGGCAAGGAATAACCCCGGGCGCTGGATTGTTATGCAGCGCATAGCCCACAACCCTTGCCCACCTGGGATTACCTGCAAGAAGCGCCACCTGACCATAGGTTGCAACTCTTCCCTTTGGGATTTTAGAAACAACACAATAAATTTTATCAAAAACGCTCATTAAATCACCGATTTTCTTATTTTATAATTTTATATCATCGGTTGCAGGGTTGTCAATAAGTTTTCCATCTTTTGTAAACCTTGAACCGTGACAGGAGCAGTCCCAGGAATGTTCAAAACGGTTATATTTCAGGGCACAACCAAGATGAGGACACCGAGGTGTTTTCGGGTTTAAAATGCCTAGAATTGATTCGCTTAAGTTAACCGCAAGCTGTGGTTTTAAAATTCCTCGCGATGGCGAAAATAAATCTGCAAACTCATTTTCCTTTTCCTGTACCAAATCACATAAAACCGAGGCCGCCACCATTGCCGATGTCATTCCCCACTTATTAAAGCCCGTTGCCGTAAACATATTTGGTGTATTTTTTGAATATTGCCCGATATACGGCAGTCCATCAAGGCTCATACAGTCCTGTGTTGCCCAACGGTTAACAATTTTAAAATTATTATAATTTTCTCCCGCAACTCTTTCAAGTTCTCTCCAACCGCCGCCAACTTTACCAGTTCTGTGACTTCCGCCACCAAGGAGTAACAGGTTATTATAGTTCCTGAAAGACAATCCTTTCAAATCTTCATCAACATACATTGCGTTAATTTTCGGTGTGTTTTCAAGAGCCAAAACATAGGAACGGTGCTGATAAAGCTTAGCAAAATAAAAACCGTGCTTGTTAATAATCGGAAAATGGGTTGCAATTATAATCTTTTTAAAATAAACCCTTCCCCTATTTGTTAAAACATAATTTTTACCGAATTCAAGTGCCTTTGTATTTTCAAAAATCTTTAAATCCTTTGCTATTGCAAAACAAAATTTCAAAGGATGAAACTGCGCCTGCTTCCCCACTCCAACTGCTAAGATATTATTAAACGGTAACTCGGTTTCTTCGGTTAAAAATGCAGGGCAACCAATTTCGTTTAGTGCCCTCGCTTCCCTTTCAATTTCTTTGAATTTTGTAGCGCTGTAAACAAAGGCAGTTTTTTCCTGCAAATCGCAATCAATTATTTTTGATAAGTTTATAAACTCATTTAAAGCATTTTCATTAGCCCTATAGTAAAGCTCCGCCGCCTCTTTTCCCAGCGATTTAGTAACTTTATCATAAATCAGCCCGTGTTGTATCGTTATTTTCGCTGTAGTATTTTTTGTAATACCCGAGCAGATTTTATCCGCCTCGATTAAAACACAGTCTACACCCGCATTTTTAAGGTGATAAGCGCAAAGAAGGCCTGCAATCCCACCGCCAACAATTAAAACATCGGTTTTAATGTCCCCACTAAGCGGCTCAAATTTCGGCCTTTCCTCGAACTCGCTCCAAACTGAATTTGTCATTTTTTTCACCTTTTCATTTTTTGTTTTATTATTCCACAAAAAGTGAAAAGTATAAATTAAAAGCCCTGTTTTAAAGAACAGGGCTTTTTAAAAATCAAACTTGCAGTTTTTAAAAAACTAATATATATCAATGTCTGCACATTTCGTTTTTATAAAATCTAAAAATTCCTCATATTGTACTATTGATTTAAAGCAAGAAAAAGGTAATATGTAAGACATAATATTATTCACATGAATATAAACTACTTTATTATCAACAATACTTACTCTTTCAATGGCTGAATATTTTTGCTCCGTCTTATTATCAGGTGTTGTTTCAACAAAAACATCCTCATAAAACTCAATAACAGATGAAGGAGAATATCCCATTTTTCCTTTTTTCTTAAGACTCTTTAAATGACTTTTTAAGAACGAAACATATAATGGAGAAAGTGATAACTCAAATATAATCAATAAAATCGCAATTGGAATTATTCCAATAAAAGAATCAAAAGTAAAGTTACCTCCAAACAACGAGATAAGAATATATGCACCAAAAATTATAGCTATAACAATTCTGAAAGTTGTCATCTGTTTTTTTCCATAATGTGATTGTAACATCCAAAACTTATTATAATCCAAATAATCTTTATCGTTAATATTGACATTAAATTGGAATTTCATACTATCACTCCTTTGAATGTATTATAGCATAAAAGCAAAATCAAATCAATGCGAAGCATTGTATATAATCAATTCCGTTAGGAATTGCATATCATCATTACGAAAGATATGATACACGCTAAAGCGTGATGATATACAGTCCTTACGGACTGATGAGATACAACGATAGCGTTGCTATCGTTGATGATATACCATTGCTTTCGCAATGGATAAAAAAATCTCGTTCGGAAGAACGAGATTTTTTGGTGGAGACAACTGGGCTCGAACCAGTGACCCCTTGCATGTCAAGCAAGTACTCTGACCAACTGAGCTATGCCTCCAAAGCTTTATTATTGTAACATATTGATATAATAATAGCAAGTAATATTTGTGAAAAGGACCCCCTTGTAGTAAATCTTCAAGGGGTCCTTTGAGTTTAGTTATTATTCATTCTAAATTATTCGGATACTGTGTAGGTGTGGGAGAGCGTATCACCATAAATTATTTCAGCAACACCGTTAGCAGTGATTTTCGCATAAGGGCGAGCAAATCTTGTTGTGCTGTTCTCTGCCTCAATGTCGGTTATGGTATACATAAGGGTTTTACCTGCCGCGCCGTTCTTGTGACTTCTTTTCTTAATGATATCAGTTTCCCCGTTACTTATTACACCATCACACATAGCATCATCATCAAAATTATAGGTTGAAACGAGAATACCTGTCTCACAAACTTCAACATTGTCAGGTACATTAACTTGCCAAATTACAGACATATTCCACAAGCCGCTATTTTCGTTTTTAGTGATTTGTGCTTTTTTGCTTGTATAAATAAAGGGAACGACCTCGCTTTTTTCCTCGGCATACTTTGCATACAAACAAATATCTTCGTTTACAAGGAATGATAATTTATTAGAGTGAGAAAAAACAATTTCGGTTGGCTCCCCATTTTCAAAAACCATCCACTTGTCAAACACAAGGCCATCACAGGTTGCAGGGGCCTCCAATGTAACCATATCATCAAACCGAGCCGCAACTGTGGTTGTGTTTGCTTCGCAGTAATCCATACCAACACAAAGAACTACACCGCCATTTTGAGTAGCAATATTGTAGGTTTTATCAGACTTAATATACTGTGCGGTGAAGGTTGCATCAAGGTAAAGACCTTTGACTGTGTTATCCCAACCTGAAAAGATATATCCCACACGAGATGTGTTGATGCTGGGAACGGGGGTTTCACCAAAGAAATCGAGTTCGATAACCTCCTTGTTGCCTGCGGCATTGATGAAGGTTGCGGTGGGAGCAAGAGCATCGGCGAAAACCGCTTTAATAGACTCGTTTGTATCAAGATAAACTCTTATGTACTGTTTACCATCAAGAGTGTTAACGGTGTAGGTATCGCCGCAAGGATAAATTTGCGCTTTAACAAACTTTTTGCCATCGTAAGAAACTTCCATTTTAAGTTCGTTATCAGACTTAATTACAAGAGCACTGTTATTATTAACTTTGTATTCAACAAAGGCATTTTCAGCATCCAAATTTGCGGCAATACCATTTGCTGAGGTTTCAACATCGAAGTAATTATATATTGCAAACTCACACTTGGTTTCGTTATTAAGGATTGTTTCGCTCTTTGCGATGTAGTCGTTAACGGTGATATTGCTTGTTATGTCATCATTATAATCGGCAGAAACATAGGAAGCGCCGCCCACCATAAACTGGTTATTAAAATAAACGGAGCCACCTGAATACTTATAATAGCCTCGACAATAAGAGATAATCTTAACATAGCTGTGTTCTTCAGGAACAAAAACATCCGCATTATAGTATACATTGTTGCTTGCCGTGCTACTTCTTACATAAAAATCATCAGTTAGGCCAAGAGTGTACTGAAGTGTCCATTCGGCAGCATCGGGGGATGTTAAAATCGCAAAATGCATTTCCTCAGCATCAGCAGATTTATTATTATCATAACCTTCCTTGCGCCAATTACCACTCCAACCAATCATCAATTTTGCCTTAAAATGCGTGCCGCCCTTTACCTTATAAAGTAAAAATGCTAGTTCATCATCGGTTCTCTCGGTTTGGACACTTCCAAGTTTATAGGTTGTGTCAAGATTAGCCGAATGAAAACCGGTATCGGGGGAGGTGGTTGAAAAATTATGGTTTAAATAAATAGTTGCCGCAGAGGCTTTAATCGAAGCGTAATCCTCATCTATATCAAAGAAAACACCCGACTCATCATAAGGAGTGTAAATAATGTGGTCGGTAATGCAAAAGGTGTTACCTGCCTGAGCGGTGACAGTGTTCCCTTGCGCATCCTTAATGCTGCCTACCGAGCCGCTTATGGGTGTTACAAACTTAACATAGGTGTGATTTTCAGGAATAATAAAGTTATAACTGAATTTAATGCCGTGACTTACATTGGCGGCAGAAGGCGCCAATTTGTGCTCAACCCAACCGTTTTTAAGATTTGCAGAGCTAAAAACCCTAACCGCAAACTGCTCTGTATTTTCAATTTTTCCTGTAAAAACGAGAGCATCGGCAAGGTCGTTGTGTATTGTCTGGTCATTAAAAGAAAGAGAGAAACGGGTGCCCGGCTGAACACGGAGATAGTAATCACGGTCGGTCTCATAGAATGTGCCCCAAGGATACATATCGGTGGTGCCGCCTCCGAGCTGACTGTTTGTGTAGGTTACTAGACCGAAACCATTGTCATCAACAGTTGCCGTGGCAGGATAATTCACAAAAACCTCATCTAGGGATATTTTTTCACCGTTAGCTGTCACTTTGCTGTTCTGAAAACTGACAAGTTTTTCAGCCACAGCCGCTGTAGGTGCAGTAAGTTTAACCTTTTGAATTAAAAGAGCATCCTGAGGAACGCCACCAGACCCTTCTATGTCAACCAATAAATCACTAACAAGACTCGGGTCAACAGGAAACTCAAACTTAACAAAGCGGGTGTTAGCGCCAACATTTGCTACCGTAGCAATAACAAGGTCATAAGGTACTTCGGTTGGCATAGAAGCAATGTCGTTTTCAAAATTTGCAGGAACCCAGTTAACGCCATCCGAGGAAGCAAAAATGCTAGCAAAGTAAAGGTCGTTTGCATAAGAGCCCAAACCAATGTCAGCCCAATGCTCTTTAGTGTAAGTGTAATACTGAATTCTAAATTCGGTGCCGCTTTCAACCTCATAAATTACAAATGGATGAGCATCGTTAATTTCCATTCCGCCATAAAGAAGGGTGTCGGAAACCTCGCTGAAAAAGGTGTCTTCAACTCGAAGTCCTGCAAAAACACCTGTTGCATCAAGATTTGTTGCAATACCAAAATAGTCATAAAAACCAAAATAATCAGGCGCCTCTACATATTCTCCCATAGCAACACGCAAAGGTGCAAGCGCCTTTTCATTTACGGAATCAACCTGTGTTACAAGCTCATCGTAGTTATAAGTCCATTCGGGTTCAGCAGTAATAAACTCCGAAAGCATTGTGCCAAAGCCTGCTGCGAGAACAAGGACCGAAAGAACTACACTAAAGAGTTTTTTAGCCGCCATTTTCACCAAATTTTCACCCCCACCAAATCATTAAAAAATATTTTGTATATAGAGTTAGTATATTTTATATATACTAAAAAAGCAAGCCTTAGGGCTTGCTTTTTTTGGTAAAAAGTATCGACAATTATAATACCGAATAATATGTCACCAAAGCGGCGAACACTATTGAAACCATGGAAAGTAATTTAATAAGAATGTTTATCGCAGGACCAGCTGTATCCTTGAACGGGTCACCAACAGTATCACCAACTACAGTGGCCTTATGATTTTCTGAGCCCTTGCCGCCGTATGTGCCGCTTTCAATATATTTTTTAGCATTATCCCAGGCACCGCCCGAATTTGACATAAATATGGCCATCAAAAATCCGGACGCAGTGGCTCCCGCAAGCATACCAACGACACCTGTGCAGCCAAGCACTAAACCAACAATAATCGGCACAATAACCGCAACAATTGTCGGAAGCACCATTTCGCGAAGACTGGCCTTGGTGCAAAGGTCAACACAGCTTGCATAATCTGCCTCTGCTTTACCTTCCATAAGGCCTTTAATTTCTCTGAACTGCCTGCGAACCTCAATAACAACACTTTGTGCTGCACGGCCAACCGAATTCATTGTAAGAGCCGCAAACACAAAGGGCAAGCATGCGCCGATAAACAAACCAACCAAAACGGTGGGGTTGGTAATATTAAGGTTGGCAATTTTTTCAGCGCCGCCCTCAATGGTTTTTACCTTATCAATATAAGAGGCTATCAGTGCCAATGCCGTAAGCGCCGCAGAGCCAATAGCAAAACCTTTTCCGGTTGCTGCTGTTGTGTTACCGAGAGAATCAAGCGCATCGGTTCTCTCTCTTACCTTGTCATCAAGACCTGCCATTTGAGCAATACCGCCTGCATTATCGGCAACCGGACCGTAAGCGTCGGTAGCGAGTGTAATACCAAGTGTAGATAACATACCCACTGCGGCAAGCGATATTCCGTAAAGTCCCATCGAAGCATCCTTTGCGCCACCTGACACGAAGTAGGCAACAAGCACGCACACAGCTACTATCACAATAGGTAAAAGTGTAGAAAGCATACCAACCGACAAACCACTGATAATTACGGTTGCTGTACCGGTTTCGGAGGAAGCCGCCAGATTTTTAGTGGGTTTATAACAGTCGGATGTATAATATTCAGTTGCCTGACCTATAAGCACACCAGCTATAAGGCCTGCAAGAATCGAAAAATAAACACTCCAATTATCCTTGCCTAAAACAAAATATACTAGAGGTAAAGATAAAATGGCGATAAGAACAGCCGAGAAATTTGTGCCACGAGACAGCGCGCCAAGAAGTTGCTTTTGAGAAGCATCTTCTTTTGTTCTTACAAGGAAGGTTCCAAATATGGAACAAACAACGCCGATAGCCGCCAACAGCATAGGCAACATCAACGCTTTAACCGAATGGAGAGAAGCTACGCCCAGCGCAGAAGCGGAAATAATTGAGCCAACATAAGACTCGTAAAGGTCAGCGCCCATACCGGCAACATCGCCAACGTTATCACCCACGTTATCAGCAATAACTGCTGGGTTACGGGGGTCATCCTCAGGAATGCCTGCCTCAACCTTGCCCACAAGGTCGGCGCCCACATCAGCCGCTTTGGTGAATACACCGCCGCCAACTCTGGCAAAAAGCGCCATAGAAGAAGCGCCCATACCAAAGGTTAACATAGCGCTACTGATTGCTTCGTTATCTAGATTAAACACAAAACGCAACAAGAAAAACCAAACTGCAATATCCAGCAGTCCAAGACCTACCACCGAAAAGCCCATAACGCTTCCAGCGGAAAAAGCAACTCTCAGACCACGGTTCAAGCTATTCTGGCAAGCATTTGCCGTTCTAGCATTTGCAAAAGTTGCAATTTTCATTCCGATAAATCCGGACAAAGCCGAGAAAAAACCGCCGGTTACAAATGCGAACGGTACGTATGGTGTAAGAAACTTCATAAAAGCCATTACGCTAAGTACAACAAACATCACGCCGAAAAAGATTAGCACAATTTTATACTGTCGCTTAAGATATGCGTTGGCACCTTTTCTAATAGATAAAGAAATTTTCTTCATCAGGTCTGAACCTTCGGAATACCGCATAACCTTGCCTGCTGTAACAGCCGCAAAGACAAGAGCAAGAATAGCTCCTGCAAAAATTGCTAGTACAAATAACTGATCCAACTTTTTTCATCTCCGATTTAATAACATCTTTTAAATAAAAAATTCTCTTTACCGTGGTAAAGAGAATTCTGTCTCTCTTGTACGAAAAAGAACTGGGTAAAATCGGCTGTTTTAAGCCAAAAACCACTCGTTTTTTCTTTACATACAAATTATACCACAAAAGTATAAAAAAATCAACAAAAACTTATTACGCCGAATTTTTTAAAGGTAAATATTTTTCGGTGATTTCGTATCCACCTTTTATGTAGATTTTTAAATCCAACTCTGGAGTAACTTCGATGCTACTGATCAGGCGCCGAACGGTAGAGTCGTTATAAGTATCTACAACGGCCCTGTTTTCTAATAAGTATTTTTCAATTCGTTCCATCTCTTTTTTTGCAGCATCATTACAACTAAGTTGTCTTACTATTTGCTCTCTTTGAATTTTCAAAGATTCGATTCTCCCAGAACTATCTTTGATAGCCAATTTATAATCTTCTTCTTTGTGTTCTGATGAAATGGCTAACTTTCCGTATTCAATTATTCTGGCTTCTTCATCCCTTATTGCCTTATCCACAAAAAACAAATCGTCAGCTTTACTCTCTGATGAGGCTGAATAGATCAAGCTGCTCTTCACAACCTCAAAGCCTTCATCTCTCTGTCTTAATATCCTCGATAATGCACGGCAAACCGCCGCTTTCAACGCTTCTTCTTCAAGTCCAACTGAATTCGAGCAATATTTATCAGCGTAATCAAGTCTATTAATACAACGCCAATAGTGGAAAGGAACTCCATTTTTCTTAACGGTTTTCCTGCGATATCTTCCATTGCACGTTCCGCATATAAGGAGTTCAGAAAAAGCATATTTTCCGCTATATCGGCCTCTTATTGTTGCAGCTTTATCAGACACACTACGTTTTGTATTGCGTTTAGCAAATTCTGCCTGTACTGCATAAAATAAATCACGTGTTACGATTGGTTCATGATCGTTCATTATGTGATATTTTGTTCTATCGCCGTTATTAACTTTAACTTTTTTCGAGAGACAGTCTAGGTGATATGTTTTTTGATAAATAACATCGCCACAATACTTTTCATTCTGAAGAATACTTACAATTGAACTATGTTGCCAAGTCGACAGCCCGCTGTAAGTTTTAATATTGTTATCTTCTAAATATTTTTTGATTTGATGTGTGCTCATCCCATCTAAATAATATCTAAAGATTGTTCTCACTACTTCAGCTTCTTCCGGTACTATTTTAACCTCGTTAGTGATTTTATCTCTGCGGTAACCATACATATTCATATTAGAGCGATACGTACCATTTTCCATACGTTTGGAAATGCCCCATTTAACGTTTGCACTAATATTTTCACTCTCGCTCTGTGCCATAACAGAATGAATACCTATATAGGTTTCGCTATCTTCTTTTAAGGAATCAATATTCTGTTCTTCAAAATAGATGCTTATGCCCATAGCCTTTAATTTTCGTACAAAGGATAGACTGTCAACGATATTTCTTGCGAAACGAGAAACTGACTTGGTCAGGATCATATCAATTTTTCCCTTTTCGCAGTCCTTAATCATTTTAAGAAACTGGTCACGCTTACGGACCTGAGTTCCCGTAATTCCTTCATCAGCATAGATGCCGGCGAACTGCCATTTATCATTGCTTTGAATATGCTGCCGATAATATGTCATCTGTGCATAATAACTGTTAAGCTGATCGTCCGCATCCGTAGATACTCTACAATAAGCAGCGACCTTGAGTTTTCTTCCAGGTTCTACTCTCTGTGTTTTTCTTATGTCAGCAGGTATCTTTGTTATAATCTTTTTTCTATTCTCCATCATTTGCCACCTGCCTATTCGAAAATTCAACTCCATTGATGAATTTCAATATAACATCGCCTTCAGTATCAATTACAATGTGTGAAACTGTTTTTTTAAGCAATTTTATATCTAGGCCATTTACCTCTCTATTGTATTTTTCAAAAAATTCCATGAGTGCTTTTGTTTTCTCTTTTGTCGGATCAAATTCCATTGCTTGATACTTCAAATTAATTGTTTCTACAATCAATTTTTTTATCGGTTGAAACATAGATCTCGACTCAAACATTAATTGCTTAATTCTTTTTTCAGAAGCAATAATATCCCTTGTCGGCTCATATTGCTTAACCTCTGCATCATACATGAGCACGCCAGGATCTTTTTTTACAAAATCCAAAACCAACTTAATCTTTGAAAACAAAACAGCATCATCAAGGTATTCCTTGGTACACGGGCAACCATTAACACAAAGCCATCTTTCACGGATTTTATATTTAGCACGTCTTGTAAACCTGCTTCCGCAACAGGAACAAACAGTATGCTCTTTTATGTACTCCGTTTCCGGTGAATCCACTGTTCTTTCTCCGCCTTTACCGAGCCTCAAATCAAGTGCTCTTTGGTATGTATCCTTATCGATTATACGCGGATAATCTTCGTCACCTGTATAATGAACATTATCCAGTATTCTACATACTGCATTCTTGCTCCACTGTGTTTTATCCTTGAAAAACACAACACTTTCCGAAGTGAGTCTTTTAGCAATAGCTGACAATGATTCTCCGGACAAATACTCTTTAAAGATCCTTTTGACAATTGCAGCTTCTTCCTGAACAATGTAATAATCAAATTGGTCCTTACGATACCCATATAAAACTCTTCTTAGTTCCATGCTATCACCTCCGTTATAAAGATTCCACTTTTGATTTCAAAGGTAAACGTGTTTTCCTCAACAGCCACACGTTCAACAATTCCCTTAAATAATTTGTGATTATATTCGATGATAGCCTTGGGAGAGTTTTCTAAGAATTCAATTACACCTTTCAATTCATCAATGCATTTTTCATCGTCATCATCATCAATCAGCCTTTTACGTCTATCGCGTAACTCTGATATCCTCTTTTTTGACGGTGCAACACTTATGTCAAATACTTCTTGGCTAATTGTTTGGTCATGAACAAGATTTGTAAAATATGATATCGTATCACTTTCTTGCAAGATCTCCTTATCGATCTCGGAGATTTCCGACTTGCTTTTGGTAATAGCGGCTTTGAGTTCGATGTATCTATTAAGTGTGCCTTTTAGTAGTTCTCCCTCGAACTGCCTAAGCTTGTTATACATATTACAAAACGTTCTCTCAATAACCTCTTCACTTAATGGGTGGGTAGAACATCTTTGACCTGCAGTACCATTTTTAGAACAAGCCCAATACGTAATTCCGTTTTGAACACGTCTTTTGAAAGCCCATCCACAGTCTTTACAGTAAAAGATTCCTGTGTATTTATGCTTTTTAGGTGCTGCTTTCTCAGCTTCTTTTCTTAGATTGCGTTCTATCATAGCCTGAACAGCATAAAATGTGTCCTTATCCAAAACAGCATCATGAGAATTAGACACATAATACTTATCCATCTCTCCCCTATTTTTTCGATTTCTAAAAGGGAGTTCACATGGAGTAAAGGTCTTCTGATGCATTGTGTCGCCGATGTACTTTTCATTCGACAAAATGTATCTAACACGCTCTCTTCCCCATGGTTTTCCGGGAACATCTTGTGTGTTTAATTCTTGCGCTATCTTTCCAAAACCCATACCGGAAAGATAGTATTTGAATATTTTTCGGACAATTGCAACCTCTTCCCAAACAGGCTCAAGCGTACCATCACACATTCTATATCCGAATGGTGCATTTACGAATGTAAACTCACCATTTTCCATTCGCATTTGATTGGAACGCCTAACACGCTTAGAAGCCGACATTGACTCGCCTTGGGCGAAAGCACTTTTAATATACAAGATCAATTCATGATTCATAGTCTTTGAATCAATACCGTCATTTTCAAAGAAAATTGTAGTACCACATTTCTTTAGTTCACGAACCGATTCAATACACTCCAACGAATTACGAGCAAAACGCGAAACACTTTTCACGAAGATCCTATCAATTTTCCCTGCTCTGCAATCCTTCATCATTCGGTTGAATTCATCTCGCTTATTCATACAGGTGCCGGTAATACCTTCGTCTGCATATACGTCAACTAAAACCATGTCAGGCTGTTCACGAATGTAATCGTTATAATATCTAACCTGTGCAATGAAAGAATTAATCTGATCATCTGAATCAGTACTAACACGGCAATAAGCGGCAACACGAAGTTTTTCTTTAGCATTATTTTTTGTCGGCTTAATTACTCTTATTTCTCTTATATCAGCCATAAAATAACCTCTCTTTCATCTTGATAAGATTATTCTACCGAAACGCCGATACTTTGACGAATGTGCGAGAATTCAACAATCGGTTCGACTCCTAATTTCTGTGCATTTGCACGGTTTATTCTGTCAAACTCCTCGAAAGTAATTATGCCTTCTTGGTAAAGCCCTTTACAGATATAATAAGATGCAAAATAGTCTAGTTCATTTTCGGGATTTTCAACCCGCATAAATACCTCCATCCTTCCAAAAGATATCTTAATAAAGATGGAATCACTTATTCTTCTCCACTTTCGTGGCCCCTATAGAAAAACAAGAGCACCCATCCGAAGATAGGTGCTCCTATAAAATTACTGCTCTTGTGCTAACAGATAATATGAATAATTACCCCTATCAACGGTACAACATTGCTTCCCATCAATATGTAATTAAACATATACCCTCGTTTGCATAGTTCATTAAGCAATAGATACTTTTATTAAGTTTTTGTCAATTATATCACAGCATTTTCGTTTTGTCAAGTATAAAAGTGTAATAATTTTCATAAACTAAAATGTGCAGTTATACTTGCGCCGCCCAACTTATTGTTTTTTAAAATGATATCTCCTCCGTGACGTTGACATAAAATTTTACAAATATTAAGACCTAAACCAAAATGTTCACCCTCTGATTTCTTTTCGGTGGTATAAAATGGGTCCGTTGCAATCTTAATGTCTTTCGAATCAAATCCTTGCCCATCATCTGATACAATTATATATAGGTGTTTTCCACTTGTTCTACAGCGAACATTTATCTCGGAATTTGCATAACGCGCAGCATTTGACATAAGATTTTCAAACACCTGCAATATTATTTCAACATCTACATTAAGTTCAGAGCACTTTATTTCATTTTCGAAAAGTAACTTCTTCTCTACGCATATAATCTCCGCCGTATTCTTTAGTGTACCAATCAGTTCATTACTGTTTGTCGGTCTTGGTGATATTGGAATATCTTCAAGGCTCTGTAGCTTACTCATACTGGACACATACCGACTCAATCTCTTGACCTGTATATTCATAATCGAATATATTTCACTGATATCCTCACGGCTTAAAGCACCGTTATCCGTGTACTTCTGCAGAATCTCCAAGTGTCCCTCAAGTACAGTAAGGGGTGTGCGCAGATCATGAGAAAAAGATGCATTCAACCGCTTCCTTTCCTCCATCTGCCTCCAAGTTTCCTTACTGTTCTCTTCAAGTGAAGAGCGCATTTTTTCAAAAGCATCACACAGTTGGCCGAACTCATCATCAGCATCATACTTGATTACAAAATCCAGGTCATTATTCGCAATTCTCTCTGTACCGTTCTTAAGAATACTTAGAGGACGTTTTAACTTCCTACGATAGTACACAAGTCCCGCAAGGAAGGTTGAACTGATATATGCCATATGCGGAAAGATATATGCAAAGAAATCAAGTCTTTGAATTTGCCTACTATCTTTCTCTGTTAAAACATATTCATTACCTTGCGTATCCCATACCTTATGCTCGTTAAACGTTTCCACCTGATCAGTATATCTCTCTGCAACGCTCATTTGAACATTGGCTATATATTCACGTTCAATATCGGCGATACACATAGCACCAAGCAAAAAGAGAACTGCAAGCAGTACATATGCCGGAATGAGTCGAAAACTCTTTTTTGTCTTTATTTTACCCATTTGTAACCAACTCCCCATACAGTCTCGATATACTGTCTTGCACCGACTGAGGCGAGTTTTGCTCGTATTTGGCTTATGTGCTCTGCAACAACCGAGTTGTTGCCCAAGCCTTCAAGTCCCCAAGCCGCTTCATATAGCCGTTCCTTGTCGAAAACCTGTCCGGGGTTTTGAGACAGTATTTCAATAATATCAAATTCCTTTTTAGTAAACGGAATCTCTTTTTTCTTATAAAAAACGGCCCGTTGCGAAAAGTCAATAACAAAGTGCGTATCAAGTAAAATCTGTGCCTTTGTTTTTGCTCTGTTCTCTCGGCGAAGATGCGCAGAAACACGTGCGCCGAGTTCATCAATCGAAAAGGGTTTAACAATATAGTCATCACCACCTGCACTGAAGCCGCTGATCTTGTTTCTGTCGTCTGTGTTTGCAGTAAGAAACAGAATAGGACAGGATACATAGTCTCTTATGTTTTTACAAAACGAAATTCCATCCATCTCGGGCATGTTAATATCCAACAGTATCAGGTCAGGTTGTTGAGCAAGCTTTTTTTGTGCCTCTATTGCGTTTTCCGCAGTTAAGACAACATACCCGTTCAATCTGAAATAGCGAGCAAGCATGCTCAATATATCAATTTCATCGTCAATAATCATGATTTTTTGCATACTCATTCCTCCAGTCTCGATGCAATCCTATCATGATATTTTCAAGAAACTTTCAAGATTTCGAGATTAATTAATTTCTTGCATCTGTTATTAGTATTTTCGTTTCACCTCTTTTTTATCATTTTAGGGAAAACAAAACAGACGCAGTTTTTTTCGCCTGCGCCTGTTCTATGGGAATAAGCAACAACCCACCGTGCATTGTTCCATAGGAGTTTACTTATGCGTGCACCTATGACTTAAATTGTTTTTACAAATTGCTTATTCAGTGTATCTATAATCGTAGGGAGCATCAGTGAGAATACTACTGCGGTAATTATGCCGGCAATAACTCTCGTAGGAATGGCTACAAAAATTGCATAGTAGGATTGGTAGTAACCGTAAATCTTTTGTTCCACCAGCATTGCACCTGTATTGAAGAGAGTAACAAGCAGCGAACTGATACAAGTTTCAAGCGTCAATATGCCGGGCTTAAGACTTTTCTTAAACGCTTTAAACATAAGACCCATTGATAAGCCACGTACCATTGCAGGCAAAACCCATAACAATGTAGTTGCGCTCATACCGTATGTAATCATCTGACCCGTAAAAGCCCCAACAAATCCTGTGGCGGCACCCCATAGAGGACCTGCAAATATTGAAACGATAATTACAGGAAGTCCGCTAAGAGATATCTTTAAATTACCGCCAAAGGGAGCGCTGACGCTGACTGCGAGAAAATCAAGACCAACATACATAGCCGCCATGATGCCCGCGAGACAAATAAATTTTACTGTGTTTTTACTTTTTGACATTATAAAACCTCCTTATACCCGTTGTGTCCGAAATATAAGGAGGTGGGATCCATATTTCCGGCAGCGGGATGCGACAACCGAACCGCGGTTAAACCTTCGTCCACATGGCAACTCCCCGTCCACGCAGCACTTAACGCTCGGATGCCTACTCTGCATAAGCAAATATTATTATACACCAAATTTTCAAAATTTCATCAAGAAAATAAAAAATTTTCAGAATTTTTTTGTTTTTTCTGTTTAGCTAAGCCGGAAGCCTATTTTTCAATAAATTTTTTATATCAAAAAAGCATACAATGCAGTTCAAGCACTGTATGCTTTTTATTTTATAATGTCACGGTAATAGTTGTTCCTTCATTAACTTTGCTCTCAAGTTTAATTTTACCTCCGTGAAAAGCAACTGCGTGCTTTACAATGGAAAGACCAAGACCTGTGCCGCCAGTTTCCTTTGAATGACTTTTATCCACGCGGTAAAAACGTTCAAAGATACGTGATTGATGCTCTGCAGGGATACCAATTCCGGTATCGGTTACGGAAAGCACTGTGTTTCCATCCTTTTGAGAAACATCAATAATAACCTTTCCGTTTTCCTTGTTGTAGCGAATCGCATTATCGCAAAGGTTATAAATGATTTCGTATAGATATCTGCGAATGCCTTTAATGATGCAGGATTCTCCTTCAAGTTCAAGGTTCACCTGTCTCTTAGCGGCAGAAACCGAAAGCACTTCAATAACTTCTTTTGATAGTTCATATAGATCTACCGATTCGGTAGCAGGCTCACTGTCCTCATCGAGTTGAGACAAACGAATAATATCATTTATTAGCGCAACAAGACGTGAAGCTTCTTTTTTGATATTACCTACAAACCGTTCGGTGTCCTCTGGTTTCACAAGACCGTTCTCAAGCAATTCGGCACTACCGATAATTGACTGCAAGGGTGTTTTCAGTTCGTGCGAAACGTTGGCTGTGAATTCTTTACGATTTCGCTCTGCAAAAGCTGTCTCGGTTACGTCAAAACATAGAATTACGACACCAACTGTTTTTCCTTCAGATTCGGTACGGTTAACTACAAACTGATATTCATTGCCGTTGCGTTCTTCTCTGAATTCACCGTGTTTACCTTTAAGAGCCTTCTCAATAGCGTGACGCATATCGGCGCTGCGATCAACGGTAAGGAAATTTCGACCGACCACATTAGAGTCAACACCAAATAGTTTCTTTGCTGCAGCATTGATGCTTAATGTAGTCCCCTTATCATCGAGCAAAACAAGTCCCTCATTCATTGAGTTTGTAATCTGCTCAAACTCATCAGACATCCTGCGCAGATCCTGCATTTGCCTCGTGATCTGTTTGTGCTGCTTGTTGATTTTAGTTAGAATAGGAGTTAATTCCTCATAAGTTTCAATCTCGGTGGGATTCTCCAAATCAAGCTTGTTAAGGGGCTTCACAATTGCCGTTGCCATTTTATGAGACATAATAAGTGCAACAACAACGGAAATCAATATGATGGCACAAATTGCTGGAAGCATTCCCAAAATCAATGCTCCTACGGTTATCTGGCTTACCGAGATACGAAGTACGTTTCCGTTTTCAAGTCGAGTTGCCTCATAAAAAGTTCTCTCTGTTAATGTAGAGGAGTAACGAGCACTGCTGCCGGATCCATCCTTCAGAGCTTCTGAAATTTCTTCACGTTCAAGATGGTTCTCCATCTCCCCTGCTTTTGCCTGAGAATCATAAAGAACCGAACCATCGGAAGATACCAAAGTAAAGCGGAAAATAGAGGAATCAAAATTTTCGAAATATTCAGTACCAACCTTGTCAACGTTTTCAGCGACTAAGGTAAGTTCCTCTTTTAACTGATTGACCTGTGATCGGTTAAAATAATCATAAAGAAATGAGCTGGCTATAAACAAACTGGCAACAAGAACAACCATTGCCACAGATACGATAGATCGAAAAATCTTATTTGTCATTGTTTACCCTCCAAACGATACCCGACACCGATTACCGTTTCGATATTTTTACCGGCATCACCGAGTTTTTGTCGAAGAGTTTTGATGTGCATATCCACTGTTCGTGATTCACCAAGATAGTCGCTACCCCATACCTCAGTAAGCAACTTATCTCTTGAGAATACTTCACCAGGATGAGACATAAACAGCTTAAGAATTTCGAATTCCTTATAGGTCAACGTAACCTTTTCTCCGCTCACAGATACAGCGTGTTTCTTGTCGTCTAAGACAATTTCGCCTATACGCAAAACATCATCAATCTCTTCCGGAGTACATCTGCGAAGGACTGCTTTGATACGAGAAACCATTTCCATAACCCCAAAAGGCTTTACAAGGTAATCATCCGCACCGGTATCAAGGCCCTGGATCTTATCCATCTCGGTTCCTTTCGCCGTTGCCATAATTACCGGGATTTTACGTGTTTCTGAATTGCTACGAATTTCCTTCAAAACTTCGACACCATCCATGCCGGGCATCATGATATCTAATACAATTAATTCAGGTTTTTCTGTTTTTAAGGCTTCGAGCATGGACAGCCCATCAGGGAAGCCTTTTGCTTCAAAACCGGTTTGTGTTAGAGTGTACACTTCAATATCTCGAATTGTACTATCGTCGTCAACACACCAAATCATACTAATCTCCTTTGTGAACGCCGGACACGGAGAACTCAACCCATTCTGCAATATTAACGGCGTGGTCTCCGATACGTTCAAAATATTTGGCAATCATAAGAAGATCCACCGCATACTCACCATCAGCATTATTTTCGGAAATCATCTTAATCAATGTTTGCTTTACTCGTGCAAAGGCATCGTCTACAATATCATCATACTCAGATACAGCCTTTGCAAGCTCAACATCCTGATTTACGTATGCATCAATACTGTCAGTGACCATTTTGATCGTAGCTTCTGCCATAACGCGAATATCATGGCATTCCTCACCTGTTCTTCCACCAAGGAATGTGATAATCTCTGCGATATCCTCTGCTTGGTCACCGATACGCTCCATATCGGTAATCATTTTAAGTGCTGCAGAAATCACACGAAGGTCTTTAGCCACCGGTTGCTGTTGGAGTAAAAGTTTCAAACAAATGGATTCGATCTCACGCTCCATTTGATCAATCGTGTGGCCTTGCTCCTTAGCCTTATGAGCATCAGAAACACTGCCTTCTAAAAGCGACTTTGCAGAAAGAGCAATAATACTTTCGCATTCTGCTCCCATTTCAATCATTTTTCTGTTCAGCAGACTAAGCTGCTCATCAAATCTACTTCTCATAATATCAACCAAACCTTCCTGTAATATAATCCTCGGTACGCTTATCCTTCGGCTGCGAGAATAACTGCTCGGTTTCACCGAATTCCACCAGTTCACCGAGAAGGAAGAATGCTGTATTATCCGAAATGCGAACGGCCTGTTGCATATTATGGGTTACTATAATTATAGTATATTTCTCCTTTAATTGCAATGCCAGTTCTTCGATTCTTGACGTGGAAATCGGATCAAGCGCAGATGTAGGCTCATCCATCAGCAGAACTTTAGGCTCTACTGCCAATGCTCTTGCAATGCAAAGACGCTGTTGCTGACCTCCCGAAAGGCCGAGAGCGTTCTTCTTAAGTCTGTCCTTTACCTCATCCCAGATAGCAGCATCTCTAAGCGCCTGCTCAACAATTTCATCAAGCTTCACTCTGCTTGTAATACCATGTGTGCGAGGACCATAAGCAATATTATCGTATATACTCATAGGAAAAGGATTAGGCTTTTGGAACACCATTCCGACATCACGACGAAGTTCATTGACGTCCACATCTTTATCAAATACATTCCGTCCGTTATAGCAAACTTCACCCGAAATTTTCACAATCGGAATCAGATCATTCATACGGTTGAGAGTTTTAAGAAATGTGGACTTACCGCAACCTGAAGGACCGATCAATGCAGTAATGCTTTTTTCGGGTATGGCAATATTGATATCTTTTAAGGCTTTATTATCCCCGTACCAAAGGCATAGGTCTTTAGCCGTCATAATTTCACTCATAAACTTCTCCTTTTAGCAAAGTACTTACCTACCAATGTGGCTGACAGATTTATAATTAAGGTCAAAATCATCAAAATAGATGCAATCGCAAAGGCGACTTCAAACTCACCGTATTCCTTTGCGTAGACATAAAGAGCAACGCTCAAAGATGCACCGGGTTTCATCATGCCGGTGAAAATATCGTTAAGGGAATGCGCAAGTCCTGCCGTATAGAATAAAGCAGCGGTTTCCCCTACAATCCTGCCTACAGACAAAATACATCCTGTGATAACACCATCCACACATCCGGGAAGCACTACGGTGCGGATCACACGCCATTTGCCTGCACCAAGGCCGAACGCACCTTCTCGATAGCTTTGCGGAACGGTTTTAAGGCTCTCCTGTGTGGTTCTCATAACGGTTGGCAGATTCATAATAACAAGCGTCAAAGCACCTGCAAGTAGACTGGAACCTAAGGTGTTTGCAAATAGCAACATACCAACAAGACCGTAGATGATTGACGGAATTCCCGATAAGGTTTCGGCCGCGTACTCAATAATACCTACAAGCTTTTTGTTCTTTGCATATTCAGTAAGGTATATTGCTGCTCCTACACCAAGGGGCAATACGATAAGCAGTGTTGCAAGAATAATATAGAGAGTATTGAGTATATCTGGAAGGATGCCTATAGTGCCGCGCAGTTGACTCGGTTTGGTAGAAAGCAATTCCCAGCTTATGTTCGGGAGTCCTTTTGCAAGCACATAACCAAGCATAAATAATACTAATGCTACTGTAATACCTATTGAGAGCCACATCATGCACCGCATACCAAGGATGTAGGCTTTTCTTTTTTTACTAATCGTTTTCTTATCCATATCAGCCCTCCTTGCTTCTCTTTAAGAAGAAATTAAGTGTTGCGTTGATGAGCATAATAAAGAGGAAGAGTACAAGAGCAATGGAGAACAATGCCTCACGCTGCAAGCTTCCGTAACTTGCATAGGACATTTCACTGGCAACCGCCGTTGTAAGGAAACGAACACTTTGGAAGAGCGATGGCATATTTGCTACGTTACCGGCTACCATCATAACCGCCATTGCCTCACCTATTGCACGACCGACACCCAGGACTACCGCAGCAGCAATACCGCTCTTTGCAGCCGGCACAGATACCTTAAAAAAGGTTTCGGTAGGTGTTGCACCTAACGCAAGGGATGCATCTTCATATTCCTTTGGAACGGCATCGAGTGCCGTAATGGACACTTTGATGATGCTCGGCAGGATCATGACAGCCAGAACAATAATTGCGGCAAGCAAGCTTGCACCATCCGGAATGTTAAACAATTCTCGGATAGCAGGGACAAGTACCAACATACCAACAAGACCGTAAACAACTGATGGTATACCGGCCAGTAGGTTAACTGCAGATTCTACAACTGCACGTACCTTCTTATTTGCTACTTTTGAGAGATACACAGCTGCGAAAAAACCAATCGGAACACCAATCAGGATAGCACCTGCCGTGCCATAAATACTTGTTAGTATAAAAGGTAATATACCATACTTCGGATCATCGGCGCTGGAGGCCCATTCCTTACCGAATAAGAAATCGATTAACCCGATTTCTTTGATAGCAGGAATACCCGAAATAATCAGATATACACTAATGAGTAATACACAACCAACGGTTATGAGTCCCAGTATCAGGAATACACCGTGGATTATATTTTCAAGCAATCTTTTTTTCTTCATGATTCACCTCAAACAGGAAATAAGCGGCGGTTGTAGCATTACCGCCGCCCGAAATCCGTTTAGTTTGCAGGAACAACACCCGCACCGCTGATTACTTCATTTGCGTCTTTAGAAGTGATGTAATCAAAAAACTTCTGTGCGCTGTCGGAAAGCTTTGTGTCTTTCTTAGTTACGAGAACGAAAGGACGCTGAACCGCATAACTTCCATCTTTTACAGTTGCTTCGCTCGGCTTAACAGCGTCAACAGATACTGCTTTTACGCTGTCCTTTACAGAAGCGAGGGATGCATAACCGATAGCGTTGGGGTTACTGGATACCGCTGTGATTACGTCACCGGTAGAGGTGCATTCCTGACGGTATTTGCACTTGTCTTCGGTGTCAGTGATGGACTCGAAGCCATCTCTTGTACCGCTGTTTGCCTCACGGCCAATGAGAACGATTTCGCCATCTGCACCGCCAACATCTTTCCAGTTGGTGATTTCGCCGGTGTAGATCTTAGCGATGGTTTCGATGCTTAAGTCTGCAACCTTGTTATCGGGATGAACGATGATTGCGATACCGTCGTATGCGAGAATGGTTCCTTCAAGACCCTTAGACTTTTCTTCATCCTTCAAGTCACGGCTGGAAAGACCAATGTCGCAACGTCCTGCGAGAACTGCTTCAATACCTGCACCGGAACCTGTAGCATTGTAGGTTACCTCAATGCCTGTATCTTCAGCGAACGCTTC
>JAZPYE010000020.1:0-54392 GCA_045544035.1 Acutalibacteraceae bacterium | reverse complement strand
TGGAACGAAAGCGAGAGAAACCTTCGTTTTGCGCTTGGTAAAGTTCGTGCTGAGAAAATGAAGAAACCATTCGATACGGAGAACAGAGCTTTTCCTGTGGAATATATCAAGGTAGGAAGTACGGCAACAGAAATCGAAAATCCAATGGAAGCAGAAAAATATCTAAACAGTTACCGCTTGGAACTCTTAGAAACGCTAAGGCCTATGGATAGCTTTTCTGAGGATTATATTTTCTATTACGGACTAAAATTAAAATTGCTTCTTCGCATAAGGCAGTTTGATACAAAGAGCGGAGAAAAAGCATACAAAAATATAGACGACTCTATTTTAAATGGAGATAGGTTGGAGGCAAAACAATGACCGAAAATAAAGGAAAGGTAGTAAGCATAAACGGAAACCTGGTGTCGGTTGAATTTGACGGAAATGTTTCTATGAACGAAATATGCTATGTTTTTGTAGGTGATACTGCCCTTAAAAGCGAGGTTATCCGTATAAAAGGCAACGTTGCTCAAGTGCAGGTTTATGAAATGACCGATGGTATTCAATGTGGGGATACGGTTAAATTTACGGGAGATATGCTTTCGGCAGATCTCGGCCCCGGTTTGCTCGGTCAGATATATGACGGACTGCAAAATCCGCTTCCTGTTTTAGCAGAGCAAGCAGGCTGGTTTTTGGAAAGAGGAATTTACGCAGACGGACTTAATACCGAAAAGAAATGGGAGTTCACACCGACTGTGAAGGTTGGTGATATTGTTCGTGCAGGCGAATACATCGGAACCGTTCCCGAAGGCCCGTTTACGCATAAAATTTTTGTTCCCTTTTATCTGCTGGGAAACTATACAATAAAATCTATTGCCGACAAGGGCGAATACACCGTTAAAGAAACTATTGCGGTTTTAACCGATGAACGAGGTCGCGAAATACCCGTATCGATGTCGTTTAAGTGGCCTGTTAAACGTGCGGTAAAAAGCTATAGTGAGAGATTGGCGCCTATCGAAACAATGGAAACCAAGGTGCGGCTTATCGACTCCTTTTTCCCTGTAGCAAAAGGCGGAACCTATTGCACTCCCGGACCTTTCGGTGCAGGTAAAACGGTACTACAGCATACCACATCGAAATATGCGGATGTAGATATAGTTATTATCGCCGCCTGCGGTGAGCGTGCCGGTGAAGTTGTTGAAACGCTCACTGAGTTCCCCGAGTTAACAGATCCCAAAACCGGACGTTCGCTTATGGAACGAACCATTATTATATGCAATACTTCCTCTATGCCCGTTGCCTCCCGTGAAGCTTCGGTTTATACTGCAGTAACACTTGCCGAGTACTATCGCCAAATGGGTCTTGATGTTCTTATGTTGGCAGACTCAACATCTCGCTGGGCACAGGCGATGCGTGAAATGTCGGGCAGACTTGAAGAAATTCCCGGCGAAGAGGCTTTCCCTGCATATCTCGAATCCTATATTGCGGCATTTTACGAAAGAGCAGGTTATGTACGTTTACCTGACGGCAGTACCGGTTCCGTTACTATCGGCGGTACCGTATCCCCTGCAGGCGGCAACTTTGAGGAGCCTGTAACACAGGCGACCCTAAAGGTTGTTGGCGCATTCCACGGGCTTTCCCGTGAGCGTTCGGATGCAAGAAAATATCCTGCTATTGATCCGCTTATCTCTTGGTCAAAATATAACAGCGTTATTGACGGCGAAAAGTTGGAATTCTGCAAGAGTATTCTTCACCACGGCGACGAGATTGGCTCTATGATGAAGGTTATCGGTGAAGAAGGTACGACACTTTCTGATTATATTACCTATTTAAAATCGGAAATGCTCGATGCTGTTTATCTGCAGCAGAACTCCTTCGATTTGGTTGAAGCAAACTGCGGAAAACAGCGTCAGCGCTATGTTACCGATAAACTCGTATATATTTTAGGCAGTAATTACGCTCTTCAAAATAAAGACGATGCGAGAGACTTCTTTAACCGTATGCGCCAGAAATTCATCGACTGGAATTACACTGAGTTTGAGAGCGAAGCATTTAAAAAAGCAGAATTTGAGATTGATGAATTGTATCGCAAAGGTGACGGCAAATTAGCTGCACCGACTGAAAAACTATTAAAGGACGGTGAATGAGAGTGAATAAAGTATATAACCGAATAGAATCTATTATCGGCAATGTTATCACTGTCCGAGCAAATGGTGTTAAGGATAAGGAATTGGCACAGATCAACACACGCTTCGGCAAATCCTTGGCTCAGGTTAATAAAATTGAGGGGGATATTGTTTCTCTGCAGGTTTTTGCCGGCGGTCAGGGCGTTTCTACAGGAGATGAAGTTCGTTTCCTCGGTCACGAAATGCGAGTATCTTTCAGTGAAGATTTATTGGGTCGTATATTTAACGGCTCTGGTGAGCCGAGAGATAAAGGCCCTGCACTTAACGATAATATGAAATCTATCGGCGGTCCCTCTGTTAATCCCACGAAACGTATTCTTGCCAACCGAATGATGAGAACCAACATTCCTATGATTGATATGTTCAACACCTTGGTTGTTTCTCAAAAGTTGCCTATTTTCTCTATTTCGGGTGAGCCGTACAATCAACTTCTTGCCCGAATTGCAATGCAGGCACAAGCCGACGTAATCGTTCTTGGTGGCATGGGTCTTAAATATGATGATTTTTTATATTTTAAGGATGCGCTTTCCAAGGGCGGAGCACTCAGTAAAACCGTTATGTTTATTCATACCGCTTCCGATCCTACCGTTGAGTGTATGATGATTCCCGATATGGTGTTGGCGGTAGCAGAACAATTTGCGCTTCAGAATAAAGACGTATTGGTGCTCCTTACCGATATGACCAACTTTGCTGATGCCATGAAGGAAATTGCCATTACGCAGGAACAGGTTCCTTCCAACCGTGGATATCCCGGTGACCTGTATTCTCAGCTTGCATCCCGTTACGAAAAAGCGGTTGATTTTGCTGATTCAGGGTCAGTTACCGTCTTGGCGGTTACTACAATGCCCGGCGATGACGTTACTCATCCCGTCCCCGACAATACAGGATACATTACCGAAGGTCAGTATTACCTTAAAGGCGGTCGCATAGAGCCGTTCGGTTCTCTTTCCCGACTAAAACAAAACGTAAACGGTAAAACACGAAAAGACCATCGGGCTCTTATGGATGCGATGATTCGCCTTTATTCTTCTTACAAGGAAACGCTTGAAAAGAAAAACATGGGCTTTTCTATGAGCCGTTGGGATGAAAAATTGCTGAAGTACGGTAAACTTTTTGAAAGCAAGCTAATGTCACTATCAGTTAATCTTCCGCTTGAGGATGCACTTGATTTAGGATGGGAAATTTTAGCGGATTGCTTCGAAAAGGACGAAACCGGAATAAAATCAGACCTTACCGATGAATTTTGGCCTAAAGGTTAAGGAGGTCTGTAGTTTTGGCAAAAATCAAACTGACTAAAAATGAGTTGAAGGTACAAAAGGACGCACTTAAAATGTACCGCAGATATTTGCCTACTCTGACACTGAAAAAGCAACAACTCCAATCGGAGATCCGTACAATTGAAGCCAAAGCAAAGGCAGTGAGAAAAGAAAGAGAAGACCTTGAATTTGGCTTTCGTGAATGGATTGCAGTTTTTAGTGAAATGGATGCATTTCCAAAGGGAATTATAACTGTCAGCAATATTCGTAAAGGAAAAGGAAACATTGCGGGCGTTGATATTCCTACGTTTGAGGGCGCGGATTTCTCACGAGGAGATTATGACTTTTATGAAACACCTCTTTGGGTGGATATTGCCGCAAACCATATGGAAAAGGCAATGTCTCTCGATTTAGAGGCGGAAGTGTTAGATGAACAGGTCAGATTATTAGAGATTGAATTGCTTGCAACTTCTCAACGAGTCAACCTGTTTGAAAAGGTTAAAATCCCTGAAACCGAGGAAAATATCAAAAAAATATCAATTTATATGGCAGACCAACAGGTTAGTGCCGTAGTGCGTTCAAAAATATCAAAACGCAAAATAGCCCTTCGTAATGCTGTGGCTTCCGAAAAGGAGGTTTATTCATTATGATAGTGCCTATGAAAAAAGTAACTCTTATTATCAGAGAAAACAAAAAGAACGAAACCCTAAAAAAACTTCGCAAATTAGGAATTGTCCACATTGAAATAACCGAAGGTTCAGGTGAACGACTCGCCTCGCTCCGAGAACAAATTGCTTTGCTTGAAAGAGCGATCTTTACGATTGGCAAAAGGAAAAACGTAGAGCAAAAAGGTGTGAGCGCTGCAGAGGCTTTGTCCGTTGCAACGAGAATTCAAGCTCTCGATGCCGAGAAAAAGCAGTGTCAGGCAGAGCAAATTGCGCTCAGCTCCGAGCTCGACCGCTTGAAAAGCTGGGGGGACTTTGATCCGACAAGTATAAGCGATTTGGAATCAAAAGGTTATGAGATATCCTTTTACGAGATGCCAAAGGCCGAATATGAGCTGCTTGACGAAAGCATTAAAACCGTTCGAATTGATGTAACAAAATCGACTGTAAGATTTATGCTGCTCAAATCCAATAAGGAAGAACTTGATGAAGCTGTTACAGCACTGAACACATACCGTTTGGCATTACCACAGATTTCTACAGGCGAGATGAAGAAACGGCTTTCAAAACTTAGCACTCGTATAGACGAAATCGACGAAACGATCGCCTCCAATGCTTGTTATGTTGAGAGCATTAATAGAGCCGTTGGGGCTACCGAAAAGGAAATTGAATTTGAAATCTATACTACGGGTATGGCAGATGAAAAGTTATCACCCGAAAGCGAGTTGCCACTTTCCATTTCCTATTTCGCAGGCTATATTGCGGCTGAAAATCTTGATAGGCTCAAGCAAACTGCCCAAAGCAATTCGTGGGGACTTCTCGTGGAAGAACCTTCGATTGAGGATAACGTTCCCACCAAGCTTAAAAACAACAAGTTTGTAAGTCTTATTTATCCGTTGACCGACTTTTTAGGCACCGTTCCCGGTTATTTTGAGTATGACATTTCGGGTTGGTTCTTGGCGTTTATACTCATATTCTTCGGAATTATTTTCGGTGACGGCGGATACGGACTGCTTATCTGTGCTGTTTCGGCAATCCCGATTATAAAATCGCTTATCGCCAAAAAACAAATTTCGCCCATGTTTTTGCTCGTGGGACTGTTCGGCCTCTCAACCGTTCTTTGGGGAACGCTTACTTGCACTTGGTTTGGACTCACTCCGGAACAGTTGCCCGATTGGTTAAAGAGCTTATCCATACCGGTAATTTCAAATGTGTATGCCGATAAGATATGGTATCCGTTCTGGACCAATGGCACAGTAGGGCTGACTACGGCTCAAAATCTGCAGATATTCTGTTTCTCACTGGCGCTGATACAGCTTACAGTCGCACATATAAAAGGTGCTTTGAGAAATAAAGGCTCCATCAAAATGCTTGGTGATATCGGCTCGATATTACAGCTTTTAGGTATCTACTATTTGGTGCTGAGTCTGGTTGTAAATGCCGAGGTGTTCAGCTTTGGACTGGTCATCGGCGGAATTTCCGTAGGAACGGTTGCTATCGCATTAATTGGTATAGGATTTGTACTGAGCTTCGTATTTTCAAACTATGAAGGAAGCATTATTAAATCCATACTTTCAAGTCTTACCAACATTGTGTCGGTTTTGCTTGGTGTGGTAAATGTGTTTTCGGATATCGTTTCGTATATACGACTTTGGGCGGTCGGCCTTGCAGGTGCCGCAATCTCTGCTACCGTTAATGAACTCGCAGGGCCGTTACTTGGCAATTTTATGTTTATGATACTTGCCATCGTTCTATTGGTGTTTGGACACGGACTGAATATGATTCTAAACATTCTTTCGGTTATCGTTCACGGAATCAGACTTAACACCTTAGAGTTCTCCTCACATTTAGACATGTCGTGGAGTGGGCATAAATTTAAACCATTTAAAGAACAAATTGATTAAAGGAGAATCATTATGAATTTAGGATTATTAGGAACAGCATTGGCAATGGGTATTGCCGCAATCGGCTCGGCAATCGGTATCGGTATTGCGGGTCAGGCTTCAATTGGTGCTTGGAAAAAGTGTTATATGAGCAATAAAGCAGCACCCTTTATTCTTACTGTTTTCGCAGGTGCGCCTCTTACACAGACTATTTACGGCTTCCTTTTGATGCAACAGATGAAGGGTTCCTCTGCCGATCCTGCCTTTTTGCTCGGTCTTGGAATCGCATCCGGTGTCGCCATGGCTTTCTCGGCTGTTTTTCAGGGTAAAGCCGGTGCGGCAGGTGCAGATGCTTTAGCTGAAACAGGAAAAGGCTTTTCACAGTACATCACTGTTGTCGGTCTTTGCGAAACCGTTGCGTTGTTCGCACTCGTTTTCAGCATGGTAGCGTTAGGATAATATGAAAAAACAATGGCTTCGGGTATCCACAACACATATTATATTGTTGAGCTTTTTAATAACGATATTGATAGGCGCAGTGTTGCTTTCGCTTCCCATAAGCTCAGCCGATGGAAAACCGACTTCTTTTTTAGATGCGCTTTTCACCGCAACGACCTCCACCTGTGTTACGGGTCTGGTAGTTACACCGACCGTTTCCTCTTGGAGTGATTTCGGACAAATCATTATTCTGATATTGATTCAGATCGGCGGTCTTGGTGTTATCACCATTATGTCAGGACTGATGATACTCCTGCACAAGAAAATGGGTATCGGTGACAGGCTGCTCTTGCAAGACGCATTTAATCTGAATTCTCTGTCGGGGCTTGTCCGGTTCGTAAAAAAGGTTGTAGGCGGAACACTTATAATAGAAGGTATCGGTGCTCTGCTTTATATGACGGTTTTTATACCTGAGTTCGGTGCAAAAGGAATATGGATATCGGTCTTCACTTCCGTTTCTGCCTTTTGTAATGCAGGAATTGATATTATTGCCGAAAACAGTCTTTGTAATTATGTTCTCAATCCCATTATCAATATTGTTACGTGTGCCTTAATTATATTAGGCGGTATCGGTTATATCGTTTGGTGGGATGTGCTCAGGGTTTTAAAACTTGCCCGAACTAAGAAAGTAAAATTTTTCAGAGACCTTACTCTTCACAGTAAAATCGCTATTGCGGCAACTTTAATTTTGATTTTTGTGGGTGCAGCTTTCATTTTTGCGTTTGAGTATAACAATCCGCAAACAATTAAAGATTATACTTTGCTTCAAAAAATAGAAGTGTCCTTGTTTCAGTCGGTTACAACGAGAACCGCCGGATTTGCAACAGTGCCGCAAGAGAATCTTACAAATGCAAGTGCTATCGTATGTTTGCTTTTGATGTTTATCGGCGGCTCACCCGTTGGCACAGCCGGAGGAATCAAAACCGTTACCTTTGCCGTTATTATTGTGGCGGCGATTGCCTCTATTCGTAATAAAGAGGATACCGAGGTATTTGGCAGACGGCTTACAAAACAGGCGGTCAGCAAAGCGGTTGCCGTTACCTGTATGTCCTTTATAATAATGTTTGCTTCAACGGTTTTGCTTTCTGCCGTAACAGATGCAAATGCACTCGATATTGTTTATGAAACGGTTAGTGCTACCGCAACCGTAGGTCTCACAAGAAATCTTACGGTATCCCTCGATAGCATCGGTAAACTCATTATTATCATAACAATGTACCTTGGCAGAGTTGGCCCAATATCACTTGCCGTTGCCTTTAAGAGAAACAAGGATAATCAAAATATCGTAAGAAACCCAATCGAAGAAATCAGTGTGGGATAAGAAGGGATAAATTATATGAGTATCAATAAAACCTATGCAGTATTAGGTCTCGGCAGATACGGAAAAGCCGTTGCGGAAGAACTTGTAAACAATGGTGCAGAAGTTTTGGCTGTTGACATCGATCAAAATAATGTTAATAATGCAATTGAAACCATACCCGTTTGCAAATGCGCCGATATTACCGAGCCAGAGGCAATTAAAAGACTCGGTATTTCCAATATCGATATTGTTATTGTTGCAATGGCAAGTAATCTTGAAGCAAGCGTTTTGGCGGTAACGCTCTGCAAGGAGGCAGGGGTTCCCACCGTTATCGTTAAATGCGGCAATGAAATGCACCAAAAGATTTTAAGCCGTGTGGGTGCCGACAGAGTGATTTTCCCCGAAAAAGAATCGGGAACAAGACTTGCTAAAAATCTGCTTACATCGGGCTTTTCCGAAATGATAGAGCTTTCCGATGAAGTGTCTATGGTAGAAATACACGTAAGAGATGAGTGGGTTGGTAAAACGCTGATAGAACTTAGCCTTCGCAGAAAATATTCTGTTAACGTTGTTGCAATACGAAACGGTGATAAGATCAGTACAACGGTTGATCCTGCGCTCCCGCTTGAAAAAGGAATGCAGCTTATCGTTATTGCTAAAACCCTAAAGTTGCAGAAACTGAAATAATGCGGTGAATGTATGAAAGAACATAAGAAAAAACTGATTGTGCCGATTATCGTAACCGCTATTATGGTTTTGTATTACATTGCTTATTTTGGCTTTTTGATAGCACTGATAGATGGCATTTGGAAATGGCTTTTGGGAATTATTCCCCTTGCTTTTACGGCTGTTATGCTCAAAGTTTGCATAGAAAGAATAAATGAAATAAAGAAAGGTGAAGAAGATGATCTTAGTAAATACTGATTACATCAGCGGCAAAGAACTCGAAATGTTAGGTCTTGTAAAAGGAAGCACCATTCAGTCAAAGCACATAGGAAAGGATATTTCCCAAAGCTTTAAGACCTTGGTCGGAGGCGAACTTAAATCCTATAACGAGATGATGAACGAGGCTCGTGCTCTTGCTACCAAGAGAATGGTTGCAGAAGCAGAAGCTCTCGGTGCAGATGCTATCGTTAATATACGCTATGCATCCTCAGCAATAATGCAGGGCGCAGCCGAAGTTATTGCTTACGGAACAGCAGTTAAAATTATTAAATGAGCAAGGGCGTCGCTTCGGCGGCGCCTTTTGCATTTTATTTCAAAAAATGCTGGACTTGTGAAAGGTATTGTGGTATATGTTTGTACTGCAAAGGAGGTGCAACACACATGACAACACTTGAAGATTTATATACCATAAATTTCTTCTATAGTAAACATGCACTGTTTTATGTTAAAAACCAATAAGAAAGGGAGTGATGTTATTTGTTTGTTTAATAATTTTAAGTCAGTAAAAAAACGACAGGAGAATGTGAAAGAACGTTTATAAAAAGAAAAAGTTCTGATTTTAAAAAACTCAAAGAATAGAACTAATTTAGTAACAGAACTTCTTCACTATTCACAATTACTTATTACTTCCAAAAATCCTCTATCCAAAACGTAGAGAATAGTGAAGAGTGAAAAGTGAAGAGTGAAAAAGTAAAAATCCCCATTCTTACGAATGAGGATTTTTGGTCGGAGTAGCGTTATAGTAATCAAGCGAAAACCCGCATAAATACTGGGTTTTTCGCAACTATAAAGATAGAACATCTCCTAAACAAATATAAGTATGTATGATACACTGCATAGCATCATCTTTAGAAATCTCATTATGAACACCTTTGCATTGCAAATTAATTAGATTGTCCATCCTATCAATTAAGTAAATTATGCTACTTCCGACTAAGCATTTATTTGTCGATTTATCTTGTAATTTTTCAATTACTGCTGATAACTTGTTTTTGTAATGTTCACCACTCACATCGATTTCTTTGCCTGATTTTGTTTTATACATTTTTCCTTTATAGTTAGGGAAATGAATTTTAAACAATTCATCTGCAACATCCTCAAACAATCTGCGACAAGTAGTAAGAGCTTGTGAATACAGTTCGGGATTATCCGAGTTGATTTTATCATCAATAGCACGAAGTTTGGATGTGATTTCGGTTGGGAATTTAGAAAAGTAATTATCAACTTTTTCACGATAAATTGAAAAAACATCTGCTGTTGTATTGCTAAACGATAGTTCAATGTGCTTTTTTGAAACATAATCATAATACTGTGCTCTTAACAAAGAAAGCTTTCTTTCGTCTTCTGTTATATCTTTTAATAACACTTCTGTCGACTCTGAAACGCTTCTTGTTAGCGCACCCATAGCAACTAATGCATAGTCCCCCGATACTGACGCACCGCTCGTACTAAAATTTTTCAAAGCATCTTTTTGTGAAGAAATTCGCCCTTCTAACGCGGAGGATAATTGGGTAAATATTACTTTCTTCTTTTCTTTGTCATAACTGCCACGACCATGCTTCCAACCAACTTTCCAAGCATTAGCAAATATAAACCCATTTTCATCTTCTGGATAACCGCTATTTTCGTATTGGAGCCACGTAATAGCATCTTCATCGTTTGTTAATCTTGCAACACGCAAACACATCATAAGCATTGAAGATGTACTCATCGTTCCAAGTTCAACCCCTGTTAGTATTTTTTCACATGTTTCAAGAGCTTGTTCAAATTTTGTCATTAAAAATCTCCTTTATTTTGCGTTTACTATCATTTTTTGTTTTTTTACAAATAGGGCAACCTCTGCCTTTGTTTCTATCTGCAATTCTTGCTTGCCATTCATGACCTTCGCTGCACTTCCACCATACATTTTTTCCGCTATTAGGTAATACATCCACAGGTGTTAATCCATTGTTTTTTTCATAATTCCATTCTTTTGCTAATGTTGGATTAACCGTTTGCAAATCATTTTCGCCTTTAATAGCATTTCGACCAGAACAATATGGACAACAAGCTCCTTTATTTCTGCTTGATACCATAGCCTGCCACTCGTGTCCTTTGCTACACTTCCACCAAACTTTTCTATTGCTATTTGGCATTACATCGGTAGGTGATAATTTGTCATTTTTTTCATGATTCCATTCTTTGGCTAGGGTTGGATTGATTGTTAGCAAATCGTTATAACCTTTTAAAATTTTTTGGCTAGCACAATATGGACACCCTCGTCCTGTATTTCTGCTATCAATTGTAGCTTGCCACTCGTGCCCATTACTACACTTCCACCAGACATTTTCATGACTATTTGCTAAAAAATGCACTGGTTTTAAACTACCATTTCGTTTGTAATTCCATTCATTAGCTAAATCGGGATTAACTGTTTGTAAATCGTTTTCTCCCGTAATAACGTATCGACCAGAGCAATAGGGACAACCGTTACCATTAGTTCTGTGCGCTATTGTTGCTTGCCACTCGTGTCCGTTACTACACACCCACCATACCTTTTTTTCGCTTTTAGGCAATACATCCATAGGGGTTAATCCTATATTCTTATTATAATTCCATTCTTTTGCTAAATCGGGATTAATTGTTTGTAAATCGTTATAGCCTTTCAAAACTTTTTGACTTGCGCAATAAGGACACCCTGTACCTTTGTTTCTATTGATTATTGTAGCTTCCCACTCGTGCCCTTTACTGCATTTCCACCATACTTTCTTATCGCTATTGGGCATTACATCTGTAGGTGTTATTCCTTTATTCTTTTCGTAATGCCATTCATTCGACAAGGCAGGGTTGATTGTTTGTAAATCGTTTTCGCCTTTAATAACGTATAACCCTGTGCAATATGGACATCCATTTCCACTATTTCTACTGCTTATTCTAGCTTGCCATTCGTGCCCTTTTTGACATTTCCACCATACTTTTTTATTACTATTCGATAAAAAATGTTCTGGCTTTAGCTTGCCGTTCTTCTCATAATTCCATTCCTTTACAATTTTAGGGTTGGAGAATAAAAGGGAATTTTCTTTTTCCGTAAATTCTCGCAAATTTTCTATAGAAATAGCGTCTCTTGTTAGGTTAATATCAACGGTTTTACCAATTATATTACTTAAAACTTTTCCAAGAATTTGGGATAAATCTTTTTTTGTTTCTTGAACAATGTAATCTACGGAACTGTCATTTAGTGGTGGCAATCCCTCTCTTATACGAAATAGTTTAATCCCATCTTTTTCGCACTTGAAATTTTTTTCTAAATCTTTTTTTGTTTTGTTTTTGTGCCAAAAACTCCCGTCATATTCAATAGCAATTCTTTTTGCTGGAATATAAATATCTAATTCATAGCCTTTTTCTTTATACGAATGTATTGCCTCTAAACCACATTCTTTAAGATAATATAAAATCGCATATTCAGGGAAAGAAGTATGTCGTTCAGAATTGCAAACAGGGCAACCATATCCATAATTTCTATTAGCTATTGACGTCTGCCACTCGTGTCCTTTTTGACATTTCCACCAAACTTTTTTATTACTATTGGGCATTACATCTTCAGGTGTTAATCCTTTATTTTTTTCATAATGCCATTCATTTGCTAATGTTGGATTAACTGTTTGTAAATCATTTTCACCTTTTATAACTTTTTGTCCAGCGCAATATGGACAACCAGAACCATTAGTACGGTGAGAAATTGTTGTTTGCCATTCGTGTCCCTTGCTACACTTCCACCATGCTTTTGTATGGCTACCAAGAGTTAATGTTTTAGGGTCAAAATTTAATTCAGTATTCTTTTCCCAGTTCCATTCTGCCATCAGTTCGGCATTATCAATTACATATTTCTTTTCTGCCATAACTTCGGCACCTCGCTTTTGTAAATATCTTTTATGCCATTATACCATAAATTTCTTCTATAGTAAACATGCACTGTTTTATGATAACAACAAACAAGAAAGGTGTGATGTTATTTGTTTGTTTAATACTTTTTAATCAGTAAAAATTCGACTGCAGAATGTGAAAAAGCATAAAAAATGTTTATAAAAAAGAAAATGCCGAAATCGGCATTTTGCAAAACATTATAAATACGTCTGCGAAGCAGACACCGAACTTCTTCACTATTCACAATTACTTATTACTTCCAAAAATCCTCTATCCAAAACGTAGAGAATAGTGAAGAGTGAAAAGTAAAGAGAGAAAAAGTAAAAATCCCCATTCTTACGAATGAGGATTTTTGGTCGAGGTGACAGGACTCGAACCTGCGGCATCTTGCTCCCAAAGCAAGCGCCCTACCAACTGGGCGACACCTCGAAGGTTAAATTTTGTGACCTGTCAATTATATAAAATTTTATAAACTTTGTCAATAGGTATACCGGAGTCTTTCTTAAATTTTTTGCCTTTTTTCCATTTTAATCCAACTTATAAAGCCATATAAGTCATTAATTAGAAACACAACAAAGCAAATAACAACGCCGATATATGAGGTTTTAATAAATGATGCCATTATCCAAAGGATTATAAGCACAACATCGTTTGCGGCGTAGGCCAAAGCAAAATAGGGACTGCGGCGAAAGGTTAAATATGCCGCAATAAAACTTGTTGAAACCGAAAGTGTGCTAAAAAACATATTTGCAGTGTTAAAATAGTCTAAAATAAAATAAAAAACAAATGTGACAAAAACAGTTAATATAAGCAAAAAAGCGGATTCCTTAACGCTGATGCTGTTAACTTTAACCTCGGATTTATTACCTTTATACGGATTTCTAAGCCAAGCTACAAGGGCAAAAACAGCCATTGGCATTGTCATTCCAAGATAGGTAATCATCTCACCAAAATAGAAACAAGAAAACGAAATAATACCATAAAGAACACTAAAAATAATCATTAAAATTTGTCCAAATGGATTTCCTTTTGCATTAAAAATAAGAGAGGTAACACCGATTATTGATGCAAAAAGAGTTAATAAGTTTTCGCGGTCGAACATCAAAAAAGCTGTTATAATCAGCGTTACTGAAGAACACCACAACACCTTTTCAAGCATTGAAAAATAGCCCAAGGCTTTTTTTAGCACAACAAATTCCTCCAAAAAAATTAGCACCCGAAACACATCTTCAAAGACCTAACGATGTGTTACGAATGCACAGCATTCTCTACCCGGTGGCAGATAATATTTAGTTCCTTTGTATTTTAACATTAAACTTTTGCTATGTCAAGGCAATCTGTCTCCAAACAAAAGTAAAAGCACCATCTTTCGATGATGCTTTTACTTTTGGCGGAGAAGAGGAGACTCGCCCACTGCGCTTCGCTAGTGGCACGCACGCGGATAACAAAACAGTCCCCCGGACTGTTTTTAACACTGCGTGTTTATCCTGTTCGAGTCTGTCTCCAAACAAAACTAAAAGCACCATCTTTCGATGATGCTTTTACTTTTGGCGGAGAAGAGGAGACTCGAACTCCTGCGCCGGTTACCCGACCTACGCCCTTAGCAGGGGCGCCTCGTCACCAACTTGAGTACTTCTCCGTGTTTGGCAACAAAACCTAGTTTTATATGTTTGGTGAATGGCGGAGAGGAAGGGATTCGAACCCTTGGCTCTTGCGAGTCACTGGTTTTCAAGACCAGCTCCTTAAACCGCTCGGACACCTCTCCAAAAGACTAAATTATTTTATCACAACAAAATAATCTTGTCAACCATAAAAAACAAAAAAATCCGATGTTGGTCGGATTTTTAACGGTTTAGCAAATATATACCTAAATTCAGGTATCCTGCAAATGTTACCCAAATCAAATAAGGTATCATTAAAAGTCCTGCGGTCTTGTCAATTTTATAAAAGGCAACAGTAGTCCACAAAATAAGAAGCCATAGGGCTATAAGCCAGACAAATGCAAAGAGATAGGCTTCCATATTAAAGAAAATTATCGACCAAAAGAAATTGAAAACAAGCTGTAATCCATAAATTGCAAGGGCTGAATCGGATAGGGTTTTCGGCCCTTTTGATGTACTGATTAGATACGATGCAATTCCCATTAAAATGTAAAGAATTGTCCACACAACAGGAAAAAGCCAGCCCGGCGGGGAAAGGGGAGGCTTTGCAACGCTTTCAAAGGTTGCCATTGAATTCCTAGTTAGAAAAGCTGAAACGCCGCCTACAAGAAGTGGAATTAAAATGCTGATTATTAGCTTTTTATAATTGATTTTCAAAATTAACACCTCAAGAAAAATATATGCTTTTTTAAATAAAATATGTGTTTTTACTGCTTTAGTGTAAAAAAGTCTTTATTTTTTGTGAAAATGAATGTATAATTAACTTAATTATTATCTTTTTATTTAAGGGGATATTAAAATGCGTGTTGTAATTAAAATTGGGACAAGCACTTTAGCACATTCCACAGGCCACCTTAACATTCGCCGTGTGGAGGAAATTTGCAAGGTTGTTAGTGATATAAAAAATGCCGGTAATGAGGTTATTATGGTTTCCTCAGGTGCAATTGGAATGGGTGTTGGCAAACTGGGTTTATCAAAGCGCCCCCAAGATATTCCCACAAAGCAGGCAGCAGCTGCGGTTGGTCAATGCGAGCTTATGTATACCTACGATAAGCTGTTTTCGGAATATAACCACACTGTAGCACAGCTACTTATCACCGGTGCCGATGTTGAGGCGGCCGACCGCTATGAGAATTTTTCGAACACCTTAAATCGCCTTTTGGAGCTTGATGCAATTCCTGTTATCAATGAAAACGATACCGTTGCTACCGAAGAAATAGTAATCGGTGATAACGACACACTGGCGGCTATAGTTGCCAAAAGCATTAAAGCCGACCTTTTAATTCTTCTTTCTGACATTGATGGTCTTTACACTGCCGACCCACACAAATGTCCCGATGCAAATTTACTTAATAAGGTTAATAAAATTGATGATGAAATCACCGCTCTCGCAGGCGGTAAAGGAACAAGCCTTGGAACGGGCGGAATGGTAACAAAGCTGAAGGCTGCTAAAATTTGTCTTAACTCAGGCTGTGATATGGTCATTGCAAACGGCAATAATCCTCTTAATATCTACGATATTTTAGATGGCAAGCCTGTAGGCACAAGATTTACGGAGAAAAACTAAAATGGAACAAATGCTTAAATCCGCAAAGGCGGTTAAAAACCAAGTTGCAAATCTTACAACAGAGCAAAAAAACAAATCGCTTATTTCAATGGCTGATGCTCTTGTTGCTGAAGAAAAAAATATTCTCAGCGCCAATGAAATTGATGTTAACAATGCCAAAGGCGTTGTCAGCGATGTTATGATTGACCGTTTAAGGTTAAATCACGAACGCATTTTGGGAATGGCAAAGGGAATTAAAGAGGTAGCAGGGCTTCCTGACCCCGTTGGCCGTGTTTTAGAGGAGCACACAAGGGAAGATGGTCTTAACATTAAAAAGATTTCGGTTCCTATGGGTGTTGTTGCAATAATTTATGAAAGTCGCCCAAACGTTACAAGTGATGCTGCAGCTTTGGCCCTTAAAAGCGGTAATGTATGCGTGTTGCGCGGTGGTAAAGAGGCGTTTAATTCTGCCAATGCAATAGTTAAAGCACTAAAAATCGGTTTAAATAAGGCTGGTGTTTGCGAAAACGCAGTTAACCTTGTAACCGATATAACAAGAGAAAGCGCAAACATTCTTATGACGGCGGATAGGTATGTTGATTTGCTTATTCCTCGCGGCGGTGCAGGTCTTATAAATGCCTGCGTTAAAAACGCAACCGTACCCTGCATTGCAACAGGAACGGGCATTTGTCATGTTTATGTAGAAAAAACCGCCGATTTTGATATGGCGCTTAATATTATTGAAAACGCCAAAACAAGTCGCCCCAGCGTTTGCAATGCCGAGGAGGTTTTGCTTGTTGATAAGGTGATTGCAAGTGAATTTTTACCCCTTTTAAAACAAAGGCTCGTTGAAGATAGAACTAGTAAAAATCTTGTTCCCGTTGAACTTCGCCTCGATGCTTTTGCCGCAGGTATAATTGAGGGAACAAAAGCGGGTGAAAATGATTTTGATACCGAGTTTTTAGATTATATCCTTGCGGTTAAATGTGTTGAAAATGTTAGGGAAGCAACCGACCATATTTCGCTCCATTCAACCGGTCACAGCGAGGCGGTTATCACAAATGATGAAGCTGTAAAACAGTTTTTCGTTCAAAACATCGATTCTGCAGCAGTTTATATTAACACCTCAACCCGCTTTACCGATGGCGGCGAATTTGGTCTTGGCTGTGAAATGGGTATTTCAACTCAAAAGCTTCATGCAAGAGGTCCTATGGGTCTTAGAGAGCTTAATACCTACAAGTATGTTATTTCTTCAAACGGAAATGTAAGGTGATTAAAATGAAATATGGCTTCATTGGTTGCGGAAATATGGGCGGTGCCTTAGCAACTGCGCTTTCCAAAACCACAAATGATATTATGCTTGCCGATTTTGATGCTCAAAAAGCAGAAAATTTAGCCAAAGAGCTTAACTGCTCTTGCGGCACAAACGATGATGTTGTTTCAAGCTGTGAGAGGATTTTCCTTGGAGTAAAACCCCAGGTTATGGAAAGCGTTTTAGCGCCTCTTAAGGAAAAATTTAGTGTTAAAAAGCCTCTTATTGTAACAATGGCTGCAGGAATTAAAATTAAAACCTTCGAGGAGCTTTGTGGTGTCAAACTGCCCACAATTCGCATTATGCCCAACACACCTGTTAGTGTTGGTAAGGGTATGGTGCTTTTTTGTGCAAACGAGCTAGTAAGTGGGGAGGAAATTGATGATTTCCTTTTTGATATGCGTTTTGCAGGGGAGTTTGACAATTTAAGCGAAAACCTTATTGATGCAGGCTGCTCGGTTTCTGGCTGTGGCCCCGCATTTATGTACATGTTTATTGATGCTTTAGCCGAAGGCGGTGTTGCCTGCGGACTCAGCCGTGAGCAAGCGGTTAAATATGCCACTATTACAATGAGTGGTGCCGCCGAGCTGGCGCTTAAATCCGACAAGGAGCCTGAACAGCTAAAAATTGAGGTGTGCTCACCAGGGGGTAGCACAATTGAAGGTGTTAAGACCTTTGAAAACGGTGGTCTTAAGGAATGTGCTATTAATGCAGTTAAGGCATCCTATAAAAGAAACAAAGAACTTGGAAACTAATTTTTAAAGGCCTTTTCCATTTCCTTTATAAATGTTTTGGTTGTAATATCAATGTCACAAAGTAACGGTGTCAGTGGGTTGCAGTCCTCAAACTCCATTTTTAAAAGGGTAAGATTTCTTACAGCTTTTAAAACTATCAAAAGCTGTTTTATGTGCAGCTTTTCGATAAGGTTTGTTGCGGCGGCTTTCCTTAAATCTGACACTGCTTTTTTATGAATTTTTTCTGCTTCGTTAATGAAATCAGAATGCTTTTCACCCTTGATTTCGGTGTTGCATTTAACATAAATTTCATCGAGCAACAAGGCAGTATCATTATAGTATTGAGTGATTTTTCGCAACTTTTCAATTAAAACTTCATTTAAAGTAAAGCGCAAAAAGCTGTCGTTCATAGAAATGATTGCAAAAAACATTGGTGTAATCAGCGTAATATAAGTGTGGGAGGGGTTTTTGCCGCTTTCAGCGTTTTCAAAAAACCGTTCCAGCTCATTTGTAATGTGAAAATGAGTTCCTAAGAATTTGTGTGAGTTAATGGTTAAGGTGTTTTTTGCCATAAATTTTCCTCCAATTGTTTTAAGACCCAATTTTTTAAATTGAGGTCTTTTTTGTTCTTAAGGATGAAATGAGCACAACGGCCGAACAAACAAAGCAAACCGAAGCGCTAAGGGAAAGCGATGAAAGTGATGAGGCAAAGGACTGATTGTTTGAAAGCACAGGCAGGGTTAATTTTAAAACTTTAATAAAGCCGTAGGTGAATGCCGATGATATCACACCGTGCAAAACACGAAAAAGTAAAAATTTAAATTTGTTAACTTTAAAGTTCTTTATAACCGATAAAACCTGAAGTTGAATGCTAATTCCGCCAAAGCCTAATAGAAATGCACTGAAATATAAATTTTTTGTGGTAATAATTCCTGTCGTTATTTCAAAAAAAGGAATAATAAGTTTTAGATTATATTCTTTTAAAACCTCACTAATAACCGAAAATAAAACAACAAACGCACAAATGTTAATAATGCTTTGGGTTGCATCAGACACTGAGTTAACAAAAGTATCGCCCAAATTTTGCTGTCTATCTTTTGCAGCAATTTGTGTATTTGTGATTTTTGACCTTAAGAAAACGGCGAATATTAGTGATGTTAAAATATGTGATAAAAGCAGAACATATCCTAAATTTTTTGAAAGAAAAACCTTTTCACCGACAGCCAGCACAACAAATGCAGGCCCTGCATTTACGCAGTAACAAAGCATGGTGTCGGCTGTATTTTCATCGATTTCCTTATTTTTAACCGAATTATCAATTAACTTTGCACCAACCGGATAACCCGAAAAGAGTGAAACCAAAAATACAAAAAATAAATCACCGCGAAGCCTAAATATAAGTTTTGTAAATGGTGTTAAAAATTTATTAAACGATGACAGACAGTTTGAAGAAACCAAAAAAATTCCAACAACCGAAAAAATAAAAAGCGAAGGTATAATTACTTCAGCACAAATCGCAAGACCTTTAAATGCCCCTAAATTAACGCTTTTTGAATTTATCAATAAAAGTATCAGTATTACTGCTGAAAGGGCGCAAAGTGTAAAATTTTTAATTTTTTGCCACAAATAAACACCCCCTCATAATTATATTTATATGCCTTAATGAATTATTGTAGAAAAGAAAACATACTTTTTACTATAATTAAATTTTGGGTGATTACATGACTAAAAAAATTAAAATTCCAAAGCAGAAATACAAGGAAAAACTGCGTTTTTTTGATTATAACGACACACCATCTTTAGGTGAAGTGAACTCGGCACATATTGAACTTTTTTCAAACAAAAGAGCGCTGGTGGAGAGATGCAAAGGTGTTTTTGAGTATAATGAAACTTTTATAAAACTGAACCTCGGCGGGAAAAGTGGAATTTTCACCGGTAAAAATCTTAAAATATCATCTCTTGAGGGTAAGAATCTGGTTATCACAGGGGAAATTGAAACTATTAATTTTTTAGACTGATTAAAAACGGTGAAATTTATGTTTTTTATATATTTGTTCAGGTACTTTAAAGGATATTTACGCGTTCTGTTCAGTGGAGATTTTAGTGAGCGAATTCTTAACCTTTCTGCTAGAAACTCGGCAACACTTTGGGAAATTGAAAAGTGCGAGAATGGAGCGATTATTGCGAATATTTCTGTTAAGGATTTTAGAAAAATACGAACAATCAGAGCCAAGAGCGGAGTGAGGGTTAGGATAGTTGAAAAAATTGGTGCACCGTTTATAATTAAAAAATATTCAAAACGCATTGGTTTCGCCCTTGGGATTGTTGTTTTCTTTGTCATAATAAATTTTTTAAGTGGTTATGTTTGGAAAATTGAGGTTGCAGGAAATGAAAAGGTGAGTGAAACCCTTATTTTAAATGCCTGCAGTGAACTTGGAATTAATGAGGGCACCAGAATTAAAAGCATTGATACAAGCGTTGCAAAAGAACAGCTTTTAATAAAACTTAACGGTCTTGCATGGGCTTCATTTAACATTGAAGGTTGTAGATTAACGGTTGAGGTAAGCGAAATTAAAAATAACGCACAAAATGAAAACAAACCATCAAATCTTTTGGCAAAGGTTGATGGTGTAATAAAACATATCAATGTTAAATCTGGGAACTGCCTTGTTAAGGTGGGGGATGCCGTTGTTAAAGATGATATGCTTGTAAGCGGAACTATTGAGCTTGCAGAATCAGGAGTAATGAGTAAAGTAAAATCCAAGGGCGAAATAATTGCCGAAACCGAGAGAATTTTTACAGTTACAGTCCCTAAAAAACAAATCAAATCGGTAACGAGTGAAAAGAAAACTACAAAGCGAGTGCTTTCCTTTTTTTCGGTTAATATCCCTCTTTATTTGGGCGAAACAAAAGAGCCTTTTATTTGTAAAACAGAAATTAAAGTTTTCAAGTTGTTTGGTGAAAAAATTCCAATTTCAATCACAAAGAAAATTTTTTATCCAACAAAAGAGATTGAGATTAACATTAGCGATGATGAAGCAAAGGAAATCGGTGCCGAAAAAATTAATAACACATTAAAAAACGGTAACTTTAAAGAATTCAGCCTTTTTAAGGAAAATTCAAAAAGCACAAAAGATGAATATATTCTGACTCAAACCTTTAAATGTGAAGAAAATATTGTTTATGAAGAAAAAATTGAAGAAAATATTTTGCAATAGCAAATAAGTATGTTATAATAAATTATATATAACCTTTTGGGAGTTGAAATTTTGAAGGAACGCCAAATAACCCTTGAAAACACAAGTCAGGCCTTTTCGCTGTTTGGCAGCTTTGATGCTAACATCAACATTTTGGAACAGGCTTTTTCGGTTACAGTGACCCAGCACGGAAATATAATTAAAATTAACGGCAGCGATGGTAACACAAAAAAGTGTGAACGGGCAATAACACAGCTTCTTAATATGATTTCTCGTGGTGGAACGGTAACAGAGCAAACCATTGATTATGTTGTTTCTCTCGTTAACACCGATAATGAAAGCTTTGTTAAAACAATCATAGATTCAAACTGCGTTTGCATAAGTGCTAAAGGTGTGCCTATAAAACCTAAAACCCAAGGTCAAAAGAAATATCTTGATGCGATTAACTCTAACACTATAACAATCGGTGTCGGTCCTGCGGGAACAGGTAAAACCTACTTGGCAGTTGCCGCCGCAGTTACGGCTTACAGAAACAAAGATGTTTCTCGAATTATTCTGACACGCCCCGCAGTTGAAGCAGGGGAAAAGCTTGGTTTTTTACCGGGTGATTTACAGCAAAAAATCGACCCCTATTTAAGGCCGCTTTACGATGCTCTTTTTGATATGCTGGGTTCCGAATCCTTTGCAAAATGTCAGGAACGGGGGGACATTGAGGTGGCGCCCCTTGCTTATATGCGTGGCAGAACCCTTGATGATTCATTTATCATTCTTGATGAGGCACAAAACACAACGGGCGAACAAATGAAAATGTTTTTAACTCGCCTTGGTAATCGTTCGAAAATCATTGTTAACGGCGACATTACCCAAATTGATTTGCCCGATGGCAAGAAATCAGGCTTAAAGGAAGCTCTTGCAGTTTTGAAAAATGTGGAGGACATTGCAATTGTGCGCTTTAACGAGAGCGATGTTGTCCGCCATAGACTTGTTCAAAGAATTATAAAGGCTTATGAAAAACACGGAGAGAAAAAGCAAAGAAATGAAAACAAAAATTAATATAATTAACAGTCAAAAAATTGTTAAAATTCCGCTTGAATGGAGAAGCCTTGTAAGAAAGGCCTGCAAAACCACACTGGATTTTGAAAAATTCGCTAATGATGCCGAAATAAATGTTACATTTGTGGATGATGAAAAGATTAGGGAGATTAACCGAGATTTTAGAAACATCGATTCCTCAACCGATGTTTTATCCTTTCCGCTGGGCGAAAACGGAGAATATGACATTAACCCCGAAAATCAGTTTTCGGTGCTGGGCGATGTTATAATTTCCACTGAGCACGCCTTAAATCAGGCCGACCTTTACGGCCATGGCACAGATAGGGAAATTGCTTTTTTAACCGTTCATTCGGTTTTACATCTTTTGGGTTATGACCATGTAAACGATGAAACAGAGCGCAAAGAAATGCGAAAAAGGGAAGAAGCGGTCCTTAAAATTATGGGTCTCGAAATAAGAAAGGAAGACTAAAATGGCAGAAAACAAATCAGCATTCATAACCATTCTCGGCCGCCCAAATGTGGGAAAGTCTTCGCTTCTTAATAAAATCCTCGGCCAAAAGGTTTCCATAGTTTCGGACAAGCCACAAACCACCCGTACACGAATTATGGGTGTTTACACAAAAAAAGAAGACCAAATTGTTTTTATTGATACACCCGGTTTTCATAAACCCCGCAACACCTTAGGTGAAAAAATGATTAAGGCCGTGGGAGATGGTATGGCTGATGTTGATGGAGCAGTCTTGGTTGTTGAGGCACTAACAAAGTTTAACCTTGATGAAGGCAAATTGCCTGCCGCTGAGGAGGCACTTTTAGAGCATATTTCAAAACGAAACCTTAAAACCGTTTTGGTTATAAACAAAATTGATATGATAATTGAAAAATCCGATTTATTATCGGTAATAACCGCATACACAAATAGATATAATTTTGCTGCAGTTGTGCCGCTAAGCGCCAAAACAGGTGATGGCGTTGAGTTTTTGCTTGAGGAACTTTTAAAATTCACAAAGCCTTCAGCACATTTCTTTGAAGATGGCGTTTTAAGTGACCAGCCTGATAGCGTTATGGTTTCGGAAATCATTCGAGAAAAGGCTTTATATCGTTTGGATAAGGAAATCCCCCACGGAATTGCCGTGGGCATTGACCGATTTTTTGAGCGTGATGATGCAAACGGTGAGCCGATTATTGAAATCTACGCTACCATTTATACCGAGCGTGATTCACATAAAGGGATTATCATCGGTAAAAACGGTGCAATGCTTAAAAAAATTGGAATTGATTCTCGATTTGAGCTTGAAAAATTCTTTGGCACAAAGGTGCTTTTACAACTTTGGGTTAAGGTTAAAAAGGATTGGAGAAACTCGGTTTCCCTAATTCATAACTTTGGTTTAGACTAATAATTTCCTATTATATAAAATCTCTTTTTGGAAACATTAAAAACATCACCTAAAGGGATGTGCTTTTAATGGAACAAGAAAGATATTGGAAACTTTTTTCAAAGACTGGAAAGATTGAGGATTACCTAAAATTTGTCCAAAGCAAAAATGCTTTTTCGGAGGTGAAGGCCGGTGAAATTTTCAGCGGAAGCGCTGGTGATAAGGGAAAAGAATATCGGTGAGAGTGACCGATTACTAACCCTTTTAACAAAGGAGCAGGGGATAATTAAGGCATTTGCTTCAGGCGTTAAAAACTATAAAAGCAAAAAATCCGCAGGAACAAGCCTTCTTTCATTTTCCAACTTTCTTCTGGAAGAAAAGGGCGATACATACAGAGTTCGTGAGGTTTCACCAATTAGGGTGTTTTTTGGTGCGGGCGACAATATTAAAAAATTGGCACTTTCACAATATTTTTGTGAGCTGGCGCTGGTGCTGGCCCCAATGGACACTGAATCAGCTGAGTTTTTGAGGCTAATTCTTAATTCACTACATTTTTTATCAGCAGGGGAAAAGAATGTAAACCTGCTTAAAGCCGTTACAGAGCTTAAAATTATCGCGTTATCAGGCTATTCGCCAGAGCTTGTTGGCTGTGAAGGCTGCGGATGTTTTGAAAGCGATATAATGTATTTTAATTTGAGCGATGGCTCACTTTGGTGTGATAAGTGTAAAATGGGCGGTAACTTAATACCGATTAGCAAAACCGAGCTTTCGGCAATGCGCCATATTTTATTTTCACCCTTTCATAAAATTTATAATTTCTCGGTGCCCGATGAATGTGCCGCTTCTCTTTCAAAATTAACAGAGGATTATTTGGTTACACAAACCGAGCATAAGTTTGCTACACTGGATTTTTATAACAGTATTCCGGAGGACTAAATGGAATATAACGCAGAAAAACATTCAAATGTTTTAGAACTTGATAAGGTGCTCGCTCTCCTTTCAAACGAGGCCACCATGCCTGATGTTGCACAAATGGCTTTAAATGTCGTTCCATCATTTAATTTTTATGAGGTTGAGCGCCTGCAAAAGCAAACGCGCGCCGCCTATGATTTAATGGGAAAATTTGCCGCTCCAACCTTTTCGGGTGCGGTCAATTTTGTTCCGCTTATAAAAAAGGCCGAACTTGGTAGCTGCCTTACAATTAAAGAGCTTCTTGACATTGCAAAAACCCTTAAAATTATTCGCGGGGTTAAAACCTGGCGAAAGGAAAACGGTGCTGATGATATCACCTGTATTGATGAGTTTTTTGATGTGCTCACCCCAAATAAATTCCTTGAGGATAAAATTTTCACAGCAATTAAGAACGAAACCGAACTTAATGACGATGCTTCTTTAAAACTTGCGGCACTCCGCCGTAAAATGATTAACGCGGCACAGAGCATTAGAGAAAAACTTGAAAAAATTGTGCGCGGGGGAGAAAAATCAAAATTTTTGCAGGATGCAATCATAACTCAGCGTGACGGCAGATTTGTTGTGCCTGTTAAAGCAGAATTTAAAGGTGAATTCCCGGGAATTGTTCACGATACCTCGGGCTCAGGCTCAACTCTTTTTATAGAGCCAATGGCGGTTGTTGAGGTGAATAACGAGCTTCGTGTTTTGGAAAATGAAGAACGGGAAGAGGTTCAAAGAATTCTTTTTGAGTTATCAGCCGATGCGGCTTCAATTTATGAAAGCGCCGTAGTATCTTTCACAGCGCTTGTTAATTTAGGACTTATTTTTTCAAAGGCATCTCTTGGTTATAAAATGCGCGGTGTTACGCCAAGGCTTAATAGTGAGGGCAGGGTAATTTTAAATAATGCTCGCCATCCTTTAATTGATGCAAAAAAGGTTGTTCCCATAAGCCTTAGCCTTGGTGCTCATTATGATTCGCTTATTATCACAGGTCCCAACACCGGTGGTAAAACCGTTAGCATTAAAACCCTTGGTTTATTAACACTTATGGCCATGTGCGGTTTAATGATTCCTGCCGATTTTGACAGTGAAATTGCTGTTTTTGACCGTATTCTTTCAGATATCGGCGATGAGCAGAGCATTGAACAGTCCCTTTCAACCTTTTCATCACATATGGTTAATCTTGTTTCTATACTTAAACTTACAACCAACAACTCTCTTGTTCTCCTTGATGAGGTTGGCGCGGGCACCGACCCCGTTGAGGGCGCAGCCCTTGCTAAAGCAATTCTTATTGAACTCAAAAACAAGGGTGCAAAAACCGTGGCAACGACACACTATGCCGAGCTTAAGGCATATGCTCTCGAAAGTGATAGGGTGGAAAATGCTTCCTGCGAATTTAGTGTTGCCGATTTAAAGCCCACCTATCGTTTGCTTATCGGCGTTCCGGGCAGCTCAAACGCCTTTGCAATTTCAAAAAGGTTGGGACTTAGTTCTGATATTATTGAAAATGCTAAGACCCACATAAGCGAAGAAAACCGAAAATTTGATGAGGTTATTGCATCACTTGAAAAATCACGGCTTGAAGCCGAAAATGAAAAACGAAATATTATAAAGCTTAGAGAAGAGCTACAAAAAGAAAAGGAAAAAAGTCAAACAATTCTTGCAAATTTAGAACTTCAAAGTCAAAAATCAGCAGAGGAACTTAGCGTTAAATCACAGAGAATTCTTGACCAGGCTCGTGCTAAGGCTAACGCAATGCTGAATGAACTTGAGGAAACCAAAAAATCCTTTAGTCAAAATAATGCCGCCGAGCTTTTACGCAGGGCAAAAAGTTCTGTTAAAACGGGTATTAGCGATATTGAAAAAATTTCTGACCCCGTTGTTAAAAAGAGTGATGATGCCTACACGCTACCACGCAAGCTCGTTGTGGGTGATGAGGTTTTGATTTTCGATTTAGGAAAAATAGCCTCCATTGTCAGCATTGATGAACAAAAGGGAAAGGCTTATGTAACGGCAGGCAATATGAACCTTTGGGCCGACATTAAAAATCTCAGATTAATTGAAAAGAAAAAAGAGAATCTAAAGGTGCCGAAGCAAAAGAAGGTGAGCGGTGTTGCATCGCGACTTGAACGCAATGCCGCAACAGAGCTTGATATTCGCGGAATGAATGTAGAGGAAGGCATCATTGAGCTTGATAGGTACATTGATAACGCTGTTATGTCGGGTGTGCCGTCTTTTTCAATCATTCACGGAAAAGGTACGGGCGTTTTAAGAAAAGCCGTTCAGGAGCATTTAAGACATCATAAGAATATTAAAAGCTTCCGCCTTGGCGTTTTTGGCGAGGGCGAATCAGGCGTTACAATTGCCGAGCTTAAATAGAATAAGAGCGTTGCTAATTTAGCAACGCTCTTATTTTTGCTTTTTAATCTTTTTTAATCACAAAAGAAAAATCAATAATTTCGCTTCTAAGCGAAACATTGGTTCTCGTTATGTTAGAGGTCATGGCATAGCAGGTATCCTGCACGGCAACAGGGATAATTGAAAAATCACCCAAAATCAAATTTTGTGCCTTTTGCAGGTCGCTTTCGGTAACTAAAAACTGTTTTAAATAGCCAGAAATGCTAGAATCATTTGCAGTAACAGGGAAAAGACACATATCATAAGTTTTGGCTTTGAGCTGATTTTGCAGGTCAATTAAATTGCTCGATGGAACAAGATTAATAGTCACACCAAAAAGCTGTTGCCAGTTTCCCGCAATGTCAACAAGTGCGTTTTTAATAATGGGGTCATCATAATAAACAATACTAATTTTATCAAGGGGTTTTCCACCTGTTGCATTTTTAAAGGCGGTTTGCGGTGAAACAGAACTAAATGTAATAGGGCTGAGCACCGTGTCCTTACCCTTAATAACAGCGGGAAAAATATCGCTTGTAACACGGTATCCATCAACTAAATTCTTGCTGTATTTATCGCGGTTAAAGGTCATTGCAAAAACACTTCGCAATTCCTTTGAAAATTTAGTGTCATTAACCGAAAGCAGCCACACGGTGTTTTCGAAGGTTAAACAGTCAAGTCCCAGTGATTTAGCTTTTGAAATGCTTAAAGAATCAATTTGAGCTATGTCAACATTTTCGTTTTCAAGGCGCTGTAAACTGTTTAGTTCCTCGTCCTTAGTTAAAATTACCGAGGTGTTATTTGGAACAAAACTTCCGTTATAATTTGGGTTTTTGGTAATGCGAATTTTTCCGTTTTCAAAATCCCAAAGGCGAATTCGGTAACTACCGTTTGAAAGAACGGTGCTTGATGTCATTCCATATTCTCCGGCGGATTTATTAAAGAATTCCTCATTACAGGGCATTGCCACAAGACTTGTAAGGGCACTAAGCAACTGTTCGCTGTTTACTGATTCGATAATAACGGTTTTATCATCGGGTGCTGAAACCGCAAGATTTTGCACAGGAAGCTTACCGTTTATAATTTCGCTTGCGTTTTTAATGCAGGAAAGCTTTTGGGCCGAAGGAGAATTTGTTTTAGGGTCAACACTGCGCTGAAGGCCAAAAACAAAATCTTTAGCGGTAAGCGGGTCACCATTGCTCCATTTTAAATTATCCCTTAATGTGAAGGTGTAGGTGTTTCCCGAAACGGAATATTTTTCGGCGGCACCGCAAACAATGTTTAAATCGTAATCAAGTCGCATAAGACCTTCATAAATATTTGAGGAAATCATTGCAGCAGTGCTATCACCTACAACCGATGGGTCAAGGGTTGTCGGGAATGAGGCAAGCTCATAGTAAACCGTGGCATTTTTATAATCCTCACCGCAGCCGCAAAGCATGGTAATAATGATACAAATTATGACCAAAAAGGTTAAAAACTTTTTCACTTTATTTATCCTTTCAAATGATAAAAATATTTTATCATAGGGAATGTAGCTTTTCAAGTATAATATTCTTTAAAAAACTTTAATAAGTGTAAAGAAAAATGCTTGACAGCAAGCGTTTGCTTTGCTATAATAGCACATGTAAAGTAATTTTCTTTACAGTTGAGGTGTGAAAATTGCCCGATAAATTTGAAATTTCTGTTTTAATTGACAACTATGGTGTTTTGTTAACCGAAAAGCAGCGCCTTATTATGGAATATTATTTTAACGATGACCTTTCTCTTGCAGAAATTGCCGAGAATGAGGGAATAACAAGGCAAGGCGTGCTTGATATTATTAAACGCTGTAAACAAACACTCTTTGAATATGAAGACAAGTTGCAGCTGATTAAAAAAATCACTGTTTTAAAAGAAAAAACAAACTCCATTGACAAAAGCATAAAATCTGATGCTAAGGTTTCAGAGCTTGTAGAATATATTGATAATTTGTAAGAAGGAGGCGAGCGTATGGCTTTTGACAATTTAAGTGATAAATTAAACGCAGTTTTTAAACGCCTGCGTTCTCGCGGAAAGCTTACAGAAACCGATGTTAAACAGGCAATGCGTGAGGTTCGCTTGGCGCTCTTAGAAGCCGATGTTAACTACAAGGTTGCAAAGGATTTTACAAATTCAGTTTCCGAAAAATGTATTGGCGCTAACGTTATGGAAAGCCTTACAGCCCCTCAAATGGTTGTTAAAATTGTGCGTGATGAACTGACAGCACTTATGGGCAGTGAGCAGACAAGGCTTAAAACCGCTTCTAAAATTCCAACTGTTATTATGCTGTGCGGTCTTCAAGGTTCCGGTAAAACCACCCATGCCGCAAAGCTTGCAAAATTTTTAAAATCTCAGGGTCATAGACCCATGCTTGTTGGTTGCGATATTTATCGCCCGGCCGCCATTGAACAGTTAAAGGTTGTCGGTGCCGCAGTTAATGTTCCTGTTTTCGAAAAGGGAACTGCAAGACCTGAAAAAACAGCAGCAGAAGCAATTAAGTTTGCCCGCGACTACGGTCACGATTTTGTAATTCTTGATACCGCAGGCCGCTTGCACATTGACACCGAGCTTATGGATGAGCTCAAACGCATTACCGAGGCTGTTGAGGTCAACAACATTCTGCTTGTTGTCGATTCAATGGTGGGTCAAGATGCTGTTAACATTGCAAAATCTTTTAATGATATTCTCGAAATTGATGGTATTATCCTAACAAAACTTGATGGTGATACCCGTGGCGGTGCGGCACTTTCGGTTCGCGCTGTTACAGGCAAACCAATAATGTTTACCGGTGTTGGCGAAAAGCTTGATGAGCTTGATGAGTTTCATCCCGATAGAATGGCATCACGAATTCTCGGAATGGGCGATATGCTCTCCCTCATTGAACGCGTTGAAAACGAAATTGATGAGAAAAAGGCCGAGGAAACCGCAAAGCGGCTTCAAGAAAATAAATTTGATATGAACGATTTGCTTGACCAATTTCAAAGCATTAAGAAAATGGGAAGCCTTAAAAGCGTTCTTTCAATGATTCCCGGAATGGAAAGACAACTTAAAGATACCGACATTGATGACAGACAGCTTCTTCGTGTTGAGGCAATTATTTACTCGATGACTAAAAAAGAACGCGCCAAGCCTGATATTATCAATGCTTCCCGCAAGCGTAGAATTGCCGCAGGCTGCGGAATGAGCGTTGAAGAGGTAAATAAACTTCTTCGCCAATATGAGCAAATGAAAAAAATGTTCAAACAAATGTCGGGCAAAAACGGCAAACGCAGAATGCCGAAAGGTATGATGAATATGCCGGGTGGCTTTGGTTTTTAAAGAGGTTAATCCCTTTTTATAAATAAAAATTCCTTTTATGGAGGTGTAAATTCAATGGCAGTTAAAATCAGACTTCGTCGTATGGGCGCTAAAAAGGCTCCTTTCTACCGTGTTGTTGTTGCTGATTCTCGTTTCCCCCGTGATGGTCGTTTCATCGAGGAAATCGGTTACTTCAACCCCAACACCGACCCCGCTGAGGTTAAAATTGATGGTGACAAGGCAAAAGACTGGATTGCAAAGGGCGCACAGCCTACCGATACTGTTAAGGCCTTACTTAAAAAGAACGGCGTTCTTTAATTTTCGGAGGAAAAAATTATTATGCAAGAACTTTTAGTAGCGATTGCTTCGGGACTTGTTGAAAATCCCGAACAGGTTACAGCAACTGTTGATGAGCCTAACGAGGAAGGCGTGGTTGTTTACCACCTTCACGTGGCCGCAGATGATATGGGACGCGTTATCGGCAAGCAGGGTAGAATTGCAAAAGCAATTCGCACAGTTATGCGCGCCGCAGCAAACCGCAACAATCAGAAGATTGCTGTTGAAATTGACTAATTTTAGTCTTGATTTAATGCTCCCAAAACTTATTGGGAGCATTTATCTTTTTAAAATTATAGGTGTATTATGAAAAAAGAATTTTTAGAGGCCGGCAAAATCGTCGGCACACACGGTGTGGCAGGAATGGTTAGAATCCAGTCCTGGTGCGATTCAAATGAATTTTTTTGCAAATTTAAAAAGCTATTTTTAAATGAGAATGGTGCAGGGGAAATTATAGTTTCTTCCTCAAAGCCTCACGGAAATGTTGTAATTGCAAAGCTAAAGGGTTATGACAGCATTGATGCTGCCGAAACTTTAAGAAATAAAGTTGTATATGTTAACCGTAATCAAATGAATCTTGAAGAGGGAGCATATCTCATTCAGGATTTAATCGGTTGTTCGGTTTTTGATATAGATATTGGTGCTTTTTTAGGAAAAATCGCTGATGTTTCCAAAACAGGTGCAAATGATGTATGGCACATTGAAAACGATGGCAGAGAATATTTAATTCCCAAAATTGCAGACATTGTAAAGCTAGTGGATATTAATAACGAAAAGGTTTTGATTAAACCTATTAAAGGAATTTTTGATGATGAAAATTGATATTTTAACCCTTTTTCCCGAAATGTGCAACACGGTTGTTAACGAGAGTATTATTGGCCGCGCACTAAAGGCAGGAAAAATTGATATTAAATGTACGAATATACGAGATTTTTCAGGCAATAAGCATAACAAGGTTGATGATGCGCCTTATGGTGGCGGCATGGGAATGATTATGAGCGCCGAGCCAATTTATAACTGCTTTATGAGCCTTTATAATGCCGAAACTAATGAAAAGCCCCATTTGATTTATCTATCGCCAAAGGGTGAAACCTTTACCCAAAAGAAAGCTGTTGAACTGTCGCAAAAGGAACACATTGTTCTTTTGTGCGGTCATTATGAAGGAATTGACCAGCGAGTTATAGATGAAATAGTTGATGAGGAAATCTCGGTTGGTGATTATGTGCTAACTGGCGGCGAGCTGCCGGCACTGGTTGTGGCCGATGCAGTTTGCCGAATGTTGCCCGGGGTTTTATCTGATGATATTTGTTTTGAGGAAGAAAGTCATTTTGCAGGAACTTTAGAATATCCTCAGTTCACCCGCCCGCCCGTTTGGCGCGGCAAGGAAGTGCCGGAGGTTTTGCTTTCGGGAAACCATGCCGAAATTGATAAATGGCGCAGTATTAAAAGCATTGAGGAAACATTTGAGCGCCGACGGGATATAATAGATAGAGCCACATTAAATCGCCATCAGCTTAAAAGACTCGATGAACTAACCGCCGAAGATGATAATAAATAAATTGATTTTTTTGCGAAATAAACAAAACACGACATTTAAAAACGATTTTTTTGACAAAATGTGAAAATTTTATTTTTTCCAATTGACTATTTAAAGTTATGAGGTATAATATTATTGTATTATTTTGTTGAAACTTAAGTTTTTTATAAGGAGTCATAATCATGTGCGTTAAAGATGTTGTTATTCAAAACCAAGTTGGTCTTCATGCTCGTCCTGCTACATTTTTCATCCAAAAAGCAAATGAGTTTAAATCCTCCATTTGGGTTGAAAGAAATGAACGTCGCGTTAATGCAAAAAGCCTTTTAGGTGTTCTTTCTCTCGGCATCGTTGGCGGTTACTCAATTAAAATCATTGCTGACGGTTCAGATGAAAAAGAGGCTGTTGACAGCCTTATTCAGCTTGTTGAATCTGGTTTTAACGATTCTATCTAAGGGATTTAAAGCCGTCCCTTTGGGGCGGCTTTATTTTTTTGAAAATAATGCTTGATTTTTTAATGCAATAGTGTTAAAATGTCAATGTTGCCAATTTAATAGTTTGTTTATCCGGGTGTGGCTCAGTTTGGTAGAGCGCTTGAATGGGGTTCAAGAGGCCGCTGGTTCGACTCCAGTCACTCGGACCAAAGACCAAGTCTTAGGGCTTGGTCTTTTTTTTACTACAATGTTCCCCTTGACAAAACCATTATTCTTTTATATAATTATTTTCCACTAAATCAAAAAGGAGTGAAAGGGCTATGAGTGAAAATTTAAAAACGGTTGCCACTAACAAAAAGGCCTTTCACGACTATTTTGTTGAGGAAAGTTTAGAGGCCGGTATTGTTCTATCTGGCACCGAAATCAAGTCCATAAGGCTTGGCGGTGTCAATTTAAAGGATGCCTGGTGTGCAGTTGAAGAGGGCGAAATGCTTGTTAAACAAATGCACATAAGCCCTTATGAAAAGGGGAATATTTTTAATACGCAACCCACCCGTGAACGCAAGCTTTTGCTTCACAAGAGAGAAATAATGCGCCTTTTCGGTCTTGTTAAACAGCAGCAGGGTCTTACCCTGATTCCGTTGTCAATTTATTTCAAAGGTTCACTTGTTAAAGTTCAGCTTGGTGTTTGCCGCGGTAAAAAACTCTATGATAAAAGAGCGACTGCCGCAAAGCGCGATGCCGATAGAAACATTCAGCGAGCTCTTAAAGAGCAGTCAAGATAAAATAAACATGGGGGCGTAAAGGTTTCGACAGGGATTTTAAAGTACGGAAAGCGAGCAGCGGTGCAGAACCGCTATAAAATCTGCAATTTTAAAATTAACTGACAACAATAAAGTTGCACTTGCTGCCTAATTAAAGGCGGCCGTTCCGCCTCGGACTACCGCGACCGAGAACGGAGCGTCATTTAGCGGTGAACATGAACAGGGGAGTTCTCTAGCCTCTGTCACGACTTTGAGATACCGAGCCTTGCAGTTTGACATTTAACGGCTAGGTGAGGGAATGTAAAGAAATGTCTGCGCTCGGAGATGTCTGTATGGCGAGATTTTTGGACGCGGGTTCGATTCCCGCCGCCTCCACCAAAAAAGAAGCAACTTTTGGTAGACAAAAGTTGCTTCTTTTTATCCAAGCCGCAGGCTTGGCATATTATCAGTCAAAGAAAACATAGAATTAAAAAAGCACTCCGCTCAAAACGGAGTGCTTAAATTTTTATTTGTTATCTCTGAACGCGGCCTGAACCGTCGCCGCCGGCAAGCTTTTCAATTTCTTTAACGCCAACGCGGTTGTAGTCACCTTCAATTGTGTGCTTAAGGGCAGATGCTGCAACTGCAAACTCAATTGCCTCCTGGGTATTTTTGCCGTTTAAAAGGGCGTAAATAAGACCACCGCCAAAGGAATCGCCGCCGCCAACACGGTCAACAATTCTTAAATGATAGGTTTTTGAGAAGCAGTAGTTTTCGCCATCGTAAAGCATACCTGCCCAGTCGTTATCACTGGCGGAAATCGAGGTGCGTAAAGTGATAGCAACCTTTTCAAAACCGAATTTATCAGCAAGCTGTTTTGCAACGCTCTTGTAGCCATCGTGATTAAGCTTGCCGCCGTAAATATCGGTGTCCTCAGCCTCAATGCCAAAAACATCTTTTGCATCCTCTTCGTTAGAAATGCAAACATCAACATACTTGCAAAGCTCGGTCATTGCTTCTCTCGCCTCAGCTCTGGTCCAAAGTTTGCCGCGATAGTTTAAATCGCAGGAAATTTTAACACCCTTTGCCTTTGCGGCAATACAGGCCTGCTTGCAGATTTCAACAAGGTTGCCGCCGAGAGCAGGGGTAATACCTGTAAAATGGAACCAGTCAGCGCCTTCAAAAACGCTGTCCCAATCAAAATCGGCAGGGGAGGCTTCCTGAATGGAGGAATGAGCACGGTCATAAATGCAAACCGAACCGCGCTGTGAAGCGCCTTTTTCAAGGTAATAAATACCAACTCTGTCTCCACCGCGAACGATTTTAGAGGTGTCAACGCCGAAATAACGAAGGGAATTTACGGCTGCCTGACCGATAGCGTGGTCGGGAAGCTTTGTAACATAAACCGAATCCATACCATAGTTAGCGAGGGAAACTGCAACGTTTGCTTCACCACCGCCAAAGGTCGCCTGCATTTGGTCGTTCTGGAAGAAACGATAGTAACCGTTGGGTGCCAAACGAAGCATAAGTTCACCGAAAGTAACAATTTTAGCCATTTTAAATTTCTCCTTAATTAGTAATTATACGCCTGAGTAGGCTGAAAATCCGCCATCAATGGGAAGCACAACGCCGGTTATAAAACCTGCTGCCTCTTCGTTAACAAGGAAAAGAAGACCGCCCTCAAGCTCCTCGCTTTCACCAAAACGACCCATAGGGGTTGCGGCAAGAATTTTGCCGGTTCTGGCGGTGGGAGTTCCATCCTCATTAAAGAGAAGCTTTGCATTCTGCTTTGTAGAGAAGAAGCCTGGGGCAATGGCATTAACACGAATGCCAACCTTTGAGAAATGAACTGCAAGCCACTGTGTGAAGTTTGAAATTGCAGCCTTTGCACCTGAATAGGCAGGGATTTTGGTAAGGGGAGTGTAGGCGTTCATTGAGGAAATATTAAGAATGCTGCAGCCCTTTCTGCCAACCATCTGCTTTGCAAAAGCCTGGGTGGGAATAAGGGTGCCGAGGAAGTTAAGGTTAAATACAAATCCAACGCCATCGGCCTCTAAATCGAAAAAGCTTTTTGTATCGGAATCAATGTCGCCAAGCTCAAAATATTCTTTGTCGGTAGTAGCTCTGGGGTTATTTCCGCCTGCACCGTTAATCAGAAGGTCACAAGGGCCAAAATCAGCCATAACCTTGTTTGCAACCTCTTCGCAAATCGCTTTATCGAGAACATTGCAGCCGTAAGCCTTGGCAATACCACCCTCAGCAACGATTTCATCTGCAAAGCCTTGTGCTGCGGCCTCGTTTAAATCAAGAAGCGCAACCTTTGCGCCGGCCCTGGCAATAACCTTTGCAAAATGACTGCAAAGAACGCCGCCGGCACCTGTTACAACGGCAACCTTGCCGGTTAAATCAGTGTTTAAAACATTCTTTTCCATTTTGTTTCTCCTTTATTTTGCTTTTTCAGCAGCTTCAAATAAACCGTTGATATATGCAGCGCCCAGTGCTCTGTCAAAAAGACCGTAGCCGGGTTTGCCTGTTTCACCCCAAATCATTCTGCCGTGGTCAGGGCGAACATAGCCCTTAAAATTATTATCGGTAAGAGCCTTAACGATTTCGTAAATATCAAGGCTACCGCAAGATGAAAGGTGAGCACGCTCCTCAAAGGAACCATCATCCATAACCTTAACGTTTCTGATATGCATAAAGCCGATTCGGTCCATTTCGGCATATTTTCTAACCATTTTAGGAATATCGTTGGCTTTAGCACAACCAAGGCTACCTGTGCAAAGGCAAAGAGTGTTTGCAGGGGAGTCAACCAGCTTTAAGAAACGGTCAAGATTTGCTTCGCAGGTAATAATTCTAGGAAGACCAAAAATGGGATATGGCGGGTCATCGGGATGAATTGCCATTCTTACGCCGCATTCCTCAGCAACGGGAATAACCTTCTTAAGGAATTTTTCAAGGTTTTTCCAAAGACCCTCTTCGCCAATTTGACCATATGCATTTATCAGTTCGCGAACCTCTTCCTGAGTGTAGCTTGAATCCCAGCCGGGGAGATGAATGTCATCCTTAAGGGGGTCAAGGCCTCTCATCTGGTCCCAATACATAACAAGGCTTGTTGAACCATCAGGTGCTTTTTTGTCAAGCTGAGTTCTGGTCCAGTCAAAAACGGGCATAAAGTTGTAGGTTACACATTTAACGCCATACTTTGCACAGCGGCGAATATTCTCACAGTAAACCTCTAAAAGCTCATCAACATTGCCACGGCCTAGTTTAATGTCCTCATGAACGGGAATAGACTCAACAACATCAAAAATAAGACCGTGTTTTTCGCAGGAGTCCTTTAACTTTTTTATACTTTCTTCAGGCCAAACCTCACCGGGTTTAACATCGTAAACTGCGGAAACGATGCTGTGCATACCGGGGATTTGAGAAATGTACTCAAGGGAAATGGGGTCGTCTTCGCCATACCAGCGGAAGGAAAGCTTCATATCCATTTTATTTTACCTCCAAGCCAAAATATTTAAGTGCGTTATTAGCACTGATGTCCTGAACAATTTTGCCGACTGTGTTTATATCATCGGGATATTCTCCGTTTTCAACCCATTCGCCGATTAAATCGCAGAGAATTCTTCTGAAATATTCGTGGCGAGTATAGCTTAAAAAGCTGCGTGAGTCGGTAAGCATACCTATAAAGTTACCAAGCAGGCTTAAATTTGCAAGAGAAACCATTTGGTCACGCATGCCCTGCTTGTTATCATTAAACCACCAAGCCGAGCCGTGCTGTAATTTTCCTGCGATTTCGGTGCCCTGGAAGGCGCCGATAATTGTATCAAGGAAAGTGTTGTCTGCTGCATCAAGACTGTAAAGGATTGTGCGTGGCAGGCTGTCGGTGCTGTAAAGCGCATCTAATAGCTTTGCAACCTTTGAGGCGCCGTTGTTGGGACCGATGCAGTCAAAGCCTGTGTCGGGGCCCAAGGTGTTAAACATTTTTGTGTTGGGGTTTCTTAGGCAGTTATAGTGAATCTGCATCGCCCAACCAAGGCGAACATATTCTTTTCCGCAGAATTTTAGAAGCTCGGTTTTAAGCATTTCTGCTTCAGTTGCAGTAACTGTTTTTCCTGAAAGACCTTTTTTAATAATTTTATCAAGGCTCTTTTCATCTGCAGGGCAGTATACCATAAAATCAAGGCCGTGGTCGCTTGCCTTGCAGCCGACTGTGTCAAAGAAGTTCATTCTATCACGCAGGGCATTTTTTAGACTTTCAAAGGAGTTGATTTTAATACCGCAAACGGAAGACAGGGAAGCGATATATTCTTTCCAGCCTGCTTTATCAATATTAAATGCTTTATCAGGGCGGAAGGAAGGCGCAACAACCGTTTTAAGTGTTCCTTGTTCCTTAATTTTAATATGCCATTCGAGATTGTCGGTGGGGTCATCGGTTGTGCCTATGAAAGCAACATTGCTTTGTTCAATAAGTCCACGAACACTCATTTGAGGCTCTTTTAATTTTGCAACGGCCAGGTCCCAAACCTCTTTGGCTGTATCGGCATTTAAAACACCATTGTAACCAAAATACTTTTTAAGCTCTAGATGGCACCAATGATACATTGGGTTGCCAATTGCTTTAGGTAGTGCTTCGGCAAATTTTTGGAATTTCTCAAAATCGGTGGCATCACCGGTGATAAAATGTTCATCAACGCCATTAGAGCGCATAACACGCCATTTATAATGGTCGCCGCCCAGCCAAACCTGAGAAATATTTTCAAAACTCTTGTCTTCGAAAATTTCTTTAGCACTTACATGGCAGTGATAATCCACAATGGGCATATCAGCGGCATAAGAGTGATAAAGCGTTTTTGCAGTGTCGGTGGAGAGCAAAAAGTTTTCGTCATTAAAATTTTTCACCATAACACAACCTTTCTGTACTATATACAAATTTTAACACATTTTTTCGCAATGTTAATTGCACAAATTGTTTGACATATTGCAAATATTGCGGTAATATAACCTTATAATATATAAAGGAGCATTTTATGCGAGAAATTTCACAAAGTTTTGACCCGCGCCAGGTTATGAAAAGCAACGAGTTTGAGGTTTTTCATTATAAAAAATCGGGTGCCGAGGATGTTCAGGTACACCATCATAACTTTTATGAGGTTTATTGCTTTTTGGATGGCGATGTGGAATATTGGGTTGAAGGCAGTCTTTACAGGCTTAAAAAAGGTGATTTACTGCTTATTAACCCAATGGAACTTCACCGACCAATTCTTAAAAGTGACAGTAAAAATTATGAGCGCATTGTGCTTTGGATTGATAAGAATTATCTTGAAAGTTTATCGAAAAAGACTGAGGATTTAACGAAATGCTTTGATGTTAGCGACCCCGACCATAAAAATTTGTTGCGCCCCGATGAATTTGAACGCTCAGGAATTATTGCAAGGCTTGGCGATTTAATCAGAGAATTCTACGGAAATTCTTATGGTAACAAACTTTGTGCTTACGGTATATTCTTGCAATTTATGGTTGAAATTAACCGTATGTCGGTTTTACAAAAGGATAATTTAAAGCAAAAAAAGGAATCTCCATTGGTTTCGGGGGTTTTAAAATATGTTTCCGAGCATCTAAGTGATGAACTGTCATTGGAAAAAATAGCACAGCACTTTTTTGTTAGTAAATATCATCTTTCCCACGAATTCACAAATTCAGTTGGAATTGGCCTTTATCGTTATATCACAATTAAAAGGCTTGTAATTGCACGCCAAATGATTGCCGATGGTAAAACAGCGGGGGAGGCAAGTGCCCTTTGCGGCTTTAAGGATTACACAAATTTTTTCAGAGCCTTTAAGGCTGAATATGGAATTAGTCCAAGTGGCGTTGAAAAAACTAAAAAAATTTAATTCTTTCTTGAATATTCACGATATTCTTTAGGTGTTTTTTTAACATATTTTTTAAAAATTCTTGAAAAATAGTGTATGTCAACAATACCGCAACGCTGCGCAATTGTTTGAATTTGCAAATTTGTTGTGTCAAGCAACTGCCTAGCATAATTAACCCTTTTCTTATTAACATAATCGGTTAATTTTTCTCCAGTTTCTTTGTGAAAAATATTAGAAAGATACGGTGGACTAATGTTTTGTAGTTCGGCAAGATGATTTAAACTTAAATCGGCGGTTAGGTCGCTGTCAATGAAAATAATAGCCTTTTGAACGGGTGCAGAATACCTTCTTGTGGAGTTCTCTTTAACAAGATAGCAGTATTTTCTCAAAATTTTTGACATTAGAGCAGAAATTGCAGTTAAATTTGAAACATCCTCAATTTCCTTTGCAAAGTTTGAAGAAACCCTATCAATATATAAAGGATGAACGCCGCCGCTTTCGGCGGCTTTTCTTAATATTGTGTTCATTATAATTGCATAGTTTTTATAGTTTCGAAGCTTATCGGTAATTCTATCCTCAAAAGAAATCTCTGTAAAGTTTGATATTAACTTTTCAACAACGTGGATTTGACCGCGAGAAACAGCGTTAATAAGCTCGTTTTCAAAGTTGTAGCGTGTCTCCATCATTTTCATGTTAACAAGTGTTTTTTCCTCATCATCAAAGTTGTTTTCATCTTTTTGTAAAATGGGAAGGGGAGCGACCTTTTCTTGTTCTAACTCAATGTATTGCACCGGCCCGGTACTCTGCCAAACGCTCTCGCAAAAGGCTTCCACAAAATTAAAAAAGAGGGTTGAATCCGCAACATATGGCATACCGCTGTAGTAATTTTCTAATATCTTTAAGTATTTAAAATCGATTTTAAGCTGTCTCATTAGGTAAACGATATCCTCTTTTGTTATGAGCGTTTTCAAAAAAGGACCGATTAGCAAAATATTTCCGTCACTCTCAGGTAAACAGAAAAAAATATAACTTCCCGAAAACCTATCGGTAAAGGAGTAAACCGTTTTATCCTCAATGTCGCCAAAAACCTCATAAAAAGTCTTTTTATATTCATTTTTTAAGTTAAGCAAAAGGCGTAACCCATTATCAACACTGCTGTCAATGCAGTTATTGTGCTTTAATATTGTTGTGTTGATGCGACATTTTCTCAATGAATTTTGCAGTAAATTCAGTTCTGCCGTGTATTTCAAAGATTTCACCCGCCATTATTGGTAATCAATTACAAATTTTATTAGTCTTTTTGAATTATTATAGTACATTTTAAAATAAAATTCAACGAAAATATATAACCCAATATAAAAATTGTGCAAAAACAATTAAAAATTTTCCTAACAAAAGTTTTTCTGGTAAGTTATAATGAATATGTAACGCTCTGGGGTTGAGCACATTATAATTTTAAGAGAGGAAATGTATTTATGGAAAACAAATCAAAACTCCGTAAATTCGGTATGCGTGACAAAATCGCATACGCAGCCGGTGACCTTGGTTGTAACATGAGTTTTGCACTCAAAGGCACCGTTCAAACCTTCTGGCTCGTTTACATGATGTTAGAGACCGGTTTGTTATCAGCATTATTGCTGGTTGTTCAAATCTGGGACGCTATCAATGACCCGATTATCGGTTCTATGATTGACGCTGACAGAAGAAAATACAAAATGGGAAAATTCAAGACATACATTTTTATTGGTGCTTGCGGTCTTTTAGTAGGCGGCGCCGCTGTATTCCTGCCTTTCCCAAATGCACCCGTTGTAGTTAAGTCAATTCTTTTTATTCTGGGATACATAATCTGGGATGCTTTCTACACAATTGCCAATGTTCCTTACGGTTCAATGCTCTCTCTCGTTACCGAAGATGCAGGTGAGCGCGCACAGCTTTCCACTTGGCGTTCTGTTGGTTCAATGGTCGGTAACCTTCTTCCCAACGTTATTCTTCCTATGCTTATCTGGAAAAAAGTTTTTGATGAAAACGGAAACCCTGTTATTAATGAGGAAACCGGTGTTCAAGTTCAAGAATTACTTGGTGACCGTGTATTTATTGCCGCTCTTATTATGGGCGTTTTAGGCTTTATCGCTTTCTTGTTTATGATTAAAACCATCACCATTCGTGTTGATGAGAATTTAGTTAAAACAAATGATACTCAAAAGTTCAATGTTGTTAAAGCATTCGGTAACTTTATGAAAAACCGTCCCGCTGTTGGCGCAACACTTGCCGCAATGGGTATGTTCCTTGGTATGAACGCCGCAACAACCGCTGTTGCAATTATGTTTGCTACCTACTTTGGAATGGCTGAGCTTTCGGGTGTTGTTCAGTTGGTTGGCTTCCTACCAATGTTCCTCTTTATGCCATTCATTAAGAAGATTGTTAATAAGTTCGGTAAAAAAGAGGCTTCCGTTGCCGGTACAATCGTTTCACTTATTGGCGGCGTATTTATGCTTGTATTCCCCTTAGTTCCTGACAAGGGCATTTCTATGATTCTCTATCTCGTTGGTCTTATTATCTTTGGTCTTGGCATGGGCGTTTACACCTGTGTTTCCTGGGCTCTTATGGCTGATGCTATTGACTATAACGAGTGGAAAACTGGCAGCCGCGAAGAAGGAACAGTTTATTCACTTCACTCCTTCTTCCGTAAGTTAGCACAGGGCGTTGGTCCTTCCATCGTTCTGCTTATCATGGGCGCTTTAGGTTATGTTTCCGATTTAGGAACTGCCGGTCAGTCTGCCGCAACATCCTACAATATGTGCTGGCTTGTTGCAGGCCTCTACCTCTTCAGCGCAATTATGCAGTTTATTGGCATTGCTGTTATCTACAATCTTGATAAGAAAACAATGGAAAAAATGAACGCTGAACTTGCAGAGCGTCGTGGTGTTGAAGCCGTAACCGAATAAGTTTAGGTTTTTTACCACCCTATCGGTTTACGGTAGGGTGGTATTTTTCTATAAGAAATTTACAATGTGTTTACACATTGCTTTTAATTTCGTTTATAATTTATTTAGCGCTTAATTTTATTGGAGGTTCTTATGAGAAAAATTCTTAATTTTAATGCTAAGTGGGCATTTTCAAAGCAGGCAACCGAAATCCCAACAGAGATTTCAAATAAATGGTGCTTTGTAAACCTGCCACACTGCTGGAACGCTATTGATGGTCAGGATGGTGACAACGATTATTATCGCGGCACCGCTTACTATGCAAAGAAACTTAATAAATCTGATTTGCCCGAAGCCGACCGTTACTATCTTGAAATAAGGGGCGCAAATTCCTCTGCCGATGTGTATATCAACGGAAAAAATATTGCTCATCATGACGGCGGTTATTCCACCTGGCGCGTTGATTTAACCGACAGTCTTGAAGCAATGAATTTAATTGTTATCGCTGTTGACAACTCCGCCAACGAAACAGTCTATCCTCAAATGGCTGACTTCACTTTCTACGGCGGTATTTACAGAGATGTTAACATTATCTGCGTTAACAACTCTCACTTTGACCTTGATTATTACGGTGGCCCAGGCATTGCAGTTACTCCTGAAATCAAGGGCGCCGATGCAGATGTTACCATTGAAACCTTTGTAACAAACAGCAAAATTGGTCAAGAGATTCATTATACCATTGAGGATAAAGAGGGAAATGTTGTTGCCGAAACCATTTCTAACGATACAAAGGTTGTTCTAGGCATTAAAGATGTAACCCTTTGGCACGGCAGAAAAAATCCCTATCTTTACACTGCTAAAGCCGAGCTTATTGAGGACGGAACCGTTCTTGATAATATTTTTACCCGTTTTGGCTGCCGCACCTTTAAAATTGACCCCGATAACGGCTTCATTTTAAACGGCGAAGAATACCCCTTGCGCGGTGTTTCACGACACCAGGACCGTTGGGGCAAGGGTAACGCTCTTTCAAAAGAGGACCATAAGGAAGACATTGAGTTGATTTATGAGCTTGGTGCAACAACCATTCGTTTGGCTCATTATCAACACGACCAATATTTCTATGATTTGTGCGATGAATACGGCCTTGTAATTTGGGCTGAAATTCCTTACATTTCAAAGCATATGCCTACAGGTCGTGAGAACACCATTTCACAAATGAAAGAGTTAATTGCCCAAAACTACAACCATCCTTCCATTGTTGTTTGGGGTCTTTCCAATGAAATCGGTATCGGCGGAAGCGATGATGATTTGCTTGAAAACCACCACATTCTTAACGACCTTTGTCATGAAATGGACAAAACCCGTTTAACAACGATTGCGGCTGTTTCAATGTGTAAAATGGATGATCCATATCTCCAAATTCCCGACGTTGTATCTTACAACCACTATTTTGGTTGGTACGGCGGCGAAACCGATATGAACGGTCCTTGGTTTGATAAGTTCCACAAAACACACCCGAACATTCCTATCGGTTGTTCTGAATATGGCTGTGAAGCCCTTAACTGGCACACCTCTGACCCCCGCCAGGGTGATTACACCGAGGAATATCAGGCATATTATCATGAAGAGCTTATTAAACAGTTATTCACCCGCAAATATATGTGGGCAACCCATGTTTGGAATATGTTTGACTTTGGTGCTGATGCTCGTAACGAGGGTGGCGAAAACGGTCAGAACCATAAAGGTCTTGTAACCATTGACCGTAAATACAAAAAGGATGCTTTCTATGCCTACAAAGCATGGCTTTCCGATGAAAAATTCGTTCACCTTTGCAGCAAGAGATACATTGATAGGGTAGAGGATGTAACCAAGGTTACCGTTTACTCAAATCTTCCCGAGGTTGAACTCTTTGCAAACGGCGTTTCTATTGGCAAAAAGACAGCCGATAACCATTTCTTCTATTTCGATGTTAAGAATGAAGGCGAAACCAAGCTTACCGCCGTTGCAGGAGAATTTAAGGATGAAAGCGTTATTCGCAAGGTTGACACCTTTAACGAGGAATACCGCCTTAAAGAAAAGGGCGCAATTCTTAACTGGTTTGATATTGATGCTCCTGAGGGCTATCTCTCATTAAACGATAAAATGAGCGATGTTCTAGCTACCTTGCAGGGCAAGATGCTCTTTATGAGCCTTGCTGGCAAGCTTTTAGGCGGCAAGGGCAAAGATGGTAAAATGGAAGCCATGGGCTTTGAAATCGGTCCTGATATGATGAGCATGATGGGCGGCTTCACCGTTCTTCGCCTCTTTACCCTTATGGGTGGTATGGCTGACATTAAGTTTACAAAGGAACAGCTCCTTGATCTAAACGCTAAACTTAACAAAATAAAAAAGCCTAAATCTAAATAAATAATTTTAAGAGCAGGAAATTTCCTGCTCTTATTTTTTGCAAATTTTGTTGAAGAAATTTTCTCTTTATAGTATAATATTAAGAAATCCGTTTTTTAGGAGGAAATTCCTTTATGATAAATAATAACAGTAATTTATACGGTGTCAGCTGTGTGGCACTCAGGGACTTAATTGTTTTCCCGAATATGGTGCTAAATTTTGATGCCGGCAGAAAAAAGAGCATCGAAGCCATTAAATCGGCAATGGCAGGGGATAGAGGTATTTTTCTTGTAACTCAGTATGAAACAGCCATTGAAGACCCCAAACAAAACGATGTTTACACCGTCGGTTGCTATGCGAAAATCCGTCACATTCTTAAGATTTCAGAAAACGAAATCAGGGTTCTGGTTGGTGGTGCTAAACGCGCAAAGCTTAATCTGCTTTATAGTGAAGGCACACACCTTAAAGCCGATATTACCCTTTTTGAAGATGAACCCATTAAAAGAAGCGAAAACTATGTTGAGGCACTTTTTAGAAAGGTAAAAGAAAATTTTGAAAAATATGCCATTGTAAATGGCAGAATTCCTCCTGATATTATTATGGAGGTTATGTCAGCTAACAGCCTTTCCTATCTTTGCGACTACATTGCAATGCAAATTCCCGCTTCCATGGATGATAAACATGTTTTGCTTGAGGAAGCAAATGTAATTAATCGTGCAAAAGCTCTCACACTCCTTCTTAAAAAGGAAGGTCAAATCATTGCTTTCGATAAAAAAATCGATGCAGAGGTAAGGACGGCAATGGATGACCAGCACCGTGAATATTATATGCGTGAGCAAATAAAAGCGCTTAATAACGAGCTTTACGGCGATGACAGCGGTGATGAAATTGAGGATTATCGAAGCCGAATTTCAGCCCTTAACGCACCTGAAGAAATCAAAGAAAAATTACATATTGAGGTTAATAAACTGTTAAAAATGCCTGCAGGCTCACACGAGGCTACGGTTGTAAGAAATTATCTTGACATTTGCCTTGAACTGCCTTGGCTCAGTGTTACAAAAATTTCTAAAGACATTGCAAGATCACAAAAAATTCTTGACCGCGATTTTTACGGCATGAAAAAGGTTAAGGATAGAATTCTTGAAATGCTGTGTGTTTATAACCTTAAAACCGACATCAGTGGTCAGATAATTTGCCTTGTGGGACCTCCGGGTGTTGGTAAAACCTCAATTGGAAAAACCATTGCCGAATGTATGGGAAGAAACTTTGCAAGGCTTTCTCTCGGCGGAGTGAGTGATGAAGCCGAAATCAGAGGTCATAGAAAGACCTACATTGGTGCAATGCCTGGTAGAATTATAAACGCCGTAAAACAGGCAGGCAGCAACAATGCTCTTATTTTACTTGATGAAATTGACAAATTAGGTCGTGATTATAAAGGCGACCCTGCCGCCGCGCTTCTTGAGGTGCTGGATGGGGAACAGAACTCCACCTTTACCGACCACTACATTGAACTGCCTTACGATTTAAGCAAGATAGTTTTCATTGCAACAGCAAACTCGGTGGATACAATTCCGCCAGCCCTCTTTGACCGACTTGAAATCATTGAGCTTTCAAGCTATACAAGGGAAGAAAAATTTAATATTGCTAAAAAATTCCTTGTTAAAAGACAATTTAGTAAACACGGGCTTGCCGCTAAAGATTGCAAAATCACCGATGAGGCTATTTGTGCACTCATTGACAGTTACACTAGAGAATCGGGTGTAAGACTACTCGAGCGACAAATTGCAACCCTTTGCCGAAAGGCAGTTAAAGCGATTGTTAAGGATAATGCCACAAAATTAGTTATAAAAGCAACCGATTTGCATCAGCTTATCGGTCCTCAAAAATATTCGGTTGATTTAATCGAAAATAATGATGAGGTCGGCCTTGTTAATGGCCTTGCATGGACCAGTGTCGGCGGAGAACTGTTACCCCTTGAGGTTTGCGTTATGGAGGGAACGGGAAAAATTGAACTTACCGGATGTCTCGGCGATGTTATGAAGGAATCTGCCAGGGCTTCCATCACATTTATTCGTGCCAATGCAAACATCTTGGGCGTTGACAGTGATTTCTACAAAACAAAGGATATTCACATTCACGCACCCGAAAATGCCGTTCCTAAGGATGGTCCTTCGGCTGGCGTAACCATTACCACTGCTATTGTTTCAGCCCTCACGGGCAAAAAGGTTCGCCGTGATATTGCTATGACGGGTGAAGTCACAATCAGGGGCAGAGTGCTTAAAATTGGCGGTCTTAGAGAAAAAGCAATGGCGGCACACCGCGGTGGAATTAAAACAGTGTTTATTCCCAAAGAAAATGTTGCCGATTTAAGTGAGCTTGATGACACAGTGAAAACACAGCTTAATTTTGTTCCCGTACAAAATGTTACTGAAATTCTAAACGATGCTTTTGCAAATGAAAACTTAACCAGTGAAAAGAATGATGTTTTCACGGATAAATTCAATTTTATTCCTGAAAAATCGGCAATTCGCTCTACTGCACAGTAAAATGGGAGGCAAAAATGAATTATAATTCGGCTATTTTTGAACAGGCTTTTGGAACCTTTGAACAGCTTACAAAATCCGACCTGCCAGAAATTTGCTTTTCGGGTAAATCAAATGTTGGTAAATCATCTCTAATAAACCGCTTATTAGGTCGAAAAAATCTTGCAAGAGTAAGTACGAAGCCCGGCAAAACAGTTACAATTAATTTTTATAAGCTTGACTGTGCGCGCCTTGTAGATTTACCGGGTTATGGCTACGCTAAGGTTCCTTTTACCGAGAAAGACCGTTGGTCAACCTTAATGGAAGGTTATTTCAAATCAGGCAGAAACATTAAAAATGTGTTTCAGCTTATTGATATGCGCCACAAGCCCGGCGATTTTGATATTACTATGCTTGAATTTTTAAAAGCAATGGACATTCCGTGCTCGGTAATTCTCACAAAAAGCGATAAATTAAACCGTAGCGAGTTTTTAAAGATGGAGGAAGAAATAAGCAGTATAGTGAGAGAAATTCTGCCTGACTGCAAAATTTTTACTTTTTCATCACTTAACGGAGACGGTGTTCAAGAACTAAGACAATATTTAGAATCGCTCATTTAAGTAAAAAAACACCTCTGCTTTTTGCAGAGGTGTTTTAATTTTTGTTTTATTTAAACCAAACGGTGCAACCTTGTTTCATTTCATCGATGTTTGCATTTGATGCCTCAAAAGTATCAGCAACAGAAGAGAAATAAATCTTAATCTTAGGCTCTGTGCCGGAGGGGCGAACAATAAATCCGCAACCGTTTTCAAGTGTGAAACCGAGAACATTTGATTTTGGAAGGGTTATAACGCTTTCCTTGCCGTTTACAAGGTCTTTTTTAACCGACAACTCATAATCGCAAATCTCGGTAATTTTAACGCCACAAAGCTCCTTTGGTGAGTTTGTGCGAAGCTCATTCATAATGCTTTGCATCTTTTCCATTCCGCTAATGCCCTCAAAAGCGAAGGAGGACTGTGCGCAAATGTAATAACCGTATTTTTCAAAAAGGGCGTTAAGAGCATCCACAAGGGTCATGCCCTTATTTTTATAATATGCGGTCATTTCGCAAATTAGCATTGAGCCGATAACAGCATCCTTATCACGAACGTAGCTTCCTGCAAGGTAACCGTAGCTCTCTTCAAATCCAAAGATATAACGGTCTTCTTCGCCTTTTTCCTCAAGCAAACCGATTTGTTCGCCGATGAACTTAAAGCCTGTTAAAACATCAATAAGTTCAACGCCGAAATCTTTGCAAATTCCACGGCACATTTCACTTGTAACAATGGTTTTAACTGCAACAGGTTTTTTTGGCATCGTTCCATTTTTGGTGCGCTGTTTGCAAATATAATCAAGGAGCAAAATGCCAACATCATTACCCGTTAAAAGCTTAAATTCGCCCTCGTGGTGAACGGCAATTCCAACTCGGTCACAGTCAGGGTCGGTTGCCAAAAGAATGTCAGGACAAATTTCTTCGGCCATTTTAAGTGCAATTTCAAATGGCTGGCGAATTTCAGGGTTGGGGTAGGGAGCAGTGGGGAAGTTGCCATCAGGTTTTTCCTGCTCTTTAACAACGGTTACGTTTTCAATGCCGATTCTTTTAAGAATTGCACGAACAGGTTTATTACCGCTGCCGTGAATGGGGGTATAAATAACCTTAAGGTCACTAAGGTCTAAATCTTTGTCGGCAACACTGCACTTTTGAACCTCATCAAGATAACATTCTATTGCATCCTGAGTAATATATTCGATTTTTCCTTCTTTAACGGCAGTATCAAAATCAACCGATTTAACTCCATCAAAAATGTTAACCTTATTCATAATGCTAAGGACATATTCCGCAGCCTCAAGGGTTAATTGACAACCATCAGGACCGTAAGCCTTATAACCGTTATATTTTGCGGGGTTATGACTTGCAGTAATTACAACACCTGCATCACAGGAATAATGTCTTACAGCAAACGAAAGCATTGGGGTAGGCATTAATTCGGGATAGATGTAAACCTTAATTCCGTTGGCTGCCAAAACTTCGGCAGTTGTTTTAGCAAAAACATCGGATTTAATTCTGCTATCATAAGCAACGGCAACCTTACCGTTTTTTGAAACGGAATTAACGTATGCCGCAAGACCCTGCGTGGCTTTCGCAACCGTGTAAACGTTCATGCGGTTTGTGCCTGCGCCGATAACACCGCGAAGTCCACCGGTACCAAACTCTAGATTTTTGTAAAAAGCCTCTTTTTTTGCTTCTTCATTGTTTTCTAGTTCTTTGAGCTCTCGAACGACATCAGGGTCCTTGGTGGCGCGCTGACACCAAAGTGAATACTCTTTATTATACATATAAAGACCTCCTTGTCCTAATAAATATAATAATCCTTTTCCCATAATATGTCAATAAAAATAAAGTGCTTGACAAAATAGAGTTATTGATATATCATGTGTATAGTTATTGTTAGTCATTACTATGTTGGTGCATAAATGTATAGTATTTTTGTTGATAATCACAAAAATTTGTCGGATGATGATATAATTAGGGGAATTCAAAGCGGAAACAATGAGTTCTTGCAATCCCTCTTTTCTCGTTATGTAAAGCTTGTTCACAATAAAGCCGCCCGTTATAGTGTAGCTGACATTGAGCTGGATGATTTTGTTCAGGAGGGTCTTATCGCCCTTTATCAAGCGGCAATAACCTATGATTTTTCAACATCTTCATTTGTGAGTTACGCAAAAACCTGCGTTTCAAATGCAATTTTGACACTTATTAAGCACAAAAACCGAAAAAGAAGAATTCCCGAAAATTTAATTTCCTCTATCGATGATAAATCGGTTACCGTAGTAACGACACCCGAAGCATTGATGATTGAAAGAGAGAGCATTGAGGGAATTTATTCAAACATCAAAAATATTTTGTCTGATTTTGAATACAAAGTTTTTTTGGCTTCGCTTCAAGGCTATTCGGTTAACGCCATTTCCGAAAACCTTAATGTCAGTGAAAAATCAATCAGTAACGCCCTGTGCCGTTTGCGCAGGAAAATAAAGACACAATTAACGGACAACCGTTAGTGTTATATATGCCCATGTAGCTTAATTTTAGAGCGTTTTTTAAAAGATGTCGGTGTAATCCCGTCCGGGGCGAAAACAAACATATCGAGAGAGGTACAAAACATGTTCGAAGACAAGACCCTAACTTGCAAAGACTGTGGCGAGGAATTTGTTTTCACTGCTAGAGAGCAGGAATTCTATGAGTCCAAAGGCTTTGTAAACGAACCCCAGCGCTGCAAGCCCTGCCGTGACAAGAGAAAGAATGCAGGTAGAGCACCTAGAGAAATGCACGAAGCTGTTTGTAATGCCTGTGGTGGCGTTGCAAAGGTTCCCTTCATTCCTCGTGATGACCGTCCCGTTTATTGCAGCGAATGCTTCGCAAAAATGAAAGAACAAGAAACAGCAGCCGACACAGAATAAAATATTTTTCAGTAAATATTTTACCGCCTATACCAAGTGAGGTATAGGCGGTTTTACTTTTGTTTTTCTATTTTGTAAGTAAATCAATAATTCCCGAATAAATTTTTGTTGGGTCATCAATAAATTTTTCTTGAATAAAGCGAGCCTGGGCTTCATCAGAAACAAGCAACTTAACACTCATAAACGGCTTTTCACCATCAAGCGCCGAGCAGGTAATATAGGTAGTTCCGTTTTCCGAAGAAATGCTGATATCAGTTTCTTTTGTATTTCTAATTCGGGAAACAAGCTGTAAAGCAATGGTGTATGCTCGCTCTCTAACCGTGAAGGGAACATCACTGCCGAGGGTTTTGGCAATGCTTTTGCCCGTATTGGTTATGGTGTAGGTGTCCTCAGCTCTATCAACAAGCCTAATGTGACCTTGTTTTTCGAGAAAAGCGATGGAATCATTAACCTCAAAACAGTTTGCAAGGCCTTCATAAAACAGCATATCGGCAAGTTTTTGACCCGGAACAGGGTCGGGTATTGCATCAAAAATATAACAAATTAAAGCGCGAATTTGCGTTGTGCTTATAAGCCCGCCACGAGCAACTCCGGCGGTCATTGCATTTTTTTCCAAAATAACAACTCCTAAAGAAATTTACCTTTGGTTTTATTATAATGTTAAAAACAAATTTTTGCAATAACTTTACTCAAAATCTTCCAAAATTTCATCCAGCTTTTCAATATCCTTAACCGTGACACCGTTTATAAATTTTTCACGGTCAAGAGCAGGGAGAGAGGATATAACAATTTCTTCATAAATCTCCTCAAGCTTTTCTCCTTCATAAAGCGCCAAAAAATCACCGTAAGCTTTGAGGGTGTACTCATTTGCAGTACCATTATTGTCAAATTTTTCATCTAACAGGGTTTTGGTTATTATTGCACTTAGTGCCACAACCGCAAAAATCACGGCTATTGTGATAATTACACCTCTTTTTTTCGTATAAAACAGTCCTTTTTTAAAAAAATTATAAAAGATGAAAAAATTGTAACTACTTTTTGCCAATTTTGTGTTATAATATATTTTGCCATTTTAGGCAGTATTTTATTCGTTCACAGCGAGGTGAAAGCATTTTGGAAAATAATAACTTTACTAATGAAGAATTTAATACCGAAAATAATCCTCAAGATTATCTTGACATTTCCAGCACCACAGAAGAAAATGATGCTTTTGATTTAAGCAGTTTTTCTTCCAAAAGTGCGCAAACTCAAAACGATACTAAAAAGGGCAAGAAAAAGAAAACCAAAAAAGGAACCGTGCTGAAGGTTCTTTTGACAACCTTTTTAATCGGCGCAATAACCTGTTGCCTTGTTATCGGCGGCTTTCTTATCTATGTCTTTGGATTCATTGATTATTCTATGGTCGGTGATTTAGATGAGCTTTCTTTAAACTTTACAACGACTATCTATTGTAAAGACAGTAAAACAGGTGAGTTTGTTGAATATCAAAGAATTCACGGCGGAGATAACCGAATTTGGATTTCGGATGATGAGGGCGAAATTCCTCAAAACCTTAAGGATGCAATCGTAGCCATTGAGGACAAGGATTTCCGCGAACATGACGGTGTTGACTGGGGCCGCACCATAAGTGCCTTTGCCAATGAGATTTTTCATTTCTCTTCGAAATACGGCGGCTCTACCATAACCCAACAGCTTGTTAAGAATATTACCGATGACCGCACCCAAAATGCAAGCCGTAAAATTCGTGAGATTATGCGTGCTCACTACCTTGAGAGCAACAACTCAAAGGATGTTATTTTGGAATGTTACATTAACACCGTTGCAATGGCTAACGGTATGTATGGCGCCGAGGTTGCTTCTAACTATTACTTTAACAAATCGGCCAAGGATTTAACCCTTGCCGAATGCGCCTGCCTTGCGGCGGTTATTAACCTTCCTGAATACTATCGACCCGATGAAAACCCAATAAACAACAAAGAACGCCGAGAAATTGTTTTAAATGAAATGTATTCCCAGGGTTACATCACACAGGAAGAAATGGAGCAGGCAAAGGCTGAGGAAATTGTTATTGTTGCCAAGAAGGAAAATCTTAACGAGGATGATGTTTATTCATATTTTGTTGATACGCTTATTGATGAAATTGTTGATGATTTAGTTGAGGAATACGGTTACGACCGTGCCTATGCTGAAAATAAATTCTTTAATGCAGGCTATCAGATTTATTCTACCCTTGATTTAAACGCTCAAACTATTCTTGAAGAAACAATGCAAAGCGATAAATTCAAGGTCACTAAAAAGGATAAAGCGGGCAATGAACAACGCCTGCAGGGTTCAATGACAATTATGGACTATTCGGGTCATGTTGTTGCAATTTGCGGCGGCTTCGGTGAAAAAACCGAAAATCGTGGTCTAAATCGCGCAACGATGTCTTTCCGACAGCCCGGCTCATCAATTAAGCCACTTTCCGCCTATGCACCTGCCCTTGAGAAAAATATGATTACCTATTCCTCCTTTGTTAAGGATCATAGAAAATATTTTGGCGATTGGGCACCCAACAACTGGTACGGTGGCAACTGGGGCGATATACCTGCAAGATACGCCCTCGAACAGTCCTCAAATACTATTCCTGTTTATCTCATTGAATCTATGGGGATTCAAAACTCCTTCAATTTCCTTAAAGAAAAATTAGGAATCACAAATCTTGTCGAACAGGATATGAACTTCGCTTCTCTCGGAATGGGTGGTACCTACACCGGCCTTACCACGATGCAGTCAGCTGCTGCCTTTGCAATTTTCGGCAACGGCGGTAAGTATTATGAGCCTACAACCTACTATGAGGTGCTTGACCAAAAGGGTGAGATTGTTCTCTCTAATACTGATTATAAACCTGTTGCCGCTATTAGCGAGGATACCGCAACAATTATGAACAAAATGCTTCAAAACGTTGTTTACAACGAAGGTACAGGTGCTGTAATGGCGCAGTATGTTCCTCATATGAAAATTTTTGCCAAGACAGGTACTGCCGACCAGGCAAACGATGTTTGGCTTTCTGGTGGTACACCATACTATGTTGCTTCTGCTTGGTGCGGCTTTGATGAGCTTATGGAAGTTCCTAATGCAAGTATGGCTAAAATGCTATGGGGAAATGTAATGTCGAAGCTCCATAGCAAGTTGCCTTCAAATTCTTATGAAACCAGCGAATTTGTCACCACACGATATTATTGCACCGAAACAGGCGGCGTTGCAACCACGGGTTGTACTTCTTTGGACATTGGTTATTACAAAACAAGTTATATGCCTGCCTGCACAAAACACAACGGTACAATTCTTGATGAGGCTGACCCTACAAAGCCCTTAAAACCAACCACTGACACATCTTCAACCTCATCAACAACATCTTCCGAAACATCGTCAACAAGTTCTACTGATACTTCCTCGACAACATCAGTAACATCATCTGCACCTTCAACATCTTCTGAAACATCCTCGACAAACTCTGTAGATACTTCTTCGGTTACAAGTTCTACTGTTTCCACGACCGCAAGTGCTACTAGTTCCGATACTACAACATCAGAGTCCCAGGATTCTTCGGAAGACACCAACACTAATTTACAGGAAGCAGCATAAAAAAGAAATAAAAGATGCGGTTTTAACCGCATCTTTTGTTTTAATGTAAAAAACACTTGATTTTATGAAAAAAATTTTGTATAATTACTCTCGTACCTTTGCCGGTGTGATGGAATTGGCAGACGTGACGGACTCAAAATCCGTTGATGGCGACATCGTGTGGGTTCGAGTCCCACCACCGGCACCAAAAAATGAACGCTCCGCTTTTGCGGGGCGTTTAGTTTTTGTTATGACGAATGGGACTCGAACCAAGGTTACCCTCTTGCGGTGCCAAAGATAACCACCTCATTTTAGTGGGGTGTTAATTTTTTATTTCTTTTAAATATTGTATTATTAAACAAAGTATGATAAAATAATTT
>JAZPYE010000019.1:0-5449 GCA_045544035.1 Acutalibacteraceae bacterium | reverse complement strand
CACGCCTTTGCCGAGGATGTTGTGCAGGGAAGAGCGGAGCTTAGCGACTGCGTTTTTGTTAACAGAGGTAAATAAAATGACGGTTAAAGATTTAAGCGAAAAACTGAATTTAAAGGTATTAAACCTTGCCGATGGCGACCGTGAAATAAAGGGCGGCTATGCAGGCGACCTTTTAAGCTGGGTTATGGGCAGGGCAAAGGAGGACTGCGCCTGGGTTACCATTATGACTAATATAAATGTTATGGCTGTTGCAAGCCTTGCCGATGTGGCCTGCGTTATCCTATCGGAAAATGCGGCGCCTGATGAGCAGATGCTTTCTGCTGCTGCAGCAAAGGAAATAAATCTTTTGCAGAGCGAAAAGGACACCTTCACCCTTTGCGGTGAAATAGCAACACTTTTAAAATAAATAATTTAAATTTTTAAGACAGGAGGAATGGAAAATGAAACTTTATTATGATTTTCACATTCATTCCTGTCTTTCGCCTTGTGGTGATGACGCTATGTTGCCCGCCGACATTGCGGGAATGGCAAAAATAAATGGCCTCGATATGGTGGCTTTAACCGACCACAACACCGCTAAAAACTGCCCCGCCTTTTTTGAGGCCTGCGAGTTTTATGGCGTTACCCCCATTGCGGGAATGGAGCTGACCACAAGTGAGGATGTGCACATTGTCTGCCTTTTTCCCACTTTAGAAAAGGCGCTGGAGTTTGATAAGTTTGTAGAAAGCAGGCTTTCTCCCGTTAAAAACAAGGCGGCCATTTTCGGCAGACAAAATATTGTAAATGCCGATGGCGATACTTTAGGCGAGGTCGAAAACCTGCTTATTGCTGCGGCACAGATTGATATTGGTCAGGCGGTAGATAAAGTAAGGGAGATTGGCGGCATTTGCTACCCCGCCCATATTGATAGGGATTCGGGCGGTATTATTGCAATGCTCGGTGATATTCCCTCGGATTACGGTTTTAATATTGCCGAAATTCACGATAAAACCAGGGAAGGGGAGTTTACTGAAAAATTCCCCCAATTAAGGAATTACACACTGGTTTCCTCATCAGATGCCCACACACTGCTGGGTATTAATCAAAGAAAAAATTATGTTGAGCTGGAAGAAAATTCCGCTAAATGTTTAATAGAAAGTTTTTTTGTTAAAAAATAAACAAAAAACCGTTGAAATTTGTAAGACGGTGTTGTATAATTAAAAAGATAACAAAATCGCGGTTAAAACCGCGCGGGAGGTATAAATTTTATGAAGAAAAAGTTAACTACCGTAATGTTTAAAGGCACTCCTGAACAAGAAGAGAAGCTAATGGCCGTTATCGCCAAATATCAAGGTGTTCCCGGTGCTACCATGCCTGTTATGCAGGAAGCACAGGAAATCTACGGTTATCTTCCTATCGAGGTTCAGAAAAAGATTGCCGATGGCATGGGAATTTCTCTTGAAGAAGTTTACGGAATCGCATCTTTCTATTCACAGTTTAAACTCAATCCCAACGGCGAGGTTGCCATTGCTGTTTGCCTTGGCACTGCTTGCTATGTTAAGGGTTCCGGCGATATTTTACAGCGCCTTGAGGAGAAGCTTGGAATTAAGTCGGGCGAAACCTCTTCCGATGGCAAGTTCTCACTTGAAGCAACACGCTGTATTGGAGCTTGCGGACTTGCTCCTGTTCTCACCGTTAACGATGAGGTTTATGGCCGTCTTAAGAAGGAAGACGTTGATAAAATCCTTGAAAAGTATTTAGGTTAAGTTTTATGAAAGAACTGTCCCTCAATGTTTTGGACATTGTGCAAAACTCGCTGACTGCGGGCGCATCTCTTGTTAAAATAACCCTTACTGAAAACGAGGATGGCATTTTAACTCTATCTGTTGCCGATGATGGCAAGGGAATGAGTAAGGAGATTTTAGAGGGTGTAACAAACCCCTTTTACACAACCAGAACAACCCGAAAGGTTGGTCTTGGAATTCCTCTTTTGAAATTAGCGGCGGAGCAAACCGGTGGAACACTCACCATTGCTTCAAAGGAGAAAAAAGAGGGCGAGGCAGACCACGGAACAGTTATAACCGCCACCTTTGATACAAAGAGCATTGATTTCACCCCTTTAGGTGATATGGTTTCAACCCTTTGCACCCTTGTTCAAAGTGGAAGCGATGTAGATTTTGAGTATTCCCACACCACCCCAAAAGGCGAGGTCGTTTTAAGCACTCGTGAGATGCGGCAGATGCTGGGGGAGGACATTCCATTAAGCTCTTTTGAGGTTATGGAGTGGCTAAGGGGATATTTAACCGAGCAATACGAAGTTTTAAAAGCAAATTAACTTGACTTGGAGGAAAAGAATATGAAAAGTTTAGCTGAACTCACTGCACTTAGAGATAAACTGCAAAACAACGTAAGCCTTCGCGAGCAGGAACAAACCAAGAGGGTTGTTGTTGGTATGGCAACCTGCGGCATTGCGGCAGGCGCACGCCCTGTTCTTAACGCCTTTGTTGATGAAATCGGCAAGGCAGGCATCACCGACACCGTTGTTACCCAAACAGGTTGTATCGGCATCTGCCAGTATGAGCCCGTTGTTGAGGTTTTTGAAGAAGGCAAGGAAAAGGTTACCTATGTTAAGATGACCGCCGAAAAGGCTGCCCGCGTTGTTACCGAGCACATTAAAGGCGGCAAAGTTGTTGAAGAATTCACCATTGGTGCTAACAAATAAGGGAGGAAAAACAAATGATTCGTTCACACGTTCTTATTTGCGGCGGTACAGGCTGTACATCTTCAGGCAGCCTTGCTGTTAGAAAAGCATTAGAAAATGAACTTGAAGCACAAGGCCTCACTGAGGAAATTAAAATCGTTACCACAGGTTGCTTCGGTCTTTGCGCTTTAGGTCCTGTTATGATTGTTTACCCTGAAGGCACATTCTACAGCTGTGTTACTGCTGAAGATGTTCCCGAGATTGTCAGCGAGCATCTTTTAAAGGGTCGCATCGTTGACCGCCTCGTTCATCACGAAATGAAGGCTGAGGCTGAAAACCGCGTTACCTCGCTTAATGAAACACAGTTCTACAAAAAGCAAAAGCGTGTTGCTCTTCGTAACTGCGGTGTTATCAACCCCGAGGTTATTGATGAATACATAGCAATGGATGGCTATCAGGCTCTCGGTAAGGTTCTTACCGAAATGACCCCTGAAGATGTTATTAAGACCATCACCGATTCAGGTCTTCGCGGCCGTGGCGGCGGTGGCTTCCCCACAGGTAAAAAATGGGAGTTCGCTTCTAAATCCGTAAGCGACAAGAAATATGTTGCCTGTAACGCCGACGAGGGTGACCCCGGCGCATTTATGGACCGTTCTATCCTTGAGGGCGACCCCCACGCTTTAATCGAAGCAATGGCTATTGCAGGTTATGCAATCGGCGCAGATGAAGGCTATGTTTATGTTCGTGCTGAGTATCCTATCGCTATTCAGCGTCTTGAAATCGCTATTAAGCAGGCCAGAGAATATGGTTTGCTCGGTAAGGATATTTTAGGCACAGGCTTTAATTTCGATATGCATATCCGCTTCGGTGCAGGCGCTTTCGTTTGCGGCGAGGAAACCGCTCTTATGACCTCCATTGAGGGTAACCGCGGCGAGCCCAGACCTCGTCCTCCGTTCCCCGCAGTTAAGGGTCTTTTCGGCAAACCCACCGTTTTAAACAACGTTGAAACCTACGCTAACATTCCCCGCATTATTCTTCTCGGTTCCGATTGGTTCAATTCTATGGGTACCGAGCGTTCCAAGGGTACAAAGGTATTTGCCCTTGGCGGTAACATCACCAACACAGGTCTTGTTGAGGTTCCCATGGGAACAACCCTTCGTGAGGTTGTTGAGGAAATTGGCGGCGGCGTACCGAACGGTAAAAAGTTCAAGGCTGCCCAAACCGGTGGTCCTTCCGGCGGCTGTATTCCTGCAGAACATTTTGATGTTCCCATTGATTATGACAACCTTATTGCCATCGGCTCAATGATGGGCTCCGGCGGTCTTATCGTTATGGATGAGGACAACTGTATGGTTGACATTGCCAAGTTCTTCCTTGAGTTCACCGTTGATGAGTCCTGCGGTAAGTGCACACCCTGCCGTATCGGTACAAAGAGACTTCTTGAGCTTCTTAACAAGGTTACCGATGGTAACGCAACAATGGAAGACCTTGATAAGATGGAGGAACTTTGCAACCACATTAAATCAGCTTCTCTTTGCGGCCTTGGACAAACTGCTCCCAACCCCGTTCTTTCAACCCTTCGTTACTTTAGAGATGAGTACATTGCCCACATTGTGGACAAGAAGTGCCCCGCAGGTGTTTGTAAGAACCTTCTGCAGTACTCCATCATTGAGGATAAGTGTAAGGGCTGTACCGCATGTTCGAGAGTTTGCCCCGTTGGCGCAATCTCAGGCTCGGTTAAGGTTCCCCATGTTATTGACACCACTAAATGTATTAAGTGCGGCGCTTGTATGGAAAAATGTAAATTTGGTGCAATTTCCAAGAAATAATAGGAGGATAAAATGGATACAGTTACATTAAAAATTAATGGCATGACCGTCACAGCCCCAAAGGGTTCGACGATTTTAGAAGCAGCCAGACTTGCAGGTATCGACATTCCTACCCTCTGCTTCTTAAAGGAAATTAACGAAATCGGCGCCTGCCGTATTTGTGTAGTTGAAGTTAAGGGTGCAAGAAGCTTAGTTGCTTCCTGTGTATACCCTGTAAATGAGGGAATGGAAGTATTCACAAATACTCCAAAGGTATTAGATTCCCGCAGAAAGACATTACAGCTCATCCTTTCCAACCACGAGAGAAAATGTCTCTCCTGCGTACGTAGCGGAAACTGTGAGCTTCAGGCTCTTTGTAACGACCTCGGCATCGAAGTGGAAGACGCATACGATGGCGAAAAAATCGAATACGCTCTCGACACATCCGCAACTCATATGGTTCGTGATAACAACAAGTGTATCCTTTGCCGTCGTTGTGTTGCTGTTTGTGAAAAGGTTCAGGGCGTTGGCGTTATCGGCGCAAATGAGCGTGGTTTCAAAACTGAAATCTCCTCTGCTTTCGGTCTCGGACTTGGTGAAACCGCTTGTGTTTCCTGTGGTCAGTGTATCGCAGTATGTCCAACCGGCGCATTATACGAAAAGGATTCCATCGACACTGTATTAGAAGCAATTGCAGATCCTGCAAAGCACGTTGTTGTTCAGACTGCTCCTGCAGTTCGTGCAGCTCTCGGTGAAGAATTCGGTTACCCAATGGGTACTCCGGTAGAAGGCAAAATGGTTGCAGCTCTCCGCCGCATCGGTTTTGATAAGGTATTTGATACCAACTTCTCCGCAGACCTTACCATCATGGAAGAGTCCCACGAATTCCTTGACAGAGTACAGAACGGTGGCGTATTACCACTCACCACTTCCTGTTCTCCTGGCTGGATTAAGTACTGTG
>JAZPYE010000018.1:0-118086 GCA_045544035.1 Acutalibacteraceae bacterium | reverse complement strand
CTCTAAATATTGTATCTAAACACGTTTCCGTGTTCAAATCTAATTCAGATAAGCTCTTTAGCTCATTCTTACTTTAATGCTGACGCATTTATTTTGTCCTTGATTTATAAGATTTCTCTTAAGAATCGTCGGGTCCTTTTTATTGTCGTTGTTTAATTTTCAAGGTCCGTTTTGGGCACCCCGTTTTTTGGGGTGCCCGATTATAATACCACAATGAGAAAAATTTGTCAACAGTTTTTTTTAAAAAAGTTTCAAAAATTTTTCATAAATTTTGTGCATTATTTATATAGTATATTTAACCTATTATAAAACACAACATATAGTTTTTAAATCAGGCATTCCCGAAGGGAAATTAGTATTTTTTTCTCTTTTCTTGACACCTGAACCTGTGTCATTCCAAGTTTTTTTGCGGTTTGGCTTTGGGTAAGACCGCCAAAATAGCGCAGTTTTATTATGTCGCGTTCGGTTTTCTCAAGTTTTTCCAGCGCCACCTCTAAATCAAGTTTGTCCGAAAACTCCTCTTCTATACTAAGGGTGGGAATATTTAGCTCCCTTGTGCCGTCATCGCTTTCATAGGTCAGTGACACCGTTGGCTGTGCGGCACAAAAGGCTTCGGCCAATTCCTCACTGTTCACCTGAAGCCTTACGGCAAGTTCTGAAACGGTGACCTGGCGACAAAGCTCATTCTCCATTTTCTCCTTTTCTCTTGTTGCCTTTAAAAAAAGTTCCTTAAGGCTTCGGGACACCTTTACGGCACCGCCATCTCTAAACAGTCTTTTAATTTCACCGAGAATCACAGGCACGGCGTAGGTGGAAAAGCAAAGACCTCGGGACTCATCGAAGCCGTTAACCGCTTTAATAAGTCCCACGCACCCTGCCTGAAACAGGTCGTCATAATCGGTGCCACGGCTGACAAAATGCTTGCAGCAGGAATGGACAAGCCCTAAATTTTCGGTTATAAAGGAATCCTTATCTTTCATGGGATTTTACCCTGACACTTATCCTCTTTTTCATTGTAACTGTGGTTCCCTTCCCCAATTTCGAGGTTACCTTAAGGCTATCCATAAAGCTTTCCATAACTGCAAAGCCAAGGCCTGCACGCTCCCCGCCTGCGGTGGTGAAAAGGGGCTCCTTTGCCTTTTCAATATCCTCAATGCCGCAGCCCGTGTCCCTGACCTTAACCGAAACCACATTATCGGGGAAAATTTGAACGGTTATGTAAATTTTTCCAATGGTATCCCTATATCCGTGAACAATGCAGTTTGTCACCGCCTCAGACACGGCTGTTTTAATATCGTTTATTTCTTCAAGAGTGGGGTCAAGGCAGGTCACAAACGCCGAAACGGCGCTACGGGCAAAGGCTTCGTTTGTGGACCTTGACAGCATTGTGAGTGTGAAACTGTTTATTGCTTTCATAATTTTGTTGCATCTCCTTTTTCAAGTCTTGCAAGGCGTTCAATGCCTGCAAGGCGCATTACCTTATATAATGTTTCGCTGGCACCGCTCACATGCAAAACGGCGCCCTTCTTTTTTGCCGCAGCATAGCGCCCCATAACAAGGCCAATGCCTGAGCTGTCCATAAATGTTACACCGCTGAAATCAAGAACAAGCAGGGTGAGCACACTGTTTTCAACCGCAGTGTCGATTTCCTTTCTTATGCCTGCGGCGGTGTGATGGTCAATTTCGCCGCTTAAAAAGGCGGTGACAACCTCACCTGTTACATCAATCTTTACCAATTTATTCACCTCTTTTTAAAAAAATAAAAGACAAGCCGCTATTACATATAATATAATAACGGCTTGTCCTTAAATAATTTGTCGTATTCAGTTGTCGAATTTTTAAATATTTAAAAGTTTGTTTCTGATTGCTGAGGCAAGGTAGAGCGAGCCAAAGACAAAAATGGGGTTTCCTCCCGACAGCGCCACTGCTTTTTTTATAGCCTCATCGTAATCTATAGCGCTAAAACAGTTTTCACAATAAGGCTGTGCAATGCTCATTAAATCCTCGGCTGAAATTGAGCGAGGATTTTCCCGAACGCTTACGGTGATAACATTTTCGCAGTTGGGCAAAAGTGTTTTTAGCACCTCGCCGCAGTCCTTATCTGCCATCATTCCCACAATGGCGGTGATTTTGCCCGAGTAATTTTCCATAACCTTTTCGAGGGCATTTGCACCATCGGGGTTATGGGCGCCATCCAGCACAACAAGGGGATTTTTGGAAATAATTTCGCACCTTGCAGGGAAAACGGTTTCCTTAATTGCAAACTTTAAAATTTCTTCACTCACGGGCAAAGCATTTTTAACCGTTTCAATAACGCTTACGGCATTGCTCACCTGGTGAAGCCCTGCCAGGGTGGTTTCGTATTTTTCGCCCTTATATATAAATGTATTACCGAAAATATCACAGGATATGATTTTTAAATCCTCTTTGTTTGGAATAACAAGATTGTCGGTATGTGCTTTTATCACCTCAAAAACCTCGGGCTCCTGGTTCATATCGGTGACAGTCAGCCCGCGATTTTTGATGATTCCGCATTTTTCGGCGGCAATTTGCTCTAGGGTGTCACCAAGCACCCCTGTGTGGTCAAGGGAAATGTGGGTTAGAATAGAGCAAAGGGGCTTTTCAATAATGTTGGTGGCATCAAGCCTACCGCCGAGGCCCGTTTCGAGAATGACAATATCGCACTGCTTTTCGGCAAAATAGCAAAATGCCACGGCGGTAATGAATTCAAACTCGGTAAGTGTCACACCCGTATCCTTGACTTTTTGAGCCATTAAAGCAAAATCAGCCTTTTCTATCATTTGACCATTTAGCTGAATTCGCTCTCTAAAATCGATAACAAAGGGAGAAACGTAAAGCCCCACTTTAAGCCCTGCTTTAATATACACATTTGAAAGCATTGTGGCGGTGGAGCCCTTGCCGTTGGTGCCTGCAATATGAATGAATTTTAAATTGTTTTGGGGATTATTAAGCTTTGCCATAACCTCGTTCATTCTATCTAGCCCCGGTTTTGAGCCGAAAACGAGAAGGGAATGAACATAGCTTAAAGCATCATCATAATTCACTTTGGACACCTGCCTTTTAAACGGATTTTTTGAAATTTTTCAGGAAAACTAATTTTGAGGTGATAAAAATGAAAGGCGAAAAGAAAAAGAACAAAGCCTGGAGCATAGACCGCGAGGCACATTTATCCAGTCGCGGTGTGTTTTACTATAAGCCCGTTTGCCGCCCTGCCATTACCGATGAAAACGGCACCATTCTTCCCTCTTATAAAAGCGTTAAAGAGGAGGAGCGTGAGCTCCATCGGCATCATCTTTAGCACAAAAGTTTTTGGGCGGCAAAATTTGCCGCCCTTTTTGTTACATTTTAGATTTAATGTTATCAATGCTGTTTTGAAGTAGTTCGATTTTTGCAAGCACCTTTTGAAGCTGCTCTCTCTGCTCGCTAACAAGTTTTTCGGGAGCCTTTGCAAGAAAGCCGGGGTTGTTAAGTTTTTTCTCGAAGAATTCCTTATCAACCAAGGTTTTTTCCATATCCTTATTTAGGCGATTAAGCTCTGCCTCAAAGTCAACAAGGTCAGCAAGAGGAATATAGATGGTTGCAAAATCTGTTACAACCTGAACGGCATCGGCAACATCCAGGCCATCAGCCGTGGCACTTACATTAGCAGAGGAAGCGAAGCCGAGCTTACAAATGTAGGGTGCGCCAAGCTTAAAGATTTCCTCACACTCGGTTACAACAAAAACCTTTGCCTTCTTAGAGGGGGGAACATTCATTTCGGCGCGGCGGTTACGAATTGCGCGAATCGCCTGCATAATGCGCTCGAAATGCTCGCTTTCGGTGGGGAAGTTAAGCTTTTCATCATAGGTAGGCCAATCGGCAACCATAATTGATTTGCCGCTGTGGGGCATTGACTGCCAAATTTCCTCGGTGATGAAGGGCATAAATGGGTGGAGAAGCTTTAAGAGGCCTGAGAAAACATAGATAAGCACCGAGCGAGCCGAATCGGCAAGCTCCTTTTCCATTGAAAGGCGGGATTTTGCAATTTCAATATACCAATCGCAGAATATATCCCAAATGAAATCATAAAGCTTTTGAATGGCAAGACCCAGCTCATATTTTTCCAGGTTATCGGTAACCTCGGCAACAAGGTCGTTATACCTTGATAAAATCCACTTGTCCTCAAGGGATAACTCCTTCGGCAGAGGCATTTCATCTGTGTTTTGAAGATTCATAAGCAAAAATCTTGCGGCATTCCAAATTTTGTTTGCAAAGTTACGGCTCGCCTCAACACGCTCGGGGATATATCGCATATCGTTACCCGGACTGTTGCCTGTTGCAAGGGAGAAACGCAGAGCATCGGCGCCGTAGGTGTCGATAACCTCAAGGGGGTCAACACCGTTGCCCAGGGACTTTGACATTTTTCTGCCCTGTGAATCGCGAACAAGACCGTGGATAAGAACAGTGTCAAAGGGAACCTGTCCCGTTTGCTCAATACCGGAGAACATCATTCGCATTACCCAGAAGGGAATAATATCATAACCGGTAACCAGGGTGTTTGTGGGATAATAATGCTTAAAATCCTCGGTTTCTTCGGGCCAGCCTAAGGTTGAAAAAGGCCAAAGAGCAGAGGAGAACCAGGTATCAAGAGTGTCGGGGTCCTGGGTTATATTCTTGCTGCCGCAGTGTGCGCAAGCATGGGGCTGGGTTTTAGCAACGGTGATTTCGCCGCAATCGGCACAGTACCAAGCGGGAATGCGGTGACCCCACCAAAGCTGGCGAGAAATACACCAATCACGAATGTTCTCAAGCCAATGGAAATAAACCTTTTCAAAGCGCTGGGGAACAAACTTGGTTTCACCATTTTTAACAGCATCAATGGCAGGTGTTGCCAGGGGTTTCATTTTAACAAACCATTGTTTGGAAATGCGAGGCTCAACGGTGGAGGAACAACGGTAGCAGGTGCCAACATTGTGGGTGTAATCCTCAACGCGAACAAGTGCGCCCTCTTTTTCCAAATCGGCAACAATGGCCTTTCTTGCTGCGTATCGGTCCATGCCTGCATATTTAGGATAATCCTCTACGATTTTTGCATCGTCGGTCATAACATTGATAACCGGCAGGTTGTGGCGAAGACCAACCTCAAAGTCGTTAGGGTCGTGGGCGGGGGTGATTTTAACAACGCCCGTTCCGAAATCCATTTCAACGTAGTCATCGGCAACAACGGGAATTTCCCTGCCAACAAGGGGCAGAATAATAGTTTTGCCAACAACATTTTTGTATCTTTCATCACTGGGATTAACCGCAACAGCGGTATCGCCGAGCAATGTTTCGGGGCGGGTGGTTGCAAGCTCTAAATAGCCGCTACCATCCTTAAAGGGATAACGAAGGTGCCAGAAATGACCTGCCTGCTCCTCATATTCAACCTCGGCATCGGAAATGGAGGTTTTGCAGTGGGGGCACCAGTTGATGATGCGCTCACCTCTGTAAATAAGTCCCTTTTCATAAAGGCGAACAAACACCTCATTAACGGCCTTGTTACAGCCCTCATCAAGGGTAAAGCGTTCCCTTTCCCAGTCGCAGGAGGAGCCCATTTTTTTAAGCTGTTCAATGATTCTGCCGCCGTACTGCTTTTTCCATTCCCAGGCGCGCTTTAAAAATTCCTCGCGGCCGATGTCCTCTTTAGTGACACCCTCCTCGCGCATTTTTTCAACGATTTTAGCCTCGGTTGCAATGGAAGCGTGGTCGGTGCCGGGGAGCCACAGAGTGTCATAGCCCTGCATACGCTTAAAGCGGATAAGAATATCCTGCAATGTGTTGTCAAGGGCGTGTCCCATGTGGAGCTGGCCTGTGATGTTCGGTGGCGGTATAACAATGGTGAAAGGCTCTTTTTCCTTGTCTATAACAGCGTGGAAAAAGTTTCCATCTAACCAAAATTTATAGGTTCTGTCCTCAACCTCTTTTGGGTCGTAGGTCTTTGCAAGTTCCTTTGCCAATTGAATTCCTCCCAAGGCATAGTTATATATACTTAATGAGTATAACATATAAGTTTAATTTGTCAAACATTTCCTTAAATATTAAAACAAATAATGCGCATTATAATTTTAGTCGATAAGAATTTGCGTTTGGTTATTATCGGCTTGGGTTGCCCCGTGGCTTTTACTTAAAGCCCCGAGGCAACTTTTGTTTTTTAAAGGTCCATTTGGGACTGCTGTGCCTGATTTTTTGCAGGCAGTGCGCCGGCCGCAGGCAGGTTTCTTGTGCGGTAGCGGTGCTCGTTATCAAGCGTTCCCTTTTCATAAATGCTAACCGAATAAACCTTGTGTCCCTTTTTCTGAGTCATTCCCGCAACACCGCCGTTATTTTTGGTTGTTTTTGCAGGAATTGCGCCGGAATTTAAGAGCAGTTTTCTGCCGTTTGTAGAGGAAATAAGGATATCCTTTTCCTCGGTTAAATAAAGAATTGTGTGAATGGGGAACTTTTCACAGTAAGCGTTTATAAGCTTTTTGCGGTTGGTCTTGGTTTCATAGGCACTCATTGGCACCTTGGCAATTCTGCCGTTTTCAAAGACAAAGAGCATATATCCCTTATAGTCCTTGGTTTCGGCCATGTAAATTGCCATTTCACCATCAATGTCAAACTGGAGTTTCGAGGGAATGTAGTCCCCTAGCAGGCTTGCCTTGCCATCGGAAAAATCGGTGGCCTTGGATTTGTAAACCTGGCATTTATCGGTGAAGAAAAGCAGTTCATAAGCGTTGCTTGCCTCAACCGTTTTTGTGATTTCATCGCCCTCTTTAAGCTTCTGCTCGCCGCTCATTCTAAGGGACTGGGGTGTTATCTTCTTAAAGTAACCCTCCTTTGTAAAGAAAAGGGTAACCGGGGAATCATCAACAATCTCCTCTTCCCTTTCATCCTCATCATTTTCGGGTGTGATAATCACGGTGCGGCGGGGTTTGCCGTGTTTCTTTATAACATCTTCAAGTTCATTTATAATAATTCTGGAAATCTTAGAGCGGCTTGATAAAATGCTCTCCATTTCCTCAATGCTTTTTTCAAGATTTTCAATGTCATCAAGGCGCTTTAAAATGTATTCACGGTTTAAATGGCGGAGCTTAATTTCGGCAACATATTCAGCCTGAATTTCATCAATGCCAAAGCCAATCATAAGGTTTGGCACAACCTCTTTTTCCTCGGCTGTTTCTCTAACGATTTTAATAGCCTTGTCAATGTCCAAAAGAATTTTTTGCAGACCCTTTAAAAGGTGGAGCCTGTCCTTTGCCTTGCTAAGGTCAAAATAAACCCTGCGGCGAACACACTCTCTTCTGAATGCTACCCATTCATCAATGATTTCCTTAACACCCATAACTCTAGGGGAGCCTGCGATAAGAATGTTAAAGTTACAGGAGAAATTTTCCTGCAAAGGTGTGTGCCTGAACATTTTTTTCATAAAGCGGTCGGGGTCAACGCCACGCTTTAAATCAATGGTGATTTTAAGACCGTTTAAGCCTGTTTCATCGCGAATGTCGTTAATTTCGGTAATCTTTTTCGCCTTTACAAGTTCAATAACCTTTTCAATAATCGCTTCACTGGTTGTGGTGGGGGGGATTTCGGTTATATCAATGCAGTTTGCCGATTTATCATAGGTGTAAACACCGCGGATTTTAAAACTGCCACGGCCCGTTTCATAAATCTTTTCAACCTCTTCCCTATTATAAAGCAGTTGACCGCCAATGGGGAAATCGGGGGCTAAAAGTGTATCGGCAACGTTTATATCGTTATCCTTAATGTATTCAATTGTTGTGCGGCAAACCTCCTCCAAATTAAAGGGACAAATTGAGCTTGCCATACCAACCGCAATACCCGTGTTGGCGTTAACGAGCACCGAGGGGAAGGTCACGGGAAAAAGTGTTGGTTCTTTTAAAGTTGCATCATAGTTATCAACAAAGTCAACGGTGTCCTTGTCAATGTCGGCAAAAAGTTCTGCCGCAATGGGGGCGAGTTTTGCCTCGGTGTAACGGGAGGCGGCGTATGCCATATCTCGGGAATATGCCTTACCGAATGAGCCCTTGGATTTAACATAAGGGTGTAAAAGCGCCTGATAGCCCTCTGATAAACGTACCATTGTTTCATAAATTGCGGCATCGCCGTGGGGATTAAGCTGCATTGTGCGGCCCACAATGTTTGCCGATTTAATTGTTGAGGAATTAAGCAGTCCCATCATATACATAGTATAAAGAAGCTTTCTGTGGGAGGGCTTAAATCCGTCAATTTCGGGAATTGCACGGGAAACGATAACGCTCATTGCATAGGGCATATAGTTAGTCTCCAGCGTTGTTACAATGGGCTGTTCAACGGTTATTCCTGCGCCTGCAATGTAGGTTTTATCGGTGTTGGGGGTTATTTGCGGCTTTGCCGCGGCTTTCTTTCTCGGAGCCATTTTTCTTTTTCTCCTTAACTTAAATCAGCATCATCAATGTACATATATCCATATTCCGCAATGAAATCCTTTCGGCCCTGGAGGTTATCGCCCAGTAGCAGGTCAAACATTTCGCTTGTTTTCTCAGCATCAGAGGGCATAACCTTAATAAGGCGGCGGGTGGCGGGGTTCATTGTGGTTAAGTTCATCATATCAGGTTGGTTTTCACCAAGACCCTTTGAACGCTGCAATGTGTATTTTTGACTCTCAATTTTGCCGAGAATTTCGTTCTTTTCGTTCTCATCATAGGCAAAGTAGGTCATTTCCTTTGTGGTTATCTCATAAAGGGGTGTTTCGGCAATGTAGACCATTCCCTCATTTATAAGGGTCGGCATCACGCGGTAAATCATTGTTAAAATAAGGGTTCTTATCTGGAATCCATCAACATCGGCATCGGTACAAATAATAATTTTGTTCCAGCGAAGGTTGGATAAATTAAAGGTTGATAAATCCTTATTAGCCTTTGATTTAACCTCAACGCCGCAGCCCAGCACCTTAATTAAATCGGTGATGATTTCGCTTTTGAACACCTTGTCATATTCAGCCTTTAAGCAGTTGAGGATTTTACCGCGCACCGGCATAATTGCCTGAAAATCGGGGTCACGGGCAAGCTTACAGGAGCCTAGAGCAGAATCACCCTCAACAATAAAGATTTCCCTTTTTTCAACATCTTTAGTGCGGCAGTCAACAAACTTCTGAATTCTATCCACCATTGAGTTGCTGCTTTGCAGGGTTTTCTTTAAATTAAGGCGTTCTTTTTCGCTGCGCTCACGGGAACGCTTGTTTATAAGAATTTGGTCGGCAATTTTATCGGCCTCAGCCTTGTTTTCAATGAAATAAACCTCAAGCTGATGGCGGATAAACTCATTCATCGCCTCATAAATAAACTTGTTTGTTACCGATTTTTTGGTCTGGTTTTCGTAAGATGCAATACCCGAAAAACAGTTGGTTACAAGAACAAGGCTTTCCTGAACATCGGAAAAGGTTATGCGGCTTTCATTGTTTTTATATTTATTGGTTTGCTTAATGTAGTTATCAATTTGATAAACAAAGGCGCTTTTAACCGCCTTGTCGGGGGAGCCGCCGTTTTCAAGCCAGGAGGAGTTGTGGTAGTATTCAAGGAGCTTGTGCTTGTTGGAAAAGCAAAAGGCGAGGTTGATTTTAACGGTGTATTCAGGCCTGTCCTCGCGGTCGCGACCCTTTCTCTCGCCACTCCAGAACTGCACCGAGGAAAGCTTTTCTTCGCCGATGTTTTCGTTTAAATATTCGGTAATACCATCTTTATAGATAAATTCGCTTGTTTCAAAGCGTGAGCCCACCTGCTCACGGAAAACGAATAGTAATCCTGCATTAACAATGGCCTGGCGACGCAAAGTGTCCTTTAAAAGGTCGGCAGAAATATCAATTTCGGTGAAAACATCAATATCGGGGCGCCATTTGATTTTGGTGCCCGTGTCACGGCCGGAATAGGGTTCTTTTTGGAGTCCGCCCACATTGTAGCCCTTTTCAAAATGGAGATTATATTTAAAGCCGTCACGCTTAATTTCAACATCCATATATTCACTGGCAAACTGTGTGGCGCAAAGACCGAGGCCATTTAGACCAATGGAATATTCATAGTTTGAGCCACCGTTTTTATTGTACTTACCGCCTGCGTAAAGCTCGCAGAAAAGCAGTTCCCAGTTATAGCAGTTTTGCTTTGTGTTAAAATCAACAGGGGCGCCACGGGCAAAGTCCTGAACCTCATAGGAATTGTCGGAATATTTGGTAACAATAATCTTGTTACCATAACCCTCTCTTGCCTCATCAATGGAGTTTGAAACAATTTCAAAAACCGAATGGCTACAGCCATCAATTCCATCGGAACCGAAAATAACACCCGGGCGCTTGCGCACCCTGTCGGGACCCTCTAATTTTTCAATGCTTTCGTTTGTATATTCAGCAGTCTTTTTCGGCATTACACCTACTCCTTAAACTTTAATATAAATATAGTTATGGTTATTATACACCACATTTTGTGGTTTAGTCAAGGGCAAAGGCTAATTTCTTGTGTACTGAATAGACATAATATTGTTTAATTGCCGCCTTCTTGACAAGAGGTGATGCGCTATGTTACAATCAGCGTAAAGTTTATTGGTCTTATATACCTTTGGAGGTTATTATGGAGAGCATCAAGAAAAAAATAGAATCAACCCTTGCCGAAATGGTAAAAGAAAATGAGAAACTTGGCGCCGCCCTTACCGATAAAGTTAAACTCACGGACTACACTCCAAACGGTGATATATGGACCGAGGCGTTAGAGATGGCTCTTTTTGAACACGAGATAGTCTTAATACCCGAAAAGGATACGCCTTACCTTATTGACAGAACGGTAGTTATTCCCCCAAACCGCCGTATAATTGCCGATAAAAATGCGGTGATTCGCCTGGCTGACGGAACCAAAACCATTATGTTTCGCAACAAACACACCCTTAACGGAACACACGCGCCTATTCAGGCCCTTGCCAAAGATACCAATATCACCATTGAGGGCGGTATATGGGTGGATTGTCAGTCGGTTCGCCTAGGTTACGGACAAAGCGGAATGTATGATGAGAAGCGTAGCTTTTTCGGTGTTTCCACCCTATTTTTCTTTGACAATATAAACCACCTTACATTAAAGAACATAACCTTCAAAAACTGCTCGGGCTTTGCCGTTCAGTGCGGCGACATAACCAATCTCCACATAGAAAACATATTTTTTGACACCTGCTTTGCCGATGGACTTCACATAAACGGAAACGTCGAAAAGGTATTCGTTAAAAACATTCGCGGCGAGGTTGGAGATGACCTTGTGGCATTTAATATGTTTGACTGGCAAAACTCATCGGTAAACTTCGGCCCTGCCAAGACCGTTATCTGCGAAGACGTTTCCCTGACCCGCGGCGGTTTCGGTGCCAGAATTCAGCCCGGTGTTTATACCTATGCCGATGGAAGTGAAATCGACTGCTCGATTGAGGATGCTATTTTCAGAAGAATTGAAAATATCAGCACCTTTAAGCTCTATTGCCAGACCCCTGCCTACCACGTGGGTGAAACGCCCGAAAAGGTTTCGGTAGGAAGCGGTAACAACATTATTTTTGAGGATATAAAGGTGGATTTAAATAGTCCTATAGACCTTTTTAAGGAATATACCGAAAGCGACCCCGTTGCAGGAAGCATTGCCGCTTTTGAACTTGGGCTTAATGCAAAAAATATGTATTTTAAAAACATTGACCTTATTCTGCACCGTGACAAATATCCCTACTCCTATCTTGTGTGCATAGGACCAAAGTCGGCAAGGCGCGGTGACCTTCAGATTTTTGACCCTTATTTCTCATCCCACACCGAAAAAATTTATTTTGAGAATATAACGGTAAACGGTGAGAAAGTATCAGACGTTACACCCTACGTCAGAGAAATTGTTTTTGACCGTTTGTTTGATGATATGCCCTCCACCGCCAAGGGAAGTATCGGCCAAATCATTTGTAAATAAGCTCCTTTTCTTGCCCAAAAAATTCAAAGCAAATAAAAAACACCGAACGCTCAAACGTTCGGTGTTTTTGTGTTTAATAACTATTAGTATGCAATACCTTGAGCAATCATTGCTTCGGCTACCTTTTCAAAGCCCGCAATGTTAGCGCCTGCAACAAGGTCTCCCTCCATGCCGTATTTCTTAGCGGCTTCGTAGGAGTTCTTGTAGATATCAGCCATAATCTGGTGAAGCTTAGCATCAACCTCTTCAGCAGTCCAGGAATAACGCATTGAGTTCTGGCTCATCTCTAGGCCAGATACTGCAACGCCGCCTGCATTTACTGCTTTTGAGGGAGCAATGAGAACCTTGTTTTCACGAAGGTACTGAACAGCCTCATCGGTGGTGGGCATATTAGCAACCTCTATGTAATACTTAACACCGTTGGCAACGATGTTTTTAGCATCCTCTAAACCAACCTCATTTTGGGTAGCGCAGGGCATAACAACATCAACCTTCTGCTCCCAGGGGCGCTTGCCCTCGAAATACTCGGCGCCAAACTTATCGGCATAATCCTTAACCTTGTCACGGCCAGAAGCACGCATCTCAAGGAGGAAGTCAATCTTTTCTTCGGTATCGATGCCGTCTTTATCATAAACATAACCATCAGGACCCGAAATGGTAACAACCTTACCGCCAAGCTCGGTAACCTTTTTAACAGTACCCCAGGCAACGTTGCCGAAGCCTGAAACTGCAAAGGTCTTGCCCTTAATGTCCTCGCCTGCGGTCTTTAAAACCTCAGCGGTGTAGTAAACTGCGCCGAAGCCTGTTGCCTCGGGGCGAATGAGAGAACCGCCGTAAGAACGACCCTTACCTGTTAAAACGCCGGTGAATTCGTTTCTTAGGCGCTTGTACTGACCATAGAGATAGCCAACTTCCCTTGCACCTACGCCGATGTCACCTGCGGGAACATCAGTGTCAGCGCCGATGTGCTTTGCAAGCTCGGTCATAAAGCTTTGGCAGAAGCGCATAATTTCACCATCGGAACGGCCTCTGGGGTCAAAGTCAGAACCGCCCTTACCGCCGCCCATAGGAAGACCGGTAAGGCTATTTTTAAAGGTCTGCTCGAAGCCTAAGAACTTCATGATTGAAGCATTAACGCTGGGGTGGAAGCGAAGGCCGCCCTTGTAGGGACCAATAGCAGAGTTGAACTGAACGCGGAAGCCACGGTTGCACTGAACCTTGCCCTTGTCATCAACCCAGGAAACACGGAAGCTAATCATACGCTCGGGCTCGCACATACGCTCGATAATGCCGCACTCCTCAAACTTAGGATTTTGTGCAATAACGGGTTCAAGAGATTCTAAAACATCTCTTACAGCCTGTAAAAACTCAGGCTCACCTGCATTGCGTGCGCTTACATCACTGTAAACGCGGTTTAAATACTCACTTTTAAACACTGTGAATTCCTCCTCAGGATATAAAATTTTAAAAAAATACGACTTATTTTAACATTTCAGCGCGCTAAAGTCAATAATTTCGACAATATTTTTTAGCCAAAATTTTTTATCCCTAATAAGAAGTTATTTTAAAATACCTTAAAAAATGCGGCAGGGTTTTCCCTGCCGCAAAAAAACAACTATAAATTTTCGTAAGCGCCTGAAGCCACAATGTCGCCAAGTGCCTTTACAACTGCAGGCTTATCCTCCTTGTATGTAACACCGTACCATCTATCCTCGGCAACCAAAACCTTAACGGCCTTTTCGCCATTTTTAACAAGGTCACCAATAACAATGGGAATGTAAAACTCACTCTTGGGAACATTGATGTTTTCCTTGAGAAAAGCTTTAAATTCTCTCTCAAGCAAAGCAAAAATATCAGGATTAAGACCCCAGAAGTTCATGGAAACAACAGTGTCCTCGGGCATCTCAACCCAGGTTTCACCGTCATCCTCGGTATATTTGCAGTCCTTAATCTTGGTGCGCTCATCAATTTTCTTTAAGAAGCCATCCTCAACCACGCAAACACCTCTTGAAACGGTGCCGTTTTCGGTTAAGGTATTGGCAAGGCGGTAACCAACAACACAGTAGTTTTCGCTGTCTGCTTTAAGCTGGTCATAAATCTTTTTGAATGCGCTTTGACCATAATAGTCATCGGCATTGATAATAGCAAAAGGCTCGTGAACTGCATCTTTACAGCAAAGAATTGCCTGACCTGTTCCCCAAGGCTTTGTTCTGCCTTCAGGGCAGGTAAAGCCCTCGGGTAAATCATTAACCTCTTGGAAAACATATTCGGTGGGCAAAACCTTTTCAACACGTTTGCCAACGATTTCCTTAAAGTCCTTTTCGATTTCGTGCTTGATTACGAAAACGACCTTGGTGAAGCCTGCTTTTTTTGCATCATAAACCGAAAAGTCTAAAAGTGCTTCGCCTTTAGGACCAATAGGTTCGATTTGCTTAAGACCACCAAAGCGGCTGCCCATGCCTGCTGCCATAACTACAAGTGTTGCATTAAATTTCATTTGACTCAACTTCCTTTTTGCTTTTTTTCATAACAACGTTGTTTTTTTCTGTAAAGCCCTCAGTAGACTCCTTCATGAACAAAATCTTAATTGTCATTAAAATCAGTTTAATATCCATTAAAAGAGAATATTGCTCAATATAGATTAAGTCCATATTAAGCTTGTCCTCAGGGCTTGTGTTATACTTACCGTAAATTTGAGCGTAACCCGTAAGACCGCCCTTAACACGGTGTCGCAGGTCAAAATCGGGGTAGGCTTTTGTGTACTGATAAACATTTTCGATTCTTTCAGGGCGAGGACCTACAAGGGACATATCGCCAAAGAGAATGTTAAATAGTTGCGGTAGTTCATCCACCCTTATGGGGCGCATTATTTTACCAACGGGTGTAATGCGGTCATCATTGTCAACAGTGCCCTTAACCTCGTTTTTATCTGCATCGGGAATCATTGAACGGAATTTTAAAACGTTGAACACCTTGCCATCCTTCGTTATGCGGTTTTGCTTAAAGAACACGGGACCGCCATCGCAAAGTTTAATGGCAACGGCAAAGCCCAGCATAATGGGCCAGGTGATAAGAATGCCCACGGCAGAAACAAAAATATCCATTGCGCGTTTAATCATTGCCTGCTCGGTTGAAAGACCACGGGCGCGGCACATTAAAACGGGTGTGTCAAAAATTTGAATGGTTGCCGAGTTGTTAACAATAATATCGGTGGAGGAGGGAAGCAGATAAACACGCTTTCCGCTACTGTAGCAGTAACGCAGCAGTTCATCCTTGACAGATTTTTCAAACTCGCTTAAAATAACCGCCTCGTAGGAATCAATGAGCTCTTTTATTTCCTCAACCGAATGGCGGTTAAGGGAAACGCCGCGCTCAATTTTAAAACGTTCGGGAATTTTTCTCATTTTGCGAATAAGGGTTTTGCCCTGCTCATCATCGGCAAAAACGGCCACCATTTTTCGCGCGGTGTAAAGAGAAAAATAAATTCTGTTACAACAGTAACCCATTATGAAAACAACGCCGATTTGGTAAACAATTCCAAGGAGGAAGGGCGGAATCACAATAAGGTCGCCAAGAATAAGTGACAGCGCCATATACATTATGAAGTTTGTAAAAACCACCGCTAAAGATAGACTGTAAATAATCTCGTGCAAACGGTTGATGCCAATTCTGAAACCTCCGTAAAGGTTGGCAAAAACCACGAACAACACAAGATACATAAAAAGAACAATGTAATTTCCCTTGCCACTCATAAGGGTGTTTGGGTATGCCGACTGCCATACCTCAACGAAGCCGCAGGTCACGGCCAAAACGGTGAGGATTTTGGCGCAGAGCATTATTGTTTTTCTGAATTTAATTAAATATTTCATTTTTTCAGCAGTTCCTTAAATCTACGCATTGCTTCCACCGTGTTTTCACGGCTTGAAAATGCAGTTAATCTGAAAAAGCCCTCGCCGTTTTTACCGAAGCCCTCCCCCGGAGTGCCCACAACGCCGATGCTGCCCAGCATATAATCAAAGAATTCCCAGGATGACATATTATCGGGACATTTAAACCACACGTAGGGAGAGTTTTTACCGCCTGTGTAGAAAATGCCCAAAGAGTCCATTGTGTCGGCAATGATTTTTGCATTCTCGCGGTAGTAAGCAAGGTTTTCTTCAACCTGCTGTCTTCCCTCTTTTGTGAACACCGCGGCGGCGGCACACTGAACGGGCCAGGAAACGCCGTTAAATTTGGTTGCTTGGCGGCGGTACCACAGCTTATAGAGGCTAACACCCTCGCGCTCTAATTCTTTGGGCACAACGGTGTAGCCGCAACGAGTACCTGTGAAGCCTGCGGTTTTGGAAAATGAGCAAATTTCAATGGCACACTTTTTGGCCCCCTCAATGCAGTAAATGCTGCGGGGCAAATCCTCGGTGATAAAGGCTTCATAGGCGCTGTCATAAATAATAACCGCATCGTTTTTGATAGCATAATCAACCCACATTTTCAGTTGCTCTTTGTTATAAGCGCTGCCCGTTGGGTTGTTTGGTGAGCAAAGGTAAATAATGTCGGCTTTAATATTATCATCAGGCATTGCGGCAAAGCCGTTTGCCTCGTTTGAATCGGCATAAATTATCTTTCTGCCCGACATAAGGTTTGTGTCAACATAAACGGGATAAACGGGGTCGGTAACAAGCACGGTGTTATCCTGAGCAAAAATATCGCCAATGTTGCCGCAGTCACTTTTAGCGCCATCGGAAACAAAGATTTCATCAGCGTGAACCTCGGCACCGTTTTCCTTATAATAATCGCTGATGGCGTTTCTTACAAAATCATAGCCCTCGTAATCGGGGTAGCCCTTAAAGGTTTCTTTTTTACTTAAATCCTCGGCGCCCTTTTTAAGGGCTTCGGTGGCCACAGCAGGCAGGGGCAAAGTCACATCGCCGATGCCCATTTTAATAATGCTGGCATTTGGGTTTTCGGCGGCAAAGGTGTTAACCCTCTTTGCAATTTCGGCAAAAAGGTAGTTTTGCTTAATATCAGAAAAATAGGGATTGATTTTAGCCATTGATAAGTTCTCCTTCAAAAACAAATTCGGCAGGGCCTGTCATAAACACTGTATTATCGTTTTTAACAACTATTTTAAGGTCGCCGCCCAAAAGCTTAACGGTTATATCGGTTTCCGCCTTTGAGATTCCGTTTTTAACTGCGGCGGCCGCAGTAGCGCAAGCGCCGGTTCCGCAGGCCATTGTTTCGCCGCTTCCCCTCTCCCAAACACGCATTTTAAGTGTTGTTTCATCAATAACCTTTACAAACTCGGTGTTAATACGTTCAGGGAAAAGGGGGTGGTTTTCAAATTTAGGGCCAACTGTGTGCAGGGGGAAATTATCGGTGTCCTCCACAAAAACAACACAGTGTGGGTTGCCCACATTAACACCCGTTGCCTCATAGGTTTCATTTTCAACGGTGATTTCCCTTTTAACAAACTCGCCCTCGGCACAAATGGGGATATCCTTTGAGTCAAAAGAAACCTTTCCCATATCAACGGTGACCTCACTCACCTTGCCGTTTTCGGTTTTAAGGGTTAAATATTTAATTCCGCTCAAGGTTTCAAGGGTGATTTCCTTTTTATCGGTAAGTCCCTTATCGTAAACAAACTTTCCAATGCAGCGGGTTGCGTTGCCGCACATTTTGCCTTCACTTCCATCGGCGTTGAACATTCTCATTTTAAAATCGGCAATGTCACTTTTCATAATAAGCACAATGCCATCGCCCCCAACGCCCTTGTGGCGGTCGGAAAGCCTTACGGATAATTCCTCGGGGTTTTCTATAACATTTTCGGTACAGTCAAAATAAATATAATCATTGCCTATACCGTGCATTTTCGTAAATTTCAATTTCATCACCTTTAATATGTTGGCATTACATTACATAATATAGTATATATATTTGCTCTGAAAAGTCAAGGTTTTAAAGATTTATTCGATAGGCGGTGCTGATAATTTTTGCCCTTATTGTTAGAGAACAAGATTTTAAAAAATATTCCAAAAACAGGGTTTATTTTGAGAAAACAAAGGAAAATGGCATCTCTTTTTCGCTCTACCGACTTACATATAATAACAAGCGTTTTTTAAAAAAGGCAAAAAAACTTTCTAAAAAAATTCCCCTCGACACTTTTATAAACGGCGAGATGCTCCCAAATACGCTTTATAAAGACTATGCCGAGCTTCTTGAATATAATCTGTTTTTATCCCTTTGCAAAAATAAAAAAATAAGAGAGGCCACGGTTTGTGACCCCGAGGGCAGGCTCTGCCAAAAGCTCAATACGGCGGTTAAAAATTTGGCACGCCTTAAAATTTTAACAAATAATACCGATTCTTACGAGGAGTATTGCGACCACCTTTTATCCCTTTTTGGCACCTGCCCTGTGGTTTGTGCAAAAAACACCTGCAGCATTTCCTACCGTTTTAAAACAAAAAATACAGACCTTATTTTGGGTGAGGGTGGATTTCGGGCAGATATAGCATCGGTTTCCTGCCCCGAGGCGCAGTCCCTTTGCCCCAGCGGTGTAGCAAAAGAGACATTTTTCACCCTTGTCGCAAATTTTTGTGGCTTTCCTCCCCTGCTGGGCGCTGTGCCTGAGCGCCTTATTTTAAACGATTTGAGCCTTGATATTAACAGTATTTTTTAATTATATTAAAAAATACATTTTACCTCTTGACTTTAGTGCACTAATGTGCTATCATAGTGAAATCAACTGTAAGTGAGGTATTTTGCTATGGCTAAATGGCACAACGAAACCACCGACCGCCTTATTAAAACAATTATTGATTTAAAGGACTCCGATGAGGCATATATGTTTTTAGAAGACCTTTGCACCGTTAAAGAAATTCGGGAGATGGCACAGCGCCTGCAGGTTGCCTCCCTTTTAAAGCAAAACAAAAGCTACCAGGAAATCTCTGCCATAACAGGGGTAAGCGCCGCCACCATAAGCAGGGTTAGCCGTTGCCTTAATTACGGCACAGGAGGCTACGAGGCCGTGCTTTTAAAGGAGGAAACAAAATAATGCTTTCTTCCCTTTCAAGTCTTTATGAGCAAAACGGCTACAACCGCTTTAAAATGAGCAAGTTCGAGGAATATGATTTATATGTTAAAAATAAGGATTTCCTCATTTCCGATAATATTATAACCTTTAATGACATTGGGGGCAAACTCCTTGCCCTAAAGCCCGATGTCACCCTTTCCATTGTTAAAAATGTTAAGGATGATGACACACTCAAAAAGGTTTATTATAATGAAAATGTATACCGCGTAAGCGGGACCACCGGCGCCTTTAAGGAAATTATGCAGGTAGGTCTTGAGTGCATTGGCGACATTGACACTTATCTCACCTTTGAGGTGATTTCCTTGGCGGTTAAAAGCCTGCTTAAAATAAGTGAACTGAGCGTTCTTGACCTTTCGGATTTAAAGGTGCTGTCCGCCCTTCTTGATAAAGCTACCGAAAGTGCCGAGGTTAAAAAGCAAATTTTTAGGCTCATCGGCACCAAAAGCGCCCACGAAATTGATAAGTTTTCAGGTCAGATTGACCCTGCTTATCTTGCCGCAATTAAGGAAATTGCCTTGCTTTCGGGCAGCCCCGATGCTGTTTTAGGTAAACTCAAAGGCATTTTAAACGGCCTTATTGATACTGGAGTGCTTTATGACCTTGAAAGCCTTTGTGCTTTACTTAAAGCAAACGGACTTGATAAAAATGTGAGAATTGATTTCTCGGTTGTTAACGACATTAAATATTATAACGGCATTGTGTTTAAAGGCTTTGTCAGTGGCATTAGCAAGGATATTTTATCTGGCGGCAGATATGATAATCTGCTTTATAAAATGGGTAAGAAAAAAGGCGCTATAGGTTTTGCGATTTATCTCGATTTGCTGGAAGACCTGCAAAATGAAACCCAGCCCTTTGATATTGACGCCGCCGTTTTATATGATGAAAACAGCGATTTAGTTACCCTTTCAAATTTAATTTCAAAGCTTAACGGCGAAAATTTAAGCGCCACTGCCCTTAAAACCCTTCCCGAAAAGCTTAAATGCCGCAAGGTTTATAAAATAATCGGCTCGGAGGTGAGCATTCTTGAAGACAACGCTTAACATTGCCCTACCTAAGGGAAGACTTGGCGAAAGGGTTTATGCCATGTTCGAAAAGGCAGGCTTCCCCTGCCCCGAAATTAAAGAAAATTCAAGAAAACTCATTTTCGAAAACGAAGAGCTTTCCATTCGCTATTTTTGGGTTAAGCCCAGCGATGTTGCAATTTATGTTGAGCGCGCTGCCGCAGATATCGGCGTTGCAGGAAAGGATATTTTGCTTGAATATTCACCCGATGTTTATGAGCTTTTAGACCTTAAAACAGGGGTTTGCAAAATGGCGGTTGCCGCTAAAAAAGAGTTTAGGGACAACCCTAAAAAAACCCTTAAGGTTGCAACAAAGTTTGCAAACATTGCAAAAAATTACTATGCCTGCCTTGGTCGCGACATTGATATTATTCATTTAAACGGCTCAATTGAAATTGCCCCCATTTTAAACCTTTCCGATGTTATTGTTGACATTGTGGAAACGGGTACAACCCTTAAGGAAAACGGCCTTGAGGTTAAGGAGAGCATTGTGGATATAAGCGCAAGGCTCATTGCAAATAAGGCAAGCTACAAGTTTAAAAACGAAAAAATCGATGCCTTAGTCAAAGGCCTTGGCAAAATTCTGGAGGAAAACAGAAATGATTAAAATTATGAAATACGGAGAAATTGGGGCCGCTGAAATTTTCGCCCGTGTTACCCCTCAATTTGATGTTAGCGGTATTGTTAGCGGAATTTTAGCCGATGTTAAGGCAAACGGCGATAAGGCGCTTTACGCTTACACCGAAAAATTTGATGGCGCAAAACTTGATAGTTTAACCGTTACAAAAGAAGAAATTGATGAGGCTTTAGGCATTGTTGAGCCCGAATTTTTGCAAATTCTTAAAACCGCCGCCGAAAACATAACAAAATTCCATAAAATGCAGGTGCGAGAGCCCTTTGTTATTGATGAAGGAAATGGCGTTATAATGGGTCAAAAAATCACCCCCGTTGATGCCGCAGGTCTTTATGTTCCGGGAGGAACCGCCGCCTACCCCTCCACCGTTTTAATGGATGCCATTCCTGCAAAAATCGCAGGGGTTAAACAGGTTGTTATGGTTACCCCACCCCAGAAAAACGGCAAGGTTAACCCTGCTATTTTAGCCGCCGCCGCAGTTGCAGGCATTGATAAAATCTTTAAGGTTGGCGGCGCCCAGGCCGTTGCCGCTTTAGCCTTCGGCACCGAGAGTGTTCCAAAGGTTGATAAAATCGTAGGCCCCGGCAACGCCTTTGTGGCAGAGGCTAAAAAACAGGTTTTTGGCACCGTTTCTATTGATATGATTGCGGGCCCCAGTGAAATTTTAATTGTGGCTGATGGCAAATCAAACCCCCGCTGCGTTGCCGCCGATTTACTCTCCCAAGCCGAGCATGATAAGCTTGCAAGCGCAGTTTTAGTTACCGACAGCGAAGCTTTGGCAAAAGCTGTAAGCGAGGAGCTTGAAAAGCAAATTCCCCTTTTAGAGAGAAAGGAAATTGCCCGCGCTTCCATTGATGCCAACGGCAAAATCATTGTGGCCGAAAATCTTTTAACCGCTATTGAAATTGCCAACGAAATCGCTCCCGAGCATTTGGAGCTTTGTGTGGACAACCCCTTCCATTACCTTGATGCAGTTCGCCACGCAGGCAGCATTTTTATGGGCAGAAACTGCCCCGAGGCACTGGGCGATTATATGGCAGGCCCCAACCACACCCTGCCAACTTCGGGCACGGCAAAATTCTCATCCCCCTTATCGGTTGATGATTTTGTCAAAAAAACGCAGTACACCTATTTTACTAAAGAGGCGCTTGGCAGCATTGCCTATGATGTTGAATTCTTTGCCAAAAAGGAGGGGCTTACGGCCCACGCCAAAAGCGCCGTTATAAGATTAGAGGAAGAAAATGAGTAAATTTTTCAGCAGTAGGTTTAACACCCTAACCCCTTACACACCGGGGGAACAGCCGCAGGATATGAAATATATTAAGCTTAACACCAACGAATCCCCCTTTGCGCCCGAAAAAAATGTTGTCGAGGCGGCAAAACAGGCGGCCGAAAAACTTAATCTTTACAGTGACCCCGAATGTAAAAAACTCGTTTCAAAACTTGCCGAGATTTACGGCGTGAAAAACGAAAACATCATTGTCACCAACGGCTCGGATGAGGTTTTGAACTTTGCCTTTATGGCCTTTTGCGATGAAAACACAGGCGCCGCCGCACCCGACATTTCCTACGGCTTTTATCCCGTTTTTGCGGCAGTGAATGGTGTGCCCTTTGAGGAAATTCCCTTAAAAAATGATTTTACTATTGACATAAACGATTATTTAGGGCTTAATAAAACTATCTTTATTGCCAACCCCAACGCCCCAACGGGAATTGCGCTAACCCTTGACCAGATTGAGCAAATCCTTAAAGCAAATGAAAACAATATCGTTGTTATCGATGAGGCCTATGTTGATTTTGGCGCAAACTCGGCGGTAAAACTCATAGAAAAATACGATAATCTCCTTGTTACAATGACCTTTTCGAAATCACGAAGTCTTGCAGGCGGCCGATTAGGCTTCGGTATTGCCTCAAAGGAGATTATTAGGGATTTAAACACAATAAGGTACTCAACCAACCCATATAACGTTAACTCTATGACCCTTGCGGCAGGTCTTGCCACTTTAGATAACGAGGAAAAGGTGAGAAAAAACTGCGAGACCATTATTAAAAACCGTGAATACACCGCCAATGCTTTAAAGAATTTAGGCTTTTATTTAACCGATTCTAAGGCAAATTTCATTTTTGCCAAAAGCGATAAAATAGGCGGCGAGGAGCTTTATTTAAGGCTTAAAGAAAGAGGCGTTCTTGTTCGCCACTTTAAACTCCCGCGAATTAAAGATTTTGTGCGCATTACCATTGGCACTAAAAAACAAATGGACATTCTCATTAAAACTGTGGAGGAAATCTTATGAGAACTGCAACAATAAACCGAAAAACAAATGAAACCGATATTTCCCTTTCCCTTAATCTTGATGGCAAGGGCAACTGCGAAATTAACACAGGCTGCGGCTTTCTTGACCATATGCTCACCCTTTTCGCCCGCCACTCAAGGTTTGATTTGGATATTAAATGCGTGGGGGATACCTATGTTGATGACCACCACACGGTAGAAGACATAGGCATTTGTTTGGGTCTTGGTTTTAGCGAGGCTTTAGGAGATAAAAAGGGTATCGTTCGCTATGGCGATATTACCCTGCCTATGGATGAGGCCCTTATTTTAGCTGCAACCGATATTTCGGGCAGAAGCCTGCTTTGTTATAATCTTGAGCCCGGAAAAGAAAAGGTTGGCACCTTTGACACCGAGCTTGTTGAGGAATTTTTCTATGCCTTCGTAAGAAATGCAAACATAACACTTCACATAAATCAGCTCAGCGGCTCTAACGCTCACCACATTATTGAGGGCGCCTTTAAGGCGGTTGCCCGCGCTTTAAAGCAGGCCGTTGCCATTGATGAAAACTTTGCCGATGAGGTTATGTCCACGAAGGGAGTTTTATAACTTGATTGCCATTGTTGATTATGGTGTGGGTAATCTTTTCTCCCTTAAAAGCTCCCTTTTATCGGTGGGGGCAGATGTTAAAATCTGCAAAACGGCAGATGAGCTAAGCGCCGCCGATAAAATTATTTTGCCGGGAGTTGGCGCTTTTCGCGATGCCGCAAAGAAACTTGCCGCTTCGGGGCTTAAAGAGGTTATTATAAATGAGGCCAAAAAGGGCAAGCCCCTGCTTGGAATTTGCCTCGGAATGCAGTTGCTTTTTGAAAAGAGCTTTGAATATGGCGAACACGAAGGATTGGGCCTTATAAAAGGTGAAATTGTACCCCTTCTAGGTGAAATAAAAAGCGACCTTAAAATTCCCCACATGGGCTGGAATGCCCTTGAATTTACAGAAAACAAAACCCCTATTTTTAAAAATATTAAAAATGGGGACCATGTTTATTTTGTTCACTCGTTTTATGCTAAAACCAATGCTGAAAATATCACTGCCACGGCGGAATATGATATAAATGTTACCGCAAGCGTTCAGTGCGGCAATGTTTTCGGCTGTCAGTTCCACCCCGAAAAAAGCGGGGAAACGGGACTTAACATTTTAAAAGCGTTTTGCGATTTGGAGGACTAAAAAATGCTTTTGTTCCCTGCGATTGATTTGTTTGATGGCAAGGCTGTCCGCCTTTTAAAGGGCGATTATAGTAAAATGACCGTTTACAGCGAAAACCCCCTTGAAATTGCTTTAGATTTTCAGAATTGCGGGGCAAAATGCCTGCATCTTGTTGACCTGCAGGGTGCAAAAACGGGCGACACACCAAACCTTGAAACGGTTAAAAAGCTTATTGAAGGCACATCTCTTTTCACCGAAATTGGCGGTGGAATAAGGAATATGGCTACCGTTGACACCTATATTTCCCTTGGGGCCGACCGCGTTATTTTAGGCACCGCCGCCGTTAAGGATGAGGCATTTTTAAAAGAGGCTCTTAAAAAGCATGGCGAAAAAATTGCCGTTGGCGTTGACATTAAAAACGGCGAGGTTGCCGTTTCGGGCTGGACCGAAACGGGCGGCATTAATGCTTTTGAATTTTGCAAAAAACTTGAAAATTTAGGTGTTAAAACCATCATTTGCACCGACATTTCAAAGGATGGCGCCATGCAGGGCACCAACCATAGTTTATATAAAGAGCTTAAAAACCGTTTTTCCTTTAACACTATTGCTTCGGGCGGTGTTTCCTCTATTTCTGATGTTAAAAAACTGCGTGAGCAAAACATTTACGGCGCCATAATCGGCAAGGCTTATTATTTGGGCGCCATTGACCTTAAAGAGGCTTTAGAGGTGGCAAAATAAATGATAACCAAACGAATTATCCCCTGCCTTGATGTAAAAAACGGCAGGGTGGTTAAGGGCGTTAACTTTGAGGGGCTTAGTGATGTTTCCTCCCCCGTTGATTTAGCCCGATATTATAGCTGTGCCGGCGCCGATGAGCTTGTGTTTTATGACATTACGGCTTCAGCTGAAGGCAGGCGCCTTTTTACCGATATTTTAACCGAGGTTGCAAGCCAGATATTTATTCCCCTGACCGTTGGCGGCGGCATTAACACAGTAGCCGATTTTGACCGCGTTTTAAAATGCGGCGCCGATAAGGTGAGTGTGAATTCCGGCGCCATTAAAAATCCCAACCTTATAGGCGAGGCGGCAAAGCTTTATGGCGACCAATGCGTAGTGCTCTCGGTTGATATTAAGCGTGTTGATGGCATTTTCCGTGTTTTTGCCCGTGGCGGCAGAGATAACACAGGAATGGAAGCCATTGACTGGATAAAGCGCTGTGTTGATATGGGAGCAGGTGAAGTGGTTGTTAACTCCATTGACACCGATGGTGTTAAGGGCGGCTTCGATTTAGAGATGCTCGATGCCGTATGTAACGCCGTAAGCGTTCCTGTTATTGCATCAGGGGGAGCCGGAAACATTGAGCATTTTACAAAACTTTTTAAAACGCTTCCAAAGGTTGATGCAGGTCTTGCCGCTTCAATTTTCCATTTCGGTGAGGTTAAAATTTCCGACCTTAAGAATAACTTAAAACAAAACGGAATTTCTGTGAGGTTATAAAAAATGATTGATATTAACACTTTAAAATTTGATGAAAAGGGTCTTATCCCTGCTATTGTTGTGGATGCACACTCTAAAAAGGTGCTGACTTTGGCCTATATGAACAAGGAAAGCCTTAAAATTTCCATGGAAAAAGGACTCACCTGCTTTTACAGTAGGTCCCGGCAGGAACTATGGCTCAAAGGTGAAACCAGCGGCAACTACCAGCACATTGTTTCCATCACAGCCGACTGTGATAATGATGCCTTAACCGTTGTTGTTGAGAAAGATGGTCCCGCCTGCCACAAGGGGACTGATTCCTGCTTTACAAACACCGTTTATGAAAGCGAAGACTTAAAGGAATTTTCTCTTAACGGTCTTATGGAAATGCTTGTTGGCAGAAAAGCGGAGAAAAAAGAGGGCTCCTACACCTCCTACCTTTTCGAAAAGGGAATTGATAAAATTCTCAAAAAGGTGGGAGAAGAGTCAACCGAGGTTATCATTGCAGGCAAGGCTGATGACAAAAAAGAAACCGTTTATGAAATTGCCGACCTTACTTATCACATTTTGGTTCTTATGATAGAAATGGGCATTTCCCTTGAGGATGTAAGGCGTGAACTTGCCTCCCGCCACATTATTGACCACAAGGTTAAGCAGGAGAAAATGACAAAATGATTTTAACCGATTTCCACACACACACCCAATTTTGTGATGGCAAAAACACCGCTGAGGAAATGGTTAATGCCGCTATTCGTTTGGGGCTTTCAAAAATCGGTTTTTCAGGGCATTCCTTTACTCCTTTTGATAGGGACTATTCAATGAGCGAGGAAGGCACCGAAAAATATTTTAAGGAGATAAACGCCTTAAAGGAAAAATATAAGGAAAAAATTCAAATCCTTTGCGGCATTGAACTTGACCTTTTATCTGAGGCGCCGAAACTGCCTTTTGACTACCGCATAGGCTCGGTGCATTACATAAAACTTGGCGATGAAATTATAACCGTTGATGCAAGCAAGGAAATTTTAATTAATGCGGCAAAAAAACATTTCGGCGGTGATATGCTGGCCCTTGCCGAAGAATATTACCGTTGTGTTGCCAGCCTCAAAGAAAGGGACATTGACATTGTCGGTCACATTGACCTTATTACAAAGTTAAATAAAGATAACTGCCTTTTTGATGCTACTTGCCCTCGTTATAAAAATGCGGCAATAAATGCGGCCGATGCGCTGATGCCGAAAAACATTCCCTTTGAAATTAACACAGGCGCCATTTCTCGAGGCTACAAAGATAGCCCCTACCCTGCCTATTTCATTTTAAAGCATATTAAAGAAAAGGGCGGCAGCGTTATTTTCAGTTCCGATGCCCACAGTAGAGATAATTTATGCTATGAATTTGGCAAATGGTACAAGATTTTAAGTGAAAAAGGAATTTTGCCGAGGGTTGTTACCCTTTAATTGCATATTTTTTGCATAAAAATTTCTCCAAATCTCCAAATTTAAGGATTTTATGTGGTGATTTTGCCCAAAAGCAAAGTCGCCACTTTGTCTTTTGCATATAATTTGCATAAAGTTATGAATTTTATGAATATTTATGAATAAAACCTTGACAATTACCTTTAAATATTATATAATTGCTGCATAATTATTCAGGAGGTCACTGATATGAATAAAGAAAACATTAAAAAGGTTGTTCTTGCCTACTCCGGCGGACTTGATACATCCATCATCATCCCTTGGCTCAAAGAGAATTACAACAACTGCGAGGTTATTGCCGTTTCGGGCAATGTTGGCCAGGCAGATGAGCTTGAGGGTCTTGAGGAAAAGGCAATAAAGACCGGTGCATCAAAGCTTTATGTTCTTGATTTAACCGAGGAATATGTCGATGATTACATTATCCCTTGCGTAAAAGCAGGCGCAGTTTATGAGGATTATCTGCTGGGCACCAGCCACGCTCGCCCCTGCATTGCAAAGGGCCTTGTTGACATTGCAATAAAAGAAAATGCCGATGCCATTTGTCACGGCTGCACAGGAAAAGGCAACGACCAGGTTCGTTTTGAACTGACAATTAAGCACTTTGCTCCCGATATGCCTATTATCGCCCCTTGGCGCGAGTGGGATATTAAATCCCGCGAAGAGGAAATTGAATATGCCGAGGCCCACAATATTCCTCTTAAAATAAATAGAGAAACCAACTACTCAAAGGATAAAAACCTTTGGCACCTATCCCACGAGGGAATGGATTTAGAGGATACAGGTAATGAGCCCCTTTACGAAAAGGAAGGCTTCCTCGAAATGGGTGTTTCCCCCATTCAGGCACCCGATAAGCCCACATACGTTACTTTAGATTTTGAAAAGGGCGTTCCCGTAGCACTTGATGGCGAAAAGATGTCGGCCAAAAGCATCATTTTAAAGCTTAACGAGCTTGGCGGCGCAAACGGTATTGGTATTATCGACATTGTTGAAAACCGCCTCGTTGGTATGAAATGCCGTGGCGTTTATGAAACCCCCGGCGGCACCATTCTTTATAAGGCTCACAGCGTTTTAGAGTCCATTTGTCTTGACAAAATGACCCTGCACGAAAAACAGCGCCTTTCCATCACCTTTGCAGAACTTGTTTATAACGGTCAGTGGTTCACACCCCTCCGTGAGGCTCTTTCCGCCTTTGTTGACAAAACTCAAGAAACCGTTACAGGTAAGGTAAGATTAAAGCTCTACAAGGGCAACATTATTAACGCAGGTGTTTGGAGTGATTATTCTCTTTACAGCGAGGAAATTGCCACCTTTGGAGAGAGTGATTATGACCAAAAGGATTCCGCAGGCTTTATCAACCTTTATGGACTGCCCATTAAGGTTCAGGCTATGGTTGATAAGAAGAACAAAAAATAATACCGAAAGGATATTTTTCTATGGCTAAAATGTGGGCCGGCAGAACTGACGGCGTAACCGAACAAATCGCCGATGATTTTAATTCATCCATTCATTTTGACAGCCGAATGTATAAGCAGGATATTACGGGCAGTATGGCGCACGCCGCAATGCTGGCCGCACAAGGTATTATAGAAAAAGACGAGGCCGACACACTCATTGTCGGCCTTGAAGCCATTTTAAACGACCTTGAAAACGGCAACCTTCAAATTGATTTAACCTGCGAGGACATTCATATGTTTGTTGAGCAGGAATTAACCTCCCGCCTTGGGGATGTTGGCAAAAAACTGCACACCGCAAGGAGCAGAAACGACCAGGTTGCCCTTGATATAAGAATGTACTTAAGGGCCGAAACCGATGAAATCAGCTGCCTTGTTAAAAAGCTTATTGAGGCAATTTTAGAAAGAGCACATCAGAATAAAGGCGTTATTATGCCGGGCTACACCCATCTACAAAGGGCACAGCCTATAACCTTCGGTCACCATTTAATGGCCTATGCCTTTATGCTGCTTCGTGATTTGGACAGGCTCGCTGATACCAGAAAAAGAATGAACATAAGCCCCATTGGTTGCTGCGCTCTTGCCGGCACCACCTATGATACCGATAGATATTTCGAGGCGAAAAAACTAGGCTTTGATGGCATTTGCCTAAATTCTCTTGATGGCGTTTCAGATAGAGATTTTGTTGCTGAACTAGGCAGTGCCCTTTCCGTTCTTATGATGCATCTATCCCGCTTCAGCGAGGAAATCATTTTGTGGTCAAGCTGGGAGTTTAAGTTTATTGAACTTTCCGATGCCTACACAACAGGCTCCTCAATTATGCCCCAAAAGAAAAACCCCGATATGGCCGAGCTGGTTCGCGGCAAAACGGGCAGGGTTTACGGTAATTTAATGTCCATTCTAACCGTTTTAAAGGGTCTGCCCCTTGCCTACAATAAGGATATGCAGGAGGATAAGGAAGGCATTTTCGACACCTGCGACACGGTAAAAATGTGCCTTAAGGTTTTCGAGGGTATGATTTCCACCCTCACTGTTTGCGAGGATAATATGAGAGCGGCGGCAGGCAAAGGCTTTATTAACGCCACCGACCTTGCCGACTATCTCGTTAAAAAAGGTCTGCCATTTAGAACAGCCTATAAAATTTCGGGCGAAATTGTGGCGCAGTGCATAAAGGAAAATAAGATCCTTGAAACGCTGACCTTAGAGGAATATAAAAAACACAGCGATTTGTTCGAAAATGATTTATTCCATGAAATCTCCCTTGAAACCTGCGTTGCAAAACGCATTTCAAAGGGCGGAACCTCGGTTAAATCGGTGGAAGAGCAAATTGAGGCAGTAAAGGAAAAGATAAAGTAATGACAAAGGTTTTTATTGACGGCAGCGCAGGTACAACAGGTCTTCGCATTCACGACCGTTTAAAAAATAGAAATGATATTGAGCTTATAACCCTTTGTGAGGAGTTTAGAAAGGATACGGCGGCAAGAAAGGAAGCGCTAAATGGTGCAGACATTGCCTTTTTGTGCCTGCCCGATGCCGCGGCAATAGAGGCGGTAAGCCTTATTGAAAACAGCCACACCGCCGTTATTGACACTTCAACCGCCCACCGCGTTAATGATGACTGGGCTTATGGCTTTAGCGAGCTTAAGGGCTACAAGGAAAAAATTAAAAACTCCCTTAGAATTGCAAACCCCGGTTGTCACGCAAGCGGCTTTATCGCCCTTGTTAAGCCTTTAATTGATGAGGGATTTTTAAAGCCCGACACCGCCCTTTCCTGCTGGTCCCTTACAGGCTATTCGGGCGGCGGTAAAAAAATGATTGCCGAATATGAGGATAAAAACCGTTCTCCTTTACTTGGTGCCCCAAGGCAGTATGGTCTGACACAAGAGCATAAGCACCTTAAAGAAATGGTTAAAATTTCGGGTATTGAATTTTCTCCTGCCTTTTGCCCCATTGTTGCCCCTTTTTATAGCGGTATGCAGGTTTGCGTTCCCCTTTTCAAAAAGGATATTAAGGGCGACATTTGCGACATTAAAAACATTTATAAAAATTATTATAAAGATGGCCTTGTCCGCTTTTTGGATAACGCTGATGATGGCGGATTTTTATCTGCCGCAAAGTATTCAGGTCGCGATGATATGCTGCTTACCCTTTCGGGAAATGATGAGAGAATTATCCTCACCGCAATTTATGATAATTTAGGCAAGGGCGCTTCGGGCGCCGCCATTCAGAATATGAACATTTTATTGGGTGTCAAAGAAAACACAGGTCTTGTGGAGGAATAAGAAAAATGAATATTATTAAGGGCGGCGTGTGTGCCGCCAAGGGCTTTAAGGCAAACGGAATTCACTGCGGAATAAGAAAAAATCAGTCTAAAAAGGATTTGGCTCTTATTGTAAGTGAAACCCCTGCCACAGCCGCCGCAGTTTACACAACTAATCTAGTTAAGGGCGCCCCCCTTTTGGTTACCAAAAAGCACATTGAAAACGGCATAGCAAGGGCTGTTATCTGCAATAGCGGAAACGCCAACACCTGCAATAGTGATGGCGAGGAAATTGCCGAAAAAATGAGCGAACTTGTTGCCAATGCAATTAAAATAAATCCCGATGATGTTGTGGTGGCTTCCACAGGCGTTATCGGTCAGCCCCTTAATTTAGAGCCTATTGAAAACGGCATACCTGAACTTGTGAAAGGGCTATCCTGTGATAATGGTTTATCCGCCGCTCAGGCGATTATGACCACCGACACGGTACATAAGGAAATTGCAGTTGAATTTGAGATTGGTGGCAAAACCTGCCGCCTTGGCGGAATTGCCAAGGGTAGCGGAATGATTCACCCTAATATGGCAACGATGCTTGTGTTTTTAACCAGTGATGTTAAAATTTCAAGAGATATGCTTCAAAAGGCACTTTCTGGTGACATTGCAGACACCTTTAATATGATTAGCATTGATGGTGACACCTCAACTAACGATATGGTTGTTATCCTTGCTAACGGCCAGGCGGAAAATACCGAAATTACTGCCGAGGGCGAGGATTTTGACACCTTTATGAAGGCACTTAACACCGTAACCGTTCACCTTTGCAGAATGATTGCGGGGGATGGCGAGGGCGCAACAAAACTCCTTGAATGTAAGGTAAGCGGTGCCGCCGATAAGGCTACTGCCAAAACCGTTGCAAAAAGCGTTATATGCTCCTCCCTTTTAAAGGCGGCAATGTTCGGCGCCGATGCCAACTGGGGCAGAGTGCTTTGCGCTATCGGTTATTCGGGCGCTACAGTTGACATTAATAAAATTGATGTTTCCTTTAAATCGGCAAAGGGCGAAATTGCCGTTTGCAAAATGGGAAGCGGCATAGAGTTCAGCGAGGAAATTGCCAAGGAAATTTTGCTAGAGAGCGAAATTGAAATCCTTGTGAATTTAAATTCGGGTGAGGCTAGCTCCACTGCCTGGGGCTGTGACCTTACTTATGATTATGTTAAAATTAACGGTGACTATCGCACCTAAAACGGAGAAAAAATATGACAGATAATAATTTTTCAAATCACGAACGTGCCGAGGTTTTAACCCAAGCCCTTCCCTACATTAAAAGATACAACGGCGAAATCGTTGTTATTAAATACGGCGGCAACGCTATGATTAACGAGGAACTAAAGCGCCAGGTTATGGAGGACATTGTTCTTTTGTGGCTTATTGGTGTCAAGGTTGTTCTCGTTCACGGCGGCGGCCCCGAAATCACCGAAACAATGGCAAAACTGGGTAAAGAGGCAAAGTTTGTTGATGGCCTCAGAGTTACCGATAAGGAAACCGTTGACATTGTTCAGATGGTGCTGGCAGGCAAGGTTAACAAAACCTTAGTTAACCTTATTGAATCAAAGGGCGGCAAGGCAATGGGCATTTCGGGAATGGACGGAATGCTCATTGAAGCGAAAATGAAGGATGAGCGCCTGGGCTTTGTTGGCAAAATCACAAAGGTTAACATTGCCCCTGTTAACGACCTTTTGGAAAAGGGCTATATCCCCGTTATTTCCACCATTGGTTGCGATAAAGAGGGCAATGTTTATAACATTAACGGTGACACAGCCGCCGCCTTTGTTGCAGGAGCGCTAAATGCAAAGCGCCTTATTATGATGACCGACATTGCAGGAATTTTAAAGGATAAGGACAACCCCGACACCCTTATTCCAAATGTCACCGTAGCCGAGGCCGAACAGCTTAAAAAGGACGGCGTTGTATCGGGCGGAATGATTCCTAAAGTTGATTGCTGCATTGAGGCCATTTCCCACGGTGTTAAAAAGGTTATTATTATGGATGGCCGCGTTCCTCACTCAATCCTTATGGAAATTTTAACCGATGAGGGCGCAGGTACAATGGTGAGTGAAAAATAAATGAACAATATTTTTGAAATTGACAACACCTTCGTTGCCTCAACCTACAAGCGCTTTCCCCTTAACATTGTAAGGGGAAAAGGTAGCCTTGTTTATGACGAAGCCGGCAAGGAATATATCGATATGGGCTCAGGCATCGGCGTTACCGCTTTCGGCATTGCCGATGATGAGTGGACAAATGCCGTTAGCCGTCAGCTCGGCACTTTACAGCATATGTCCAACCTTTATTACACCGACCCCTGCGCACTACTGGCTCAAACACTGTGCGAGAAAACCGGCTTTAAAAAGGTGTTCTTTAGCAATTCGGGAGCCGAGGCAAACGAGTGTGCTATTAAGGTGGCAAGAAAATATGCCCAGAGTAAAAAAGGTGAGGATTATTACACCATTATAACCCTTAAAAACTCTTTCCACGGCAGAACGCTGACAACTTTAGCGGCAACGGGGCAGGATGTTTTTCACAGTCAGTTTACACCCTTAACCGAGGGATTTATTCACGCCCCCGCCAACGATATTGCAGCCCTAGAAAAAGCAGTCAAAGTTAATAAAACCGCCGCCGTTATGATAGAGTGCATTCAGGGTGAAGGCGGTGTTTTGCCCCTCGATGCAGATTATATTAAGGCCGCCCGCCGCATTTGCGATGAAAACGACTGCCTTTTAATTGTTGATGAGGTTCAAACAGGCAACGGCAGAACAGGCGAGCTTTACGCCTATATGAATTTCTGTGTTTTGCCCGATGTCATTTCCACCGCAAAGGGCCTTGGCGGTGGCCTCCCCATTGGTGCAACCTTGCTCGGCGAAAAGGTAAAGGATATTTTCACCTATTCCGACCATGGCTCCACCTTCGGCGGCAACCCCGTTTGCGCCGCAGGCGCACTTAATATTATAAACCGCTTAACCCCCGAGTTTTTAAATTCTGTGAAAGCAAAAAGCAATTTTATTTTCAGCGAACTGAATGGCGCAAAGGGCATTGAAAATGTCTCGGGTATGGGCCTTATGGTTGGCATTAAAACCACACGCCCTGTTACCGATGTTATAAAGGAATGTATGGAAAACGGTGTTTTACCCCTAACGGCCAAGGATAAGCTTCGCCTGCTTCCCGCACTTAATATTGATGATGAGTCCTTAAAAAAGGCAATTGATGTTATCAAAACCGTTTGTGCAAAGGAGAACTAACCTTATGAACTTAAAAGGAAAAAGCTTTTTAAAGCTGCTTGATTTTACACCTAGCGAAATTGAATATTTAATCGACCTTGCCGCCGATTTAAAGGCAAAAAAGAAGGCAGGCATTCCCCATAAACTGTGTGAGGGCAAAAGCATTGCTTTGGTTTTTGAAAAGACAAGCACAAGAACACGCTGCGCCTTTGAGGTTGCGGCAAACGACCTTGGAATGCACCCTGTGTATTTAGACCCTGCTTCCTCACAAATCGGCAAAAAGGAAAGCATTAAGGACACTGCCCGAGTGCTGGGCCGTATGTTTGATGCCATTGAGTACAGAGGCTTCGGTCAGGAAATTGTTAAGGAGTTGTCCGACTACTCAGGTGTTCCCGTTTATAACGGTCTTACAAATGAATTCCACCCCACCCAAATTTTAGCCGATTTCTTAACCATTAAGGAGCATTTCGGCTCCCTTAAGGGTAAAAAGCTTGTTTATATGGGCGATGCCCGCTATAATATGGGCAATTCCCTAATGGTGGGTGCCGCTAAAATGGGAATGCATTTTGTTGCCTGCGCTCCGGAAAAATACTTCCCTGATAGTGCTCTTATACTTAAGTGTCAGCAAATCGCCAAGGAAACAGGCGCTGTTTTAGAATTTATCTCTGACCCCATCGCTGCCACAAAGGGCGCCCATGTTATATACACCGATGTTTGGGTTTCAATGGGTGAGCCGGAAGAAGTTTGGGCAGAAAGAATTAAGGATTTATCCCCCTACCGCGTTACCAAATCACTTATGGAAAATGCAGGTGCACAGTGCCGCTTTATGCACTGTCTTCCCGCCTTCCACAACCTTGAAACCGCCGTTGGCAAGGAAATTTATGATAAATTCGGCATAAGCGAAATGGAGGTTGCCGATGAGGTAATTGAAGGAAAGGCTTCCATTGTTTTCGATGAGGCCGAAAACCGAATGCACACAATTAAAGCCGTTATGGCAGCAACACTTTAATACAAATTTTAAAAGTTACATACTAAAGCAGAGGTTTTTATATGTTCATAAATAAATAAAACGATGGGTTAAATAATCTTTGCGGCAAAAACATTGCTTTATTTCGCAACGATTTAGGCATATCCCAAAGAGAACTAGCAGATAAAATGTAACTGGTTGGCATTGATATTGACAAAAATGCCATTCAGCGCATTGAATGTGGAAAACGGTTTGTTACCGATATTGAAATTGTTGCCTTTGCCAAAGTGTTTAAGGTCTCTTTAGAGGAACTTTTATATTAAAAATTAATTTGTTATTTGCCAAATTCCCTTGGCTTTAGTCAAGGGAATTTTTACATTCTTTGCATCTTGAAATATAATAAGTTATAGTATATAATAAATGTGTATATTGTTTTTTCGGAGGTAAAACATTATGAATAAACACACAATTGGTACAAAATGTGTGCAGGGAGGCTACACTCCCGGTAACGGCGAACCTAGACAGGTTCCCATTATCCAAAGCACCACCTTTAAATATGCCACAAGCGAGGAAATGGGTAAACTCTTTGATTTGGAGGCAAGCGGATATTTTTATTCCCGCCTTCAAAACCCCACCTGCGACACCGTTGCTGCAAAAATTTGCGAGCTTGAGGGCGGCACCGCCGCAATGCTTACTTCATCGGGTATGGCGGCAAGCTTTTTAGCTGTTTTTAACCTTTGCTCTGCAGGCGACCATTTTATTTCCTGCTCTGCAATTTACGGCGGCACCTTTAACCTTTTCGCGGTCACCCTCAAAAGAATGGGAATTGAATGCACCTTCATTTCTCCCGACTGCACCGATGAGGAATTTAACGCCGCGTTTAAGGAAAACACTAAGCTTGTTTTTGGCGAAACTATTGCCAACCCCGCTCTGCGCGTTTTAGACATTGAGCGTTTTGCAAACATTGCCCACGCCCACGGCGTTCCTCTTATTATTGACAACACCTTCCCCACCCCCGTTCATTGTAGACCTTTTGAGTGGGGCGCAGATATCGTAACCCACGCCACAACAAAATATATGGACGGTCACGGTTCTGCCGTTGGCGGTGCCATTGTTGATTCGGGTAAATTTGACTGGACTAAGTATGCCGAAAAATTCCCGGGACTTTGCACTCCCGATGAAAGCTACCACGGTATCACCTACACCGAGCGCTTTGGTATTCAGGGCGCCTACATTACAAAGGCAACCGCACAGTTAATGCGCGATTTAGGCGTTACCCCTGCTCCTATGAGCGCCTACCTTTTAAACCTTGGCCTTGAGAGCCTGCATGTTAGAATGAAACGCCATTCTGATAACGGTCTTGCCGTTGCAAAATTCCTTAAAAATAATGATAAAATCGGTTGGGTTAAGTTCCCCGCCCTTGAAGGCGATGAGGACTATGAGCTGACTAAAAAATATCTGCCCGATGGCACCTGCGGTGTTATCAGCTTCGGTGTTAAGGGCGGCAGAGAGGCAGCCTCTAAATTTATGGCGGCTTTAAAGCTTATTGCCATCGAAACCCACGTTGCCGATGCCCGCTCCTGCTGTTTGCACCCCGCAACCGCAACCCACAGGCAGTTAAGCGATGCCGAGCTTGTTGCAGCCGGCGTTGGACCCGACCTTATCCGCCTTTCCTGCGGTCTTGAGGATGCAAACGACCTGATTGCCGACATTGAACAGGCACTTGCAGCTATCTAAAAAATATAACTTTTAACGAGGTAATTAAATGCCTATTAAAATTCCTAACGACCTTCCTGCCGTTCAGGCCCTTGCCGATGAAAATATTTTTGCCATCACCGAAACAAGGGCCATAACCCAGGATATAAGGCCACTTAAAATTTTGCTTCTTAATTTAATGCCGAAGAAAATCGAAACCGAAACACAAATTTCTCGTATCCTCGGCAACACACCTTTGCAAATTGAGTTGACCCTAATTCGCACCAGCACCTATCAGTCCCAAAACACCTCTGCCGAGCATCTGCTTGCCTTTTACAAGACCTTCGAGGATGTAAAGGAAGAAACCTTTGATGGAATGATTATAACAGGCGCCCCCGTTGAACTGATGAAGTTTGAAGAGGTTGACTATTGGGAAGAGCTTTGCCAGATTATGGACTGGTCCACAACCCACGTTCACAGCACCATGCACATTTGCTGGGGCGCTCAGGCAGGGCTTTACCACCATTTCGGCATTGATAAATATAATTTGGGCGATAAACTTTTCGGCGTGTTTCCCCATGTTTGCGAACATCCGAAATCAATGCTCCTGCGCGGTTTTGACAGCGTTTTCTATGCCCCCCATTCTCGCTACACCGCAGTAAAACGAGAGGACATTGAGGCAAACGAAAATCTTAAAATTCTCGCTTCCTCAAAGGAGGCAGGGGTTCATATTGTAGCCCAGAATGGCGGCAAAAGATTTTTCGTTATGGGTCACAGCGAATATGACCAACTAACCCTTGATGCCGAATATCGCCGTGACCAAAAAGCAGGCCTTGGCACCGCAATTCCAAAAAATTATTATCCCGATGATAACCCCGAAAACGAGCCGAATGTTACCTGGCGCGCCCACGGAAGCCTGCTTTTTATCAACTGGCTGAACTATTTCGTTTATCAGTCAACACCCTATGATTTAAAAGAAATAAAATAAGAAAGAACACCCAAATTTTTTGGGTGCTTTTTCATTTTTCCTCTTTCTCCTCATTGATTTTTTACACCTCTTATGTTAATATATATAGTGTATTACTATTTTTATGGGAGGATGAACTGTTTGGGTAAGATTATTTCGGTCGTAAACCAAAAGGGCGGTGTAGGCAAAACCACCTCAGCTGTTAATCTTGCGGCGGGACTCGGTATCCTAGGCAAGAAGATTTTGCTCATTGATATTGACCCACAGGGTAATACAACCAGTGGCTACGGCATTGACCGCCGAAAGGTTAAGGCCTCCTCCTATGACCTGCTTGTGGGTGATAAAACGGTGGGCGACACCGCTATCGCCACGAAATTCAAAAACGTTACTGTTGTTCCTTCAAGCATGGACCTTGCAGGCGCCGAAATTGAACTTATTGAATATGATAACCGCAATGAGAAGCTAAAGCAAAAGCTGCTGCCTGTGAGAAATGATTATGATTTTATTTTAATCGACTGTCCGCCTTCCCTCGGTCTTATAACCATCAATGCGCTGACCGTTTCTGACAGCGTTATGGTGCCCATACAGTGCGAGTATTACGCTCTTGAAGGTCTTTCTCAGCTTATCTCCTCTATAAGGCAGGTTAAAAGAATTTATAACCCCAATTTAGAGGTTGAGGGGATTTTACTTACAATGTACGATGGCAGGCTTAACCTTACACAGCAGGTGGTTCACGAAATCAAGAAGTATTTTAAGGACAAGCTTTATTCAACCGTTATTCCCCGTGCCGTGCGCTTGTCCGAAGCACCGAGCTACGGCGAGCCTATTCAGTATTATGACAAGCACTCAAAGGGTGCCGATGCTTACAACAATCTTGCAAAAGAATTTTTAAAGAAAAACAAGGGGTGGAAATAAATGGCTAAAAAAGGTGGTCTTGGCAAGGGCTTTGACCTTTTGCTTGATGAAAATGCAACCGATAACGAGCAGGTTGTAACCGTTAACATAAACGAAATTGAACCAAACCGCGACCAGCCCCGAAAGGTTTTTGATGAGGCGGCTTTAAATGAGCTTGCCGACAGCATTTCGGTGCACGGCTTAATTCAGCCTATTCTTGTTCGCCCGATGCTTAACGGCAGATATTCAATTATTGCTGGAGAACGCCGCTGGCGCGCCTGCCGCATTGCAGGGCTCAATGAAATTCCCGTTATCATAAAAGCGCTTGATGAAAAAAGCAGCGAAGAAATTGCAATGATTGAAAACCTTCAGCGTGAGGATTTAAACCCCGTTGAGGAGGCTATGGGTTACAAGAATTTAATTGAACGCCACAGCTTAACTCAAGAGGATTTAAGCGCTCGCGTGGGCAAATCAAGAAGCGCTATTGCAAATAGTCTGCGCCTTTTGAATCTCCCCGAAAATATGCTTGATGCGCTGTCTATGGGGCAAATCACTGCAGGCCACGCAAGGGCGATTCTCACGGCAGATAACGAATCCCACAGAAGCTTGCTTTTTAAAATGGCACTTGAGGGCAACAATGTGAGAACATTGGAAGCCGCCGCAAAAAGCCTACAAAAAGGTGGCAGTGGCAAGGTTAAACCTCAGCCTGCTTTAAAACCCACCTTCTTTAAAGAGGTTGAACTTTCACTTAAAAACGAGCTTGGCCGCAAAGTAACGGTTAAATCAAACGGTGGAGAGCGCGGCACAATAACTCTTGAATTTTATAACGCCGATGAGCTTAAAAGCTTTGCCAATAAGCTTGCAGGCAAAAAATAAGGAACCGAGGAAAAATTATGTTAGACATTAAAACGATAAGAAATAATCCCGATATGGTAAAGCAGGCGGTTCGCAACCGCAACGGCAATTTAGATGCGGTTATTGATGAACTTTTGGAGATTGATGAGAAGCGCCTTAAACTCACCTCTCAGGTTGAGTCCTTAAGGGCTGAGCAGAATGCCGCATCAAAGCAGATTCCTGCCCTCAAAAAGCAGGGTGAAAACACCGATGCTCTAATGGCTCGAATGAAGGAAATCTCCGAAAAAATTAAGGAGGACGGCAAGCTTCAAGCCGACCTTGAAGCAAAACAAAAAGAGCTTATCCTCTCAATTCCCAACATCCCCCACGAGAGCGTTCCCGTTGGTCACGATGATTCCGACAATGTTGAAATCCGCCGCTTCGGCGAGCCTAAAAACTTTGAATATGAGCCCAAGGCTCACTGGGACATTGGCGCAGATTTAGGCATTCTTGACCCCGAAACCGCCGCCAAGGTTACAGGTACCCGCTTCCATTTCTATAAAGGGCTTGGCGCAAGGCTTGAACGCAGCATTATTAACTACTTCCTTAACACCCACACCGAAAACGGCTACACCGAAATTCTGCCCCCCTTTATGGCAAACCGTGCCTCAATGACTGCAACGGGACAGCTTCCCAAATTCGAGGAGGATGCATTTAAACTTACAAACGATTATTTCCTCATCCCAACAGCCGAGGTTCCTGTTACAAATATGCACAGAGAGGAAATTTTAGATGGCAAAAAGCTTCCCATTTCTTATGCCGCCTATTCCGCATGTTTTAGAGCCGAGGCAGGAAGCGCCGGCCGAGACACTCGCGGTCTTATCCGCCAGCATCAGTTTAACAAAGTTGAACTTGTTAAGTTTGCCGACCCTGAAAACTCCTACGAACAGCTTGAAAAACTGACAAACGATGCCGAAAGGGTGCTTAAAGGTTTAGGCCTTCCCTACCGCGTTGTTTGCCTTTGCAGCGGCGACCTCGGTTTCTCCTCTGCTAAAACCTATGACATTGAAGTTTGGATGCCTTCTTATGGCAGGTATGTTGAAATTTCCAGCTGCTCAAACTTTGAGGATTATCAGGCGCGCCGTGGTTCCATCCGCTTTAAAAAGGATGTTAAGGATAAGGCTCAGCTTGTTCACACGTTAAATGGCTCAGGCGTTGCAGTTGGCCGCACCGTTGCCGCAATTTTGGAAAACTACCAAAACGAAGATGGTTCTGTTACCATTCCCGAAGCCCTCATCCCTTATATGGGTTGCGACAAGATTACAAAATAGAAAACATAAAACTCTCGGAATTTTCCGAGAGTTTTTTGTTCGTTTTTGTTAAAATTGTTGTCAAATTTTGTTGACTTTATGGGTATACCTATGTTATTATAGATATATAATTTTTAAATAAACGGGAGGCATGGCTCTTGAAGGCGTTAGAGGAAAAAATCGTCAAAGAAGGCACTGTGCTTCCCGGTCACATTTTAAAGGTCAATTCTTTTCTCAACCACCGGATTGATGCCACTTTTATTATGGAAATGGGTGATGAAATCGCCCGCCTTTTTTACGAGGACAAGCCTTCTCTCGTTTTTACCATTGAAACCTCAGGCATTCCTATTGCCTTTGCCGCAGCGGTGAAGCTGGGCGTTCCCCTAGTTTTTGCCAAAAAGCATAAATCGGGAAATTTGTCGGGTGACCTTTACAAAACCGTGGTTCACTCCTACACCCACGGCACCGATTACACCGTGGTTGCGGAAAAGCAGTTCATTAAAAACACCGACCGCGTTTTAATCGTTGATGACTTTCTTGCCAACGGAAAAGCGCTTGAAGGCCTTATTGATATTGTAAATCAGGCAGGCGCCACGGTTGTGGGTGCAACGACAGCCATTGAAAAGGGTTTTCAGCACGGCGGCGATGCTCTTAGGGAAAAGGGCTACAAGGTCTGCTCCCTTGCCATTGTTGATAATATGGAAGATAATGGTTCTATCGCGTTTCGCGAGCAATAACTTTTGTATGTAAAAAAATTTACATAAAAAATTTTTCGGGAGGAAAAGAAAAATGAAAAAGATTCTCGCAATTCTCTTGGCAGCAGTAATGCTCTTTGGCCTTACTGCTTGCGGCGGCAGCAACAATGACGTTACTCTTGGCATGAGTGATTCTCCTCTTGCAGCACCTACAATCACACCTGATTATGAAGTTCCTGAAGACTTCAAGGTTGGTTTTATCTGTCTGCATGACGAAAAATCCACCTATGACAAAAACTTCCTCAACGCTGTTGACACCATTAAAAAGGCTCTCGGCCTCAAGGACGAGCAGGTTCTCACCAAAATCAACGTTCCTGAGACCAACGACTGCTACGAAGCAGCAAAAGACCTTGTAACCCAGGGCTGCGACATTATCTTCGCTAACTCCTTCGGTCATGAAGACTTCATGATTAAGGCAGCAAGAGAGTTTACCGATGTTCAGTTCTGCCATGCAACAGGTACAAAGGCTCACACCGAAGGTCTTGCTAACTACCACAACGCTTTCGCTTCCATCTACGAAGGCCGTTACCTTGCAGGTATCGTTGCAGGTCTTAAACTCAACGAAATGATCGAAGAAGGCAAAATCACTAAAGACCAGGCTAAAATCGGCTACGTTGGCGCTTTCACCTATGCTGAAGTTATCTCCGGTTACACCTCCTTCTACCTCGGCGCAAAATCCGTTTGCCCCTCTGCTACAATGGAAGTTCAGTTCACCGGTTCTTGGTATGACCCCACCGCTGAAAAGAGCGCCGCTGAAGCTTTAATTGCTAACAAGTGCGTTCTCATTTCTCAGCATGCTGACTCTATGGGCGCTCCCTCTGCTTGTGAAAACGCAGGCGTTCCCAACGTTTCCTACAACGGCAGCACCTATGAATCCTGCCCCGAAACCTTCCTGGTTTCTTCTGCTATTAACTGGGCTCCCTACTACAACTATATGATTAGATGCGTTGTTAAGGGCGAGGCTATCGCAGCTGACTGGTGCGGCGGCATTGAAGAAGGCTCCGTTGTTCTCTCCGGTATCAACCAGGATGCAGCAGCAGAAGGCACCGTTGACACTGTTAAGAAGGCTATTGCCGACCTTAAAGCAGGCACCGTTAAGGTGTTCGACACCAAGAACTTTGCCGTTAAGGGCGCAGCTCTCACCACCTACACTGCTGACGTTGACACCGATGCAGCTTTCACACCCGATACCGAGGCTGTTAAGGATGGTGCATTTGAGGAATCAAGCCATCGTTCAGCTCCTTACTTCGATGTTCGTATCGATGGTATCACCCTCGTAAACGAGAAGTTCTAATTTAAAGCATAAATCTTTTTATATAGGCGGAGGGTTCCCCTTCGCCTATATCTTGGTTTTAATCCCATAAGCACAAAGAGCTTCCTTTGTTTTTATGGGATTAAAGTCTATTATTGGGAGGAAAAAAGAATGGCTCAAAAAGTTGCCCTTGAATGCAGGAACATAACCAAAACCTTTGGCAAAGTTTATGCAAACAAAAAATGCAATATTGATGTTCGCCAAGGCGAAATTCTTGCGATTCTCGGCGAAAACGGAAGCGGCAAAACAACCCTTATGAATATGGTTGCCGGCATCTATTTCCCCGATGAGGGTCAAATTTTCGTTAACGGGAAAGAGGTTGTTATTAAATCCCCTAAGGATGCCTTTAACTATAAAATCGGTATGATTCACCAGCACTTTAAACTTGTTGATGTCTTTTCCGCCACCGAAAACATAACCCTTGGAATAAACGAGGGCAAATATAAGTTAAGCGAGGTTAAGCGCAAGGTGGTTGAAATCACCCAGCGTTACGGCTTTGTTATCGACCCCGATAAGCACGTTTATGATATGGCCGTTTCCGAAAAACAAACGGTTGAAATTTTAAAGGTGCTTTACCGCGGCGCCGACATTCTCATTCTCGATGAACCCACCGCCGTTTTAACCCCCCAGGAAACCGAAAAGCTGTTTAATGTGCTTCGCAGAATGCGTGAGGATGGCAAATCTATCGTTATCATCACCCACAAAATGCACGAGGTGCTTTCCATTTCCGACCGCGTTGCAATTCTCAGAAAGGGCGAACACGTGGCAACAGTAAACACCGCTGAAACCAATGAAGCGGAACTTACCGAGCTTATGATGGGCAAAAAGGTTGACCTTAACATCAACCGCAGCGAGCCCAAAAATCCCATTGACCGCCTTATTGTTAAAAATGTTACGAGCGTTGATGAAACGGGAAGAAAGGTGCTTGATAACATCTCATTCACCGCAAAATCAGGCGAAATTCTCGGTATTGCTGGCATTGCAGGCTCAGGGCAAAGAGAACTGCTTGAATCCATTGCAGGTCTTCACCATTTAACCTCGGGCGAAATCGTTTACATAGATCCCAAAACAGGCAAAGAGGATAATTTGAGGGACAAAACCCCCATTCAAATTCGTGATTTGGGCGTTCGCCTCTCCTTCGTTCCCGAAGACCGCCTTGGAATGGGCCTTGTTGGTAATATGGACATTATTGATAATATGATGCTCCGTTCCTACCAAAAGGGAAAATCCGCATTTTTACAGCGCAAAGAACCTCACGACCTTGCCGACCGCATTATCAAAGACCTTGAGGTTGTTACCCCCAGCGCCACAACACCCGTTCGCCAACTTTCAGGCGGTAACGTTCAAAAGGTGCTTGTGGGTCGTGAAATTGCATCAGCACCGAGCGTTTTAATGGCAGCTTACCCTGTAAGAGGTCTTGATGTTAACGCCTCCTACACCATTTATAATCTTTTAAACCAGCAAAAGGAAAGCGGCGTTGCCGTTATCTTTGTTGGTGAGGACCTAGACGTTCTAATTGAACTTTGCGACCGAATTCTGGTTATTAACTCAGGTAAGGTTACAGGCCTGGTTGATGGCAGAACTGCCAAAAAGGATGACATTGGCTTCATGATGACCATGTCAACCGAAAATGATAGTGAGGAGGCTTAAAAATGGAAAAAAGTGATAAGAAAGTTCGCACTCCCCTTTTCCACATTGCAAAGCGTGAAACAATGCCGTGGTATTTCGGCGTTATGGTTCGCGCCATTGCCGTTGTTGCCGCCCTCATTGTGGCAGGTGTGCTTGTAGCCGCCTTAACAGGCAAAAACCCCATTCAGGTTTATGCTACAATGTTCGATGGCGTGTTCGGCCATTCCGACCGAATTTGGAATATGGGTCAAAAGGTTGCGATTCTCCTAGGCATTTCCCTTGCCGTTACCCCCGCGTTTAAAATGAAGTTTTGGAACTGCGGCGCCGAGGGTCAGGTTATCATCGGCGGTCTTGCCACCATTTGCATTATGGTGTTTTTAGGCGGCAAAATCCCAACGCCGCTGCTGCTTGTTATAATGCTTTTAGCCAGTGTTTTGGCAGGCGTTATCTGGGCGGTTATTCCCGCAGTGTTTAAAGCGCTTTTTAACACTAACGAAACACTTTTCACCCTTATGATGAACTATGTTGCAATTCAGCTTGTTGCCTATTTCTTAAAGCTGGTTGCAAAGGATGGCTCGGGTGTTTTATCCCCCCTGCCGCAATATGGTTTGCCTGTTATTGCAGATAAAGCATTTTTACTTAATATTTTAATCGTTGCAGCCGTTACCGTTGCAATTTACATTTATCTTAAATCCAGCAAACAGGGTTATGAAATCAGCGTTGTAGGTGAGAGCGAAAGCACCGCTAAATACATTGGTATTAACGTTAAAAAGGTTATTATCAGAACCCTGGTTGTTTCGGGCGCCATTTGCGGTCTTATGGGCCTTCTCATTGTTGGCGGTACCGACCACACCATTAACACCGCCGTTGTTGGCGGCAGAGGCTTTACCGCTATTATGGTTTCCTGGCTTGCTAAATTCAACCCCATCTTTATGGTGCTTACCTCCTTCCTCATCGTTTTCCTTGAGGTCGGCTCCGACCAGCTGAACACCATGTTCGGCATTTCCTCCTCTATTGCAGATATTTTAACGGGAATTATTCTTTTCTTTATCATTGGCTGTGAATTTTTCCTTCGCTACAAAATTGTGCTGAACAAAAGCAGAAAGGAGAATGCCTAATGTCACCAATAGTCAGCTTTATTGTTAGTGCCATCGGCCTTGGAATGACCCTGCTTTATGGCTCCACTGGTGAAACTTTAACCGAAAAATCGGGACACTTAAACCTTGGTATTCCCGGTGTTATGTGCGTTGGCGCCGCCTGCGGCTGTTTTGCAGAATCGGTCTATTTTGCCGCAGTTGGCATTAAAGGCACCATTCCCGTTTTGGCAGTTTTAATTCCTATACTTGCCACAGTTTTAGGCGGTGCTCTTTGTGGACTGATTTTCAGCTTCTTAACCGTTACACTCCGCGCCAACCAAAATGTTACCGGCCTTGCCCTCACCACCTTTGGTGTTGGCGTTTCGGAATACATTATCGCTCAGGCTGATGTTGTTGGCCCCTTTGTTAGAGGTAATAAGTATTTTAAGGCCTCTCTCCCCTTTGCTGATGACCTTGGCTGGTTCGGGGATATTTTCCTAGGCCACGGAATTATGATTTACCTTTCCATTGCCATCGCCTTGGCCGTTACCTTTTTCCTCAACCGCACCCGCGTAGGGCTAAACCTTCGCGCAGTTGGTGAAAACCCTGCCACAGCCGATGCGGCGGGCATCAATGTTTCTCTTTATCGCTATCTTGCAACCTGCATCGGTTGCGGAATTGCCGGTCTTGGCGGTCTTACATTTATTATGGACTACCTAAACGGCACCTGGGAATATATGATTGATGATTTAGGCTGGCTTGCCGTGGCTCTCGTTATCTTTACCGTTTGGAAACCAAACCTCGGCATTATAGGCTCCTTCATTTTCGGCGCCCTCTATGTTGCCAGCAGCTTCTTTGCAAAGTACGGAATTTCCCTTTCCGACCAGGAGCTTTTCAAAATGCTCCCCTACCTTGTAACGATAATTGTTCTTATTATCACAAGTGCAAAAAGCCGCAAGAAAAATCAGCCCCCTGCAGCGCTAGGACTTCCCTATTTCCGTGAGGAACGATAAAAAACAAAAAACCTCGATGAAAATTTCATCGAGGTTTTTATTTTTATTCCTGTGCCATTGGTCGGTTCATAAGGTTTTCCACCGCCAAACGAATGTCCATATCCTCATACAAAACGCGGTGGCATTGCTCGGTGATGGGCATTTCCACATCATACTCATTGGCAAGCTCGTATGCCAACTTTGTGGCGTAATAGCCCTCAACCGTACCCACGGTTTTAAGGGCTTCTTTCACACTGATGCCCTTTCCCACTAAATCACCAAAGCGACAGTTTCGGCTGTGGCGGGAGGTGCAGGTAACGATTAAATCGCCAATACCTGCAAGGCCTAAAAAGGTGTGCTCTTTGGCACCCATTGTAACACCAAGGCGGGCTATTTCGGCGGCTCCCCTTGTTATAAGGGCAGCTTTGGTGTTGTCCCCAAGACCTATACCGTCGCAGAAGCCTGCGGCAACGGCAATAATATTTTTAAGGGCGCCGCCAAGCTCAACGCCGATAAGGTCATCACTTGTATAAATTCTAAGGGCGGTGTCGGAAAAAATTTCCTGAACAAATTTAGCGGCAGCCTTGTTTTTTGATGCCGAAACAAGGGAGGTGGGGATATTAAGGGCAACCTCCTCAGCATGGGAAGGACCCGAAAGAACAACTACTTGGGCCTCGGGCAGTTCCCTTTCAATAACCTGAGAAAGCCGAAGCTTTGTGCCGTTTTCAAAACCCTTTGCCACATTCACAACAATTCCCGTTTTGCCAATTTCGCGAAGTTTTTTGGCAGTCTCGGCCACTGCGAAGGAGGGGGTTGCAATAATGGTGACATCGGCATCCTTTGAAACCGAAATATCGCTTGTGATTTTAATTTCTTTTGGTAGCTGAACACCTCGAAGAAGTTTGTCGTTCCTGCGGGTTTTGCTGAGAGACTCCACCTCAGCCTCAAAGGGAGACCAAAGGGTTACCTCATGACCGGTTCTAAAGGCCACAAGACCCAGCGCCATACCCCAGCCGCCTGAGCCTAAAATAACAATTTTTGCCATAGTTTTTATCCTTTTTTAATGGTGAATTTGTTTTCCTCACCGCGAACGAGCCGCACAATATTATCCTTGTGCTTTAAGAACACGATGGCGCCCATTATAACGGCGCAAACTGCCTGAGGCCAGAAAAGTGCCGACTTATCATAGAAGATAAGGCTGGCGCCCACAACGACAACCGTCGCCGAAAGAGAGCTTATGGACATAACCTTAACCGTTGCAAGCAGTATGCCGAAAAGAACAAGACCCGAAATAATAGCAATGGGACAGCACACAGCAAAAATGCCAACGCTTATTGCCACGCCCTTGCCACCTTTAAACCCAAAAAACACAGGGAAAACGTGGCCCAGCATGCAGGCAACGCCGCAAACAAAGGCACCGTAAACGCCTAAAAAAGCAAGGGAATCGGGCTCGGTAGCGTGAAGGTAATTAAATATCTGCTTGCCGATAAAACAAGCGACAAAACCCTTTAAAGCATCAAAGATAAAGGTTAGAATGCCAGGAAGAGCGCCTGCAACACGCATAACATTGGTCATTCCCGCGTTGCCACTGCCCACTTCCCTAATATCTTTTTTAATAAATATTTTCGAAAAAATCACGGCAAAATTTATGCTGCCGATAAGATATGCCAAGATAACGGCACCAAAAGCAATTAAAATATTCATAAACTACTTATCTCCTCTTTCCCTTATAACAAAGCGCACGGGAGTGCCTTCAAGGCCAAAGGTGGAACGGATTTGATTTTCAAGATAACGCTGATAGGAAAAATGGAAAAGGTCAGCGCGGTTGCAAAAGCAAACAAATGTTGGCGGCTTGGTGGAAGCCTGGGTCATATAATAAATTTTAAGGCGCTTGCCTTTGTCCGAGGGCGGCTGAACCCTAGCGGTGGCATCGGCCAAGATATCATTGAGCATTCCTGTTGAAATGCGCATTGTGTTCTGAGAATGAACATAGGTGATAAGTTCAAAAAGGCGGTCAATCCTCTGCCCTGTTTTTGCCGAAATGAAAATAATGGGGGCATAGGGCATAAAGGAAAAATCCTTCATAAGCTTCTTCCGGTAGGAGTCCATTGTGGTTCCATCCTTATTAACGGCATCCCACTTGTTAACGGCAATAATACAGGCTTTTCCCTGCTCTAAAGCAAGGCCTGCAACCTTAGAATCCTGCTCGGTGAAACCTTCTACGCCATCAACCATAATAACACATACATCGGCGCGCTCAATGGACATCTGCGCCCTTAAAATGCTGTATTTTTCAATTTTATCATCAACGCGGCTTTTTCTGCGGAGCCCCGCTGTGTCAATGAAATTAAATTTTCCCTTTTCATTCTCAACGTAGGTATCAATGGCATCTCGAGTTGTTCCCGCAATTTCGGAAACAATGGAGCGCTCCTCCCCTGCGATTTTATTAACGAGGGATGATTTACCCGCATTAGGCTTGCCGATAACAGCAACCTGAATAACATCATCCTCTTCCTCGGCAAAGTCGCTGTCAGGAAGGTGTTTAAACACCTCATCAAGCAGGTCACCTGTTCCGTGACCATGAACCGAGGAAACGGGAATGGGGTCACCAAGACCTAGATTGTAAAATTCATAAAACTCCATGGGAGTTTCTCCCACGGTGTCGCACTTGTTAACGCAAAGAACAATGGGCTTGCCACTTTTTTGAAGCATTGAGGCAATTTCGCTATCCGCCGCTGTCACACCGCACTTTAAATCGGTTACAAAAATTATAACCTGGGCTGTGTCAATGGCAAGCTGTGCCTGGTGGCGCATACCACTTAAAATAATATCATCGGTTTTAGGCTCGATGCCGCCTGTGTCAACAAGCATAATTTTTTTGTTTTCCCACTCGGCATCACCGTAAATTCGGTCGCGGGTTACCCCTGGGGTGTCATCAACAATAGAAAGGCGCTTGCCTATCAGTTTATTAAAAAGAGTGGATTTTCCAACATTAGGGCGGCCCACAACCGCAACAATGGGTTTAGACATTTTACTGCACCTTTCCTAAAATTTTATTAATAAGCTCATAGCCATCGTTATTAACAGCCGTTACCTTAACGCCCAGCTTAACGCCCAGTGTATCAATATGCATATCATCAAGGAACAAATCGTTCTCAAAGCGGAGCATACTGGATGGGATAAGCAGTTCATCGCCAAGGGGCTTACCTTCAAGCTGATTTAAAATATCCCCGCCTGTTATAAGGCCGCTAACGGTTATTTGCTCGCCGAAAAACTCGTTTTTAATAGGATACACATTCACAGTTAAATTATGGCATTTTACCTTTGTTTTGTCAACAATTTCGGTTATCAGTGGATATGCTGAAACACCCGTTGCAACGGACACCGTTCTGTTTTCACAGTTTTCCTCTAAATCGTTTATGGCAAGGTTTGCTTCACTCTTTAAAAGTGCCCAAAGACCAACTCCGTTTTCAAGCTGAAGAAAATCCTCATAAAATTCGGCCTCGGGAATGGGCTTTTCGGCAAGAATATAAAATTCATCTGAGGCAAAAACCTTCCTTTGCCCTGTAGCTTTTTTTGTTTCCTCGCCAAAACGCTCCAAAATCTCAACGGTTTTTAGCGCCCTTTCCTTATCAAAGGGCTTTAATTCGGGCAGACCCTCACGGTGCTTTGTAAGCCCCACAGGCACCGCCGCAATACAACCGATGTTTTCCTTTGCCGTTAAATCGGCAAGGGTTTTTTTGAGCTCCTCACCATCGTTATAATCGGGGCACAGCACCAACTGGCAGTTTATTTGAATTCCGGCATCGTTTAAGCGTTCAATAACACTGAGGACCTCCCCTGCGTGTTTATTCTTCATCATTTGAACTCTTAGCTCGGGGTTTGTTGTGTGCACGGAAATGTTAACGGGGGAAATGTGCATTTTAATTATTCGGGAAATCTCGTGTTCGGTTAAATTGGTTAAGGTTATATAGTTTCCGAAAAGGAATGAAAGGCGGGAGTCATCATCTTTAAAATAAAGGCTGTCCCTCATTCCCTTTGGTAATTGGTCGATGAAACAGAAAATGCATTTATTCTTGCAGGAATGCTGTTTATCCATAAGATAGGTTTCAAAGCAAAGACCAAGCTCGTCATCCGCATTTTTCTTTACGGTTTTTGCCTTAAGTTTGCCCTTGGTGTTTAAAAATTCAATTTTAACCTTCGTATCATTTTGATAAAAACGATAGTCAAGAACATCAACAATTTCCTCGCCGTTTAAGGAAACGAGGGTATCCCCTGCTTTGATTCCCGAGCGATATGCCGCCGAGCCTTTTTTAACCTCTTTAATGATAACCGACATTTTCCGTTCCCCCCTTTTTCAAAAAAAATAGAGAAGTTCGCCCGCGGCGCCCCTCTCTACCTCTTGTGCTTTAATAAATTTAAGCCTCGGTCTTAACAACCTCACGACCGTCATAATGGCCGCAGGCAGCGCAAAGACGGTGCGGTCTCTTATACTTGCCGCAGTTTGAACACTTAACTAAAGTGGGAGCAGTAAGCTTCCAAACGTTAGAACGTCTTTTGTCTCTTCTTGCTTTTGAAGTTTTTCTCTTCGGTACTGCCATTTTCAGCACCTCCTTGTTAGATTACATTTATTATGTTGTTTTTTAAAAAATTATACGGAACAACGGCACTCGCCATCGTTCAGGTTTTGTCCGCAGCCAAAACAGATTCCCTTGCAGTCCTCTTTACATAAATGCTTCATAGGAACATCAAGGATAACCTCATCGCGGAAAATCTCATCAAGATTAAGCTTGTAATCGGGAACGGTTAAAATGCTGTCGGAATCCTCATTTTCAATATGCGTTGCGAGATTTCGTACATAGGAAAATGAGTTCTCTGCCGTACACTCTTTAGTGCAACGGTCACAAGGGGCTGTGTAGCTGTAGGAAACATTTACACTTAGCGTTACAAGGCCTGCCTTGTTTTTAACCTGACCCTCGATGTCCACGGGTTGTTTGAGCGGAAATTCACCCGCGAACTCAACATCGCTTAAATCAAGTGAATACGAAATCGGCAAACTCATATTCTCGGTTACAAAAAGTTTTTTTAAATCAAGAATCATAAGCCTTTTCCTCTTTCGTTACAAAGTTCATTATATCTAAAGTGGATATAATTGTCAAGTTTTTTATTTTTAATTTTACTAATAAGGCAAATTAAGCGCCGCTAAATAAAGCGGCGCGTTAATATTATTTAAGATTAGCCTTTAAATTCTCAAGCTGAGCGCGAAGTTCTTCGGGGAGTTTGTCGCCAAACTTCTTGTAATGTTCCTCGATTTCCTCGGCCTCTTTGGTCCAGATTTCCTTGTCAACGGTAAGGATATCCTTTAAGGTTTCCATATCCATATCAAGGTCGGTAAGGTCAATATCCTCAGGCTTCGGAACATAGCCAATAGCGGTTTCGGTAGCATCAGCCTTGCCCTCGCAGCGGTCGATAATCCAGTTAAGAACTCTCATATTATCGCCAAAGCCGGGCCATACGAAGTTGCCCTCATCATCGGTGCGGAACCAGTTAACATTAAAGATTTTGGGAGCCTTGTCGCCCAGTTTCTTGCCCATATCCAGCCAGTGGCGGAAATAGTCGCCCATATGATAGCCGCAGAAGGGAAGCATTGCCATGGGGTCACGGCGAACAACGCCAACTGCACCGGCAGCTGCTGCTGTTGTTTCAGAAGCCATTGCAGAGCCTACGAACACACCGTTCTCCCAAGATTTTGACTGGTATACAAGGGGTGCGCACTTTGCACGGCGGCCGCCGAACACGATAGCAGAAATTCTAACGCCCTGGCCCTTGTTGAATTCATCGGAAATGCAGGGGCAGTTTTCAGCAGGAGCTGTAAAACGTGAGTTGGGGTGAGCAGCGCAGGTGGATTTATCAGCCTTGTTGAACTTTGCAGGGTCCCAAGGATTGCCCTTCCAGTCAAGTGCGTTTTCAGGCAGGTTCTTATTTAAGCCTTCCCACCAAACGGTGTTGTCATTTAAGTCAAGAGCAACGTTTGTGAAAATGGTGTTTTTCTTGGTGGACTCAAGAGCATTGAAGTTAGAATGCTCGTTGGTGCCGGGGGCAACGCCAAAGAAGCCATTTTCGGGGTTGATGGCATAGAGATAGCCATCGGGGCCGATTCTCATCCAGGAAATGTCATCGCCAACGGTCCAAATTTTGTAACCCTTGTCGCGGAGATATTTGGGGGGAATAAGCATTGCCAGGTTTGTCTTACCACAGGCAGAGGGGAAAGCGGCGGCGATGTATTTAACCTCGCCCTTAGGATTCTGGAGACCAAGAATGAGCATATGCTCAGCCATCCAGCCCTCTTTCCAGCCCTGGTAGGAAGCGATACGAAGAGCGAAGCACTTTTTGCCGAGAAGAACGTTTCCGCCGTAACCCGAGTTTACGGAAATAATGGTGTTATCCTGGGGGAAGTGGCAGATATAACGGTTTTCGGGGTCAATATCACAACGGGAGTGAAGTCCTCTTACCCAGTCGTTGCTATCTCCCAGCACTTCCATAACCTTATCGCTAACGCGGGTCATAATAAGCATATTAAGAACAACGTAAACCGAGTCGGTTACCTCAATACCGATTTTAGCAAGAGGAGAGCCGATGGGGCCCATGGAATAAGGGATAACATACATTGTTCTGCCCTTGTAGCTGCCACGAGCGATGTCATAAAGCTTTTTATACATTTTTGCAGGGTCTTCCCAGTTGTTTGTGGGGCCTGCTTCTTCCTTAGTCTCGGTGCAGATAAAGGTTCTGTCCTCAACACGGGCAACATCGTTAGGCTTTGTTCTGTGAAGATAGCAGCCGGGAAGCTTTTCCTCGTTAAGCTTTGTAAGCTCGCCGAGCTCAACTGCTAATTTTCTGAGCTCTTCGGTTTGCTCTTCGCTGCCGTCAATCCAAACAACCTTGTCGGGAGTAAGGAGCTCTTCCATTTCGCCGAGCCACTTGATTACGGTTTCGTTCTTTGTCATTTTCTTTTCTCCTTAAATATTTGTAAAAGGAACTGAAATTTGTTCCAAATTTTGCCGTTTACATTATACTTTATTTTTTGTCAAAAATCAACCGAATTCGTTAATTTTTAAACAAAATTTAAAAGTTTGTTCATTTTGTCAAAATCTTTTCAATTTTTCCGAAAATCATGTTATGATAGTCACCCTTGTACCACCTTAAATTGTCTGTGTCAACAAAGGATTCCTCATTCATTGCCTGAACATATTCCTTTTTGCAAAAGATAACCAGCCTTGCCTCTTTAAAATAAACACCCTTTTCATCATAAATAGGAGTGAGGCCGCAGGCCTCGGTTTTATCTATATCGCGGCCCGATTTACTGCCGCAAATTTTATGAATGTCCTTTAGCTCCTCGCCGTAAAAGGAAAGGGTGAAATAGTCATTTTTATCAATAAAATCCATTGTGTAACGCTGTGGGCGAACAACCACCATAGCTGTGTGGTGACCCCACATTTCGCCGAAAAAGCCCCAGGAGGCGGTCATCATATTGTGGGATTTTTCATCCCCTGCAGTTATGAGCATATATTCCTTTGACACAGCCTCAAAAATATTATCGTTCCAATTTTCTGCGGTTATTTCTCTGAATGCCATAAAAAACACCTCGGATTAAATTTATTATATATTATTTTATATGAAAATATCCCTTAAAACAACCTCTAAATTATAAAATTGTTAAAATTTTATCTTTTTGCCCTTTTACCTATTGTGTTTTTTGCGATTTTTTTGTATAATACTAGTTGGTGAATTTTGCAATTCCGCTGATTTTTGAAAGGAGAAAGAAAAATGAACTATTCTCACGAAGTAGAAAAAATGTGCCCCCTCGCTAAGGGTACATACCATGGTCCCGCTCCTATTCCTCAGGAGGGCAAATGGACCCAGGTTAAAGAAGTTAAAGACATTTCAGGTTTAACCCACGGTGTGGGCTGGTGTGCACCTCAGCAGGGCGCTTGTAAGCTTACACTTAATGTTAAGGATGGCGTTATCGAGGAAGCCTTGGTTGAAACCCTTGGCTGCTCGGGTATGACCCACTCGGCCGCAATGGCTTCTGAAATTCTTGTTGGCAAGACCATTCTTGAAGCCCTTAACACCGACCTCGTTTGCGATGCTATCAACACCGCAATGAGAGAGCTTTTCCTCCAAATCGTTTACGGCCGTACTCAGACTGCATTTTCTGAAGATGGTCTGCCCATCGGCGCAGGTATGGAGGACCTCGGTAAGGGCCTTCGCTCTCAGGTTGGTACAACCTATGCCACCAAGGCAAAGGGCCCCCGTTACCTTGAACTTGCTGAAGGTTACATAACCAAAATCGCTGTTGATAAGAACGACCAGATTACCGGTTACAAGTTCGTACATTTAGGCCGAATGATGGATATGATTAAAAAGGGTATGGATGCTAACGAGGCACTCGCCAAGGCTAGCGGACAGTACGGTCGCGTTGATGATGCTGCAAAGCTTATCGACCCCAGAGAAGAATAATTTAAGGAGGAAACTAAAATGGCATTATTTGAAAGTTATGAAAGACGCATTGACCAAATCAATGCAGAACTTAAAAAGCACGGCATTTCCTCCATTGAGGAAGCAAAGAAAATCTGCGATGATGCAGGTGTTGATGCTTATAAAATCGTTAAAGACACTCAGCCTATCTGCTTTGAGAACGCTTGCTGGGCCTACATTGTAGGTTGCGCAATTGCTATTAAGGATGAGGTTAAGAGCGCTGCTGAGGCTGCTGAAAAAATCGGTCTCGGTCTTCAGTCCTTCTGCATTCCCGGCTCTGTTGCTGATGACCGCAAGGTAGGTATCGGCCACGGTAATCTCGGCGCAATGCTTCTCAGAGATGAAACCAAATGCTTCGCATTCTTAGCAGGTCACGAATCCTTCGCCGCTGCTGAAGGCGCAATCGGTCTTGCAAAGAGCGCTAACAAGGCTAGAAAAGAGCCCCTTCGCGTTATCCTTAACGGTCTTGGCAAGGATGCCGCTAAAATCATCTCCCGTATTAACGGCTTTACCTATGTTCAGACTAAGTTTGACTACTACACCGGTAAAGTTTCCATCGTAGAAGAAATCGCTTATTCCAATGGTGAACGCGCAAAGGTTCGCTGCTACGGCGCCGATGATGTTCGCGAAGGCGTTGCAATTATGCACCTTGAGGGCGTTGATGTTTCTATCACAGGTAACTCCACCAACCCTACCCGCTTCCAGCACCCCGTTGCAGGTACCTACAAAAAAGAATGCATCGAGCAGGGTAAAAAGTACTTCTCGGTTGCTTCAGGCGGCGGTACAGGTAGAACCCTCCACCCCGATAACATGGCAGCAGGCCCTGCTTCCTACGGTATGACCGACACAATGGGCCGTATGCACTCTGATGCTCAGTTTGCAGGCTCCTCCTCCGTTCCCGCCCACGTTGAAATGATGGGACTTATCGGCGCAGGTAACAACCCAATGGTTGGTATGACCGTTGCTTGTGCAGTTGCTGTTAACGAAGCGCTTAACAAATAAGGATTTATGCGGTTTTTCATAACCTCATAAATTAACCCATTCGAAAAAATCGAACAAATAACAGTTGGACACATCATTTTAGGGTTTTACCCTGTGATGTGTCCAATTTTTTATGTGAGGTTTTGGAAAATGAGAAGACTACAAATGCAAACAAATTCGATTACTTTTGAGCAAGGGTGCAACAAATATCTTGATAATTGCCGACAACGCAATTTAAGACAAGGCACAATCAACCACTACAAGCAAAGTTATACACAGTTTTATAAATTCTTTGAGCCTGAAACACCAATAGAACAAATAACAGAAAAGTCATATAACAGTTATGTGTTACATTTGCGCAAGACATTAAACAATGATGTTAGTATTAACTCATATTTGCGTGATTTTATTACTACAATGCATTTTCTTATGAATGAGGGTTATATATCCCCTTTTAAAATGCAGGCGATAAAGGTCGATAAAAACCATGTGGAAACATACACAGATGATGAACTAAAAACTTTGTTGGCAAAGCCAAATGTAAAAAAGTGCTCATTTACAGAATATCAATGTTGGGTAATGACAAACTTTTTATTCTGCACAGGTGTAAGACAACGCAGTTTAATGTTTATTAAAGTAAAAGACATTGATTTTGATAATCATGTGGTATATGTTAATGTAACAAAGAACAGAAAGCCGCTAATTGTGCCGCTCAACCTAACAATGATAAATATATTAAGTGAATACTTGAAATATCGACAATACCAAAGTAAAGAGGATTTTTTGTTTTGTAATGTTTTCGGACAACAACTTGTAAAAAGCACTTCTTATCACATGCTTTATGAATACAACAAGCGGCGCGGTGTTGAAACAACAGGCATACACAGATACAGACACACATTTGCAAAGCATTGGATTTTAAGCGGCGGCAATGTTGTTTCTCTTTCGCGCTTGCTTGGGCATAGTAGCCTTGAAATAACGCAGAATTACATCAATTTGCTTGTAAGCGATGTTGCAAAGCAGGTTAATGAAATAAATCTACTTGATAAGTTTAGCGGCAAATACACTATAAAAATGCGTTAAATAGAATACTGCGGCATAGGTAAAAAGTATCTGTTTTAAATTAGTATAAATCAGTATAAATTAAAATAAATTGAAACCGCTTCCATACCAAAAGCAACTTGAAAAAAAGTTGCTTTTATTTTTTGCAATTTTTAGTCCTCGCACAGTTTTGTGCGCGAACTTTCGACCCTATATGATATAATAAGTATGTAAGGTAAAGGAAGCGCTAACCAACAACCTACAAAGTTAATTAAAAATATTTTGAAAATGAGGTAAAAAATTATGATTAAAATTACAAAAAACAACAATGGTTTAGTATCAAAGGAATTTGCAGAAAAAACAAGAGTTTTTGGTTCGCCTGAATTTAAAGCATGGAGAGAATTTTTAGAGGTATTTCCAAATGCAAAAATGGTAATTGACAAAAAGAAAGCAAATGACAAGTTGACTTATGAAAAAATGCAGTTATATATCAAGTTGGAAAAAAGCGAACTTTTAGAAGAATTTAAGAGAATAAAGGAACTTTCAAAAGTTCAAAAAAGTCCATACAATTATGTTCTAAAATGGTTCAAAAAATATTGTTCAAACTATAAAGAAAGTCCTATTTTTGTAACTGATGATGAAAACAACAATACAAACATAAATAATGAAATTGATGGTTAATTAAAGAAAGGAATTGATGAAAATGAAAAACACAGTTAGAGGTTATAAAATCGATTTTGCCAACAATACACTTTATATGAATTATAAGTTTGCGCAAGCCGCTAACAATCCAAAATCTGAAGAATATGGATTAGTTGCAGGAATTAAAAAAGACTTTCCAAACATTAAAGTAATAACTCGCGCAGGCAGAAAGCAGACTACTTGCAACGCAAGCAAGCGATTAACCTATAAGAATATGCAAGATTATATAATGGGTCAAGATAATTATGAACCGCTATTGGCTTCTTTTATGCTCGCAAGAATAGAATCTAAATGTGCGAAAAGTCCTTATGCTTTTGTTAGAGATTGGTTTATAAAGCAATTCCCTGATTACCAAGAGTGCAAAGTTTTTAAGCGCGAAAAGATAATTTCTTTTGCGGATACCGCTCCCCAAGAGAATGAGGAAAAAGTATCTTAAAAGGAGCGATTAAAATGCAAGAAGATTTAATAACATTTGATATTGAGTGGTTAAACTTGCCGAAAGCAGAATTTAAAATGTTGATTATGATTGCGGATATAGGTCAAAATTTAGGTAATGCAAGTGATATGTGCAGATACTTTAACCGCTCGCCGCAAAACAAAAATAAAAATAGATTGCGCGAAGCATTAGAAAACCTTGCAGAGCAAAACATAATTAACTTGGAAAAACAAAAGAATGATTATGTTGCAACACTTTTAAATCCAATTTCACAAGAAAATAAGGTGTGCTTAAAAAGAAAATACGCAACTGAAATCCTAAATCACAACTATACACAATCAGTTGCTTTGGAAAATGTTTTAAAGGTTTATATTTGGTTGCTCAAAGTTGGTGAAAACCTTTTTACCAATAGACAAATAGGTGATTGTATAGGTGTTTCAGAAAGCACAGTAACAGAAGCAAAAAACGCATTGAAAGAAATGGGCGCGGTTTTGATTAACAAAATCACTATTAAAGAGGGTGAGCAATTTTACAAATGTATAGGACAAAAGGTTGAACCCTCTGCCTTTTGGAATAATGTATAGAAAGCAATTACTTTTTACTTTGAATATACAGTGTTATATTTTAAGAAGTAAAAAGTAATTGCTTTTTGTTTTCTCAAAATCTTATAATCAAACTGCGGCAAAAGTTATTATATAATGAAAACTGATAGTTTCAAAATCGCGGCACTTTGTGCCGCTTGATTTGAAATATCAGTTTATGAAATCCAAAAGGAGTGTAGATTATGAATTTTATAGATTATGCACACCGCAAAATTCCTGATTATTATGATACAATGTATTTAGATGGTTTTGAGCCTTGGGAAATTGAGGTTGCTTTTAGAAAGAAAATGCAAAAAATAATTGATGAAAGATTAGCACAGAGGAAAGCACAAGAGAATAAATTTGATAATATTAAAATTACAAGTGAGATTAAAATAAAATGAGTTAGAATAATAACCAAAAGGACAAGAAAAAGAAGAACAAAAAGTCAGTTTTAGAAACTGAAATATTGCGCATTATGGAAAAAAGCCTTAAAAAGACTTTAGATTTAGCGTTAGATGAGATTTTAAAAGACTTTAAATAAAGATTGCGGTTGCCGCTCAAATGAACTCTTAAACAAAATTAAGGGAACAAGAGAGCGGCAACCGCTTTTTTAATTTTATAAATCTATTTCTTTAACCTTATTTATTAAGGTTTCAGGAAATAGTGAATTTGTTTTTAGATATTCCAACAGTTCTTCATGGTCAGCATTTTCAAGTTCCCCATATCCTAAAATCAAGGCACAGTTTACTTGATGTAAAGAGGAGACGATTAACTGCATTGGTAGGTGTAGTTCAAATGGCGAAAATAAAAAATTTTGATCTTCTACATTAGGCGCTTTTGCTCCCATATCGCCCATTAAATATCGCGCACTTGGATGATTATATAAATGTGATTCATCTACATAAGCATAAAAGTGATCTTGACCTATGAATTTTGAGAGCTCAAAAAGATTGGGCGATTTTATCTCATCGCATTTAGCCCATTCGTAATTATCGCCTTTCCAAGTAAAGTCCTTGCATATCTTTTCGTAGTTTGATTTTATTGTAGACCATGCGTCTAAATTATATTGTTCTAATTGTAGTTTGTCCTTGTTTTCAACAAGTTTTTTCCCAAACCTGTAATCATCAACAAAACAGTGATTGATGTATTTATATGATAATTCAGGTTTCTTAACAAGCACATTGGCAACAACAGATAATTCGAATAATAATCGCCAACGAGCCATTGCGCCTGATGCACTTCCATACTGCAATAAAATTGTTGCTTCGCGATATACCTTAACAGCCTTTTCATGTATTCTTAATAACGCAAATTGAAAATATGGTTTATCAGGACTTGGTATATAACTGTCCGCTTTTCTTCCTAATTTATAAGAAAAATCATTGAAAGCTTCTATTAAACAGAATTCATCGTAATGTTTTTTAATGTTTTCATTTAAAAAATGATTATACACTTCCTGCATGTATTCAAACTTTGCTTTACAAATTTCATCAAAATTTTCAATCATATATTTATAATCGCCAACTTTCTAATATAAATTTTAATAACTGAACGAAAACAACCGCAAAGATCGTCATTTTGAATTTTTTCTGCTTTTGGTCGCGCGGAGCGCCACACAATAACACCAAAGGCGAAAACAGATACTTTTTGCCTGAAAGTATATCCCCCTATTTTATGCAAGTGTTCACAAAAGGGTGTGCTTAATTGTTTGAACAAAATCGGCTTTATTTTGTGCGGTTTTGGGTGTTTTTTAACTGTTCACAAAAGCAACTGTTTTATTGGACAAGCGATACAACAACTGCAATGGCAGAGGCAATAAAACTCAATCCTGAAATAATTAAAGCCCATGTAGACTTGGTAGATGATCCTTTTTTATTTTCGTATTCTTCAATCTGTATTTGTCCTGCTTCTGTTAGGCAAAATGTAGAATTTTCTAAACTATAATGTAAATTGCGCCTTGGTGGCTCATTATACATAATATATTTGCAACCCATAGCGTCTTGTAAAATTTCAAACAATAAATCGACTTCATGTGTTTTTCTTGCTAACAGTTTTAACGAAGTTGTATCCTTTGGTGAACGAGGAATTCTTTTTAAAACATTATACATATCTTTACTTATCATATTATCATTCCTTTACATACTCGATTAAATCCGCAGGTTGACAATCCAAAAGCAAACAAAGTTTTTCAAAGACAGACCAAGAAACCATTTCGCCTTTTCTTATCTTTTGGAGCATAGCTTCACCCATTATTTTTTCTGTTCTAATCTTGTTAGTGTTATAACCTTTTTCTTTAAGTGTTGCAAGAACATCAATTTTATATTTTAACATAACTTTCACCTCTGCAATTATATTACCACAAAATAACACTTGTTTCAAGTGTAATAATTACACAAGAATTGAGTGTAATATTTGTGTATTCTGCGAATTGAATTACACTTGAAACAAGTGTATAATAATATCAAAGAAAAACAAAGGAGCAAAACACTATGAATTATGGTTATGCAAGATGTAGCACAAATGAAACAAAACAGGACATCAATCGTCAGGTTAGAGAACTGAAAGCCGCAGGCGCAGAGGAAATCTTTTTAGAGTATGAGCATGGCGATTCAAAGGTTAAGAAAGAACAAGCCATGATGTTTGAGAAAGCACAACAAGGTGATACAATAATTGTTCTTGAAGTTCCGCGACTTGCAAGAAGCACACAACAACTTTGCGAGATTATCGACCTTGTAAGCACCAAAAGATTAAGACTAATAATTGTGGGTAGTATAACAATGGATTGCCGCGAGGGTAAAGCAGACCCAATGACCGAAGCATTTTTGCAAATGGCAGGTGTATTTAGTCAATTAGAACTTGCTATGATAAGGGCGAGAGTTCGGTCAGGCATGGCAAATGCAAAAGCCAAAGGGAAAGTAATCGGCAGACCGCAAGTAACTGCACAAGACATTCCACAAAACTTTATGCGACATTATCCATCATATAAAGCAAAACAATTAAATATAAGTGAATTTGCAAGGGTTTGCGATATGAGCAGAACAACTATTTACAAATATCTTTCACTATTAGAAAACTAAAAGGGAGCGGTTTTGCCGCTCCCTTTTAGTTTATTTTTTGTTTATACTTTTTTCGTCATAATAATGACATAATTTTAATACGAAATCGCTAAGGCTATTAAACTGTGATAATGTAGTTCCAAATAAGTCTGAACTATCAATAGAATATCTGCGAAATTGTGTTTCGCGTTCAATAGTGTAATTTCCTAAATCAGGATATCCAAACTGCGCTACATCAAAATTTAAGTATATTCGATCTACATTATTGTTGTATTTTCCGCTAACCCCATCTATTGTTATGGCTCTGCGTTGTGAGTCATATTGACAACTTTTTACAGTCATGCCGCCATTGTTATTTCTGTTTGCCGCTGCAACTGCTCCTACTATTGCCCCTGTGCCGCCCGCAATAATTCCGCCCGCAATTGCATTGCCGAGAACGCTACTGTTTTTAGTCCAAGTATCTTGTCTGAGTATTACTTCCCCAACTAAACGATTTATAAAATATTTTAAATTAGGTGCTAAATAAAAAGTACTTTTATTGTTCTTTCCATTGTGTAAAAAAACCATTTTATCTGTTACTATAACAATGCTTTTAGTTTTTGATTCTTCATAATTTATATATGAAAATATGATTTTAATTTTTTTTGAAAATTCACTATTTCCAATAAGATAAGACTCTACCATAACCTGATTGTAAGTGTTATGTATAACTTGTTCAACAATGCGCTTTTCTATATGATGGTATCTAAGAAAGTACTTTACTTCTTCGCTTGATATATCATAACCAATCTCAATAGGATTTAAAGGTTGTTGAACTACTTCGGTTTCATTAACTTCATTAATGATGTCTTTATCATATGATTTTACTGCTATAGTGCAGAAAAGCCATATAAAGAAACATAGAACAGCAATTACTCCTGATACAATTACTACTACCATTTTTTGACTCCTTTGATTATTTAATTTTTTTATATGTAGTTACATTTGTTGCTTCGGTGATTACAATATCAGGAATTTTTTTATCATTAACCTCATTTTTAAAAAACCTGCCAAAACTTCTTTTTTCACCTGTTTTTAATTCGTCCCATTCAATTCCTGTGAACAAATTTTTTAAAGTAAACTCTTTTCCTTTTTCTAAAGCACCTATTTTCATAACCGCTTTATTAATCCACAAATTGTAATCCATATCTCCACCTCCCTGAAAAACAAAAAAGTGTGTGCAACTCAAAGTCACACACACTGAAAAATGCAGACCTTGATTTGCTACCACACTAAATCAACAGTTCATCACATAAGAAATGTGAAAACAGAAGTCCGCATTTTTACCGAAATAAAAATGCTACTTCTTACATGATGAACCCATATTAAGATTTAGTGTGGTATCTAAATTATACCACTGTTACAATCAAATATCAATAACTTAATTTATCTTTATTCTTTGCTATTGGTTTGTTTTGTGGTATGATATAAAAGAGGTGTTGAGTATGGCAAAAGAATATGGGCAAAAATATAAATCAATACTTGTTTTACAAATACTATTAAAATATACAGATAAAGACCACCCATTATCTGCAAGTAAAATTTCCGATAGACTACTTGAAGATTATGGAATATTAGCAGAAGAACATTCTATTTGTCGCGATATAAAGGAACTGCAAAGGCTTTATTCTGCAGATGATGAAGAAGAAATCCAAGAGGGTGCAAGAATACCATATAAAATTGAATATGATGGTTCAGGCAAACGCGGTTATAAAGTGACCAAAAGACCTTGTAAATATACTGATTTGCAACTATTAGTTGAGTGCATACATTCCGCTCGCTTTATATCAAACACAGAAGAAAAGCGGTTATTTAAAATGATTAAGGAGTTTTGCAGTAAAGAACAATATAAATCCTTAAATAACGAAACATATTTAGTTGACCGCGCAAAGACCAATAATAACAACATACTTTCATACATAAATACAATAAATGCCGCTATCAAAGAAAACAAAAAGATTAAATTTAAGTATATGAAATACACCTTGCAAAACCGCGAGGCGCAAACACCACGCAGAAAAGGTGCTTTTTATACTGTTAGTCCTTTTAAGATACTTATTAACGAAGGTAATTTTTATCTTTTAGCCTATAATGGAAAGCAAATAATCACATATAGAATTGATAGAATGGATAATGTTATAAAATCAATAGAACTCCGCGAGGGAGCGGAGTTCTACAAGGATATAAATATGCAAGATTTTACAAAGCGCGTTTTCTCTATGTTCGGCGGCGAAGAAAGACAAGTTACAATAAGGTTTACAAATGACCTTCTCGACATCGTTATCGACCGATTTGGAGCAAATGGCGCAAGTTACACCCCTGATGATGATAAACATTTTAAAATTCATGTAAATGTTGAAGTTAGTAATATGTTTTACTCTTGGATTTGCGGTTTCCGCAAGAAAGCAACAATATTAAATCCGCCCGAAGTGGTCGAAGATTTTAAGACATTCCTTGCCGACATCAACCAAAAGTATGAAAGTTGTTAATTTATACTAATTTATGCCTATTGGTTTTAATTTGTGCCGCTCCCCATCAAATTATATTAAATAGTATTGAATTATAAAGGTGTATTATGAAAGAATTAAAATATGATATAGAAATGTTGCAAATGGCGGATGACCAAAAAGAATATGATGGGAATTTAACAGAAAAAGATATTGAAAATTATAAAGAGGTTAAGAGGATTTTTTCTAACGCAGAAAGAATGGCAAAACTCTCGCATTGTGTATTATGCAAAAAAGAATGTTCAAGTTATTGTAATTCACATTCAGTTCCAAAATTTGCGCTTTCAAGAATTGCAGAAAATGGAAAGGTATCAGAAACTTTAAAAAATAAAATGCCTTTACATGAAAAGAGTTTAGGTGTAAAACAAACAGGAACTTTTAAACTAATTTGCAATACTTGCGATAATGAAAGATTTCAAGATTATGAAGATCCTTCTTCTTATTCTGAAAATCCAACTAATAAAATAATTGCACAAATTGCAATGAAAAACTATTTGCAAATGATTTCTAAAAGATTGGTAGAAAGAGAATTATTCACTTTGCTTGGAGAAAAGTATCCGCAAAATGAATCTTTTACTGAGGAAAATCTTTTAATTAAAAATCTTGATTTAATTGGGTATCTTTCAGATTTAAAATATGCACAAAAAGCAATTGAAAAATCAAATGACAAATACTATCACTTATATTACTATAAAGTTTTGGATTATGTCGTTCCTTATGCCGCACAAACAGTGATACCTCTTATAGGAGATTTTAATGATGAAGTGATAAATAATTTGTATAACTTATCGCCTGATTATAAACTGAAAGATATTCATGTAGCAGTTTTTCCTTTAGAAAATACTAGTGTTGTTATGATGTTTGTAGCGGATGGAGAAAAAAGATATAGAGATTTTTATAAGCAATTCAAAAAACTATCTTCTGATGATCAACTCGCCGCAGTTAATTATATTGTATTTGCTTATACTGAGAATGTTTTCATCAATCCAAAAGTGCAAAGTAATTTAAAACAAAATAAAAGATTTATAGAAGTTTGTGGACAGTCAACAGAGATTTTAGCAGAAGCAACACCATTAACTATACACAATTATGATTTTTCTTCTGAGGCACTTCTTTCAAAAGCAATTGAGGAATTTAGTTTATCAAAAAGGCATGAAATACCAAATCTTTTGAGTAGAGAGTATGCTATATCAGATAATGAAAAAGAAAAATAAATTATATTGTTTTGTTTTGCTTGACATTTAACTATTTTTGATTCTATAATGTGAGCAGACATTAGCACAAATGATGTGTTCAATGTTCGATTTAATCGCCACTAAAAGCGCAGGAACTGCGCTTTATGTTGAAATGATGGGTCTTATCGGTGCAGGTAACAACCCCATGGTTGGTATGACTGTTGCTTGCGCAGTTGCAGTTAACGAAGCGCTGAATAGATAAGACTTTTCAAGGCTTTTTGAAGCTTTCGGGCGACTTGTAAAAGACCTATTCAAAAAATTTAACACTTAAAAAGTTGGACACATCATTTTTGAGTTTTCTCGAATGATGTGTCCATATTTTTTTGTATTAAAAGAGAGGTATTTTACTATGCACAAACTGAAAATGAAAGCTACGAGAGGTCTTACTTTTGAGGAGGGTTGTAATAAGTATTTGGAATACTGTCGGCAGAGGAATTTGAGACAAGGAACTATAAATCATTACAGACAAAGGTATGTTCAGTTCTTTAAGTTCTTTGAACCGGATACGCCCATAGAAGAAATTGACGAGGACGCTTACAAAAGATAAGTTGTTATGTTGAAATGTTGGTGGTTGATTTTGTAGTAAAACAAAACTAAATCGTGGGCTTCAATACTGTTTAGGGATTCAATTTCTTTGGTTAATATTTCAATGGTTTTTTCGAGCTTTTTCATATTTACATACTTTTTCTAGCTAAATTATTTCAAATGACAACAGAGCACAAAATATTGTCATCCATATAATTTAGCGAAAAGTTGATTTGAATTAGTGAATATAATATTTGTTATTGTAAATATTATATTTTTACAAATAAAGTAAAAATTTGACAAAATACAACATATAAGGTATAATAATCTTAACAAATAAAGTGAGGTCTTATATGTTGGATTTTATTTTTAAACTCAAAAACTTATGGAAAAAGAATTTCTCTTTTTTCCTAGTAATATGTATATTTTTTAGCTTTGAAATACCTTATATTACATCAATACAAGGAAATGAATCTCTTGCTTGGTATAAATGTATAAATTATTTTTTTGTTTTCTTATTGGCGATTCCGGCTTTATTAGCATTGCTATATATTATTTACATGCGCACTTATATACCTAAGGCCCCCAAAAATACTCGCGGAATTATTTTTTATATCATCAATGCAAATGAAAAACAGTATGAAGCTATTAGAAAAAAATTTATTTCACAATTAGAAAAAGCAATTCATGCCGAAGCTCCAGAATACAGCGTGGTAATTATAGATGATTACCATTCTCAAAAATTTTTCCCAATATTGAATGCCCCCACGAACAATAAAGGAGGAGAAAAGCAAGCGGAAATTTTAAAGAAACGGAGAGGTTGCATTGCAATATTAATAGATTGTTTAAATGGTGGTGATGGAGAAGATTTGTTTTGTCATATGACAACTAATGTAGGCATTACTTACAAGAATCTTCCACCCCAAATTAGTAATTACTTAATCAAAGATATATCTACCGCTTTTTTACCCTTACGAGATGTTGATATTATGAAATTAACAGAGACTTCTGACCTATCTCGTCATTCTATTTCGATGGAGGTTGTATGCAAATACATATTAGCTAGCACTTGCTTCCACTGTGGTGACTTTTCTGGAGCAATAAAACTACTTAAAGCTATTGATAATAAAACATCTACAAAAAAAGACTTACCAGAAGCTGTTATACCTATAAAGAATGTGCTAAGTAAAAGATTGGCAATATGCTATAAGATTACGGCAGAACAAGAATATCAATTGTTTTGTTCTAACCATGAAAATAAGCACTTGTTAGAAGTTCGTAATGCGATAAACAACGAATATTGCAAAAAAGAATTTGAACAAGAGAATAAAGTGTTTGAGGGCATTTGTTCTTTTGTACTGGACAGGAACATAGATTATGCTCTTCAATGTATGGATGAATATAATAAAAATACTCCTGTGATTAAATATAATAAAATCTTCTTGCTTTTGTACAAGGGCTGCTCGGTGAAAAATATCTTCAAGACTTATAATTTGTATAAGTCTTATGGAGCACTTCACAATAATATTCAAGAGCAAATTGAATCGTTTACATATCATGAATATAAAAAAGATAAAACTAAAAAACAGTTATTGTTGATTTTGTTTCTTATATATGATTATCAAAATAATACGATTCTAGCGAAACGCTGTCTAGAGCAGTTTTGTGATGCCTTCCCATGGATTTTTAACAGTAATGCATCGTTAATATTTAAGAACTTTAAGAAAAAATATGCAGATGTAAAATACGAAGAAGGAGAAGATTACAGCATATGAAAATATCATATAAAAAGCTTTGGAAAAAAATGATCGACCTTGAAATATCCAAAACAGAATTAAGAGAAAGAGCAGGCATCTCTACTGTAACACTTGCAAAGTTAGGTAAAGAGCAAGTTGTTAGCGTGGAAGTTCTTATGAAAATATGTAAAGTGTTGGATTGTAACATTAACGAAATTTGTGAATTTATAAATGACTAAAAACCATTTATGATATACTATATTTTAATACGTAACAGGAGAATGCTTTTAAAGGAATGATAAATGTTGTTTTCAAAACAAAGATAAACTTCAACATTAGCCCTAATGAATTTATAAAGGCGAACAATTAAAAATAAAGTTGAAAAGCGCTTACAAACACATAAAAACACGTTATAATGTGCTTAAGAAAACTCAAAACGATGTGTTTGGTAAGACGGATTTTACAATTAAATAGTGTTAAAAAACAAGTCATAACAAGGCTTTCGGGCTATGTTGTAAAAAGCTCTTTTATTTACTGTTTCAAAATGCGTTGAAATGATGGGTCTTATCGGCGCAGGTAACAACCCAATGGCTTGTATGACCGAAGCTTTAAGCAGTTGCAGTTAACGAAGCGCTTAACAAATAATCTGGGATTATTTGTAATGAAATTTGGCCTTTCAGGCAAATGAAATTCACATTGTGAATGAAATGAAAAAGGATTTGGGAATCCCAAGTCCTTTTTTGTTTTAAAACCTAACCCTCTTCATTGCGAAATAGAAGGGGATGCCTAAGACATAGCAAACTATAATTTGCCCCAAAAACACCTGGGCGGCGTTTATTAAAAATGCGGTGAGAAAGGCCTCGCCAGGCATAAAGAAAACCGCAATTTCGGCGCCTACAATAACCGCATTTACAATAACGGGCGGCAGAAGGGACAAAAGAGGAATACCCTTGAATCTGATATCCTTAAATGCCCTTGTCAGCACCGCCGCAATAAGGGTGGCAAGAGAGCCGAACAAAATATCAAGGGGCGAAAAGCTTAAAAGATTTGAAATAATGCAGCCCACAAAAAGCCCGGGTATAGCGGCAGGGGTGAAAACAGGCAGCACGCACAGCACCTCTGAAATGCGAAACTGCACAGGGCCGAAGGCAAGGCCAAAGGCGGCAGAGAGCAAAGACAAAGCCACATAAGCCGCTGCTATAACGGCTGATGTGGCGACAAATTTAATATCTATTTTAGTTTTCATTTTGGGGATTCTCCTTAGTTTTATTTTAAGTCAGGATGTTGCGAACTGACTAATTATAGGTTGGCGAGAGTTATCCGTGACAGGACTCGCAGTGGTCGCAGGTGCTGCAGGTTTTACCTAAAATCGGCTCGGGGTCAATGCCCTGGCGGGTGTAGTAATCGGCAAGGGCGGCTTTAATTGCCTGCTCTGCCAAAACCGAGCAGTGAATTTTGTGCGTGGGAAGGCCGCCAAGTAATTCGACAACATCCTTATTTTTAAGGTTGATTGCCGCTTCAATGGGTTTGCCCTTTATCATTTCGGTGGAAATAGAGGAGGTAGCGATTGCCGAGGCGCAGCCATAGGTCATAAACTTAACATCCTCAATAATTCCGTTTTCAATTTTTAAATAAATGCGCATAATATCGCCGCATTTTGCATTTCCAACTTCACCGATGCCGTTAGCATCCTTAATTTCACCCATGTTGCGGGGGTTAGTAAAATGGTCCATAACCTGACTAGTATACATTACTGTTCGTTCTCCTTTATATGAAGCCACAAAGGCGACATTTCTCTAAGTCGCCAAACAATTGGCTCTAACTGTTCAATGATATATTTTGCATCATCAAGGGTGTTATCATCGCTGAATGATAAGCGCAGTGACCCGTGGGCAACCTCGTGTTTAAGGCCAATGGAAAGCAGCACATGGCTGGGGTCTAGAGAGCCCGATGTGCAGGCCGAGCCAGAGGATGCGCAAATGCCCTTTAAATCAAGCATTAAAAGAAGGGATTCACCCTCAATGCCCTCAAAGCACATATTAACATTGCCCGGCAGGCGCTTGACTCTATCACCGTTTAGGCGGGATTTTTCAATTTTTAATGCGTTATCAATAATATAATCGGAAATTTCCTTGCATTTTTTGCCGCGCTCTTCCATTGTGGCAACGGCCTCGGTAATTGCGGCACCCATTCCCACAATGCCGGGGGTGTTCTCGGTGCCTGCTCTTTTGCCCCATTCCTGCGCGCCGCCATCAACAAGATTAGGAATAATAAGACCTCTCCTTATATAAAGGGCGCCAACACCTTTAGGGCCGTGGAACTTATGACCCGACATTGACAGCAGGTCAATGTTTTGAGCCTTAACATCAATGGGAACATTGCCCACCGCCTGAACGGCATCGGTGTGGAAAATAACCTTTTTCTCCTTGCAGATTTCACCAATTTCGGTTATAGGTTGTAAAGTTCCGATTTCGTTGTTGGCATACATAACCGAAACCAGCGCAGTATCTTCGCGAATGGCGTTTTCAAGTTCCTCCACCCTTACAATGCCGTTTTCGTGAACATCTAAAAGGGTCACTTCAAAGCCCTCTTTTTCGAGAGCATTTAGGGTGTGAAGCACGGCGTGGTGCTCAAACTTTGTGGAGATGATATGTTTTTTGCCCTTTTTGGCCATTGCGCGGGCAACTCCCTTAATGGCCCAGTTATCGGCCTCACTGCCGCCTGCTGTGAAATAAATTTCGCGAGGAAGCGCGCCGATGGCACAGGCCACCTGCTCTCTTGCCTTTTCAACACCTGCTTTAGCGGAATTTCCGTGGGCATAAAGGCTGGAGGGGTTGCCATATTCCTCTGTTAAATACGGCATCATAGCGCTGAGCGCCGTTTTAGAAAGCTTTGTTGTTGCGGCATTATCCGCATAAATCATTCTATTCATTAAAAGGTTCCTTTTTTGACATTTTACCGCATTATTGTACCTCATTTTATGCGGTTTTTCAATAGTACTCTACAAATTTTTATAAAAATTTACGGCGAGCGCATCGCACCGCTCGTTTTCTTTATGCCCTGCGTGGCCTTTAACCCAGTTAAACTGAACCTGGTGTTTTTTTAAAAGGGACAAAAGCTCTTCCCAAAGGTCGCTGTTTAAGGCAGGCTTTTTATCCGCCTTTCGCCAGCCGTTTGCCTTCCAGCTTTCGGCCCAACCAAGCGTTACGCTGTCCACTACATATTTCGAATCGGTTGTAAGCTTTACAAGGCAGGGCTCCTTTAAAGCGGAAAGCGCCTTTATCACGGCGGTTAGCTCCATTCGGTTGTTGGTGGTCACCTTTTCGCCGCCGCAAAGCTCCTTTTCCTTGTTTCCGTATCGTAAAATTGCGCCCCAACCACCGGGGCCTGGATTGCCCGAGCAGGCGCCATCGGTAAAAATTTCAACATATTTTATCATAATCAGTACTTCCTGTAAACTCCTATAACCTTGCCGAGCACCTCGGGTTTTGCGGGATAAATGGGTGAAAAATCGGGATTTTCGGGCATAAAAATGACCTGACCGCTTTTTTCAATTTTAAGGCGCTTAACGGTGGCCTCCTCCCCATCCATACCAACTATAATATCCCCAGAGCGGCTGTAGGCGTTTTTATCGGCAACGATAATGTCACCATCCAAAATGCCCGCATCCCGCATACTAAGCCCCGAAACTCTGAGGGCAAAAAGACCTGTGGCATCCTTTGAGGGGTAAGGAATATAATCCTCAATTTGCTCAACTGCCAAAATGGGGGTGCCTGCCGTTACCTTGCCAACAAGGGGAACAAAGGAGGCATCTGATGCGCCGCCAATTTTAATGGCCCTTGAAAAACGAGCATCACGCTCAATGTAGCCCGCTTCCTCTAAAAGGTTTAAAATACCGTGAACCGAGGAGGTCGATTTAATCCCCGTTGCGGCACAAATTTCTCTTACCGTTGGGGGCAAACCATCACCCGAGCATTTAACAAGGAACTGATAAACCCTTTCTTGTTTTTCGGTTAAAGGCTGTTTAGACATCAGACAAACTCCTCCGAACATTTATTCTTTTTTAACTATACCACCTTTTGCTTCCTTTTTCAAGGGGCTCTTTGCAAAAAACTCCCGAACACCTAAAACAATAAGCAAAACCGCAAAAATTTTAGACACCCATTCTTCCCCAATTAGCTTTGAAAGGTACAGCCCGCCAAAGCTGCCCAATACCCCGCCTAAAACAATGGGCAGCACCGTTTTCCATTTGATTTCCTTTTTAAAGGAATAGATTATAACGGCAAGCACCGCAATGGGCACAAAGAAAATGAGGTTTATTCCCTGCGCCTTAAACTGTGGGGTGTGCTGAAAAACGGTAAGGTAAATTAGAAGCACCGCTCCCCCGCCTAATCCCATACTGCCGATAAGCCCTGAAAAAAAGCCTGCAATACTGCTTAAAATCCACATTAGAAAAACGCCCTCACTCCCGCCCAAATCATAAAAAGGGCAAAAATTTTCTTTAAAAGCGAGGGAGATATTTTCTTAATAATAAAGGTGCCTAAAGCGGCGCCTACAAGGCCTAAAGGGATAAAGGGGACAGCATCCAAAAGCCTTACCCTGCCGCTAAGCAGATAAAGCGTGGCGGAAATAGCGGTTATAGGCAGTATTACCGCCACCGCATTTTTGTGTGCATCCTTTTGGGGCAGCCCCATTTTCTTTAAAATGGGCACCGTGAGCATTCCGCCACCCGCCCCTAAAAGTCCGTTAACGGCGCCGATTAAGGCGCCGAATAAAAATGAAATAAAACCTTTCTTTTTCGTAATAATCACCGAAATTAGTATTGTCAGGTTTTTGGGAAATATAAAAAACAACCTCGTTTTACGAGGTTGTTTAGTCGATGTACTGCTATATTTTAAGAGCGCCGCTTTTTAGCATACTGTTTGCGGCCAATAAAACTCCCATTTTTGCGCTGTGGAAGTTGATTCCGCCCTGCATCCAAGCGGCAAAGGGTTCACGCAGGGGTCCATCGGCCGAAAGCTCAACCGAAGCGCCGTTTGTAAAGGCGCCCGCCGCCATAATAACGGGGTCATCGTAGCCCGGCATTTCCCAAGGCTCGGGGGAAACAAAGGAATCAACCGGCGCGCCGCTTTGCATTCCCTTGCAAAATGCCACAAGGCCCTCGGCAGAGCCTAAAACAACGGTTTGGATTATATCTCCACGCTCCTCATCAGAAGTGGGGGTAACCTTAAAGCCAAGCTCCTCAAAAAGGGCGGCTGTGTAAACGGCGGTTTTCATTGCCTCCCCTGTTACGTGAGGGGCGGAGAAAAGGCCCATATAAAGCTCACGGTTGTGGCCTAGAGAGGCGCCAACCTCACGGCCCACACCTGGGCAGGTCATACGATAGGCACATTTTTCAATTAAATCTGCCCTGCCTGCAATATAGCCGCCCGAGGGGGCTATGCCGCCGCCTGCATTTTTAATTAGCGAGCCTGCGATAATATCGGCGCCAACCTGCGTGGGTTCCTTTTTTTCGGTGAACTCACCATAGCAGTTATCCACCATTATGTAGCAGTCCTTATCAACGCTTCTTACCGTATCGCAAATTCCCTTAATATCGGCAATTTTTAAACTGGGTCTAAGGCTATATCCACGAGAACGCTGAATATAAATCATTTTATACTTATCATTTTTAAGCTTTGTTTTTATGCCCTCAAGGTCCACGGTGCCATCATTTTTTAAGGCAACCTCATCATAACAAACGCCGAAATCAGCAAGGGAGCCATCGCTTTTTTTATCAATGCCCAAAACGCCGATAAGGGTGTCGTAGGGTCTACCTGTCACACAAAGCATTTTATCATTCGGTCTTAGAAGCCCGAAAAGCGCCACAGTTAAGGTGTGGGTGCCGGAAGCAAAGGAATGGCGAATGAGGGCATCCTCAGCGCCTAGAGCATCGGCTAAAACACGGTCTAAATTATCGCGGCCAATGTCACCGTAGCCATAGCCTGTGGCGGTGCCGAGATGGGCCTCACTTACCCTATTCTTTATAAACGCCGCCAGCACCTTTTGCTGGTTATATTCGGTAATTTCATCAATTCTGCCAAACACCTTTTGGCTTTTTTCGAGAGCTTTTTTGTCAATTTCCAAAAGTTTTTCATCAATGTTAAAAAACGCCATTTTTTATATCCTTCCTATAATAGCGGTGTTTGTTTTTTCAAAAGAATTTTTAAGGTAAAAGGGCAAAACGCTGTCCTTACAGCAGGCATAAAGGGTTCCGCTAAAGCTATTTTTTATATCCCCTAAAATTTCACTGCCAAGCCCCGCCTTTCGGCTTTCGCTTTCTACACAAATGCCTGTTATTAGGGCATTTTTTCCTGCCGTTTGAACCACCGCCGCACCCTTTTCCTTTAAAACGCAAAAGGCGGCGCCGTGGCGAAGGCGGTGGGAAAGGTCGGCAATAAATTCATCGCCGTTAATATTGAAATCCTTTTTAAAAAGGGCGAAAATCCTTTTTAAATCAGCGCTATTTAGCGGCTTAAAAGCGCCGTTACAACGAAATCGCACCACATTTATTTGTTGCCCCTTAACACCCAATTTTTCGGCGGTTTCAGCCTCTGTAAAAACGGTGGCTGGAGAAAGGGCCTTTATAAAAAGGCGAAGCTCCTCATTTACCCCTTGTGCAAAAAGGGTTAAATTTCCGTCCAGAAGAGAGAAAAGGGCTGTTATTTCGCCGCTTTCCTTTTCCTGCTGCCAAAAAAGGGCAATTTTAGGGTAGTTTCCATAGGCGCAAAAGGTGCACTCAATTCGAGTGAGAGCAACACTTTCTTCATTTATTTCGGGCAGTTTATCTATAAGTTTTATCATAAATCGCTGTTTGCGCCCATTTCTCTAATTAGCGCCTCGGCCAAAGCACGAGCGCCCTTTATATCCTCAAAGGAGCTTACACACGAAGGGGTGTGAAGGTATCTGCAGGGCACCGATACAGCAATAGTTCTGACCCCTTCTTTACTTAAATGAACTGCACCCGAATTGTTGCCCCCTGCAACCAAGGCTTTGGGCTGACAGAGAACACCCGATTTATTAAGAGCAAAATCATAAAGTTTTCTATCATAAACGGTGGAACGGTCCATAAAGGAAACTGCGGGGCCACAGCCCACAAAGCAAACCTTTTTGCCCTCCCCAGCTGAGGGAATGTCGGCGGCGGTGGTGGCTTCAAGCACAATGGCAAAATGAGGGTCAACCGAATAGGTAGCAACGCGGACTCCTCTAAGGCCTACCTCCTCCTGCACCGAGAAAACGGCGGTAAAATCATATTCCGTCTCGCTTTTAATAAGGTCAATTAAAACGGCACAGCCTGCCCTATCATCAATAGCGCGGGCGAGAAGGTTGTCCCCATTTTTTACAAAATCGGCATCAAAAACGCCAACTTCACCCAGGCTCACCATTTTAAGGGCATCGTCCCTTGAGGTGGCGCCAATGTCAATGTAAAGGTCATCGGTTTTAGGGAATTTTTTGGCGGCGGATTTATCGGTTAAATGCACAGGTTTTGTGCCAACAACGCCGTGAGCGCCGTTTAGCAGGGTAACGCGGCGGGCTACCATAACGGCAGGCTCAATGCCGCCGATGGTGTCAAAACGCAAAAAGCCATCGGCATCAATGTTTGTTATAATAAAGCCGACCTCATCCATATGAGCATCCACCATAATTTTTTTGTTAGGGGTCTTTTTACCCTTTTTCTCGGCAATAAGATTGCCTAAATTATCAACACGATATGTGCAAAAATCCTTGATTTCGCTAATTATATATTCCCTGACCGCATTCTCATTTCCCGAAGGTCCGTAAAGCCCGCAGAGGTCCTTTAGTGTTTTAAGCATTTAAGGCACCTCCCGATAAAATATATTTTTCCAAAAGGTCGCAAATGGATTTAATATCCTTTAAATCAATAACCTCGCAGGGTGTGTGCATATTGCGCTGCGGGATTGAAACAAGCCCGCAGGGAATGCCGCTTTTAGTCAGCGTTATGGCATCGGAATCGGTGCCTGTGGTACCACCCATAACCTCAATTTGGTAGGGCAGCTCATTTTCCTTTGCAAGGCAGATTAACTTATCGGTTATTTGTTTATTTAAAATGGGCGAAACGCCTATAAGTGCGCCCTTTGAAAGCTGGCCGTATTTCTCCTTTGAAACATCGGGAGCCGAGGCAAAGCTTACATCAATGGCTATTGCTTCGTTTGGGTCTAGCGCAAAGGTTGCGGTTTTAGAGCCGCGCATACCCAACTCCTCGCCATCGGCAAAAAGCAGGGTGACATTTACAGGCAGTTTTTTATCCCGAATCCGCTCGGCAAGGCAGAGAAGAATAGCGCAGGCGGCGCGGTCATCAAGGGACTTTGCGGCAACTCGGTCGTTTGCAAGAAGGGTGGTGTCACTGGCAAAGGTAACATAGTCCCCGGCGTTTATAACCTCTTTTGCCCTACTGCCCAGCAGTGTGTCAATGTACATATCGGAAATATCAGCGCACTCATCTTCCCCCTTTGAAAGGTGGGGTGGTGTGCTGCAAAATGTGCCGAAAACAGGCTCCTTGCCCCAAATTTTAACCCTTGCGGCGGGCAAAATGCGGGGGTCAATGCCGCCTGCGGCATTAACCTGCACAAAGCCATCATCGGTCACATTTGTTACAATCATTGCAATTTCATCAATGTGGGCTTCCAGCATAAGGGTATAATCAGTTTCCCCCTTAAAGGTTGCCGCAAAGGAAAGCCCTGCCAACTCCTTTATTTCGGCATTTTGGGGGATTTGGCTTTTGGCAAAATCTGCCGCCTCACTTATAGTGCCGACAGCGCTTTTATCGCAGAGATTTTTTATAAGAGAATAAATTTTATTCAAGGTTTTCTACCAGCCTTTTAAAGTGATTTCCCCTGGCGGTGAAGTTGGGGAAGGCATCAAAGGAGGCGCAGGCAGGAGAAAGGGTTACAACATCCCCAGCACTAGCCCTTTGCCTTGCTACCATTACAGCCTCATCAATATTTTGAACCCTTACTATTTCGGGGCTGCCCTTATAATTTTCGTTTGTTTTAATTGCTGTTTCAATTTTTTCTGCAGTGGGGCCCGAAAGGAGCAGTAGCTTTACCTTATCAATAACATAGGGTGCCATTGGCTCAAAGGGAATTTTTTTATCATAGCCACCTGCAATAAGAATAACATTGCCATCAAATGCCTTAAGGCCTGCAATGGTTCTTGTAGGGGAAGATGCAATAGAATCGTTATAGTATTTAACACCGTCAATCTCTCTTACAAACTCAATACGGTGCTCAACACCTGTGAATTCCTTAGCAACCTGGCGAATGTTAGAAATGCTTACATAACCCCAAACGGCAGAAATTGCCGATAGATAGTTTGCAACATTGTGGTCGCCTAAAATAGTGATGTCATTCTTACTCATAACAGGGGCATCAATGCCACGGTAGGCCATGTGAAGCATACCGTTTTCATCAAGCCAGGCTCCGTTTTTAATGGGGCGCTCCATACTAAAGCCCAAAGACTGACCGCGAACATTGGCCTTAAAGCCTAAAGTGATTTCGTTGTCATAGTTTAAAACAGTTCTGGAAAATGCGTTTTGGTGCATTAAAATGTTGCGCTTTGCCTCAACATATTCATCCATATCCTTGTGAACATCAAGGTGGTTCGGGGCAACGTTTGTTACAACGGCAACATCGGGGCTTTTCCTCATTGAAATAAGCTGGAAGGAGGAAAGCTCAACAACAACAAAATCATCAGCAGTAATATTTTCAATTTCGGGAAGCAGGGGGTTTCCAATATTACCGCCCATATATACCCTTTTGCCCTGTGCCTCAAGCATTTTTGCAATGAGGGTTGTTGTGGTGGTCTTGCCATCGGAGCCGGTTATGGCGAAAATGGTTGCGGGACAAAGGTCGAAAAAGACCTCCATTTCGCTTGTTACCGCAATGCCGCGCTTTCTTGCCGCCTCAAGCTCGGGCAGATTAAAGCTCATGCCGGGGGTACGAAAAATAATATCAACCTCTAAATCATCAAGATAGGTTTCCCCTAGGCGAAGCTCAGCGCCCGCCTTTTCAAGGGTTTCTGCCATAGGGCCAATCTGCTCCCTTGTTCTCCTATCGCAGGCAAAAACGCGGGCACCCTTTTCGAGAAAATTTAAAATAAGGGGGGTGTTGCTAACACCTATGCCGCACATTGCGATTTTTTTGTCCTTAAGCTTTGCAAAAAACTGTTTGCAATCCATTAAAAAACGCCTCCTAATAAAGGTCATAATTTTCCAATTATATTATATTTATTATACTTAACATACGTGAAAATATCAATAGTTGTTTATTTTTTAAGGGGTTTGTGTTAAAATAATAAAAAAATCAGGAGAAAATGTTTTATGCGCATTATTTTAGCATCAAAAAGCCCCCGCAGAAAAGAAATTTTAGAAAATTTAGGGGTTACCTTTGAAATTATAACCTCAAATGAAGAGGAGAAAACCGCCGAAACCGAGGCAGATAAAATCGCTATGGTGCTCTCCCTTATAAAAGCTAAAAGCGTGGCAAAAAAGCTAGGCGATAAATCGGCCCTTATTATCGGCTGCGATACCATTGTTGTAAAGGGCAATAAAATTCTCGGCAAGCCCAAAACAAAAAAGCAGGCTGAGGAAATGCTAACCCTTTTATCGGATACCGAGCACACCGTTATAAGCGGGCTAACCCTTATTTTAGGGGATAAAATCCTTTCAAAATGTGAAAAAACCCAGGTGTTTTTTGATAAACTCCAAAAGAGCGAAATGGAAAGCTATATCGCCTCAGGCGACCCCTTTGACAAGGCCGGGGGTTACGGAATTCAGGGGACTGCCTCCCGCTTTATTAAGGGCATTAACGGCTGCTACTTTAATGTTGTAGGCTTCCCCGCCCATTTGTTTTATGAAATGGTAAAAGAACTGGGCATTGAGATTTAATAAAAAAAGACCACCCTGCGGGGTGGTCTTTTTATTGTTTTTTATTTTACTGCTTCGCTGTCGCCCTTGCCTAATTTATTGTGGGTGAGCATAAATTCATAAAGCTCATCAATGGTTGTAAAGGCAATAGCGGTGTAGGTATCGGCGGCGCCGTAGTAAATTGCAATTCGGCCTGTTTTGGCATCGCAAAGGGTTGCGCAGGGGAAGCAAACGTTGGGCACGAAGCCGTTGGTTTCATAGCTCTCCTGGGGAGTTAAGATATAATCCTCGGTTCTAAGGAGCACCTTTGAGGGCTCGTCCTTATCAAGGAGGGCGGCGCCAAAGCTATAAACATAGCCGTTGCAGTTGGTGATAACGCCGTGGTAGAACATAAGCCAGCCCTTGTCGGTTTCAATAGGTGCAGGGCCTGCGCCGATTTTGGTTTCCTGCCACCAGTTAAGGCCTGATTTCATAACAAGGCGATGCTTGCCCCAATACTTAAGGTCGGGACTTTCGGTTAAGAAAATATCACCGAAAGGTGTGTGGCCGCTATCACTAGGGCGAGAGAGCATAAGGTACTTATCGTTAACCTTTCTCGGGAACAACACGCCGTTTCTGTTAAAGGGGATAAATGGATTTTCAAGGCGAACAAATTTCTTGAAATCCTCGGTGTAGCCAAGTCCGATTGTGGGACAGCCTGCAAAATCAACACACCAAATTATGTAATATTTTCCCTCTAATTCAATAAGGCGGGGGTCATAGGAATGGATTTCGCAGTTATAGGGGTTGCCCTCTTCATCCACCCAGGAAATGGGGGTGTCCTCAAACTCCCAGTGAATGGCATCCTTACTGTAGCCAACATGAAGGCTTGGGTTAATGTGTTTTGAGTCGGCACGGAAAACGCCAACGAAGCCATCCTTATAGGGGAGCACTGCGCTGTTGAAAATTCTGGCAGTTGAGGGGGTTGGGTTCCAGTTGATAATGGGATTTGCGGAATATCTCCAAACGGGAAGTCCGTCAGAAGGACCTTTTCTATCCTCCCAAGGCATGTTAGGAAGGTCTTTACCAATAATTTTAATACTCATAAATTCAAACTCCTTTTGGTTTATGTCAACAGTATAACATAATCTTTTCTTATTTTCCATAGTTTTTTTAAATTTTTCACAGTTAAAATTGAAGCCCACCCGAAAATCCAAAAAAATCACCTCCGCCCCCCTTTTTTCATATACTGAAATTGGACAGGAGGTGAATTTTATGACCAATTGTTCTTGCAAAATCAGTTGCACAAGCGTTGCGGCTATACTCAGCGTTATTGTGGGCGTTGTGACTGCCCTGCTCACTGTTACAGGCACCGTTACTTTAGCTCCCGTTTTCACCATCGTTGCTGCAGGCATTGCCGTGGCCTATTTCCTTGTTCTGCTTTTAGGCGCCCTGTTCGGCCGCCTAGGCTGTACAATTTGTAAACGCAGAGCCCTTACCGCTATTCTCGTTGGGCTCATCGGCGTTCTTTTAACAGCGGTTTTACTCCTCGCCGTGGGCTTTGCCGCCACCAGCATTTTAGGTGCCGTTGTTACAGGCCTTCTCCTTGCCTTTTTGACCCTTGTTTTTGCCTCCACCGCTTGCTATGTAAGCTGCGCCGCCGACTGTGTCGACTAATAAAACAACCTTCGGCAAAAAAACACCCGACAGTGAAAACTGTCGGGTGTTTTTTAGAACCATCTCATTTTTTTGGCCACTTCTTGGCCATCTAAAAGAATATAGCTTTTTGATGCGTTGTCAAAGCCGGCCTCAATAGTGTGACCATCAATTTCAGCGGTAAGGCAATGTGCCGTTTCAAGGAGCATTTCTATTTCATCGTAAACATAGCCGTCTATAACCAGCTCATTTACCTTTTTAACCCTGCGGTAGCACACCTTGTGTCCCAAAACATCGGCCTCTAAAAGCACCCTTTCTTTAACGGATGTATCGGCCGCTCTTATGTAGGATGAGTTTTCTGCGCAATCGCTATCACCGTTTAAAACCGCCTCGCCATCCTCTGTAAGAACGGTGTTTTCCTCCATTCTCTTAAGCTGGGCGCCTGTTCTAACACCGATGAAAAGGTAAAAAAGCACCCAGACGTGGATAACAAAATCCAAAATTCCCGAAAAATCCTCGGCCCATATATAAAGCGCCACCAAACAAACGGTATCAATTATAAAAAGCGCCAGAGCTAAAATCATCCAGCCATGGTTCTTCTTGCTTAAGAGCCAGCATAAGAAATATGCTCCCAAAGACAAAACCGCGATTGCTATTCCGGGAAGCAGCAAAATTCCCGTTTGGTCAATTAAACCGAAAATTACTGAGTAATACGGCACCGTTGCGGAAAAAAGCAACATTGTGTCGGTTCCAACAACAAAAAGCACCACATTAACAAGGGTGAGCACAATCATAAGCAGTAGATTTACTCTAGCCGTAGCATACTGCTTTTGTACCGCCTCGCGATTGTTTTTTATAGGTTGATTATTCATTAAAACTCCCCCTTAAATTTATATTTGTATTTTACCATAAGATAGAGTTAATGACAATCTTTTTTGCAAAAAATAAGGGACCGACAAAATGTCGGTCCCTTACATTTTAAGCTAAAACACTTTTATTGGTTTTTTTGGTTATAACCTGAATAACTGCTACTGCGCCCACTAGAACAATACCGATAATATCGGTAACAAGGCCGGGGTAGATTAGCAGAATTCCGCCAATGGCAGCAGCTACACGCTCATACCATTTCATATTGGTAAGAAGATATCCTTGAAGCGCCGCCGAAACGCCGAAAATACCAATCAGCGAGGTAATACAAATGGTGATAACCTCAACTGCAGTTGTATCAATAAACAGCATTGCGGGGTTAAGAGCAAAAACATAGGGCACGATAAATGCGCCAATGGCAAGCTTGGTTGCGGTAAAGGCAGTTTTCATTGGGTTTGCCTGAGCAATCGCCGCGCCGGCATAGGCCGCAAGGGCAACGGGTGGGGTTAAATCGGCAACAATGCCGAAATAGAAAACAAAGAAGTGTGCCGCAATCATAGGAACTCCCATTTGTACAAGAATAGGTGCGCAGGTTGCCGCCATAATGCAATAGTTGGCGGTTGTGGGAACGCCCATTCCGAGAACTATACAGCAAAGCATTGTAAGGAACAATGCAATAATTACCTGATTGCCCGCCAAAGTAACAATGCCGTTAAAGAGTTTATATGCAAGACCCGTAGTACTGATAACGCCCGCAATGATACCTGCCACACCGCAAGCGGCGGCAACGGTTATCATGCCCTGACCGCCTGCAGCAAGGGCTTCAAGCAGTTTTTTGGGAGTAAGACGAGTTTCCTTATTAAACATACTTACAGCAATTGCCGCAACAATAGCAATAGCGGCGGCAAAAGCAATGGAATTTTTACTTGTTGCAACAAGGTAAACAAGTAAAATAAGGGGCAAAAGAAGGTAGGTTTTCTTTAAAAGGGGTAAAAGTTTTGGGAGTTCTTCCTTTGTAAGACCCTTAAGACCCTCTTTTTTAGCCTCTAAATGAACGGTGATGAAAACACCTGCAAAGTAAAGAACTGCAGGTAAAATTGCGCGAACAACAATGTTGGAATAAGGAACACCAACGGTTTCGGCCATAAGGAATGCAGCAGCGCCCATAATAGGCGGCATAATCTGACCACCTGTTGAAGCCGATGCTTCTGCCGCAGCGGCAAATTCGGGCTTATAGCCTGTGCGCTTCATAAGGGGGATTGTAACAGCGCCCGAGCCTACGGTGTTTGCAACCGAGGAGCCCGAAACCATTCCTTCAAGGGCGGAGGCAACAACCGCAACCTTTGCAGGTCCACCAGAAAAACGGCCAACCAGGGCATTGGCAATTTGAATAAAGAAATCGGCAATGCCGGTGCGCTCTAAGAAGGCACCGAAAATGATAAATATAACAATGTACTTTGAGCAAACGTTAATTGGGGTTGAAATAATGCCCTCTTTTGAATAGAACAAAACGCGAACAAGTTCGGTTATTCTTTTAAACATATTAGGGTTGCCCGGTCCCCAAAAAATAGCATAAATAAGAAGCGCCCCTGCTACGCATAAAATGGGCAGTCCAACACTTCTTCTGCAAAGCTCGGCAAGGCACAAAATGCCCACAATACCAATGGCAACTTCAAAAGGTAAAATTTTAAAGCGGTCGGTAATAACCTCGGCAGCAAAGCAAAAATAAAGGAAAGAACCTGTGCCCAGTGTCATTATAACAACGTCATACCACGGTATGTAGTTGGTCTTTTGCGCACCCTTTCTTGCAGGGAAAACAAGAAAACCGATAAACAAAATAAACGCCATAAAAGAAGTTAGGCGAACTTCATCAAGCCAGGTGGCAAAAAAGGTAACGTAAATGCAAAAAAGCGAAAAGGTAGCAAGAATACAACTGATTACCATTTTAGGAGCGCCAACCCAAACTCTGGTGTTGGATTCGCGGTCGTACTTTTTCATTACATCGCTGACGCTCATTGGCTCGTTTTGTATAGACTCGGTTTTTTTCTTAAAAAAAGCCATTAAAAAATCTCCTTGTGATGAAAATAACAACACGGTCGGCCGAGATTCCCCGGCCGACCGAAAAAAGCATTTAAACAAAAATTATTTTGTCTCAACAGTTACGTTTTTTTCGGCAAAATATTTTGCTGCGCCTGCGTGGAAAGGAACCGCCATACCTGTGGTTGCGTTCTCAATGGATAACTCGGCGCTCTTTGCGTGGTTGATAGAAGAAATATTATCAAAAATAGCTTTGGTAATGTTATAAACATCTTCTTCACTTGCAGTTGCGCTTACAATGAGAGTAGCTTTAACCGTAACGGTGGTAACCTCTTCAGTTTGACCCTTATAAGTGTTTGCAGGGATTTTGTAGGTGGTGTAGAAGGAAGAATCGCCTTCCATAAGTTTTGCGGCAATGTCGCCATCAATAGGAACAAGATAAATATCATTTGTTGCGCCTAATTCCTGAATTGCAGGAGTGGGAGCGCCGGCAACGATAAATGCAGCATCAATTTTTCTGTCTTTAAGTGCATCAGCAGAATCGCCAAAAGATTGCTTTTGAGCAATAATGTCATCTTCGGTCATACCTGCGGCAGCAAGAATATCAACAGCGTTAAAGTAAACGCCTGAACCGGGTGCGCCAATGGAAACTTTTTTACCCTTTAAATCTTTAACCGATTTAATAGAGGGGTCCATTGTAACAAGCTGAACAGCCTCGCCGTAAAGTCCTGCAATAACACGGAAAGAATCAATTTTGCCTTCCTTTTCGAAGTTACGTGTACCATTCCAAGCGTAAGCCATAACATCGGACTGAACGGTACCTAACTGATAGTTGCCTTCGTTAATACCAATAATGTTAGCGTTTGAACCATCGGTGGAAACAACGTTAATATTAATACCGGTTGCGCTTTTAATTTGACCGCCGAGAACACCGCCGTAGGCATAGTAAGTACCTGCAGTGCCGCCTGTACCCATAGTCATTTGGGTTGCGCCGCCAGTGCTATTTGTATCCCCAGTGCCGCCACAAGCGGTAAGAGAAAGCATAAGTGCTAAAACCATTAAAATAGCAATGATTTTTTTCATAAATTTCCCTCCATTATATAAATATGTAAATATTATACACCAAAACCCTTTTTGTTGCAAGAAAAATGTGTCGAGAGGTATTCGCTACGGTGCTTGGCGCTGACTCCTTGTTGGAATCGCTGCAAATTAAATTGTAATAATTTTATTCTTAACGGGATACGGTGCGCTCTTGGTTTTTTAATCTATGTGTTCAAGCCTCTACGTGTTAAATCACGGCGAAGCCGTGTATATCATCAATTCCGTAAGGAATTGCATATCATCAAAGCGGAACGCTTTGTATATCATCATTGCGAAAGAATTTTTGATACACACCTAAAGGTGTGATGAGATACAACAACGGTGCAACCGTTGTTGATGATATACAGCCTGACGGCTGATGATATACCATTGATTTCGCAATGGATAAAAAAATCCGACTTGTCGAAACAAGTCGGATTTTTTGGCTGGGGAATAGGGATTCGCTACGCCGCTTTGCGTCTACACGGCCCACGTCGGCAAAAACAGTCCACCGGACTGTTTTCTTCCGCTAACGCTCCCTCCTTGTTCGAATCCCTAAAAATTCAAACTAAAAACAAAACACCAACCACAAGGGTTGGTGTTTTATTTTTGGCTGGGGAATAGGGATTCGAACCCCAACAAACAGAGTCAGAGTCTGTCGTGCTACCGTTACACAATTCCCCAACGGACAAATCTTATTATATACTTTTTTTCGGTAAAGTCAAGAATATTTTTGCCGTATTTCATATTTTTTCTTGTTTTGTTAAAAATTATACTTGTAATTTTAAAACATTTATGTTATTATGTATTTTGCCTTGGGGGCGTAGCTCAGCTGGGAGAGCGCTTGAATGGCATTCAAGAGGTCATGGGTTCGATCCCCACCGTCTCCACCAAAACGGCGCCCTTAATTTGAAGGGTGCCGTTTTTTATATTTTATTTGGGCCCGTAGCTCAGCTGGGAGAGCGTACGGTTCGCATCCGTAAGGTCGAGGGTTCAATCCCCTTCGGGTCCACCAAAAAAACCGACTTGTTTTTACAAGTCGGTTTTTTAACTAAATCCACCCTTTTGTGGGTCTAATTTCACTTGATGCGTAGCATCAAATTTCACAATTTACGACAGTGAATTATTTCACCATGAGCGTAAGCGAACGATTTCACTAAAAATATATAGGGGTGGCACTTAAAGCAGCTACGCAACTTTAGCATCTGCTTTAGTTATTACATTTCGCCTTTGTATTTTGCTGCCTTTTCCTTTTCGGGGGTTAGAGCAACCTCACCATTTAGGTACATAGCCAACAAGCCGAGCAACACCATAATTACCGATACATAGATAATAACAGGAAAAATCTGCTTATTGATTACCGTGCATATAGTTGTAGCCACATCGCCACCAATAATTAGGGCTGCAACAAAACCAAAAAACATTAAACCACCGGCAAACAATGTTGCCATAACGCCATAACCAAAGATGGTTTTTATTATGTTGGAAATTTTTTTGCAAATTTTTTTCATTCCATTAACTCCTTATAGACCTAAAATTGGTAACCAACCCATTAAGACAACAACCTGTAAAATAAACTGTGCAGCTACCCACCATAGATTATTCTTAAATGTTTTTGAGAAATCTGATTCAGCAATAGTCATACCTGCATACATTCCAAGTCCAAGAGGCGGAGTGATACCGCACATAACACCACAAATACAAGGTAACATTGCAGCGGCCAAAATCGGATTTACGCCTACATTTGAAAGTAAAGTGATGAACACCGGTCCAAAGATAACAACCTGTGAAGAACCGGGCACAACCATACCCATAACGCAGGTAATAGCGCAAATAGCTAAAACCATACCGAGTTTACCGAAGTTCCAGGTTGACATTATAACACCTAATGATTTAGCAACCTCTAAATCGGCGAACATTTCACCAATCATATAACCGAACACACAAACGCCGATTGCCGGAGCAATGGTTTTTACACCGTCTGCAAACATTTTTGCTATTTTATTAGGAGTTATAGCAGACTTATCTTTTGTGATTAAACAGGCATAAATTGAAGAAATACCTGCTGTGAATAATAAAACCGATTTTGATAACGCCTTGGCACCAGCAGCACCTAAACGAGCTGTAAAGAATGTATCGGTAAACACTGCATCAAAAACGAAGGGCAATAAAATTACTAATGGTAATAACATTGCCTGCCAACCAACCTTTAGTGTCTCCTTAAGGCTCGGAAGTTCTTCTTTTTTCATAGGTTCAACCTTATAGTATTTACAGAAACACCAAACCATTATTAAACGCTGAGCAATAAACCATAAACAAATTCCCCAAAGCACAATCCAAAACTGACCTTGAGTTACTTCGGCAAGGCCTGCACCCTCTGTAAAAGCAGTTAATGCTGCCATTGCAGCAACTATATTTGAAGAAGGAGGAATCATATTTCCCATATAACTTGAGTTTGACTCAATGTTAGCTGCAAGATGTGAGGGGAAACCTGTGCGCTTCATAGCGGGGATGGTTAAAGTACCCGTAGCCATAACATTTCCGGGGCCCGAACCCGAAAGAGCACCCATAAATGCACTGGCAATAACAGCAGTATAACCTGCTCCACCCCTTACGCGACCAATCAAAGATAGGATAACCGCAATACAACTATCAACTATCTTAGTTTTGGTTAATAAGATTGACATTGCAACAAATGCCACCATTGAATAAAGCAATGAAGTAGAAAGACCCGCATCAATATACGACCAAACATTGCCCCAAGTTCCGGTAACAAAAAGCAATATGATAAATGCTAATAAAACCGCCTCATAAACAGGGCGTTTAAAGACTAGAAACCATACGCAAATCACTACCAGCATTATACCTAAGTATAATAAGGATTCCATTTTAAACACTTCCTTAAAACTTATTTGGTTATACTTTGTATTACCCAATGGTTATATAATATACCTGTAGGTATACAATGTCAAGCGTTTTTTAAAAAACTTGAAAATTTTCTTATTCCGTTGTATTATATGAAATATAAGTTGCAGGTTATATAAAGAGGTGCTAATATGAATTTAAAACAAATACAATACGCTTTAAAGCTTTCCGAGGTTTTAAACATATCTCAAGTGGCAGAACAATTTAATATTTCGCAACCTGCACTTTCCAAGCAAATTTTATCACTTGAAAAGGAATTAGGAGTTCATCTTTTTGACCGAAGCAGTATCCCTATGACTCTAACGCCTGCGGGAGAATTCTTTTTTAAAGAGTGGCATACCATTATGTTTAAGCAGGAACAATTAATGCACAACCTTAATAAATTTAAAACCGGTGAGGCCGGAAGATTAGTAATAGGTATATCCCCCTTCAGAAGTTTGTATATCATTCCTCCTTTGGTAAAAAAAATTAATGAGAAATATCCTGAAGTTCAGATATTTTTAAATGAATATGGCAGTGAACAACTTCGCAGAGATGCGGCGGAGGGTAAATATGATTTTGCCATTGTTAATTTGCCGGTTAATGAATCTGTTTTAGAAACAATACCGCTTGAACCCGATACACTTGCTCTTGTAGTTCCGAACAATATGCTTGATAAGGTTCCATTTAAGGATAAAAAGAGTATTACTGAAGAAGATTTTAAAAACTGCTCTAATCTCCCATTTATTGTGGTTACACCCTCGCAGGAAATGAGACATTTCTACGAATACCTTTGTGAATCGGCTAATATTTCACCAAAAATTTCTATGGAGGTTGTTGGGCTTTCTACCGCATGGTCTATGGCAGCAGCGGAACTTGGAGCCACAATTTTACCACTACAATTCATCAATCCCTCAATAAACGATAATGTAACTTTATTTAAAATTGAATCAAAGAAATTTTCACGCCAACCCTCTATTGTTACAAGAAAAGGTCAGTTTTTATCCGAATACGCAAAATATGCTATTGATATTCTTACCGAAAACTTTTAAAACCAAAAAAACAAAGCACCGCTTTTGGTGCTTTGTTTTTTTTGGCCCGCCCGAAGGGATTTGCTACGATGCTTCGCATCTACACGCCCGCGTCGGCAAAAACAGTCCACCGGACTGTTTTCTTCCGCTTCGCTCCCTCCTTTTCAAATCCCTTGGTTTTTATCAAAACTAAAAAAACAAAGCACCGCTTTTGGTGCTTTGTTTTTTTTGGCCCGCCCGAAGGGATTTGAACCCCCGTTCTTCAGAATCGGAATCTGCTGCGTTATCCAGCTGCGCCACGGGCGGAAAACCTAGTACAGTATAACACAGTTAACAAAAAATATCTACAATAAAAAACTTATCCGTCTTTAAGCTCTTTCACATTTTTGATTTCCTCGGCAGGAGTTTCAAGGTAGGCAAAAAGCTCATCAAGGTTATCGCTGACAAAATAGAGCTGGCGGCAATTTTCCTTAATAAAACCCTTTAAAATTGACTGCTCCATTGCGCAAAGTATTTCGTTATAATAACCATCAATATTATAAATTGCAATGGGTTTGTTGTGGCGGCAAAGCTGTTTTAGGGTAAGGATTTCAAAAAACTCCTCAAAGGTGCCAATGCCGCCCGGGGTTACTATAAACGCATCGGCATTGTCCTCCATAATTTGCTTTCTTTCTCTCATTGTTTGGGGCATAACGAGCTTATCGCAGTCTTCAAAAATAGCCTCAACGCTGTCCTCTTTAAAAAATTCAGGGATAACGCCTAAAATATGGCCGCCCGCTTTTTTTACACCCCTTGCTGCGGCGCCCATAAGACCGTTTGCCCCGCCGCCGAACACAAGACAGTGGCCTCGGGATACCATTTTTTCGCCAAGCTCCTCGGTTTTTTCAACAAAACTATCGGCAATCACCGTAGATGCCGCACCGTAAACACAAATTCTCATAAAAATCTCCTTCGATTTTCGTTACATATATATTCTACCATAATTATACGCGAATAACAACAAAAGTGGGATTTATTCCACATTTCTATAATAAAGACCACGAGTAAAGGCGGTGGTGGCAGGTTTTGGGGAGGTGGCTCGATAAAGGGACAAGATTTCGGCGACCTCCTCCCCACTTTCCGACATAAAGGAAAGAAGGTGGTAGTCAAAATCATTGGTATCCTGTTTTTTATCGGCAAGGTAAATAGGCAGGCAGTTAAATACCCTTGCAAAATTGCCGTCACACAAAACGGGGAATTCCTTTCCTGTGCGGTCGGTAAGTTTTGCCTTTTTGCCGCACTTTTCGCAGCCGATTTGCGCTTTTATGGGGCAGTTTCTTACTGTCATAAGCGTTAAATTGCCATAGGCAAAGAGCACCGTTTCGCCGCTTGTTTTTATATCCCTTGCATTTTTTATGTGCATTTCGGGGGAAAGGGTTAAGGTTTTAACCCCTAAATCACAAAGCTTTTCGGCGGTGAAAGAATTGTAAACATTAAGCCCCACGCCGCCCAGCATTTCCATTCCCGTTTGTTTGCAAAGTGAAATGTGGGCAAGGTTGTGAACAACGGCACCTGCAAGCCCTAACTCCTTTGCCTTTTTAAGCTGATTTAAAATGATTTTCTCATTTTTTATGCCACCCAAAAGGTCGATAAAGGTTTTTACCTGAGCTTTTGCCTTAAATGGTGCGTGGGCAGGGACAACAATGGCATAAATACCCGAAAAATCCTTTATTTTTTGGAGTTGCTCCTCATTTTGAACACTTAAAATAAAGCCCGCCTTTTTGTGGGCTTTATTGCTTTTTTGGGGCAGTGATATTTTTTCTTCGTTTTGCCGCCTTTTGCACCGAGACAGGCATAACTTTTCCACCGCCTCACGGCGAAGAGCGTTAAGGACGGCGGCGCTTATGAAAAGGCCATTATCAAGGCAAACTTTTATTTCCCTTGCAAAAAATGGCGTACCACCAAGCTTACAAATTGCAGTCTTTACCGCCTCGCTGTCTGTAGGGCGGTTTTGTGCTTTATCGGGGGCTCCCCCCATAGCGGTAACGCTGTTTTCAGTGTCACAAATGGTTAGTTTTACAGGCTCATTTTCTTTTGCAAAAAATGAAATGTCTATACCCACACTTTGCCGCTCGTTTCGGTAAAAAGAGTGGATTTTGGGCAAAACATCCCTTGTTTTTAAAACATCATCTTTCGTTCTTATACCGAACATATCCCCGCCGATTTTATCGGCAAAATAACCATCGGTAAAACCCGAGCGTGTGAAAACGCTTTGAAGCAGGGCTTCCTTCTCGGAAAAATCCTCGCCCGACACGGCGGCTTTCACTGTGGCGGTAGCAACGGCAACATATTCGGGCCGCTTCATTCGCCCCTCAATTTTAAGGGAAGCGACCCCCATTTCTTTCAGTCTTTCAAGGTGCTTTATAAGGGATAAATCCTTAAGGCTTAAGGCATAATCACTACCCTTTCCCCTTGCCGAAAATGGCAGACGGCAGGTGCCGGCACAAAGGCCTCTATTACCCGAGCGGGTGCCCAGCATACTGCTTAAATAGCACTGACCCGAAACACACATACAAAGTGCGCCGTGAACGAAAACCTCGATTTCCAGGCTTAATTCCTTGGCTTTATTACATATTTTTAAAAGTGCGGCTTCACTCAGTTCCCTTGCTACCACAACCCTTTTAAAGCCCATTTCCTTTAAAAGGGGCAGGGCGCTCTCACTTTGCACCGACATTTGTGTAGAGGCGTGAAGGGGCAAATTGGGCGTGGCGGTTTTGAGAATTTCGGCAAGGCCCAAATCCTGAACAATTACACCATCGACCCCAAAACTCTCGGCTTTCCTTGCAAGATTAACTGCATGGGCTATTTCATCATCACGCACAACAATATTAAGGGTTAAGTAAACCTTAACCCCTCGAATGTGGCAGTAATCCACTGCGTTTTTAAGTTGTTCATCATCAAAATTTTCGGCGCCTCGGCGGGCATTAAAATCCCCTGCGCCGAGATACACAGCATCGGCGCCCGAGCGCACGGCGGCAACCAGCATTTCGCTGCTGCCAACGGGGGAAAGAACTTCCATTTTATTTAAAATTCCTCATCAAAATTTTCTTCATTTGGGCTTAGCTTTTCCAGTTCCCTTTCCAGGCGCTGAACCTCCAGTGCTGCAATTGCCGATTCTTCCATAGCGCTTTTAAGCTGCAATTTTAGCCTTTCAATTTCGGCGCCTGCTTTTTTGGCGGCATCTTGAGCTTCTAAAGCGGCCAGCACTGCCACCATTGTGGTAGAGAGAAAAGGGCTTTTCTTTGCCAAAATATCCATTTTTTGTTCAAGCTCGTTTGCAATGCTTTTAACATAAGCCTCGTCATCATCAGAATTAATGCAATAATGAATTCCGCCTACGGTGAATTTAATTTGATGTGCCATTTTGAAGTCCCCTTTCAAAAATAACATTCCTTTTTATTATGATAACATTTTTCATGCCGCTTTTCAACATTTTTTAAAAAAGGGGTTGACAAAGTTAAAATCATAGTGTACTATACAACTGTACTAGTAACTGCAGTACAGTTCAAAAAGGAGGTAACACCCATGCTGCAAATTGATTTAGGCAGTCGCGTGCCCATTCACGAACAGCTAGTAAACGGCGTTTTAAGGCTACGCACTGTGGGCGTGCTGAAAAGCGGCGATAAGCTACCAAGTGTTCGCGTTTTGGCACAAAAGCTTGGTATCAACCCCAACACCGTTCAAAAGGCCTATGCCGCTTTAGAAGAAAACGGTGTAATCTATTCCATTGCGGGAAAGGGCTCCTTCCTCTCTCAGTCTGATGCGGCCCAGCAGGCGCTGGTTTCAAATGCCCTCAGCTCCTTTAAAGAAATTGTTCAAAAGGCTAAAAGCATCGGCATTTCCGAAAAGGAACTGATTTCCGCCCTTGATGAAATTTATATAGGAGGTAAGTAAAAAAATGATTGAAGTAATTAACCTCACTAAAAAATTTGGCAGCTTTGCCGCCCTTGATAATGTTAGTCTTGACCTTAAAGAGGGCAGGATTTACGGTCTTGTAGGCGCCAATGGCTCGGGAAAATCAACCCTGCTTCGTGTGCTCAGTGGCGTTTATATGTGCGATGGCGGCCAGGTTTTAATAGACAATGAGCCCGTTTTCAATAATCCCAAAATTAAAGAAACCGTTTGCTACCTGCCCGACACACCCTATTTTATTCACCAGTCAAATTTAAAGGAGATGGCGGCTTTTTACGAGGGAATTTACCCCTCATTTTCTAGAGAGCGTTTTGACCATTTAATGTCAATGTTCCCTTTAGATTTAAACGCTAAAATTTCCACAATGTCAAAGGGAATGCAGCGCCAGGCGGCACTTATTTTAAGCCTTTCGGTAAAACCTAAATATCTGCTTTTAGATGAAGCCTTTGATGGCCTGGACCCTGTTATGCGAAAGGTTTTAAAGGCACTGCTTATTGAAGGCATTGAGGGCGGTGAAATGACCGCTGTTATTGCCTCGCACAATTTGCGTGAGCTTGAAGAGCTTTGCGATGCCGTTGCCCTTATTCACAAAGGCAATGTGCTCTTTAACGACACAACCGAAAGCCTTAAGGGCAACCTTCACAAGGTGCAAGTTGCTTTTTCCCGCATTCCCGATATGAGCATTTTTGAGGGGCTTAACGTTCTGCACAGCGAAAAATCGGGCTCCCTTATAAATCTGGCAGTAAGAGGCGACAAAGAGAAAATAGAGGCATTTTTAAACAAGCTCGGCCCTGTTTTCTGCGAAATTTTGCCCCCTACATTAGAAGAAATTTTCATTTACGAATTGGAGGTTACAGGTTATGACTTTAACGAAATCCTATCGTAACAACGCTTTTTTAAGCCTTTTGGGCTTCACCTTTAAGAAAAATTTAGGGTTTACCCTTATTGCGGTGTTAATTGCCCTTTTAATCGGCCCGTTTCGCCTCATTCGTGCCCTCTTTGAAAACGGAGTAACACTGGAAGACTATCTCGGCGGCTATATCGCCTTCCCAAATGAGCAGGATTTTGCAGGGCTCGGCTTGTTTTTATCCCTTTTGGTCGGAGTATTTTTCATATTTTTAATTCTCTTTAACTTTTCCTACCTTTTTAAGAAAAGCTCCTCCGATGCTTTTCACTCCTTCCCCTTAAAGCGAAGCGAACTGCTCCTTGCCCGCTTTATCCCCGCCTTCGTTCTCTCCCTCGTTCCCCTGCTTGTGGGCTTTGCAGGTGAGGCGCTGGTTTTTGCAGTTTGCAGAATTCCTACCGATTATGGCTCTGTTTTAACTATTGTTTCCTACATTGTATCGGTTATGGTGCTGTGCGGCGGCTTTACCCTTATTTTTGCCGTGTGCTCGGGCACAGGCTTTGATGCAATTCTCCTTATGTTCGCCATTGGTGCCGGCATTCCCCTTTCTTTAGCGCTTACCGAAAGCTTTGCCTCGGAGCTGCTCCACGGCTATGCAACTGGCAGCTTTGATTTCAGCATTACGGCATTTTCCTCCCCTTATGTTTTCGCCGCTTACTATTTGTGGCAACTGCTGGATAGCTCCACCTCCGATGCTTTTGGCGCTAAGTGGTTTGTTCAGGCCGCTTGCTGGGCGCTGGGAATTGCCTTCGTCTCCCTTTCGGTTTACATTTACAACCGCAGAAAGAGTGAGGCGGCAGGCACCCCCTATGCCTTTAGGGTTATTCCCTTCATCATTTCCCTAATTGTTTCCTTTGTGGCAAGCATTATTCTCGGCATCCTTTTTACGGGCCAGGATTTTTTGACCCCCTCCTTCTGGATTTTCGCCCTTATCGGCTCGGTGCTGGCGGCTATTACCTATGGCGCTATTGCTTCTCGTGGCTTTAAAACGGTTAAAAAATCGCTAATTATCAGTGGCATTGCCTTTGCCCTTGTTATAACCGTTTTCTTATGCTTTGCAACAGGCGGCTTCGGCTTTGAAACCAAAATCCCCAAGGAAGAGGATATAAAAGAAGCTTTTGTTTCTTTTTCAGGCGAACAGGTAACCTTTAAAGATAATGAGCTCGCCCTTGTAACAACGCTTCACAGCGACCTTATAGATGGCAAGGGAAGTAGTGATGAATTTTTAAGGTATGTAAACATTGATTACAACCTTAAAAACGGCAGTGAGCTTCACCGCGCTTACTATTTAACCGAAAGCTTTGGCGCCGATGCTCTTTTTGACATTTATATAGGTCAGACAAGGATTGACCAAATTAAGGCAACCCTTAATAGGGCCGCCACAAAGGGCTATCTGGAATTTACCTATTATAATATTCCCAAAGAAAATTCCGATGAATTCAGATTTAATAAGACCCTAACCGCCAAGGATTTTAAAACCTTTGGCCAGCTTTACGAAAAGGAAATTAAAAATATAACTAAAGAGGAAATGGTTTCCCATTTCGGTTATTATAAGGATACAAGGCAGATACACCTTTCCATTCGTGAGGGTAAGGATGAAACGGGCTATCGCTACGAAGGAATGACTCTTTATATTTACGATTCAATGAGTGAGACCATTGAGTTTTTAGAGAATTTACCAAACGCAAGCGAGGAATAAAATTTAACAATTTGTAAAAAAGAAAAGGGCGGTGTTGCAACCGCCTTTTTGTTTTGGTATAATGAATAAAATAATTCATTTTAAGGAAAGAAAAATGGAAAAGAAAAACGAAACGTTAGAGCAGCGAAAAAAGGCCCAGGCAGAGCTTTTAAAGCTTAAAAAAATGCAAAGCGGTGAACTTGCCCCGCCCCCAAAGCCCAGCGAGCTTGCAGGGGAAATGACCAAGGAAGAAAAGCGAGAAAACTTTTGGTTTTATAATCGCGGCAAGGTGATTTTTGCTATTATAGTTGCGGCAATTCTGGCGATTATGATTACCCAATGCGCCACCCGCCCTGTTTACGACGGCGAGGTTGTGCTTTTTACCTATGATTACTATTATTCCGACCAAATTACCCTTATGGAAAATTATTTTTCCCTGTTTTTTGAGGACAAAAACGGTGATGGCAAGGTCAGAGTTGATGTTGTTAACTGCGCCTATGATAAAAATATCACGGTTAATAATCCCCAAAACCAAAACACAGCCCAAAAGCTGCAAACCATTCTTTTTGCTAAGCGTGAAAACGTGCTGTTTCTCCTTGATGAAGAGTCTTTTGAGTATATGGACTCCATTTTAGATGAGGGCGAGCTGTTCACCGAAGAAAGGGTTAATTTGGGAGAAACCTTTTATTCCTATTGCGATAAAAACCCCGACCTGCCCCTGCCCCAAGGGCTGCGCCTTGTGATGAGGGAATATGATGATGAAACCCTTAACGCCGATAAAAAGGTTAAAACTGCTTATGACACCGCAAAAGAGGTTTTAAAGCGACTCGGCGACGCGCAAAATAAATTAAGATAACAAAAAACACGGAACTCTCGTTCCGTGTTTTTGTTTTATCCAAATAAATTCTCAAAAATTTTGTCGCCCATAACCTCGTAGCCCTTATCGCTTGGGTGCCAGCGGTCATAGTGCCAATTTCTCATGCCGAAATTCGCTCCCCCTTGAACATAATGCTCCATCCAAACGGCGTGCATATCAATAACGGCAAAGCCCAGCTCCTCTGCGGCCTCCTTCATAGCCTCTGAATGGCCGTTAAGCGGATTTTCGCTTGCAGGGGCTTTGCTGTTTGCAACGCTGCTGGTGGGGGTCATAAAAATAACATCGGTTTCGGGCTGGTCACAAAGAATTTTTTTGCCGAGGTTTAAAAGGCGCTCCTTAAATTCCGCGGCTGATGCGCCATAGCCCTGGTCGTTAATTCCCAAATGAATCACCAAAAGGTCGGCTTTTTTCGGCAGCCTGCCGTCTGCCGTGCCCATAAAATCAGTTTCCATTCGAGCAATAGTGTGTGTGACCTCGCTTGAGCCCACGCCCGAACGGACAACGGTGATTTTGCCGCCCTTGCCTGCGCCAACGGTTATGGGTGCGGAATATTCCTTAAGGGGCACGCGCTCCCCATTTATAATGCCATCATAACGAACAATTTTTCGGTCGGGAAACTTTTCGGCAAGCCTGCGGGCAAAAAATGCAGGATAGGATTTTTCATCGCCCGTGTTTCCAATACCCAGGGTAACCGAGTCACCCACAAAGGTTATAAGATAATCCTTTGAGTTTTCTATTTTCTTTGCAATGTCCTTTAAGGTGGCGGTCTTTTTAGCTAGACAGAGCATCTGCCTTCCCCTTTTGGTAATGCCCACCATTGAGCTTTCCTGGCCGTTTCTTGTGTAAAACACCTTAAGGGTGTAGTATTTGCCCTGTGCAAGTTTAGTTTCAAGGGTATATTCGGTGGAGGTGAGCCCGCTTTTGTCGACTATAACATTTCCGCTTTCATCCTCAACCACAACCCTTGCCGTGGCGCCGCCTTTAAGCTCTGACCACTTTATTGTGGGCTGGGTGTCCCAAATTGCAGGAAGAGCCTCGAGCTCGGGGGCAGGGAAAAACTCGGTAACAGCCGAAGATGTGGAGGAGGAAACCTCACTCACCCCAGAGGATGCAGTCCCCCCTTTCCCGCAGGCGCAAAGCCCGAAAACAAGACAAAAAATTATTAAAACTGATAGCACCTTTTTCACAGGAAACCCCTCCGATTTTTTCACTTTTTTAAATTATACCATAACTTTGGGCAAGGTGCAATATCCTGCAGATACAAGCCCGGCGTGTTTACGTGGCTACAAATGTTTTTATTGAAAAACATAAAGGATTATGATACAATTTTAAAAAGATAGCATATGCTCAAAAAGGAGAAATAAAATGAAATATGATTATCTAATTGTTGGCGCAGGCCTTTACGGCGCAGTTTTTGCCAGGGAACTAACAAAACGCGGCAAAAAATGTTTAGTGATTGACCGCCGCGAACACATTGCAGGAAACATTTATACAGAAAATGTTTCAGGAATTAACGTTCATAAATACGGCGCTCATATTTTCCATACAAGCGACAAAGAGGTTTGGGATTATGTAAACCAATTTTGTGAGTTTAATAACTATATAAACAGCCCAATTGCGGTTTATAAGGACGAGCTTTATAATTTGCCCTTTAATATGAACACGTTTTCTAAAATGTGGGGAATTCGTACCCCCAGCGAGGCAAAGGCAAAAATTGCCGAGCAGGTTGCAGAACTTAATATTACCGAGCCCCAAAACCTTGAAGAGCAGGCATTAAGCCTTGTAGGAACCGATATTTACGAAAAACTTATAAAGGGTTACACCGAAAAGCAGTGGGGTCGCGATTGCAAAGACCTACCCTCCTTTATAATTAAACGGCTTCCTTGCCGTTTCATCTATGATAATAACTATTTTAACGACCGTTATCAAGGAATCCCGATTGGTGGATATACAAAAATGGTTGAAAAAATGCTTGAAGGCATTGAGGTAAGCCTTGAAACCGATTATTTTGATTTAATCAAGGAACAACCTGATATCGCCGAAACCATCGTTTACACAGGCTGTATTGATGAGTTCTTTGGCTATGAACTTGGCGCTTTGCAGTATCGCAGCGTAACTTTTGAAACCGAGGAACTTGAAACCGAGGATTTCCAGGGCAACGCCGTTGTGAATTACACCGAAAGGGAAATTCCTTACACACGAATTATTGAGCATAAGCATTTCGAATTCGGCAAACAGCCCACAACCGTAATAAGTAAAGAATATTCGGCTGAATGGAAACCGGGGCTCGAACCGTATTATCCCGTGAACGATGCAAAAAATGCCGAGCTTTACGAAAAATATAAAGCTCTTGCCGAGAAAAAGGGAAACATTATTTTCGGCGGCCGCCTCGGTCAGTACCGTTACTACGATATGGACAAGGTTATCCGCGCGGCTCTTGATGACCTTAAGAATATGTAAAATTTAAACCCGACTGAATGAGTAAATTCAGTCGGGTTTGTTTTTTATAGGCAATATTTTGCAATTATATCCGCAACCTGCTTTGAAGCGGTTCCGTTGTCATAACAGCCTGTGTCCTTAAAATGTGCCTCAACCTTTGCTTTGTAATCTTTTTCATCAAAGGCCTTGATTTTCTCTGCAAGTTCATCGTTTGAAACGGCAGAGGGATATGGCCACTTTTTAAAGGGATAGGCAAGGGACCGGTCGCTGTTCACATAATAGTCAAGGTCGGGCGCATAAACGAATACGGGTCTTCTTGTTATTGCAAAATCATAAAGACAAGAAGAATAGTCACTTATAAGCACATCGGCTGCGCACATAAGTTCCTGCATATCGTGGTAATTAGAAACATCAACCGCGCCATAATACTTTTGCTTACCCTTTACAAAACTGTGGTTTCTGAAAAGAATTTCCCATTCTCCGCCAAACCTTTGTGAAAGGGCATCTCTTACGGTGTCAAAGTCCATACCATAGGTGTCGGAGTTAAAGCCTCTGCGGAAGGTTGGAGCAAAAATCGCAAGTTTTTTACCATCTTGTATTTTATATTGTTCTCTAACCTTTTTTACTACTTCTGTATGGTCCTCAAAGAAAATATCATTTCTTGGAAGTCCTGTGGGAACAAAGTTCTTTACCTTATATCCGTAGGACTCTGATGTATCCTTTGTAAAGAACTCACTGCCTGATAAATGGAAATCTGCCTGACGGTCGTACATATTTCTAAGTTTCACTGAAAGTCGGCTGGCAAGAGCAAAATAAGCCGGACCGATATGCTTATAATTCATACCCGCATGCCAGGTGTTCATCCATTTTTGATTAAAGCGGTGTAACGCCCACGCAGGAAAAGCATCGTTTGTAATATAGAAGCGTGTGCGAAGATATTTCTTTATGTGGGTAACCGAATTTGTTTTGATTACTTTAACGCCAAGCTTTTCAATTTCTTGACAGGTTGAAGGATGCATTGTAACCCAATAAATTTCAAGTTTGTTCCCGTACTCTTCAACTAACTTTTTAACAATATATTTGGGGTTACAGGTAAAGCCCTTGCGGTCGTGAATGCAAATCATTACACGATTTTTCTTCACGGGCAACCAAAAAAGCAATACCTGTAATAATCTAACCATTCGTGCAAGTGTAACCTGCTTACGCTGATAAGGGGTGTTCTTCGGTCTTCTCGGTTTATCAAGCCCCGAAGTGATTTTTGGCGCTGTGCCCGAATTAAAGAGATAGTTGTTCCAGAAATCAATATTGATAAGTTCATCGTATCTGTCTCTATATTCAAGGGTAACCCTTTTAAAGTTTTTCTTTATAAGCTTAACCGTTTGGCGGTACATTTTAAGAATATGGAAAAGGGAACGATAGCTACGGCTTGTAACAAAAGCTGTATTTGAAACTTCCTCATAGTTAACAACGTTTTTAACCCTGTAAAAACGGGTTGGGGAAGGCTGGTAAGCTGAAACTAAAGCATTTTTATTTGCGGGTAACAGCCAACCATTTAAGGTGAATTTTCTAATTTTTATCTGTTTTTTATTAAGCTTTTGTGCACCTAGCACACCTTCAAATTCGCCGTGAATAAATACATAATCAAGGTTTTCTATCGGTTCTTTTTTATATCCCAACTGCATGATAGCAGCATTTAAGGCCTCGCCATCCTGTTCCTTAAGCCAATCAATGCCAAGAAGATAGTGCTGAACACCAAGAAGACTAAGTTCCGCATCCTTAAAACGATAGGTGTAAATAAAGTTTTTAACACGCTTTTTGAGTTCCCCTATCAAGCGTTTTTCATCAAAGCTATGGCGATGTCTTGAATTCATAATGCACATATTTCTAAAATAATAATACTCAAGATAGGTTGCATATTTGTATTCAAAAGGCTCGTGCCATACACAAACGCCATTGAGAGTGATAAATTTTTTACCGTTACGAAGACCGTATTCAATGTCATCCCGTTTAATAAAGATAGGAAGAGGTAGGTTGACATCGCTAACCGTTTCAATGGGCATACAGCAGTACCACCAACCGAAATAGTTAACTTTGTCTTCTATCTCATTTTTAATGAGGAAGTTCATGTTTTCAAGGTTGTAATTATACTTAACCGGATGATGCGTAGCTATATCCCAGTGGTCTGCCGCTTCACTCTGAATGTTTGGAGCATCAATTTTAAGCATATGACCGCCAATAAAGGCTTCCTTATGCTCGGCTTTTAGAAGTCTTAAAAATGCAAAAGTGCGAATCAAAGAGTCGGGATTAAGATGGATATCGTCATCCATCATCAAAATGTGTGTAAAGTTCTTTTCGGCGCTGGCCTTTTTAATTTCAATCATAGCCCTTGTAAAGCCGCCTGCACCGCCCAAATTTCTATTTGGGAAAATATGGATTTTATCGGTAGCGATACTCGACTCAAGGGTCTTGGCATTATCGCTTATGAATATTTCAAGATTTCCGTATAGAGGACTGTCGGGATTTTCAAGTATATATTCGCTAAGAACCTTCATATTGTTTGCAACAAAGGTTTCTCTACGGAAGGTGCAAATGCCGATAGCAAGTTTAACATTATTTAGTTCCTGCTCTTCTATCTCGGTTTCATATGCGCCGCCATAATAAACGCAATGGTCAGAAAGCGCTTTAAGCTCGAAATAATATATTCCCGAATCATAATCCACAGGAACCGGCATTATAAAATCGGACCTTTCTTCACTGGCAATCTTTTTTTCGGCAATAATTATATCCTTTATTTCTCTATTGATTTTATGGGCATAATGAACGTGAACCGAAAATTCTCCCTTTACAGAAAGGCGCAGCTGCAAATTATCAAGTTTTGTATATTTCTTCCACTTTCCTATGGAAAAACTATTAAAGTATGCGTTTGCAGTGAGAATGCCGCCTTCTGAAAACTGACAGCACTTTTCCTCCATTAAAGAGGTGTAAGAACTGCCGCTATAATACATTCCCTCTCGAGAACAAATTTTCGGATTAGGAAATTGTAAATTTTGAAGTATCATCAATAAAACCCCTTACTTCTTACTTTGCGTTTCTTGGTTTGCTTTGTCGGTTATTGTAGCACGAATTTGTGTGCTGCTTGTGCCCTTCGTGTAATCGAAGTAAATAATTTCTACCCCTTTATCCTTGAAATATTCTTCATAACGGATAAAGCGCTCGGTGTCTTTATAATCACTACCGACAAAAAGCATATCATAGTGATAAAGAGACCAAGCATCAGAATCCTCAGCACAGGAGTCAACAACCTTGTCAACATATCTGCAAGAACCAACAATGGTCTTTCTCTCTTCAAACGGAATAAAGGTTTCCTTCTTTTTGTGTGCGGCATTTGGATGAACGCCTACAATTAAATAGTCGCACCTTTCCTTTGCTCGCTTTAAAAGATTCAAGTGGCCCACATGGAACAAATCAAACGTTCCTGAAAGGTATCCTATCTTAACACCCTTGCCGCCAAGCTTTTTGCCCGAGGAAAGTTTATAGTTATAACTGTGAAGCCCGTATTCGTGTGGGTCGGTGTTGTAGCGTTCAAGCACGCCCTTAAAGACCTCTTCATATTGTGGTATTAATAAAACCTCGTTATCAAATAAGGCTTTGGTTATATCTTGGGCAAGTCCCTCAAGAGCAGCCAAGTCGGTATCGTTTCCGTGGAACTTTGTCCCTTTAATTGTGCCCGGAGAAACATTTAAAATTCTATTCTTAGTGCCAAACACTTCAAGTTCAACATTCACGCTTTCGGTAAATCTGCAAATAGCCGATTTGCTTGCCGCATAAACCGAAAACATCGGAGAACTCATAAGTCCTGCAATGGAACCCATAATGCCGCAATAGAAGGGTGCGTTGCTTTTTATTCTGTCATAGAAATACCTGATTAACTTTATAGAAGAAACCGTGTTTACCTGAAAAAGATTTTGAATTTCGGCAGGGTGAATATCCTCAAAATTTGCAACCCTTCCAAATCCCGCAGTAAGCATAAGCACCTCTACTTCGGTATCTTTAGATAATTCCTCTATTGCCTTTTCGTTAAAATCTAAAAGATTAAATTTTGTGAAGGTAAAGCCGTTTTTAAAGATAACCTCGTTATTAGGCTCAACCCTATCAAGAATGTTTATAAAATAACCTTTTTCAGAAAGATTTTTAGCAATTGACAAACCTATTCCGTTGCTGCCACCAACCACTATTGCTTTTTTCATTTAATAGTCCCTTTCTTGTCTTCTGCGATTTCTTTAAGATATTGTTTGTTCCTTCATTTCTTGCATATAAGCATCGCAAACCTCATCGGCTTTGCCCTGCATTCTCATTACACCTTTATCAATCCAAATTGCGTGGTCACAAATTTGTTTAACCTGGGGTATAGAATGAGAAACGAAAAGGAGTGTCGTTCCGCCCGATAGCATTTCCTTCATTCTGGCTTCGCACTTTTTCTTAAATCTATAGTCGCCTACCGACAAAATCTCATCAACGATTAAAATGTCAGGCTTAACCATTGTTGCAACCGCAAAACCAAGCCTTGCCTTCATACCAGAGGAAAAATTCTTTATGGGGGTATCAAGGAAATCTCCTATCTCTGCAAACTCAACGATTTCCTCAAAATGCTCCTTCATAAACTTTTCTGTGTGGCCAAGCACACAGCCGTTAAGGAAGATATTTTCTCTGGCAGAAAGTTCGGGGTCAAAGCCGGCGCCAAGTTCAATAAGCGGCGCTACAGAACCGTTAACCGAAATTTTTCCCTTATAAGGTTTTAAAATGCCGCTAATAGCTTTAAGGGTGGTGGATTTACCCGAGCCGTTTGTTCCAATAAGTCCCCACGCTTCGCCTGCTCTTACCTTAAAACTTAAATCTTTTACAGCCAAAAACTCCTTGAACATAAGCTCCTTTTTTATGAGCTTAACAAAATATTCTTTCAGGTTATCAACCTTTTGGCTGGCAAGATTAAACCGTATAGTAATGTTGTCAACGTCAATCATTACCTTCTTTTCTTGCATAATCAAATTCTCCTGTTAAATATACAAAATGAATTTATCCTTGGATTTAAGGAAGCTTAACACACCGATACCAAACGAAAGCAGCGCAGCGATAATTCCTGCAAAGATGAACCACAAATCGGGGAACTGGCCAATGTGAATAATTGAACGGAACTGTGCAATGTAAAAATACATCGGGTTAAGGTGTGTAATTATCCATTGAAGCCAACCGGGCAACATATCAAGAGGATAGAAAATACAGCTGACATAAAGCCAGGCGGTTGTAACGGCATTGTAAATGTACTGAATGTCTCTAAAAAATACATTTGCTTGTGCTAAAAACAAACCGAGCCCAACACAGAAAACATATAGCTGTAAAATAACAAAGGGGAAAAGCAACGCATATAAAGTAAAGCGTGTACCTGTTGCTATCATAACAATAACAAGGGCGCCTAAGGAAAAAAGCAGGTCAACAAGTCCACTGGTTATTTTTGCCAGAGTAAAAATGTATTTGGGCATATAGGTCTTTTTAAGAAGCGAACCGTTACCCGAAACCGAAAAAATTGCCTTGTGGGTGGTTTGGCTCATATAGTTAAAAAGTAGTTGGCCGCAAAAAAGGTAAACGGGAAAATTCTCAATGTTGCGATGGAACATATGTGAAAAAACAACCGCCATAACTACCATAATAAGCAATGGGTTAAGAACACTCCACACATATCCAAGGAAACTGCGGCGGTATTTAAGTTTAATGTCTCTTGAAACAAGAAGTTTCAAAAGGTCTTTGTATTTCCAAAATTCTAAAAAATACTGTGACAGTTTGCTTCTTTTCTTTTTCATAAAAGCTCCTATTTAAAATCGTGATTAGAACGTAGTTTGTTATATATTCTTGAGTTTAAAATGTATTCAAAGGTCTTTTTGCTTATACTCAAGTAATTCATTACACGCAGGCAGTAGTACTGTTTCTTTGCCAATTCAAAAACAAGCGGCATATTCTCTTTGATTTTATTCACCATTTCTTTGGCATATTTTCTGCCTTTTGCCTTGTTGGGCTCAAGGAGCAAAACCGTTGAAAGGTAACTGAGCAATAACCCTTGTGTTTTCATACAAAAATATTTCTTATTGGCTTGGCCAAGGTCGTTGGCTGTTGCCAAAAAAACATCCATCAAACGGGAGAGCACAGCTTCGGTGTGCCCTTTTCTTTCAAGTTGATTCGTGTCCGAAACGCTTTGGGTTACGTCACCGATACGGTAGTTATAAACAAACAAGTCAAGCGGTGTAATGCTTTTTGCAAAGCAACAGGGAACGGTTGCAAACTCGTGGTCTTCATAAAAAACGTGTTCTGAGAGACTAATGCCATTTTCCTTGTAAAATACGGTGTTGTAAGTTATCCCGTGGAATGTAAGGCTTCTGTCAAAACTTTTCCAGTTTTGCATTATTTCTTCAAATGTGTAAGCCTTGTAAAATTCACCCGGGTAGCTTTTCCACTTTCGTATTTCCCCTGTTGAAATGTTTGTTGTGTAGTGGTGGGTCAGCACCACATCGCTGTCAATTTTTTCAAGCACTTCAACAAATTTTGCAAGATTATCGGTTTCTACCCAGTCATCAGCATCAATAGCCTTTAAATATTTACCCTGGGCTTCAGCACAACCGGTGTTAAGGGCGCCGCCGTGGCCTTTGTTTTCTTGAGAAATAAGTCTAACTGTATCGGGATATTTTTGAGCGTAAGTCTGTGCGATTTCGGCAGTGGCATCGGCAGAGCCATCATTTACAACAATAATTTCTATTTTTTCCAAAACTTCGGGAGCCAAAAATGAAGTGATGCATTTATCCAAAAATTTTTCGCAGTTATACGAAGGTATAATAAACGACAAAATCTTCATTCAAAAAACTCCTTAAGTTTTACTCTTTTGTTTTGCAATTTTATTTTTAGCAATTCCCTTTAAAATGCAATAAAGCGCCCTTGATGGTGAGACATCCTTCTTATACAAATTACGCTTTGCAAGCACATAGTAAAAGGCGTAAAGCGTTGAAACAACAGGGCCTAAAATATATCTCGTTGTAGCGCCGCGGTTTTCAAAAAACAATTCATCAAAGCCGTTAAACCAGGTTGACTGAGTTTGACCAACGCTTGCAATAATCTCCGGAACATAATAAATTTTAAGCCCCTTTTTTTCACAGTCAAGCAAAAACTTCAGTTCTTCTTCTGCACCGTTGCCGCTGCCTGCGCCTAAAAGCTCATCAAACTGAATTTGGGCTTTTATAAGGCTTTCTCTCTTAAAAGAAATCTGCCAGGAACTGACCTTCATTGTCTTTGGGAATCTAAGGCGCGTAATTTTATCCTTAAATGAAGGCGGTCGGTTTGCCATTTTAAAAATAATAACATCTGCTGTGGGAAGTTTTTTGTAGGTGTCTGTAATTATCTTAGAATAATCTTCTACAAAAACCTCATCATCATCACACAAAAGGCAAATGTCGGCGGTGGATTTCTTAGTTGCCATATTTCGGCTTTTTGTAAGCCCCCGCTCATTGGTTGAAAAAACCTTTGCGATTCCGTTTTTTGTTTTAAATTCGGAATAGTCGATGCGGTCGCACTGATTTATTACGATAGCATCGCCCGTGATTTTTGAGGTTTCAATCAAAGAAGCATCGGTTTGATTCATGCAAGATAAAAGTATGTCAAGTTTCATTTTGTGCTGCCCCTAAACCAATGTTTGTACGCGCCGCTAACTGCATAACTGCAAAAACACAAAACCGATTTTAAAAAACCAAACCCAAGATACCTGTAAACTTTAAAGGTCATTTTTGCCGATTTTAACCTGCCGCCCGATTTGCCCGAATTACTTTGGCGATAAAGCAGCAGCGGCTCGTTTACTCCGCAGGCGAGATTATATTCTTTAAGAATTTCTAACCACATAATGTAGTCTTCGTGACTGTCTTCATGGTGCATTGGGAATTTTTGCGCCACTTCTTTTTTTAGGAGAACAGAGGAACAGTTTATGCTGTTGTGCCGAAGAAGCTGATTATAAGTAATAACGGTTTTGGTAGGAATTACTTTTTTTGTAACGGTTCCGTTTTCCTTCATAATTTGCCTTGCGGTGTTACAAAGCACGGCGCCGCTTTTCTTTATTGCTTCAAGCTGTTTTGAAAGCTTTCCCTGGCGCCACATATCATCGCCATCTAAAAAGGCAACATACTCACCTTTTGCAAGGCTAACGCCCTTATTGCGACTTTCGGCCACCCCTAAATTTCTTGGGTTTTTAGTGTAAACCACATTATCAAGGTGTGCGTACCTTTCCATAACCCCATCAAGATTATCGGTTGAACAGTCATCAATAACAATAACCTCAAGGCAAACGTTTTGACTAAGCGCCGAATCAATGGCTTTATCAATATATTTCGCACAGTTAAAAGCGGGGATTATTACCGATACGCAAACAGAACTCATGAATTCCACCTGTTACTTCTTAATTGTTTCAAGATTTTCTTTGGTTGCAGCCGTTGTTTGCCAATCTTCAATTCCTTCTGAGGTTTCTTTCTGGAAGAAAATCTTGAAAGTTAGCATAATCAGTTTAATATCCAAAAACAAAGAATAGTTTTGAATGTAGGTAAGGTCAAGTTTTAACTTATCGTAGGGCGTTGTGTTGTACTTACCGTAAACCTGCGCGTAGCCCGTAAGACCGGCTTTAACCTTAAGTCTGAAATCAAACTCGGGAATAAATTCGCAATATTTACTTGCAATGATAGGGCTCTCGGGTCGCGGACCTACAAAGGACATATCGCCCTTTAAAATATTGTAAATTTGCGGCAACTCATCCAAATGCAAAAGACGCAAAATTTTGCCTACGGGTGTAATCCGCTGGTCATTTTTTTTGGTCATACAATATTCTTCATCGTTTGTCACATACATGCTTCTAAATTTTATAATCTTAAACACTTTACCATCTTTTGTAAGCCTGTCCTGGAGGTAAAAAACGGGGCCTTTATCACAAAGCTTAATGGCAAGCGCAATTATAAGCATTAAAGGTGCCGTTAAAACACAAGCAATAATTGAAAATAAAATATCTGAAGCTCTTTTGATAAAAGCCTGTTCTGCTGTAAGACCAACATTTCTAAACAAATGAAGTGTTGTGTCAAAAATGCCAATGTCTTCGGCACTTCTAATCATAATATCGGAAATTTTTGGAATCGTGTAACAACGAATGTTGTTGGCAAAGCAGAATTTTAAAAGTTTGTTTCTAATTTCTGAAGGAATGTCAGATAAAACAACATTGTGGTATTTAAGCATTTCTCGCCTTATTAAATCAATGTCGCTGTCAACCGAAAGAACCTCTGCTATTAAATACTTGTCCTTTCTCGTGCTGAGCTTCTGAACAAGGTTGTCGGGACTGTATTTACCGTAAACCAACAACAGTTTTTTGGGTGGAAAAACCTTTATGTAAATAAAGCGGGTAAAAACAATCCAAATGGCAGAAATTGCAAAATCAATAAGGGTCATTCTGAGAATCGGCTCAACGTTTGTCATAAATTTCCATCTGCCGATAAGTGAAAGCTGCAAATAAGTAACGGTATTCACACAAATAATTGACAAAAACTGACTGTAAGCAATATTGAAAACCTTTAAATGTCCCACTTTAAGGCCGCCGTAAATTTTATAAAAAAGAAACAGCATTAACGCATATTGCGCAATAATAATAAGGTTTCCTCGAACAAAATAGTTTGAACCGATATTGGAATAATCAGTAAACCACACCTCAGTAAAAGTCGCTGTCTGCATAAATAAAATCAGGGCAGATGTGAGAAATAATATTAACCTTTTGTATCGTTCTCGTTTGTCCATAATATCTCCTTTAAAAACAGCCAAGAAAGGTAGGTGCATTTTATTTTGTTAAGTATAACATAATTTGTTGTTCTTTGCAACAAATAGTTGAATAAAGGAATTAGTAATTATACCCGTTAAATATTATATTTGCAATAATAAAAAGAATATAGTATAATAATTGGTTGGAGGGATTCTTATGGATTTTTTACATCGCACCTGGGCTGAAATTGATATGGATGCCCTTGCGCATAATTTTAATCTTGTTAGAAAAAATGCAAAGGGAGCAAAGATTTTCAGCGTTGTTAAAGCCGATGCCTACGGTCACGGCCTTGATAGCGTTGTTAAAGTTCTTCTTGATGAGAAGACCGATGCCTTTGCCGTTTCCAACATTGATGAGGCGCTTGAAATCAGAAAAATCAACCGTGAAATCCCTATTCTAATTTTAGGCTACACCCCCGAAGCTGACGCAAAGATTCTTGCTGAAAACAATATTATTCAGGCGGTTTATTCCCTTGCCTTTGCAAAAAGGCTTTCGGAAAATGCAAAAAAGCAGGGCGTTTTTGTTAAATTTCATTTAAAGCTTGACACGGGTATGGGCAGAATCGGTTTTGACTGCCGCAGTGATGAACTTCCCGAAATTAAACAAATTCTCGAAACCTTAAGCCTTGAGAACCTTGTTTTCGATGGTGTGTTCACCCACTTTGCCTCAAGTGACGGCGACGGTGACCCCGACCTGTCTTTTACCCGAGCACAGCTTGCCCGTTTTAAAAAAACCACCGATATTATTAAAAATGCAGGCTATAAAATTAACATTTGTCACTGCTGCAATTCGGCTGCCCTGTTCCTTGACGAAAACAATCGTTTTGATGCCTGCCGCCCAGGCATTGTGCTTTACGGTTTAAGCCCGACAGGTGATGATAACGGTCTTATCCCCGTTATGACACTTAAGTCGGTTATATCCTTTATTAAAAACATTAAAAAGGGTGAAACGGTGAGCTACGGTAGAACCTTCGCCGCTCAAAGGGATATGAAAATTGCCACCATTCCCGCAGGCTATGGCGATGGCTATCCAAGGCGCCTTTCGGGCAAGGGCTATGTTTTGATAAACGGCCAAAAGGCCCCCATTGTGGGCAGGGTTTGTATGGACCAGTTTTGTGTTGATGTCAGCGAAATTGACAATGTTTTCGAGGGCGATGAGGTCATTCTTTTCGGAAAAGACCTTCGTGCTGATACAATTGCCCAACTCACAGGCACAATTCATTATGAAATTATCTGCGGCATTTCTAAAAGAGTGCCAAGAATTGTTAAAAAAGGATAGGTTAAAAAATGCCAAGCCTTAAATTTTTACATACTGCCGATGTGCATATCGGTGCCGCAAACGGTTATCTTGGTCATTTGTCTTCGCGCAGGCAAAAGGAAACCGTTGCCACCTTTAGAAGAATGGCACAGCACTGTGAAACGAATTCCATTCCTCTAATGCTCATTGCAGGCGACCTTTTTGATTCAAATAAAATTGACACCTCGCTTGTTAGTGAGGTTTTTGGCATTTTCAGTGAATATTCCTCGGTTAAATTTGTCTTTGCTGCAGGAAACCACGACCCCCTTTCCTCTGATTCCCCATTTTTAAATGAAAAACTTCCCAAAAATGTTTTTGTTTTATCAGCAGAAAACGACTGCATTTTTTTAGAAGACCTGAATGCCAAAATTTACGGCCGTTCCTTTAAAAGTGTTTTCGAGGGCGCTTTCGAAGGCTTTAATGCTAACATTACAAGGGATACATTTAACATTGGGGTTTTGCACGGTGAACTGATGAATTCGGCCAGTGATTACCGCTTTATTGATGCCGCAAAAATCGAAGCCAGCGGTATGGATTACGTTGCCCTCGGCCATGTTCACTCGGCTTCCCCCATTAAAAAAGCGGGTAACACCGCCTATGCCTACTGCGGTTGCCCCGAAGGACAAGGCTTTGATGAGCTCGGCCAAAAGGGCGCCTGGGAAATTCAAATTACAGATGGTGTCTTGAAATCGAAATTCGTTCCCTTTGCCGTGAGACAGCACCTGATTTGCCGTGTTGACATTTCTGGTGCAGTTACCACCGAAATGGTAATTTCAAAGGTGCTAAGCTTCCTACGGGAAAACTATGGCGAGGATTTTAGTAATAATCTTTATAAAATTGAACTGGTTGGCAAACTGCCTGCCGATTTCACCCTGCAAATTCACTCGGTGGTCGCAGGGCTTTCTCCCCTGCTGTTCTTCGTAAAGCTTAAAAACAGCACCGAAAAGGAGTATAATTTAGCTCTTATTGCCAAGGAGCATACGCTAAAAGGCATTTTTGTAAGGAAAATGCTCGCTCGCTTAGACACGGCTAAAAGCGACCAAATTGAGCATTTAAAAAAGGCTTTAAATCTTGGCCTTAACGCTTTTGAAAATGAGGTGGATTACGATGAAGATTAACAAAATTCACGTTAACGCCTTCGGAAAGCTTACAAATTTCGACCTGACCTTAAACGACGGTTTTAACCTTATTTACGGGGATAACGAATTTGGCAAAACCACCCTTATGGCATTTATTAAAATGATTTTCTTCGGCACGGCCAGTGGTAAGGCAGGCCTTGACCGAAAGAAATACATTCCCTGGAACGGCGGAAAATATGCAGGTAGCATTGAGTTCACCAAAGATGGTGTGCCCTACCGCATTGAAAGGGAATTTGCGGCCACAAACTCCCACGATAAAATTAAAATGATAAACCTTATGAGTTCCTCGGTTATGGAGGTTTCGCCAAAGGAAAATCTCGGTGAGAAGCTTTTTGGGTGCTCTCTTGCCTGCTTTGAACGCACGCTTTTTATCGGTGCGCTCGGTGACAGCGACACCGAAAACACCGTGCTCGGTGAGATAAATAAAAAGCTTGCCAACATTGTAACAAGCGGTGATGAGGATGTTAACGCCGCCACCGTTTCTAAAAATTTGCTTGATGCAAGGCACCACCTTTTGTCAAAAGGCGGAAAAATCGGTGTGTGCGATAAGGCAAAAATCAGGGCTGATGAGCTTCAAAACACCCTTCTAAACGAAAGGCTTGAATATGCCGAAAAGGAACAGCGCATTTTAGAAATAAATGAGATTAAGGCGCAAATTGAGGCAGTTAACGCCCGTGAAGCCGCCCTTAAAAGCGAACTTCAAAATGCACAAAGCTTATCTAAGGCAGCCGCTTTAAAGGAGTTCGTTTCCTGCTCAGCTCAGGTTGAAAATTTAAAACAAAATCTCACCTGCAAGGATGGAAGCATCTTAACACAAAAAGATATTTTTACCATAAACGATAAAAAGGCACAGCTTGATGCGGCAAAAATGACACTTGAGCAAAGAAACAATTTTGCTGGCAACGACATTGTGTTTATGGACAGCGGTGATGACAATGGAAAGGTAAAAAGCCTTGGGGAAACAGCCGAAAACCTTAAAAATGAAATTAATGATAAGGAAAAGCTTGCCGAATATTTAAGTAAAAAAACAGGCACTAAAATTTCGCCCATTGCTGTTATACTTTTGGTTTTAGCAATTTTGGCAGCCGCACTTGGCGTTGTTCTCAAAAATGTTCTATCCATTCCGCTTTATGCATTGGGCGCGGCGTTCCTTATAGGCTTTGTTATTGTGCTTATTATTTCTGCAAAAAAATCAAAAGCGGCACAAAGCAATTATATGGCGCTTCGTGAGGAAATTTTAAAGAATAACCAAACACTACAAGAAATAACCAATGAAATTTCTGTAATAAATGAGGCAAATAACCGGCAGGCAGAGCTTAAACTGTTTGCTATAAAGCAAAAGGAAAACGAAATTGCCGAGCTTAAAGAGGGACTTAAAACGCTTGAGGAAAATTACCAAAGGTTTTTAAATACCCTACCCGATGCCCACGGATTTGATGATGATGAAAAAATCAAACAGCTCTCAAACCTTTTAATTGAGCTTAGCACCGCCCAAAGCAAGGCGCAGGTTTTAAGTGATAGCCTTGGCGGAATAACCCCTGAGCAGGCCCAACGGGCCCTTGCTGAAATGGGCGACACACTAAAAGCTTCAGGCAGTGTTCAGGAGCTTGAACGAGAAATTAACCATTTGCACACTAAATCCCAGCAGCTTTTGGAGGAATACCACCGACAGGAAAATCTGGTTTCGATTAAATACCACCATTTGCACATTCCCGCAACGCTTGAGCGTGAAATCACCGAACTGCAGGAGGAAATTTCAAGGCAGGAAGAGTTTTGCACCGCGCTGGATTTGGCATTGGAGGTTTTAGAGGAAGCCGCCGATGAAATGCAAAGCAGTTGGGGCGGTGAGTTAAACGACAGGGTTTCGGAAATTTTCTCTCAGATTACAGGCGAAAAATATAGCAACGTTCTTGTCAGCAAGGCGCTTAGTCTTTCGGCCGAAGAAAAAGGCTCCTTCGGTCAAAAGAGCATTGAGGCGCTTAGCGCCGGCACAAAGGACCAGGCCTACTTTGCCCTTCGCCTTGCCCTTTGCGAGCTGATTTTCGGCAAAAACAACCCCTTCCCCATTTTCCTTGACGATTCCTTCGAGCGTTATGATGATTTGAGAGCCAAGCGCGTCCTCAGTTTTTTAAAGGAATTTTCAAGCAAAAATCAGGTGCTTCTTTTCACCTGCCACAAAAATTTTGAAGAATTAGTTTAAAATAAGTTCTCGTTACGAAAGGATAAGATTTTTATGCGCAAGTATGATGTAGCTATTATCGGCGGCGGTATTGGTGGTCTTATGGCGGCCTACCGTTTAAAGAAAAATGATAAGGATTTAAAGATTGTTATCACTGAACGTGGCGACAAGCTAGAAAAACGTCACTGTCCTGCAGGTAAAAACAGCCCCTGTGTGCACTGTAAAAACTGCAGTATCACAAGCGGTTATGCAGGGGCCGGCGCCTTCTCCGACGGTAAGTTTAATTTAGGCACAGCCTATGGCGGAACCCTTGGCGAAGAATTGGGTGACGATGTTGCCAATCAGTACATTAACGAGGTTGACAAAATTCTTGACACCTACTGTGATTCGGGCTCTGCAAAGGTTTACCTTTCAAATGAGGACTTAAAACTTAAGTGCCTGCAAAACAACCTGCGACTGCTTGATATGAACGTGAAGCACTTAGGCACCGACAACAACTACAAAACCATGCAAAACCTCATTAACGCTATCAGCCGTGAGGGCACCGACTTACTCGCCTTTTATGACTGCAAAAGTGTTTCAAAAACCGATGGCGGTTACATTCTTTCCTACACAAACGGCGAGGAAATTTTTGCAGAAAAAATCATCGTTGCCACAGGTCGTGGCGGCGCAAACTTTGTATCCTCACTTTGCCGTTCCTTCGGCGTTCATATGCGTTCAAACCACATTGATATCGGTGTCAGAGTTGAAATGAAGGATATTATTTGGAAGGAATTTTCGGACAAGATTTACGAGCCTAAAATTCTTTATAAAACCAAGACCTTTGAGGACCGCTGCAGAATGTTCTGCTTTAACAAAGGGGGTCTTGTGTCGGCCGAAAATAACCACGGAATCATCACGGCAAACGGTCACTCCTTTGCAGAGGCGGATAAAAAAACCGAGAACTGCAATTTTGCAATTCTTTCAAGCATTCGCTTCACCGAGCCCTTTGACCAGCCAACAGAATATGCCGAAAGCATATCCCGCCTTGCCAATATGATTGGTAAGGATTCGGTTTTGGTTCAGCGTTTCGGTGACCTAATCCGTGGCCGCAGAACAAACGAGCATCGTTTATCCCAAAACACCGTTATCCCCACACTTAAAGCAACAGCAGGCGATTTATCTCTTGTTCTCCCCCACCGTATTTTAACAAACATTATTGAAACAATTTATGCCCTTGATAAGGTTGCTCCCGGCACCGCAAACGATGACACGCTGCTTTACGGATGTGAAAGTAAATATTACTCCATTCGCCCCGTGTTTATGAACAACAAGTTTGAGCTTACCGATAACATTTACATTATCGGCGACGGAAGCGGAATTTGCCGTGGTCTTTCACAGTCAGGTGCTATGGGAATTTACGTTGCCGACTGCATCACCGAAAAATAAAAAACAAAAAATAAAAGCGGAAGTTAAACTTCCGCTTTATTTTTTATTCGTTTTCCGTCATATGCCTGCTGTCAAAAAATTCATTTTTGGCGGTGTTAATTTCGGTGTTGTTAATTTTAACAACCGAATCGTTAACCCAGCCTGTTACCGCATTGTCAATGCCGGTGTGCCAAAAGATGTTTTCGCTTTTCATCTCGCTACTGTCGGAAAAAGTGACAAGCTCGCCTCTGATTCCTTTGCCAAGGGTAGAATCAACCCTGTAAATTTTAAGGGTTTTCTCCCCCGATGGCGAAAGGGATGAATAAAGAAATTCACCCTCGGGTAAATCCTGGGTGTCATAAAAAAAGGCATCGCTAAAGGAAAACCCCAAATTAACAGCGGTTACTATAAAGGTAATTACAACTAAAATAACACAAACTTTTTTCATTTAGATTTTCACCTCACTAAAAATTGGCTCTTATTTTCTTATTATACTGATAAACCGTAAATCTGCAAAGAGAAATTGTTGATGAGAGAAAATACGGCAATATAAACGGCAAGGGGAATATAAAAACTCCCAAAATAAACCATCCGACGAAGGATGCCAAAAGGCTGATGAATTCGATATAGCCCAGTTTAAAAAGCCTTGCTGCCTTGTAGAAAAGACCATCCGTTCCGTTGCTCTCATCGGTCACAAAAAGGAAGGGCGCCGCAAAGAATTTTAAAGAAATAAAAAAGGCAACAGCGCTTCCTACGAAGGTTAAAAATGAGCCTAAAATTTGAAGCCCCGAAAGCCAAATAGGAAGTGAAAAGCCGATAACATTTTGAATATTTATATCGGTTATGACCGATATAACGATTGCAGGTGCAAGGCAAAGGACAAAGGTAACCCCAACTCTGAAAACCAAAATGCACACAAATCTGAGCGCCTGCTTAAAGCGGTGAAAGTTTGAAAAATAGTAAAACACCTGAGCAATTTCGCCCTGCCCTAAAGACAGCTTTTGCCACAGTGTTCGCATAACACCGAGAATAAGGGGCGCTTCAAAAAGAATGCAAACCACCGCTAAAAATCCAACCGTCACGGGAAACGGAAAAAATGAAGCACTCAAAATATAAAAAGGATAAAGCATTAAAAGGCTGAAGGTAAGAATGGTGCCGAGGCCTAACATTCTAATCTTTTCACCCCGGAAAGCGGATTTTGCAGTAAGTCTTGAAATCTTACTTTGTGATAACATAAACAAAACCTCTAAAAATTTTAAATTACGGTAAGCTTTGCAAAATTAGCCATAAGCTTCTTTGTTCCCACACTGTCAAATGCAATTTCCAGCATGGTATCCCCCGCCATAGGCACTGCCTTTATTACCATTCCCACACCAAACACCGAATGTTTAACCTGTTGCCCCACAGTGAATGCACACTCGGTGCTTTTCCTTGCGGGGGAAGGCGTAAACGAGGATTTAAAGGAGACATCAGAACGCTGCCCCCCTGGTCTTTTATAGGTGTCATAATCCTCGCCGAAAGAGAGCACCCTTTGTGTGGTGTGTAAAGTTCTAGCCCCTGTGATAACGCAAAGCTCCTCGGGAATTTCCTTTAAAAAACGGGAGGGCAGGTTGCGATTTGTCATACCGAACATCATTCGCGTGTAGGCCGAAGAAACGGCAAGCTTCTTCTTTGCCCTTGTTATGGCAACATAGGCAAGGCGGCGTTCCTCCTCAATTTCATCGGGGCCGCCGAAAATAGACTGATTACCCGGGAAAATTCCCTCCTCCATTCCAACAATGTAAACATTATTAAATTCAAGGCCCTTTGCCGAGTGCACTGTCATCATAACAACGGCATCAAGGGAGGAATCAAAATTATCAAGGTCGGTTATAAGTGCAATATCCTCAAGGTAGCCCGAAAGTGTGGGTTCCTCGCTTGAGGCAACATACTGAATAATGCCTGAGGCAAGTTCGCCAATATTATCAAGCCTATCCTGCTCCTCGCTGCCTGCAAGCTGCAGTGCGGCACGATAACCCGTTTTTTCCAGCACCTCTTCAAAAAGCCTGTCAAGGGGTTCGGTTTCGGCAATTTCGCGCAGCTGCTCAATCATATTAGCAAAGTTCATAAGCTTTGCGGCACTTCGGGAAAGCCCGGCATATTCATCGGCATTTTTAAAAATGTTAAAGAGAGTGTTGCCGGTCTCATCCGCAATAAGCTGGGCGGTGTTTACTGTGGTGTCACCTATGGAACGCTTGGGCTCGTTAACAATTCGTTTGAGGCGCAAATCATCGGCAGGGTTGTTGATAACACTTAAATAAGCCAAAACATCCTTAATTTCCTTGCGGTCATAGAACTTAAGACCGCCGATAATGCGGTAAGGAATGCCGCTTCTTGCAAAAATATTTTCAAACGTTCTGGACTGTGCATTCATTCGGTAAAGAATTGCATTATCACCGAATTTACCGCTATTGCTCACGTTTGCTAAAATGCTGTTGGCAACTGAGTTCGCTTCGGACTGCTCATCCTCACAGTAGTTAACCGTGATTTTATCACCCTCGCCGCTATCGGTCCAAAGGTTTTTTCCCTTTCGGCCTTCATTGTTTTTAATAACGGCATTGGCGGCATCAAGAATGTTAGAGGTGGAACGGTAATTTTGCTCAAGGCGAATGACGGCCGCGTTTTTATAATGCTTTTCAAAGTTTAAAATGTTTTCAATGGTTGCGCCACGGAATTTGTAAATACTTTGGTCATCATCGCCCACAACACAAATATTACCGTGCACCGCCGACAGCAGTTTTATGAGCATATACTGCGCGTGGTTTGTATCCTGATACTCATCCACCATTATGTAACGGAATTTTCTCGAATAATAATCAAGAACATCCTCATTCTCTTTAAAGAGCTTCACGGTGTTTACAATCATATCATCAAAATCCATCGCGTTGTTATCACGAAGGTTTTTGTTATATGCCTCATAAAGGGTGGCAATGGAACGAAGACGCAAATCAGAGCCCACGGTGGCTGAAAATTCCTCCGGGGAAATGAGTTTATCCTTAGCTGAAGAAATGTGGGAAAGCACCGTTTTAACGGGGATGAACTTTTCATCCACACGGCACTGCTTCATTAACTCCTTCATTATTTTCTTTTGGTCATCGGTGTCGTAAATCGTAAAATGGGAGGTGTAACCCAGCCTGTCGGCGAAGCGGCGCAAAATCTTTCCGCAAACACTGTGAAAGGTGCCTGCCCAAATGTCCTTTGCCGCATCCCCTAGGCGAAGCCCAATTCTCTCTTTAAGTTCCCCTGCCGCCTTGTTTGTAAAGGTAATGGCAAGAATTTCCCAAGGCTTTGCAGGATTTTCGGAAAATGCGTACATATCACTTATGGGTTCATCTTTTTCAATAAAAGCCTCTGCAGCTAAAATGTCACTTTCCGAAAAAAACGGAATATCGGTGCTGCCGAATGCGTTACCATACTTCACAAGGCAGGCAATTCGGTTAACAAGCACAGTGGTTTTGCCGCTTCCTGCACCTGCCAAAACAAGAACAGGACCGTTAGTTTTGGTAACGGCTGAAAACTGCATATCATTCATACGGGAAAAATCTTTCCGTATGACCTTTTTTCTCAAATTTAAAAACTCAAGGTCAGTCATTCATAAACTCCTAAGGGTTAGTGTGACAGGACTCGAACCTGTCACGGTTTCGCTCGCCGCCTTTTATATTGCGGCTTTGCGTTTATTTTTGCAAGGCGTCAGCCTTGCTTCAAATTTCCTGCTTCGCCGAATAAAAAATCCGGCGGCAAAAACTTTTTAACCTGCTAAACTAAAAATTTTCGTACAAGACAAAGCCGACAAAACTTGAGGATACTGCCGTATTTCAAGTTTTGAGGCAAA
>JAZPYE010000017.1:0-213615 GCA_045544035.1 Acutalibacteraceae bacterium | reverse complement strand
AGCAGCCTTCATAGCAGCGTTGATGCCTTCCTTGGTTACGTTCTCACCCTTAACAACTGCGGTAAGGATGGTGGTAGAACCGGTGGGAACGGGAACGCGCTGTGCAGAGCCGATGAGCTTGCCGTTGAGTTCGGGGATTACAAGACCGATAGCCTTTGCAGCACCGGTAGAGTTGGGAACGATGTTAGCAGCGCCAGCGCGTGCACGGCGAAGGTCACCCTTTCTGTGAGGACCATCAAGAATCATCTGGTCGCCGGTGTAAGCGTGGATGGTGCTCATGATACCGCTAAGGATAGGAGCATAGTCGTTAAGAGCCTTTGCCATAGGAGCGAGGCAGTTGGTGGTGCAGGAAGCAGCAGAAATGATGGTGTCATCCTTAGTAAGGGTGTTTTCATTTACGCTGTAAACGATAGTGGGAAGGTCGTTACCTGCGGGAGCAGAAATAACAACTTTCTTAGCACCTGCATCGATGTGAGCCTGGCTCTTTTCTTTAGAGCAGTAGAAGCCTGTGCATTCGAGAACTACGTCTACGCCGATTTCGCCCCAAGGAAGGTCCTTAGCATCTTTTTCAGCATAGATTTTGAGGGTTTTGCCGTCAACAGTGATGGTGCCTGCTTCGTCATCTGCAGTTACGGTGTGAAGATTCTCACCGATGAAACCGCAGTAACCGCCCTGAGCGGTGTCATACTTTAAAAGGTTAGCAAGCATTGAGGGCTTGGTGAGGTCGTTGATAGCAACAACATCATAACCTTCTGCGCCAAACATCTGACGGAATGCGAGACGACCGATACGGCCGAAACCATTAATAGCAACTTTAACCATTGGAATAACCTCCTAAAATTTTATACCTTTATTTTAACCTAAATTAAAAAATTTTTCAAGTTCTTTTCGTTTATTTTTTAACAAAAAATGATATTTTTAGCAAGTTTAGGAAAAACATTTAAATTGAACGGATTTTAAACCCTCAATTTGTTTAATTTGACATAAATTCTATGCATTTAATTTATCGATTATGCTTTCAGCAACCCTCATTCCGTCAACAGCAGCCGACATAATGCCGCCTGCATAGCCTGCACCCTCCCCTGCAGGATAAAGCCAGGGGGCGAAGGGAGAAGCAAAATCATTCCTTAAAATTCGCACGGGAGATGAGCTTCTAGTTTCTGGAAAAGTAAGCAGTGCTCCTGCATTTTTAAAGCCCTTAATTTTTTTATCAAACTCATTAAAAGCCAATTTAAGACTTTCTGAAACAAAATCGGGTAAAACATCTTGGACCTTTGCCAAAACCGTTTTAGGCTTTACTGTGGGGGCAACAGGACTATCGCAGTCATCAAGACCAAGAAAATTCCCAACATACTGCGTGGGCACGGCACCGCCTGCAATACTGAAAGCCTTTTGCTCAATTTCTCTTTGGAAATAGACCCCTGCCAAAACATCATCACTTTTTAAATCGGCAGGCTCAACACCAACTAAAACCGCACTGTTAGCATTAACGCCATCACGGGCAGAGTTACTCATTCCGTTGGTAACAACGCCGCCTGCCTCACTGGAGGCGTTAACAACCTCACCGCCGGGGCACATACAAAAGGTGTAAACTCCCCTGCCGTTTTCAAGGTGAACAGCCAGCTTATAATCAGCCGCTTTAAGGGCAGGATGCTGGGCAAAATCGCCATAAAGCGCGCGGTTTATATCCCTTTGAAAATGTTCAACGCGAACACCCACCGAAAATGGTTTTTGCTCCATTTGAACGCCCATATTTTTAAGCAATTCGAAGGTGTCCCTCGCCGAATGGCCGATGGCAAGAATAAGGGAGGAAAACTCTATTTTCTTTTCACCCTTTTCGCAAACAGCAGTAAGGGTTTTTGTGGCTGAGTCGATTTTAGTTAAAGTATGTCCGAAAAGAATTTCGCCGCCAAGGCTTAAAATTTCCTCGCGGATGTTTTTAACAATTTTACACAAAATGTCGGTACCAACATGTGGTTTTGCATCAATTAAAACATCCTCATTTGCGCCAAAAGCCACAAAGGTTTTAAGAACCTCGCGGCAGCGTGGGTCTTTAATGCCAGAGTTGAGCTTTCCATCGGAAAAGGTGCCGGCACCGCCCTCACCAAACTGAATGTTGGAATTTTCATTTAGAGGTCCTCCTGCAAAAAATTCGGCAACGCTTTTTTGCCTTTCCTCTACCCTTTCACCGCGCTCTAACACAACGGGCTTAAGGCCTGCCCTTGCAAGGGTTAAAGCCGCAAACATTCCTGCAGGGCCGAAACCCACCACCACGGGAGACTTTGCGGGGATTTTTTCACACCTTTTATAAATATAATCTTCCTCACAAAAGGCCTTTGCATTTTTATTTCTTTTGAGAATTTTTGCGGTGTCCCCCAAAATATCAGCCACAACCGAAATGCAAAAATGCACATTATCCTTTTTTCTGGCATCTACACTTTTTCTGTAAAGCTTTGCGGATTTAACAAGGCTTTCACTGATTTTCAGTTCCTTTGCAACGATACCTGAAAGGTTATTAAAATCGGTATCAAGGGGAACATTTATGTTAGAAATTAAAAGCATCATTTTTTCTCTACCCGCCTTGCGGCTGCCTTTGCGGCAAGCATTGCCGAGGTCCATGCAAAAGCAAGGTTATAGCCCCCGCAGTCGCCATCAATATCAAGAATTTCTCCTGCGGCAAAAAGACCTTTATGGAGTTTCGATTCCATTGTTTTGCTATCAAACTGATTTGTTGAAAGACCGCCTGCCGTGACCTGTGAATTCAAAAATCCCGTGGTTGAATTTGTTGTAAATTTGAAAGCCTTGATTTTTTGGGCAATAGCCTCTACCCTATCGGTAATTTCTTTTACATCTTGCGAAAGCGAAATTCCGCATTCCTTTAAAATGGTTTGTCCCAGGCGCTTATTAAGCATTCCTGTTAGAAACTCCTCACAGGGTCTGTCTTTAAGATTTTTAGCCCTTTTTAAAAGCATTTGGGTAAGTTGTGAAACGGTATACTGCGGCAATAAATCGAGGCTTACTGTCAGCAGTTTATCGCCCTTGCCCACAAATCGGGAAACCTGCATTATAGCAGGGCCTGAAAGACCGTAATCGGTGAAAAGTACCTCACCAAAGCTCTCGGTAAGTTTAATTTCACCGTTAAAAACCGACACCAAAGCATCACTTTTAATGCCCTTAAGCTTTTTAGGTGTTTCTTCCTTTGTTTTAAGTTGAACGATAGATGGAAAAAGCGGTTCCGCCTTGTAGCCTAAATTTTTAAGAATTTTAAGACCAGTACCATCGCTTCCTACCTTTTCGCCGCCTGATAAAAGACCCGTTGTGACAATAACGCATTTAGCGCTGAAATCACCCTTATTGGTTTTTATAAGATAGCCATTTTTAATGGGCAAAATATCTAAAACAGCGTGTGAGCAAAGGGTGTTAACTCCATTTGTATCAGCCGCAAAGCGCAGGCAATCAACAACGCTGCCTGCTTGATAGGACATAGGATATGCCTTGCCGTTTTCCTCAAAAACAATTTCAACACCGATTTTCTCAAAAAAGGAAATTATTTTTTCGTTGCCGAGATTTTCCGTGGCATAACGGCAAAACCCCCTGTCTTTTCCGTGAAAAAACTCAAGACTTAAATTTTTGTTTGTTATGTTGCACTGCCCGTTTCCCGTTGTGATAAGCTTTTTTCCAACGCGGTCAAGCTTTTCAAGCACTGCAACACTTAAATTTGCATTTTCCTGTTTTAAGCTTACAGCCGCTGTGAGACCTGCTGCACCGCCGCCGATAATGATAACATCAAAATTGTTCATTACACGTTTCCTTTTTTAAAAGAATCTATACACTAAAATTATACTTATCCTTTAATATTTTGTCAATAAAATGAGAACGCGCCCGATATCGGGCGCGTTGGTTTTACTGCTTTGTGAAGGTATATTTACCATTCGTCACACTGCAGAAAATTTTATCCTGCTTATTTATGCTTCCGTCTAGAATAGCTTCGCTTAAGGCATCCTCAATTTCGCTCACAATAGCGCGGCGCAAAGGTCTTGCACCGTAAACATCATCAAAGCCTTTAAGGGATAGCTGCTTTGCAACCTCGGAGTCAAACTCAATTTCAACACCCACACCAGAAAGTCTCTTTTTAAGATTTTCAAGCATTTTAGCCGCAATTTTGGTGATGTCATCCTGATTTAGTTTCTTAAATACCACAATGTCATCCACACGGTTTAAAAATTCGGGTTTAAAGGCTTTTTTAAGTTCACCTAGCACATTTTCCCGAATGGTGCTATCATCGGCACTGCCGCTAACCTCATTGCCAAAACCAAAGGCTATTTTCTTTTCAGTTATAAGCCTTGCGCCAACATTTGAGGTCATAATGATAACGCTGTTTTTAAAATCAACCCTGCGACCTTGAGAATCGGTTAAAATGCCATCCTCAAGAATTTGAAGGAGAATGTTAAACACATCGGGGTGCGCCTTTTCGATTTCATCAAAAAGAATGATGCTGTAAGGGTTTCTTCTCACCTTTTCGGTAAGCTGACCGCCCTCCTCAAAGCCAACATAACCGGGAGGCGAGCCCACAAGGCGGGAGACGGTGTGTTTTTCCATATATTCCGACATATCAAGTCTTATCATAGCGTTTTCGCTGCCGAACATTGCCTCGGCCAGCGTTTTACAAAGCTCGGTTTTGCCAACGCCTGTGGGGCCAAGAAAAATAAAGGATCCGATGGGCCTTTTGGGGTCTTTAAGGCCAACACGACTGCGCCTGATTGCCTTTGAAACCGCATTTACGGCCTCATCCTGACCCACTATTCTTTCGTGGAGCACGGTTTCAAGTTTTAAAAGGCGCTGACTTTCCTCTTCGGTTAACTGAACAACAGGCACTCCTGTCCAGCTTGACACGATTTCGGCAATTTCCTCGGCATCAACCACACCGTTTAGATGACCGTTCTTTTCCTGCCACTCTTTTTTAAGCTTTTCTTGCTTTACCCGCAGTTCCTTCTCCTTATCACGAAGGGTTGCAGCTTTTTCAAAGTCCTGACCGTTAACAGCAGAAATCTTTTCGGCTTCTAAATTAGCAATTTCCTCATCAAGACTTTTTATATCCTGCGGCATTTCAGTGCCGCTCAGCCTTACACGGGAGCCTGCCTCATCAATAAGGTCAATGGCTTTATCGGGTAAAAATCTATCTGTTATATAACGAGTAGACAGCTTTACCGCAACCTCAATAGCCTCATCGGTGATTTTAACCTTATGGTGTGCTTCATACTTATCACGAAGACCCTTTAATATTAAAACGGCATCGCCTTCGGTGGGCTCCTCAACATTAACGGGCTGGAAGCGGCGTTCAAGGGCGGCATCCTTTTCAATGTTCTTGCGATATTCCGAAAGGGTTGTAGCACCGATAACCTGCAAATCTCCCCTTGCAAGGGAGGGCTTTAAAATGTTTGCGGCATCGGTTGCGCCCTCGGCTGAGCCTGCGCCCACTAAAGTGTGCACCTCATCGATAAAGAGAATTACATCATCGGCCTTTTTAACCTCATCAATAACGGTTTTAATGCGTTCCTCAAAGTCACCGCGATATTTTGCGCCTGCCACCATTCCCGTAAGGTCCAACGACACAATTCTTTTATCCTTTAAAATTTCGGGGATTTCACCGCTTACAATTTTTAACGCTAATCCCTCGGCAATTGCTGTTTTACCCACACCCGGTTCACCAATAAGGCAGGGGTTATTCTTTGTTCTGCGGCACAAAATTTGCACCACACGCTGGATTTCTTCGTTTCTGCCGATAACAGGGTCAATTTCGCCCACTCTTGCCTTTTCGGTAAGGTCAACGCCATATTTTTCCAGAGTTTTGGTCTGGGAATCAAGGCTCCGTTTTCCCTCGGCGGACCTTTGGTTTTTATCATTAACACCGAGTCCCATAGACTTTGCAAGGGCGGTGTAAAGGTCGGCAACATCAGTGCCTGAATCCTCAAGAAAACGAACGGCATAGTTATCGCTTTCACCGAGAATTCCCATAAGGATGTGTTCAGTGCCAACAAGCTGACTAGACACTCCCTGGCAGTTCTTTATTGCAAGTTCCATAACCCTTTTGGCTCTTGGGGTGAAATAATCGGGGCCAAGCCTTGTTTTAGCGCCCGTTCCGATTTTTTCCTGCATAAGCTCGGCAATGTCCTCGGCATAAACATTAAATTTATTAAGCACAACCGCCGCAACACCAGTACCTTCTCGGAGTAATCCTAAAAGAAGGTGTTCGCTGCCGATGTAGGTGTGACCCATGGTTTCGGCGGCGGCAATGGCAAGATTCAAGGCATCGTTTGCTTTTTGTGTGAAATTTTTGAAGTTATATTTCATTTTCAATCACTCCTGAAATGATTATTATTCGAGCATCGCCCTTACCATTTCAGCGCGTTTTACATCCCTTTCATCGGGGGGCATATTGCCGAAACGGCACATTAACATGTTAGGCTGTGTTTCAACTAAAATTTTCATTGGCAAGGTTTTATTACATTCTATTATGCCCATTTCTATGCCAAGTTTAATCTTTGAAATCTCACGGAACATTTCCTCGCTTGATAAAATGCGGGCAAATTTAAGATTTCCGTAGGCACGCCAAGCAATATCCTCAAGCTTTGTTTTGTTAAAGGCTTCCCTTCTCTGCCTTTCCTGCTCTAGGATTTGCTTTGTTATAACATTTAAATTATCAATAGCGGTTTTTTCATCAATGCCCAATGTGATTTGATTTGAAATTTGGTACATTGATGCCTTTGAGCGACTGCCCTCACCGTAAATTCCACGAACGGTGAAGCCAATTTTTCTAATGCTTTCCGAAAGATTAGCTACCGAATTTTCCGCCTCTAAAACGGGCAAATGCAGCATAACACCGGCTCTGAGCCCCGTGCCTAAATTTGTGGGACAGGCGGTAAGATAACCGAGGCGCTCATCAAAGGCAAAATGCAAAGCGCTATCTAAAAGCCTTTCGGTTTTATAGGCAATGTTATAGGCATTTTCCAAATTCAGACCACCTAAGACAACCTGAATTCTGATGTGGTCCTCTTCACCAATCATAACGCAAACGGTTTCATCCTCATTTAAAAGGATAGCGCCATTTTCGCCCTTTGCGGCAAAATCGGCACTGATTACGTGTCTTTCAACCATTGCCGCAATTTCTAGGCTAGGAACCTTTTCAAGCTCAATGAATTTAAGTGAGGAAATTGCAGGATCGTTTATTGTGTCAACGGCATTCTTAACCCTTTTATTAAGGCTTTGCCTATCCTGTGTGCTCATTCTAACAGGAAAAGGCATTCCGCTTAAATTTCGGGCAATTCTTATTCTTGAACTGATAACAACATCGTTATCAGCATCAGGTGATAAATACCATCTACTCATTTTCCTTGCCCTCCAATTCTTTAATTTCATCGCGAACTCTGGCAGCTTCCTCAAAATTTTCGGTTAAGATTAGCTCTTTAAGTTCTTTTCTCAACTGGCCGATTTTATTTTCACTTCTAACAATAAGGGGCGCTCTTTCGGGTCGGCTGCCTGTGTGCTTGGTGCTGCCGTGCACACGCTTTAAATAGGGCAGCAACTCATCATAAAAGGTTTTATAGCAATTTGCACAGCCTGCCTTTCCTGTTTCGGCGAAATCGGAAAAGGTCGAGCCGCAAATGCTGCAGCGTGTTGTATTTGAAAGCTTTGTTTTTGCCATATTATCGCCGAACATTGAAATAAGCATATCGGTAAGGCTAGTTTTTGCAGGGTTAATAAGCCCCTCGGCCGCAGCACAGTAGCCACAAAGATTTTTGTCGGTAACCACACCGTTAATAACCGTATGGATATGGGTTGTTGCAGGATTCTTTCCACAGTTTTCACACATCATAATCTTTCACCTCTAGGGTAGAGCGAATAATCCGAACACAGTTTTTGAAAGGCGGATTTTAGCCCATACTTTGTTAAAATACTCGTTAATCCTCTAAATTTGAGTAAGTAACATTTGTTTTAAAATTGAAGCACGCAGGTATTCCCTGAATTCAACGGGGATTCTCTGCATTACCGAATTTGAAATTGCCGCGGCGGTCATGGTTGCCGCCTGCTTGTTTATCAGCCCTGTTTGCAGACAGTTCTCAAGAACCACACGGGCGGCCAGGGAATCGATTGTTTCCCCTATTGAATTTATAATGTGCATTAACGCGTTTGAATTACTTAATTTTACGCGGGTAATGCGAACATATCCGCCGCCTCCCCTGCGGCTTTCAATAATATAACCGTGTTCGGGGGTGAAGCGAGATGACAAAACATAATTTATCTGACTTGGGGCACAGCCCATAAGCGTTGCCAGCTCATTGCGCTGAATTTCGGCAATGTTTTCCTCTGAACCGTTGAGCATTTCAATGATTTTTGCAGTTATTAAATCACTCATTCTCATAAAGCACGGCCTCCTTTTGACTTTTCCTGACCTTTATTATAAATTAAAAGTCAGGGAAAGTCAAGTAACAAATTTAAAATTTTTTACATAGTATGTGGTGAAAAAACAAAAAGGGGGTTTGCTTTATGTGTAACTTTGGCGGTAACAACTGCACTTGGATTATCATCCTTATCCTCATCCTCTTCTGCTGTGGCGGTTGCGGTAACAGTGACAGCAACAACTGCGGTTGCTGCTAGTTAAAAGCAAAACGGACTCTAGTTTAGAGTCCGTTTTTTTATTAGTTTCATTATTAAATACATAACCGTGGCACCCAGAATTATGCCTAAGGTGTCAACCAAAATATCGGAAAACTGAAATGCCCTGCCCGGAATGAAAAGCTGGTGAATTTCATCACTCACGGCATAAGCGATAGAAAAAATTATGGATGAAAGATATCTCATTAAAAGTTTCAGTTTCTGGAGTGTCAGCGTGAAAATTAGATTAGAAAAACAAAGGGTCGCAAACACCGAAAAATGCGCCGCACTTCTAACGAGACCTTGAAGTGATGAAATAATTTGGTTTTGTGCCTGCTCGGCAAGGTCGTTAAATCCTGGGTAAATAAGACCTGCAATAAAACGGGTTACTCCCCCACTTGTCTGTTTTGAAATCTCGGCATTTTGCGCCGACATTGAAAAAATAAAAATCATCAGAAAAACGGTAAGAGCAAGTCCCACAACTCGCCTTAATGTTACATATTTCATAAATCTTCCTCTAAAAAACAAGGGCGGAAAACCGCCCTTGAAAATTTTATTTCGCTGTGGTTCCAACATAAAGCTCGGGATCAACTCGAACCTTGTTCACCCAAACCTCAAAGTGCAAATGTGCGCCCGTTGAGTTGCCTGTGTTACCAACGTAGCCCAGCACCTGACCCTTAACAACATTTTGGCCTTGACTTACTGCTGTACGGCTCATGTGAGCATAAACCGTGTGATAGGTTTTACCATCGGAGCCCACACCATTATCAAGGATCACGTATCTTCCCCATCCTCCGCCGCAACCGCAGAAGGAAGGATAGTTGTGCTGACAGTAGTTAGCCGTGTCATAAACCGTGCCGCTTGCCGCCGCAACGATTTTAGCATTGGCAACACCGTAGCCAGAAATATCAATTCCACTGTGCTTTCTTCCCCAACGGGGACCAAAGCCCGATGTTAAAATATAATGACCGGGTAAAGGCCACATAAAGGCAGAACCATCATACTTACCACTACTGCTACCCGACTGCTGGATTATACTTTCCATATAATTGTCTTTTTCCGCTTCAATTTTCTTAAGGTCTGCCTGAAGCTGGCTCTGGTCGCTGGAAATATCCTGGATAATGCCTTGAATTTCGGCAGCCTGTTTTTCAAGTTCGGTCTGCTTTGCATCAAGGTCTTTTTTTATGGCATTTTGCTCGGCAATGCGTTCCTCATTTTTCTTGATTTCAGCCTGAATTTCATCAATAGTCTTGACAATGTCAGAAATAAGCTGCTTGTCCCTTGCGGAAACATCACGGGTGAGTTCGGAAAGAGTGAGAAAATCAGCAAAATTTTCGGCACCCAAAAGGATTTGAATGTTGCTGCCCGTGTTGCTCATATAAATTGCGCGAATACGCTTTTTAAAGAGAGTTTTGCTTTCCTCAATTTCTATATTTTTTTCTTTGATTTTAGCCTCACTTGCGGCAATTTCCTCTTCAACCTTGTTTATCCTATCAATGCAAACATTGATTTGGGATTGCAGGTTGTTTATCTGCCTATCAAGAGCATTTTTAATATCTTGCTTGTTTGCTTTTTGGTTTTTAAGGTCGGCAATATCTGATTTAAGGTCTTCCGCTTCCTTTTCAAGGCGGTCAATCTCACTTTGCATTTCACTAACCGTCATTGCCGAAGCAGAAAGTGGAATGAGCGCTACAATCAGAACACACATTAAAACTGCAAGAATGCGTTTAATTGATTTAAAAAACATAAATACTCCTTTTTAGATTGCAGCGAACTCGCTACCTTCTTTTCTAAGATACTTGCTTATCATAAAGACACTGCCTATAGTACCTGCAACAAAACCGATTCCCACAAAGACAAGGAGCAAAATCCAAGCCATTGAGCCGAAATTAACAATGTCGCTTGTGCCAAGCGTTGTTTTAAGTGTTTCGGTGGCAATGCGGTAGCAGAAATAAACAAAACCTTCTGAAATTATTGCTGAAATGATACCGATGGTGACACCCTCAACAACAAAGGGAATTCTGATAAATGAATCGGTGGCGCCCACCGCCTTCATAATGCTGATTTCAAGCTTTCTATTGTACATTGTAACACGGATTGTGTTGGAAACGATTACAAGAGAAATAACAAGAAGAATTGCAATAATCCAGATTCCTGCTGTGCCGATTCCGTTTTTAATAGCGGTGATTTTTTCGGCCAAATCGTTTTGTGAAACAACCGAATCAATGCCGTCCAGTGCCTTGATTTTTCCTATTGTTTCCTCAAAAAGGGAAAGGTCTTTCATAATAACCTTAGCACCATCGGACAAGGGATTACCGTATTCCTCATCAAGGAATTCAAAATATTCCTCCTTGCCGTCAAGCATTGTTTCCTTGATGTTTGCAAGGGCATCCTCGCTTGAAACATATTCAACACTTAAAACATTATCAAGTGTTGCTATTTTGTCGCAAAGAGCACGGGCTTCGGTTTCGTTGTGAATGAGATAATCATTTTCACTGATACCGTTGGCATCGACAACACTCTCCGCTGAAGAGGTTGCATCGCTGTCCCCCACCGCAGAAGATACGGAGGAGGTTTCATCGGTCTTATCGCCGTAAAGCACAGAGTTATAGTCGTTAAAATAAACCATAACAACATTTTGCTTTTCAAGATTACCAAGGGCCACATCAACATTGGCTGTAATTAAAAGGGATAAACCAATAAGCACCATACAGGCAACCAAAACCCCCACTGATGCAAGGGACATAAGGCGGTTAACCCAAATGTTTTTAATACCCTCTTTGGTCAAATATCTTACACTTTGGAGGTTCACTGAGCGTCACCTCCCATGTTATCGGCAACAATTTTGCCGCCGTCAAGCATAATGACACGATGCTTAAAATCGCGAACAAGATTATGGTCGTGGGTTACCATTAAAATTGTGGTGCCACGTTTGTTAATTTCGGTGAGCAGGTTAACGATTTCGTAAGACATTGTGGGGTCAACATTACCTGTGGGCTCGTCCGCAATAATAAGGTCGGGAGCGTTAACGAGAGCGCGTGCAAGACCAACGCGTTGCTGCTCACCGCCCGAAAGCTGATTGGGCATTGAACGTGCCTTGTGACCAAGGGACACTTTACTGAGGGCTTTGGAAACCTCAACACGGATTTTGCGGCTTGAAGCACCAATAACGTGCATTGCAAAGGCAACATTATCAAAAACATTCATTGTGGGGATGAGGCGGAAATCCTGGAAAACAATTCCCATTGTACGCCTGAGCATTGGAACCTGTTTTCTCGGCATTTTTGTAAGGTTAAAGCCATTAACAAAAATTTCACCCGTGTTGGCCTTTTCCTCCCGCATTATAAGTTTCATAAAGGTGCTTTTACCTGCTCCGGAAGAACCAACCACAAAAACAAATTCGCCTTTGTTAATGCGCACGTTAACATCTTCAAGAGCGTGGGTGCCGCTTATGTAGGTTTTTGAAACGCCACGAAACTCAATGGCAGGCGCCGATTCCTTTCCTAAAGTATCACTGATATTGATAATTCTCACTCATTTCTAGTACTTAATAGGGTTGCTACGAAGATATTTATTAACCATAAGTGCAATTTTAAAGATAATTGCGTGGTCAAATTCTCTTAAATCAAGACCTGTGATTTTCTTAATTTTCTCAAGTCTGTACACAAGGGTATTTCTGTGAACGAAAAGTTTTCTTGAGGTTTCGGAAACGTTGAGGTTGTTTTCAAAGAAGCGCTGAATGGTGAACAGTGTTTCCTGGTCAAGGCTTTCAATGGAGCCGCGCTTAAACACCTCGCGAAGGAAAGTTTCGCAAAGAGTGGTCGGAAGCTGATAAATAAGGCGGGCAATGCCAAGATTATCGTAGCAAACAATGGTCTTGTCGGTGTCGAACACCTTACCAACCTCAAGGGCAGTTTGCGCCTCTTTAAAGGAGCGTGCCAAATCCTTAAGGTTATCCACCGTTGTTCCTACGCCGATAACAACATGGGTGTAAAACTCACCCGATAAGGTGTCGGCAATGGTGGCGGCAAGATTTTCAATGTGTCTTGATTCAATGTCGCGCTTGGTTTCTTTAATCAGCGCAATATCGGTTTCATTAATGCTAATAACAAAATCCTTGGTTTTGTCGGGGAAAAGATTTTGAACGATATCATAAACCGAAATATCGCTGGGCTCGGTTGCGCGAATTAAAATTGCGGTGTGGGAAACATCGTTGTTAAAATAAAGTTCCCTTGCCTTTAAATAAATATCACCGGGCAAAATATTATCAAGAATAATGTTCTTGATGAAATTGCTGCGATCATACTTATCATCATAATAAAACTTAATGTTGGCAAAAGCAACTGTTAAAATATTACAGTACTTTTCAGCCAGCAAATCGGTGCCCTCAACAAACACCATATAACTGCTGCCCTGGTTGGCGGCAATAACCTTGCAGGTGTAATTTTCAAACTGAAAACTGTCTATGCCGATTGACGCAATAGAAGCATCAACGCCAAAGGTTTCACCGATTTTACCTAGCTCACTGCATGCAATAACGGTAAAAGTGCTGTCCAAAACACCAAAGGTTTTATCAACAGCATCCTTCATTTGATGAATCACAGGTTGGAATAAACGATTTGACATTTGCCATTCTCCTCACAAATGTGGTTTTACGCAAAAAGCGCCTTTGGGTGCATTACATAAAAAGCCCAAAATATCACAAATATATTTTACACAATAATTATATATATTTCAAGGGTTATTTGCCAAAAAACGAAAAAATGTTACAAAAAAGTTACAATTACTCCCCTGGTATTCATAAAAATTCCTAAAAAATTAAAAAGGTCGGGTATTCCCGACCTTCTCGTTTATAAATTAGCTTATTTCATGCTGTTTTCATAAGCCTGAATCATCTTCTTAACCATCTGGCCACCGATGGAACCTGCCTGCTTTGCAGTAAGGTCACCGTTGTAGCCCTGCTTAAGGCTTACGCCAACCTCGTTAGCAGCCTCCATCTTAAAACGGTTGAGTGCTTCACGTGCCTCGGGTACTACGTTCATCTTTTTTCACTCCTTTTAAACATTTTTTGCGTTTGCTTTATTATTGTGTGGAATGAAAAAAAGATTATCAGTGGTAATTTTCGCATATTTTTTTGTAATTTTTTGTCTTAAAAACAATTTCTCACTCACAAAATATGCTTTAGGCTTTTGGCTTTCTCCTTGTGAACTCAAGACAGGAATTAAAGGATGCGGTTTCAAAGGCATAGTTATTTTCAACGTTAAGACCTTGTTTTTTAAGGAAAACATCCTTTAAAATCTGGTCGCACCACCAAGGGTTTTTAACAAAAACGGGGCCTAAACAGTTGGTGAAAACAAGGTTTTTATAAACCGCACCCTCACTGCCACTTTTATCGTTTCCGTGACCGTAAATAACTGTGCCCAAAGGACTTTGAGCGGTAACATCAACCATTTGAATTTGGGAGCCGAAAATCTCCATTTTGGTACTATTTATGCGAAAATATAGGTCGTCGCCATAAACATATTTTCGCTCTTTGCCAGTTGCATCAAGAAGTCCAAGACCCTGAAAAACGGTGCCGTCCTCCCTTTTGAGAGTATTTGCAAAAAGCATTCCCGTTGTGCCTACGGCGACAATATGACCGCCGCTCTCAACAAAATCCTTAAGGCTTTCTATTTGCTCATCAAGTTTTTCCTTAATTAAACCAAGGGTTTTAATTTCACCCGGCATAAAAAGGAATAAATCATGCTTTTTAAAATCAATTTTTGCTTCCAAAGAATCAATGCGGTGTATTTTAACATCCAGACCCAGCGCCTTGCCCCGCATTTCAAAAGCCTGAACACTTCCTCGTTCACCGTGAAGATTAAGCAAATCGGGATACATCCAAGCGATGTTAATTGTTTTTGACATTATTCATTCCCCCCTGCCGCAAAATATTTCTTTAATTTTTTATAAGGCTTCATTCCCGTAAGGAAATAAATATTATCTGTTTTAGTTTTTTCAAGCTCATTTAAGACAAGGGATAAATCCTCGGTGTCAAGCACAGTGATTTTTTCCTCTTCGCCGCCTGCATAACGAATGCGGTTGGCGGTGTCGTAACTTACGGTTGAAGAAAAAACAACATAACGCTCAACAGGGGTTTCGGTAATGGGAGCAAAATCACAGTCAAAGAAATAAAATGTGTTGGAATAGTGAGGCAAAAAATCCTTAACCTCGTACATTCCCATAAAAATTGCCTTGTCACTTTTATCCTCAGCAATGGTATCAAGGGCCGACTGCAGTGTTTCGGGATTTTCCTGCTTCATTCTAAGATAGTGAATATTTTTACCCTTATATGTCAGCTTTTCTCTTCTTTCGGCAGGGTTTAAAAAGGTTTTAAAGCCGAGTGCAATTTTTTCATCCTCAATCTTTAAATTGCGGCAAATGGCAATGCACATGGCATAGTTATAAATGTAAAAGGGTGTGTTATAAGTAATATCCCATTTTTTGCCGCTTTCGGTGAAGTATTTTTCATCGAAATTAACCTCATTAACCGTAACATCGGGGGTTTTGCTTGTAGAGTGGTCGCAATTTATGCAGTGGAAAACACCAATGTTTGCAAGGTTAAAATTATCATATTTAATTGGGTGAGAGCATTTGGGGCAAGGCAGGGTTACATCATAAAAATCGCCCTTTGTGTAGGTCTTGCAGTTTTCGCTAACAGAAAAATAAAAGCTTTTACCTGCTCTATCCTCCAGGGCTTTACTGCGAGGCTCGTGGTTATTAAGATAAAGGGTCATATCACGACCTATTGCTTCTTCAAATTTTCTGAAAATGAAATCGGGGTCGCCGTTTCTTTGCACTTGGTCTTTTTGCAAATTGGTAATTCCCATATGGCCTGCGGGAAGCACCTTGCGAATGGCTAGAAGGCTTCTTTCATCGATTTCGAGGATTAGATACTCTTTATTAAATTTACCAAAAAGGTTAGAATTTTTAATTAATGTGGTGGCAACGCCTGTCATCATATTGGCTCCCTCTAAATTTGAGGCAACCCTCTTGCCTGCGGTTTTAAGGGTGTGTGCCAAAAGGTTTGTGGTGGTTGATTTGCCGTTGGTGCCTGTTACGAAAATGGTCCTGTCATAGTCAATGCCCTTAAAATGCTTAACAAAATCGGGCATAAGTTTAACAGCAATTTTACCCGAATAGTTGGTGCCGCGGTTTTTATCAATAATGCTGACAATAACCGCCGCCATTTTCGAAAGCCACAAGGTGATTAAAAATTTCATTTAGGTTTCCCCTCTCCCCAAAAAACTATCTCTTAATAAATCTCATTACTACAGGGTGAAGCCTGTAAAGATAAATTTGTGCAAATTTTGAAAGGCAAATGTCATACATTAAGAACACAAAGTTCGCGGCAAGCACCAAAATGGCAATGCCAAAAACACCAAAAATCGTCACAAAATTATCGGTTATACCGAATATGTTTGCAAAAAGCGAATAGATTAGCAAAAGTGCCGCATTAAATGATAAGAACTTTAAAAGATATTCCGCAACACGGCTTTTAAGGTGTTCGAAAATTGCCTTTAAAATTGGATAAAAGCCTAAAAAGCATGCATAAAGCAGCTTTGCTTCAGGCTCGGCAAGCAAAACGGTTATCACCGCCGATGCGGCATAGGTTAAAAATGCGTAGCCCTTCCCTGTTTCTATCAGCGCTATCATAACAAATATGCTTGCAATGGCAGGAACGCCGTAGGTAAGATACGGAAAATAAGCCGCAAGCATTGTGGCCGCAGCAAGAGCCGCAAGCATTGCACAAAGTGTGATTTTTCCTGTTTGTTTCATCTTTTGCCTCACTAACAGCAGGGTATTAAATCTCCGCCCATACATTCGCAGCAGCAATCGGCGCAAATAAGGTTTGAACAGCAATCACAGGCGCTCATTCCGCCCATATTAGGAGCGCTGCGGTAAGGGTTGTTGAAATTGCCCCCGGCGCTTCGCTGAACGCGATTCATCGCCTCTCTGTATTCAGCGTTCATTGGATCCATTCGGCAGGCGGTGGCAAAATTTGTGTAGGCATTATCGAACCAGCCGCGCTTATAAAGCACTGTGCCGTTTAAGAAATACCACTCGGCATCTCTGCGCTCAGGCGGCACGCCATCAAGGACCTCTTGAGCCTCTTCAAGGCGATTATTCATTATAAGGTTGCGAACATCGGAAAAATTAGAATTGGCGCTGTAATAATTACCGCCTGCTCTGTTTGATGAGGAGGTTTTGCGCCTGCGGCGCTCGTTCATGATGCCATCGTAGGCCTCGTTGATTTCCTTCATCTTTTCCGCTGCTAAATCGGACAATGGATTATCGGCATAGTTATCGGGATGGTATTTTTTAGCCATCTCCTTATAAGCCGCCTTAACCTCATCATCGGTAGCGTTTTTGTTTATTCCAAGAACGCTGTAGTAGTCTTTCATTTGTTATTCTCCTTATTAACCTTTTTAAAAACCTCTTTTGAGGTTTCCTCAAGGCCAAGATAAATTATATTTCCTAAAATGTCTTTAAACTTGCAAATATCAAGCAACTCAAATGCTCGCTGTGCCTCAGCCGCCGAAAGATTAACAGCCTGTCTTGCCAAATCAATCATTTCTTGCTTTGTACAACCGCCAAAAGGATTATAAGAGCCATTTTTTAAATCGCTCTCAAAATCGCTTACTGCATCGATGATATAAATATACCTCCCCATACAGTAACCAAGGCGCCTTAAAACCCGCCCGCTTGCCGAATCACTGCCAAAACGCATAAAAATTTTTCCAAGCGCCTTCGCGGTGGGGTCAGCGGCGGCATCAAGGTCAAATTTACCCTGATTTTCAAACTCCCGTTGCTCGGCAATGTAATCTGCAACAATTTTTTCGATTTCAGGGTGTGCCTTTGCCGCTTTTTTGTGTGATGATGAAAAAACCATTTTGGAAATTTTTGCGCCAAGCCTTTTGATTCCCTTTTCATCTTCAATATTATCAGTGATTTTATAATAAAGCATTATCATTGCCGCGGCGGCAGGCAGGTCAAAGCCCTCTGATAAATCGGTACAATAATTGCATTTTTTAAAGGGGTTAAAGGTGCAATTTTTCCGACACAGTTCACAGGGCTTTTCACCTAAAGAAAGTTCTAAAAGGCATAGAAAAGTGAAATCATAATTCAGAGTGAAGCGGGATAAAATGCCATAGGTTTTGCCCAACTTTTTACAAAGCGAGCAATAAATTGCCTTATACATTTCAAATTCCTTAACCCGCATTTCGGGCTTATAGGCACGAATATAGCCGAACAATGATTTCACCCCTTTTATAGTATTTTAACAGTTCTAAACCATTCAATAGTTAATAATATATGAACTTACAGTAACTTTTTAAGGAACTGACCTGTGTAGGATTCTTTGCACTCTGCAACCTGTTCAGGTGTTCCCGTTGCCACAATGGTGCCACCCTTATCGCCGCCCTCGGGACCCAAATCAATAATATGGTCGGCCATTTTGATGACATCGAGATTATGCTCAATAACTAAAACTGTGTTGCCGCCATCAACGAGGCGGTTTAAAACATTAATTAGCATATGAACATCATAAGAGTGAAGGCCTGTTGTAGGCTCATCGAGAATATAAATTGTTTTGCCCGTGCTCCGTTTTGAAAGCTCGGTGGCAAGTTTTACTCGTTGTGCCTCACCGCCCGAAAGGGTTGTGGCGGGCTGACCGATTTTAATATAGCCAAGGCCAACATCGAAAAGGGTTTGCAGCTTTCTTTGGATTTTAGGAATAGCGCTGAAAAAGTGGAGACCTTCCTCAACCGTCATTTCAAGAACATCATAAATGCTTTTGCCCTTATATTTAACACTTAAGGTCTCGCGATTGTAGCGTGCACCGCCGCAAACCTCGCAAGGAACATAAATGTCGGGGAGAAAGTGCATTTCAATTTTAATAATTCCGTCTCCCTGACAGGCTTCACAGCGGCCACCCTTAACATTAAAGGAAAAACGACCTGCACTGAAACCTTTAGCCTTGGCATCCTTGGTTTGGGCAAACAGTTCCCTTATATCGTTAAACACCCCTGTGTAGGTTGCGGGGTTTGAACGAGGTGTTCTGCCAATGGGAGATTGGTCAATATTAATGATTTTATCAAGGTGCTCATAGCCTTTAATTTCCTTGAATTTACCTGGGAAGGTTTTGGCACGGTTAAGCTCACTGGATAAAAATTTTTGTAAAATTTCATTAACGAGGGAGCTTTTACCCGAGCCCGAAACGCCCGTTACACAAACAAACTGACCCAGGGGAATTTTAACATTCACATTTTTAAGATTGTTTTCTGCTGCACCCTTAATTGTTAAGAACTTGCCGCTTCCCTTTCTCCGCTTTTCGGGAACGGGAATTTTTCTGCGGCCGTAAAGGTAATCGGAGGTTAAGGAGTCCTTGCAGGCCTCCATATCGGAAACGGTGCCTGAATAAACCACATTTCCACCGTGAATGCCAGCACCGGGACCGATGTCAAGAACATGGTCGGCAGCACGAATGGTATCCTCGTCGTGCTCAACAACAATTAGGGTGTTTCCTAAATCTCTTAAATGCTTTAAGGTTTCAATGAGCTTTTCGTTATCCCTTTGGTGAAGGCCAATGCTGGGCTCATCAAGAATATATAAAACGCCCATAAGTGAGGATCCGATTTGGGTAGCTAAACGAATTCGTTGACTTTCACCGCCCGACAGCGTTCCTGCCGTTCGGGACAAGGTAAGATAATCAAGGCCAACGCTTTTAAGGAAATTTAAGCGGCTTTTTATCTCTTTGATAATAGGCTCGGCAACCTTTGCTTTAAAGGTATCAAAATGGAGAGTGGCAAGAAAATCAATTAATGAAACCACCGATAACTCACAAATTTCGTGAATGTTTTTGCCGCCAACGGTAATTGCCAGCGCCTCCTTTTTAAGGCGGGTGCCGAAACAATCTGGGCAATCAGTTTCACACATGTAACTTTCAATTTCACTTCGGGAATAATCACTCTTGGTTTCCCTATAACGGCGTTCAAGGTTATTAACAACGCCCTCAAAATCGGAATAATAGGTTCCGCCGCCCCAATGAGCGCTTTTTTCAAGTTTAATTTTAACACCCTTGGTGCCGAAAAGAATGGCATCTTTGACCTCATTGGATAAATCCTTAAAGGGGGTGTTAATATCAAAGCCATAGTGATTGGCAAGGCCCTCAAAATACATTTTGGCAATGGTTGTGCCATCGGGATAAAACCAGGAGTTAACCCCCCAGCCCGATGCTCTTATTGCACCATCTAAAAGGGGTTTTGTTTCATCGTTTATGATAAGTTTTGTATCAACCTTCATAAATTTTCCAATACCCGTACAGGTGGGGCAGGCGCCAACGGGGCTGTTAAAGGAAAAGAGGGTAGGGGTAATTTCGGGAAGCGAAATGTTGTGCTCATCGCAGGCATAATTCTGAGAAAAGATAAGCTCTTCCCCTCCGATAACATCAACTAAAATTATACCGCCCGTAAGGGTTGCCGCGGTGTCGATGCTGCCTGCAAGGCGGCTTTTAATCTCATTTTTTACCACAAGGCGGTCAACTATAATTTCAATATAGTGTTTCTTGTTTTTTTCAAGTTTAATTTCCTCCGAAAGCTCATAGAGGTTGCCATCAATGCGCACGCGGACATATCCCGACTTCCTTGCGGCATCAAGTTCCTTAACATATTCTCCCTTTCGGCCCCTTACAATGGGGGCCATAACCTGAATTTTAGTGCCTTCAGGCAGTTTTAAAACGCTGTCAACGATTTGGTCGGTTGTTTGTTGTGAAATTTCCTTACCGCAAATTGGGCAATGAGGTGTTCCAACGCGGGCATAAAGCAAACGGAGATAATCATAAATTTCGGTGATGGTTCCAACGGTGGAACGAGGATTTTTTGAGGTGGTTTTCTGGTCAATGGAAATTGCAGGAGAAAGGCCCTCGATGCTATCGACATCAGGCTTTTCCATTTGACCTAAAAACATTCTAGCATAGGAAGAAAGGGATTCAACGTAGCGGCGCTGTCCCTCGGCATAAATTGTATCAAAAGCAAGGGAGCTTTTTCCCGAGCCCGAAAGGCCTGTGAAAACCACAAGCTTGTCCCTTGGGATTTCCACGTTGGCATTTTTTAAATTGTTTGCCCTTGCGCCTTTAATAATGATTTTATCGTTTGCCATTTTAAACCTCTGACTAAAGAAAATTCATCGACCTATATTTTTTGCATAGTAATATATATTATTCTATAAATTTTTACTGTAAATGTCAATATGAAACGAAAACAAAGGCCTGGTATTTTTACCAAACCTTTGTTATTCTTCTCTAAGCTTTTTAATTTTATCGCGGAGCATTGCGGCGTGCTCAAATTCAAGCATTTTTGCCGCCTCACGCATTTCATTTGTAAGAAGCTTAATAAGCTTTTCTTTTTCTCCCTTCGACATTTTATCGGGGGATTTTTTCGTTTTATCGGCAACGCCCATATCAATAATTTCGTGAACATTTTTGATAATGGTTTTAGGGGTTATGCCGTGCTTTTCGTTATATTCAATCTGAATTTTGCGGCGGCGCTCGGTCTCGTTAATTGCACGCTCCATTGAATCGGTAACGGTGTCGGCGTACATTATAACCTCGCTCTCGCTGTTTCTCGCCGCTCTGCCCACCGTTTGTATAAGGGAGGTTGTGCTTCTAAGAAACCCTTCCTTATCGGCATCAAGAATGGCAACCAGCGACACCTCGGGAATGTCAAGACCTTCACGTAACAGATTAATTCCAACGAGAACATCGAATTCACCAAGGCGCAAATCACGAATGATTTGCATTCGCTCCATTGTGTCAATGTCGTGGTGCATATATTTAACCTTTATGCCAAGGTTAAAGAGATATTCGGTTAAATCCTCCGCCATTTTTTTGGTTAAAGTGGTAACCAGCACCCTTTGTTTTTTGGCGGCACGAGCGTTAATTTCGCTTACCAAATCATCAATTTGACCTGCCGTTTCGCGCACCGAAATGGGCGGGTCTAAAAGACCTGTGGGGCGAATAACCTGCTGGGCGGTTTGAGCCGATTTACTAAGCTCAAATTCACCCGGCGTTGCCGAAACAAAGACAGCCTGATTTATATGGGAATAAAACTCGTTAAAGTTTAAGGGACGGTTGTCAAAGGCTGAGGGCAGGCGGAAGCCATATTCCACAAGGTTTTCCTTTCTTGCCCTGTCGCCACCGTACATTCCCCTAACCTGGGGGAGTGTAACGTGGCTTTCATCCACAAAAAGCACGAAATCATCGGGAAAATAGTCAAGCAGCGTTGTTGGGGTGCTTCCCCTTTTTCTGCCTGATAGCACTGCCGAATAGTTTTCAATGCCCTTGCAGGTGCCGATTTCTTTCAGCATTTCAATGTCATATTCGGTCCTTTGGCGAATTCGCTGAGCCTCAATTAACTTGCCGTTTTCAATAAAGAAGGCACAGCGTTCCTCCATTTCCGTCTCGATGCGTTTAAGGGCATCATACATTTTTTCTTGAGGGATAATGTAGTGTGAAGCAGGATAAATTGCGGTGTGAGAAAGGGTCGCTTTAACCTCACCCGTAAGAGTGTTAATTTCACAAATTCGGTCGATTTCATCGCCGAAAAACTCAATTCTAAGGGCATTTTCGTAGGAGTAAGCGGGGTAAATTTCCACCACATCTCCCCTTACTCTGAACTTGTTTCGCACAAAGTTAATGTCATTTCGCTCGTACTGCAAATCAACAAGCTTTGCTATAAGTTCATCACGGCTTTTCTCCTGACCTACGCGAAGAGAAATAACCATATTTCGGTAGTCAATAGGGTCGCCGAGAGAATAAATGCAGGAAACCGAGGCAACTATGATGACATCGCGCCGCTCAGACAAAGCACAGGTTGCCGAATGGCGAAGCTTGTCAATTTCATCGTTAATTGCCGAATCCTTTTCAATATAGGTATCGGTGCCGGGAATGTAAGCCTCGGGCTGATAATAATCGTAATAGGATACAAAGTATTCTACTGCATTTTCGGGAAAAAGCTCTTTAAATTCACTGCACAACTGTGCGGCGAGGGTTTTGTTGTGAGCGAGAACGAGGGTTGGGCGGTTTACATTGGCTATAATATTCGCCATTGTAAAGGTCTTACCCGAGCCGGTAACTCCAAGGAGCACCTGCTCTTTAAGGCCTTTATTTAAGCCTTCGGTAAGCTTTGCAATAGCCTCAGGCTGGTCGCCTGTAGGCTTGTAGCTTGACACAAGTTTAAATTTATCCAATTCCCTCACCTCGCATTTCTTTTTCGTTTAAAATTATTATACCACAAAAGGCGTTATAAGTAAACAAAAAGCAGATGCTTTTTAAACATCTGCTTTTCTATGTGTTTATTTAGTTTTCACATATTTGTAAGTAGACCAGCCTGAATAATACTTGGTTTTACCAACAGTTTTATAGGTTCTGACTCTTACATAGTATGTTTTCCTAGCACTCAAACTCTTTAAAGTATATTTCGTAGTCTTATAACTTGAAATAGTCTTAGTTTTTGCATTTGTAAACTTCTTAGAGGTTGAGTACTGAATTTGGTAACCGGTCACTTGTGTCGATTTCTTAGTTATGGCTACCGTGATTTTCTTCTTGCCGGTAGTGAGTTTGGATACTTTGGTCTTGGCAGGATTAATTTTGAAGGTCAGAGTTTTGGTGCCGGTGTAATTACCTTTACCCTTAATCGTAACCTCATACGTACCCACATTCTTACGACCGCTTGAGTATGTTACCGTGTAATGTTTGTTCTTGGTCATCTTCGTGCCATTGGCATTCTTCACCGTAACGCTTGGTGTTTTTGTCTTGCCGTTGTAGGTGTAGGATGTGTCAGACAACTTGAAAGAACTGAGTTTAGCCGGTTTAATCTTGAAGGTCAGCGTTTTGGTACCGCTGTACTTACCAATCATTTTAATAGTAACCTTGTAAGTTCCTGCGTTCTTTCTGCCACTTGCATAGGTTACTGTATAATCAGTATTCTTTTTAAGTGTCTTTCCTGCAGAATCTTTTACCGTAACGCTGGGTGTTTTAACCTTGCCATTGTAGGTGTAGGTCGTGGTAGACAACTTGAAGGACTTAACATACTTGATCGTACTATTGCTTGCAACCTTTCCACAGACTGTACACTTCTTAACAATGCTACCATTCTTTGAAAGTGTTGCTTTGGTAGTTGTAGTCTTGTAAGAATGAGTAATTGTTCTGGTCGCTTTACATACGTTACAGGTGTTATCACAAGAATTGTTATACGTATGTTTGATAGTGCGCTTTGCATTACAGTAGTTACAGGTGGTATCGCAACTGTTGGAATATTTATGTGCGCCTACTGTACGGGTTTTATCGCAGACATTACAAGATTTATCGCAGTTGTTACTGTAGGTATGGGTTGTAAGTTTAGCGATGGTTTCGGTCTTAGTACCCTTACATACGGAACAAGTATAGGTCTTCACACCGGTAGCCTTGCAAGTTGCTTTCTTGGTTACCTTACCGGAATCGTACTTGTGAGCAACCTTAGCGATCGTATCGGTTTTGATGGTTGCTTTGCAAAGCGCACATTTGTATGTCTTTGTTCCGGTTGCTGTACAGGTAGCTTTCTTAGTAACTGTACCACCATCTGATTTGTGAGAAAGCTTGCTGCCGGTAGTAGCACTGCAAACTTTACAAGTTTTGGGCGCTTTACAGGTGGCAGCAGCATAGTTGTGACCAAGTGCTTCGCCGTTTTCAAAGGTTTCGGTTCCCTTAGCACCGCACTGGCAAGATTTATAGTATACTGCAGCCGAGGTACAGGTTGCGGCAGATTTTAGGTATGTATCGGTTGCTACCTGCTTATCATAACTGTGTTCGGGTATTTCAATAATCAAAGGTTCACTAGCCTCACCCACAGTATTTATAGAGGATGCTGCATATCTTTGATAAACGAAATATACGCCTGTCGGTAGAGCGTTAAACATAGGGGTCAACTGCCAGAAAACACCGTCTATACTATACTCTGCCCCACTAACCGCTTCAAGTTCAATAAAATCATTTCCTTGAGATTTAATTACAGGTATCGGTGCCTTAGGCTGAGGTGCCATGTGTGTTCCCTTTCCATTGCAAGAGTTACACGTAACCCATTTTGTAACGTTTTGAAGTTTTTGCCCGAGTCCCGAGCAATTTGTACATTTAGTTACATCAATATAACCTTTGCCAATATTTTCGCTATAGCAAGAGCCACAATAATGTTTCCAACCGTATCCACCGTTAGTTAAAGGTATGTTTTCTGTTTTTGTGTTTTTACTGCCACAATCCAAACAACGTAAGTTCGTTGTATCTTTTTTAGAAATCTCACCTTTTCCGTTACAATCGTTGCATGTTGCATATTGTTGCACAATAGTTGAGGTTTGACCTTTTCCTGAGCAGATAGAACATTTATAAGCCCACTTTGCATAAAATGTTGCATTTTTATCTTCAGTATATGAACTGATAAAGGTTGTTCCGTTAGGAGTTAAAGCCCAACCGAGGAAGGTATATCCGCTTTTTGAAACACTACCAAGCGATAATCCTACACCTTGAGTCTTTATCTTGGTAAAATCAGAATTAGTTCCATCGTTATAACAAAATGTTATAGTATATCCTTTAAGTGTCTTTGTATTTAACGGTTCACTAGACCCACTCTGCTTGGAGGTTTCGGACTCTTTAACTCTCTGATAGAATGTGTATTCTGTTTCAGGGTTCAAGCCATTGAAGATATTACTACTCTGCCAGTTAACACCATCAATACTGTATTCACAGCCCTCAACGATTACTAATGTAATGCTTTCGGCACCGCGGTTTTCAACTGTCGGTGCCAAAGGAATAAGACTTTCGTAACAGACATTGCAACTCAAATCATCGTCACCGCTATAGGTGTGCTCTATAACTCGTATATCTCCGCACTCGTTACAGTCAATGTCGCAGGAGTTATTGTATCTATGCTCAGAAGGAACGCGAGTTTTTTTACAAATGTTGCAATCAAAATCACAGTTGTTTTCATAAAGGTGAGGTGCGATTCGTGTCTCAAAGCATATATTACATTCATTATCACATTCGTTGGTAAATGTGTGCTCTATTGTGCGAAGATATCCACAAATATTGCAGTCAGTATCGCAAAAATTTGTGAATTTGTGTTCACTCGGTATGCGAATTTCGTAACATAAATTGCAATCCGCATCGCAGTCATTTGCATAAGTGTGTGCGGCTAAAGCGGTACGTAATTTTTCACAAATATTGCAACGGGTATCGCAATCGCTCGAATATTCATGCTCAGGAACATCGCGCTCGGCTTCACACACATTACAAAAAGCATCGCAAGCATTATCGTAGATATGAGCCGGAACAGTTCTTTCTAATTCGCATACATTACAAAACGCATCGCAGGCATTGTCGTAAATATGTTGTGCTGGAACTCGTTCAAAACTGCAAGAATCACAATAAGCATCACAAGCGTTTGTATATTTGTGGTCGCCTACCTCACGTTCCGAACCGCACAAATTACAGGTGTCATCACAATCATTATCATATTTGTGCGGTGCCCTTCTAAACTCTTCACAAACATTACAATCGCGGTCGCATTCGTTAGTGTATGTGTGCACTATAACACGTATAAAACTGCAAACGTTACACGTTGTATCACAGGTGTTATCGTAGGTATGGTCGCCTGTAGCCTGTATAACCGTGTTTTCGTTGCGTGTTACATGGCAAACTGTACACTCTTCGTGTTTAGTTCCGGTTTCACCGCAAGTTTCAGATTTATCTATAACCCATTCGTAATCGTGAGTTATAGTTCTTATGTAATCACAAACATTACACTGAGTATCGCAGTTGTTATCGTAAACGTGGTCAGATGGAACCCTTGTTTCACCACAAACGTTACACTGAGCATCGCAGTCATTATCATAGCTATGTTCCGTTGCAGCCTTTGCAACTTCACCGCAAATATCGCAAATCACTTCTTCTTCGCAAGACCAGTCAAGACTATCTACTGCTACCAATTCGCTTGAATTAAATTTGAAATAAATTGCGTCATTGCCGGAAGACTGAGAACCATCTTTACTGTAAGTAATGTACACAACATCCCCTGCAGATAAATCAATTGAAACCGACTCCCAGGAAGTTGAACCGGATTTTGTAACTTTAGTTGCAGAGTTGTGTTTTATGATTAGTTTATCATAACCCGATTCGGTTGATGTGTAATATTCTATTTGAACTGTACAAGCACCTAAAGCAGTAATGGTAAATGTCGAGGATGAGCCATTAGCTTTATTTGTTGAACTGTAAACACCGTTACTTAAATTAAAAGGATAAGATGTGGAGTTTGCTATCGAAAAAAGACTAATTTTATGCACATCAGGCGTGCGAATTTCACCGCAAATGTTACACTGAGCGTCGCAGGCGGCATCGTAGGTGTGGGTAATGCTTCTCACGTGATCACAAACGTTGCATTCTCCATCACAAGTATTATCATACGTATGGTTGCCTGTAGCTTCAATGGTTGTATTTTCGTTGCGCCTTGTATGGCAAACTGTGCATTCTTCATGTTGAATGCCATTTGCGGCACAAGTTTCTTGTTTGTCAATTATCCATTCATAGTCGTGTGGAGCTGTTCTTATATAATCACAAACATTACATTCCGTATTACACGCATTATCAAAATTGTGATTACCGGTAGCGCCAATTACTGTGTTTTCATTGCGTATTACATGACAACCAATACATTCTTCATGCTTTTCGCCATTGACACCACAAGTTTCTTGTTTGTCAATTATCCATTCATAGTCGTGTGGAGCTGTTCTTATATAATCGCAAACATTACATTCCGTATCACATGCATTATCAAAACAATGAGGTGCTGTGCGCAATTCAACACACACATTACACTCGGTATCGCAATTATCATCGTAAACATGTATCACAGTTCCAATGCAAGCGTTATAGTACCAGGCGGCATTATATAATTCCAAATTAGAAGAATAAATATTTATTCCTGTTCGCGACTCACCAGCATAATAAACATACGCAAGATTATCGCACCAACCAAAGGCATTGTTTTCTATATTTTTAACGCTTTTGGGAATTGTTATGCTTCTAAGATTATGACAAGAAGCGAATGCATAAGAACTTATATTTGTTATGCTATTAGGTATTATTATGCTTGTAAGATTTGTATTAGAAAATGCATAAGAGCCTATATTTGTTATGCTATTAGGTATTGTTACGCTTGTAAGATTTGTATTAGAAAACGCATAAGAGCCTATATTTGTTACACTGTTTGATATTGTTACACTTGTAAGATTATCGCAAAAATTAAATGCACTAGAGCCTACTTGAGTTACGTTCTCTCCTATTGTAACACTATTAAGAGTATCGCAATTATAAAATGCAAATGAAGCTATTCTTGTAATATTATCTGGAATAACCAAATCGCTAACAACATTATTATTTAAATAAAGACGCCTCGCTTTATCTAATGGATTTGAACTGGCGTTTCCAAAAGAGATTTTACACCACTTTGCAAGATCACTTATATATACTCCTTCAAGGTTATCACAAGAAGAAAACGCATTAGAACCTATACTTGTGACATTTTTACCTATTGTTATATCCATAAGATTGTTGCAAAACATGAACGCCCCCACGCCTATATTCATAACGCTATCAGGTATTATTAAATTTTTAAGACTAAAACAATTAGAAAACGCATAATCACCAATTTTTGTTACAGCGTTAGATATCGTTATACTAGTAATATTACTACAACCACTAAATGCATTTGCTCCTATACTTATTACACTGTCAGGTATTGTGATGCCAGTAAGTTCATCGCAATTCCTGAAAGCTTCACCACCTATACTTGTAACCGTGTAATTCCCAAGTGTTGTTGGAATCACAATTTTCCCGCTAATAGATGTGTTAACATCAACTATCGTAGCCTTATTATTTGAAACTGTATATCTATAATAATATTCAGTATATTCTTCCGCACTTGCCGTGATACTAAATAATCCCAAAGGAATTATGGACATCACTAATAAAACCGCAAGAATAATTGATAAAAACTTTTTCATTTTTTATGCTCCTTATTGTCTAAATTACAAAAATACATGTCCACAAGTTTCATAAAAGGATAAAGAACTTTTCGATTGGCAAAATTTTTGTTGCCGAAATCTAATAATTCTACAACAAAGTTCGAATTGTTATCCAACCAAACTTGCAATGATTCAAACTTTTTGTTGCCGCTTCTTTGAATATTATAATATTGCAATCCTTTAACTAAATTCCTATCATATGCCGGAACACAACCATAAACACCGAGCATTATTTTTGTAACAAGAGTTTCTGAAGGGTTAAAACACTTGTCATTGGCACAAAACGTATGGTAGTAATTTTCAATTTCTTTATATATACTTTTGATTAACAATATGTTCTGGTTAAAGTTTTTTTCATCAACATTAAAAAGGGGTAGATATTTTTCTTGATATAGTATCTCTATCAAATTTACATGGATAAGATATTTGTATTTTTTTAATAAATCTGACGAACCTCTATACATTCCCCAGCTTGCAAGATAACCTGTAAGATGCAGTGATAAAAATTCAGAATCGCCTTTTTTAAAACCTTTTTTATATACATATCTAAATGCGCTATGGCAGTCTTCCCAAGAAATATCTCTATTACAATCAGAAGCGACTAACCCCGTTTTTATTTTTTCTAGAACAACATTTACAGAATCCTCACCATTGCTTTTATAATTCATAAGATTTCCCTACCAAAAACAAAAAGTGCGGCTACCGAAGTAACCGCACAAAAAACGCAAACTCCGATAGTCGCGAAACCAATTCAATATAACAAGCCAAAGCTACATTTATGTTGATGGAATTTGCATTTTTATCAAACTCACAACACAAATACAGCTCAAAGAGAAACAATTACCCCTTGGCCTTAACGCTTAAAGTGATATATTCAATTGGTTTCGCAAAAATATTTTACCACAAATAAATTTCATTTGCAATAGTCGGTGGAAAATAACATGGTTTGCTTCATCATACTTTGAAAATTGCAATAAAAACAATTTTATGCTAAAATATTTTCGGTGATGGAAATGGATTTGCCGAAGAGAAAACATAATAGATTAGAAAATTATGATTATGGACAACAAGGGTGTTATTTTGTAACATTGTGCACACACAAAAGGCAACACCTTTTCAAAATTGATTCCGTAGGGAACGACCTATGTGTCGTTCCGCATTTGCAAAATCAAATAATACACAAATGGATTAAGGCAACGGAAAACAAATTTCCAAACACAAAAATTGAAAAATTTGTCATTATGCCCGACCATTTGCATTTTATCGTTAATATAACGGAACGACACACAGGTCGTTCCCTACAAGATTTAATGCGGTTTTTCAAAACAATGACAACAAATGAATATATCAAATGTGTAAAAGATGGTTTATTACCGCCGTTTGACAAAAAATTGTGGCAAAAATCGTATTATGACCACATAATTCGGGGTCAGAATGATTACAACGAGGTATGGGAATACATTGAAAACAACCCCAAAAAATGGTTATTAACGAAAGAAACCCAAGGTAATTGAACCTTGGGTTTCATTGTTTTTATAACGGAACGACACTTGAGGTCGTTCCCTACGATGCGTCTTGTTGCGGAACGACACGCAGGTCGTTCCCTACTTTAAATTTAAAAAATCATTTAATCGTTTATTTTTTGAAATCACCGTGTAAATCACCAAAAACGCAACAAGTCCCACAATGCCTTGGAACAGGTTTGCGGGGATTGCGGCGGCTGCGGCGATGCCGTAACCCAGCACAAAACACTCATAAAGAAAATAGCAAACCGCCATTAAAATTTCACAAAGGGCGCCGAAAAGGGCTATTTTAAGAATAACCTTTTTGTTTTGCTTCTGAGCGACAAGTCCCATTATAAGCGCCATTGCACCCTTAATCAAAAGGGTGGCGGGGGCATAAACCGAAAAGCCCAAAAGCAAATCGGCAAGGGCGCTGCCAAGGCCTGCGGCGGCGAAGCCGTAGAAGGGGCCTAAAAGGGCGCCTGAAAGCAGCACAAAGCAGTCGCCAAGATTAACATAACCAAAGGGTGCGGGGATTTGCACCATAAAGGTTGCAACAAAGGTTAAAGCGGCAAAAAGCGCCGAGACAATAAGCTTTAACAAATTGCTTTTCATTATCTTATACCGTAATTCTCAATGATATAATCCATATCCTTATCGCCTCTACCTGAAAGGTTAATGAGAATTGAGCCGTGCTCCATTGTTTTGGCAAGCTTCATACCAAAGGCAACGGCGTGGGAGCTTTCAATGGCGGGGATAATGCCTTCAAGGCGGGCAAGTTTATAAAACGCATCGATGGTTTCATCATCGTTTATAACATCGTACTTAACTCTGCCGATTTCCTGTAAAAATGCGTGTTCGGGGCCCGAGGAGGGATAATCAAGACCGCTGGCAACCGAATAAACGGGTGCGGGGTCGCCGTTTTCATCCTTTAGCATTATGCTGTTAAAACCGTGCATAACACCTTCAGAACCGTATTTTAAACTTGCGGCGTGGTCGCCAAGCTTTTCACCGCGACCCAGCGGCTCGATACCATAAATGTCAACAGGGTCATTTAAAAAGCCTGCAAAAAGGCCTGCCGCATTGGAGCCGCCGCCCACACAAGCAACAATGGCGTTGGGCAGATGACCTGTCATATCAATAAACTGTTCTCTTGCCTCAATACCCACAACGCTCTGGAAATCGCGCACCATCATTGGGAAGGGATGAGGGCCGAGCACCGAGCCAATGCAGTAAATAGAGTCCTTATACTCCTTGCTGTAGGCATCAAAGGCGGCGTCAACGGCTTCTTTTAGGGTCTGAAGACCGTGGGTTACCTCAATGACATTAGCGCCGAGAATCTTCATTCTTGCAACATTGGGGGCTTGTTTTTTAATATCCACAGCGCCCATATAAATATCGCACTCGAGACCAAAATAAGCCGCCGCGGTAGCAAGAGCTACACCGTGCTGACCTGCGCCTGTTTCGGCAATTATTTTCTTCTTGCCCATATACTTTGCAAGCAGTGCTTCGCCCATGCAGTGGTTAAGTTTGTGGGCGCCCGAATGGTTTAAATCCTCACGCTTGGCATAAAGCTGAACCTTGCCACCGAGAGCATCGGAAAGGCGCTCTAAATGGGTAACAGGTGTGGGGCGGCCCTGAAATTCCTTACGAATTCGGCGAAGTTCGGCAATAAATTTTCTTGACTGGCAAATGGAAAAATATGCCTGGGTTATTTCGGCCATAGCATTTTTTAGTTTATCCTCAACGAAAACGCCGCCGTATTTTCCAAAGTAGCCATCCTTATCGGGATAATTATTAAAATAGGTTTCAAAATCAACATTGTTAAGTTTCATTTTATTTTCCTCCAAAAACTTGTAATACTATTAAAAACTTATTTTGGGGTTCGCCATCGTTTGCCTGGTTTCATTTTATTTTCCTCCAAAATGCACTGCAAGAAACGAAAAACGCCCTTGACAGTAACTTTTTAACTGTCAAGGACGAATAATTTTTTATCCGCGGTGCCACCTTGAATTCACGAAAATTCGTGCACTTTTGCAGGGTACTAATATACCCTCGGCAGTTAACGATTGCCTGCAACGTTGCAGAATACTCTGTGGGAAAACCACATTTGACTGCACCCTCAGCGGTCCATTTGACAAACTGTTTCTTGCCGGACTCTCAGCTGTGCCGACTCTCTGTAAAGGCGTTTTTTGCCGTTATCTCCGCTTCAACGGTTTAAACTATATAATTTTAAGAAATTATACCACTGCAAAAATCATTTGTCAATAGATTATAAAATTTCCTTTTTATCACAGTTAATAATGCCGCCAACATTGAAATTTTTACTGTAACGAATGTTTTTAAGTTTCAGTAATACGGTTAAGAAACAGTAAAATCTACCTTTTGCGTTTGCATTATTTTGTAAATTGTGATATCATTACACTATAATGTTTTGAGGAGGATGCCAATATGGATTTTGGTATTTTGTACGAAAACCTACTTAAGTTTTCGTGGCAGCAGGGTGTTATGCTCATTATCGGCGGCCTGCTGATTTTTCTTGCTATAAAAAAGGAAATGGAGCCCACGCTTCTTTTACCCATGGGCTTTGGAACATTGCTTGTTAACATTCCCGGTGCCGATGTTATTCACGAAGCTATTGTCACAAATCTTGTAGGCGACAAGGCTGTTGAATCGGTTGGAGGAGGCGCTCTTACAACCCTTTACAATGCAGGTATTGCCAACGAGCTGTTTCCCCTGCTACTTTTTATCGGCATTGGTGCAATGATTGATTTCGGTCCCCTGCTTTCAAACCCAAAACTTATGCTTTTCGGTGCTGCAGCACAGTTTGGCATCTTCTTTACTCTCTGCATGGCTTCAATGTTCTTCCCCGAAATGGATGCCGCTTCAATTGCTATTATCGGCGCGGCTGATGGTCCCACCTCCATTGCGGTTGCTAATACCCTGGGCTCACAGTATGTTGGCGCAATCACCGTTGCGGCCTACTCCTATATGGCATTGGTGCCCATTATTCAGCCCCCCGTTATCAAGCTTTTAACCACCAAAAAGGAACGCCTTATCAGAATGCCTTATGAGCAGAAATCCGTTTCCAAGCTCACAAGAATTATGTTCCCTATTATTATAACAGTTGTTGTTTCAGCAGTTATTCCCCAGGCAACAGGTCTTATCGGCTTCTTAATGTTTGGTAACTTAATTCGCGAGTGCGGCGTGCTTGATGCCCTTTCCGAAACTGCACAAAAGGTGCTTGCAAATCTTATCACAATTTTCCTCGGCATTTCGGTTGCCTTCAATATGACAGCCGAAAAATTCTTACAGCCTGCAACACTGCTTATTATGGGGCTTGGCCTTATCGCATTTATTGTTGACACCGCAGGCGGTGTGCTTTTCGCAAAGCTTTTAAACCTGTTCTCAAAGAAGAAAATCAATCCTATGATTGGTGCCGCAGGTATTTCCGCATTCCCCATGTCGGGCAGAATCGTTCATAAGATGGGCCTTGCAGAAGACCCCCAGAACTTCCTTTTAATGCACTCTATCGGTGTTAATGTTTCGGGTCAGATTGCTTCGGTTATCGCAGGCGGTATCATTCTTAAAATGTTTGGCGCATAAGGAGGAAATAAGTTATGAATTTTGCTAAATTTCTTGAAGGTCTGGGACTTTTCTTTAAGCCTGAACTGTTTATCGCAAACCTTTCAAAAATGGGCGTTGGAATGCTAATCATATTTGTTCTCATCGGTGTTATCATTTTAGCCACCATGGTTATAAACGCTCTTTTCTCCACAAAGAAGAAATAAAATTTATGAGGCGCTCGTTATGGGCGCCTTTTTTATTTTTTGTTAAAAAAGCACTTGACTTTTCATTCTTTTTATAATATAATCAATTTTGCTGTTTAATATGTTTGCTGCTATGGCTCAGGTGGTAGAGCACATCCTTGGTAAGGATGAGGTCACCAGTTCGAATCTGGTTAGCAGCTCCAAAAATCCCGTTCACGCAAGTGGGCGGGATTTTTACTTATTACCTTTTCGCTCTTCACTTTTCACTAAAAAATACGAACGGGATTTTTGGGAAGTAATAAGTAATAGTGAATAGTGAAGCAGTATTGCGCCTCCACCGCTTATATACTATAATACATTAGAGTTTCGGTTACCGATAAAAAATTTTTCTGTGCCCACACAAACGCCTATTTTACCAACGAACTATTTATAAATTAAACGCCTAGGTTTTCTTGGCGTTTTTTCTTGTAAAAATATAAATTTTGTGTTATTATTTTAATATATGTGTTTAATAAAGTGAGGTGAAATAATGTTTAGTGTGATTTTTGATATGGACGGGACCCTTCTTGATACCCAAAGGATTTACATTCCCGCCTGGGATTACATAGGGCGACTGCATGGAATTGATAATATGAGTGAGTTTGTTTACGGCGCATGCGGAATGAATCAGACTGGCTCAACAAATTATTTGCACTCACTTTTCCCTGACCTAGATGTTGACCTTTTTAAACGCCAGGTGAAGGAATATATTAAGGAAAACCTTGTTGTCAAGTTCAAAAAGGGTGCAAAGGAAATTCTCTCATTTTTAAAGGAACAAAATATTAAAATCGCCTTGGCATCAGGCACAACAAGACCTTCTGTAGAACACCATATTAGAGAGGTAAACGCTGAACATTATTTTGACATTATGCTTTGCGGCAATGAGATAGCACACGGCAAGCCCGCACCCGATATATTTTTAAAGGCTGCCGAGCTTCTAGGGGCAAAACCCGCCGACTGCTTTGTTTTTGAGGATTCTGAAAACGGAGTAAAAGCTGCGCACGCCGCCGGAATGAAGGTAATTGGCATACCCGATATTGTTCCCTTTAATGATGAAACTAAAAAACTGCTTTTTGCCGAACACAAGGATTTATTAGAAAGCCTTGAGCTTTTGAAAAGTTTTTTATAATTCTTTGGTGTTTACTCTCCTCTTGCTCGGCAAAATATAATAGACGGAGGTGGAACAATTGGAAAAGACCATTTTTCAACTGTTAGAAAACAAAAAATTCAGCGAAATTAAAACGATTTTTCTTGATATGAACCCTGCGGACATTGCCGCCTGCTTTTCGGAAATCGAAAAACCTAACGACCTTGTGCTTTTCAGGATTTTACCCAAAGAGCTTGCAAGTGAGGTTTTCGTTGAAATGGACACCGAAATGCAAAAAAACCTTATCGCCGCTTTCAGTGATAAGGAGCTTAAAGAGGTTATGAACGACATTTACATGGATGATGCCGTTGATATTATTGATGAAATGCCAGCCAACGTTGCAAAGCGAATTCTGGCACAGGCCTCGGCAGGAGACCGAAAACTGATAAACCAGCTTCTCGCCTACCCTGAGGACAGTGCCGGAAGCATTATGACCACCGAGTTTGTTGACCTCAAGGCTTCAATGACGGTGGCTGATGCCTTTGAGCGCATCAGAAAGGTCGGCACCGACAAGGAGACCATTTACACCTGCTATATTATTGATTCGAGCCGACACCTTAAGGGAATTGTTACTGCCAAGGATTTGATGCTTTCAAAAAGCGATGTTCGCCTTGAGGACATAATGAACGAAAACATTATTTTCGCGGCCACCCTTCAAAACCGCGAAGAGGTTGTTCAGCTTTTCGACAAATATGACCTGCTTGCCCTACCCGTTGTTGACACGGAAAACCGCCTTGTGGGCATTATCACCGTTGATGATGCTATCGATGTTTTGCAGGAGGAAATTTCCGAAGACTTCGAAAAAATGGCGGCTATTACCCCTACCGATGCTGATGTTCCCTACCTTAAAACCAGCGTTTTTGAAATTTTCCGTTCAAGAATTTTGTGGCTTTTAATTCTTATGATTTCAGCCACGTTCACAGGAATGATAATCACCTCGTTTGAAAGTTCATTAGCTTCCCTCACAGTGCTCACCGCATTTATGCCCATGCTTATGAACACAGGCGGTAACTCGGGCTCACAGTCATCGGTCACAATAATTCGTGCGCTGTCTCTTGGTGAAATTGAGTTCCGCGATGTCTTGCGCGTTTTGTGGAAAGAAACAAGGGTTTCGGTTCTTTGCGGTGCCTGCCTTGCGGTGCTGAATTTCTTTAAAATGTGGGTCTTTGATATTTTGCTCCTTAAAACCGATGGGCTCACCCTTATGGTTGCCTTGGTTGTTTCGGCAACACTTTTCTTTACGGTGCTCATTGCTAAGGTTGTGGGCTGTGCACTGCCCATTGCGGCAAAGAAATTAGGCTTCGACCCTGCGGTTATGGCAAGCCCCTTTATTACAACGATAGTCGATGCCATTTCCCTTACGATTTATTTCTTTATTGCCCAGGCTGTGCTGTTCTAAAAGAAAAAAGCGACATTCTCACGAATGTCGCTTTTATTATTCCTCGGTTCCCTCAATTAGATTTATGGGTGATACCGCTCTACCATCTCTATAGGTTTCAAAATGCAGGTGTGCTTCATCAACACACTCACTTGGCACCGTGCCGATTTCGCCGATGGCCTGACCTGCCGCAACAATATCCTCGCTTTTCACCGTAACGTTTTTAAGTCCGCAATATTTTGCAGTTACCTTGTTTCCGTGGTTAATGATGACGACAGTGCCGAAATCCTTGCTGTCCTCCACCGATAAAACCTTGCCATCCCCAGCGCTTTTAACGGCGGTGCCTTCTCCTGCGGCAATATCAAGGCCTAAATGGAGCCGCATATCGTTATAGGTGTTTGAAAACTGCAACGCTTTGTCGGAATAGTTTTTTAAAATTTCCCCTGTTACGGGAAGCACGAAATAACCTGCCACGGTGTTTGGCTCTTTGACCTGTTCCTTATCGGTTTGTGACTGAACATTAGAAGTGTAGGGCTCACTTTCGGTCACATTTTGTGCCGGCTGACTGGTTATTGGAGCCTTTGAGGTTTGCTCGATAATCTGTGAGGTTTGAGAATTTTGGTTCTTTGGCTTTGACTTGCTATCAAAGGAAGCAACGGTTAAATAGGTTGCAATGGCAACGGTTAAAACACAAATTGCTAAAACAGCATAAAACCCCTTACCTGCTAAAAATTTATCAAATTTTGACTGTTTATTTTCTTTATAATACATATAATTTTTCGCCTCCGTCAAATATTCTTGACGCTTAACAAAAAATTATACATTTGTTTAAAAACAGTTCATTAAAAGTTCAAAAATTAAGTGTATTATATACTCGTGCAAGGGTGAAAGCCGCATTTGCCCTGCACATTCCTCTCTTAATAGAGGAATCTCTCCTCAAACCCCTTAAAAGAGAAAAGCCGAGTCCTTCCCCGACACGGCTTTTTTCTTTTTATTTAAAGTATTTTAATTTCAATACTTTCTATGATAACATCACTTTCGGGTTTGTCGTTTGCTACGGTTTTAACATTTGCAATTTTGTCAACAACATCCATTCCCTCATAAACCTGACCGAACACGCTGTGACGGAAATCAAGCCAGGGTGTGCCGCCTAAAGCAGCGTAATCCTCAATAATATCATCAGGGAAATTATCGGGACCGATTTGCTTCATTTGGGAGAGCATATTAGCTGGAACAGTGTCGGCCTGAACAATAAAGAACTGGCTGCCGTTGGTGCCGGGTCCCGCGTTTGCCATTGAAAGGGCGCCGCGAAGGTTATGAAGGTCAACATCAAATTCATCGGCAAAGGGAACTCCCCAAATGCTCTCTCCCCCCATACCTGTGCCTGTGGGGTCACCGCCCTGAATCATAAAATCCTTAATAACGCGGTGAAAAATGAGACCGTTATAGTAGCCGTTTTTTGCGTGTGTGATAAAGTTCTCGGTGGTTTTAGGCACCTCATTCACAAAAAGTTTAATGAAAATATCTCCCATATTTGTGTGCATAACAGCAATAGTATCGCCGACTGCTGGTTTATTTGTTTGCTTTGACATTTTGAAATTCTCCTTTAAAGACTTTAACGCCCGACAAGGCACAATAACTCCTTGTCGAGCGTTTTTATGTTTTTGAAAAATTATGCTTTTTGCGCTACTTCAAAAATCTTAGCAGGCAGGTCAGCCTCATCACAGGAAAGGGTGAAGCAGAAAATAATGTTGCTTTCCTCTGCAAGAGCAGAAACTCTGTCAAGGAAATCATAAAGCTCCTCATAATCGCGTGAACCGATGCGAAGTGTTGCATCGCCGAAAATATGGGTAACATCGTGATTGCCTGCGTTAATGCCGCAAAGCATACCATAATACTCATTATATCCCGAAATGCCAAAATGCTCGGCATCAATCAATCTAACCTTATGTGTGATGCTAAAAGTCAGGGTGTCGCCTTTTTCCACGCAAACAACATTGCCGTTACTGGTTTCAGCGGCGCTGTTTACCATGTCAATAAGCTTTTTAGTTTTTCCTGAACCTTTTTTTCCGATGATAAGTTTAATCATTCTTACCAGCTCCTTTTATATTATTAACTGCCGGGTGACAGTTGCTTCTAAATTTTAAAGTCTTGCCTCAAGCTCGGCCTTTGCAGCCTCAAAACCGGGTTTACCGAGGAGGGCAAACATATTCTTTTTATAGCTTTCAACACCGGGTTGGTCAAAGGGATTAACACCCAGCATATAACCCGAAATTGCGCAGGCCTTTTCAAAGAAATAAATAAGTCTGCCAAGGTGTGCTTCATCTGCCTTATCAAGACTGATAACGAGGTTAGGCACGCCACCATCAGTGTGAGCAAGAACGGTGCCCTGGAATGCCTTTTCATTTACAAAAGACATCGGTTTTCCTGCAAGGAAGTTAAGGCCGTCGCCATCATCGGCTTCCTTTTCAATGATAACATCGTTGCCGCAGTCCCCAATGGTAACAACGGTTTCGAAGAGAATGCGCTTGCCATCCTGAATGTACTGACCCATTGAGTGAAGGTCGGTTGAGAAAACAACCGATGCGGGGAAAAGACCCTTGTTATCCTTGCCTTCGCTCTCCCCATAAAGCTGTTTAAACCATTCAGCCATCATTGTAAAACGAGGCTCATAGCTAACTAGCAGTTCTATTTCTTTACCCTTGCGGTAAAGAGCGTTGCGAAGAGCGGCATATTTATAGCAATCATTTTGCTCTAAATCAGGGGTGTCATAATCCTTAGCGGCATCTGCTGCGCCCTGCATTAGGGCATCAATGTCGGCACCTGCGGCAGCAATGGGCAAAAGACCAACTGCAGTGAGCACCGAGAAACGGCCGCCAACATCATCAGGAATAACAAAGCACTCATAGCCCTTTTCATCGGCAAGCTTTTTGAGTGTGCCACGGCACTTATCGGTGGTGCAATAAATGCGGCGTGCGGCCTCTTCCTCACCGTATTTTTCCTCAAGCATCTTGCGAAGCACGCGGAAAGCAACGGCAGGCTCGGTTGTGGTGCCTGATTTCGAAATGATGTTAAGGGAAACGCGCTTGCCCTCGCAAAGACTCAAAATGTCGCTAAGGGCACTGCCCGAAATGCTGTTACCTGCAAAGTAAATTTCGGGAACGCCGTTTTTAAGAGAATTATAATAAGGACCCTTTAAAAATTCAATAGCGGCACGGGCGCCGAGATAGGAGCCGCCGATACCGATTACGATTAAAACATCGGTATCACTTTTGATTTTTTCTGCGGCTGCTTTAATGCGGGAAAATTCCTCTTTATCATATTCAAAAGGCAAATTAACCCAACCGATAAAATCGTTGCCGAGACCTGTTCCGTTTTTAAGTTGATTGTGAGCAACGGCAACCTGTTCGGTTAAACCCTTGACATCATTTTCACGCAAAAAAGGTGCTGCATAGTTTGAATTCAGCTTAAGTGCCATGTGATTTCGCCTCTTTCTGATATTTGGCTATCTTTTATATTTATATATTACTATATTTCTTGAGAATTTTCAACATAATTCTTTCGCTATATTACACTTTTTTTCTACAATTTGAATAGACAGAGCATTAGTCGCAAAAAAACGATGCCGAAATTCAGCTTCGGGACCTCATTTTCGGTAACAATATCCACACTTCCAAGTTCCTTACCATCAAGCCAGAAACTGACCGTGCCCACCTTTTGCCCCGCCTTAACTGGTGCAATAATTTCGGGTTCGAGGTCGATTTCCTGGGTTATTTTTCCGTTTTCACTGCGTTTTAAGAGAAGGTCAAGCTTCTCCCCTGCCCGAACTACAACGGTGCCCTCGGTGCCGTTTTTAACGGCTACCGAGGTGTTTTCTCCTAAATCGGCCTCTAGAGATGAAAAGGTGTAGTTTGCAAAGCCATAGTTTAAAAGCTTTTTAGCGCCCTCAAAACGGTCGCCGCTGGTCTGACCGTCCATAACCACGGCCACAAGCTCCATTCCGTTTTTTTTAGCGGTGGCGCTTAAACAATAGCCTGCCTTTGAGGTAGTGCCCGTTTTAAGACCCGTGCAGCCCTCATAAAACCTTACCAGCTTATTAGTGTTAACAAGCTCACTTTCCCCGTTTCGCAGCGTTTCCATCCACACAGTGGAATATTGTTTTATAAGCTCGTGGCCGATAAGTTCCCTTGACATAAGTGCAACATCGTGGGCAGTAGTTGTATGACCTTCGGCATCAAGACCTGTGCAGTTTATGAAGGTGGTGCTGTTCATTCCAAGTGCTTTTGCCTTTTTGTTCATTTCATCAACAAATGTTTCTTCGCTGCCCGAAACGGCTTCGGCAAGAGCCACGGTGGCATCGTTTGCCGAGGCGATAACGGTGGCTTTAAGCAGGTCATCAACAGTCATTTGTTCATTTGGTTCAAGCCAAATTTGAGAACCGCCCATACTGCATGCGTGTTCGCTGGCGGTGACCACGGTGTCAAGTGTTAAACGGCCATCATCAAGAGCCTCCATTATTAAAACAAGAGACATAATCTTTGTGATAGATGCAGGTGCAGTTACTTCATCGGCATTATCCTCATAAAGAATTTTGCCCGTTTTAACCTCCATTAAAATGCAGCTTTTAGCCCTCACATCAAGGGTTTGGCCAATTTCCCCTGCAGTGGTTACCGATGAAAGCGGAACATCTAAATCGGTAGCTTCATACTCCATTGAAACGGTTTTTGCGCTACAAGGAAAAGCAAAGGTAAGAATTAGCGCCAGGCTTAAAAATATTGCTGAAATTTTCTTCATAAAAATCCCCCTATACAAGAAAATTTTATGAAAGATACGCCCTTATAAGAACAAAAAACGGCACTTTTGGGTGTTGTTCTTAGGGATTAATTGGTTTTTCAACTAAATTTGTATGCTTTCTTGTTTCGAAATCAAACCACATTTATACTTACAAAACTGCTAGCACCTAAAAAAGAAAAATTTTTAGTGGGATAAAAGGCGAAAAGCCGTGGTAACGCTGACGCGTACCACGGCTTTTTAACACATTAGACCGCAAAAATTTGCTTTTTTAGGCATTTCATCCCTAAAAACAACACCCGTTGGTGCCGTTTTAATTGCCTTTTTTAAAAATCTGATATATAATGATTTAAAATATGTGTGTATATTCTGCCGACTGCGCCATTGACACATAATCGTTTTCCTCAAGAACAACATGGTCTACAAGGTTAACTCCAACCTGGGCGAGCAGTCTTTTAATATTAACAGTGGCCTCGGCATCACTCACCGAAGGAATGGCAATTCCACTCGGATGATTGTGGGCAATGATAACCGAATTAGCGCCGTTTTTAAGCACCTTTTCCACAATCTTTTTAGCACTTACGGTGACCGAATCGCTTTCCCCTGTGCTGATTATGTCAAAGGATACAAACTCGTATTTAGAATTTAGGCTTATCATGGACATCATTTCGGCCTTGGCGCCGTGGTACTGCTCCAAAAGAAAGGCGCCATAGTCCTTCACGGTTTTAAACGAGCGTTTCTTGGCTTCACTTTCGTGGTAGCGCCTTGCCGCCGTTAAAATAAGCTTTAAAAATACCGAAAGATTTTCGGTTACGCCCTTTACCCTTTTAAAATTATTTGCATCGGTATTAAATACCCCTGAAAAGGAGCCAAACTCGTTTAAAAGCCTTTTTGCCGTTAAACGGGTGTCAACCCTTGGAAGTGCGTAAAAAAGCAACATTTCAAGCAACTGATAATCGGGAAAATCCTTGGTGTTTTCCATTTCCATAAACTGCTTTTTCATACGCTGTCTATGACCCTCGCGAAGCTTCTTTTCTTCATCGCTCATATTTGCCATTTTACCACCAACTTAAAGGAGAAATTATGAAACAGTTTACGATAACTGAAAACGATGCCAACCAGCGTCTTGACAAATTTTTAAGCAAGGCGGCACCAAAGCTACCTGCTTCTATGATGTACAAGGCCATTCGCAAGAAGGACATTAAGGTCAACGGCAAGCGTGCCGAAATCAGCACACGCCTGATTGCGGGAGATGTTGTAACTGCCTATTTAAAGGATGAGTTTTTTGAGGCTGCAACACCAAAATACGATTTTCTTTCGGCCTCAAAAAATCTTACCGTTATTTACGAGGATGAAAACATTCTTCTTGCCGATAAGGCTCAGGGTGTGCTTGTTCACCCCGATGAAAACGAATACAACGACACCCTCATTACAAGAATTCAAAAATATCTTTACGAGAAGGGTGAATTTGACCCCGAAAAGGAAAATAGCTTTAAGCCTGCCCTTGCCAACCGAATTGACCGAAACACGGGCGGAATTGTTATTGCCGCAAAAAATGCCGAAGCTCTGCGCATTCTTTGCGACAAAATAAAACTTAGAGAAATTGATAAATTTTATCTTGCGGCGGTGCACGGAACACCCATACCGAGGGCCGCAACCCTTGAAGGCTTTTTAGAGAAAAACGAAAGCAAAAACAAGGTTTATTTATCAAAGCAAAAAAGTGACCGAAACCTTTCCATTAAAACCCGCTATGAGGTTATTCGCCAAAAGGGCGACATAAGCCTTTTGAAAATTGAGCTTTTAACAGGTCGTACCCACCAAATAAGAGCACACATGGCATCCATCGGTCATCCCCTTTTGGGGGACGGTAAATATGGAAAGCTGGCGGGAGACAAAAAGCTTGGCTTCGATAAGCAGGCGCTTTACTCATACAAGCTTAAATTTAACTTTAAAACCGATGCAGGACTTCTTAACTACCTTGATGGAAAAGAATTTAAGGCCCAGAAGGTTTGGTTTGCAAGCGAAGTTTTCGGCTTACAGCTTTAATTCAACGGTGTTTTTGGTCTGGTTATACTGACGGTATTTAACCCCTGCGCTATCAAGCATTCTTTTAGCACAGATAACGGCATCGGTGTCGGCATACTTATCCTGCATGTAAACAATTTCCTTGATACCTGCCTGGATAATTGCCTTTGCACACTCATTGCAGGGGAACAAAGTTACATAAACTCTTGAGCCCTTTAAAGAGCCACCTCTATAATTTAATATTGCATTTAATTCGGCATGGCACACGTACATATATTTTGTATCCTGTGCTGTGCCGTTTCTTTCCCAAGGATAAACATCATCACTGCAACAAAACGGCATACCGTTATAGCCCATGGAAAGAATTCTGTTCTCATCATTAACAATGCAGGCGCCCACCTGTGTGGAGGGATCCTTACTGCGCTGTGAGGATAAAAGGGCTATGCCCATAAAATATTCATCCCAGGTAATATAGTTATCGCGTTTCATTAAAAGCACCTCTTTTAAGTTTAATGGATTTTTTTATTTCATCCCTAATGCCCGATAGGAACATTATCGCAGGGAAAACGCTACATACGAGAAAGCCTGCCCGAAGGTTTACGAAATCGGCAACCAGCCCCACAAGCCACGGGCCCAGTGAACAGCCCATATCACCAAGCATTGCAAGAACACCGTACATTGCGGTGCCACCATTTGGAATTTCCTTTGCGGCAACCGAATAGGTGCCAGGCCACATAAGGCTGACTGAAAAACCGCAAACCGCGCAGGAAATAAGGCAAAGAACGGGCGATGAGCTAAATGACACAGCAAGATAGCAAACAAAGCAAAGGACCGCATTTATGGTTATAAGGCGGTTTAAGGAAATTTTTTCACCGAGAAGTCCGAAAACAATTCTGCCCGTGCCCATAAAAATTGCAAACGCGCAGGGACCCAGCAAATCGCCGAGAACCTTATCAACGCCCAGAGCCTGCTCAATGAACATTGAGGACCACTGTGCCACGGCAATCTCACTCGCTCCCGCACAAAGCATTGAGAGAAGCAGCTTATAAAACTTGCGGTTTTTAAGCAGCACCCGTATGCTGTCGCCCTTGTTTTCTGTCTCGTTTTCAGGAATAACAAGGGGTACGCGCATAAATGAAAACATATTAAAAAACGGAATAGCCGCCCAAATAATTGGAAGGAGCATCCAGTTTCCGCCAAGCAGGCGAAGCAAAACGGTTGAAACGATGACAGTGAGCACCTGACCCCAGCAGTAAAAAGAATGGAGAAAGCACATTTCTGCCGCCTTTTTCTCCCCCGGCAGATATTCAACAATGGGGCTGATAATTACCTCAATAATGCCACTGCCAGTGGCATAAAACAAAATGGCTATAACAAGGCAGGTATAAACATTTTCGGGAAAAAGCATGGGGAGAACGCCCAGCATCACAAGACCAAGTGCGGCAATCGCGTGGGCTAAAACGGTGATTGTTCTGTATCCCAAAAGCTTAACGGCCTTAACCGACACTATGTCCACCGATATTTGCACGAAAAAGTTTATGAAAATAAGCCTGCCAAGCGCCTCGTAGGAAACCTTGTATTCGGTTTGGAAAATGAGAAAAAGAAGCGGCAGGAAATTGTTGATAATTGCCTGAACTATGTAACCGATATAGCAAGAAATTTTAGTCTGGGTGTAACGCTGCATTTTAGGAATTAAGCTCCTTAATTACAGAAATGAGTTCCATTGGCTCATTTATAATAACCTTGGCGCCGTTTGCTCTAAGCTCCGCCTCATCGCGGTAACCCCAAAGCTCCCCTACGGGGTAGGCTCCCGAATTAACGCCTGTCAGCACATCCATTCCCGTGTCACCAAGGAAAACACATTCTTCGGGTTTCACACCGAGTTCTTCCATAGTAAGCAAAGCGAGTGTTGGGTCGGGTTTATTTGGAATTCCATCCCTTTGACCGTTTACGGCATTAAAGGTTTTCTCGCCTAAAAGGCCGTAAACCAGCTGCCTTGCAAGGGGTTCTGCCTTGTTGGTTACAACCGCAAGAATAAGTCCCATTTCCTTGAGGGCAGCCAGCAACTCGGGAACGCCGTCATAGGTTTTTGTTCTGTCGCTGTGATGGTCCTTATAATAATCGATAAAATCTTTTTTAACCTTTTCGAGTGTGGCAGCATCTCTTGCGTTTTCGGGAAGTGCACGCTCAATCATTTTGGGAATTCCATCGCCAACGAAATACTTATAACTATCAACTGGATGTTCGCCAAAGCCGTGCATTTTAAGTGCGCGGTTGGTGGCAAAGGCAAGGTCAAAAAGAGAATTTGCCAAGGTGCCATCTAAATCAAATAAAACTGCCTTAATCACACAATCACCCATAATAAACAATTTATTTATTTATTATAACAAAACAACAACCCTCTTTCAAGACATTATTCATAAGAAAAAACAAATATTTGAATTTTTCAAAAAAACACTTGCATTATTGCAAGCTTTGTGTTAATATAATTTTTGCTAATGTTAATTCAAGGAGGTGCAGACTCATGGCAAAATGTGATATCTGCAATAAAGAGATTGCTTTTGGTATTAAGGTTTCCCACTCACACAGACGTTCTAACAGAACCTGGAAGCCCAATGTAAAAAAGGTTAAGGCAATTATAGACGGTTCACCTCGTCGTATTCATGCCTGCACCCGTTGCCTTCGTTCAGGCAAGGTTACCCGCGCTATCTAATTTAAGTTGCGAAAGAAAAACAAGCGTTTTCGGATTTACCGAAAACGCTTTTTCTTTTTAAAATCAATTTGTGAAAGCACGATTGCCGCAAACATAACTAAACAGCCAAGCGCCTCTCTTAAAGACAAAACCTCGCCAAAAAGCATTCCGCCAAGGGCGGCAAAGACCGATTCGAGACTCATTATAATTGAAGCAACCGTAGGATTTTTGGAATATTGCTGACCGATTATTTGTAAAGTGTATGCCACGCCACTGGACATAATGCCGATAAACAAAAGGTATGGCATTGCTGCCATAATTCCAAAAAGGGTTGGCTTTTCAAATATAAACATCAAAACCATCGATAGCGTTCCACAAACAAAAAACTGAATGCAGGAAAGCTTAACGCCATCAACACTGCTTGCAAAATGGTCAACGCACATAATGTGAACGGCAAAGGAAATTGCACAACCGAAAACAACAATGTCGCCGCCGTACAGTTTATAAAGTCCGCCAGATAGACACAAAAGGTAAAGCCCGAGAACTGAGAGAGCCACAGCCAGCCACACATTAAGCCTTGTTTTTTTCTTTAAAAACAAACCAAACACCGGCACCAGCACAACATACATCGCCGTTATAAATCCGCTTCTTGCCGATGCCGCAGCGCTGTCGGGGTAGGATGAAATTCCAAACTGCTGTAAATTTGCGGAAATGGTTAGCATTACACCGCAAAGAATACCTGCCAGGGCTAGATTTTTCCTGCCCTCTTTGGTTTCGGGAACAAGCCTCTCTCCCCTTTTACGGCTAAGAATGGCGCAAACGGGAATTAAAAACAAGAAGCCTATGTAAGACCTTACAGCATTTATAGCAAAGGGTGGCACTGTATCTGCCGCTTTATCCTGCGCCACAAAGGCAAGGCCCCAAATTATTGCGGCTATAAGCAAAATTAAATTGCCTTTTAGGTTTTTTGACATTATATCACCTTAATATGTAGCAAAAAAGGGCGCATTTGCGCCCTTTTTAAATTTAGAAATTGCCCGATAAATCCTGAACATACAAAGTGCGAACAGCGTTTTCATCGGCTGCGGGTTCCTTTTTCTCGGCATATTTTTCGGCCAAGAATTTTGAAGCAACCTGCGGGAACAGAGCATAAGAGAGAACATCCTCATCGCATCTTGCAAGGTCGCCTGCCTCAATGCGATACTTTTCAAACTCAGGCTCCAATTTATCTGCAGGGCGGCAGGTGATAACCTCATCATCGCCGATTGCCTTCTTTCTGACTTCCTCGTTAACGGTGCCGGGAAGCTTACCATACTCACCGCGAAGAAGACCCTTTGATTCTTTGGGAACCATTTTATAACGTTCGCCTGAAATAACATTCATAACAGCCTGTGTGCCCACAATTTGGCTGGTAGGTGTTACAAGGGGAGGGAAACCGAAGTCCTCACGAACCCTTGGAACCTCGGCAAGAACATCGTAATATTTATCCTCTTTTCCAGCCTGTTTGAGCTGTGAAATCATGTTGGAAAGCATACCGCCGGGAACCTGGTAAATAAGGGTTTTGGTGTCAACACTTAGCACCTTGGGGTCAAGAATACCCTCTGCCTTCATTTTATCGGCAACGGTTCTAAAGTGTGCGGCAACCTCGGCCAGAGCGTTAAGGTCAAGACCTGTGTCGCGCTCGGTGCCCTGTAAAGTTGCAACAAGTGCTTCGGTTGCAGGGTTTGCAGTGCCGTTAGCCAAGGGTGAAAGAGCGGTGTCAACAATGTCAACACCTGCTTGAGCTGCCATTAAATAGGTCATATCACCGGTACCGGTTGTATTGTGGGTGTGAAGGTGAATGGGAACCTTAACATTCTCCTTAAGCTTTTTAACAAGAGAATAAGCATCATAGGGAAGCAACAGGTTTGCCATATCCTTAATGCAGATAACATCTGCGCCCATTTTTTCAAGCTCTTTTGCAAGGTTAACGAAATATTCCTCGTTATGAACAGGGCTTATTGTATAGCTCATACCTGCTTCACAGATGCCGCCATACTTTTTGCAGGCCTCCATTGCGGCTCTCATATTTCTAGTGTCATTAAGGGCATCAAAAATACGAATAACATCAATACCGTTTTCAATGGACTTCTTAACAAAAGCATCAACAACATCATCGGAATAGTGCTTGTAGCCAAGCAGATTCTGACCGCGAAGAAGCATTTGAAGCTTTGTGTTGGGCATTGCCTTTCTGATTTTACGAAGGCGCTCCCAGGGGTCTTCATTTAAAAAGCGCATACAAACATCAAAGGTAGCGCCGCCCCAGCATTCAACCGACCAGTAGCCGATTTTGTCAAGCTTTTCAAGGGCAGGAAGCATATCGTCAATGCGCATACGTGTTGCCGCCTGTGACTGGTGGGCATCACGCAAAATAGTATCTGTAATGTTTAATTTAGCCATTTAAAAATTTCTCCTTAACCAAATAATGCTATAAGCACACCAGCCGCGATTGCAGAGCCAATAACACCTGCAACATTGGGACCCATTGCGTGCATAAGCAAGAAGTTTGAGGGATTTTCCTTTTGACCGACCATTTGTGAAACGCGGGCCGCCATGGGAACTGCCGAAACACCGGCAGAGCCGATGAGAGGATTAATTTTATTCTTTGTAAACAGGTTCATAACCTTTGCAAAGATAACACCACAGGCAGTTGCAACGCCGAATGCCACAACACCCATCACAATGATTTCAATTGTGGGAAGACGCAGCAGGGTGATTTCGTTGCCGCCGAGATTAATAACGGTATCTCTGTTCGTTTGCAGGAAGGTTGAAGCTGTTGCAGTTGCGCCAACCGAAATTCCAAGGAAAATGGTTACAATGTTCATCAGCTCGTTTTGAGCAGTTTTACAAAGTCGCTCTGCAACGCCAGATTCCTTCCAAAGGTTGCCAAGCATTAGGCAACCTACAAGGGGAGTTGCCGAGGGAACGAGGAGAGAAACAAAAATTGTAACCGCAATGGGGAAAATAATCTTTTCGGTTTTTGAAACGGAGCGCAAAGGCTTCATAACAATCTGGCGTTCTTTCTTGGTTGTGAGCAGCTTCATAATAGGGGGCTGAATTACGGGAACCAGCGCCATGTAAGAATAAGCCGCAACAGCAATTGCGCCAAGCAAATGAGGAGCAAGCTGTGTTGTTACGAAAATTGCAGTAGGACCATCAGCGCCACCAATGATACCGATTGAAGCAGCTTCATCACCGGTGAAACCGATAAGGCGAGTGCCCACGAAGGTGGCAAAAATACCAATTTGTGCGGCTGCGCCGAGAAGCAGGCTCTTAGGATTAGAAATAAGCGGACTGAAATCGGTCATAGCACCGATGCCGATAAAGATAAGGCAAGGATAAACACAGGTTTTAACACCTATATATAAAATATCCAAAAGTCCACCGTTTGCAAGGATAAAGCCATAATCGTGATAATAATCCGAACCCTTGGTCATAAATTCGGTCCAAAGGTCGCCACTGTACATTCCTGCGCCGGGAAGGTTGGTTAGGAGCATACCAAAGGCGATACCGATTAAAAGCAGGGGTTCAAACTGTTTTTTAATAGCAAGCCAAAGGAGAAGCAATGATACAAGAATCATAACAAGGCTTTTCCAGCCTGCAGCAATAACAACATCTCTGCCGAGAAGCTCGTTAAAAACGGTTGTGTCATTTAAAAAGTTCGCACCAAGCAAATAAAATCCCATTTGCCTGATAAAATTCATAATTTGTTCTAACATAGCCTATTCACCAAAAAAGAAAATCTAAGCAATTGTGCAAAGAACGGTTCCGGTTTCAACAGATGCACCCTTGGAAACATTAACTGCATTTACGGTGCCATCAACGGGGGACATAATTTCGTTCTCCATCTTCATTGCTTCAAGCACCATAAGAACATCGCCCTTCTTAACCGCCTTACCAACTGTTACATTAACAGCAAGAATATTGCCGGGCATGGGGCTAGTAACGGTTTCTCCACCTGCTGCAGGTGCTGCTGCGGGTGCAGGAGCGGTGGCAGTAACAGGAGCTGCTGTGGGAGCGGCTGCAATTTCAGCGCCGTTTGCTTCTTCAATAACTACTTCATAATTTGTTCCGTTTACATTAACATTATATTTTTTCATTTTTATCACCTTTAAATTTTTTTAATTGATACAATTTTAATACCCGTTACCTTAGTTCCGAGTTCCTCAGCAATGGCTGCAGATATTGCTGCAACAATCTCACCACGGTTAATGTTAACATCTTTTGCAGTGTTATTAACTGTTGCAGGTGCACCTGCCGCTTTAGGCTGCTGTGAACTTGTCTCTTTGGCGCTTGATGATTGACCGCAAATAAGGCCTATAACCTTGCAAAGCAGAACAATGCAAATAAGACCGATAAAAACGGTGCTGATTCCCAGCGCACAAACAAATGCAATGGAAACTTCTCCCATATTTTTTTCGCTCCTTCCCGAAAAATATATTATTTTTTTATATTTTAGTGCAAAAAGCCTAAATCAAAGTTATTATACTATAATCTAAAAAAATTATCAATATGTTTTTGTAAAATAATGTAAAAATTTAATTATATATAGTTATATTATAAATAAACTCTTGAAAATAAGCGCTATATATTGTATAATATGTTAGTATTACTATAAGGAGGAATATGTGTGGACAAAAAAGAGACTATTTTACATAGTGTCGGCAGGTCTTTAGGTGGCGCAACGCTACCCCATTTTAAAGGCACAGCTGAATTTGAAACAATTATTATGCCACCACCTAAAAGCGTAGCAATCCCCCTTCAACAGCACATTGGTGTTCCCTGTGAGCCTACCGTTAAAGCAGGTGACAAGGTTTTCGTTGGAACAAAAATCGGAGATAGTGAAAAACTGGTTTGCGCACCCGTACATTCAAGTGTTTCCGGAACCGTTACAAAAATTGCCGATGTTATTCCCGCAAACGGAAAACCCGTTAAAATGGTGTTCATTGAATCTGATGGTCTTATGGAGCCCGACCCCCAAATTGCCCCCGTTAAGGTTGAAACCGAAGAAGAACTTGTTAAGGCGGCAAGGGAGTGCGGTCTCGTTGGCCTTGGCGGCGCAGGCTTCCCTGCCCATGTTAAACTTACTAAACGCCCAGGCGTTGAGCTTGACACTCTTATCATCAATGGTGCCGAGTGTGAGCCTTACATCACTGCCGATTATAGAGAGTGTATGGAAAACGCCGAAGATATTTTGAATGGTATTTACCTTGTTAAGCGAATTTTAGGCCTTAAAAAGGTTATTATCGGTGTTGAGGACAACAAACCGAAGGCACTTAAAAAACTTGCCGAAATTGCTTCGGAAAAATATGATGCCGAAGATGAGGTTAAGGTTATGCGCCTTAAATCCCGTTATCCTCAGGGCGCTGAAAAGGTGCTCATTTACAGCACAACAAAAAGAAAGCTTCCCCTTGGCAAGCTCCCAAGCGACGTTGGCTGCATTGTAATGAACATTACAAGTATTTCCGCACTTTCAAAATATATTAGAACAGGTATGCCCCTTGTTACAAAACGCATCACGGTTGATGGTGATGTAATTAAAAATCCCTGTAATGTTCTTGTGCCCATTGGAACCTCTGCCGAGGAAATTATTCAGTTCTGCGGCGGCTTTACCCAGGAGCCTGACAAAATTGTTTTGGGCGGTCCTATGATGGGCAATGCAATTGTTTCAACCGATGTTGTTATTGCAAAACCCAACAATGCAATTTTGTGCTTTAAGGAAAAGAAGCCCCATATTTCCACAGCCTGTATTAAATGTGGTCGTTGCATTGCCGCCTGTCCTATGAACTTAACCCCTGCAGCAGTTGAGGCAAAGGTTTCAAGAAAAAAGCTTGATGCCGATTTATTTTTGAAAATGAATGTGAGCTACTGCATGGAATGCGGCTGCTGTTCTTTTGTTTGCCCTGCAAAGAGAGAACTTGTGCAGGCAATGCGAATTGCTAAAAACGAAATGAGGAGGAATGCAAAATGAATAAAAAGCTAGTTGTTTCCTCCTCCCCTCACATTAGAAGCGAGGTTTCCACAAGGGATATTATGCTTGATGTTATAATTGCCCTTGCACCCGCCACTGTTTTCGGTGTTATACTTTTTGGCCTTTCAGCGGCACTTTTAATCGTTTCTTGTGTTTTGGCCGCTGTGCTCAGCGAATTTTTGTGGTGCCTTATATTGAAAAAGCCCTACACCATTGGGGATTTAAGTGCCGTTGTCACAGGACTTCTTTTAGCCCTTAACCTGCCGCCTAGGCTCCCCGTTTGGATGGGAATTATCGGTAGCGCAATAGCCATTATTGTTGTTAAAGAGATGTTTGGCGGTCTTGGTCAAAACTTTGCAAACCCTGCAATTACTGCGAGAATTGTTTTGCTGGTTTCTTTCCCCGCCGCTATGACAACCTTTCATCCCCCATTTTCTGATGTTGTCAGCAGTGCAACCCCACTTGCATCCGAACCTGCCGCCTACACCCTTAAGGAACTGTTTTTAGGCACCCACGCGGGCTCAATTGGTGAAACCAGCGCACTTATGCTGCTTATCGGCTTCGCTTATTTGCTTGTGCGCCGCATTATTTCCCCCATCATCCCCTTGTGCTTCATCGGTTCCGCCGCACTCTTTACCCTGTGCCTTGGCGGAAATCCTTTAACCTGCATTTTATCGGGTGGATTGCTCCTTGGCGCAATATTTATGGCAACCGACTATGTTACCACGCCCAAAACTCCTTGGGGAATGGCTATTTTCGGTGTTAGTTGCGGTATTCTCACCGTTATAATAAGGGAATTTGCTTCCCTGCCCGAGGGTGTTTCATACTCCATTCTTATTATGAATATTTTGACCCCTCACATAAACCGTTTGCCCTCTTTCAAACCTTTCGGATGGGAGGACAACAAAAATGCGTAAAATTTGGGATTTAATTGTTGATTTTATTAAGAAAAATAAAGAAATTATTGTTCCCAGCGCAACTCTTTTTATCATCTGCCTTGTGGCAACCCTTCTTTTAGGTGTTACAAACCTTTTAACCGCAGGTCAAATTACAAAATTAGAGGAAGAAACAAAGATTGCCGCAATGCAGGAGGTGCTTCCTGCTGAGGATTACACAAAAACCGAAGGCAAGGAAATATACACAGCCGAAAAAAACGGTGCCGTTGCAGGTTATATCTTTGTAACAAGCGGGGCGGGCTATGGCGGCGACATTAGTGTTATGACCGCCGTTGACCCTGCAGGAAAAATTCTTGCCGTTTCCATTCTTTCGGCATCTGATGAAACACCAGGACTCGGACAAAATGTTACTAAAGAAGGCTTTTACTCACAGTTTTTAGGCTTATCAGGTGAAATAACCGTTGTTAAAAACGGTGCAAATGCCACAAATAATGAAATTAACGCTGTAACGGGTGCAACCATTTCTTCAAGGGCTGTAACAAAAGCCGTTAATGAGGCGCTTACCCTTTACAGTGACAATTTTGGTGATGCCGCTGTTTCGGTAGCATCAGAACAGGAGGGAACCAAAAATGAGTAATAAAAACCTTAAATATTTCACCAATGGTCTCATTAAGGAAAACCCTGTTTTGCGCCTGGTGCTCGGCACCTGCCCCACCCTGGCAATCACCACCGCCGCCATTAACGGCATTGGAATGGGTGTTGCGGCAACACTTGTTCTCGTTGGTTCAAACCTTGTTATTTCCCTGCTTCGAAATGTCATTCCCGACAAGGTTAGAATTCCCGCCTTCATCACCATTATTGCAAGCTTTGTTACAATTATCCAAATGCTTGTTAAAGCATTTTTACCCGATATTGATGCCGCTCTCGGCATTTACCTGCCGCTTATCGTTGTTAACTGCATCATTTTGGCCCGTGCTGAAATGTTTGCCTGCAAAAATCCCGTTTTACCCAGCATTTTAGATGGCATTGGAATGGGCGTTGGCTTTACTGCAGTTATCACCCTTATGGGCGCAATAAGAGAACTTATCGGCGCAGGCTCGGTTTTCGGTCTGCCCATCACATCATCATTTATTGACCCCATGATTGTTATGATTTTGCCCCCCGGCGGCTTCTTTGTGTTCGGCATTTTGGTTGCCGTTTCCAATAAGCTTGCCACTGCCATGGGCAAAAAGCCCGTTAAAAGCTTAGGTTGTGGCGGTTGCCCCGGAAACTGTAGTGCCTGCGGTGAAGATTGCAGTGAAGTTGAGCCACAAAAGGCCGAAACCAACACCGAAGAAACAAAAAACAGCGAGGAGGTAAGCGGTAATGAGTAATTTTATTTCCATTTTGCTTGCAGGACTTCTCACCGAGAATATGATTTTGTCAAAATTCCTCGGTATTTGTCCCTTCCTCGGCGTTTCTAAAAAGGTACCTACTGCGGCCTCAATGGGTGTAGCAGTTACAGCGGTTATGCTTATTGCCACCGCCGCTACATATCCCATTTACGCCTACATTTTAGTGCCTGGCGGTCTTGCCTATCTTCAAACCATTGTATTTATTCTTATAATTGCCGCCATTGTTCAGCTTTTGGAAATTGCAATTAAGAAATTCTCCCCTCCCCTTTACTCGGCACTTGGTATTTACCTACCTCTTATCACCACCAACTGCGCAGTTTTGGGTATTACAATTCTCAATTTCACAAAGGAGCTCACCTTCCTTGAATCCCTTGTAAATGCCCTTTCCGCAGGACTAGGTTTCCTGCTTGCGATGGTCATTTTCGCAGGGGTCAGAGAAAAACTTGATGAAGCCGACATTCCCGAGGGTCTTAAGGGTCTGCCAATTACCCTTATTGCGGCGGCCATTGTTTCCCTCTCCTTCCTCGGCTTTGCGGGAATAGGAGGCAAATAATATGGTAGAGATTTTATTAGCCGCCGCCGTTGTTGGTGTTATCGCCCTTATCTGCGGTGTTGGTCTTTCCTTTGCCTCAAAGTTTTTGGCTGTTCCCACCGATGAAAAGGTGGAAGCAATTCGTGGGGCTTTGCCAGGCGCCAACTGCGGCGCCTGCGGATATTCAGGCTGTGACGGCTACGCTGAGGCTATCGCAAAGGGCGAAGCCGAATGCAACAAATGCCCTGTTGGCGGCGAAAAGACAGCCGCTGAACTTTCTGAAATTCTCGGTGTTGAGGTTACTGTTGAAAGAAAGGTTGCCTTTGTTGCCTGCGGCAAAACCAATGAAAAAACCGTTTCAAAATATCGTTATGAAGGCATTAACACCTGCGCCGCAGCAGCCCTTCTTTACAACGGCCCCCTTGCCTGTCAATATGGTTGTATTGGCCTTGGTGACTGCGCCGCAGCCTGCGACCAAAAGGCAATTTCGCTGGATGGTGGTGTTGCAAAGGTTGATAAGGACCTTTGCGGTGCCTGTGGACTTTGTGCAAAGGTCTGCCCAAAAGGGCTTATCTCCATTTTGCCTGCCGATTATAAATTTGCAGTTGCCTGTTCTAATAAAGACAAGGGCGGCGTTGCAATGAAGGCCTGTAAGAATGCCTGCATTGGTTGCACAAAGTGTGCTAAAACCTGCCCGACGGGCGCTATAACAATTACCGATAACCTTGCCTCAATTAATCAGGAGCTCTGCTCTGGTTGCGGTGAGTGTGCAAAGGTTTGCCCCAACGGCTGCATTATTGCTTAAAAAAATCAAACAAAAAGTCCGTTACAGTTTAAACTGTAACGCACTTTTTTAGTTTTCTTCAATTATTGCGAGGCAGCCGTTTTCAACCGAAATGCAACTTTCACGGCCTACAAATTCATTGCTTACTCCAAGGGGCTCGTTGGCTTTAAGGGTAGCGTTTTTTAATGTGTATGAAAGATTTTCTATGGTCACACCGCCACTTTCATCACTTAAAGAAAGCACCGAAATCTTGCCGCTTTTTTTAGCGGAAAAAGAAATGGAGGTGTTGTGAATTACAGTTATAATTTCCTTTTCGCCGTAAAGCACCACTTTTAAGCCCTTTTCGCTTAACGCCTTGGCAATTTGCAGGTTGGCAAATGTATGGCTTAAATTGCCGCCGATGCAACCATAAAGTACAAAATCCTTGCAGCCTTTCTCAAACGCTGTTTTCACAGCGAAGCCAACATCGGTGTCATCCTTTCGAACATTCAGCTTTATAATATTTTCGCCCTTTGGCACAAAGCCGAGAGAATCAAAATCGCCAATAACAAAATCGGGAATTATATTAAATTTTTCGGTTACCAAAACCCCTTTATCGGCGGCGATAACAAGGTCGTTTTCTGTTGGGATTTCAGGCAACGCGGAAATATCTAATGCGCCGAAAATGAAGCAACGGTTCAAAAAAACACCCTCTAAATTTTAATGAATTTATTAATTGCTGGCACCTTGAAAAGAGCCACAGCACCCACAAGGGTAAGGCCAAGTTCAGGCAGCATAAAGGTGCCGTTATAGGCAAGTGACCACATGTAGGGATTGTTAAACAGCTCATAGCTTCTAAAGAAAATACAGCCCGAAGCAAAGTGGAATAAAAATCTTACAACGCAAACAGTAAGAATTCCAAAAACAATGCCCCAAAGTCCCTTTTTCCTAAAGGCGCCTGCAAAGCAAAGGCAGGTGAAAGGCGCAAGATAGTCAAAAACTATGGCGCCAACCAAAACGGTGGGGGTAAGCCCCCAGCCGAAAACACCGCTTACAGCCATTTGAATAGCGGCATAAACAAAGCACGGAAGCGCCGACCATTTAGGGCCGTACATAACCGATAAAAGGCACATAGGAAGCATTGAAAGGAGCGTTACAGCGCCGCCTAAAGGCATTTCCCAAAGTTTTACAAAGCTTAGTGCTGTGGCAAGGGCAATCATAACTGCACTTACCGTTAATTTTTGAGTTTTTTCATTCATTTCTTCTACCCTCTTTAAAAGATTTCTTTAAAGGGCGCGCTGTGTCGACCCGGCCCACCCTTGCTTCAACAAAAGGGAACCCAGTGCACAGCAAAAAATTTGCCGAAACAAAAAACCGCAGAAACAAAATGCTCTGCGGCTTTAAACGTTTGAATATTATCCTACGTCGGTATTATCCGCATCAGGTTACAGGTCGAAGCAAAATGGCTTCCTCTCAGCCTGAGTCAATCAAGCTCCCTTTTGTCGAAACTAATTTTAGCACTGCCCTTTTATTTTGTCAAGGGTTAGTTTTCATCATCCTCAAAATCACCGAAATCAAGCTTAAAGCCGTTTTCGAAACTATTGTTAATTGGACCAGAGGTTTTCTCGGGCAGGTCATCAAGAATAGATTTATTCTCCTCTTCGTTAGCGATTTGCGCTTCCCTCTGCTCTAAAAATTCGGCATCACGCCATTTAAGCACCAGGGCATCGCCCTCGGGGTACTCCTGCATATCTTCATCCATCTGCTTATTCTTAATAACAAAGTTTGCAATGATGGCGTAAATCAGTAAAACAACCGCACAGCCGAGGGTTGTGTAAAGACCGATTTCGAGACCCGGTGTTTTGTAATCAAAACGGATTATGCTCGTTCCCGCAGGCACAACAACCGCCATAAAGCCCTTGTTTGCCTTTATAATTTCTACCTCTCCATCGTTAACTGTGGCCGACCAGCCGTCTTCATAAGGCACCGAGAAAAAGACAAGATTTGCCTTTTCCCTTATAACCGTGGCGGTAAAGCCGCCATTATCGCGTTCAAAGGAAACAGCCGAGGTTGTGGCAAGTTTTTGGCAGTCATCAGCCAAGGTATCATCATTTACGAGAGATGTGCTGAAATCATAAGAGTTGTGACCTTTAAGTTCATCGATGCTCCTGAGCAAATGGCTGTATTTCAGCGCATCATAATCGCTGAGCAGAACGGCTTTGAGCATCAGTCGAACCAGCGTGTCACCCGTGTAGCCTGCGCAGTCCTCCTCGGTCATATAATAATCATAAGAAAAGCCGTAAGGAATGTAGTTTTTATTCTCATAAATATAATATCCGCTTTGGCTCTCTTTATATTTAAAGCCTGTGATAGACGGCTTGTTAAATGAGTTTAGGAAGCTGTCTCCGTTATCACGGTTGAGCAGGTATTTAACCGATAAAAAACTTCTTAAGGCTTCGTAGCTGACCTCCGGGCGGCTTGCAACATCACGGGTTATACCGATAAACTCATAAAACTCCATAATAGAGGCAGGCACAACCGAATGGAAGGCATTGATGGAGGAAAGGCCTAAATACATTGCTGTATTATCAACGCCATCGTAAACATCAACGCGGTAGTTTTCGCTGTTCTCTAAATTTACCTCGCCTTCAATAAGTTGAGGAATCATAACCTCTTTACTGCTAAAGGAATGGGTTTTGCCTGTGCCCACAAAAATAGCCGAATAGGTCACGGTTATAACGCAAAGCAGCACAAGGGCGCTTTTATAAAAGGTTTTCAGTTTTCCCTCGTTTCTAATTCTCATAAGAAGTCTTACGAACAGCAAAGAGAGAATAGAAACACCGCAGGTGATAAAGAAGCGGAGAATATACATCGGGCTGTCATCTTGAGAATAAAGACCAAAAATAATCTTCTCCTCTTCCCCACTGCCAACCTTTTGCGGAAAGAAACCGATGACAAGTGTAAAGGCAAGGGTTATAAATCCAACCCATTTCCAGGCCGAATTCCAATTTATGTCGGCATCCTCAATGGCCACGGCTGTTGCAAGGCACATCATTAAAATGGGCATATAGAACCAGCGTGCATAATATGAGGTATTAAAGGCATAAAAAGCGCTGTTTAAAATGGGGAACATTGCCATAACAAAGCTGACACAAATAATACGCTTTATCCAGTGACCCTTTCTTGCGCCGCAAAACGCAAAGACACCAACCATGCCAAAAAGAGGCAACCAGCCGCCGAGGGAGGACCACTTTACATCGGCGCCCGGGAAAAATACAGGGCGGGCGGGCAAATCGGGTGGGAAGAAAAAGCATTCGATAATGTTAAGGTAAATTTGCTCCTTGCCGTACATAATGGCGTTCCAGCCCATATTGATGCTTGAAACACGGGAGTTATCCAAAATGGCAAGAATTGCAGGAAGCAGAATAACTGCCGACATTGCAAGACCTAAAACCGCTTCAAAAAGCATAACTAGAAATCTTGAAAAACGGGGTTTAATGCAATTTGAGAAAACACGAACAAAGAAATAAATAACCGCAAAAACCACCATTCCGAAAAAGAAAAAGTAGTTAGTAACCGCGCTTATGCAAACCATAAATGCAAAGAAGCCGCGTTTGTTTTCGGTTATAAGCAGTTCAAGGCTTAAAAGCAGCAGTGGGAAAACGATAAGGGCTTCGTGGAAGTGATTAAAGAAAATGTTATAAATTGAAAAACCCGAAAAAGCATAAAGCAGGGCGCCGATTTGCGCCGAAAAGGGATTTCGCACAAATCTTCTTAAAAAGGCATAGGCCGTGAGCGCCGCAAAGGCAAATTTCAAAATGAGAAGTGGACCCATAAGGTAGGGCACAAAATAGGTGGGAAAAGGAATGGTCAGCCAGAAAAAAGGACTGCCAAGGAGATAGAAACTGTATGAGCCGATAAAGTTTGCTCCAAGGTCGGTTTCAAAGCTCCAAAAAATATTTCCGCTTCGCACCGCCTCGTGGGCAAGCTTATAAAAGGGAATTTGTTGGGCATTGAAGTCGCCGTAGAAAATAAAATATCCGTTATCATAAATGATAAAAGGCACCAAAAATGCGGCGGCTACGCCCAGCGCAATAAAAAAGGTGCTCCAAATTTTATCCTTTTGAGGCTTTAACAAAATTTTCCTATTTTGCGAAAAAACCATATTCTTAATTTCCCCCACTTGAATTTTTAAAATACTCTTGCTTTATTATAACAAATAATGATATAATATGCTACACTAAAATTATTAATTTTTTAATAAATGAGGAATTTTTATGCAAAGTCATTTTTATGCAATGCTTTCCCGAATGAAAAATATCTACCGTTGGGGTCTTATGCGCAACACCAAAACCGAAAATTTAAGCGAACACAGCTTTGAAACGGCCTACATTGCCCACGCACTCGGCATTATTGCAAAGGTGAGGCTTAATAAAAATGTTAACCCCGAAAAAATTGCCGTTGCGGCGCTTTTCCACGATGCAAGTGAAATTATAACCGGCGATATGCCCACTCCCGTTAAATATGACAACCCTGAAATCAAAGCCGCCTACAAAAAAATGGAGGCTGCGGCTGAGGAAAAGCTCTATTCCCTGCTGCCCGATGATTTAAGGAGAGAAATGGTGAACGCCTTTGCTTCAAAGGACAGTGAAATTCAATGCTATGTTAAGGCGGCTGATAAAATTTCAGCGCTCATTAAGTGCACTGAAGAACTGAAAATGGGCAACCGCGAGTTTTCCGTTGCAAAGGAAAGTCTTTTAAAAGCTGTCAAAGATTTAAAAATGGAAGAAGCTGATATTTTCCTTAAGGAATTTATGGGAAGCTTTGAGCTAAGTATTGATGAACAACATTAAAAAGGTGTGGTCTTTCGACCACACCTTTTTTAAATTCATAAAACAACCACCGGCTCAACATTGGGCAAAGGAGCTTTAACTATGTACAAAATAAATCACCCATTTATGTAAGCAACGAATTCAATTATCCCAAAGCTTACGGTATTTTCCGGCGGTAATTCCTTCGGTATCGTGAAAGACCTTGTTAAAATAGCTGGCGTCTTCAAACCCGCATTCGTTTGCAACTTCTGCCACCGACATTGAGGTAAAACGCAACAGCTTCTTGGCGTGATTTATTCTGCAAAAGGTTAAGTACTGAATTATGGTCATTCCAAAAAGCTCTTTAAATTGACGCAACATATAATATTTGCTTATGAAAAAATCTTCGCTTAAACGCTCTAAAGAGATTTTAGTGGTGAAGTTCTTCTCAAGATATTCTTTTAACTGGTGAATTTTTTCAGTGGTGGTGTTGTTGTGGTTACCTCTCGACTCTTCCAAAAGTATTGCAGTGAAAATGGTGTTGATTTGTGAAGAGGCAATAAGCTCGTAATCCCTATTTTTTTGTGACATTACCGAATACAACTTGCTGAAGTAAGAAAGGTATAACGATAAATCGTTAGGTTTAACCAATATTGAGCCGTTTCGTTTCATAAACAGCGAATGTGTGGCTTTAGCTGTGGGGCCGTTAAAATGAAGCCATGTAAGCTCCCAAGGGTCGTTTTCGGCACAGCGATGGGAGTATTCTTTGTTACAGTCTATAAATGCAATATCTCCCGCTTTTATGTGAATATTGTTATGTTCATAGCTTATGGTTCCGCTGCCCCGAAGAACTATAATTATTAAATATGAATCTAGTTTACTTCTTGTACTAAGATGGGAACGCTTGCAAAAAAGTGTTCCCATTTCCTGCACATAATTAAGCATAGCTTTGGCGGTTGCTGAGGGGGTGCTTACTATGCGTTCGGAAATTGTGGTATCATTTGTTATTTTACCCGCGCTGATTTCGGATGAATATGTTTTAGGCATAGTTTCTCCTTTTGTAGCAATATTTTTATGTTTTATAGCAATAAAGTTTAATGACACATTTGATTAAAATTATTATACTATAAAACGAGTTCTATGTAAAGTATCTTAATTATAGGAGAAATTTGATGTTTACTGTACTTTTATCAGGTGGCTCGGGGAAAAGACTTTGGCCTCTTTCAAACGACCTAAGGTCAAAGCAATATATCAAAATTTTTGAGGATTCTCACTGTGATGGCGAACAAATATCAATGGTGCAAAGGGTGACAAAGCAGTTAAGAACGGCAGGTTATGAAAATAAAACCCTTATTTGCGCAGGTAATTCCCAACTTGAAATTATACATTCTCAGTTAGGGGATATTGAAATTGTTGTTGAGCCTGAACGTAGGGACACCTTTCCTGCCGTGGCGCTATCTTGTGCCTATGCATTAAGTAGGTGCGGTGCCACAGTGGAGGATTTCATTACAATACTACCCGTAGACCCTTATGCTGAGGATGAATACTTTGCAACGCTTTGCTCGTTAGAGGCGCATTTGAAAAACAGCGGTGCCGATATCGCTTTAATGGGCGCCGTTCCGGATAGCCCTTCCTCAAAATATGGATACATAGTACCCGATAAGCAAAAAGACGGATATTTTACTGTAAGGAAGTTTGTGGAAAAGCCCGATTATGATACAGCGATAAAGTTGCTTAATAAAGGAGCGGTGTTTAATTGCGGTGTATTCTGTTTCAAAATAGGGATTGTTTCCGACATCATTGAAAACATGGGACTTAGTGCCGATTATGATTACCTTTATAACAATTATGAAAAGCTGCCAAAAATAAGTTTCGATTACCAGGTTTTAGAAAGGTGCCGCAATATGATAGCTGTTCCTTTTAAAGGAGTATGGAAGGACCTCGGAACCTGGAACACATTGGTAGATGAAATGCAGCGTGAAACTTTAGGAAATGTAATAACGGAAGGCTGTAACAATTCAAAGGTAATAAACGAGCTTGACATTCCGATTATTGCCAGTGGCCTTTCAGATACTGTTGTGGTTGCCGGAGCTGATGGTATACTGGTTAGTGATAAAAATGCAAGCGAGGGCTTGAAGGAAATTGTAGCTAATCTTTCTATGCCGCCTATGTACGAGGAACGTCGCTGGGGCACATTAAAAACCGTAGACCACGACGCCACAAACCTTACAAGGCACGTAAAAATGTTTGCAGGAATGGTTTCCAGCTTTCATTATCACGAGTTAAGAAATGAGGTATGGGTATTCCTTAAGGGAAAAGGAGAAATGATACTGGGGAATATGAAAATGACCGTAAGCCCCGGTATTTCTGTTACCATTCCACGCGGGGCAAACCACATAATAAAGGCAATAACCGAATTGGAATTTCTTGAGGTGCATATAGGCGAACCCGATGCTAACGATATTCATCGTCTAAGCTTTGATTGGGATGAGATTTCAAAAAACACTGTATAAGGAGTAAAAAATATGAAAACAGCTTTAATTACCGGAATAAACGGTCAGGATGGTTCCTATTTAGCAGAATTTTTATTAGATAAGGGATATAAGGTTTATGGCATTTTAAGGCGCAGCAGTGTTAATAACACCCAGCGTATAGACCATCTCTTTGTTGAAGAGCTTATGAAAAAATGCGGTAGAACAAATAAGCTCGTACTTTTACACGGCGATATGACCGATTCTATGAATATAGTTAGAATTGTTAATGAAACAAAACCAGATGAAATTTATAATCTTGCTGCTCAGTCCCACGTGGCGGTTTCCTTCGAGGTGCCCGAATACACGGCTAATTGCGATGGATTAGGAACTTTAAGAATACTTGAAGCGGTACGTATATGCGGATTGTCGGGCAAAACCAAGGTTTATCAAGCTTCCACCTCAGAACTTTACGGAAAGGTGGAAAATAAGGGAATGTCTTTGAATGAAGAAACTCCATTTCACCCTTATTCTCCTTATGCAGTGGCCAAACAGTATGCCTATTGGATAGTTAAAAATTATAGAGAAGCTTATGGAATGTTTGCGGCCAACGGAATTCTTTTTAATCACGAATCAGAGCGCAGAGGCGAAACCTTTGTTACAAGGAAAATAACCCTTGCCGCCGCAAGAATATCTTTAGGTATGCAAGAAAAGCTTTCCTTAGGTAATCTCGATTCCGTAAGAGATTGGGGCTACGCTAAAGATTATGTTGAATGTATGTGGCTAATTTTGCAGCAAAATGAGCCTCAGGATTTTGTAATTGCCACAGGCGAAAAACGTACCGTAAGAGAGTTCGTTAATGCCGCTTTTAAATGTGTTGGAATTGAACTGGAATGGGAAGGCAAAGGGCTTAATGAAAAGGGTATAGATAAGAAAACCGGCAATGTGCTGGTGGATGTAGACCCCAGGTTTTTCCGCCCCTCTGATGTGGACTATCTTTTGGGTGACCCCTCTAAAGCTAAAAGACTGCTTGGTTGGAATCCCAGAGCCACTTCTTTCGATGAGCTGGTAAAAATTATGGTAGAAAGCGACCTGGAGTTTGTAAAAGAACAGGGCGAAAACCGAATGTCTTTTGAATAAGGTGAGTTTTATGGAGAAAAATGCAAAGATTTATGTTGCGGGCCACAACGGTATGGTTGGGTCAGCAATAGTAAGATGCTTACAAAATGAAGGGTATATGAACATTGTAGTCAAAGGTAGTCGTGAGCTTGATCTTCGCCGACAGGACCTGGTGGAGCACTTCTTTGATAGTGAAAAGCCTGAATATGTGTTTTTGGCAGCCGCAAAGGTGGGCGGCATTATGGCAAACAACAATCAACCGGCGGATTTTATGTATGACAATATGATGATAGAAATGAACGTTATACACGCCGCCTTCAAAGCGGGTGTAAAAAAACTGGTGTTTTTGGGTTCCTCTTGCATTTATCCAAAGCTGGCGCCGCAGCCAATGCCGGAAAGCTGCCTGCTTACAAGCAGCTTAGAGCCAACAAACGAGGCTTATGCTCTAGCAAAAATATCGGGTCTTAAATATTGCGAATACCTGAACCGCCAATACGGCACCGATTACATAAGCGTTATGCCAACCAATCTTTACGGCATTAACGATAATTATCACCCGGAAAATTCCCATGTACTTCCCGCCTTTATTCGTCGCTTTCACGAGGCTAAAAAGGCAGGAATGAAAGAGGTAGTATGTTGGGGTAGCGGAGAGCCTAAAAGAGAGTTTTTATACACAGATGATTTGGCCAACGCCTGCGTGTTTTTAATGAAAAATTATTCTGCCCAACAGTTAGGAAACGAAACGGTAAACATTGGCAGCGGTCAAGAGGTTTCCATAAAAGACCTTGCAGTTTTAGTGGCAGAAGCAGTGGGATATAAAGGTAAAATAATATGGGATACTGAAAAACCCGATGGAACCCCAAGAAAATTGTTGGATATTTCTAAACTAGAAAAGTTGGGTTGGAATAGTAAAATCGGGCTTAAAGAAGGAATACGCCTGGCATATGAAGATTTCCTTTCAAAAAGCGTACGCACCGAAAGATAGCTAATTCTTACGGGTAACAAAAAGGTGTGACCATTTTGGTCACACCTTTTTTAAATTTTCAAATTCTCTTCGGCAATGATGGCAACACCCAGATTTTTTGCCTTTTCAAGTTTACTGCCCGCATTTTCGCCCACAAGAACAAAATCGGTTTTTTTAGAAACCGAGCCTGTCACCTTGGCGCCAAAGCCCTCTAAAATTTCGGTGAGCTCATCGCGGGTGAATTTTGCGAATGTACCTGTTATAACAACGGTTTTACCGGTAAACATATTTTCTTTTATTTGGCCCTTTTCCTGCTTCTCAAATGTTATAAAGGGCAAAAGACTTTCTATTTCGGCAATGTTTTGCTCACTATCGAAAAAGCGGTAAATTTCCTCGTTCATAATTTCGCCGAAGCCATCAATTTCGGTGAAATCATAGCGGTTATTAATTGCCACCTTAAGCTTTTCATAATCGCCGCCAAATAAATCGGAAATCACCTTTGCGGCGCTTTTGCCAACTAAGCCGATGTTAAGGGCCACAAGGAAATTTGCAAGAGGCACCGTTTGCGCTTTCTTAATTGCCGCGCAAAGATTTTCAAAGGATTTTTGACCAAAGCCCTCAAGGTTTTTGATTTCGGTTTTTCCACTCAAACGGAAAATATCCGAAAGGTTTTTAAGATAACCGAGGGATAAAAATTTCTCAAGGGTGGCCTCGCTCAGCCCCTCAATATTCATTGCGGGCTTGCTTACAAAATGGGTAAATTTCTTTATTTGCTTTCCTGCGCAGTTTTCGTTATCACAGTAAAGCACCTGCACTGTTTTGTCGGAGGAAACGGTTGTTTTAACGGAAGTCTCACTGCCGCAAATGGGACAAACCGCAGGGTAATCTAAAACATACTCTCTGTTTGGCTGTTCTTTTAGCGTGCGATTTTCCTCAACATGGGGGATAATCATATTTCTTTTTGAAACATAAATTTCATCGCCAACTTGAAGTTTAAGCCCCTCAACAAAGGTCATGTTATGGAGGGAGGCCCTTGTTACCTCGGTATTGTCAATTTCCACAGTATCAAACTCGGCAATGGGGGTTAGTTGTCCTGTTCGTGAAATGTTCCAGGTTATTTTTTGAAGGTGGGAAACGGCGCCCGGGTCACCGAATTTAAAGGCAATACCATCCTTAAAATGGTGGGATGTTCTGCCCTGTGCTTTACAAAAATCAACATTGTCAAAAGAGAAAACAACGCCATCAATAGGAAGGTTGTTTTTTTGCGCGGTATCTTTTAAAGCGAACAGTTTTTCCTCAACCTGGGCAGGCGACTCTTGCCCTGAAAGAGACAATGTAAACAGCCGCTCAAAACCTAAATCCTTTAAGAAATCAAGGCGCTTTTGCTTGGATTTTATATCATCAAGACCTATAAGCACATTAAATGGAAAAAAGCGCACGCCACGGCTTTTGCAAACGGCGGAATCAAGCTGTCTTACAGTGCCTGATGCAAGATTACGGGGGGTTGAATATTTATCCTCATCGTTTTCAATTTGTTCATTGATTTCGGCAAAAGTAGCAATATCAATAAAGGCTTCACCCGTTATCTCTAAGCGCTCGGTGTATTTAATTTTTTTTGGCACATTAACAAAGGTTTTTGCATTGTGGGTTATAACCTCGCCAACGCTGCCATCCCCCCTTGTTGCGGCGGCAGTGAGCAGTCCGTTTTCATAGGTAAGTTTAACGGTTAAACCATCCATTTTAAGGCCTAAATAGCCCTCGCCTTTTTTAAGAAAATCGCAAATATCGGCGGGGTCCTTAGTTTTTGCAAGGCTTAAAAGCGGAATGTTATGCTCAACCTTTTCGAGTGCACTTAACACTTCATAGCCAACATTTTTTGTGGGAGAGGCATCAAGTTGAACGCCCAGCTCCTTTTCAAGGGCGGTCAGTTCATCAAATAGCGCATCAAACTGTGCATCGGAAATAATGGGCTCGTTCTTATTATAATAAGCATCGGCACAGGTATTAAGATACTCAACAAGATATTCCATTCTTGCCTGCTTTTCGTTTGTTTTCATAGCACAACTCCCAAACAAATTACATATAAATAAATTATACCGCATTTTTACATTTTTATCAAGTTTAACTTGCTTTAAAGACCCAAATGTTTTACAATATTGTTTGGGTGAATAAAATGTTAGTTAAAGTTAAAAAATTAAACGATAAAGCGATTATCCCGACCTACGGCTCTTTAGGTGCCGCAGGCGCCGATTTATATGCCAACACTGATAGTACAGTTACCATTGAACCCGGTGCCACCGTTTTAATTGGAACAGGCATTGCAATGGAAATTCCCGAAGGCTATGTGGGCCTTGTTTTCGCCCGCAGTGGTCTTTCCACAAAGCAGGGTCTTGCCCCAGCAAACAAGGTAGGCGTTATTGACAGTGACTACCGTGGCGAAATTAAGGTTCCCCTTTTTAATCAGTCAAAGGAAACCCGTTTTGTTGAGTGTGGCGATAGAATTGCACAGCTCGCCATTGTTCCCTTCATTTCGGCACAGTTTTCCGAGTGCGAGGCACTCGATGACACAAACCGCGGTGAAGGCGGTTTCGGCTCAACAGGAAGGAAATAATTTAATATGAGAATGCGCCGAAAGAAAAACCTTGATTCAAGGCTTAGAGAAGTGGCAGAATATTTAATAAGCACTGAAACACAGGAAAAGAACACAACCCTTTCAAGGAAAATAAAGAATTATCTAAACATTAAGGAAATTTTCGGTAATGATAATCCCCTATTTCTTGAAATCGGTTGCGGCAAAGGCGGTTTTGCCTGCGAGTTTGCAAGGCAAAATCCCGATATAAACCTGCTTGCCGTTGAAAAGACCGCAAACGTTATCGTTACTGCCGCAGAAACTGCACAAAAAATGGAACTCAAAAACCTTAGGTTTGTTAACTGTCCTGCGGAATATCTTTCTTCATATATAAAGGAAAACTCCGTGCAGAGAATTTTTCTTAACTTTTCCTGTCCCTACCCTAAAAAGAAATATGCCAACCATCGCCTAACTGCGCCACGCTTTTTGGATATTTACAGAGAAATTCTAATAGAAAACGGTGAAATTCACCAAAAGACCGATAATATGGGGCTTTTTGAGTTTTCCATAGAAAATCTTTCTCAAAACGGTTTTACCCTTCAAAACATTTCTTTAAATCTGCACGAAAGCGGTTTTGAGGGAAATATTATGACCGAATATGAAAAGCGTTTTTCAAATTTAGGTCAGCCAATTTACCGCCTTGAAGCCGTTAACAAAAAATTTTAAAAAAACTATTGACAAAGCCAATTTGTAGTGCTACAATAACAAAAAAATAATAAAGGCTGTGACGAAGACGGCTAAGAATCCCCGTTTACAGAGAGTCGGTGTTTGGTGCAAACCGATAGCGTGAGTTCTTAAAAAGCCTATCACTTCCGAGCCGGAGGTTCCAAAAGCAAACGCTTAGTAGAATTTTCCCGTGATTGCTGCGTAAAGGCATAGGAATTGTTGGATTCCGAGAGTGGCAGTTTTAAAAACTGCAATTTGAGTGGTACCGCGGATGTGATTTATCACACTCGTCTCAAAGAAATTGAGACGGGTGTTTTTTTATTTTTAACTCGTCGATAAACTTAGATTCACTAAGAAAGGGTGAAAATTATGTCAAACGTAGAAAACAACAAACTTTTAGAGGTGGCTGCACGTATTCGTGAAATGCGCGAAATTTGCGGACTTTCCGCCGAGGAAATGGCCGAGAAAACCGAAGTCAGCGTAGTGGAATACAGAGATTACGAAGCAGGAAAAAAGGATTTTCCCTTCACCTTCATTCACAAGTGCGCTTTGGCATTTAATTTAGGAATTTCCGATTTGCTGGAAGGACAAAGTGCAAATCTTTCCTCCTACACCGTAACCCGTAAGGGTCAGGGTCAGGAAACCGCTAAAGAGGAAGGCATTAACATTCAGAACCTTGCTCCCCTTTTCAGAAAGAAGATTGCCGAGCCTTACTGGGTTCGCTATGAATATAACGAAAGTCTACAAAACAAGCCCATTCATTTGACAAAGCATTCGGGCCAAGAGTTTGACTTTGTTATGAGCGGTCGCCTTAAGATTCAAATCGGTGACAATGTTGAATACCTAAGCGAGGGCGACAGCATTTACTATAACTCCTCCACCCCTCACGGTATGGTTGCCGTTGGCGGTGAAGACTGCCTTTTCGTTGCCGTTGTTCTTCCCGGTGAAGATATAGAAGAACCCGAAGTGCGCGATAACCTTATGGCAATGCATTCATCAGCTAAGAAGCTTGTAAGCGATGATTTTATCACCACCGTTGAAAATGAAAAGGGCTATCTCGAAAAAATTGACTTTAAAAACGAAGATAAATTCAACTTTGCCTTTGATGTTGTTGATGCAATTGCCAAAAAAGAGCCCGATAAGCTTGCAATGATTCACCTTGATAAAAACAAGGTAGAACGCCGCTTCACCTTTAACGATATGAAACGCGCCTCTAACCAGTGTGCCAACTATTTTAAATCCCTAGGCATTAAAAAGGGTGACAAGGTTATGCTTGTTCTTAAACGCCACTATCAGTTCTGGTATGCAATTCTCGCCCTTCACAAACTGGGTGCTGTTGCAATTCCTGCAACAAATCAGCTTGTTGCCCACGATTTCGAATATCGTTTTAATTCTGCCGATGTTTCGGCAATTGTTTGCACTGCTGATGGCGATGTTTCAAATCAGGTTGATTTAGCGCAAGGTTCCTCCCCCACTCTTAAAACCAAAATCTTGGTTGGTGGTGAAAAAGAGGGCTGGAAAAACTTTGATGAGGAATATCCCCTTTATTCCGCCCACTATTATCGCGATGAAAACACCGCCTGCGGTGATGACCTTATGCTTATGTTCTTTACCTCGGGCACCACGGGTTATCCTAAAATTGCGGCACATTCCTATAAATATGCCCTCGGTCACTATATTACTGCTAAATATTGGCACGGTGTTAGTGAAAACGGCTTGCACTTTACCATTTCCGAAACAGGCTGGGGTAAAGCCCTTTGGGGCAAGCTTTACGGTCAGTGGCTTTGCGAGGGTGCCGTGTTCACCTACGACTTTGACCGTTTCTCAGCATCTGATATTTTGCCTATGTTTGCAAAATACAACATCACCACATTCTGTGCTCCTCCCACGATGCTCAGAATGATGATTAAAGAAGACATCTCAAAATACGATTTGTCATCAATTAAGCATATGACAACGGCAGGCGAAGCGCTTAACCCCGAGGTTTACCGCCAGTTTGAAAAGGCTACAGGACTGCAGATTATGGAAGGCTTCGGTCAGACAGAACTTACCCTTGTTATCGCAAACCTTATGGGCGGCTCGCACAAGCTCGGCTCAATGGGTAAACCCACTCCCCTTTACGATGTTGACATTCTTGACCCCGATGGCAATTCCCTGCCCGATGGCGAAACAGGCGAAATTGTTGTCAAAACAAGCGATAAGGTTCCCTGTGGACTGTTTAGGGGTTACTATAAAAATCAGGAAAAGACCGATGAGGTTTGGCACGATGGTTATTACCACACCGGCGACACCGCCTGGCGCGATGAGGATGGCTTTATTTGGTATGTCGGCCGTGTTGATGATGTAATTAAGTCATCAGGCTACCGCATTGGACCCTTTGAGATTGAAAGCGTTATCATGGAACTTCCCTTTGTTCTTGAATGCGGTGTTTGCGCCGCTCCCGATGAGGTTCGCGGCCAGGTTGTTAAGGCAAGCATAGTGCTTGTTAAAGGAACCGAGCCCACCGATGAACTTAAAAAGGAAATCCAGGATTATGTTAAAACTCACACAGCCCCCTATAAATATCCAAGAATTGTTGAGTTCAGGGACTCCCTGCCCAAGACAATAAGCGGTAAAATTCAAAGAAACAAACTTTAAAAAAGGTATTGACATCCCCATTAAATAGTGATAAAATTTATATAAATTTTAAAAAGGCTTTGACGAAGAGGGCGTAATTTTGTTTGGTCTTCAGAGAGGCGGCGTTTGGTGAAAGCCGCTGACGGACTTTTGCGTTGTAACTTTCGAGCCGGAAGAAAGAAAGCAATTTTGTTAGTAGAATCTTCCCGTGATTGCTGCGTAAAGGCATAGGAATTGTTGGATTCCGAGAGTGGCAGTTTTAAAAACTGCAATTTGAGTGGTACCGCGGATGTGATTTTCACACTCGTCTCAAAGTCATTATCTTTGGGACGGGTGTTTTTTAGTCCCACAAAAACACGAGGTGTAATTTTATGGAACAAATGACAGGGCTTGATTTTAAAATTCAGGAAATGGCGGCGCGTATTCGCGAGCTAAGAGAACTTGAAGGGCTAACTACTGCCCAAATGGCTCAAAAAACCGACGTTAGCGAAGCAGAATACATAAAGTGTGAAACTGGTAAAAGTGATTTAAACTTTGCCTTTATTTACCGTTGCGCAATGGCGCTGAGCGTTAATGTCACCGACATTATCGAGGGCCATTCCCCCACCCTTAAATCCTACACCGTTACCCGTGTTGGCTCAGGTCAAAAGGTTTCTCAAGCACACGGTATGACATATTATAATCTTGCCTACGCTTTCAAAGACAGAATTGCCGAGCCTCTTTATGTTCGCAGCATTTATGATGAGTCGGCACAGCAAAAGGATATTGAACTCACCACCCACTCGGGCCAGGAGCTTGACATAGTTATTGAGGGCAACCTTATGGTTCAAATTGGTGAGCATAAGGAAATTTTAGGCCCAGGGGATACCATTTATTTTGACTCGGACAAGCCCCACGGAATGATTGCCGTTAACGGTAAAGACTGCATTTTCTATGCCATTGTTTTAAACCCCACAGGCGAGCCCATTCCCGAACTTACCGGCGCCACAAAAACAATCCGAGAGAGCCACAATGCCAAAAAGGACACTAAGGACCGTATTTACAAAAAATACATAGATGTTACCGAAAACGAAAACGGCACCCCCACCTCAATCACCTTTAAAAACACCGAAAAATTCAATTTCGCATTTGATTTGGTTGATGAATTAAGCCGCAAGGAGCCCGAAAAGCTGGCAATGCTTCACATTTCCCGCGATGGCACCGAGCGCCCATTTACATTTACCGATATGCGAAAGGCATCAAACCAGTGCGCCAACTATTTTAAATCCTTGGGCATTAAAAAGGGCGACCGTGTTATGCTCATTTTAAAGCGCCATTATCAGTTCTGGTTTGCAATGCTGGGTCTTAATAAGTTGGGTGCTATTGCTATTCCTGCACCTAACCAGCTGCTTGCTCACGACCTTGAATATCGCTTTAATGCCGCAGGTGTTAACACAATTATTTGCACAGCTGATGGCGAGGTAGCAAATGAGGTTGACATTGCCGCCGCAAATTGCAATGAACTTAAAAACAAGCTCATTGTAAACGGTGAGAGAGAAGGCTGGCGATCCTTTGATGAGGAGTATACCCTTTACAGCACCCATTTCAACCGCACCGATGATTCCCCCTGCGGCGAAGACACAATGCTTATGTTCTTTACCTCGGGCACAACGGGTTACCCGAAAATTGCAACACATAATCATAAATATCCCTTAGGTCATTTTCACACTGCGAAATATTGGCACGATGTTGACCCCGATGGACTGCATTTTACCATTTCCGACACGGGCTGGGCAAAGGCAATGTGGGGCAAGCTTTACGGACAATGGCTTTGCGAAGCCGCAACCTTTGTTTTCGATTTTGACCGTTTTGATGCGGCTGAAATCCTACCCATGTTTGCAAAACACAAGATAACCACCTTCTGCGCACCTCCCACGATGCTGAGAATGATGATTAAGCAGGATATTTCCAAATATGATTTTTCTTCTGTTAAGCATATGACAACAGCAGGTGAAGCACTTAACCCAGAAGTTTACCGCCAGTTTGAAAAGGCTACAGGACTTCAGATTATCGAGGGATTCGGTCAGACCGAAAGTACAATGATAATAGGCAATATGGTTGGCGCATCTCACAAAATCGGTTCCATGGGCAAGCCTGCGCCCATTTACAATGTTGAGCTGATTGATGCCGATGGAAACAAGGTTCCCGCAGGTGAGGTTGGCGAAATCGTTGTTAATGTTAAAAATGGCGCACCCTGCGGACTTTTCACAGGCTACTACCGTGATGAAGAAAAGACCAAAGAGGTTTGGCACGATGGCTATTATCACACAGGCGACACTGCCTGGCGTGATGAAGATGGCTTCTTTTGGTATGTTGGCAGAGTTGATGATGTTATTAAATCATCGGGATACCGCATTGGACCCTTTGAAATTGAAAGCGTTATTATGGAACTGCCCTATGTTCTTGAATGCGGTGTTTCTGCCGCTCCCGATGAGGTTCGCGGTCAGGTTGTTAAGGCAAGCATCGTTTTAGTTGATGGCACAAAGGCAACTGATGAGCTTAAAAAGGAAATTCAGGATTATGTTAAGGCACATACAGCGCCTTATAAATACCCGAGAATTGTTGAATTTAAGGACAGCCTGCCCAAAACAGTTAGCGGTAAAATTCAGCGCAATAAACTTTAATTGGTAAATAAAATGAATTTTAAAAGAATAACATTACTTTGCGGTCATTACGGCAGCGGTAAAACAAATGTTGCCGTAAACATTGCATTCCACTTAAAAAAGCAGTATAATAATGTGTGCATTGCGGATTTGGACATCGTTAATCCCTATTTCAGAGCGAAGGACAGCCTTGATGATTTTAAATCATCAGGCATTCGCCTTATCTGCTCGGAATATGCCAACTCAAATGTTGACATTCCCGCCCTGCCCCAGGACATTTACACAATAACTGCCGATAAGCAGCTGCAGTGTGTTCTTGACATTGGCGGCGATGACCGTGGCGCATTAGCTCTTGGCAGAATTAGGGATGAGATTTTAAGCGAAAACAATTACGAAATGCTTATGGTAATAAACTGCTACCGCCCTTTAACCCCCGATGCAGCTTCAACACTTGAAGTAATGAGGGAAATTGAGGCGGCGGCAAAAATAAAATTCACAGGTCTTGTTAACAACTCAAATTTAGGTGAGCTCACCACCAAAGAGGATGTTTTAGCCAGCCTCAATTATGCCGATGAGGTAGCAAAGGCAGCAGGAATTCCCGTTGTTATGACCACTGTGAGCGAAAAACTTTTCAACCAATTTGATGGCGAGATTAAGGGCCTTTTCCCCTTAACCCTGCAGTCAAAACTCATATAAGGAGAAATGAATATGGCAAAGCTTTATTTCAAAACAGACAACTGCAAAGGTTGCGGACTGTGCATTGATGCCTGTCCCAAAAAGATTTTGCGCTTGGCACCCGATAAGATTAACAAAAAGGGTCACCATCCTGCAGAGATTACCGATGAGACAGCTTGCATTGGTTGCGCATTTTGTGCAACAATGTGCCCTGACTGCGTAATCATGGTAGAAAGATAAGAGGTGTTTTTCATATGTCAGATAAGGTTTTAATGAAAGGTAACGAAGCTATTGCCGAAGCCGCTATTATTGCAGGCTGCCGCCATTACTTCGGTTACCCTATTACCCCTCAAACCGAGATTGCCGCTTACATGGCAAAGAAAATGCCCAAAATCGGCGGAACATTTTTACAGGCAGAAAGCGAAATTGCCGCTATTAATATGGTTTACGGTGTTTCCTCAACTGGAAAAAGAGTTATGACCTCTTCTTCAAGCCCAGGTATTGCACTTAAAAGCGAAGGCCTTTCCTATTTAGCCGGTGCCGACCTTCCCGCCCTCGTTGTAAACGTTCAGCGTGGTGGCCCAGGTCTTGGCGGCATTCAGCCCAGCCAGTCGGATTATTTCCAGGCAACAAAGGCAGGCGGCCATGGCGACTTCAGAATGATTGTTTTGGCCCCCGCTTCGGTTCAGGAAATGGCAGAGCTTACCATTAAAGGCTTTGAGCTTGCCGATACATATAGAATGACTTCTATGATTTTAGCCGATGGCACAATGGGTCAGATGATGGAGCCTGTTGCCCTTGATTTAGAGGTTAAGCCTGCATGTGAGAAGCCCTGGGCAACCACAGGCACAAAGTGCAGCCGCCCCCACAACATTGTTAACTCACTTTTCCTTGCTCCCGAAGAGCTTGAAAAGTTTAACTTTGCCCGCTTTGAGCGTTATAAATACATTGAGGAACACGAAACCATGTATGAGGAATATATGATGGAGGATGCCGAAATCTGCATTGCCGCTTTTGGTATTGCCGCTCGTGTTTCCAAAAATGCTGTTAATGAGGCAAGAAAGCAGGGCATCAAGGTTGGTATGATTCGCCCTATCACCCTGTGGCCCTTCCCCACTGCTCCCTTTGCTAAAGCTGCAGAGCAGGTTAAACAAATCATCACCGTTGAGCTTTCAATGGGTCAGATGATTGAAGATGTTAAACTCGCCACAAAGTGCAAGGTTCCCGTGACCCTTTGCAACCGCGTTGGTGGAATGATTCCCTCTCCCGAGCAGGTGCTCGAGGCAATTTTAGAGGCAAACAAAAACGGAGGTGCAAAATAATGGTTGTTTTTGATAAACCCAAGGCATTAGCCGATGTTCCCATGCACTACTGCCCCGGTTGCACCCACGGTATTGTTCACCGCCTTGTTGCCGAGGTTATTGATGAGCTCCAAATTGAGGGCAAAACCATTGGTATTGCTCCCGTTGGTTGCTCGGTTATGGCTTATAACTATTTTAACTGTGATATGATTGAGGCCGCTCACGGTCGCGCGCCTGCCGTTGCCACAGGCGTTAAGCGTGCCGACCCCGAAAACCACATTGTTTTCACCTACCAGGGCGATGGCGATTTGGCTTCTATCGGTATGGCTGAGACAGTTCATTCTGCAGCCAGAAATGAAAATATTACGGTTATTTTTATTAACAATGCTATTTACGGTATGACAGGCGGTCAGATGGCTCCTACCTCCCTTCCCGGTCAGGTAACTCAGACCTCCCCTTACGGCCGCGATGTTAACCACTGCGGCTATCCCGTTAAGGTTTGCGAAATGCTCAGTGAGCTTGAGGGCCCTGAATATTTAGAGCGCGTTACCGTTAACAATGTTAAGAACATTAAAAACGCTAAAAAGGCTATTAAAAAGGCCTTCCAGAATCAAATTGATGGCAAGGGATTCTCCCTTGTTGAGGTTGTTTCCACCTGTCCCACAAACTGGGGTATGAAACCTACCGACGCACTTAAATGGCTTGAGGACAATATGCTTCCCTACTATCCTTTAGGTGTTTATAAAGACCGTTCTGCAAAGGAGGAAAAATAAGATGAGCACAACAAATTTCCTTTTTTCAGGCTTTGGCGGTCAGGGTATTTTGTTCGCAGGAAAGTTCCTTGCATATAAGGGCCTTACCGAAGACAAAAATGTTAGCTGGCTTCCCTCCTACGGCCCCGAAATGCGCGGCGGCACAGCAAGCTGTTCGGTTATTGTCAGCGATGAGGCTGTTGGCTCTCCCATTGTTTCAAATCCCGATGTTTTGGTGGCAATGAACCTGCCCTCTCTCGATAAATTCGAGCCCGATGTTGTAAAGGGCGGCATCATTTTTGCCGACTCTACCCTCATTGAGTGCAAGGTTAACCGCGATGATATTACCGCTTACTATGTTCCTGCAACCCGCCTTGCAGGTGAAAACGGTATCCCCACCCTTGCTAATATGATTTTAATGGGCAAAATTCTTAAAGTTCTCGGCGAATATGATGAGGAAAGCCTTAAAGCAACAATGTCTAAGGTTATCCCCGCAAAACACGCCGATATGCTTGATGTAAACCTTAAGGCGCTGAAACTCGGCGCAAATTACGAGGAGTAATATTATGAATATTTCTATTACAAAAACTCAAAACCCCAAGGTAAAGCCCGAAGCTTCCACATTAGGCTTTGGTAAATTCTTTACCGACCATATGTTTATGATGGACTATAGCCGCGAAAAGGGCTGGTACGATGCAAGGATTATTCCCTTTGCGAATATTTCTCTCCACCCTGCTTCCACCGTTTTGCACTATGGCTCCGAAATTTTCGAAGGTCTTAAGGCCTACCGCCGAAAAGATGGCGAGGTTCAGCTTTTTAGACCCATGGAAAACATTCGCAGAATGAATAATTCTGCCGAGCGCCTTTGCCTGCCTACTATCCCTGAGGATTTGGCTTTTGAGGTGCTGACAAAATTTGTTGAAATGGAAAAGGATTGGACTCCATCCGCTGAGGGCACCTCCCTTTATCTTCGCCCCTTTATGTTCGGCAACGATGAGACGCTGGGTGTTCATGCAGTTCATAACGCCACCTTCGTTATCATTGCCTCCCCTGTTGGAAGCTATTATAAAGAGGGCATCAACCCTGTTAAAATTATGATTGAAGATGAAGATGTTCGCGCAGTTCGCGGCGGCACAGGCTATGCAAAATGCGGCGGTAACTATGCGGCATCTAACCGCGCAGGTGAACGCGCAGAGCAAAAGGGCTATTCCCAGGTTCTATGGCTTGATGGCGTTGAGAGAAAGTATATTGAAGAGGTTGGCGCCATGAACGTTATGTTCAAAATAAACGGCGAAATCATCACTCCTATGCTTTCGGGCTCCATTCTCCCTGGAATTACGAGAAAATCCTGCATTGAGGTGCTTAAAAAGGCAGGCTACACCGTAACCGAGCGTCTGCTTTCCATTGATGAGCTTTCAGCCGCTATGGAAAATGGCACTTTAGAGGAAGCTTGGGGCTGTGGAACAGCAGCGGTTGTTTCCCCCATCGGTGAGCTTTGCTACAAGGGCGTTAAGTACGCCGTAAACGATGGCAAAATCGGCGAGGTTACACAAAAGCTTTACGACACCTTAACAGGAATTCAGTGGGGTAAAACCCCCGACACCTTTGGCTGGACAGTTAAAATCTAAAATTTAAAACGCTCTCGGAAAAACACCGAGAGCGTTTTTTGTTGCTATGTGCCGATATTTTTGGTAATATAATAGTAGAGGTGATATTGATGCGTTTTATTAGAAAAATTTTTGCTCTTACTTTAAGCCTTGTTTTACTCATTTGCGCCATAGGCTGTTCTCAAAACGAGGCAACATCAATGGTTACAAACTCAGAAACGGTATCGAGTTATTCACATACAGTTTCCGGAACAAGCAGTATCTATCCCTCCGTTGATGAATTACTAAGTTATGGTAATTCTCCCGATTTATCAAAAGTTACTATGGTAACCGAATTTCCCGAATATTCAAGAAAAGATAAAGAAATTACAGTTATAATAACCAACAATAATGAAAACGATATGTTCGGTTATGACCCCGACGTATTTTATTTAGAGCGCTTTGAAAACGGAAAGTGGAAAGCGCTGCCAATTAAGGATTCATATACCTTTTTAATGGCAGCTTATGTTTTACCGGGTCAGACCGTACCCGAAAAAAACCGACTTTCTCCTCGTTACAAGACCCCCCTTAAAAAAGGAAAATACCGCATTATTATAGAAGAACTATCGGCTGAATTTACCGTAAAATAACACTTCAAAGCGAAATTTTTTAAAACTCAACCAACGGTATGTAGACTTCCCCGCTGCATCCGGTTACACTGATTACGAAAGGAGAAAGAGCTATGGACCAAATTAAAATCGGCAAATTTATTGCAGAATGCCGAAAAAAAGAGAATTTGACCCAAGCGCAGCTTGCCGAGAAGCTTAATATTACAGATAGAGCTGTTTCGAAATGGGAAAATGGCAGAGCTATGCCCGATTCTTCCATTATGCTGTCGCTTTGCGAAATTCTTAAAATCAGTGTAAACGATTTATTAAATGGGGAGGTTATTAAAATGGAAAATTACAATAAAGAAATGGAAAACACTTTACTTCAAATGGTTAAAGAAAAGGAACAGGCAGATAAAAGGCTGCTAACCCTCGAAATAGTTGTTGGTGTGCTGCTGTCTATTATTATGTTTGCTTTAATAATTGTGGCATCCTTAGTTCAAATGGCAGATTGGATGAGAATTGCTCTCATTTTAATCGGCTTTGCGCCCTTTGTTATTGCCGTTCCGTTTATGATTAAAATCGAGCAAACCGCAGGATATTATAAATGCGCCAAATGCGGCCATAAATATGTTCCAACCTTTGGCAGTGTGTTTTGGGCAATGCATATGGGCAGAACAAGATATATGAAATGCCCCGAGTGCGGTAAAAAATCGTGGCAAAAAAAGGTGCTAAAAAAATAGAAAAAGAATGTTGACAAAGCATTTTTGCTGTGTTATAATAACTTAAAATTTTTCTTTTTCAAATGCGATGATGGAATTATTTTTCCACTTTAATTCAGCATAGAGAACTGTCGGTTGGTGTAAGGCAGTGTGAATGGTGTGAAAAAGTCTCTCTCCGGAGCAGAACTGCCGAAATTTAGTTAAGCAGTTACGGCTTGCCCCGTTACCATGGCAAAAGGCTTGTTGGAGCCTTGCAGAGTGGTCATTTTATGACAATTAGGGTGGTACCGCGAAAATGTTATTTCGTCCCTTAGAACAGTAATATACTGTTCTAAGGGATTTTTTATTGAAAGGTGATAAATTATGAAGAAAATCGGAATTTATGATGCAACACTTGCTCGCGAAAACGGCGCATTTTCCTTTAAAGAAAAGATTGAAATTGCCCGCCAGTTAGAGCGACTATGCGTTGACACCATAGAGCTTCCTGAAATAAAAAATGCACGCACCGATATACTTTTTGTTCGCACTGTTTCGGCCTTTGTTAAAAATAGTGTTATAAGCGTTGCGGCAGGCAGTACAAAGGAAAGCATTGAAAATGCCGCAGTGGCGCTTGCCAATGCGAAGAAGCCGAGAATCAGAATTGAGCTTCCCCTTTCAACCGCATTAATGGAATATTCTGCCCGCAAAAAAGCTCCCAAAATGCTAGAGTGGATTGAAACTGCCGTGTCACACGCTAAAAAGCTTTGCGACTCGGTTGAGTTTTGCGCGGTTGATGCAACCCGCACTGAAGCCTACTTTTTAAAGGAAGCCATTGATGTTGCCGTTAAAGCAGGCGCCGATTCGGTTTGCATTTGCGACACCGCAGGCACAAAAATGCCCGATGATTTTGCAAGCTTTGCAGCAGAAATTGCAAATTCATTCAGCCTTCCCGTAGGCGTTTCCTGCGAGAACAAATGCTCTTTTGCTGTAGCGCAGGCAATTTTAAGTGTTAGAAAAGGTGTGGACTTTGTTAAAACTGACATTGGCTCAAATGGTGTTGACCTTGAGGCATTTTGCGACATGGTTAAAAACTGCGGAAATGATTACGGTTTCACTGCCGATATCAAGCAGACCGAACTTCACCGAATTGTTAAGCAAATTTCCCGCATTAGCGATAATGCCAAAACCGAAACCGTGACAAGCGGAGTTTTGGGTGAGTACGAGGAATTCCGCCTTGATGAAAACGACACCGAGGAGGCTGTTTTTGCCGCCGCAGTAAAACTTGGCTACGATTTATCGGAAGAAGACTGCGCAAAGGTTTATGAGGAGTTCCGCCGCGTTGCCGAAAAGAAAAACGTTGGCGCAAAGGAACTTGATGCCATTATTGCAACGGTTGCTTTGCAGGTTCCCGAAACGTATAAACTGGAAAATTATGTTATCACAAGCGGAAATATTATTTCCTCAAGCGCACAAATCACCCTTTCTAAAAACGGTGAAGCAGTGCAGGGCGTTCAGATTGGCGATGGCCCCGTTAATGCTGCCTTTTTAGCTATTGAAAGCATTATCGGAGCCCACTATGAGCTGGATGATTTCCAAATTCAGTCGGTAACCGAAGGTCGCCAGGCACTTGGCAACGCCATTGTAAAGCTGCGCTCAAACGGCAAGCTCTATTCGGGCAATGGTATTTCCACAGATATTATCGGCGCCAGCATTAAGGCTTACATCAACGCCGTTAACAAGATTGTTTACGAGGAGGCATAAAAAATGAAACTCTCTTTTTCTACAAAGGGCTGGCACGAGGGCTCTTTTGAGGATTTTTGCACCATTGCCTCGGATTTACATTTTGAAGGCATAGAGCTTCACAATGTCTATAACCGCCTTTTCACCGACAAGAACGGCGCGTTCCACGATTACACCGCCGCCGCAACGGTAAGGCATCTTTATGAAAAGAAACTGCAGATTCCCTGCATTGATACCATTTCCAACATTGCCGACAAGGCATCGGAAGAGCAGTTTAAGGAGGAAATTTCCACCTGTTTAAATATTGCAAAGAATTTAAAAATCCCCTGCATTCGCGTTAAAGCTACCGCTGCTCTTGGCGATGAAGATGCCACCGAACAGGTTTACAAGGTTTTAGGCGATGTTATTCCTTTGGCAGAGGATGCCAAAATCACAATTTTAATTGAAACCTCGGGCCTTTTTGCCGACACCAAGGCACTTCGTGATATGCTGGAGCGCTTTGCAAATGACTATTTGGGCGCTCTTTGGAATTTATCCGCCGCATTCTTCGAATTCGGCGAGGACCCCGATACCGTTATCAAAAACCTTGGCGCCTATGTTCGCCATGTTCATTTCAGCGATGCCGAAAAAAACGGTGAGGAAATTAAGTTTTGCCTTGCAGGGGAAGGTAAGTTACCTGTTAAAGAAATGATGCTGGCCCTGCGCTCGGTGAATTTTGATGGCTTTGTTTCCCTTGTTTGGAACCCCCAGTGGTGCGAGGAAATTGATGATATGGAAATCATTTTCTCTCATTTTATAAACTTCATTAAGCAGTTCGGTGACACCTCTAAAAATGAAAAGGTGTTATACTACAACCGCGCCCACACAGGAAAATATGTTTGGGAAAAGGATTTGCTTATTGACTACACCTTCGGTCAGGTGCTGGATAAAATGGTTGAGGAATTCCCCGACCAATATGCCTTTAAATACACAACTCTTGATTACACAAGGACCTACAGTGAATTTCGTGATGATGTTGACACCTTTGCAAGAACCCTAATTTCTTTAGGTGTTAAGGCGGGCTCCAAGGTGGCCGTTTGGGCATCTAATGTTCCCCAGTGGTACATTGCTTTCTGGGCGGCGGCCAAAATCGGCGCCGTTTTGGTTACGGTTAACACCGCCTATAAAATTCACGAAGCGGAATACCTTTTAAAGCAGTCTGACACCCACACCCTTGTTATGACCGAGGGCACCAAAGAAACAAGCTATGGCGAAATCATTGCTAAACTTTGCCCCGAACTTGAGACATTAAAGCCCGGCAAGCAGCTGCATTCGAGAAAACTTCCGTTTTTGCGCAATGTTATCACCGTTGGCTTCAGTCAAAAAGGTTGCCTTACCTGGAACGAGGCATTAGAATTTGCAAATCAAACCCCCGTTAATGAGGTTTACCGAATGGCAGCCGCCGTTGATAAGGATGATGTTTGCAATATGCAATACACCTCCGGTACAACAGGCTTCCCAAAGGGCGTAATGCTCACCCACTACAATGTTGTTAATAACGGTAAATATATCGGCGACCATATGGATTTATCAACGGCTGATAGAATGATGATTCAGGTGCCCATGTTCCACTGCTTCGGTATGGTGCTTTCCATGACCGCCAGCATGACCCACGGCACCACTATGTATCCCCTGCCCTATTTCTCCCCAGGCCCTGCCCTTTCCTGCGTTCATAACGAGCATATCACCGCCTTTAACGGTGTTCCCACAATGTTCATCGCAATGATGCAACACCCCGATTTTGAAAAGACCGATTTTTCATATATGCGCGTTGGCATTATGGCAGGTGCTAACTGCCCTGCCGACCTTATGAAAAAGGCAACACAAGTTATGAATATGAAGGAAATCGTTTCGGTTTACGGTCAGACAGAGGCATCCCCCGGCTGCACAATGAGCAGCTATTACGATTCCCTTACCGTTCGCACCGAAACCGTTGGCAGCGCATTTGCAAATGTTGAATGTAAAATCATTAACCCCGAAACGGGTGAGGACTGCGAAAACGGTGTTAACGGCGAATTCGTTGCCCGAGGTTATAACATTATGAAGGGTTATTACAAAATGCCCAAAGCCACAGCCGAAGCCATTGACAAGGATGGCTGGCTCCACACAGGCGACCTTGCCTGCAGGGATGATGATGGAAACTACCGCATTACAGGCCGCCTTAAGGATATGATTATACGCGGCGGTGAGAACATCTATCCGAAGGAAATTGAGGAGTTTATCTACACTATTGATAAGGTAAGCGATGTTCAGGTTATCGGCGTTCCCGATGAGCGTTACGGTGAGGAGATTATGGCCTGCATCATTCTTAAAGAGGGCGAACAAATGACCGCAGAGGAAGTTAAAAGCATCATTTTAGCTAATATGGCCCGCCACAAGGTTCCCCGCTACATTGATTTTGTAGACAGTTTTCCAATGAACGCCGCAGGTAAAATCTTAAAATACAAAATGCGCGAGGAAGCTGCTGAGAAAATAAAGTCTGGTGAAATAAAGTGATAAGGGATAAATATTTCGTCACCGATTCTCACTGCCACATTTACCCCGAAAAAATCGCATCGAAAGCGGTTAACGGCACCGATAATTTTTATGGCGAGCATTCGGTGGGAAGCGGAACCACCGAAAACCTTTTAAAACTGGGCAGTGAGGCAGGCATTGACCATTTTATTGTTCAGTCGGTTGCAACAACACCGAAGCAGGTTTCAAGCATTAACCTTTTCATTGCCGAGGAGGTCAAAAAAAGCGGCGGCAAGTTCACAGGCCTTGGCACACTCCACCCAGACAGTGAGGACCAGGAGGGCGATGTTGCCCATTTAATTGAACTGGGGCTTCACGGCGTTAAGCTTCACCCCGACATTCAGCAGTTTAAAATTGATGATTACCGATGCCTTAAAATTTATGAGCTTTGCGAAAAGCACAAGCTCCCCATTTTAATGCACACAGGGGATTATCGTTACGATTTTTCAAACCCCAACCGACTGGTTCCAATTTTACAAATCTACACCGATTTGGTTATTGTTGGTGCCCATTTCGGCGGCTGGTCAATTTGGGATGAAGCTTCCCATAAGCTGTGCAACTTTAAAAACTTTTATGTTGACTGTTCTTCCAGCTTCCCCTATTTAGAAAAGGAAACAGCCAAAAAAATTATTGAGCGCTACACCCCCGACCACGTGCTTTTTGGCACCGATTACCCAATGTGGTCGCCAAAAGCGGAGCTTGACACTTTTTTAAGCCTTAATTTAAGCGAAGAGGATAACAAAAAGATTTTAAGCGGCAATGCCGAAAAGATTTATAATTTCTAATAAAAAAGCAGGTTTGCCTTAGCAAACCTGCTTTTAATTTCTTTAAAACAAACCTTTTTCTTTTAATGCGTTAAGCTTTAAAATGCAAACCTGGGTTTTGGCATCCTTAATTTCACCGTTTAAAACCATTTGGACTGCAGTTTTAAGGGGTATTCTCTCAACCGCTAAAAATTCATCATCATCGGGGCAACACTGGCCAAAAGAAAGTCCCTTTGCAGCAAAAAGATGGATTATTTCATCACAGTATCCTGGAGAGGGGTAAAGCTGACCGAGAGACATATAATGCTCGGCTACCGCACCCGTTTCCTCTTTAAGCTCTCGTTTGCCGCACTCTAGGGGGTCTTCCCCACTTTTATCACGCTTTCCTGCAGGAACCTCTAAAATAATCTCCTTATAAGGATAGCGAAACTGTTTTACCATCAAAAGGTTATCAGCTTCATCCAGCGCCGCAACGCAAACGCCGCCCGGGTGCTCAACAACCTCTCTCGTTGCGGTAGCACCGTTTGGCAGAAGGGCTGTATCCTTCCTTAAATTTATAATTCGGCCTGAAAATAGGGTGTTCTTTTCAATTGTCTTTTCTTCTAAATTCATTATATTTTACCCTCACGCATCATAAGATTTTAGTATATGAAATCAAAGGAGAAATTAAAGATGGAAGCCATTATTAATAGTATAGACTACGACTATATCAATGTCAAACAAAAAATATTTTTGCTTTTAGAGCGCTATCCGTTTTTGAAGTTCTCCTCCATTGGGAAAAGCTGTGTTGGCAGAGAAATTCCAATGCTTAAAATTGGAAACGGCAAAGACCGCGTACTTTTTGCGGGTGCATTCCACGGAAGCGAGAGAATCACCTGTAATCTGCTGCTAAAATTCACCGAAGAATTATGTGAGGCTTTGACCGAAAACAAAGAGTTTTGCGGTATTAATGTGCAAAAAGCAATGGAAAATCGTGAGCTACTAATATTGCCGCTCATAAACCCCGATGGCTGCGAAATTTCCCTTCACGGTGAAATGGGATGCGGTTATTTAAGGGAGCACATTCACTCCCTTTGCGGCGGCAGCTACACTAAATGGAATGCAAACGCACGCGGGGTTGATATTAACCATAATTTCAGTGCAGGCTGGAAGGAACTAAAAAAAAGAGAGGCCGAGCTTGGTATTTTAGGACCCGCTTCAACCCGTTTTGGTGGTTTTTCCCCCGAAAGTGAGCCTGAAACCATTGCCCTTTGTTCCCTTTGCCGTTCTACTCAAATCCGCCATGCTGTTGCCTTTCATTCCCAGGGCGAGGTGATTTACTGGTCCTTTGGTGAAAAAATGCCGAAGCGCTCAAAAAAAATGGCGCAAATTATGGCGGCCTCCAGTGGTTATGCCCTTGATGTGCCATCCCCAATTGCCACAGGCGGCGGTTTTAAGGACTGGTTTATTAAGGAATTTGAACGCCCCGCTTTTACCGTTGAAATTGGGCTTGGTGAAAACCCTCTGCCCATTAGTGACCTTGACGGAATTTACAAAGCCGTTCGGGAAATGATGATTCTTTGCGCTATAATGTAAATTTTCAAACCCGTGAATGATTAAAGCGTTCACGGGAATTTTATTGACATAAGACAAAAAAAGTAGTAAAATAATTAATTGTGAAAGGAGGCGCATTAAAGATGAAATGCGCAGAAATTACTAACCTTTACGATTTAGACCATACAATTGCAAAGCCCCTGCTGGAAAAATACACCTATCCTTGGGAGGTTTTACCCCATATTGGTGAATTTATCGTTGAGCTTTGTAAAACTCTATCTGGCGATGAATATGACATTGTAAACGGAAATGTTTATGTCGCTAAAACCGCAAAGGTAGCGCCAAATGCCACCCTTAACGGTCCCGCAATTATTTGCGACGGCGCAGAGCTTAGAACGGGTTCATTCATTCGCGGTAATGTTATCATCGGTAAAAACTGCGTTGCAGGAAATTCCTGCGAATTTAAAAACGCTATTTTATTTGATAATGTTCAGGTTCCCCACTTTAACTATGTTGGCGATTCCATTCTCGGTCATCGCTCACATATGGGTGCCGGCTCCATCACCTCAAATGTTAAAAGCGATAAAACCCTCGTTAAAGTTAAATGCGGCGAAGAAATCATTGAAACAGGCCTTAAAAAATTCGGCGCAATGCTTGGAGACAGCGTTGAGGTTGGCTGCAACAGTGTTTTAAACCCCGGTACAGTTATTGGTAAAAACTCCAACATCTATCCCCTGTCATCAGTTCGCGGTGTTGTTCCCGCTAACTCAATTTTTAAAACAGGTGGAAAGATTGTTGAGAAATTTTAGTTCCCGCAAAATTTAAGAAAGAAGGAAAATTTAATGGGAAGACTTTTTGGAACTGACGGTGTTCGCGGTATTGCCAACACCGAACTTACCTGCACAAGAGCTCTTGAAATCGGCCGTGCGGTTGGCACAATTTTGGTTGAAAGCCACAAAAAAAGACCCCTGGTTGTCGTTGGCTCCGACACACGCACCTCATCTGATATGCTCATTAACGCTGTTTCAGCCGGTCTTTGCTCGGTTGGTACCAGTGTTGTAAATTTAGGTGTTGTTTCAACCCCTGCAGTTGCAATCATCATTGAAAAATACAAGGCCGATGCAGGAATTATGATTTCAGCATCTCACAACCCCAGTGAATTCAACGGCATTAAGGTATTTAGCTCCGACGGCTTTAAACTGCCCGATATGTTAGAGGAACGGGTTGAAGACATTGTTTTAGAGGGTGACCGCGCAACCGCACGCCCCATTGGCGGTGATGTGGGTAAAATTTCTTATGACAGAGAAAGCATTAACGATTACATTACGCACATTAAAAACAGTGTTTTAAATGACCTTAAAGGCTTAAGGGTTGCCATTGACTGTGCCAACGGCTCGGCAAGTGTAACTGCAAGAAAGCTATTCAGCGAGCTTGGCGCCGAAATTATTGTTATGAACGATTGCCCCAACGGCACAAATATTAACGATAAGTGCGGCTCAACACACATTGAGGCCCTTTCTAATTTTATTGTTAAAAATGGTTTTGACTGCGGTGTTGCCTTTGATGGTGATGCCGATAGATGCCTTTGTGTTGATGAAAAAGGTAATATTGTTGACGGCGATATGATTATGGCGATTTGCGCCCTTGATATGAAAGAGCGCGGAAAGCTCAACCACAACACCGTTGTGGGCACAATTATGACAAACCTTGGCTTTAAAAAATTCTGCGAGGCAAATGATATTGGATTTATCGCTACCAAGGTTGGTGACCGATATGTTCTTGAGGAAATGCTTTTAGAGGATTATTCCTTAGGCGGAGAGCAATCGGGTCACGTTATCTTCCGTGAATTTGCCACCACAGGCGATGGACAGTTAACTGCCGCACAGCTTTTATCTCTCCTTGCCAGAAGCGGCAAAAAGCTTTCAGAGCTGGCCTCGGTTATGACAAGATATCCTCAAACAATCGTTAACCTTAAGGTTACAAACGAAGGAAAACGCCTTTTCTACACCGATACCGATATCAAGGCTGCTATGGATAACGCTACCAAAACCCTTGGTGACACAGGCCGTTTGGTTGTTCGCCCTTCGGGTACCGAGCCCCTCATTCGCGTTATGGTTGAGGCACTTGATGAAAGTCTTGCAAACAGCGTTGCACAAAGTGTTGCCGATGTGATTTACAATAAAATTGGTTTAAAGAAATAAAAAAATAAGAGGCTCGCGCCTCTTATTTTTATTTTTTATCCCTATCATAAGGAATGTATTTCACCTTGCGTTTCTTTGTTCGGTTTCGGTTTAAATAAAGACAGGTAATTATGAAGACAATAATTGCTACCACAATGATGCAAATAACCGTTATAAAGAAGGGTGATTTAAATAATTTCATCACCTTATCGCCGAAAACAAGCACCGAACTTGCCTCAACATCGTTTCCAGCAACAAGCTCCACCCTACCGATAACCTGCTCGGCATAGATAACCTCCGCATAGCCCAGCACCGTTCCCTTTTTAACGGGAGCATCAATTTCTTCGCTGACCTTATGCTCAATCACCTTAACGGTTGAAAGGTCGGCATCCTTTGGAAAAATGGAGTTAAGTGGCTCCTTGGCATAAAGAGAAACAAAATCGGTGTCTCTTGATAGCCTTACAGGCATTTCGCACACTGGGGCTTCACAGTTCACAACCGTTGTATACTTAAAATTATTAAAAGCCCAGCGAAAAAGGTTTGCCGCTTCGGTGAATTCGGTTCGAACACCGTTTACTTCCTTACAACCCACCAGAACGCTTAAATAGGAATAGCCGTTATATTTCGCGGTGCTGATGAGGCAACGGCCTGCTTCATCGGTAAAGCCCGTTTTAAGACCATTTGCATAGGCGTAATAATAAGCAGTGTTGGGGTCAACAAGGAAATTGGTGGTGCACAAAATGCGCTCACTTGAGAACTCGGTTGCCTCAATGGTGTGACGGGATTTCTTTGCAAGCTCGGTTATCTCAGGATATTTAAGGGCATATTTTGCAAGGAGCACAAGGTCATCAACGGTTGTGTAGGTCTGCTCATCGTGAAGACCCACAGGGTTACCGAAATGAGAGTTTTTCATTCCAATTTCCTGTGCCTTGGCATTGACCATATCCATATAGCCCTGAATGCTGCCGCCATAATGATAGGCAACTGCAATGGCGGTGTCACCGCCTGAAGAAATCATCAGGCAGGCAAGCGCCTGTCGTGCGGTGAGCTGTTCACCCACCTTTAAATTGTTAACTGCCGCCCCCGTGCCCATAATATCATACATTGCAGCTTGTGTCATTGTGATTTTTTCAGCATCCAAATCACTTGAGTGCTCAATAATTAAAACTGCACTGAGCAGCTTCATAAGCGAAGCTGGGTAAACCTTTTCGGTGGTGTTTTTAGAATAGATAACCTCACCCGTATCAAGGCTTATGAGAGCGGCGGCTTTGGCGTTAACCTCGAAGCCTGAAATCTGATAAGCAGAGACAGGAACCGAAAAAAGCACTCCAAAAATTATAAAAAATATTAAAATTATGGGAAAAATACATTTTCTCATAGAAATCTCTCCAAAAGTGTAGTATAATATTAACCATAGTAATATCATAACATTTTTCTTTTCAAAAATAAAGCCAAAATTCAAATTTCGGGTGAATAATTTATGATTTATGTCACAGGTGATATGCACGGTGCAATTGAACGCCTTTATGACAAGGAATGGTACAAATTAAAAGCGGGCGATATTCTTATTGTTTGCGGTGATTTCGGCTACCTTTGGAATGGAGATAGCGAGGAACAAAAAATTATTGATTACCTTGCTACAAGAAAATTCACCGTTGCCTTTTTAGATGGCACTCACGATAACTATGACCTTATAAATAAATGCCGCACCACCTATTTTAAGGGTGGAATGGTGCACCGCATTAAGGGAAACCTACTTCATTTAATGCGCGGTCAGATTTTCAATTTCGACGGTGTTAAAATTTTCACCTTCGGCGGTGGAGAAAGCACCGATAAGGATATGCGTGTTGAACAGGGCTATTGGTGGCGTGAGGAAATCCCCTCTCCTCAGGAAATGGCACGTGGTGCCGAGCGACTTGATGAGGAATACTGCGAGGTTGATTACATTTTAACCCACGAGCCCCCCTCCCTTGTTAAAAGTGCAATGCTCTTTAGAACCGGTAATGCTCAACGTGTTAACAAGCTTAACGGTTATTTTGAGGAAATCAGCAGGAACTGCACCTTTAAGCATTGGTATTTCGGCTCCCTCCATGAGGACCGAGTTGTAACCCCCCTTCACACCTGTGTGTTCAAAAAAATAATCCCACTTGAAGGGACTAAAAAATAAAAGTTACATTTTTGTTGTTGACAAATGTGTTATACTAATTATTGGTAATTAAGAATTATTATTGCTGAAAGGAATTCATCTTTATGCAAAACACCGACAGACTTTGTCTTGGATGTATGAACGATAACGGCGGAGAGGCTGTTTGCCCCTTTTGCGGTTATGATTCTTCAAAGAAAAATCCCACAGGCACCCTTAAAGCAGGCTTATTGATTGAAGAGCGCTTTTTAATCGGTAAAGCGCTGGATGTAAACGGTGAAGGAATTACCTATATCGGTTGGGATAACTATCACAACTGCATTGTTTACATTCGTGAGTATTTCCCCGTTAACATTGCCTCACGCAAAAGGGACGGCAGCGTTGTTTACAAGGAGGAAAGCGCTTATCCCTTTAACGAAGGCCTTTTAGAGTTTATAGAACTTAACCGCAAGGTTGCAAGTCTTGAAGACACAGGCGCGCTTCTTCCCGTTGTTGCTGTTTTTGAACACGGCGGCACGGCCTATGCCGTAAGCAAGGCGCCTGCCTCCTCAATAACCCTTCGTGAGTTTCTACTCAGAAACGGCGGCACCCTTTCCTTTGAACAGGTGCGCCCCCTTTTCCTGCCCCTTTTTACAACGGTTTCAATGCTCCATTCAGCCGGCATTGTTCACGGCGGAATTTCGCCCGAAACAATCCTTGTTTGCAGAGATGGTAAGTTGCGCCTTAGCGGTCTTTCTATTAAACAACTTAGGAAAAGTGACAGCACTCTTGAACCACAACTGTTCCACGGCTTTGCCGCGCCCGAGCAATATGGTTTAAATGGTGTTGGCGAAATTGGTGGTGAGACCGATGTTTACGCCATTGCCGCAACTGTTTTCCGTGTGCTTATCGGCACAAATCCACCCGATGCCACCACAAGAATTGAAGCCGATAATATGTCGGTTCCTGCAAAAATTGCACAGCAACTGCCGAAAGGTGTTTTAATGGCGCTTGCAAATGCGTTGCAGGTTAACTGTGCTGACCGAACTGCCGATATGGAAATTTTTAAATCGGAATTCCTGCAGGGTGTTCCTGCCACCGCAAGTGCGGCAGGCAAAACCAAAAAATCGGGTAAAAAGACAAAGAAAAAAATGAGCAATGGCAATAAATATGCAGTTATTGCATCGGTTGTCACCGCCTGCGTTTTCCTTGCCGTTTCCCTCGTTCTTGTTTTCACCCTGTTTGGTGATGACCTTTTCGGCACAAGCAGTGTTTCAACGGGGACATCGGAAAACTCGGTTCCCGATGTTTATGAATCCGGTGAACTTGTGACAAGTTATGATTCCAACGAAAAAAATCAAACCGTTCCCGATTTGACCCGTGCGATTTTTTCCGACCTTTTAGAAAAAAGTCAAAAAGGTAAGGAATACGAGAATTATACCTTCATTGTCGCAGGCAAAAAATATGATGACAACATCCCCCGCGGTGCCGTCATTTCCCAAAGTGTTGAAAAAGGAACTACCTTTAATGACACCATTGAAATTGAGGTTACCGTGAGCCTTGGAGCTGAGAAAGCAGCTATTCCGAATGTTAAAAATATGAGTGAACAAGAAGCCGTCATTCGCCTTTACGAGGCAGGATTCACCAACTTTGAAATTAAAGACCGTTGGGATGATAAGGCCAAGGCCCTTTCGGTTATCGGCACCGAGCCCGTAATTAAAACAAAAATCAGTGTTGACTCTAAAATTATAATATATGTTAACACCTACACAGGCGAGGAAGCCACCGGTGGCGAGATTTATTCAAGCCAGACCTCCACAGCCACTGAATAGTGCAAAATTATAAAACACAAAAAACCTCCCGTTGTTTTCACAACGGGAGGTTTTGGTTTTTTCCTTATTTACCCTCTTTGTATTTTGCAACAATGTTCTTAATTCTATCAATAGGATTAAGGAGATTGCTGATAGAGTTATCACAGTTGAGGGTGTCAATGAGCAGAGCGATGTACTTTGCCATGTTAACATTGCAGTACCACTCTTTTTCTAAAAGCTCGGGAGGATTGTAAATTAAGTTTGTGGTGAAAATCTTATCAATGTAACCGTTTTTATAGTACTCGTCAAATTTATCAAAGCCCTCAACGAAAAGACCGAAGGTGGAGAAAATGAAGATTCTCTTTGCGCCTTTCTCCTTAAGTCTTGCGGCGATGTCAAGCATTGACTCACCCGAAGAAATCATATCATCAACAAGAATTAAATCCTTACCCTCAACATCATCTCCCAAAAACTCGTGAGCCTCAATGGGATTCTTGCCGTTAACAATGATTGAATAGTTGCGGCGCTTGTAGAACATACCAAGAGGCAGGCCTAAAACGGAAGAATAGTAAATACATCTGCCCATTCCGCCTTCATCGGGAGAAACAATCATTGTTTTCTTGGGGTCAAGCTCAATATCGTTATAATTCTTGAGCAGGGCCTTAATCATTTGATATGTTGCCTGAACGTTGTCAAAACCATCAAGAGGAATTGCATTTTGAACGCGTGGGTCGTGAGCATCAAAAGTGATGATGTTTTTAACACCCATTGAAATAAGTTCCTGCAGTGCCATTGCGCAGTCAAGAGATTCTCTGGTTGTTCTTCTGTGCTGTCTGCCCTCATAAAGCATAGGCATGATAACGGTGATTCTTCTTGCCTTGCCGCCAAGGGCTGCGATAACACGCTTTAAATCCTGGAAATGGTCGTCAGGACTCATAGGAACGCTTTTGCCATACATTTTGTATTCAACCGAATAATTAAAACAGTCACAAATAATATAAGCATCAAGACCGCGTGCGCTGTGGTTTAAAACGCCCTTTGCCTCACCTGTGCCGAAACGGGGACAGTTTGCGTTTACAACATAGGACTGACCTTCAGCAGCATCACGCCACTGGGTGAGATAATAATCAACCTTAGATGAAATATCCTCACAGCCGCGCATGGAGATGATTGCCAGCTCGCCGTAAGGTGTGTGTGTAAAATCAATGCTTGCCATAATTTTCCTCCCAAAGATATGCTTTTCTATATTGTACCACATTTTGTCCGACTAAAAAAGCCCTTTTTCGATATTTTTTAAAAAATTTTTATTAAAATTTAATTGCCAGACATAAGGTTATTTGGTATAATGAAATAAATATATATTTTTTAGGAGAATCATTATGCCTAAAGTAACACTCTTAGCACATACTCCCGACCCCGAGCGCACCGTTGCAAGTGCGGCAAAACTTTGCTATTCACCTGCAAGCATTGATGATGTGAGAAACGGTCTTACCGATGAAAAAACCGCCTCTTTTGTTGAAATGCTTGCCGAAATTGGTCACGAAAGCCCCATTGAGCACGCCTCCTTCACCTTTGGTATTGAGGGTGTTTCCCGTGCGCTTCTTGCCCAAATCACAAGGCACAGAATGGCATCCTTCTCGGTTCAAAGTCAGCGTTATGTTGCCGAACACGATTTTCAGTTTGTTACCCCGCCCGAAATTGCCGCCGAGCCTGAGGCACTTAAAATCTTTAACGAGGCAATGGCCGATGACCTTAAAAAGTATAATGCTCTTGCCGATATTTTAAGTGCAAAGCACAAGGCGCAAATGTTGGCCGATGGTATGGATGAAAAGGCCGCAACCCGTGCTGCTGAAAAAAAGGCAATTGAGGATGCTCGCTTTGTTTTGCCCAATGCGTGTGAAACAAAAATGATTATGACAATGAACGCCAGAAGCCTTATGAACTTTTTCCACCACCGTTGCTGTAACCGCGCGCAGTGGGAAATAAGAGAAGTTGCAAATGAGATGCTGGCTCTTGTTTTTGAGGTTGCTCCTAATCTCTTTAAAAATGCAGGTCCCTCCTGTGTTAACGGCCCCTGCCCCGAAGGTAAAATGACCTGCGGAAAACGTAAAGAGGTTTTGGAACTTATCAGCACACTCAAGGAGAAAAAATAAGCAAAATGGGAAAGCTAATTGTAATTGAGGGTCTTGATGGAAGCGGAAAATCGACACAGCTCGAGCTGCTACCCCAAAATCTTAAAAAAAATGGTATTGACTGTCGCACCGTTTCCTTCCCTGCCTATGACAGTGATTCAAGTGCCCTTATCAAAATGTACTTAAACGGTGATTTCGGCACAAAGCCAAATGATGTTAACGCCTACGCTGCATCAACATTTTATGCTGTTGACCGCTTTGCCTCCTTTAAATGTGACTGGGGCAACTTTTACAGTGGCGGCGGCACGGTTGTTGCAGGGCGCTATGTTACCTCAAATGCCGTTCACCAAACCTCAAAACTGCCTAAAGAAAAATGGGAAACCTTTTTAGATTGGCTTTATGATTTTGAATATAACAAAATTGGTATTCCTGCGCCCGATAAAGTAATTTTTCTTGATATGCCCATTGAGGTTTCACAAAAGCTTTTAACCGGAAGATACCTTGGTGATGATAACAAAAAGGACATTCACGAAAAGGACAAGGAGTATCTTGCCCGTTGCCGTGAGGCCGCTGTTTTCACAGCAAAGCACTCTGGCTGGACCATTATCCCCTGTTCACAGAATGGCGAGCCCAGAAGCATTGAGGACATTGCCGGGGATGTTTTAAAAGAGGTTTTATCTGTTTTTTAAATTGCGAGGTTTTTTAAATGGTTTATGTTTTTCTTGCCGAAGGTTTTGAAGAAACCGAGGCCATTGTTCCAATTGATATTTTACGCCGAGGTGAATTAGAGGTTGCCACCGTCGGTGTTACGGGACAGGTTGTTACAAGCTCTCACGGTGTTCCCGTGCTTACAGATGTGTTAGCCTGCGAAATTATGCCGGATGAAACCTGCCAGGCAGTTATTCTACCCGGTGGAATGCCCGGCACCTTAAATCTTGAAAAAAGTGAAAAGGTTAAGGAGTTTATAAACTGGGCAAATGACAATTCGGTTATAATCGGCGCCATTTGCGCCGCTCCCTCAATTCTCGGTCACATGGGGCTTTTAAAAAACAAGGAAGCCACCTGTTATATGGGTTTTGAGGAGCAACTGTATGGCGCAAACACAAAAAAAGCACAGGTTGTAAGAGATGGTAACATTATCACCGCCTGCGGCGCAGGTGCCGCCTTCCAATTTGCTTTTGAACTGCTTACCGCCATTACGGGCAGTGACATTGAAAGCCGCAAAAATAAAAAAGCAATTATGCTTAAATAAGGAAGAATTTTATGAGCGAAAATAATAGACCCCTTGAAGATGAAAATAAAAAGGCTTTTTCCGATGATTTTGTAATTGGCGAGGGCTTTAGCATTAGCGAGGCGTCCTACGAGCCACCAAAGCAGGATACCAAAAAACGCAAAAAGAAGGCAAAAAACACTGTTAAATCGGTGATTTGGGTTGTTTCTATCATACTCATTTCCACTCTTCTTGCAGGCACGGTTTTTCTTGTTGGCGCTGAATATTTGGGTCTTGGTGTGGGCAGAGGACAAACCTGTGTTATTGATATTGAACCGGGCGCCTCAACCACAGAAATTGCACAACAGTTAAAAGATGCCAACGCTATAAATTCCGCCCTTGTTTTCAGAATTTACAGTAGACTCAAAGGCTACGATGGACAGTATAAATACGGGCTTTACACCTTCAATAACGATGAATGCGGATATGAGGATTTGGCCCAGATGCTCATAAGTGAAGGCGCAAAGGCCGAAACCGTTACGGTTACCATTCCCGAAGGCACGGGAATTAACGATTACACCAAGAATGTTAACGGCGAAAAGGTGACCGTTCCCGGCATTGCCACTTTGCTTGAAAATGCAGGGGTGTGTAATCGTGCCGATTTTATTGATGCTTTAAATGATTATGAATTAGGCTCCGAGCTTTTAAAGAGCGTTAATGTTGGTAAAACCTATTATGAGCTTGAGGGTTATTTGTTCCCCGAAACCTACGATTTTTACTCTTATGACTCTAAAGCCTGCGCCAAGCTCGCAGTGCAAAAAATGGTTGAGGAAACCGAAAAACGCATTACCGATAAAATGGTGAAACGCGCCGAGGAAATGGGTTACACCATTAACGAAATTTTGACAATGGCTTCCATTATTCAAATGGAAGCGGGTCAGGCAAACGGTGAAATGTCCAACGTTGCGGCTGTTTTTTACAACCGACTTAACAGTGATGAATTTCCTACCCTCGGCTCCTCCCCCACCTGCTACTACGGCGGTTCATTTAGAAGTGATGACGGCAGATATGATACATATAAAATTAAGGGGCTTCCCCCGGGACCCCTTTGTTCCCCCAGTATCAGCGCAATTAATGCCGCGCTTTACCCTGCTAACAAGGATGGTTATTTCTACTTTGTAACAGACAAAAACGGCAAGTTCTATTTCCACAAGACCTCTGCCGAGCAAGATAACACCATTAACAGTTTGCAAAAACAAGGACTTTGGATTTATGAGTACTTTGACTGATAATTTTAAAATTCCCGAGCTTCTTTGCCCTGCGGGAGATTTAACACGCCTTAAGGCTGCCGTTGATTTTGGCGCCGATGCGGTTTACCTTGCAGGCGAGGAATTTGGAATGCGCACCGCCGCCACAAATTTCGGCAAAGGTGATTTAAGAGAGGGCATTAAATACGCCCACGACCACGGCGTTAAGGTGCATATAACCTGCAACACCCTTCCCCACAATGCCGAAATGCCGCGGCTACCCGCTTTCCTTGAACTCATTAACGATTTGGGTGCCGATGCTATAATTGCGGCTGACCTTGGCACAATGGGGCTTGTTAAAAAATATGCACCCAAATGTGATTTGCACGTTTCGGTGCAGTCGGGCATTGTAAACTTCGAGACCGCCCGTGCCTTTCACGATTTCGGCGCAAAGCGCATTGTAGTTGCCCGTGAGCTTTCCCTTGATGAAATCAGTGAGATAAGGGCAAAAACCCCAAGAGATTTGGAAATTGAAGCCTTTGCCCACGGTGCAATGTGTGTTTCCTTTTCGGCAAGATGTCTGCTTTCAAGTTATATGACAGGCAGAGATGCCAACCGAGGTGACTGCGCACAGCCATGCAGGTGGAGTTACTCCTTAATGGAGGAAAAGCGCCCCGGGGAATATTATGATATTACCGAAACCGACAAGGGCACCTACATTTTAAATGCCAACGATTTATGTATGGCGCCCTACCTTGACAAAATGACAGCCGCAGGTGTTGACAGCATTAAAATTGAAGGCAGAGCCAAATCACATTACTATGTTGCTGTGACAACCAATGCCTACCGTGGGGCCCTTGACTCCCTTAAAGCCGACCCGCTAAATTGGCAGGTGCCCCTTTGGGTGAAGGATGAGCTTAACAAAATCAGCCACCGAAACTATTCAACAGGCTTTTATTTCGGCACACCTAAAAATGAGCAAACCTTTAAGAGCGCAGGCTATGTTAGGGATTACACCGTTGCCGCTATTGTTGATGATTACAGTGATGGAATGCTTTCGGTTATTATGAAAAATAAGTTTGCAGTAGGTCAAGAATTTGACTGCCTTGAGCCACACTGCGCCCCCTTCACCTTCACGGTGAGCCAAATGTTCAACGAAAAGGGCGATAGCATTGAAACGGCGCCTCACCCTATGATGAAGGTGCTTATCCCCTTTAACCGCCCCGTTAAAAAGGGCGCCCTGCTTAGAATGAAAAGTGAATAAAAACAAAAACCTCCTCGCAAAATAAGTGGGGAGGTTTTTAATTTGAAAAAAACTGTAAAATTCTCATTTGAAAGGCGAACAGCCTTTTGTTTTTTTATCATAGTGCTACTGCTTTTTGTCTGCTTTTTGCGAATTTTCTCCATTATTTTATCACCTAAATATAAGGTGACCGCAAGTGAGGGACATCACTACATTCTCGATGCAGGAAATCTCAGGGGAACTATTTTTGACCGCAATATGCACCCCATAACCAATGAAGGCGAAAAGACTATGGCGGCAGTGCTGCCAACACCGCGAACCCTTGCAGCGCTTCGAGGGGTGTTAAGCGATGAGGAAATGCTGGAGGTCACCGATAAAATGAAGGAGGGCAAGCCTTTTTTAACCATCTTGCCCGAGGAGATAAACTGTGATGGAATTATATGCTTTAGTGTGCCTGAAAATTTGGCCGCCGAGCAAAATGCAGTTCATCTTGTGGGCTACTGCGATGCATCGGGAAACGGGGTGACAGGGCTTCAAAAAGCCTTTGATGAGCTACTGAATTTAGATGGCAAAATAACCGTTTCCTATGCCAAAGATGGTCACTCCAACGTTTTAAAGGGCATTGACGGTGTTTTAGAGAACACCGTTAGCGTATTAAACACAGGGGTTATTTCAACCCTGGACATAAACATTCAGCGAATTTTAGAATCTGCCACAAAGTCCATTGAAAAGGGCTGTGCCATTGTTTGTGAAACAAAAACGGGAGAAATTTTAGCGGCGGTGAGCCTGCCCGACTTTAGTCCACTAGGTGTTGAAGCGGCTACCGAAAATCCCGACTCTCCCCTTTTAAACCGAATTTTTTGTTCCTACAACATCGGCTCGGTTTTCAAGCCCTGCATCGGAATTTCAGCGATAACAAACGGTATTGCCGATACATTTTCACACACCTGCACAGGCAATACCATCATTGATGGACACACCTTTAACTGCCATAATCTAAGCGGGCACGGAAAGGTGGATTTAAACAGCGCCCTTGCCCTTTCCTGTAATACTTTCTTTTATAAACTCGGCATTTCAACAGGCGCCGAAAACATTTATAAAACGGCAACCGTTTTTGGCTTTGGAAACAGCATCACCCTAAGTGATGGTATGAGCACCTATAACGAAAGTATAACTGCCCTTCAAACCCTTAAAGCATCAAACAGTGCCCTTGCCAACCTTGCAATAGGTCAAGGAGAGCTGCTAGCCTCTCCCCTTACACTGCTTAATTTATATAATGCCATTGCAAACGAAGGTGAATATTGCACACCCACCCTAATTAAGGGCACAATGGAAAACGGAAAAATAAGAGAGGAAAAGCCCGCCGCACCAACAAAAGCAATGAGCAAGGAATGCGCCGAAAAAATCAAAAATTATTTAAACGGCGTTATAGAAAAAGGTACAGGAACAAAGGCGAAACCCGAAAACACCACAGCAGCCGGCAAAACCGCCACTGCTGAAACAGGCTGGAAAAATGAAAAAGGCGAACTTATTTCCCAGGCCTGGTTTTGCGGCTTTTTCCCACTGGAAAGCCCCAAATACACCGTGATTATTTTAGCCGAGGACTCGGTTTCGGGCGGTGAGGACTGCGCCCCCGTTTTTAAGACAATCGCCGAAAAAATGACCGAAGCGGGGTATTAAAAAAAGGCTTGCAACAGCAAGCCTTTTTTATTATTTTATTGACCTGAAATAATCCTCTAAAATTATTGTGGCGGCAACGGCATCAACAACGCCCTTGCGCTTTTTGCCGCGCACATTGTTGTCATTTAGCGCATTATGGGCGCTAACGGTGGTACAGCGTTCATCCTGCATAATAATAGGTATGCCGCTTTTCTCTGCAATTTTTTGGGCGATTTCACGGCATTTTAATGCCCTTTCGCCCTCGCTGCCATCCATATTTTTAGGCAGCCCTACAACGATTTTTTCGGCATTTTCTGCCTTTGCCGTTTGACAAATTTTGTCAACAAGCTTTTCCTCATTATATTCGTTTATAACAGTTATGGGCGAAGCAAAATGGAAGGCAGTATCCCCTGCCGCAATGCCTGTTCTGGCAAGCCCTAAATCAACCGAAATAACCCTCATTATTTGCTCTCCTTACCCCAAGCAGTAATGCGGCTACCGCTGGGCAGCAGCTCCTCGCTTAAATGCTCGGTGCTGTTTAAAAATTTAATTTCCGCTTTAAAATTATCATCAAATTCCACAAGGTTTACTGCGGTGTTATCGCACCAGTCAACCTCTATAAGTTTTTCAATATCTCCATAAATTAAAAAGCAAAAAAGGTTTCTTATTGCGGCGCCGTGAGAAACAACGGCAATAGTTTTATCCTTGCTTTCTCTAACAATTTCCATAAACGCGGCTGACACTCTATTATAAACGCTGCGCATACTTTCACCCTTTTCGGCGTGAAAATTCTGGGGTGAAAGATTCCAGGCATCCTCTAATTCTTTGTGATTTTCAAAAATCTCTTTTAAAGTTTTGCCCTCAATAATGCCGCCACTTATCTCCCGAAGACCCTCGTTTTCAGTGATTTGAAGTCCCTTAGGAACAGCAATTACGGCGGCAGTTTTCTTTGCCCTAGAAAAGGGTGAGGAATAAACCGCATCAATATGTATATCTTTAAATCTTTCTCCAAGAGCGGCAATTTGCTTTTCCCCAACAGGAGAAATCTCAAAATCGTTGCTGCCCTGAAAAACCTTTAAATGATTTCCCATTGTTTCGCAGTGGCGAATTATATAAACCTTTGTCATAAACTAAACATCCCTTATTTTGCGAAATAAGCATAGACCAAAACAGCAATGCCTAACACAATTCTATACCAACCGAAAAATGAAAAGTCTCTCTTTTTTACATATTCCATCAATTTCTTTATGCAAACAAAAGAAACTAAAAATGCCACAATCATACCAACTACAACGATTAAAAACTCGTTTGCTTTAAAACCGTTATCTAGTAGATAACTACCTATTTTAAGCGCACTAACACCAACCATCGTGGGAATCGCCATAAAGAAGCTAAACTCTGCGGCAGCAGGGCGAGCCACACCGATTATAAGAGCACCGATTATGGTTGCACCCGAGCGCGATGTTCCGGGGATTACCGCCAAAACCTGAAAGACGCCGATTAAAAAAGCGAGTTTATAGGAAATATCGCTAACACTGTCAATTCTCATAACACGGTTTTTATTTGCGCGTTCAATTATTATAAATAACACACCGTAAAAAATTAAAGCAATGCTTATAACCACAATTCCTATAATTGTGGGATTATCGTTGGCATCATACAGCAGTTCCTCCATAAAAGAATCAATAGGTAGAGCCAAAATTGATGGCAGTGTGGCAATTATCACCTTAAGCCATAATATCCATTGTTCTTTTTTGAAAATACCTGTTTGAGCGGATAGGAGTTTGCCTCCTTTTTCGGGTTTCTTAAAAGGCCATAGTTTATGCCAAAAAATCACCACAACAGCGATAATGGCACCCAGCTGAATGACATAGTTGAACATATCTGCAAACCCATCAGGCAAACCAGAAGTAAAATTTAAAAATCTTTGAGATAAAATAAGATGACCTGTGCTGCTGATAGGAAGCCACTCGGTTATACCCTCAATGATACCTAAAATAACGGCATTTATGTAATTAATAAATTCCATAACAATATCTCCAAACATAAAATATGGGAGGGCGCAGAGACCCTCCCCTACTGTGCTAAATTATAACACACATTATTTTACTTAGCAAGCAATTCCTTATAAAGAGAAATGTAGCTGCCAGCAGATGCATTCCAGCTGTTATCGCAAGAAATAGCCCTGTTCTTAAGAATTTCCCAACCCTCTTTATTTTTATAACCATCCACCGCGCGAAGAATGGTGTCCTTCATTTCGTGGGCGTTATAATTTTTAAAGGTAAAGCCATTGCCAACACCATCGCCGCTATCCTTAATTGTGTCGTTAAGACCGCCTGTTTCACGGATAATGGGAATGGTGCCGTAACGCAGCGCCACCATTTGAGCAAGACCGCAGGGCTCACTCTTTGAGGGCATTAAGAAAATATCGGCGCCGGCATAAATCTTGTGGGCAAGGTCGGGCACAAAGCCAAGTTTAAGACCAACCTTTTCGGGATATTTTTTACTCATTTCATAGAAAAATGTTTCGTAGGTCCATTCACCGGAACCTAAAATTGCAAACTCAACATCCTCCTGCAGCAGTTCCTCAAAAACCGCCTTAACAAGGTCAAATCCCTTGTGCTCCACAAGTCGGGAAACAATGCCAATTAGGGGAACATCCGCCCTCTCGGGCAGTTTTAATGCCTTTTGAAGCTCTGCCTTGTTAACCGCCTTGCCTGACATATCCGAAGCAGAGAAATTTTTAAATATCATTGCATCGGTTTCGGGGTTGTAAACATCAACATCAATGCCGTTTACAATGCCCGTGAGCTTATCCTGCTTATCCTTTAAAACATAATCGAGACCGTGTGAATAGTAGGGGTCTAAAATCTCTTTAGAATATGTAGGAGATACGGTGGTTATTTTATCACTGCACATAATTGCGCCCTTCATAATGTTAACACAGCCGTCATAGTCAACCACATCGCTGTTTTCTTTGGGAAGGCCTAAAACATCCTCTAAAAGGTCGTGACCGTATTTACCCTGATACTGAATGTTGTGAATAGTGAACACGGTTTTAATATTAGCATAAAACGGGTCAAACTTATAGAACATATCGAGGTAAACCGGCACCATACCTGTCTGCCAGTCGTTACAGTGAATAATGTCGGGCTTAAAATCAATGTAGGGTAAAATTTCAAGCACGGCGCGGGAGAAAAAGGCATAACGCTCGGCATCATCATAATAACCGTACAAATTTGGGCGCTTGAAATAGTACTGGTTATCAAGCAAATAATAGGTTACACTTCCAACCTTTGCCTCGAAAATTCCACAATATTGGCGGCGCCAGGCAACCGGCACGGTGATGCTGGTTACAAAACGCATTTGACTGCGAAGCTCCTCGCTTACAGTTTCATAAAGAGGCATTACAACGCGGCAACCAATAACCCTTTTTCTAAGCGCTTTTGGAAGCGCACCTGCAACATCGGCAAGACCGCCCGACATTGCAAATGGAAGTGCCTCACTTGCTGCAAATAAAACTTTCATTGTATCTTTCCTTTTCTAATAATGGGTACTTTCCTTTTCGAGGAATTTATATTTTTCTTCCTCGCCTTGAACCTTGCTGTCATCATAAATCATAACACGTTTGTCTGTTATAACATTTTTAACGACACAGTTTTTGCCGATTTTAGTATCCTGCATTAAGATGCTGTTTTCAACAACACTGCCCTCTTCAATGTTAACACCACGGAAGATGATGCAGTTTTTAACGGTACCTTTAATAATGCAGCCATCGGCCACAAGGGAATTGGTAACATTAGAATTAATGCCATAGCGAGTGGGCATATCATCACGATTCTTGGTGAGAATAGGACGGTCTGCTGAGAAAACATCCTTACGGACATCATCATTAAGCAGTGCCATATTTGCCTCAACATAGGATTTCATTGAATCTATAACGCGGACATATCCTGTGACCTCAAAGCCGTAAACCTTAAGTTCCTTAAGATTTGGCATTAAAATATCGCGGCACAGACCTGTAAGACCCTCGTAAATTGCCTTATCAACAAGTTTTATGAGCAGGTCGCGGCGAAGCACCATAATATCAAGGCTGTATGCCACATTTTCTGCTTGAGCCATAAAGGACATTTCACTAACTCGGCAGTCCTCGCCAACGTTCAAAACGGCGATATCATTATTGTTTTTGGGCAATTTACCCTTGGCATAGAACATTGTGATATCTGCGCCCGTTTTCATGTGCTGTTTAATGCCTTTGGCAAAATCGAGGTTACCAACAACATCGGCATCGCAAAGAACAACATATTCCTCCTTGCAGGCTCTAATAAAGCTCATTGTGCCGTTTAAGGCTTCAATGTGGCTTGTGTAAACACCTGCTTCGGCGGTGTTGAAGGGCGGCAAAACCTTTAAGCCGCCGCGTTTTCTATCAAGGTCCCAAAAACGGCCTGAGCCAACATGGTCCATAAGTGAACGGTAGTTGCTGTTTGTAATAATACCAACCTTGCTGATACCTGCATTAACAAGGTTTGAAAGCTGAAAGTCAATAAGGCGATAGCGTGCGCCAAAGGGCACCGAACTCATTGAACGCTTTTTTGTTAAGAGAGGAATAAAATCATCATGAACATTGGCATAAACAATGCCTAAAAAATTGTTGCTTCTCATTTGTTTTCACCCTCCTTAACATTTTCGCGAATCATTTTGCCTGCACCGATAACGGCGTTACTTCCAACGGTGAGACCACCGCCAACAACGGTGATACCCCACTCCTCATCAGGCTTTTTATATGATGGGTCAACACCGATTTCGGCATTTTCGAAAACTGTAACATTTTCTGAAATAATGCTGTAACGCACCTTGGCGCCCTTTTTAATAACACTGCCGGGCATTATCAGCGAATATTCAACACTTGCGCCCTCTTCAACCGTTACATTTTCAAAAAGAATTGAGAAATCAAGCTTTCCGTAAACCTCACAGCCATCGGTGACAAGGGAATTTTCAACCTTTGCATTCTTGCCGATAAACTGTGGGGGCTGTGAAGCGGTGCGGGAATAAATCTTCCACTCAGGGTCGGAAAGATTTAAATTAATGTTGGGATTAAGTAAATCAAGGTTGGCATCCCAAAGGGAATCGACCGTTCCTACATCCTTCCAATAATCATTAAAGCGGTAGGTACAAAGCTTTTCCCCGCCACTCAGCATTGCGGGAATAACATCCTTACCGAAATCGTTGGAGGATCCTTCCTTCGCCTCATCTTCGGTGAGGTATTTTCTAAGCTTATCCCAGTTAAAAATATAAATACCCATTGAAGCCAGATTGCTTTTCGGAACTTTGGGCTTTTCTTCAAATTCATAAACCGTGCCATCGGGATTGGTGTTCATAATACCAAAGCGGGAGGCTTCCTCAAAGGATACCTCTAAAACAGCAATGGTGCAGTCGGCATTTTGCTCCTTGTGCTGTTTGAGCATTAAGGAGTAATCCATTTTATAAATATGGTCACCCGATAAAATGAGCACATATTCAGGGTCGTAACGCTCAATAAATGGTATGTTCTGATAAATAGCATTTGCGGTGCCCTTGTACCAATCGGCACCTGCACTGCGCTGGTAGGGCGGCAAAACATGCACGCCGCCGTTAAGCCTGTCTAAATCCCAGGTCTTACCGCTACCGATGTAATCATTAAGTTCCAGTGGTTGATACTGTGTTAAAATGCCCACCGTGTCAATACCGGAATTAACACAGTTGGAAAGCGGGAAGTCAATGATTCTGTACTTTCCGCCATAGGGCACTGCAGGCTTTGCAATGTTCTGAGTGAGAACACCAAGACGGCTACCCTGACCGCCCGCAAGAAGCATTGCTACACATTCTGTTTTCTTCAAACTTCTCATCTCCTATTTTTATACCGATGATATACTGTACGAGCTTAAGGCGAAAAATATAACCACAATTTTTTTGCCTTAAAAGCACATACCTATACAACTTTATTATATTATACCCAAAGCCATTTTTCAAGGTATTTTTGTTAAAAAATAGTAAAATTTTTGATTTGCTATTCAATAATTTGGCAAAAATCACTAATTTTTGACCTTTTTTTGTGCGTAACAACCAACCATCCTCCCGCCATTTTTAAACCATCTGAATTTTTTAAAAATTTTTGCCTAAATTTTCAATTTCCCACTATACATTGCGGTAAAAATATATTATAATGATAGAGTATATAATTATATTTAAAATCTAACATTTTCTTTTACAAGGAGAAGTTTCATTATGTTTACAACTGACATTGGCATTGACCTGGGCACAGCCAACACTCTTATTTGCGTTAAAGGAAAGGGTATCATTATGCGCGAGCCCTCGGTTGTCGCCTACGATATTCGTTCCGATGCTGTTCGCGCCGTTGGTACCGAGGCTAAAGAAATGATAGGCCGAACACCCGGTTCTATTGTTGCCGTGCGCCCCCTAAAAGATGGCGTTATTGCCGACTTCGACGTTACTGCCGCAATGCTTAAAAGATTTATCCGCCAGGCACTGCGTGGCTCACTTTTCTCCCGTGTGCGTGTTGTTATCTGTGTTCCTGCAGGCGTAACCGAGGTTGAAAGTCGCGCTGTTTGGGATGCCGCAAAGCAGGCAGGTGCCGTTGATATTGACATTGTTGAGGAGCCTATGGCTGCTGCTGTTGGTGCAGGTCTTCCCGTTAAGGATGCCGCCGGCAATATGGTTGTTGACATCGGCGGCGGCACAAGCGAGGTTGCCGTTATTTCCCTTGGCGACATTGTTACTGCTCAGTCGGTGCGAATTGCAGGCGATGACCTTGATGAATCCATTATCAACTACATTCGTAAAAAACACAGCCTGCTTATAGGTGAACGCACAGCCGAGCAAATTAAAATTGAAATTGGCTCTGCCCTTCCCTATGAGGGTGAAACCTCCATTGAAATAAAGGGTAGAAACCTTGTCGATGGTCTTCCCAAAAATGTTATCATCACATCCGAAGAGGTGCGTGATGCTATGTCCGACACCATTATGCAGATTATCGACAACATTCGTTTAACCCTTGAAAAAACACCTCCTGAGCTTGCAAGTGACATTATTGAGCGTGGTATAACCTTAACCGGTGGCGGCGCACTGCTTCGCGGTTTTGCCGAGCTTGTAAGCAGAGAAACAGGTATGCCCGTTTCGGTTGCACAAAGTCCCCTTGACTGTGTGGTTATTGGAACCGAAAAGCGCCTTGATGGCTCGGGTGGCTTTGACACCTATCAGTTCCGCAGAGGTAAGCGTTTCCGTTAAAATTTTGTGAAAGTAGGCCAAAGGAGTATGCGTTTTTTCTTTCGCAGCCGACAATTTAAAATTTTACTTATAAGCATTGCTGCCATTGCGGTGCTTTCTATCATTGCGGCCATTTTAGGTGGCGCACTCACCCCTCAGTCAAGCCTTGTTTCGGCAATAACCGCACCCTTTGAGAGTGTGGTGGCGGATATTTCGGCATTCTTTCAGGATGCCGGAAAGCGCTTTCAGAACAATGAAAAAGCAATTCTCCAAAATGCCGAGTTGCAAAAGGAAATTGACAAACTCCGCGAACAGTTGACGGAGTATGATGAGGCCGTAAGGCAGAATGAATTTTATGAAAATTATCTTGAAATTAAGGACCAAAACAAGGATTTTCAGTTTCAGCCTGCCGAAATTATTGCCCGTGACACCGATGACCCCTTTGGAAGCTTTGTTATAAACAAGGGTAGCCTTAATGATATTTCTCAGCACGACCCCATCATTACCGATGCGGGCCTTGTGGGCTATGTTTCAAAGGTGGGGCTGACCACCAGCAAGGTTACAACCATTTTAAGCCCCTCCCTTAAAGTGGGTGCCCTGGATAACCGCACGGGTGATTCAGGCGTTATTACAGGTGATATTACCTTGACCCAACAGGGTCTTTGCAAAATGAGCAATCTTGTTCGAAGTGGAAAAATTGCGGTTGGTGATTATATTGTCTCTTCCGGCGAAGGCATTTTCCCTGCAGGTCTTTTAATTGGTGAAATCACCTCCATTGGCAACGATGCCTACACCGGCACCCTTTATGCAAGTGTTACCCCCTTTGCCGACATTTCCTCCCTTAGAAGTGTTATGGCCATCACCTATTTCCCTGGGCAAGGCTCCGAAAAGGTGACAGCCGATGATTAATGTCAAGGAGAAAAATCGCAATAATATTGTTTTAGCCCTTCAGATTTTTGCTGTTTTTTGCATTGCAGTCATTCACTACAGCACCCTGTTTACCCTTAAAATTGGCACAGCATCTCCCCTTATTATCATTCCCTTTCTCATTATCATTTCCTACTATTCGGGAATGTGGCGCGGTGTGATTTTTGCCTTTGCTTACGGAATTTATATGGACTCGGTTGCCGCCGACACCCTTTGCTTTAACACACTGGCACTTGGACTTATAATTTGCGTTTGCGGCGTGCTTATAACCTACTTTTTCAACCGCAACATCTCGGCAGTTTTACTGCTGAGCCTTGGTGCGGCACTTGCCTACTTTGTTCTTAAGTGGCTTTTCTTTTTTGTATTCGCAGGCACCGAAAGCCACCATATTTACCTTTTCCGTTATGCCATTCCTTCGGCAATTTATTCGGCAGTTTTCGCCCTGCCCTTTTACTACATTGCAAAATTTTTCATTAGCAAACAAAACTAAATTTTAAAATAAAAAATTCAGGAGGTGAACAAAATGCCCTTTAAAAGAAAAAAGCAAACAAGGCTTACCGCTCTTTCGATGGCTTGCATTGTGATTGCAATTCTTTTCATCTTTCGCATTTGTTCACTTCAGCTTATAAATGCCGCAACCTACACCGCTCAGGGTGCGGGAATTTCCACCATTGTTGCAAAAATTAAGGCGCCTAGAGGTGAAATCCTTGATTACTATGCAAGAAAAATCGCCATTAACCGTGATGGCTACAATGTTGTTTTCAACAGTGCCAATATTTCCCGTTCATCCCTTAATAACACTATTTTACAGCTTGTTAAAATGTTTAAAGAAAAGGATGAAAAATGGGTGGACAAGCTTCCCCTTGAAACCATAGAGCCCTTTAATTACACAGGCAGTGAGGCTGATAAAAAAACTCTTATTAAAACACTCAAGCTTGCCGATTATGCCACCGCTGAAAACTGCTTTACACAAATGGTCAAGCGTTATGACCTTGAAAATTACACACGAAGCGAGCAACGCATTATTATGGGTGTTCGTTATTCAATGGACATTACAGATTTTTCGGTTACAAACCCCTATATTTTTGCCGAGGATATCTCGGCTGAGCTTATGCGAACTGTAAGTGAAAGAAACTTTCTGCTTCAAGGTGTGACAGTTGATGTTACTCCCTTTAGAGAATATGTTGAAACCGATTTAGCGCCTAACATCATTGGTGAGCTCGGTCCTATTTATGCAGAGGAATGGGAAGAACTCAAGGCCAAAGGCTATTCCTATAACGACAAGGTTGGCAAAAGTGGAATTGAGGCCTATGCCGAAAGTGATTTAAGGGGAACCGATGGTGAAATAACCTATAAAATTGACAGCAAGGGCACCATTGTTTCAGCAACGGTTACAAAGGAACCCGTTGCAGGAAAAACAGTTATGCTGACCCTTGATAAAAAAATCCAGCGTGCCGCTCAGGATTCCCTTAAAACCGTTATTAAAAATATGCAAAGCAGCAATGCTTTGGGCTCTGCTGTTGTAGCAGGCTCTGCTGTTGCGGTTGAGGTTAACACAAACAAAATTTTAGTTGCCGCTAACTATCCCTCCTATGATATGGCCACCTACCATGAGGATTATGATAAATTAGCCAGCGACCCTGCAAAGCCCCTTACCGACCGCGCTTTCCAGGGTATCTACCCCATTGGCTCCACCATTAAGCCTGCTGTAGCAATTGCGGCGCTGGAAAACAATCTTGTGACATCGGGTGAAACCATTTTTTGTTCCCACACCTACACCTTTTTCGGTGACTATCAGCCAAACTGCATGGGCTGGCATGGCTACACTAATTTAACTAAGGCGCTTTCCCGCTCTTGTAACTACTATTTCTTTGAACTTGGCAAGAGGGTCGGAATTATAAAGCTGACCGATTATTTCAAGCAATTCGGCTTAGGTGTTAAAACGGGTATTGAAATCACCGAATCCTCAGGCCTTTTGGTTGAGCCCACAAGCGACAGCATGGGTGGTGACACCCTGCAAGCCTCCATTGGTCAAATGAACGCTTTTACCCCTTTACAGCTTGCAAGCTACACCGCAACACTTGCAAACGGTGGCACAAGGCGCCAGGCTTCCCTCATTTCAAAAACCGTTTCTTATGATTTATCTGAAACCTATTTTGAAAACACGGGTAAGGTGCTTAACACCGTTAAAATGTCAGAAAAGAACCTTGCAGATGTTAAGGCGGGTATGCTCTCGGTTACCATGGATGGTACGGGAAGCGGCGTTTTCGGCAACTATCCACTGAAAATCGGCGGCAAAACGGGAACATCGCAAACGGCATCGGGCGCCGACCACAGTGTTTTCATTGCCTTTGCGCCCTATGATAACCCCGAAATTGCCATTACCGTTGTTCTTGAACACGGTCAAACAAGCTATGCTGCGGCTAGCATTGTTAAAACTATTATGGATGCCTATTTCTTTGCAGATGAGACCGATGAAACCTTTGAAAACGCCTACGAGGTGTTAGATTAGTTCTTGACTTTTCGGCTCTTTATGTTAAAATTTACTATATTATTATTTTATATATAAGAGGGGGTAAAATGTCTATGGGTAAGGTTTTCGCCGTCACCTCAGGTAAGGGGGGCGTTGGAAAATCCTCATTCAGTTCAGGTCTTGCCTGTGCCTTTGCGCCGAGCAAAAGCGTTTTGCTTGTTGATATGGATGCAGGGCTTCGTTGCCTTGATTTAATGCTCGGTTTAAGCGAAGAATTGGTTTTTGATTTAAGCGATGTTTTACTTGGAAAGCCTCTTGAAGACAGCGTTTGCACGGTGAAGGACAAAAAATTCAAAACCTTCCACCTTTTGGCTGCCCCCACCGATACAAATAAAATTGACACCTTCTCCTTTGCCTCCTTTGCAAAGGAGGTTGCCGAAATTTATGACATTGTTATTTTTGACTTCCCTGCAGGCATTGATTTTTCTCTTGCCGCCGCACTGCCCAAGGAAACAATGCACCTCATCGTTGTTAACCCCGATGTAGTTTGCATTCGTGATGCGGCAGGCGTTGGAGAAAGAATTGCAGAGTTTTCGGATAATGTCAGAATGATTTTAAACAAATTTAACCTTAGACTTGTTCGAAGCGGTGTTTATAAAAACATTGATGATTCCATTGATAAGACGGGGATTCAGCTTGCAGGCATTGTTCCTTTTTGTGAGCACTTAGCCTGTGCGGTTGCAGTCGGCCGTCCTGTAAATAAAGGCAGTGCATTTAAAGCCCTCAAACGCATTTCAAGGCGTTTAGATGGCGAAAAGGTACGCCTTCCAAAGCCAAAGAAAATCTAAGCACAATTTAAACGAAAGGAAACCAAAATGAACATTGCACTCATAGCACACGACGCGAAAAAAGAACTTATGGTTCAGTTTTGTATTGCTTACTGCGGTATTTTAAGCCGTCACAACCTGCTTGCAACAGGCACAACGGGAAAAACCGTTAGTGAAGCAACGGGCCTTGAAATTGCCCGTTTTTTAGCCGGCGCACAGGGCGGCACACAGCAAATTGCATCTCGCATTGCCTGTGGTGAAATTGACCTGCTTCTTCTTTTCCGTGACCCCTTAAATCCCCGCCCCAACGACCCTGATGTTCAGGTGCTTTTACACCTTTGCGATGTTCACAACATTCCTGTTGCCACCAACATTGCCACGGCTGAAGTTTTAATTCACGGTCTTGAACGCGGTGACCTTGATTGGCGCGATATTTTGCGCAACAACTAATTATAAATTTTTTCAGTCCGACTCTTACCGGAGTCGGACAGTGTTATGAATAGGGAGTGAAATTTATGGCTGAAACCAACCGTGCCGTTAAAGGCACCTGCGATATTCTGCCCGATGACAGTTATAAATGGCAAGAGGTTGAAAAATTTATGCTTGAAACCTCTCGACTTTACGGTTTTAAAGAAATACGTGTACCCGTTTTTGAGCATACCGAGGTTTTTAACCGCAGTGTTGGTGACACCACCGATGTTGTTCAAAAGGAAATGTACACCTTTGATGACAAGGGTGGTCGTTCCATAACCCTTCGCCCGGAGCTGACCGCTGGCGTTGTAAGAAGCGCCATTGAAAAAGGTCTTGTTAACGGTGCTCTGCCACTGAAGGTTTGCTACATAGGTGGCTGTTACCGTTATGAAAAGCCCCAGGCAGGCCGGCTTCGTGAATTTCACCAGTTTGGTGTTGAATGCTTTGGAGCAGGTGAACCTGCCGCCGATGCCGAGGTTATTTCCCTTGCAAAAAGCGTTTTAAATGGTCTTGGTGTTTCAAAGTTATCCCTCCAAATCAACTCCATCGGTTGCCCAGAGTGCAGAAAGAAATATCACGCTGCTTTAAAGGAATTTTTCGAAGCACAAAAGGATAATCTTTGTGAAACCTGCAAGGATAGACTTGACCGCAATCCTATGCGTATTTTAGACTGTAAATCTCCCGTTTGCAGTGAAATTGCAAAGAATGCTCCCGTTATGGTGGATTTCCTTTGTGATGACTGTGCAGCCCACTTTGAGGGTGTTAAATCACACCTTAATGCAATGGGCATTGCCTACACCGTTAATCCCCACATTGTAAGAGGTCTTGATTACTACACAAGAACCGTTTTTGAATTTGTTTCAAACTCAATCGGCGCACAGGGCACCGTTTGCGGCGGCGGCCGTTATGATGGCCTTGTTTCCCAAATGGGTGGTCCTGCAGTGCCTGCACTGGGCTTTGGAATGGGCATTGAGCGACTGATGCTGGTGCTGGAAAGCGAGGGTGTTACCCTACCCGAGCCTAAAACCTGCGATTTGTTCATTTCCGTGGTGGGAAATGCTGCCGCAGTTAAGGCAAGTGAACTTTGTACAAAGCTTCGTGCTGAAGGTTTTTGCGCTCAAAGCGAAATCAGCGGACGCGGCCTTAAGGCACAAATGCGTTTTGCCAACAAAATCGGTGCAAAATTCCTGGTGGTTTTAGGCGATGATGAACTTAACAACAACAAGGCAATTCTTAAGGATATGTCAAATTCCGAAACCAAAGAGGTTGACCTTGATAAATTAGTTGAAGCGCTTTATGATGCACTTAAAAACAGCGCACTGGGCTCTCTTGAAAACTCTATTCTTTAAAGGAGAAAACTTATGAAACTTGATAAAATGGGCGAGCTTCGCCGCAGTGTTTATTGCGGAACACTTCGCCGCGAAGATGCGGGCAAAACCGTTACTGTTGCAGGTTGGGTTCAACGCCAAAGAGACTTAGGCTCCCTTATTTTCATTGATTTGAGAGACCGCACAGGCATTGTTCAGCTTGCCTTTGACCAGGACACCACTCCCGAAATTTTCAGTAAAGCATTTGAAATTCGCAGTGAATTTGTTTTAATGGCAAAGGGCACTGTAAGGGTTCGCTCCTCCATTAATAACGAAATCCCCACCGGTGAAATTGAAATTGCAGTTGACACTCTTAGTGTTCTGGGGCAAAGTGTTACGCCTCCCTTTGAAATTTTAACCGATTCCAACGCTAACGAGGAACTTCGCCTTAAATACCGTTATCTTGACTTAAGGCGTTCAAATTTACAAAACAATATTTTAACCCGCCACCGCATTGCCAAGGTTACAAGGGATTATTTTGATGAAAACGGCTTCATTGAAATTGAAACCCCAACCCTTATTAAATCAACACCCGAGGGTGCCAGAGACTACCTTGTTCCCTCCCGCGTTCACGGTGGAAGCTTTTTCGCACTGCCTCAGTCCCCGCAAATGTACAAACAGCTTTTAATGCTTTCGGGCTTTGACCGCTATATGCAAATTGCCCGTTGCTATAGAGATGAGGACCTGCGTGCCGACCGCCAGCCCGAATTTACACAAATTGACCTTGAAATGTCATTTGTTGACATTGAGGATATTTTAAGTTTAGGTGAAGGCTTTGTTAAGCGCCTTTTTAAGGATGTTTTAAATGTGGACATTCCTACACCGCTTCCCCGCCTTACCTACACCGAGGCAATGAATTCCTACGGTTCAGACAAGCCCGATACACGCTTTGAAATGAAGATTACCGATATTTCGGATTTGGTTGAAAATTGTGGCTTTTCCGTTTTTGCCGACACCGTTAAAAACGGCGGCACGGTTAGAGCAATAAATGCCAAAAACAGTGCATCAGTTTTAACCAGAAAAGAAATTGATAAGTTAACCGAAGCTGCCCGTGGAATTGGCGCAAAGGGCCTTGCATTCATTCGCTGGGCTGACCAAACACCCAACTGCTCCTTTGCCAAATTTATGACTGAGGATGAAATGAGCGCTATTTTAGAGCGTATGGGGGCTAGTCAGGGCGATGTTATCCTTATCATTGCCGATAAAGCAAAGGTTACCCTGCCCGTTCTTGGAGCACTCCGCCTTAATGTTGCTAAAAAGCTTGATATTATCCCTGATACCTTTAACTTCCTTTGGATTACCGAGTTCCCCTTCTTTGAATATAACGAAGAGACAGGAAACTATGATGCAATGCACCACCCCTTCACTTCCCCTCTTGATGAGTGCATTGAATTTTTAGACACCGCCCCCGAAAAGGTATTTGCCAAGGCTTATGACCTGGTTTTAAACGGTGTTGAGCTTTCCAGCGGTTCAATCAGAATCAGTGACCCTGAGCTTCAAAAGAAAATGTTTAGCGCTTTGGGTCTTACCGATAAGGAAATTGAAGAAAAATTTGGCTTCCTTGTTGATGCTTATCATTTCGGCGCACCGCCCCACGGTGGCATGGGAATTGGTCTTGACCGAATTGCGATGATTATGTGCGGTTGCGATTCCCTTCGCGATGTTATCGCCTTCCCCAAGGTTTCAAACTCCTCCGAACTTATGAGTGGCGCTCCATCCCCTGTTGATGAAAAACAGCTCACCGAACTGTCCATCGCTGTTATCAGCGAAAAGAAAGACTAAAATATTAAAAGCCGATTGGTTCAAAAAACCAATCGGCTTTTAAATTATTTCAGAAGTTCCCAAATACCCTTGTAAATGTATTTTGGGCGGTATGGGAAAAGGTTGATATCTTCAAGAGAGGTAACGCCCGAAAGCACAAGCACGGTGTCAACATTTGATTCAATACCTGCGATAATGTCGGTGTCCATTCGGTCTCCTATGAATGCAATTTCCTCACTGTGGCAGTTGATTTTTTTAAGGCCGTGGCGCAGCATTAAGGGATTGGGCTTGCCAACAAAATAAGCCTTTTTACTCGTTGCAATTTCAATTGGAGCAATGAGCGCACCGGTGGCAGGCATAATTCCCTTTTCGGTGGGGCCGGTGATGTCGGGATTAGTACCAATAAGCTTTGCACCTGCGCGAACAAGGTTAATTGCCTTCTCAATTTTCTCAAAGCTATATGTACGTGTTTCTCCCACAACGACATAGTCAGGGTTAACATCGTTCATATAAATTCCGTGGTCATAAAGCGCCTTTGTGAGGGCGGCTTCGCCGATAACATAGGCAGTGCAACCGGGCTTTTGTGTGCTCAAAAATTCGGCAGTAGCCATTGCGCTTGTATAAAAATGGTCGGCATCGACATTCAGCCCCATTCTACCAAGCTTCATGCTAAGCTCGTGGGGAGTGCGTTCGGAAGAATTGGTTAGAAAAACAAACTCCTTATCATTTTCCTGAAGCCAGTTAACGAAATCTGCCACACCATCTAAAATGCGGTTGCCATGGTAGATAACACCATCCATATCGCAAATGAAACCTTTTTTATTTAAGACCTCTTTCATAAAATTTTCTCCTTTAAATTTTAGCAATTCCCAGCGCATCCAAAACGGAGGAAATAAGAATTAAGATAATGCAAACAGGGGCAATATATTTAATAATAACATTAAACATCTTTTTAGTTTTAAATTTACCTGTTATTTCAATTTCATCACAAAGAGTTTTAGGTTTGATAACGAAGCCGACAAATATGCAGGTAAGCAGCGCCACAATAGGCATTAAAACGCTGTTTGAAAGGAAATCGCACATATCTAGAATTGTCATATTGAAAAGCGAAATGTTGCTCCAAACGCCAAAGCCTAATGATGAACAGGCGCCGAGAATTACGCAACCTAAAAAGACAAGCAGACAAGTTACCTTACGGTTAAGTTTAGTTTTATCGGTTATAATTGAGACAACCGTTTCCATAAGAGAAATTGATGAGGTCAGCGCCGCGAAGAAAACAAGTAAGAAAAAAACTGCGCCAATTATAGAGCCGCCCGGCATACTATCAAAAACCTTTGGCAGTGTTACGAACATAAGACCAGGGCCTTTACCTAAAGCCGCCTCATCACCACCCGAAAAAGCAAACACAGAGGGAATTACCATAAGGCCTGCTAAAAACGCAATGCCGGTGTCAAAAATTTCAATATTTCTAACCGAACTTTCGAGACTTACATCCTTTTTCATATATGAGCCGTAGGTAATCATAATTCCCATTGCGAGGGACATTGAATAGAAAAGCTGACCCATTGCAGCGAGAACCGTTGTAGCCGAGAATTTTGAAAAATCGGGCTTTAAATAGTAGATAACGCCTTCCATTGCGCCCGGCATAAACATTGCATAAATTGCAACAAACAATGTCAGCACAACGAGAACAGGCATCATCATTTTGCTAACCTTCTCTATTCCCTTTTCAACGCCGAAAAGGACAATGAGAGCAGTAAGACCGATAAACACAAAAAACCAAACAATCGGCTCAAAAGGTTTTGCAATGAAGGTTTCAAAATAACCATCCTGCGCCGCAAGACCTGCTTTACCAAAGGTAAAATCGGCAAAATATTTTGTAACCCAGCCGCCGATAACCGAATAGTAAGGCAAAATAATCATCGGCACAACCGATGCCAAAATACCAATAAAGGAAAAGCGCTTATCAAGGGCTTTAAATGCGCCAATGGCGCTTTGTCCTGTTTTTCTGCCAATGGCAATTTCGGCGCACATAAGCGCAAAGCCAAAGGTGACCGCTAAAATGATATATACAAGCAGGAAAATTCCGCCGCCGTATTTCGCGGCAAGGTAAGGAAAGCGCCAAATGTTGCCAAGGCCAACTGCGGAGCCTGCCGCCGCCAAAACAAAACCTAACTTTCCTGTGAATTGACTTCTTTTTTCGCTCATTTTAAAACTTCTCTCCCGAAAGAACAAACTTTAATTATTTTAACACACTTTTAATTTATTTACAACCGATTTCAAGGGTATAATTTGCAAATTTTGTTAAAAAATACATTCATAGGAGTGTTGTTATGATAGATAAAAAGGAATATTCATCACTTGTTAAAAAAGCATCCCCCAATTCAAAGAAACTGAAAAACGGTTTTTTTGCTTTTGTTATCGGCGGTTTTGTTTGTGTAATAGGTCAGCTTTTTAAGGAGCTGTATGAAGCCTTGGGATTTAGCGAGGATGTGGTTAAAATGGCGGTGCCTGCAACTCTGATTTTTATTGCGGCATTGCTTACGGGACTAAAGGTTTTTGATAACATCGCCAAATTTGCAGGCGCAGGCACACTAGTGCCCATAACCGGTTTTTCAAACGCTGTAACTGCCCCCGCCATTGAATTTAAACGAGAGGGATTTGTTTTAGGTGTGGGTGCAAACATCTTTAAAATCGCAGGGCCTGTTATTGCCTACGGCGTAGCAGCGAGTGTTATTTATGGGATTGTTTATTGGATTACAACATTATTCTAACACAAAAGGCTTGACCAATCGGTCAAGCCTTTTGTTAATTAATTTTCAAAAAACTCATTTTCAACGGTGGCACATAGATAATGATACACCGGCAAATGCAGTTCTTGCACCTTGAATGTTTCGCTTTCGGGAACACAAATGCAAACATCGGCAATGGCAGACAGTTTTCCGCCGTTTTTACCGGTCATTCCAATTACAAAAATACCTTGTGCTTTAGCAATTTTAGCAGCAGCGCAAACATTCTTTGAATTTCCCGAAGTGCTTAAACATATCAGCACATCACTAACATTTCCTAGGCCTAACACTGCTTGAGCATACATAAATTCAGGGTTAACATCATTACAAAATGCGGTGTTAAGCGCTGTGAGGGAACACAATGAAACTGCAGGCAGACCTTCTTGCAAACTGTTTAAAATGTCGTCATCCAAATCAGGAAAATATGTTTTCATTTTTTCCTTTTTTGTTGTTGATAACGGTCTTTTTTTAAGAAAGCCCTTCATAAGTTCTCCAACAATATGGTCAGCATCGGCACAACTGCCCCCATTTCCACAGGTGAGCACCTTGTTATTTGACTTATAACAGGTAATTAGTGCTTGTGCGGCAAGTTTGATTTCCTGCTCACAAACTGTTAAAGAAGGATATCGTTCCAATAATTCTTTCATCATAATTCACCTCATATAATTGCAGTGGCAATGGCTGCATAATCTCCGATTTGCTCGCCCAACTCTGCGGCTACAACACGACAAACATCGCTGGAAGCAGAAAGCGCTTCTTTCTTAATTGCTAATTGTGTGCTTGGCCAAAGCAGGTTATGAGACCTGCCAAAGATACTGCCAATTACGATTGTTTCAGGATTTAATATGTCTATTAAAATTGACAATCCCCTTCCTAAATATTCGCCGCAAATTCGATACACCTCTAATGCAGTTTCATCTCCGGCATCGGCGGCATCAGCAATCGTTTTGGCAGATACATCCTTTAAGGTCATTTCTTTTTGAAAATAAAGAGGGTAGCTTCCACCTTGAACTTTTTCCAAAGCCATTGAATATCCAAGCTGGGCGATACCGCCACCACTGCAAAAGCCTTCAAAAGAACCTTGTTTTCCATAACCAATGGGACCGAATTTTTCAAGGCGGACGTGTCCCACTTCGCCGGCGTTATCGTTAGTGCCGCAATATAGCTTGCCATTTAAAATCAATCCTGCGCCAAGACCGGTGCCAAAGGTGAGAAATGCCATATTTCGGCATCCTTTACCTGCACCGAATTTCCACTCTGCAACCGCACAGGCGTTGGCATCGTTTTGTAATTTAACGGTGGTTTTGTAATGCCGTTCAATTTGCTCTACAATAGGAACATTATCCCAACCGGGAAGATTGGGCGGGCCAAGAATGACACCTTTTTCGGAATTAAGCGGTCCACCGCAAGATATACCAATAGCATCAGGTTTTTGTACCAAAATAGTGTCGGCTAAACTAATCAGCCTATCAATCATTTCTTTTGGTGAAACTGAAAGGTCGGTGGGACATTTTTCTTTTTTAAGCAGAGAAATGTTCTCACCATCCCATTGGGCGGTTATTACCGCACATTTTGTTCCGCCAATATCAAAACCTAAAATATACATATTAAGCCTCCGTATATTCAGTCAACAGCACCTTTTGCCAAGAACCAGAGCCATCTTTTAAGTACCAAGTTTGCACACACCAAGGCGAAATGTTAGCTTTGAGTTCGCAGGGTAAAACACAACCGCTTGCTGTGAATTCGGTTTCTTTTCCTTCGGTTTCATAGATTCGCAAAATGGTGCCGGTGTTATCCTCGCTACGTTTTACAGCGCTGACAATAACATTAGAAGCGCTCACCGACAAACCTGCAAGCATATCGTTATTCAAATGACCCTCGTGCCAAGTGTCCAAAATGTTGGTAAGTCCTTTATTGAGCACCTTGCCTGCCTCGATAATCTCTGACCAATTGTCTCCCGTTGGCATAAGTTCATAGCAAAACTCGGTTACGCCTTGGGCGGTATATTCGCTTTCTGATGTTCTTTCACGGCCGTGGTCACCGAAAATCGGGCTGCGAACAACCGTTTGATAGAGAGTGCTGCCCTTCACACTTGAACTGTAGGTGTTATTGTTAAGTAAAGCAAATCCACCATTTGTTCCTTTAACGGCAGTCCAGTTGATTCCAGGCTCCTCTTCACCATCACTGGGGCGCTTAATAACGCCAAAGGGAATTTCATAATAAGCCTCGGGTGACTCCACATTCATCGGCCAGGAAATTTTAAGCATTTTATTCTTTTCGTGCCAATCCACCTTGGCAGAAACGGTCAGTCGGTTACTGCCTTTTTCCAGAGAGAAACGCTGGGTGAGAACAGAATTGTTATAGCGGCTGACCACTTTAATCGTAGAACGGACGGGGCCGTTTTCCAAAATGGTAATATCGGCATCAGAAAAACGAGCCATTTCATCGTTAAAGAAATTCTTACCGTGGCTCCAGGTGTCGTGGTAAAACTCATCAATAACAATCGGCACAGCTGCCCTTGAGCTGATAAGTTCTTTGTTTGTCTTTTTGTCAACAAAGGAAATGATATAACCGCTGTAACTTTCAAATTGAATGCGATAAAACTCATTTTCCAACACAGGACCTTGAGGGCCGTGTGAATTGAGTTCACCCTCTTGAGGACGAACACAAACTTCGCTTGAGAAGGAGGGTGCCTCCTCGGTTTTGCTTAAATAATAAACCTTGTAACCAAGGGGCGGCACTGTGGCCTCAAACAATGTGTCGGGGCGAGCATAACACTCATGTGATGAAGAAAGTATGTTCTGACAAGGCAGGATAGTGCCATCAGCTTCACAAACTCGGTTAAAATCACCATTTACACGCACGGTGCGTTTGACAGTAAATCCGTGAGGATTAAACACCGTTAAAGGTTGTCCCAAACTGCGGTCACTTGTATCAATGTTCCAAGAAACAGTTTGCAGAGCATTGTTTTCCTCGGCAGCAGCGGTATATTTAGCCATTCCTAACATATCCACAGTATCATCGTGTGCTTCTTTAATGCAACAACCATCCATTGAATCGTGGAAATGGCACATACAAACCGTATCCCAGGCTTTGCGGAACACATTGTTTTTAGGAGCCTTGCCGCAAAGTGCAGAAGACAGCATTCCATAATTTTCGGCAGCAACAAGGTCAACCTCGGCGCGGCGAATTCCGTTTTTTACGCGAGGTTCGGCGGCATAACAGCCGCTGGCGTGGTGTTGCAGGTCGCCGATGTATTGCGGAATCTTCGGAGTGCTGCGGTTAATATGTTCAAAAAAGTCCTGCAGGTCAGAATAAATCATCTTCGTGTCAGGATTTGCCTTCTCATATTCCGCTAAAAGTTCCAAATGGCGTATGGTCGGTCCACCGCCGTGATTTCCAACGCCGTAAAAAATCGGCAAAAAGTTCAAATTAGTTTTTGTTTTTTCTTCCAAATATTTTACACGGTTTTCAAGGTCTTCTAAAGTTTCAAAACAAGCGCAATAAGGGTCAAGAATACGGTATGTCGTAACAGCAGCGCCACTTGGTGCTATCCAATTAAACACATCGCTGTCCATATTTTTTTCTTCAGGTGACGGACGCATAAAAATATATGAATCCATACCGCTTTCTTTTAAAATCATAGGTAAAGTGGCACAATGGCCGAAACTGTCTACACAATAGCCAACTTTAGCCGTAACACCAAAGGTATCTTTAAAATAGCGTTGGGCATAAAGCGACTGACGCGCAAAGGCTTCACCCGAAGGCAAATTGCAATCGGGCTGTACCTGCCAACCGCCAACAATAATAAATCTCTTTTCTTTTATTCTCTGACTAATTTCATCAATCATCTCTGGTGAAAATTCCTCAAGCCACTTAAAATGTGAAGCCGATGAACAAACAAAACGAAAGTTTGGGAACTCTTTCATTCTGTCCAGTGCAGAGCGTATGGTTGCCTTGACTTCCATGCTGCCCTCCTGCCAACGCCATTGCCACATAAGGTCAAGGTGCGCATTTCCGACTAAATACAGGGTGTTTCTTTTCATAAATAGCGCCTCCGTTTTGTTTATAACTAAAGTATACAAAATATGATAGTTTGTTTCAATGTAATTAACCAAGAAATTATTGTCTTTTTTTACGATTTGTGGTAAAATACAAAAAACAAAATACGGAGGGCAAAGGTGTGAAAAGGCTTTCAAAAGATATTGAAATCGGCGAGAAAAGGTTATCCTTGTCAAAAAAAAGAATCAAAGGATACTATTTCCCCCATTTTCACGAGTTTTTTGAGATTGAATATGTTGTTCATGGTGTTGGAGAATACTATGTAAACGGTGAAACTTTTAACTGTTCCGATGGTATGTTATTTTTTATGACTCCATTGGACCATCACAGCGTTTTAACTGAGGGCGCCGATGTTTTTAACATTATGTTTTCCGACGAGCTGGTTTCCTTCCAGCAATTAAAGCCGTTTTTGCAGTATGCCGCACCAAAATCGTTTCTAATAGATACAAAAAACAGGCCTTTTCTTGAACACCTTTTTGGGGAACTCGTTGAACATAAAAATGATGCGCAGTATTGCGCTGCATTGATGAGCTGTTTGCTGCTTAAATTGATGCGGTTGCTTCCAGGGACAAAAAACGCTCAACTAAACAATGCTGCATCCAAAATCCATTTTTATATTTATAACCATTTTCAAGAAAAACTAACCTTAAACGAGGTGGCTGCTTATGCGGGGCTAACGCCAAACTATGCCTCCGCCTTGTTTAAAAAGGAAATGAAAATCGGATTTAAAGCATATCTTAATTCCTTGCGGCTGGAATATGCCAAAAAGCTCTTGCTTTACACGGAACTGACTATCAAACAAATTTGTGAAGAAAGCGGATTTGAGGATGAGCCCAATTTTTTCAAAAGGTTTAAAGCCTATCACGGCACCACTCCAACACAACTTCGCAAACAAAAGATGACCAGCAAAGAATAAACATAATTATAGGATTGTTTGCTGGATAATGCAGATTTTATGACAAATAATAAAAACATAAAACAAACACGGAGTGGTTATATGGATAATAAAACCAAGTCGGCAAACAACAATGAAATCGGTAATGCTGAAACCGCCTTTGAGCTTGTTAATAAATACGGCACCTATGAAATTCAGCCCACTGCCGACACCGAAAACCCTTTCCCAAAAATTGCACAGGGTCTGCCGAAAAAGAAAAACCGACACAAAAAATAAAGAGCAAGTCTTAATTAAGACTTGCTCTTTTGCTTTGCTTCAATTCTATCAAAATTGTGCATCCAATCGGCTTTAAAGAAATAAATTAAGAAAATTATTGAGCTAATACTCCAAGTAATTGGATAGGCCCAGGAAACGGTTGTGATTTCGGGGATAAATTTAACTGCCACCGAAATGTAAGTTACCCTAAACACGCACCAAACAGCAAGCATTGTTGCCATTGGAACGGTGGCTTTGCCGGCGCCTCGCAAAACGCCTGCAATACAGTGGGAAAAGGCAAGAAGGCAATAAAAAAGGCAGATTGTTCGCATATGCCTTACGCCGAAGGATAGCGCCTCGGGGGAATTGCCGAAAAAGCTTATAAGCTGGGGCGCAAAAATATAGGACAGCACGCCAATTACCTCCGCCACCACGCAGCTGCAAATGGTGCCAAAGGCAACACCTTTTTTAACACGCTCATATTTTTTAGCGCCAAGATTTTGGCCAACAAAGGTTGATAGAGCCTGGGTAAAGCAAGTAACCGGCAAAAAGGCAAAGCCTTCCAGTTTTGAATAGGAGCCGCATCCTGCCATTGCCGCCTTGCCAAAGCTATTAATGTTGGTTTGCACAAACACATTAGCAATGGCTATAACGCTGTTTTGAATGCCCGATGGAACGCCGAATCTGATAATTTCCAAAAGGCTTTTTTTATGAAACCTTATTTTCTTAACATAAACCTTATAAGTATCATTAACGCGAATTAAATGGATAAAGCAAAGTAAAGCGCTAACCCCTTGGGAAATTGTTGTAGCAATGGCGGCAGAGCCAACGCCGAAATGGAAAACAGCCACAAACAATAGGTCAAGAACAACATTTATAGCCGTTGAAATCATAAGATAATAAAGCGGGTGCCTGCTATCCCCCACCGCGTGGAGAATGCCAACGAAAATGTTATACATCACGACAAAAATAGCCCCCGCAAAATACCAACGGAAATAACTGATTGATTCGGGCAAAACGATGGCGGGAGTTTGCATCCATTTTAAAACAGTCGGGGTAAATCCAACGCCCAAAATGGTTAGAAAAACACCTGTTACAAGGCCAAAGGCAATGGCTGTGTGAATTGCCTTTCCCATTTTATCAAACTGTTTTGCGCCGAAATATTTGGCAATAACAACACCAGCCCCCATTGAAAGGCCGTTAAAGAAGCTTACCATCATAAAAATTAGACTTCCCGAGGAGCCAACGGCGGCCAGCGCATTATCGCCGATAAAATTACCAACACACCAGGAGTCAAAGGCATTATAAAACTGCTGAAAAACATTGCCGAGAAAAACAGGCAGGGCGAAAAGCAGCATTGATTTCCAGATTTTGCCCTCGGTTAATGAATTTTTAGCGTTTTCCAAGCCTTTCCCCCCTTTAATAATGTGGTAAATACATTTTTGTCAGTATTTAATCGCCTTAACCGTAAATTTTAGGGTCAATATATTTATCAATAAGTTCTATTTCGTTTTTATTTTCATGCTTTAAAAGCCACTCGAAAACTTCCCAATTTGTAAGGGTGTCGGTCCAGGAATCATGACCATTTTCGGGATAAATTGTAAGCTTTGCGTTGCCGCCGCAATTATTAACGGCATCGACCATTTTCTTGGATTCCTCGGGGAACACAGTGGTATCCTTTGCGCCGTGGAAAGCCCAAACGGGAACATTAGCCAGGCGACCTGCATTCCAGTACATTCCACCGCCGCAAATCGGCACCATTGCGGCAAAAAGTTCGGGCATACTCATTCCTAACTGCCAGGCAGCATAACCGCCCATTGAAATACCTAAAAGATACACTCTTTTTTCATCCACAAAAGGCATTTTAATAATTTCTTTAACCGTTTCCTTTAATTGCTCAAACAAATCAAACCAGGTATTTCCCCCGCAATAAGGCATTACCGAGACAAAAGGAAATTCTTTAAATTTAGAGGTGTGTAAAAAAAAGTCATCATTTTTGAGGCTTTCTACACCGTGTCCCCTGTTCCCTGCGCCGTGAAGCGAAATAATAAGAGGATATTTTTCGTTTTCATAAAACTTTTCGGGATAGCAGATAACGCAGTCAATGCTGCCAATTTTCATAACTTTCAATTTTACCCCTCCAATTCACATTGATTTTAACATAACCCCCTCCCCTTTTCAACATTGACTTTGATTTTTTCTTGTGCTAAACTCAATTTGTAAAAACTTTTATGAGGTCTTGTATGAAGCTGAAGGATTTTTATTCCCGTTACAAAGGAATCATTAAATATGTTATTTTCGGGACTGTGACAACAGTCTTAAATGTTGTAACCTATCACCTGCTTTACAGTATTTTTAAGGCGCCAAACACACTTGCCGTGGTTATAGCGTGGATAATCAGCGTTGCCTTTGCATTTGTTACAAATAAATTGTTCGTTTTCGAAAGCAAAAGCTGGGATAAAAAGGTTGCAAAAAAGCAGGCACTTGACTTCCTTGTTTGCCGCATTTTAACAGGTATTTTAGAGGTTGCCTTAATGTTCCTGCTTGTAGACATTTTAAGGCTAAACGGCACGGTGATGAAGCTGATAACAAATGTAATCGTAATCATTCTAAATTACATAGCAAGCAAATTTGTGATTTTTAAAAAATAAAACGTAAACAGGCAATCCGTTTTATAAAAAGTTAAACCTGCATCCTTTAGGATGTGGGTTTTTGTTTTATAACGGCACTTCGCCTTATTTTTCTTTTAAAACAATTTTTTGGACATAAAAAAGAGGTATTCGGGGAAAATAATAAAAACTTTTTTGTAGGTGGAAAAATGAAAAAAATAGGAAGAAGCACTGTTGAAATTGAAAACAAGGTTTCAATTTTATCCCGTGGGAATATTGTAGGTAAAAAAGAAAGTCAGGGCCCTTTAAAAAATGACTTCGATGAATTTTCAAACGACAGTCGGTTTGGTCAAGATTCCTTTGAAAAGGCCGAAAGTCATTTACAAAAAAGAGCCGTTGAAAACGCTCTAAAAAAAATAAATTTGCAAAAAGAAAATGTTGACCTGATTTTTGCAGGCGACCTTTTAAATCAGTGCATCAGCAGTTCCTTCGGGCTTAAAGAAATGAACATTCCCTTTGTTGGTCTTTATGGCGCGTGTTCCACAATGGTGCTATCCTTAATTATGGCTTCCCTCTCGGTAAGCAGTGGTTTTGCAAACACCGCAATAGCGGTAACCTCCTCACATTTTTGCTCGGCTGAAAGACAGTACCGCTTCCCTCTTGAATACGGCGGTCAGCGCACACCTAACTCCCAGTGGACCGTTACGGGTTCGGGGGCACTGGTTATTGGAAAGGGCGAAAACAAACCGTATGTTAACCGCGCTTGTGTGGGTAAAATCGTTGACCTTGACATTAAGGATGCCAACAATATGGGTGCGGCAATGGCGCCTGCCGCTTATGACACTATTAAGCAATTTTTAAACGATACAGAGACCTCTTCAAAAGATTACGATGCCATTTTCACGGGGGATTTGGGGCTTGTGGGCAGTCGCCTTTTACACGAGCTTCTTTTGAAGGATGGCATTGACATTATCCCCTATCATAATGACTGCGGACTTATGATATTTGACCGTAATACCCAAGATGTTCACGCAGGCGGTTCGGGTTGCGGTTGCTGTGCATCGGTTTTAAGCGGACACATTTTAAGAAGGGTTGAAAGCAGAGAACTTAAAAGAATTTTAGTTTGCGCAACAGGGGCTCTGCTCTCCCCTACCTCATCGCTTCAAGGCGAGTCAATACCATCCATTGCGCACCTTGTTGAAATTTGCATTTAAAATAATTTTTTTGCTAATTTCCCCTTGCATTTTTGAAAACAAGATGATAAAATAAAGGTGTATAATGGCTGTGAGAAAGAAAAGTAAGCTTTTACACCCCATTCAGAGAGACCGCACCCTGGCTGTGAGTGCAGTTATGGAAGAAAAAGCCCAAGTTCCCTTTTGAGCCGCAATACCGAACAGTTTTGTAAGTAAGTGTTGCCGCTTTGACCCCGTTAAAGGTCAACAGAGTGTTTGCTTTTGTTTTATCGCAAAAATTTGGGTGGTACCGCGGAGTTAGTTCTACTTCGTCCCTTTTGTTAAGGGACGGAGTTTATTTATTTTTTGGAGGTTTTTATGAAAACTAAACTTGAAGCAATTAAATGCGCCGCAATGGAAGAAATTAAAACCATAAATTCCCCTGCGGCAATGGAGGAGTTCCGTGTTAAATATTTAGGAAAAAAGGGCGAACTCACCGCAATTTTAAAAATGATGGGTTCCCTATCCCCCGAGGAGCGCCCCGTAATGGGTCAACTTGCCAATGAGGTAAGAAGCGCCATTGATGCGCTTATAACCGAAAAATCGGCCGATATTAAAAATGCTGAAAAGATTAAGAAAATGAAGGAAGAGACCCTTGATATTACCCTGCCGGGTGGAAAAAAGGAAATCGGTAAGCTTCACCCCATTAACACCGTGCTTGATGATATGATTGACATTTTCCAGAGCATGGGCTTCGATGTTGTTGACGGCCCCGAGGTTGAAACCGACCGCTATAACTTTGAACTTTTAAATGTTCCTGCCGACCACCCTGCCCGCGATATGCAGGACACTTTCTATCTTGCAGAAAATCTTTTGCTTCGCACACAGACCTCTGCAACACAGATTAGAACAATGGAGCAGAGAAAGCCCCCTATCAGAATGATTTGTCCAGGCCGCGTTTTCCGCGCCGATGAGGTTGATGCCACCCACTCCCCTGTTTTCCACCAGGTTGAGGGACTTGTTGTTGATGAAGGTATCACAATGTGCGATTTAAAGGGCGTTTTAGAACAGTTTGCTCATGAAATTTACGGGCCCGACACCAAGGTTAAATTCCGCCCCTCCTTCTTCCCCTTCACCGAGCCCAGCGTTGAGGTTGACGTTAGCTGTTCGGAATGTGGCGGTAAAGGTTGCCGTGTTTGTAAGGGTAGCGGCTGGATTGAAATTCTCGGTGCAGGTATGGTTCACCCAAAGGTTCTTGCAGGCTGTGGAATTGACCCCGAAAAATATTCAGGCTTCGCCTTTGGTATCGGTCTTGACCGCCTTACTACCACACGCTATAAAATCAGTGATATCCGACTCTTGTTTGAAAACGACAAGAGATTCTTAAAGCAGTTTTAGTTAACACAAAGGAGAATTAAACATTATGAAAATTTCACTTGAACAGTTAAAATACTATGTTGACATTCCCGTTGATGTTAACACCCTTTGTGACAAAATGGTTATGGCAGGCTTTGAGGTTGAGGAGATTATTAACCTTGCCGACACAATGCAGAATGTTGTTGCCGCAAAAATTCTTAAAATCACACCCCATGAAAATTCCGACCATTTGCAGATTTGCCAGATGGATATCGGCTCTGGTGAGCCCGTGCAAATCGTAACAGGCGCCGATAACGTTTTTGAGGGCGCGCTTGTTCCCGCCGCTTTACACGATTCTCATTTGCCCAACGGAATGCACATTAAAAAAGGCAAGCTTCGCGGAGTAGAGTCAAACGGAATGCTTTGTTCTGGAGAAGAACTTTGCCTGACTGAAGCCGATTACGAGGGTGCTAGTGTAAACGGAATTCTCATTTTAAAGGATGAATACCCTGCAGGCACCGATATGCGCGAAATTTTGCATCTTAATGATTATATTATTGATTTCAAAATCACCGCAAACCGCCCCGACTGCAACTGCGTTTTAGGTGTTGCCAGAGAGGTTGGCGTTGTGCTTGGCACCGAGTTTAAGTCGCCCGTTCCCACATATGAAACCTGCGGTGGTGACATTAACGATTACATCAGCGTTGATGTTAAGAACTACGACCTTTGCCCTCGCTATATTGGTAGATTTGTTAAAAATTTAAAAATTAAAGAATCTCCCGACTGGCTTAAGCGTTGCATTAAGGCATCTGGTATGCGCCCCATTAACAACATTGTTGACATCACAAACTTTGTTATGCTGGAAACCGGTCAGCCTATGCACGCCTTTGATTACCGTGATATTAAGGGCGGTAAAATCATTGTGCGAAATGCAACCGAGGGTGAAAAAATCACAACACTTGATGAAAAAGAACACACATTATCGAGCGAAATGCTGGTTATTGCCGATGCCGAAAATCCCTCCTGCCTTGCAGGTATTATGGGTGGTCTTAACAGCGAAATTAAGCCCGACACCGTTGACCTTTTCCTTGAATCCGCAAAGTTTAAGCGTGACAATGTTCGCAAAACAGGCAGAACCCTTGGTGTTCGCACCGAATCAAGCGGTCGTTTTGAGCGCGGCACTGACATTATGAACACTGAATATGCAATGAATCGTGCCCTTCAACTGATTTACGACCTTGATGCAGGCGATATTATTGATGGCACCATTGATAAAAATGCAGGGCTTCCCGATGAACGCGTTTTAACAGTTAATGCAAATCGCATCAATGCCCTTTTAGGTGTTCAAATTCCTTTTGAAACAATGGTTACCATTTTAAATAGCCTTACCATCGACACCACTCTTGATGGCGACACTTTAACCTGCAAAATCCCCTCTCACCGTGATGATATTGAGGGTATGGCAGATTTAGCCGAAGAGGTTATGCGAATTTATGGCTACGACCACATTGTGGGCACCGCAATGAACGGTAATGTTGTTCGCGGAAAACTTCTTCCCGAACGCATTAAGGCAAATGCAATTAAGAAGCTTATGAACGCCCTTGGCGCTTACGAAATCACAACCTATTCCTTCATTTCCAGCAAGGCTATTGATACACTTAACCTTGCCGAAAATGATGAGCGCCGCAATTCCATTCGCCTCATTAACCCCCTTGGTGATGAATATTCCACCATGCGCACACAGCTTATTACATCTATGCTCACGGTGCTTTCTACCAACATTAACCGCAAAAATGCAGGGGCAAGGTTCTTTGAAATAAGCAAGCGCTTTGTGCCGAAGGCATTGCCTCTTACCGAGCAGCCCCTTGAAATTCCCACAATGTCCATCGGCCTTTACGGCGATGATGAGGATTTCTTCACACTTAAAGGCATCATTGAAGAGCTTATGGCTTCCTTTGATATAAAACCCACCTTTGAGCGCAGTGATGAGCCCTATCTCCACCCAGGCCGCCAGGCAAAGGCTATGGCAAAGGGCGAAAGCCTTGCCGTATTCGGTGAGGTTCACCCCGATGTTGCAGCAAATTACGGTATAGGTGAAAAAGTTTACGTTGCAGAGATTCGCCTTGACCTGCTTTACAGTGCTGAAATTTCTCAAAAAATCTACAAAGCGTTACCTAAATTCCCTGCAGTTACCAGAGATTTCGCAATGCTTTGCGATAAGGAAATTTTGGTTGGTACACTTTGTGATACCGCCGAAAAAGCCGCAGGAAAACTTTGTGAAGAGGTTAAACTTTTTGATATTTACGAAGGCTCTCAAATTCCCGAAGGCAAAAAGAGTGTTGCTATCAGCGTGACCCTTCGTTCAAGCGAGGCAACACTTACCGATGAACAAATTGAGACCGTTTCCAAAAAGATTATTTCAAAGCTTGAAGCCATTGGCGCTGAACTTCGTAAATAAATTTGGCGGCTTTTATAAATTTTTCTTGTAGTTTACGGTAAAATAATATATTATGTAATAAAGAGGTGTTTGTTATGACTGATAAGACTATGACTTTTTCTATTGGAAATGAGCAGGAACTTGAAATCAGAAAGATTTTAACCACTGTTTATGATGCTCTCAAAGAAAAAGGATATAATCCCATAAATCAAATGGTGGGTTACATTTTGTCCGAAGACCCCACCTATATCACAACGCATAATAACGCCAGAAACCTTATCCGCAAAATTGACAGGGACACCATTTTGCAGTCTCTTGTTAAATTTTATCTTTCTGCATAAATCTTTAAGTGTGACCGCAACATCTATTACGGTCACACTTAAAATATAATGAGGTGTTTTATGAAATTTACTCCTATTGATAACCGAGGCACCGTTGAGGGCTTTTGCCTTTTAAAAAGTGTTGATAAGAAAACCTCCTCCAAGGGAGATACCTATCTTGACATCACCCTTGCCGACTCTGAGGGCGAAATGAATGCAAAGCTCTGGAATTATAACGAGGGAATGGGCACTTTTGAAGCCAATACAATCGTTAAGGTAAGAGGAACTATTTCACAGTACAATGGTCAGGACCAATTCAGAGTTGAGCGAATGAGAGCTACCAACGAGCGAGACGGTGTTAACCCTGCCGATTTTGTTAAAAGCGCAAATTACAGCCCTGAAGCAATGTTTAACCAATTACTAAATCTTGCAAACGGTTTTAAGGATGCAGAGCTTAAAACTCTTGTCACCACAATGCTTCAAGAAAACCGCGAGGCAATGCTCTATTGGCCCGCAGCCTTTAAACTTCATCACGCGGTACGCGGCGGTCTTTTAATGCATATTTTATCCATCGTGCGTTTGGCCGAAGCTGTTTGCGCCGTTTATCCCTTTGTTGATAAAGAACTTCTTTTAAGCGGTGTTATTCTTCACGACATTGCAAAACTTAAGGAATTTGTAGTTTCCGAAACAGGCGTTGCAACAGGCTATTCGGTTAAGGGCAACCTTATCGGCCACTTAGCCGAGGGTGCTATAATGGTGCGTGAAGCCGCAAATCGCTTACACATTAGCGAGGAAACTTCGAATCTTGTTGAACATATGCTTTTATCCCACCACGGTGAGCCTGAATTCGGCGCCGCCGTTCGCCCCTTGTTTTTAGAGGCAGAACTGCTTAGCGAACTCGACCTTATGGATTCGAGAGTTTATGAGATTAAAGAAGCACTTTTAAACACCACCGAAGGCGAGTTCTCACAAAAAATGTGGGCAATGGATAATCGGAAATTTTTAAATCATAATCGCGTGGATTTAAACACCGATGCTGATATTGTTAAATAAAGAAAGGATGTAAATAAAATGGAAATTACAAAAGATATGTGCATTGGCGATGTTCTTGATATGGACACCTCCGCCGCAGAATACTTTTTTGAAATTGGTATGCACTGCCTCGGCTGCCCTGCTTCCCGTGGCGAAACAATTGAGCAGGCCTGCCAGGTTCACGGAACCGACTGCGATGCTTTGCTTGCAAAATTAAACGCTCATTTTGCCGATAAATAATGAATCGTTTAAATAATCGTTTAAAAACTGTTTTTGATTTTATTAATGGCGGTGCCCGTGTTGTTGACATCGGCACCGATCATGCTTTTTTACCCATTGCACTCGTTAAATCGGGCAAGGCAAAAAGCGTCATCGCCTGCGACATTTGTGAGAAACCTCTTGAGAACGCAAGAAAAAATCTTGAACGCTCTAAGGTTTCCTCTGTTGAACTTCGCCTTAGTGATGGACTTGAAAACATTAAAGTGGATGAAGCAGACACTGTCGTTATCGCAGGAATGGGCGGCCAGGTTATTTCGGGAATTTTAGCGCGCTGCGATTACATAAAAAGCGATGCCTATTCCCTTATTTTACAGCCCATGACTGCCGCCGATTATTTGCGTAAATTTTTGGCTGAAAACGGTTTTGAAATTGAAAAGGAAATTGCTGTACAAGATAATTCAAAGCTTTACACGGTGATTTTAGCGAGATTTAGTGGCAAAGAGCAACACCAAAGCGACGTTTTTTACATACACGGCAAATTAAACCCCAAAATGCCCACCGATTTGCTTTACCTTAAAAAGCAACAGCGTATTCTTCAAAAATGCGTAAATGACCTTGAAGGAAACGCCGAAATGAAAGAAACCTATCTTAAAAATCTAGAACTTTTAAACGAACTTACCCGTTATATTGAGGTGAAATAAATGGCCCTTGACGGCGTGTTCCTTAGTTTGCTAACTAAAGAACTGACTAAAATTACCGATTGCAAAATTGACAAAATACACCAACCCTCCCGCGATGAGTTGGTATTTTTGTTGCGCAAATCGAGCTTTAGCGGCCGCCTTTTTGTGTCCCTTAAATCGGGCAGGGCAAGAATTAATTTAACCGATGAACGCCCTGAAAACCCTGCACAGCCGCCAATGTTCTGTATGTTGCTACGCAAACACTTGACGGGCGCCAGAATTACCGATATAACTCAGGATGGTTTTGAAAGAGTTATTACACTCCGCTTAAGTGCACTGAATGAAATGGGTGATGCTGCCACCTTTTCCCTTATCCTCGAGCTTATTTCAAATCAGGCAAATCTGATTCTTGTTGACCAAAATGGCAAAATTGTTGATGCAATGCGCCGAAGCGATATTGAAACTGCAAAACGGGTTATTCACCCCGGGGCTGCCTACCTTGCCCCTAAAAAACAGCAAAAGCTTTCCCTTTTGGAAAACGATGCTTCATTTATTACCGAAAGTGTTTTTGCCCAAACAAACACCACCTGTCAAAAGGCTTTTATAAACTGTGTTGATGGAATTTCGCCCCTTATTGCCCGCGAAATTTCGTTTTTCGCACAGGTTCAAGACTGCACAGTGGGTGACATGACCGCCGAGCAAAAAGAACGCTTTACAATTTATGTAGCCGAGCTTCAAAAAACGCTTAAAAGTGGCGGAAAGCCTACCATTATTTTAAAGAATAATGTCCCCTTTGATTTTTCTTATATGCCCATAATGCAGTATGGCAGCGAATATAAATTAAAGGAAATTGATAGTTTTTCCTCCCTGCTTGACAGCTTTTACAGTTCACTTGATAAAAATGACCGAATTAAAAACTATTCTTTGGAAGTCAGTCGTCTGCTTAAAAACACCGAAAACCGAATTATTAAAAAAATTCAGATAAGAAGCTCTGACCTTAAAAAAACCGAAAACCGAGAACAGTTTAGGATTTTCGGCGAGCTTATTAAGGCAAATCTGCATTTAATTAAAGCAGGTGAAGAAAAGGCTTTTGTTCAAAATTATTATGATGATAATTTGGCGCTTATAGAAATCCCTTTAGACCCTGCCCTTTCCCCCGCTCAAAACGCAGCAAAATATTTCAAGGATTATAAACGGGCAAACACTGCCCGACAACTGCTCACAAAGCTTATTGAAGAAGATGGCAAGGAGCTCGCCTACATTGAATCGGTTGCTGAAGCGCTGGCCAGAGCCGAAAGCGTTGCTGACATTACCGAAATCAAGGAAGAACTTATGCTGTCGGGTTATTTACGCCGCCAAAAAACGAGCAGTAAATCGGCTCCCCAAAATAAGTTTACCGAATTTGAGAGCAAAGAGGGCTTTAAAATACTCGTTGGTAAAAACAACAGACAAAACGACCTTCTTACCACAAAAATGGCGCAAAAAAACGATATGTGGTTCCATACCAAAAATATTCCCGGCTCACATGTTATTGTCTTTTGCGGTGGTAATGAGATAAGCCAAGAAACCGTTATTTTCGCGGCAAAGCTTGCGGCAAAAAATTCGAAAGCCAAAGATAGCGCTTCTGTACCCGTTGATTACACACCCGTAAAGTTTGTTAAAAAACCTGCAGGCGCAAAGCCCGGCATGGTGATTTACACCACAAATAAAACCGTTTATGTCACACCGGAGGTGGATTAATTGATTAAAAGCAAAAATCTCTCGGTTCATTTTAAGGATGATTTATGCTATTTAGGTTTCCCTAAATTTGAACAAACAGGACTTGTTAAAGTAGCTTTCACAACCCGCCTTGGGGGTGTAAGTAAGGGACAGTTTGCCTCAATGAATGTTAGCACCACAAATGGTGATGACCTTAATGCGGTAAAAAAGAACTATGAAATTTTAGGTAATGCTGTTGGTTTTGACTACACTAAAACCGTTTTAAGCCACCAAACCCACACAAATAATATAAGAATTGTCACCGAAGATGATATTGGCAAAGGTCTTATAAAAAAGCGTAATTACGATAATGTTGATGGTCTTATAACAAATATTCCCGGGGTCACACTTGTCACCCAATTTGCCGACTGCACTCCCCTGCTGTTTTTAGACCCAGAAAATAAGGTTATCGCCAATGTTCATTCAGGTTGGCGCGGCACCGTTCAAGAAATCGGCAAATGTGCCGTTGAAATAATGAAAAAGGAATTTTTCTCAAAACCCGAAAACATTATTGCCGCCATTGGCCCTTGCATAAATAAATGCTGTTACGAGGTTGATGACCCTGTTTATAGCGAGTTCTCTAAAAATCCTGTTTTTGACCTTAATAAGGTGTTTACTAAAAAGGAGAACGGCAAATTTATGCTTGACCTTGTTGAAGCTAATAAACAGATTTTAATTAGCGCAGGCATTAAAGAAGAAAACATTGATATATCTGATTTGTGCACCCATTGTAACAGCCATATATTCCATTCCCACAGGGCCACTGCAGGAAAAAGAGGCAATCTCGGCGCATTTATCTCGTTAATTTAAGAAAAAATGTCCTTTTCGATGAAAAAAGGGCATTTTTTATTAAAAAACACTTTACTTTGATAAAGAGATAAAGTATAATAGTGATATCACATTTCCCACAGGGTAAAAAGGAGAAATTCAAAATGAAAAAGATTTTAGCACTGATTTTAAGCCTTATAATGGTCTGCTGCCTGTTTGCAGGCTGCGGCAGCACCGAAAAAATTATTGTTGCCGAAAAAGGCTCAGCTGGTGAAAATGTTGCCAAAAATTTGGAAGGCTACACATACACCGCTGTTAAAGACCAGGCAGCTGCTTTAATGGAGGTTTCCTCTGGCACAGCAGATGCAGCCATTATTGACTACGTTATGTCCATTGGCTCCATTGGCAAAGGCACCGACTATGAAAACCTTATTGTTACTGGTGATGGCTATTCCCCTGAGAATTATGGTATTGCCTTCCGTAAGGGCTCCGATGCAACCGCAAAGGTAAATGAAGCCATTGCACAGCTTAAAGCAAACGGCAAGCTTAAGGAAATCGGCGATAAATATAAACTGGGTGACCTTGTTACCGCTACAGATACTTTTGATGCTTTCAAACAGTCTGAAACTAATTCCGACTGGGAATATATTAAACAAAAGGGTGAGCTTATTATTGGTATCACCTACTTTGCTCCTATGAACTACAAGGATGCAAACGGCGAGCTCGTTGGTTTTGAAACTGAATTCGCCAAGGCTGTTTGTGAAATTCTTGGCGTTAAACCCGTATTCCAAAAAATTGACTGGAACTCAAAAGAAACCGAACTTGCTGCTAAGAGCATTGACTGCATTTGGAACGGTATGACCATCGATGAAGATCGCGCTGCTAATATGAGCATCTCCATTCCCTACATGGCCAACAAGCAGGTAATGGTTGTTAAAGAAAAATAATTGGAGTAATATTAAATGATTTTTGCAACTGTAACGAAGGAGTTGCTTATCGGTTTCCTTGATAACTGCCAAATTTTCGCATTAACCCTTTTAATGGCAATTCCATTGGGACTGATAATCACCTTCGGTTCAATGTCAAAATTCAAACCCTTAGCATTTATAACGAAAATTTTTGTCTGGATCATCAGGGGCACCCCTCTGATGCTCCAGCTTTTTGTGGTTTTTTATGTTCCCGGTTTGGTCTTTGGCATTCCTATGCGCAACCGTATGGTTGCGGCACTTATTGCCTTTGTTATTAACTATGCTTGCTATTTCAGCGAGATTTATCGTGGTGGCATTGAAGGCATTTCAAAAGGACAATTTGAAGCGGGTCAGGTGCTGGGTCTTAGTAAATCACAAATCTTCTTTAAAATTGTGCTTCTTCAGGTTATAAAGCGCATTGTGCCCCCAATGTCAAATGAAATTATCACTCTTGTTAAGGATACCTCTCTTGCAAGGGTTATTGCTGTTGCCGAAATTTTAATGGCGGCAGAAGAATTTGCCGTTAAAGGTATTATTTGGCCCTTGTTCTACACAGGCGTATTCTTCCTGCTATTTAACGGAATTTTAACTCTGCTTTTCGGTTATGTTGAAAAGAAACTTAATTATTTTAGGAGTTAGTTATGGCATTGCTTGAAGTAAAAAATTTAAAGAAAAGCTTTGGAAAAACCGAAGTGTTAAAAGGCATTTCATTTTCGCTCCAAAAGGGCGAGGTTCTTGCCATAATCGGCTCATCGGGAAGCGGAAAAACCACCCTGCTTCGTTGTCTTAATTTCCTTGAAAGCCACGATAGCGGTGAAATTTTATTAAATGGAAAAACAATTTCTCATGGTGGAAATGAAAATTTGAGTGATGAACAGCTGCGAAGCAACCGTCTTCACTTTGGCCTTGTCTTTCAGAATTTTAATCTTTTTCCACAATATAACGTTATCGAAAACGTTACCCTCGCCCCCACCCTTCTAAAGCGAGGAAACGATGAAGAAATTAAACAAACGGCAATAAAACTAATTGAAAAAGTGGGGCTGACCGAAAAAACCAAATCCTACCCCTGTGAGCTTTCTGGCGGTCAGCAACAGCGTGTTGCCATTGCCCGTGCTCTTGCTCTAAATCCCGATATTTTGTGTTTTGATGAGCCCACAAGCGCCCTTGACCCCGAACTTACGGGTGAGGTTTTAAAGGTTATTAAAGGCCTTAAATCCCACGATAACACAATGATTGTTGTCACCCACGAAATGGAGTTTGCAAAGAACGTTGCCGACAAGGTTATTTTTATGGCCGATGGTGTTATTGTGGAAAGCGGAACTCCCGAGGAGGTTTTTGACAACCCCAAAAACGAAAAAACAAAGGTCTTTTTACAAAAAAGCCTTGAAAGTTTTTAAAATCACAAAATAAAAAAGTGGTACATTCCAAAGAATGTACCACTTTTATTTTTGCTAAAATTATTCAGCAGCCTCTTCGGTTACCTCTTCAGCAGTTTCTTCGGTTGCTACTTCTGCAACCGCTTCTACTGTTTCCTCGGCAGGCGCTTCAAAAACCATAACGGTTTCTTCATCTGTTTCTTCAACCTTTTCTTCTTCGGGGAGAAGTTCGCGGATAGAAAGGCTTACGCGCTTTTTCTCATCATCAATAGCAATAATCTTTGCCTCAACCTCTTGACCAACAGTAAGTTCGTCTTGGGGTTTAGCAACGTGCTTATTAGCAATTTGAGAAATGTGAATAAGACCATCAACACCGGGAATGATGCGAGCAAAAGCACCGTATGTAGTCATGCTGACAATGGTAACCTTTGCGGTATCGCCAACGGCATACTGGTTGTTAAAGAGAACCCAGGGGTTTTCATCGGGCTTTTTGTAGCCGAGAGAAATCTTTTTCTTCTCGGTATCAATAGCCTTAATATAAACCTCAATGGTGTCGCCAACGCTAACAACCTCTGCAGGGTTCTTAATGCGCTGCCAGGAAAGTTCGGAAACGTGAACCATTCCATCAACACCGCCGATGTCAACAAATGCACCATAGGATGTAAGTGACTTAACTGTGCCTGTGAAAACATCTCCAACGCCGATGCTCTCCCAAAGTTTTGCCTGAGCCTCTTTGCGCTGCTCACGAAGAACGCTGCGAATAGAGCCAACGGGTCTTCTGCCGCGACCGATTTCGATAATGCGGAACTGAACCTCTTTATTCTTAAGGTCTTCAAGAGAATCGTTTCTTGAAGCTGTTGCCTGCGATGCAGGAATGAACACTCTTGTTGAGCCTGTGTAGGCCACAACGCCGCCTTTAATTATATCCTTAACGGTACCGGTGAGAATTTCTCCCGATTCCTTAGCTGCTACTACCTTATCCCAACCGGCGATTGAATCGTAACGGCGTTTTGATAGCATAGCGGTTCCTTCCTGATCATTGATTTTCATAATAATAAGGTTAAGTTTATCTCCAACTTTAACCTCGTCCATCAGGTTGACGTTGTCATAGGAATACTCATTAGCCGACACATAGCCTGCAAGGCCTCTGCCGATGTCCACCTGAATTTCAGAAGGAGAAACGGCAAGAACAACACCGCAAACCTTTTGGTCGCCTGTTAATCCGCTAAGAGAAGCCTCAAATGCTTCCTCATCCGTCATTTCCTCAAATGTTTTCTGAACTGGGGTCTCTTCGAGTTCAGATACCGGTTGTAAATTTTCCGACATGGTTTTAATAACCTCCTTTATTATACCCGCCGGTGTCGAAGCACCAGCGACAACTCCTATCCTTTCGCATCCTTCAAAAAAGTTTTTATCAATTTCCCTTGCGGTTTCAACAAGAACCGTTTTCAAACAATGCGCACTGCAAACCGCAAAGAGTTTTGCCGTGTTAGAACTGTGGCGGCCACCTATGACAATCATGCCGTCACACTCTTTGGCTAAACCCTCGGCTTCTTGCTGTCGCATAGAAGTCGCATTACATATTGTATCAAAAACTTTTAAATTTGTACATACTTTTTTTAAAATTTTCTGACATTCATTCCAAGTTTTTGCGTGAAAAGTGGTTTGTGAAACGGCAATTACCCTTTTTTGGCGAAAATTGTCGTTATTTTTCAAAATATTTTCAAGTTCGCTTTCATTACAAAAAACAAAATAAGGAACATTAATATGCCCAACAATTCCCTTAACCTCCTCGTGAGAGGCATCACCTGCAACCAAAATCACATCGCTCTCTTCATTGTATTGCGACACGATTTTATGAATTTTGGCAACGAAGGGACAGGTGGCATCTGCAATTTCGGCATTACGAGCGCTGATGGAGTCATAAACACTTTTAGGAACCCCGTGGGAACGAATGACAAGAACCTCGCCGTCCCTTGCCTCATCAACGCTTTTTACGGTTCTTACACCCTTTTCTTCAAGCTCGGCAACCATTTGGCTGTTGTGAATTATTGGGCCCAGCGTGCAAACACTTTTACCCTCATCAATGAGCGAATAAACCATATTAACAGCACGGTTAACACCAAAGCAAAAGCCTGCTGTTTTAGCTAGCAAAATTTTCAATGGCCCATCTCCCACATTTTTGTAATTCTTTCCATAATAAGCTCGCTGGCATAGCGAAGCGAGCTTTTTTTAACGCCCTCATCACTACTAAGCTTTAATTCTTCAAAGGGAATAATCTCTCCAAAGCGAATGGTGGTTTTGGAAAAAAGATGAATTTTACCCTCACGGAAAATGCTCACGGGCAAAATGTCAGCCTTGGTGGATGCCGCAATCATAGCAACGCCTGCTTTGGCCTTTCTCGGCGCGCCCTCTAAATAGCGAGTGCCTTCGGGGAAAATTCCCATCATTCCGCCACTAATTATAACATCTTCCCCCGTTTTTATTGCGCCTGTGTCACCCTGCCCTCTTTTAACGGCAAAGGAGCCGAGTTTGTTAAAAAACCATTTTGTGAAAAAGTTGCCGAAAAGCTCAGCCTTGCCCATAAAATAAATTTGGCGCTTAATGTTGATTGCCAAAAAAATGGGGTCGGTAAGTGAGGTGTGGTTTGCGCACATAATAATGCCCCCGTTTGAGGGAACATTCTCTAGGCCGATAATTTTAACCCTGAAAAGCGGTGTGAAAATTACCTTTGCAACACCGCGAATAAAACGATAAAAACCTGACATTTTATGCTCCTAATTTATTTTTAACAACATCTAAAATAGCTGCTTTTGATTCTTCTAAAGTAAGACCTGTTGTGTCAACAATATCAGAATTCTCTGCAGGCTTTAAGGGGGCAATTTCACGATGAGAATCGTTATAATCGCGCACCTTCATATCGCTTAAAACCTCCTCAAAGGTTGTTTCCATTCCCTTTTCGGTAAGCTCGGCATAGCGGCGGCGCGCGCGCTCCTCAGGGGAGGCGGTAAGGAAAATTTTAACCTGTGCATTTGGCAGAATAACGGTGCCAATATCTCGGCCATCCATTATAACATTATTTTCCCTTGCCATTTTACGCTGTAATTCAAGCAAAAAGGCGCGAACAACGGGAACCGCCGAAACGGCGGAGGCCATCATTGAAGCCTCAGGTGTTCTGATTTTATCCGAAACATCTTCACCGTTTAAGAAAACGTGCTGTTCATCACCGACAAAGGCAATGTCAATATTCGTTTCCTTTAAAATTTCTTCAATATTGCAGTTAAGAGAAGTGTCGACACCATCACGGGAAAACTTAAGTCCCACACCACGGTAAAGGGCTCCTGTGTCAACATAAATGTAACCAAGCTGTTTTGCAACCGCGCGTGCAATTGTACTTTTACCTGCACCTGCAGGGCCATCGATAGCAATAGCAATCATATTAATTCTCCTTAAAATTATATATTCCTGCCGGCAAGAGCGCCGGTTGAAAATGCAATTTGTAAATTAAAGCCGCCGGTGTAGGCATCAACATCAATAACCTCGCCTGCAAAATAAAGTCCCTTAACAAGCTTTGATTCCATTGTTTTGGGATTTATTTCCCGAACACTGACACCGCCGCTTGTAACAATAGCTTCTTCAATGGGTCGAAAACCCGTTACTGTTAATTTAAAGCCCTTTAAAACACCGCAAAGGGCAAGGCGTTGCTCCTTGGTGATTTGATTTGATTTTGTGCGCTCATCAATACCCGCCATCTTTAAAACGATGGGGATAAGCGATTTTGGAAGCAATTTATCAAGGGAATTGATAATATCCTTGTTTACGTTTTCACTTAGGTCTCTTTGAAGCCTTTTATCAAGAGTTTGGGCATCAAGTGCAGGTTTTAAATCAATAAAAGCAAAATAATTCTTTTTTTCAATTTCTCTAATGAGTGATGAAGCCGAAAGCACAAGAGGGCCCGAAATTCCAAAATGTGTGAAAAGCATTTCGCCCATTTCAGAAAAAAGCGGCTTGTCGCGCCCTTCTTCATAAACCTTCAGGGTAACATTTTTAAGAGATAATCCCGAAAGTTTACTGCAAAAGCCCTCGTGAATTGTGAGTGGCACAAGAGAGGGTTTGATTTCAGTTACATTGTGGCCGAAACTTTTGGCAAAGCTGTAGCCATCACCCGTTGAGCCTGTAAGCGGATAAGAAGCGCCTCCCGTGGCTATTATCGCGCTGTCAGAGGTGATTTTTTCACCGTTTTGTAAAACCGTGATAAATTCATCATCCTGCTTATAAAGACTTTTAACGGTGCCTAAAATAATTTTCACACCGTTTTTTTTAACCGCCCGAAAAAGCGCATCAACAATGTCGCTTGCCTTATCGCTTTGTGGGAAAACACGGTTTCCCCTTTCGGTTTTAAGAGGCACGCCAAGACTTTCAAAAAAATCCATAGTGTCAGCCGTAGTAAAAGTGGAAATTGCCGAATAAAGAAACCGCGAGTTCACGGCAACATTCTTAATGAAGGTGTCGTTATCACAGTTATTTGTAACGTTGCATCTTCCCTTGCCCGTTATCATAATTTTTCTGCCGACTTTTTGGTTTTTTTCAATCAGCGTTACATGGTTGGAGTTTTCGGCTGCCTTTAATGCAGCCATAAGCCCTGCGGCACCGCCGCCAATGACAACTACATTTTTATTCATACAGCCTTCCTCCCTTTATTCTTCAAATAAATATTTTACAATATTTACACCGAAAAGTAAATAGTAAATAAAGTTATATGTGTTTTTATTTGACAAGAAACTACGGTTGCTGTAAAATGTAGATAATAATATATTTTGGTGATTTTATGGAGAAAAATTTGCGCGTTTGCGTGGTGGGTCTCGGTCTTATTGGCGGCTCACTTGCAAAAGCACTTTCAAAAACAAAAAAACATCTTGTGGATGGCTATGACATAAACAAAGAGGTTTGTGAAAAGGCGCTTTTAAGCGGCTGTATAAATACAGTTGCCGATTTTAACAAGGGTGGACAATATGACATTGTTTTTATTGCCCTTTCCCCTGCCCTCACCACCGAATTTATTAAAAACAATGCTGATTTTTTAAAGGGTGCTATTGTAAGTGATGTATGCGGTGTTAAAACGCCTATAATTTTGGCTCTGAAAGATTTTTGCAAGGAAAACGGCATTTTCTTCATTGGGGGACACCCAATGGCAGGAAGAGAACTTAACGGCTTTGATAACAGCACGCCCGACCTTTTTATTAACCGCTACTATATTTTCACAAAGGATGAAAATACAAGAGAAGCAGACCTCAACTTGCTTAAAAGCCTTGCCCTTGACATCGGCTGCACCGATGTTACAATAACAACACCCGAAAAACACGACCAAATGATTGCCTTCACCTCACAGCTTCCCCACATTTTAGCAGGCACTTATATGAAATCGCCATCAAGTGAATTTCATTTAGGCTTTTCGGCAGGCAGCTATCACGATGTTTCAAGGGTTGCCAGCATTGATGAAAACCTTTGGACACAGCTTTTTTTAAGCAACAAGGACTGTCTTTTGGAAGAACTTAATATTTTTATTGAAAACATAAACAATTACCGCGATGCTTTAAATGATAGCAATGCTGACCGTTTAAAAGAACTTATTAAAACGGGCAGAATTTTAAAAGAGCGAGATTTAAAGCAAAACGGTGAGGAAAAACCCCACAATTTTGGATAGGTGATTAAAATGTCAAACAAAATCGGTAGAAACTTAACAATGCTTTTGGACCTTTATGAAATGACCATGGCGAACGGTATTTTAACCAGTGATATGAAGGATACCGTGGCATATTTTGATATGTTTTTCCGCCGTGTTCCCGATGAAGGCGGCTTTGCCATTATGGCGGGTCTTGAGCAACTTATTGAATATTTCAATTCCCTCTCTTTTAGTGATGAGGACATTGAATATTTAAAATCACTTAATTTGTTTTCACAGGAATTTTTGGATTATCTTAAAGACTTTAAATTCGAGTGTGATGTTTGGGCTGTTCCCGAAGGCACCCCCATTTTCCCGCAGGAGCCCATTGTAACCGTTCGCGGTCCTGCAGTTCAGGCATTTATGGTTGAAACCATGGTGCTTTTAACCGTTAACCACCAGTCCCTTATTGCAACAAAGGCAAACCGAATTGTACGCGCAGCAAACGGCCGCCCCGTTATGGAGTTCGGTGCCCGCCGTGCCCACGGCTATGATGCTTCTTACTACGGTGCCAGAGCAGCGATTATCGGTGGCTGTGTGGGAACAAGCGTTGTTAAAACCGCAATGGATTTCGGTGTTACCCCTTCAGGTACAATGGCTCACAGCTGGGTTCAGCTTTATGATGATGAATACACCGCATTTAAGACCTATGCTGAAAAATATCCCGATTCCTGCACCCTGCTCATTGACACCTACAATGTTCTGAAAAGCGGTGTGCCCAACGCCATAAAAGTATTCGATGAGGTTTTAAAGCCCATGGGCTTTAGACCAAAAGGTGTTCGCATTGACAGCGGCGACATTACCTATCTCACCAAAAAAGTGAGAAAAATGCTTGATGATGCAGGCTATTCTGACTGCAAAATTGTGGTTTCAAATTCGCTGGATGAATATTTAATTCGCGATATGATTATTCAGGGCGCCGCAGCCGACAGTTTTGGCGTTGGCGAACGCCTTATAACCGCTTCAAGTGAGGCCGTTTTCGGTGGTGTTTATAAGCTTGCCGCCGTTGAAAAGGATGGAAAAATCATTCCCAAAATTAAAATCAGCGAAAACACGGCAAAAATCACCATCCCCGGTGTTAAAATTCCCTGGCGCCTCTATGATAAGGAAACCGGCAAATGTATTGCTGATGTTATCACCCTTAATCACGAAAAGATTGATGATACAAAGCCTTATGAGATTTTTGACCCCATTCACACCTGGAAGAAAAAGACGGTGGAAAATTTTGAGGCTAAAAAACTGCAAATCAAGCTTTTTGAAAAGGGTAAGCAGGTTTACACATCGCCATCGGTTAATGACATTGCAAAATTCTGCAAGGGTCAAATTGAGCTCTTATGGGATGAGGTTAAGCGTTTTGAAAAGCCCCATAACTACTATGTTGACTTATCCCCCGACCTTTGGAATCAGCAACACGAGCTTCTTAATTCAAATAGAAAATAGGAGAAATAAAAATGAAAAAAATCCTTTGTCTTTTAACTGTTTTAGCCCTGCTTTTTTCCCTTTGTGCCTGCGGTAAAAATGGTACAAACTCAACAGTTTCCTCAAACCACAGCGTTGATGTTGCTTACTATGCTTCCCTCGGCCAAATTCCCGAGCTTGACTTTGCGCTGGGTGCCGACCCCGATGACATTTTAAATGCACAAAAGGAACACACTGAGTCCTCTGAAACCGATGACCACGACCACAGTCAAGCGCCCGGTATTGTAAAGCAAGAGGGCAACCTTTCGGTGCTTCTCGATGCAGGCACGACCCGTTATTATTATGAAAAGGCTAAAACCGAAAAGGGCATTTCTGCCATCGTTTGTCTTAATGGCGCTTACGGATTTTTAAAGGATTCGGGTGTGACTATTACTATTGAGCAAATTAAAGCCGCTATCCCCTCGGCTAGTTGCACAGAAAAAACCCCCACCGAGGATGACCTATTCTTCCTGCCCGACACTTCAAGTAATGCAAAGGTTTTAATCTACACTTTCAACAACAAATATAAACTACAGTTTTTCTTTGTTGACGGCATTTTCTCGGCTGTTATGCTCTCGGATATGGAAAACTGGACAATTTAATAATAACCACTAATTAACATGCGATATGCTCCACCCCCTATAAAGGGTGCCTATTGGCAAGGCTCCTGAAAGGGGCACTGAAAGTTTAGCAACGCATTATCATTTTGGGCAGCCGTTCACGTGCGGCTGCCTTTTTGTATAACGAAAATCGCCCCCGTAAAAAACAGGGGCGAAAAATTTACGCATATTTTGAAATCATTTGTTTACGGTCTATCTTTCCGTTAAATGTTTTGATGATTTCATCAACAGTTATGATTTGTTTGGGCATCTTATAAGGTTCAAGATTTTTTGAAATCATTTCCCTTATAACATTTGCATCAAGCTCTGTTCCCTCTTTAAGAACAACAAGAAGTTTAAGAACGGTATTTCCGCCGATTGAGGCAGGAATGAGAAGACATTCATCAACGAAATCAACCCTCATTACAAGCTCTTCAACCTCAAGGGGAGCAACTTTAAATCCACCGAGGTTTATGGTGTCGTTACTTCTTCCAACGAGAATGAGCTCACCGTTGGGAGCAAAGTAGCAAATATCGCTCATAACAAGCATTCCGTTTTTGAGAGCCTTGGCTGTCTGTTCGGGCTCATTCCAATAGCCCTGCATTACAGACTTACTTCTAATAGCACAAAGTCCTGTTTTTTGAGGCGACGAATCTTTAATTTCGTTTCCGTCCTCATCAAGGATAACAATTTCGCTCAGCGAGTTAGGTTTACCAACGCTTCCGCTATACTGTGAACCGCCTGAAACGCAAAATTCATCTGTACAAACAACACCGACTTCAGAGCACCCAAAGCAGTTATACATATAAACGTTAGGCAGAAGGTTGCGCATCTTTTGTTTATCCGTTTCGGGATATGCGGTTGAACTTGAATAGATGAAGCGAATCTGGTCTTTAAGTTCTGCAAGTTCCTTTGAAGCAATACCAAGCATAAGGTGAATTGCCGAAGGTGGCAGATAAAGAGAGGTTACATTGTTTTCGCGAATGGTGTTAAAGAAAAGTTTAAAATTTCTGAATCCTTCAAGCAGGCAGGAAGTGCTTCCTACTGCCATTGCGATATGAACCTTTCTAAGTCCTGCTGCATGATTCATCGGAGTCGGAATTAACCAAACATTATCGGGCTGAATGTTTGTTGTTTCAATTCCTGCGAGAGCAATATTAACCTGATTTGCAAAAGAAACCATAACGCCTTTAGATTTACCTGTTGTTCCCGTGGTAAAGAGGATTTCTGCAAGCCAGTCAGGCTCGGGTTCTTTTGCCACAAAAGTATCTTCAAGCGCGTTGATTTCTGGCATAATGTCGCAAAGCGACCAAGCGCCATCTAAATCATCGCGTGCAGTAAGTGTTACGACCTTTGCGCTGTCGAGTTCCTGTGCGATTTCCTTAATACGGTTACTCGGTGTATTTTTCTCCAGCGGAACAAAAACTGCACCAAGGAGCTGAATTCCATACCACAAATAAACGTAATCTAAAAGATGGTCTGACTCAACTATAACTCTATCTCCTACCTTAATTCCGTTGTTCTCGAGAAAGAGAGCACATTTACGGTTCATAAGTGCTAGATTTTCATAAGTACATTTTTCGTTTCCAACAATTACAGCAATATTTTGTCCGTTATTCTTTGCTGTTTCCTGAATTGAAAGTGCAATTGAACTTTGCATAAATCATCCTACCTTTTATTATTATTTATCTTTTTTGTATGTTTCAACTTCATCAACAAGCATATCATAAACGCCATCCCAATATTCCTTGACTTCTTCTTGGTCTCTTCTATCAGGAAGGTCATATCTTTCATCAATGTACTCGGAGAAATAATCAGTAAATTTTTGAGCTCCGTAAAAATTAACATGTCCGCCATCATAGAAATCGGTTTTGGGGTCTAAAGTACTAATTTCAAAGCCGCTTTTAGCGGTATCAGAATAGAAATGAATAAAATCCATTCCTTCTTCTTCTAAAATTTCATAGACTTTGTTTGCTCTACCGATTTCTGTAGACTTTCTAAATTGCGGAGTATCCACAAACAAAACATTTAAATTTTTTTCTTTTACATAGTCAATAAATTCATAGAGAGCCTCTTGCGAAATTGGGTCTAACTCTGCGGTTTGTTGAGAATTATATTTTACAACCTTTTGCTTTTTAATTTTTGCGGTGCAATCGGGGTCTAAGTAGTAACCACCAAACTCGTGAATTTTATCCCCAAAATTTTCTTCAAACAAAAAATCATCATCTTGCCATTTGGTATGATACCGAACAAACGGAATCAACAAGGATATATCAATTCTTGAGGCCGTCGAGTCTGCCTTTTTTATCCATCTCATAGAGTCAAATGCCGTTTTAATATAATTTGCAGAAAACAAAGGCATCGAATCTATTACTCTTCTTGCGCGAACATCCAAAACGCTTTGCGATGGGTTACTTTGTGTAAAAGGGCGAATATCAATAACAATAAGTTTTGGATTGTGGTGCACATATGCTTCTTCTATAACATTTTTACAAAGCCAAGAAGGCATTGCCCCCGTTGAGAGGGTGCACATAACCATTCCATTATTCTCATATGCTTTGGCAGGAATCCAATATCTATCGACACCGCTTGTCCCAATTACAACAGCATCAACCGTGTCTTCAGGGAGACTTCTGTAAAGACTAAAATATTGGTCTCTATTCAAAACATTGGTGCTTTCAAACAAATCGCATAAAAGATAAAAAACAATTGATAAAACAAGAAAAAAAGCAAGAACACGAATAAATCCTTTTTTAGTCATATATAGAAATCCTTCTCTCATCAATGATTTACCGATGCCAAGTTTGGCATCGGCTAATCTTTTTTATTCTTTAGAAGCTAATTTTTCGTAATCGTTTATTTTTTTAAGGAGTTTAGCATATACCCCGTCCCAATGCATTTTTACCTTTTCATCATTTCTATGGTCGGAAAAATCGTAATTTTCATCGAGGTATTTTGCGAAATGTTCTGTGAATTTTTGAGCACCATAAAAGTTTACATGTCTCGCATTATAAAAATCCTTTGCAGCATTAAGAGATTCTATGGTAAATCCGTTTTTAGAGTCCTCGGAATAAAAATGGATATAGTCCATTCCCTCTTCCTCAAGAATACTATAAACCCGGTTTGCTCTTTTGCTCACTTTTTGCTTTCTAAATTGTGGGGTGTCCAAAAAAAGAACATTTATCTCGCGTTCTTTAACATAGTCGATAAACTCATAAAGTGCCTCTTGCGAAATGGGGTCGAGTTGCTGAGTTTCATTGGGATTAAATTTAACGCTTTTTTGTTTTTTTACGGTTATTGTATTATCAGCATTTACATAAAATCCTAGATACTCATGATTCTTGTTGCCCAGATTATCACTAAACGAAAAGTCATCATCAGCCCACTTGGTATGATACTTTATAAATGGGAAAATAAGCGACATATTAAATCTCGAAATACTATTATCTGCCTTGTGAATCCACTTCATTGAATCGAAGGCAGTTTTAATATAGTTAGGTGACAAGAGGGACATTGAATCAAGCACCCTTCTTGCTTTGACTTCCATATTATTGTTTGTTTCCTCTGTTACATTATCCTGTAAGAAAGAACGAATATCAATGATAACAAGTTCGGGATTTTGATGGGTGTACACCTCTTCGACAACGTTTTTAAAGAGCCATGGCGGCATAGAATCACTTGCCAAGGGATAGACAGTCATTCCATATTCTTCATAAGCTTGTGCGGCAACCCAATATCTATCTATACCGCTTGTGCCTAAAATTACAGCATCAACCGTATCATCTGAAAATTCTCTAAACAGTGTAAAACGTCTATCGTGGTTTGTGGTGTTTACGCTCTCAAAAAGGTCACAAAGTCCATAAGTCACTACCACGAGAATCATTAAGAAGGCAAATACTTTAAAAATTCGTTTTTTAATCATATTTACCACCTTTAAAATTTTCCGTAGATAAACTGACTTGCATCGTAACCGGGTCCATAAATGCCGAATACTGCGACAAATACGATAAGCGCAATTACAAGAGCCCAACGGAAAATAAAGCTTTGTTTATCAAGAGTTTCGCGAATTTTAACGCCTCTCTCCTGAAGAATTCCAATTACAAAGAGCACAAGAACCGCGATTGCAACAACCACCATTTCCTTACCGGTTACACCATATGTAAATATCTCTTTGTTTGCACCGGTAATAAAGTCGAGGTCAATGGAGGTGAACATAGTTTTTATCATTCTGAAGGCCTCAGTGAGGCTTGGAGCCTTAACGATAATTCTTGAAATGCACAAGAGACAAAATGTTCTCAAAATCTGGAAAAGCCTAAAACTGAAAGTTTCAGTGTTAACTTTGAGTTTCTTTATAAGCCAATCATAAACCGGCACAAGGGCAACGCTTCCCGAAATGAGGGTTGCATTATAAAGTCCGTTTGCGATGTACTGCCAAGTTAGCCCGTGCCAGATTCCTATAAGGAAGAAAACCACAAAGGGAGCGGCAACCGAAGGCACCATCTTAGCGGCATAAGCGCCATATTTATGACGGAACTTTTTGCTAAGCGCGGTTACGGGTTTTGCAAGCATTACGGGATAGAAAACAAATTCTCTCATCCATGCGCCCAGTGACATATGCCATCTGCGCCAGAAGTCCGCCATCGAAGTTGCAAAGAAGGGGCGCTCAAAGTTAACGGGAAGGTCAATTCCCAGCATTTGGGCAACACCGCGAGTTATATCTGTACCGCCTGAGAAATCGCAATAAATCTGGAACGAATATGCAAGAACACCGAAGAAAATCTGCGAGCCGTTGGAATACTCAAAACCGGGCGCAAAGACATGTCTCGCTATTGCAGCAACTCTGTCCGCAATAACGAGTTTTTTGAAAAATCCCCAAAGAATAAGCATAGCACCATGCTTTAGGTTATTGTATTCAAACTTATGTTCCTGTTGAAGCTGATATCCAACATCACAATATCTAAACAAAGGTCCTTGAACGATTGACGGGAAGAAAGACACAAAAAGTGCAAACTTTCCGATGTGTTTTTCTGCAGCGTGTTTTCCGCGGCCTACATCTATAAGATAACCGATTGAGTTAAAGGTATAGTACGAAAGACCGAGGATTGAAATTACATTAACAAGAGGAACAGAAACATCCCACTTAAAGATATCGAAAACGCTGTTTGCTACGCCCAGGAAAAAGTTTAAGTATTTAACATAAGCCAAAACACCAAGATTCACAAGAACGGTTATAATCTGCACGGTGTGAACGCGTTTGTTGACCTGTTTTTTAAGTTCGCGTTTTTCCTCTTTTGTTACTTCATCGCCCATTGCTTTGATTTTCTCTTGCTGTTTGTCACGCATTTTCTGCATAACTCTACCTGCAATATAAGTGAACAATGTTGTAAACAAAACATAGGCAATATGGTCAATACCGCCACTCAGATAAAAACCGTAACTCGCTATGAGTAGAATAAACCACTGAAACTTTTTGGGCACTATGTAATAAGCAAAAACAACGATAGCCACAAAAAATATAAATCTAAAAGATGTAAATGCCATAGCAATATACCTTCTAACTAAATATTACTCTTCATCAAGAATGCTTTCAACAAGAGCAAGCATTGCTTTTGCACTATTGAAGTTTTCAGGTTCCATCATATCAACCGTAATGGTGATGTCATATTCATCGCAGAGTTCTCCAACGATTGAAACAACATCAAAACTATCAATAATATTATTGTCTATGAGTTTCTCCTCATTTTCAAAATCAACATCGTCACGAACTGACTTAAGAATTTCTAATAATCTTTCCATACTTTTCTCTCCTTTTAATTTTTTAAAGACATTTACCGATGTTTTGACAAAAAAGCCTAAACACCTTAATATTTTACCAAACATCTGCTGAAAAGTCAATAATATTTGCCTCTTCTCAATCATTTCCCTGTAGGTTTGCAACCCCACTTTGTATGTGCTAAACTACTTATATTTATTTCATCTTTTTTATCGATTAACCTATTTTGAACCATGCGACTGTTCAAGTGGTTTTCGTTATACAAGAAAGTCCTCAAACCGAAAGGTTTGAGGACTTTAATTTTATCTTATTTTCTTTGTCCAGGTGGATGGGGTGAGGGCGAACAGCATTGGGTAAATTTCAAGGCGCCCAAAAAGCATTGCAAAAGAAAGCAAAATTTTAGAAAATGGTGAATATGCCGCATAACTGCCCACCGGTCCTACTGCATCAAGACCCGGTCCGATATTGTTAAAGCAGGCTATTGTTGCCGATAAATTGCTTTCAAAAGAAAACGAGGTTTCTAAAGACAACAATAAAAATACCAAAAACAACACTACCATATAAACTGCAAAATAAACACAAACGCTGTGAAGTGTGGCAATGTCAACCTTTTTTCCATCCATTTTAACCGTGGAAACTGACCTTGGGTGAAGCATGTGGAGCAGTTCTTTTTTTATTTGCTTAAAAAGCAAAACCACACGGGAAACCTTTAAGCCGCCTGCCGTTGAGCCTGCGCAGGAGCCGATTATCATTAAAATTATCAGTAATGTTTTTACAACCTGCGGCCACACGGTGTAGTCGGCCGTTGCATATCCCGTAGTGCTTATTATTGAGGCCACCTGAAATGCGGAATGGCGCAAAGCCTCGGCAAAGGTTTCATAGAGGGGCACTGTATTTGCGGTTACAATTGCAATGCTGAATGCAACAAAAGCAAAATACACCCACATTTCTTCGTTTTTTAACACCGACTTAACTCTTTTTATAAGGATAAAAAAGTAAATGTTAAAATTCAAACCGAAAATAAGCATAAAAATTGTTATGACCCATTGCGAATAAGCGCTGTATCCGGCAATGCTATCTGCCTTGCTGGAGAAACCACCCGTGCCTGCCGTTCCAAAAGAGTGAATCAGACTTTCAAAAAGGTTCATCTCACCGCACCACAGCAAAATCACCTGAACAAGCGTTAAAGCAATATATATGAGATAAAGAATTTTTGCGGTTTGCTTGATTTTCGGAACAAGCTTACCTACAACAGGACCGGGCACCTCCGCCCTTAAAATGTGAATTGAACGGTCACAAAGGGAGGGAACGAGCGCCATAACAAAAACAAGAACTCCCATTCCGCCAACCCAGTGGGTAAAGCTGCGCCAAAAAAGCGTGCCGTGGCTTAACAGTTCAACATTGGTTAAAATCGAAGCGCCCGTTGTTGTAAAACCACTGACCGTTTCAAAAACGGCATCGATGTAATTTGGGATTTCACCGCTTATGGTAAAGGGTAATGCGCCGATAAGTGACATTAAAATCCAAGCAAGGGCAACCAACACAAAGCCCTCCTTGGCATAAATCAACCGCGTTGAGGGTTTGCTTAAAACAGTTAAAATCAGTCCAACGGCTAAAGCAATTCCAATGGTGATTAAAAATGCCCAAGCACAACTTTCTTTATAAATAAGGGATACTGCAAAGGGCAATGTTAAAAGCAAAGCTTCAATAAAAATAATTTTGCCCAGCATATAAAAAACCATTCTGCGATTCATAAGCCGCTCCCCTACTTAATAATATCAGCAAGGTCGTTAAGACGCTGATGTGCAGCAACAACGATAACCCTATCGTTAAGCTTAATAACCTCGTCACCTGAAGGGATAATTGTTTTCCTGCCACGCATTATACCCGCAATAAGAATGTTGGACTTAAAGCGCATATTCTTTAAGGGGATATCCACCTGTGTAAAATCGGAACGCACATTGAATTCAAGTGCCTCTGCCTTGCCATCTAAAATTTTATAAAGGGTTTCAACATTACTGCCCATTGAATTTTCAAGTGCCCTTGCATAACGCACCAAAATATCAGCATTAACCGATTTTGGAACAATAATGCTGTCAAGGCCCAGTTTATTGGCCAAAACGCACATTTCCTCACGGTTAATTTTGGTTATAACCTTTTGAACACCCTGAGTGGCGGCAAACAAAGAAACGATTATGTTTTCTTCATCCATTCCCGTGAGGGCAACAAAGGAATCAACCGATCGAATGCCCTCCTCTAAAAGCAATTCCTGTTCGGCACCGTCACCGTGAATAATAACGGCCTTGTCCCCAAGTTCCGTGCTCACCTCTTCACAGCGAGCGGGATTTTTTTCAATTATTTTAACATCAATACCTGCAGACAACAGCATTTTTGCAAGATAATAAGCTGTTTTGCTGGCACCAAGAATCATAACACTGCTTGCCTGTTTGCGCAAAACGCCCAACATTTTTAAGAGCTTTTGAATTTCGTTGGGGGCGGCAATAATACCGATTTTATCCCCTGCCTTTAAGGTGAAGTTACCATCGGGAATAAAAGACTCTTCCCCACGCGTAACGGCGCAAACGAGGTACTCAGCCTTATATTTTTCACGCATTTTAGACACAGTTACACCATCAAGCTCACTATCGGCAGAAAGCTTTATTTCAACAAGTTCAATGTTTCTTTTTGAAAAGTTTTCAACCTTAATGGCCGATGGAAATTTAAGAACATTAAAAATTTCCTTTGCTGTTAAAAGCTCGGGGTTAACCGACAAGGAAAGCCCCAACTGCTGGCGCATAAAGCTTAAACTGTTATCATTATATTCAGGGTTTCTGATTCTTGCAATGGTGTGCTCGGCGCCCATTCTTTTGGCAATGTAACAGCTGAGCATATTCATTTCATCAGAGCCCGTAACGGCAACAAAAAGCTGGGTATCAGCAATGCCTGCCTCCGCCAGGGTCTCACAGTCGGCAGAGTTGCCTGTAACGCCCATAACATCGCAGACATTGGTAATTTCCTCAATGGCTGCCGAGTTGTTATCAACAGCGATAACATCGTGACCCTCGCTTACAAGATTTTTAATAATTTCAAAACCGATTTTTCCACAACCTGAAACAACAATTTTCATTTTTAATCAGTTCCTTTCTAAAACTCCTTTGGGTGTGGCAAGGTCCAGTGGAAGTGTGCCGCTAAAATTCTAAGCACAAAAACCGTGGCACTGCCCAAAATCATTGCCCATTCCTGACCAATTAAACTCCAAAGAACTATGCACACCGCAGCACCGATAAGAGATGCCGAGGCGTAAAAATGCTTAACAAAAATGTAGGGTATGTTGCCTGCCATAATATCACGAAGCACTCCACCACCGATACCTGTTATAACGCCAACGAACAAAAGCAAAAACCAATTAAATTCGCTCGTGTTTGAAACGGCGGTCTCAATGCCGATAACCGTGAACACCGCAAGGCCTAAAGAATCCATCACAAGAAGCGCATAATCATAAATTGCTTTTTTCTTATGTAAAAACTTAAGCACCGCGGGAATGAAAACTATAATTGCCGTAACTGCGGCAACAACAGCATAAACTGGGCTTGTGAAGGTAACAGGCGGGTTGATGCCAAGCACTAAATCCCTTATTGCGCCACCGCCAACAGCAGTAACGATACCTAAAATGATAACGCCGAAAATGTCCATTTTCTTATTTATCGCCGTGATTGCACCTGAAACGGCAAAGGAAATTGTACCGATAATTTCAAAAATTAAAAGCAGGGTTCCTGACATTTATATTCCCCTTTTATCAGTTTTTTTCATAAGCTAAACGTTCATCGCCGCTTTCAAGATGAATAATTCCGCAATAGGAAAAGCCGTTTTTTAAAAGCAAATTTTGCATAACGGTGTTATCTTTATGCGTGTCAATTCTAAGGTGTCTTATTTTATTCTCGCAAAAAGCAATAACCTCATTTAAAACACCGCCTCTAGTGCCGCTGCTTGCAACACGGTGAATTGTGCCGTAAAGCGAACCATCAAGCCAGGCACCTTTTTCAATGATTTTATAGGTAGGCTCCTCATCAAGTGTGAACATAAAAACACCGATAATCTTTCCACTTTCCTCTAAAACAAAAAGTCGGTTTTTCTCAATATCCTCGGTTAAAACGGCTTCGTTTGGATAACCGTTTGCCCACTGTGTAGGATTTCCATTTTTACGCATAAAATCCCGAGCCGTATCGTAAACCTTAAGGATTTCTAGGAGTTCAGTTGCTTTTGCATTTCTTATCATACACAACACCAATCCATATTATATAACAGGATATTTAAAAATGCAATTAAAAAAGAGGGGTTTTCACCCCTCTGAGTGTTAAATTGTAAGGGAAGGTGCGGTGTAAACACGGGTGCTAAGCTCCTGGTCCAAAAGATAAAGGCTTTTGGGATCATCACCGAAAAGTTTAAATTTGGCAATAAGCTTATCGGCGTTTTCCTCTTCCTCACCTTGCTCTTTTACAAACCAATCAAGGAACTGCATTGTGCGGAAATCTTTAACCGAATAGGCAGCATCATAAATATTATGAATTAAATCGGTAACATAGCGTTCGTGCTCGGCGCCGGCATAAAGGGGGTCAATGGGGTTTTCGAAAACCTTATCAGGCTTATCGATTGTTTTAAGTTCCGCCTTAATGCCGTTGCTCTGGAGATAACGAAGGAATAAAAGTGCGTGGTCCCTTTCCTCCTGAGCCTGAATGTTATACCAATTTGCGAAGCCATCTAAATCAAGGTCATCAAAAAAGTTAGCAATGTCAAGATAAAGATATGCGCTGTAAAATTCCTTGTTGATTTGGTCATTAAGAAGTTCAATAACTTTTTTATCCATAAAACTCTCTCCTTATAAAAAATGCAGGGGAGTTTTTTAGCTCCCCTGCAAAATGTACTTTCTATTTAAAGTATCTTGCAAGAAGACCTTCAAATGCCTTGCCGTGTCTTGCTTCATCACGAGCCATCTCGTGAACGGTGTCGTGGATAGCATCAAGACCGAGTTCTTTAGCAAGCTTAGCGAGCTCGGTTTTGCCGGCAGTTGCGCCGTTTTCAGCATCAACACGAAGCTCAAGATTCTTCTTTGTAGAATCGGTTACAACCTCTCCGAGGAGCTCTGCAAACTTAGAAGCGTGCTCTGCCTCTTCGTAAGCTGCCTTTTCCCAGTAAAGACCGATTTCGGGATAACCCTCTCTATGAGCAACACGTGCCATTGCAAGGTACATACCAACCTCGCAGCACTCGCCCTCAAAGTTAGCGCGAAGACCCTCGATAATTCTTTCATCAACGCCCTTTGCAACGCCTACAACATGCTCGGCAGCCCAGGTCTTTTCGCCTGACTGCTCATTGAATTTTTCAGCAGGAACGCGGCACTGGGGGCAATTTGCGGGAGGAGTGTCTCCCTCATGAACATAACCACATACAGAACAAACCCATTTTTTCATTTTTGTTTTCCTCCAATTTAATTTTAATTGTTTTTAGATTAATTTACACAATCATTACATTTACCCTCGAACACGCAGGTAACGCCATCGATTTCGGCATCAAGCAGCTTTCCAATTTTTTTAATTGGCAAAAGGTGCTTATCGCTTATGTCCAAAATCTTTTGGCAGTTTTTACAGTAAAAATGCAGGTGTTCCTTAACATCGGCATCAAACCGCTCCACCCCGCCGTAAACACCAAGGCTTACTATTTCTCCGCTTTCCTGAAGCTTTGCGAGATTGCGGTAAACCGTTCCCAGAGAGATATTTGGAATGAGCTTTCGTGTTTCGCTGTAAACCCAGGCGGCATCGGGATGTGTTTTGGTGCCGTTTAAAACCCCTAAAATCGCTTCCCTTTGTTTAGAAAAGTTAGCCATGTGTCACTTCCTTTCAAAAAGTAGTAATGATTACTGTTTTTATTATACACGATTTTCACCATTTGTCAATAGTTTTTTTGAAATTTTTTTGTTGACAAAAAAATTGTTTTGGTGGATAATATTATTGTATTTATATTTAGGGGGCGAAATTTTGTATTCGCGCAATATATCAAATTCGGTAATTAAGCGTTTGCCTCGTTACTACCGCTTTTTAGGTGAGCTTAAAAGTGAGGGAATGACACGAATTTCCTCAAAAGAGCTATCAAACAAAATGGGGCTGACTGCAAGCCAGATAAGGCAGGATTTAAACTGCTTTGGTGGTTTCGGTCAACAGGGCTACGGATATAACATTGAACTGCTGCAGGGTGAAATTGGTCGCATTTTAGGCCTTGACACGCCAAAGCGTGCAATTTTAATAGGTGTTGGAAATTTAGGGCGTGCCGTTGCACTGCATGTTAATTTTGAAAGCAAGGGCTTTCAGTTAATTGGTGCATTTGATAAACGCGAGGCGCTGGTGGGTCAAATTCTTCGCAATATGCCCATTCGCCACATTTCTTCCCTTGATGAATTTTGCCGTGAAAACCTGCCCACTGCCGCAATTCTTTGTATTCCCAAAGATGCCGCAGGCGCAGTTACCGAGCAGCTTATAAAGCTGGGTGTTAAGGGTTTTTTAAACTTCTCCCATTATGACCTTGCAATGAAGCACAAAGGCATTGCAGTTGAAAATGTACATTTTGGCGACAGACTTATGACCCTATCATACAGCATTGACAATTTAGAAAACTAAAAGGATTATGCCGAATTCGGTATAATCCTTTTTCTTTTTGCAACACTAATTTCGGTGATTTAGCTATGATTATAACCGTTATAAGAACGGTCATTCTTTATGTTTTCATAACAATAGGAATTAGAATAATGGGCAAAAGGCAAATTGGTGATATGCAGCCTAATGAGCTTGTTGTCACCCTTCTTATTTCAGAAATTGCAGCACTTCCCCTGCAGGACCCATCTCAGCCCATTTTAAACGGCATTATTGCCGTTTTTGTTTTGGTAATCCTCGAAATTCTTATTTCGTTTATAACCATGAAAAGCTATTCCATAAGAAAGCTTATGAACGGAAAATCGGTCATTGTCATTGAACACGGTAAAATTGACCAAAAGGCTATGAAAAAGCTTAGAATAACGGTGCTTGACCTCGTTGAGTTGTTACGGGGACAAAATGTTTTTGACATTAGCACGGTGGCCTACGCCATGCTTGAGGTCAATGGAGATTTAAATGTGCTTTTGAAAAGCGATTTTCAGCCTGCAACCGTTTCGGATTTGAGCCTTAAATCACAGGAGGCGCAAATGCAAATCCCCGTTATTTCAGATGGTAAAATTATTGCCGATGCCGTTTCCTCCATAAGTAAAACAAGCGGCGAAATTAAAGAGATTTTAAAATCGCAAAGTATTAGCGAGGAAAATGTTTTTCTTATGACCATGAGCAGGGATGGCAAAATGAATATTATTTGTAAGGAGAAAAAATCTTGAAACGGCTTGTGACCGCAATTGCTTTAATTGTTGTAATTACCGCCCTTTGCATTGGTGTTAATTTTCTTGTTTCCCATGAGGTAGACTCGGTTCGTGCAATGGTGACCCAGTGCAAGGATTATCTTGAAAAAAAAGACAGTGCGCAGGCTCAAAAAACAGCCGACGCACTGGTTAAAGAATGGGAAAAACGGGAGACACTGCTCTCCCCTTTTATCAATCACGAAAAAATCGATGAAATAAGTCTGGAAATCACCAGCCTTGCCGCCAACATAAGGGCGGAAAACTATCCCGTTTTGCTAAGGGATGCCGAAACGATTCTTACCCTTCTTCACCAAATGGAGGAGGATGAAAAAATCAACATCCATAGCATTTTTTAATCAAAAATCTTTTTTATTTTTTGGAAGAAGGATTCCTGCTTTTTATAATTCTTTTCGGAAGCCATCTTTTCAAAATCACGAAGCTTTTGCTTTTGTTCTTTGGTAAGGTCTTTGGGGATTTCAACACTTATGCGAACATATTGGTCGCCACGACCTGAGCCGCCAAAACGCTGAATGCCCTTGCCACGGAATTTGAATTCATCCCCCGGCTGGGTGCCCTCGTGAATGCTGAATTTAACCTTGCCATCAAGGGTGGGAACGGTGATTTCGGCGCCCAATGCCGCCTGAGTGAAGGTAATGGGCACCTCGCAATAAACATCATAGCCGTCACGCTCGAAAATCGGGTGGGGTCTAACCGATGCAATAATGTGCAAATCGCCTGCAGGACCGCCGTTAACACCTGCATCACCACCGCCGGGTAAGCTAAAATACTCACCATCATCAATGCCTGCTGGAATATTAATAGTCTTTTTAACGGTGTGGCGAATTCTTCCCTTGCCGTTACATTTTGGGCATGGGTCTTCAATAATCGTACCGGCCCCCTTACAGTTAGGACAGGGCTGAACCGTTCTTACTTGGCCCATAAAACTGTTTTGAACAGCAGTAACCTTACCTGTTCCCTTACAGTGGGGGCAGGTTTTTCTTGCAGTTCCTTTTTTAGCGCCGCTGCCGCCGCATTCATCGCAGGTTTCAATTTTTTGAACATCAATTTCCCTTGTGCAGCCCTTTGCAGCCTCCTCAAAAGAAAGATTAACGGTAACCTGAATGTCGCCGCCACGCCTTGGAGCATTGGGATTTGAACGACGTCCGCCGCCAAAGCCACCGAAGCCTCCACCAAACATACTGCCTAAAATATCACCAAGGTCATCAAAACCGCCAAAGCCGCCACCGAAACCGCCGCCATAGGAATTGGGGTTAAAGTTGGGGTCAACACCTGCGTGACCAAACTGGTCATAACGAGCACGCTTTTCCTTGTTTGACAGCACCTCGTAGGCCTCGTTAACCTCTTTAAAGCTCTGCTCTGCTGCGGCATCACCGGGATGTAAATCGGGATGGTATTTTTTAGCGGCCTTGCGGTAGGCTTTTTTTAGTTCGTCATCACTAACGCCCTTATCTACGCCCAAGACCTCATAATAATCCTTTTTATCTGCCAAGATGTTTCTTCCTTCCCCATGAAGTCAAGTGTTTTGGGTGCACTTTTTTAGAGTGCACCCTTAAAATTTTTATTTGTTGTCATCAACATCAGTGAAATCAGCATCATAAACATTAGAATCGTTTTGTGCCGCATTTTCGCCGTTTGCAGCGTTTTGTGCTGCCTGCTGAGCTTCAGCTGCTGCCTTATAAACCTTTTCGGAAACGGCGTAAACCTGCTTTTGGAGCTCATCCTGTTTAGCCTTTATTTCCTCAGCATTGTCGCCCTTTAAGGCCTCTTTAAGTGCTTCTTTAGCATCGTTAATTGATTTCTTTTCATCCTCGGTTAACTTATCACCGAACTCATTAACGGTCTTTTCGGTTTGATAAATCATTTGATCAGCGGCGTTACGCATATCAATGTCTTCGCGACGCTTTTTATCCTCAGCCGCAAACTGCTCGGCCTCTTTAACAGCCTTGTCAATGTCCTCTTTAGACATATTTGTGTTAGAGGTGATGGTGATAGACTGCTCTTTACCTGTTCCAAGGTCCTTTGCGGAAACATGAACGATACCGTTGGCATCGATGTCGAAGGTAACCTCAATCTGAGGAATTCCGCGGGGGGCTGGAGCAATGCCATCAAGGTGGAACACACCGAGAGTTTTGTTATCCTTTGCGAATTCACGTTCACCCTGCAAAACGTGTACCTCAACAGAGGTCTGACCGTCAGCAGCGGTGGAGAAAATCTGGCTCTTCTTTGCGGGAATGGTGGTGTTGCGGTCAATAACCTTTGTGGAAATGCCTCCCATTGTTTCGATACCAAGGGAGAGAGGTGTAACATCGAGAAGGAGGAGTCCCTTAACATCGCCACCAAGAACGCCGCCCTGAATTGCAGCACCGATTGCTACACATTCATCGGGGTTGATACCCTTAAAGGGCTCGGTGCCGATAAAGTTTTTAACTGCTTCCTGAACTGCAGGGATACGGCTGGAGCCGCCAACCATAAGAACCTTGTTGATGTCGCTGGTTTTTAGACCTGAGTCGGAAAGAGCCTGGCGAACGGGAACCATTGTTGCCTCAACCAAATCGGCAGTAAGCTCATTGAACTTTGCACGGGTTAAAGTGGTTTCAAAGTGCTTAGGACCGTTAGAATCGGCAGTGATAAAGGGCAGGTTAATGTCGGTTGTGGACATACCCGAAAGGTCGATTTTAGCCTTTTCAGCAGCTTCCTTAATTCTTTGCATTGCCATTTTATCGCCTGTGATATCAATGCCCTGCTCAGCCTTAAAGGTATCGGTGATATATTTCATAATACGTGCATCAAAGTCATCACCACCAAGGCGGTTGTTACCTGCAGTTGCTAAAACCTCTTGAACGCCATCGCCCATTTCAATAATGGAAACGTCAAAAGTACCGCCGCCAAGGTCATAAACCATAACCTTTTGGTCGTTTTCCTTATCGATGCTATAGGCAAGTGCTGCAGCGGTAGGCTCGTTTATAATACGCTTAACCTCAAGGCCTGCAATTTTACCTGCATCCTTGGTTGCCTGGCGCTGAGCATCGGTAAAGTAAGCGGGAACTGTAATAACAGCCTCGGTAACTGTGGTGCCAAGATAAGCCTCGGCATCAGCCTTTAGTTTCTGAAGAATGATTGCGGAAATTTCCTGAGGAGTGTATTTTTTATCCTCAATGCTAACGGTGTAGTTAGTGCCCATTTCACGCTTAATTGAGCTGATTGTACGGTCGGGGTTGGTGATAGCTTGGCGCTTTGCAACCTGACCTACCATTCTTTCCCCTGTTTTAGAGAAAGCAACAACGCTGGGTGTGGTACGACCGCCCTCAGCATTAGCGATAACAACGGCTTCACCGCCCTCCATAACTGCTACGCAGGAGTTTGTTGTTCCTAAGTCAATTCCGATAATTTTTCCCATTTTAAAATATCTCCTTTAAAATTAAATGTTTATTTACTTAATATATATTCAATCAGTTTGCCACCGTAACCATTGCGGCACGGATAACGGTATCACCGATTTTATATCCCTTTTGAAGCACTGCGGCAATTGTGTTTTCACCTAGGTTTTCATCCTCAATGTGCATAACTGCCTCGTGAAGAGTGGGGTCAAAGGTGTCCCCTACTTTAGCAATTTCGCTTACCCCCAGCTGCTCGGTTAAGCCTACAATTTGTTTAACAATCATTTCAACACCCTTAGCGTAGTCGGGTGAATCCTTGTCGGCTGATAAAGCGCGGTCAGCATTATCAAGAATAGGTAAAATATTCTTAATAACAGTTGCCTTAGAATATTCCACAGTTGAAATTTTCTCTCGCTCGGTGCGTTTTTTATAGTTGTCAAACTCGGCGGCGGTTCTAAGGAGTAAATCCTGCTTTATTTCAAGCTCCTCTTTCAGCTTTTGAATTTCTTCATCCTTTTTATTTTTACGCTCTTTTTTTTCGGGCTTTGCCTGAGCCTCGGTTTCATTATTCTTTTTTTCTTCCGACATTTTTAGTCCTCCATATCTTTAATAGCCTGCTTCATTATATCCCCTGCACGCTCGGCAATGTAGGAAAGGCTTGGTATTATTTGCTTATATTCAAGTCGCTCGGGTCCTAAAACACCGATTCGGCCAAAGTTGCCGTTACCGCTATCATAAGATGTAACAATAAGCGCCAAAGGGCACCTTTTTGCAAAGGACATCTCACTGCCGAAAAGCAAATTCAGTGGCTGACTTGCCTCACAAAGCATTGAGATAAGCGCCTCACGGTGGTCAAAAATTGAAAGGATGTCGCGAGCATCTCTATCGCTGTCGCAAAGTGAAAAAATATTTGCCTCGCCGCCAAACTCCAGAGTTGCTCGACTTATTTCCTCAATGATTTCGTTTAGTTCGGTTAAAATCGGCATTAATGTTAACGCATCAGCACCGGCAGAAACCATTATGCTCTGCATAAATGCAGGTGTAAACTCACTTGCGTGAACCCCCACAATCCACCTGTTAACAAGGTTTTCAAAAACCAAAACACTTTTTTCCGAAAGCGGTGCCGAAACCCTGCAAAGGCGGCTTTTTGCCCTGCCGTTTGAGGCAAAGGCAACCAGCATTGCTGTGTGGCGACCCAGGGGTAAAAGCTTCACACTTTTTAAATAACACTCACTGCCTGCCACGGTGGCAGAAATTGCGGGAAGGCCTGTTAGCCTTGAAACAATGTGGCAAATGCCTGCCGGAATGTGCTCAGGGTCACTGCTCATCGAAAACAGCATGCTGTCAATAAGCTCTTTTCGGCTTTGCTCAAGTGAAAACTGTGCCTCCGACAAGTTGTCAACATAAAGGCGGTAGGCACTACTTGTAGGCACCCTGCCGGCTGAAGTATGAGGCTGCTCTAAATAACCCAGTTCGCTTAGCTCACTCATTTCATTTCTAAGGGTTGCAGAGGATGGAGCATTTTCCAAAATTTCGGTAAGCGCCTTTGAGCCAATGGGCTCGCCCGTTTTAATATAGGCATCGACAACAGCCAGCAAAATTGCCTGTTTTCGAGCGCTCAGTTCCATTCTCATCCCCCCTGTTTTTCATTTTAGCACTCTAAGGTGTCGAGTGCTAACTGTTAATAATTTACCACCAAAAAACACAAATGTCAATAGACTTTTGTGAATAATTTGTAAATATTTTTTGACCTTTCCTGACCTTTGCTGTTTTATATGCAAAAAAGCACAAAAAATCGCTTATAATGTATGTAAAACTATATATTTTGCGATTTTTTTAAAAAAAAGAAAAAAATTCCTTTATTTTTTATTATAAAACTGTTATAATAAAGTGCTGCCTTATGAAAAAAAGGCTAATATCATAAAAAATGGGAGCAGGGTTTTCCCTGTGCCCCATAAAAAATTTAGGAGGTTGACTTAAATGAGTCACAAGTACGTTTACCTGTTCAGCGAAGGCGACGCTTCTATGCGTGAGCTTCTCGGCGGTAAGGGCGCTAACCTTGCTGAGATGACCAAAATCGGTCTTCCCGTTCCCCAAGGTTTCACCGTTTCTACCGAGGCCTGCACTCAGTATTATGAGGATGGCAGAAAAATCAATGATGAAATCCAGGCACAAATCATGGAGTACATCGACAAAATGGAAGGCATTACCGGCAAAAAGTTCGGCGACAAGGAGAATCCCCTTCTCGTTTCCGTTCGTTCCGGCGCTCGTGCATCCATGCCCGGTATGATGGACACCATTCTTAACCTTGGTCTTAACGAAGATGTTGTTGAGACTATGGCTGCAAAATCCGGCAACGCTCGTTGGGCTTACGACTGCTATCGTCGTTTCATCCAGATGTATTCCGACGTTGTTATGGAAGTTGGTAAGAAGTATTTTGAAGAGCTTATCGACAAAATGAAGGAAGAAAAGGGCGTTACTCAGGACGTTGACCTTACTGCTGATGACCTTAAAGAGCTTGCAAATCAGTTCAAAGCTGAGTACAAGTCCAAAATCGGTAAGGACTTCCCCACCGACCCCAAGGAGCAGTTAATGGGTGCTGTTGAAGCTGTTTTCCGTTCTTGGGACAACCCCCGTGCAAACGTTTACCGTCGTGACAACGATATTCCGTATAGCTGGGGTACCGCTGTTAACGTTCAGATGATGGCATTCGGTAACATGGGTGACAACTGTGGTACCGGTGTTGCATTTACTCGTGACCCCGCTACCGGTGAACCCGGCCTTATGGGTGAGTTCCTTACAAACGCACAGGGCGAAGACGTTGTTGCTGGCGTTCGTACTCCTATGCCCATTGCTGAAATGGCTGAAAAGTTCCCCGCAGCTTTCGAAGAATTTAAGAAGGTTTGCGCTATTCTTGAAGACCACTATCGCGATATGCAGGATATGGAGTTCACCGTTGAGGATGGCAAGCTTTACATGCTCCAGACCCGTAACGGTAAACGTACCGCAAAGGCTGCTTTAAAAATTGCTTGTGACCTCGTTGATGAGGGCATGATTGATAAGAAGCAGGCTGTTGCTATGATTGACCCCCGTAACCTCGACACCCTTCTCCATCCCCAGTTTGACCAGAAGGCATTAAAGGCTGCTGTTCCTGCAGGTAAAGGCCTTGGCGCTTCCCCTGGTGCTGCTTGTGGTAAGGTTGTTTTCACTGCTGAAGATGCTGAAATCTGGAACAACCGTGGCGAAAAGGTTATCCTCGTTCGTCTCGAGACCTCTCCTGAAGACATCACCGGTATGAAGGCTTCTCAGGGTATCCTCACCGTTCGTGGTGGTATGACCTCTCACGCAGCCGTTGTTGCTCGTGGTATGGGTACCTGCTGCGTTTCTGGTTGCGGTGAAATCATCATGGATGAAGAGAACAAGAAGTTCACCCTCGCAGGCAAGACTTATAATGAAGGCGACTACATCTCTATTGATGGCTCTACCGGTAACATCTATGACGGCATTATCCCCACTGTTGACGCTGAAATCGCTGGCGAGTTCGGCCGCATCATGGCTTGGGCTGATGAGTTCAGAACACTTAAGGTTCGCACCAATGCTGACACTCCTGCAGATGCTAAGAAGGCAAGAGAGCTTGGCGCTGAGGGTATCGGTCTTTGCCGTACCGAGCATATGTTCTTCGAAGCTGAAAGAATTGCTGCTTTCCGTGAGATGATCTGCTCTGACACTGTTGAAGCTAGAGAAGCAGCTCTTGCTAAGATTCTTCCCTACCAGCAGGGCGACTTCGAGAAGCTTTACGAAGCTCTTGAAGGCAACCCCGTTTGCATCCGCTTCCTTGACCCCCCTCTCCATGAGTTCGTTCCCACTGAAGAGGCTGACATTAAGGCTCTTGCCGCTGCTCAGGGCAAAACTGTTCAGGATATTAAGAACATCATTTCTTCTCTCCACGAGTTCAACCCCATGATGGGTCACCGTGGCTGCCGTCTTGCAGTTACCTATCCTGAAATTGCTAAGATGCAGACCGCTGCTGTTATCCGCGCAGCTATCAATGTTAAGAAGGCTCATCCCGATTGGAACCTCGTTCCCGAAATCATGATTCCTTTAACCGGCGAAGTTAAGGAAATGAAGTTCGTTAAGGATGTTGTTGTTGCAACTGCCGATGCAGAAATTGCTGCTGCAGGCGTAGAGCTTAAATACGAAGTTGGTACAATGATGGAAATCCCCCGCGCATGTCTTACTGCTGATGAAATCGCTAAAGAGGCTGAGTTCTTCTGCTTCGGTACTAACGACCTTACCCAGATGACCTTCGGCTTCAGCCGTGACGATGCTGGTAAGTTCTTAACCGCTTACTATGACAGCAAGATTTATGAGAACGATCCCTTCGCTAAGCTTGACCAGAACGGCGTTGGTAAGTTAATGGATATGGCTGTTACCCTTGGTAAGAAGGCTCGTCCTTCCATCCACTGCGGTATCTGCGGCGAGCACGGCGGCGACCCTGTTTCCGTTGAGTTCTGCCACAAGATTGGCCTTGACTATGTATCCTGCTCACCCTTCCGCGTGCCCATCGCACGCCTTGCCGCTGCACAGGCTGCTATTAAGGATATGAAATAATTAGAATTTCATAAACAATTTATCCCCACCGATTTTCGGTGGGGATTTTTTATAAGCGCCTTTCAGTTGCCACATAGTACGATATGATTATTTTTATAGGCGAGGCAAATGATTTATACTCCTAAAACAAAAAAACTTTAAAGCCGTGTTTTGAGGCGGTTGAGTCTGAATAGTGACCTGTATATATTCCTCCTATATTTTTTTAATACAGGAAGGCAATAAAAAAGCTTACCCTGCAAATGGATGTAATTTCCCCGAGGGGAAATTACATCCATTACAAAATAAGCTGAAAATTTTTGTGGGCTAATGTTACCACAATGTTTAATTCATAAAGCGTTTATTAATTTGATTTTATTCAAATGGGATAGATAAATAATTATCTGCCAAGGTTTTGTAGAAACTCTTTTTTCTTTTGCTTGCCGTATTCCTCAAAATCGCCGTTTTTAAGTTTATTAAAGGCAGTGCTTACAGCTTCATTCCAGCTTTCCTTTTCTTTATTTACAAGAATGGGATAATAGTAAATGCCGTTTTTCTCGGCGGCTTCGCAGTCACCCAGGGCATCGCCAATCATAACCACATTTTCGGGGTCATAGCCGAGTTTCATCATCTCGGCTATGCAGGCGGCCTTTGAGCCAATGTCCTGCGCCAGAACGATATCGGTAAATTCTAAAAGACCGAACTTGCCCCATTCCTCCTCGACGGCATCCCGGTTAGCCGAGGAAACCATTGCAACATCGGCAAAGCTGTGTGCTGCGGCAAGGCCTTCCTTGGCGCCATCAAATGGAACCTTAAGGCTTTCATCAAGCTCTACAATAGCGGTGTTGACTGCCTTTGACCAGGAAAGCGCTTTTGTTAAAATAAGTCTTGCTTCCTCATCGGTCGCCTCGTTTGCGGCCTTTAAAATGCCATCATTGCTGAGCGCATGGGCGGTGTCAGACCAGTGAACCAGGGCATCAATGCCTTTAATTTTAACATACTTACCATCGATTTCCTTTAGTGCCATAGCCAGGCCCTTAAAGCGGTTAATTCCACGGGTCATGGAGAAAAGGTTAATCTCATTCCAGCGTGCAAGGATTTCCGCCTCCCAAGTTTCAAGCCCCCATTCCTTAACCATGCAGGGGCCGAAACAATGAAAATGCTTGCAGTTCATTGTGTCCATCACACAGCCGTCAGAATCAACGCAAATGAGATAATCGTGCTTCTTTTCAAAAGTTTCAAAAATTGACATTTTGCCACCCATTACATACGTGTATCAAACATTCCGCAATAGGAATCGATGGGGTCCTTACCCTTAAAGGCATCGGGGCCTGCAAGCAAAGCCTCAACCAAGGCATCCATTGTGTCATCGTTGGAATCGTAGGCATTAATGTAGGTGCGAAGCATGGGTGCATCGGCAAGCATTGTAGGCTTGTTAACCGAAATTCCCACAACGGGAAGCTCGTGAACATACCACGGGATTTCTCCGCCGCCCTTGCTAAGACCAAAAGAGGGGTGGCCGTTCATAACATCGAAAAGTGAAATGACTAAATCGTTTTCGGCGGTGAAATCGGCAATGGCGTGCTTGCCTGCGAAATACATATTAAGGCTGGGCTTCTCCCCTGCCGCTATCATCTGCTGAATTTTCTCAAGAGGGCTTACGTAAATGTGAGCATCAAAGCCTTTCTGATTGAGGCGGTCACGCAGTTTTTCGGCAGGTGTCTTTTTGTTGGCACCACCGCCCATTGCCATTGCGGCAAGAGCCATTAAGGGGTTGGGTGCGCCCTTAATATGAACAATCATAATACGCTTTGTCTTGTTGGGGTCAAGGGGCAAAACGCCCTCATCCTTATATTTAACAAGGGTAAGGCAGTCCTTGGAAATTGCAGGAGCAACCTCTTTAAATTCGGGATTTTGGAGGGCTGCCGCTAATTCCTCATCGGTAGCCAGCAGTTCATCGGCTGATTTTTTGTGCATTCCCTTTGCAGCCTTTAAACCTAGAATTCGGGTTAATGCCTCAACCATTCTTTCCTCACTGATAACGCCGTTTTTATAGGCATCAAGCATAAATCCAAAATCTTCCTCGGGATCGTTAAAGAAAAGGAACATATCGCAGCCTGCGTTAATTGCGGCGGGAAGCATATCCTTTCTCTTCATTCGGTTGGTCATACCAACCATGTGGGAAGCATCGGTAACAACCATTCCGTTAAAACCAAGTTCATCACGGAGGAGGTCGGTCATAATCTCCCTACACAGGGTTGCAGGCATAATGGTGTCGGCATTTATATCGGCATCTATTTCCTGCATGAATTCGGGCATAAGGATATGACCGCCCATAATGGCATCAAGACCGTTTTCAATAAGGGTCTTGTAAACATAGCCGTAGGTTTCCATCCATTTATCGTGGGTGAAATGGTTAACGTTGTTTGAAACGTGGGCATCACGATAGTCCTGACCGTTGCCGGGGAAATGCTTTGCACAGCAGAAAACTCCTTCGGTTTCGTGGAGGCCCTCCATAAAGGCTTTACCCATTTTTGCAACAAGCTCGGGGTCATTACCGTAGGCGCGGGAAAGAACCTCCTCGCACTCATGATTATAGGTTATATCAACAACGGGGGCGAACGCCATGTTGCAGCCTGTGGCTCTGATTTGCTTGCCCGAAACGCTGCCCATTGCCTTGGCATAATCGGTTTTTCCTGTTGCGCCGATTTTAATTTGGCTTGAAATAAAGGTGCCATCACTGCAAACTCCGTTGCCGCCCTGCTCGGGGTTGCAGGCAATGAAAACGGGAACCTTGGCATACTTTTGAAGCATTCTGTTCTGATTTAAAACCATTTGACCGGGCATACCGTTATAGCGGCAACCGCCCAAATGATATTTTTCCATAAGCTCTTTGAGATAATCCTCAGAAATGCCTGCGGTAAGCTGCCAAAAAAGCTGACCTACCTTTTCCTCAGCGGTCATTTCTGCGATGGTGTTCTCCACCCAGGCGATGTCGGAATCGGAGAGATTATAGGGCTTTGCTTTCAAATTAACCATTTTTCTTTTTCCCTTCTTTACTTATTTTCTTGCTACGCCGCTTTTAATTGCGGCCTCAGCCACCGCCGAAGCCACGGCGGGGGCGATGCGTTTGTCAAATGCTTTTGGAAGGATATATTCAGGCGAAAGCTCGCTATCTGAAACTAAATTTGCAATGGCATAGGATGCAGCCATTTTCATATCATCGTTAATGTCCCTTGCTCTAACATCAAGAGCACCACGGAAAATTCCCGGGAAGGCAAGGACATTGTTTATTTGATTAGGAAAATCGGACCTGCCGGTGCCTACAATGTAAGCTCCTCCCTCTTTTGCCTCATCGGGCATAATTTCGGGAACGGGATTTGCCATTGGGAAAACAATGGGTTTTTCTGCCATTGTGGAGACCATTTGTGCAGTTACCATTTTAGGCGCTGAAACACCTATAAACACATCGGCCTCCCTTATAACATCGGCAAGGCTTCCTGTCTCGCCGTTTGGGTTAGTGATTTCGGCAAGGGCCTTATGGGCGTCGCTTAAATTCTCCATTCCCTTTGCAATGGCGCCGAATTTATCGCACATTATGAGGTTTTTAACACCCAGTTTTAATAGATGCTCGCCAATAGCGGTGCCTGCTGCGCCTGCGCCGTTGATAACGCATTTTATTTTGCCAATATCCTTTTTAACACATTTAAGGGCGTTGAGCATTGCCGCCGCAACGACAATGGCGGTGCCGTGCTGGTCATCGTGGAAAATGGGAATATCACAGCGCTGCTTTAGTTTTCTTTCAATTTCAAAACAACGAGGGGCGGAAATATCCTCAAGATTTATGCCGCCGAATGAGCCTGAAATGTTATAAATTGTGTTAACAATTTCATCGACATCATTAGAACGAATGCAAAGAGGAAATGCATCAACCCCTGCAAATTCCTTAAAAAGAACGCATTTGCCCTCCATAACAGGCATTCCCGCTTCGGGGCCAATGTTGCCAAGTCCCAAAACAGCTGAGCCATCGGTTATAACACCGATAAGGTTCCAGCGTCGGGTCAGTTCAAATGATTTATTATAGTCCTTTTCGATTTCCAGACAAGGGCTTGCGACACCGGGAGTGTAAGCCATCGACAAATCATCACTGTTTTCGACTTTCGCACGGGAGACAACCTCGATTTTGCCCTGCCACTGATAATGTTTATTTAACGCTTTTTCCTTAATATCCAATTTAGTGCCCCTTTAATAATAATCCTTTTAATTTGATATTATTATATATTTTTATTGTAACATAAAATTTTGTCCTGTGCAATATTTGTTAAATTTTATGCATTATTTTAAAAAACCTTTGAATTTTACATATGCTGTGCTATAATGGTGGTTGAACATGGAACTTTTCACCGTAAAAAAGGAGCAAATAAAATGATTAACATTAAAAAAGAACAACTTGATTTTTTGAATTGGGAGTTTGGTGTGTTTTTCCATTTCGGCATTCGCACCTTTAATGAAGGACATAAAGACTGGGATATGGACCATATGGAGCTTTCAACCTTTAATCCCACTGAGCTTGACTGCGATGAATGGATTAAAACCATAAAGGATGCAGGCGCCAAATATGCCGTTTTAGTTTGCAAGCATCACGATGGCTTTGCCAACTGGCCATCAGCCTACACCGATTATTCGGTTAAAAATACACCTTGGAAAGATGGCAAAGGTGACGTTGTAAGAGAATTTGTTGATGCCTGCCATAAATATGATATAAAGGTTGGATTATACTACTCCCCTGCCCAGTTCGGCTCGGTTAATATGAACGGTAAGGAATATGATGATTATTTTATTAACCAAATTAGGGAATTACTTACTAATTACGGAGAGATTTGTTACCTTTGGTTTGACGGTTGCGGCAGTGAAAACCACAGCTATGATACCGAAAGAATTGTAGCCGCAATTAGAGAATGCCAGCCTAACATTCTTCTCTTTAATATGTGGGACCCCGACACCCGTTGGATTGGCAACGAGGCAGGTGTTGCACACAGCCCCAACAAATCTGTTGTAAGTGCACTTGATTTTTCAATTAACGATGATAAAAAGCGCGCTTTGGAAGAAAGCCTGTTTTTACCCGGCGAATGTGATTGCCGAATGAGGCTTGAAAATTGGTTCTACAGCGATTTTGATGCCCACACCGTTAAAAGCCTTGATGAGCTTATGGGACTTTATTACTATTCCGTAGGCCGTGGCGCAAATCTTCTTATAAATATTGGACCTGACCGCCGCGGAAAGTTGCCAGCTGAGGACAAGGAAGCAATTATTAAATTCGGTCAAAGAATTCGTGAGGATTTTTCGAATTTCATTGATTCAAAGGTAACCGCTGAAAACAATAAACTGATTCTTGAGCAGGATTTACAGCTTGTAAACCACGTTATTTTAGAGGAAGAAATTTCCACCGATGAAATTGAGAGCTTTGAAATTTTCGCTCACCCCTACCCCTATGGCGCGCCCATTTCGGTGTTTAGAGGCACAACCATAGGTCACAAAGCAATTTGCCAATTCCCCGCAATTAACACCACAAAACTTGAAATCGTTTTTGATAGGGCGAAAAAGGTTAACGCTGCTGCAAAGTTTATTAAAATGTATTAAAACAAAAAACAAGGACAGGAAACCCTGTCCTTGTTTTTTATAATCCCTTAATCTCAACTTTATCGATAATATTAAGGTTATACTTTTCTTTTAACACCCTAATCTTTTCAAGAGATTCACCATCATAGGCGCTGGCTTCATCGTGAGCATCGAAGCCAACAATCATTGTAGCGCCCACCTGCCCTGCGATTTTATAAAATTTTTCGCTTGAATAGTGGCGATTATCTCTAATACCGAGACAATTTATCTCAAGAGGGATTTTAAGTTCCTTTGCCGCTTCGCAAAGCCTTGTCATTTCCCTTTTCCAAAGCTCTTCATCACCAATGTAACCTAACATATCGGGGTGGGCAACATACAAAAACTTGCCTGTTTTCATTCCCTCAATAATCAAATCAACATATTCGGTAATAGAGTCACCCGTGTGTACCATAGCAGAGCAGTAGGGCCTGCCATCACCCTCGCGGCCAAGATAATGTTCTCCCAGAATTAGATACTCAGCGCCAACACTTTTTACAAATTCCAGCATTTTATCAAAATGCTCGGGATAATATTCCATTTCAAAGCCCACATGAATTTCAATTTTATCCTTGTATTTTTCCCTTAAAGCGTTAATGGTGTCAACATATTCCTGCGCCCTTTCGGCAGGCACACGAAAGCCCGTGTTATAATTACCCTCTAAATTTATGGGCGCGTGGTCGGAAAATCCCATAATTTTAACGCCGTTTTCTATAGCGCGTAAAATATATTCCTCTTCTACTCCGCTAGCGTGATTACAACGGTATGTGTGGGTGTGATAGTTTGCAAGCATTAAAATTCCTCCGTGGAGTATTATTATATATATTTTACCACACCTTAAAATTGGTAGCAATATATTTTTAAAAAATCCCGACCGTTTGAAGCGGTCGGGATTTTAGTTTGTTTTATTTCACAACAATGTTAACCAGTTTCTTGGGAACATAGAGCTCCTTAATAACTGTTTTGCCGTTTATCTCATTCTTAACGGCATCCTGTTCCTTTGCAAGTGCAATGGCATCGGGGGCGGAAATTTCGGCAGGGATATTAATTCTTGCCTTAATTTTGCCGTTAACCTGAACAACGATTTCGATGGCAGATTCAACACATTTTGCCTCATCAAAAATAGGCCATTTGGTCTGATTAAGCATTCCCTCAAAGCCGCAAAGCTCCCACATTTCCTCGGTTAAGTGAGGAGCAAAGGGGTTAAGGAGGGTCAGCACTGTTTTAAGCTCAGCTCTGTTTATCTTTCCTGTTCCTATAATGGTGTTAAGCAGTGACATAAGCGCCGCAATAGCGGTGTTCATTTTAAGGGTGTCAATATCCCCTGTCACCTTTTTAATGGTCTTGTGCATTTCGCTTTCAAGTTCTGCTCTATATTCATCGCCGGGGACAAGGATATCGGCAAGGGACCAAACACGCTCAAGGAAACGCTTACAGCCCTTAATTGAATTAGAACTCCAGGGAGCAGCCTTTTCAAAGTCACCAATAAACATTTCATAAAGGCGCATTGTGTCAGCACCGTAGGTGTTAACAATTTCATCGGGGTTAACAACGTTGCCACGGGATTTGGACATTTTCTCACCGTTTTCACCCAGTATCATACCGTGGCTTGTGCGCTTGGCATAGGGCTCGGCAGTGGGCACAACACCAATATCATAAAGGAATTTATGCCAGAAACGGCTGTAAAGCAGGTGGAGAGTTGTGTGCTCCATACCGCCGTTGTACCAGTCAATGGGGCACCAGTATTCTAGGGCTTCCTTGCTTGCAAGTTCCTTATCATTGTGGGGATCGCAGTACCTAAGGAAGTACCAGGATGAGCCTGCCCACTGAGGCATTGTGTCGGTCTCCCTGTGAGCCTTGCCGCCGCATTTAGGACAGGTGGTTTCCACCCACTCGGTCATTTTTGCAAGGGGTGATTCGCCGTTATCGGTGGGTTCATAACTTTCAACATTGGGGAGCAGCAGTGGCAGCTCGCTTTCATCAAGGGGAACATAGCCGCATTTTTCGCAGTGAACCATAGGAATAGGCTCGCCCCAATAACGCTGGCGGGAAAACACCCAGTCACGAAGTTTATAGTTAACCTTTTCGGCACCAAGATTTTTATCAGAAAGCCACTTGATAATGGCAACCTTTGCCTCATCAACACTAAGTCCGTTAAGGAAGCCGGAATTTACCATTGTGCCTGTTGCGCAGTCGGTAAATGCTTCTTTTTCAATGTCGCCGCCTGCAACGACCTCGATGATAGGAAGGTTAAACTTTTTGGCAAAGTCATAGTCTCTTGTATCGTGAGCAGGAACAGCCATAATGGCGCCTGTGCCGTAAGAAATAAGTACATAATCGGAAATGAAAATGGGGATTTCCTTTTCATTTACGGGGTTAATTGCGCGAACGCCCTTAAGCTCAACACCTGTTTTATCCTTGGCAAGCTCGGTGCGCTCAAAGTCGGATTTTTTAGCGGCTTCTTCCCTGTAAGCTCTGATTTCATCAATATTAGTAAGCTTATCTGCCCATTTTTCAATTAATGGATGTTCGGGAGAAACAACCATATATGTTGCGCCGAAAAGGGTGTCGGCACGGGTGGAGAAAACCTCCAATGTGTCGCCCAAAGTGGTGGAAAATTTAATTTCAGCGCCGGTTGAACGACCAATCCAGTTTCTCTGCTGGGTTTTAACACGGTCGATAAAATCAACGGTATCGAGGCCCTCTAAAAGCTTCTCGGCATAGTCGGTAATTTTAAGCATCCACTGGCTTTTTTCCTTGTGAACAACCTCGCTGCCGCAACGCTCACAAACGCCGTTTACAACCTCCTCATTAGCTAAAACGCACTTACAGGAGGTGCACCAGTTAACAGCCATTTGCTTTTTATATGCAAGACCTTTTTTATAAAGCTGCAGGAAAATCCACTGGGTCCATTTGTAGTAAGCCGGGTCGGTTGTGTTAATTTCTCTGCTCCAGTCAAAGGAGAAGCCGAGGCTTTTGAGCTGGCGCTTAAAGTTCTTAATGTTATCGGCGGTAACAACCTCGGGGTGGATATGATTTTTAATAGCATAGTTTTCGGTGGGAAGACCGAAAGCATCCCAGCCCATGGGATAAAGAACATTGTAGCCCTCAAAACGCTTTTTACGGCTTACAATGTCAAGGGCGGTGTAGGAACGGGGATGTCCAACATGAAGGCCCTGACCCGAGGGGTAAGGAAATTCTACGAGGGCGTAGAATTTAGGCAATGTATAATCATTTTTTGCGGCAAAGGTTTGGTTTTCATCCCATTTATCCTGCCATTTTTTCTCAATTGAAGTAAAATCGTATCTCACTTTTATTCCTCCGTACTGCTTTCAAGATATTTAGAAAGGTCAACAGCCTCGCCGTCAAACCACATTTTATCAAGATTATAAAACTGCCTTGCTTCACGAGAAAAAACATGAACCACAATGTCGCAGTAGTCAATTAAAATCCAGCCTGTTGCACGACCCTCAACATGGTGGGGCTGAACACCCGCTTCGGATAGTTTAAATTCCACCTCATCGGCAAGGGTTTTAACATGGGTGTTTGAGGTTGCGGTTGCAAGGACAAAATAATCTGCAACGCTTGTTAAATCGCCAACGCGAATTGCGGCAAGCTCCATTGCCTTTTTTTCGTTAAGCGCATTAAGTGCTATGCGCAGTTTTTCGTTCATTTTGTTTTACCTCTCAAAAGAATTTCGTTATATGCATAAAGTGTGTCGGGGTGAATTGCAAGCTCCCTTTCACACAAGTCTTTCACAGTGTAACAAAGGGCATAGCGAAGTGCTGCCTCAAGGGATTCATCAGCTAAAGTACGCATTATATCTACATCATCATAATCCCTGTCACGTGAAGTGAAATCGGCAATGTAAAGCACCGTTTCAAGTTTTGTCATGTTAGCCTTTGCGGTTGTATGACACCTTATAGCGCTTATAATTTCCTCATCGCAAATTCCAAAGACATTTTTGGCAACTGCGGCGCCCGAAATGGCGTGCCATAGCTTTTCGCTTCCCTTCTCGACATCGGTTAGTATTATACCAAAGCGCTCAAATATTTTCAACTGTTTTTCGGCGCTGTGGTTTTTTGTGGCATCGTGGACAAGTCCTGCTAAATATGCCTTTTCAGGGTCGGCACCGTATTTAACGGCAAGGCGCTTTGCCTCTTTAGCAACACAAAGGGAGTGTTCAAATCTTTTAGGCTTTAAATCCCTCTTTAAAATTTCAATTATTTCATTTTCACTTAGCATCTTATTCACCACCGTAAAGACCATTTTCGCTTATATATTCCGCAATAAATATGGGAATATGCTTTTTCATTTCGCTGAATTTCATCTGCCTAATTTCACTTGAGGAAATTTCTGCAGGCGTGATTTCAAGAACGAAAATTTTGCCGCCCTTAGCTTTTAGAAATTCTATTGCCCTATCAAATTCCTCGTTATCGGTGCCTTTGCGCCTTACTGCAATAATACTCATCATTCGAAGCAGCTCCTCATAGCGATACCACTTATTGAAGGTGGTTATCATGTCCCCGCCGCAGACAAAAAGGATTTCACAGTCAAGACTGTTTTTAAGTTTAGTAACTGTGTTAAAGGTGTAGCTTTTTCCCTGCATTTTAAGCTCCATATCGCAGGCGGTCACATTATCAAACTTCTTTGCCGCCAGGGCGCACATTTTAAGCCGATGAGTTTCATCAGCCAGAAAATCACACTGCTTATGTGGCGGAAGCTTTGTGGGCATAAGGAGAATTTCATCCGCAAGATTACTTTTGTGTACGGCCTCTAAAACCTCCAAGTGGGCATTATGGAAGGGATTAAAGGTGCCGCCGAAAATGGCAATTTTTCTCACTATTTCACCAAATAAATTTGTTTATTATCTTTGCTTTCTCTGTAAAGAATAAATCTTGTGCCGATAACCTGAACAACATCGGCGCCCACCTTTTCGGCCGTTTCATCTGCCGCCTCACGGGCAGAAACGGGTGCCGTTTCAAGCACACGAAGCTTTATAAGCTCACGGGCGGTTAAGGCATCATCAATTTGTTTAATAATTTGATCGTTAATGCCACCCTTGCCAATTTGGACAATGGTTTCATAACTATTGGCAATGCCGCGAAGTTGGGCACGCTGTTTGCTTGTTAGCATAATATTTTTCTACCTTTCCAGTCTTTTTTCAAGTTCTGCTTTTAGTTTAGTAAGCGCCCTTGCTCTGTGGGAAATTTTATCCTTTTCCTCTGCGCTGACTTCACCAAGGCAACCGATTTCACTAATAAACATAGGGTCATAACCAAAGCCGTTTGAGCCACTCTCTTTTTCGGCAATGTGACCGTGGCATTCACCTCTTACGGTGAAGGTTTCGCCACTAGCCATAACGCAGGCAATGGCGGCAACATAGTGGGCGGTGCGCTGCTCAAAAGGCACGCCCTTTAAAAGGGTTAAAACCTTTTCATTGTTTGCGGCATCATCCCCATGTTCCCCTGCAAAGCGGGCAGAGAAAATGCCGGGGGCGCCGTTTAGATAATCAATACAAATGCCCGAATCATCGGCAATAGAAGGAAGGCCCGTTGCCTTAAAGGCTGCTTGTGCCTTTAAAATAGCATTTTCCTCAAAGGTGGTGCCTGTTTCCTCAATTTCCGTTAGGGGCTCTTTTAAATCCTTTTCACTTAAAACCTCAAATCCCATAGGTGTTAAAATTCGGGAGATCTCTATAATCTTATGGGCATTTTTAGTGGCAATAAAAAATTTCATTTTAGTTTTCTTCCTCACTAATCAGTCCATCGGCAAATTCCCTTGCGCTAAAGGTTTGCAGGTCATCAATTCCTTCGCCGACACCGATAAATTTAACAGGGATATTGAGTTCATTCTTTATGCTGATAACGATGCCGCCCTTGGCGGTGCCATCGAGCTTTGTAAGCACAATGCCTGTTATATCAGCAACATTTTTAAATTCTCTTGCTTGATTAACGGCATTTTGCCCTGTTGCGGCATCAAGCACAAGCAGGGTCTCTAAACTTGCCTCTGGGAGTTCCCTTTTAATAATGCGATAAATTTTAGCAAGCTCATCCATAAGGTTTTTCTTGTTATGAAGCCTGCCTGCGGTGTCGCAAATAATAACATCGCTTTTTTTAGCCTTAGCGCTTTGAATGGTGTCAAACACAACCGATGCGGGGTCGGTTCCTTCAATGCTTTTAACAACCGAAACCCCTGCCCTTTCGCCCCAAATTTCAAGCTGCTCTGCGGCGGCGGCACGAAAGGTATCGGCGGCGCCTAAAATCACCTTTTTACCATCATTTTTAAGCTGTAAAGCCATTTTACCAATGGTTGTAGTTTTACCAACGCCGTTAACACCGATAACAAGAATAACCGAGGGTGTGGTGTCAAGGTGAAGCGAAGCATCACCATCAAGCATTGTGAAAATGATTTCGGCCATTTGCGTTTTTATTATTTCTGGGTCGGTGACACCCTCTTTTTTGACAAAGGTGCGAAGCTGACTACAAATATCATTTGCCGTTGCAACGCCAATGTCGCTCATAACAAGGATTTCTTCAAGCTCTTCGAAAAATTCCTCATCAATTTTTGTAAAGCTGTTAATAATGGAATTAACATTATTAACGAGGGCTGAGCGGGTCTTACTAAGGCCCGCCTTGATTTTATGGAAAAATCCCATTATTATCACTCTTTTTCAAGGTTAAGTTTTTTAACAAGCTCGGTGGTGTTAAGCTCAAGCAGTTTTGTAATACCCTTTTCCTGCATTGTAACACCGTAAAGCATATCTGCCGCTTCCATTGTGCCGCGGCGGTGGGTTACGCAGATAAACTGTGTAGCAAAATCCGACTGCTTCATATATTCGGCAAAGCGCTCAACATTAATGTCATCAAGGGCTGTGTCAACCTCATCAAGGAAGCAGAAGGGCGGCGCACTTACACGCATAATTGCAAAATAGATTGCAAGTGCAACAAGTGATTTTTCACCGCCTGAAAGGCCATCAAGACTGGGCACATTTTTGCCCGGCAGGCTTGCTTTAATCTCAATGCCGCTTTCAAGCACATTTTCAGGGTTAGAAAGCACAAGGCTGGCCTCACCACCGCCGAAAAGCTCCTTAAAGGTTTTAGAGAAGCACTCGTTAATGCGGTTAAAGCCTGTAACAAATAACTCCTGCATTTGTGAGGTTAAACGGTTAATAAGCTTATTAAGCTCATCCTTAGAGGTTTCAACATCAGCAATCTGTGCCGACATAAAGTTGTAACGCTCGCTAACCTCTTTAAACTCCTCAATGGCGGCAACATTAACGCTGCCAAGCCCACGAATTTTAGAGCGGATTTCGTTAAGGTTTTTCTTGGCCTCCTTGGGGTCCTCAATTTGGATACCAAGTGCCTCGGCATCGGTGCGGGTGAGCTGATACTCATCATAGAGCTGGCGAATAACATCATCATACTCCCTGACCATAATATCCTTACGCTCCTGAAGGCGAGCTACCTCACCGCTAAGCTTTTCCTTTTGGTCAATTCTTTCCTTTTCGGTTTCACGAAGGGTGATGCCCGATTTTTCAATTTCACTGCGGCGAAGGGTTAATTCCTCAATTTCCTTTTCAAGGTCGGCAGTAAGGTTTTTGTAAGCCTCAAAACCGCCGTTGATTTCGGAAATTTGAAGGGTTAGACGCTGGGTTTCGCTGTTATAGCCCTCAAGCTCAGCCTCAAGCTCTTTAACCTTTGCGGCACGGTCGGTAACTGAATTTTCAAGGGATGAAATAATAACGCCAAGATTTTCAATGTCCTTTTCGCACATTTGCTGTGCCATTTTGGCATCGGTAATTTTTGTGGCAAGGGCTTCTCTTTCGCTGGAAAGGTCTTCTCTACCACCTGTCATTTCATCAATTTTGCTTTGGAGAGCGCTCTTTTCGCTATCGATCCTTACGATTTCGGCCGAAGCGCTGTCGGAAAGTGCCTTTAATTCTTCCACCTTTTTGCCCGATTCGGTCTTTTCGCTAGTCAGCTCATCCACTGCATTTTTAAGTGTTTGTGTGATTTCATTAAGGCGCTTAAGCTCACCCAAAACTCGAATTTTATCCTCATTTGCTGTTGTAAGCTCGGCCTTGGCGGCAACAATGTCGGCATCTGCTTTGGCTAGCTGTTCGGTGGCCTCTCTAAGGGTTTGAGCCTTTATTTCGGCCTTTTCCTCAAGCTTTTTAATGTCGTTTTTAATGCGCTCAATGTCGCTGTTTCGGGAAAGTAAACCTGCATTTTTAATCAGCGAGCCGCCTGTCAGCGAGCCGCCTGCATTAACAACCTGTCCATCAAGGGACACCACCTTAAAGTGGTATTTAAACTTTTTGGCAATTGCAATGGCGGTGTCAATATCCTCGGCAACAACGGTGCCGCCTAAAAGATATTTAATGATTTCACGATACTTATCATCGCACTCAACAAGGCTATCGGCAACGCCTACAAAGCCGAACATCTCCTCAAAGCCCTTTTCGGTGAATTCCTTGGCGCGAATTGAGGAAATGGGCATAAAGGTTGCTCTGCCCTTGCTATCGGTTTTAAGCAGTTCAATAGCACGCTTGGCATCGGCCTCACTGTCAACAATAATGTGCTGAATGCTGTTGCCAAGAGCTGTTTCAACTGCGGTGGAATATTCCTTTTTAACCTTAATAACCTTTGAAACGGGGCCGTGAACACCGCGTAGAATTCCCTTTGATGCTTCATTTACAACGCTTTTAACTGCGTGGGAGAAGCCATCAAGATTTTTCTCCAAATCTTCAAGAATTTGAATACGGCGATTTTTCGCTTCAATATCAAGGCGAATATTATCGGCCTCCACCTTCGCCTTATTAACGGCATCAACCCTTGTGGCATAACGCAATTCGTAGCCTTTTAAGGCATTTTGGCAGGAGGTGATTGTTTCCTCAAGCTCGGTAAGTAATTTATCATTATCGGCGGTTTCCTTAGCAGTTTCTTCTACTTCGGTTTGCCTTTGAGCAATAAGCTCATCAAGGTTTGATGATCGAGAGTTAATTTGCTCAATGGAGGAGTTGCAGGTCATAACCGTTACGCGGTGATTTGCGCCCAGAGCCGAAAGGTTGTTAAGAGCCCTTACCTGCTCCTCAATTTGTTTTGAAATGCTTTCGCTGGAAATAAGAAGCTGACTGAGTTCTTCATTTAAAAGCCCGATTTCGGTGCCGATTTTAACTGCCTCGGCCTTTTTTGCCTCAATGTCGGCATTTTTAGCGCTGATTTCCTCTTTAATAGCCGAATCGGTTACACCGAGAGCCTCAATTTCACCGCTTACACGGTTTATGTTTTCTCTTAAATGTTCAAGGTTGCTTTCCAGTACCGAAACGGTACCTTGAGCCTTAACACACTCCTCATTCTTTGAGGAAATTTCAATACGCTTTTCCTCGATTTGGTTTGTGATAAGGGTTATGTTTTCGCTGTTTTCGGCAACCTGTTTATCAAACTCAGCAAGGGCGGTTTCAATTTCTTTATACTGAAGCTCGGCTAAAGCAATTTTGCTTTCCTGAGCACGGAGAGCCTCTTTAGAATTATTTAGTGTGTAAAGCCAAAGACCAATTTCAAGCTGCTTTTTATCCTCAGCCAAAGCCAAAAACTTTTCTGCCTTTTTGCTTTGCTCTTCGAGAGGGCCAACACGGCTTTCAAGCTCAGCCATAATGTCCTTAAGGCGCAAAAGATTTTCCTGCGCGGCAGCAAGTTTTCTTTCGGCCTCGGTTTTTCTGTAACGATATTTTGAAATACCCGAAGCCTCTTCGAAAATGTCTCTTCTTTCACTTGATTTAGAGCTTATGATAGAGTCAATTTTGCCTTGGCCAATCATTGAATAACCATCACGACCAAGACCTGTGTCCATAAACAACTCGTGGACATCCTTTAATCTAACGGTTACATTGTTAATGAGATACTCGCTTTCGTGGGAGCGGTAGTATCTTCTTGTTACCGACACGAAATCGTTATCAAAATTAAGGCTTCTATCGGAGTTATCAATGTTAAGAGTTACTTCGCAAAAGCCGTGGGGGCGGCGAAGGGCGGTGCCCGAAAAGATAACGTCCTCCATTGACTGACCGCGAAGACTCTTGGTGGATTGTTCACCAAGCACCCAACGAACGGCATCGGAAATGTTACTTTTTCCGCTTCCGTTGGGTCCCACAACGGCGGTGATTCCACGACCGAATTTTAGTGTTGTTTTATCCGCAAAAGATTTAAAGCCTTGTATCTGAATTGAACTTAACAGCACTTTCTTTACACATCCTTATCTCATACACAGCAAGGTCATCACATTCTTTAAAGGTGATGCTATAACCGTGTTTTTTTAATTCGTTAATATTTTGTTTGCCTTGACCCACAGCCTTGGAGATTTCTCCCCTTGGAACAAAGCAGGTATAATTTCCTTTCGGGTGCTTTAAAATTTTCCATTTGTAAATCGCACTATCACAAAGCTCCTTAAAGGCGGGGTGCCAGGGGCCTGCAACATAGGCGTTTTCCTCAATGGAATGAAGCCCGGTGCGAATGACATTTATGTTTTCTTTTTTAAACATTAAAAGCAGTTTTGCCACCAAATCTACGGTGTCATCAAGGGTTGGTGGACAATATTCACCGCTTTTAAAAAGGGCTTCCAAATGGGTGCCCTTAAGGGTTATTGTTGGGTAAATTCTCACGGTGTCGGGATTTAGAGCAATGATTTTTTCAGCCGAAAAAATATCGGTTTGGCTATCACTGCCGTAAAGCCCCGTCATCATCTGAAGACCTAGAGAAAAACCTGCCTCTTTTATAAGCCTTGAGGCATTTTCAATGTCCTGCGCGGTGTGACCTCTACGGTTGAGTTTCAGCACCTTATCACACATACTTTGTGCGCCAAGTTCAACTGCAGTCACACCGTATTCTTTTAAAATTCCGATTACTTCACTATCCACAGCATCGGGGCGTGTGGAAATGCGGATTCCCGAAATATCACCATTTTCGAAAAATTTATGTGCCGCTTTTAAAAGCCGCATCATATATTCCCTATTGATAGCGGTAAAGCTGCCGCCGAAAAAGGCAAGCTCGGTGGTTTTAGGGTAATAATTCCTCGATGCCTTTGCTACACTCACAGCCTTTTCAATATCATTTTCATTCGGTGCTGTATGGCAGGAGGTAATTGAAAATTGGTTGCAAAAACTGCACTGATTTGGACAACCGATATGAGGCACAAAAACCGAAATGTTTGAATGTTTTTTACTCATTCTTTAATTCCCATAAGGTCGAGCGCCTGCTTTGCGGCATTCTGCTCGGCCTGCTTCTTGCTTTTTCCCGTGCCCGTACCGATAACATTTGAGTTAAGGTGCACTTCCACGGTGAACTTTTTATCGTGGTCGGGGCCGCTTTCGGCAATTAGGACATAGGAAAGGCGCTCCTCGGGGTTGCGCTGAACAATTTCCTGGAGGGAGGTTTTATAATCCTTAAAATCATCCTCCTCGCGGTTTTTAAGTTCCTGCCTTACAAACCTTAAAACATGGTTTCTTGCCACCTCAATGCCGCCGTCAAGATACATTGCGGCAAGCACAGCCTCAAAGGCATCGGCCAAAATAGAAACCCTTGTTCTGCCGCCCGTTTGCTCCTCACCCTTGCCGAGGAAAAGAAAATCGCCCATTTCCAGTTCCTTCGAATAGGAATAAAGCGCCTTTTCACAAACAAGGGAAGCGCGAAGCTTGGTAAGCTGACCCTCGGGCATTTTGGGATAGGTTTCATAAAGAAATTTTGAAACGATAATTGAAAGCACCGAGTCACCCAAAAATTCGAGTCGCTCATTGGAAAAGTGACTGTTATGGGTTTCATTGGCATAGGAAGAATGGGTTAGTGCATTTTTAAGCAGCTCTGTATTTTTAAATTTATACTTTAAATTATTCTCAAGCCTGTTCATTTTCTGCCTCTGCATTTAATTTTGCGATGTCGGCGCTGATTGCACCTATAACATCGTTTTCGGTGAAGGTTTTTGCCTGCCTAATGGCATTTTTAAAAGCAACGGCGGTTGAGTTGCCGTGGGCCTTGATAACAGGCTTTGCCACGCCTAAAAGGGGTGCCCCACCAACCTCGGTTGCATCCATCATACTTTTAAGCTCGTACAAATCCTTCTTTATAACCAAAGCGGCAAGCTTGTTAAAAATGTTTTTGTAAAGTTTTTCTTTTACAAGTTTAAACATCGTTATCGAGGTGCCTTCAATGAGCTTTAGAGCAATGTTTCCTGTAAAGCCATCAGTAACAACACCATCGACAACGCCTCTTGGCATTTCACGGGACTCCACATTGCCCACAAAGTTAATGGGAGCCTTTTCTAAAAGCTTATAGCTTTCAAGCTGCAAAGCGCCGCCCTTTGTATCCTCGGTGCCGATGTTAAGCAGCGCAATGGTGGGGTTTTGTCTGCCCATAACTCGGCTTAAATAAACGCTGGACATAACACCGAACTGAGCCAGCATTTCAGGCCTGCATTCGGCGTTTGCGCCCATATCCATAAGCATATAGGAACCCTTGGGAGCGGGAATCATTGAGCCGAGGGCAGGGCGTTTAACACCCTTAATTCGTTTGACAATGAGTGTGCCGCCAACAACAATGGCGCCTGTACTGCCTGCCGAAACAAGGGCATCACCCTGACCGCTAGCTAGCGCTTTAAAAGCAACGGCAAGTGAGGTATTAGCATTTTTCTTAAGAAGCGAGGTAGGTTCCTCGTGCATATCAAAAACCTCGGGGGCATCAATAATATCTAATGAATTTTCAGGGAAAACAATATTATTTTCCTTTATAACGGCACTTAATTTTTCGCTATCACCAACCAAAACTATTTGCACCCCAAGCTCTTTAACAGCAAGGGCTGCGCCCTCAATTGCTGCAAGGGGTGCGTTATCTCCGCCGAAAGCATCTAAAATAATTTTCATAACAGTTTCTCCTTGTAAAATTCAAGTGAACGGGTAGCCAGCGCCATATAGCGCTCGCGCTTATCGCGAATGTGATTATCAAGGGCGGGCAAAATGCCAAAGTTTGCCCCCATAGGCTGGAAATTTTGAACCGATTCATCGGTAATATAATTAAGCAACGCGCCAATCATTGTGAAGTTTGGCAGAATAAGGGGTTCTTCGCCTAAAATCTTTTTTGCGGCGTTTATTCCCGCCACAATTCCCGATGCGGCAGACTCCATATATCCCTCCACGCCCGAAAGCTGACCTGCAAAAAAGATTTTGTTGTTTTGCTTTAAGGAAAGGTCACGGTTTAAAAGCTTTGGGGAATTTATGAAGGTGTTACGGTGCATAACACCATAGCGCACAAATTCGGCGTTTTCAAGCCCCGGGATAAGGGAGAACACCCTTTTTTGCTCGGGGAATTTTAGGTTTGTTTGAAAGCCCACCAAATTAAAAAGCGTGCCATCCTTGTTTTCGCGCCTCAGTTGCACAACCGCCCAGGGTCTGTGACCGGTGTTAGGGTCTCTAAGGCCAACCGGCTTCAAGGGACCGAAACGAATGGAATCGTGACCCCGCTTTGCTAAAATTTCCACCGGCATACAACCCTCGTAGACAGTAACAGGCTTGTCAAAATCCTTAAGTGGAGCACCCTCGGCATTTATAAGCTCGTTATAAAACAGCTCATATTCCTCTTTGTTCATAGGGCAGTTGATATAATCGTCATCGCCTTTTCCATAACGGCTGGCAAAAAACGCACGGGAAAAATCAACGCTTTGCTTTGTTACAATGGGCGCCGCCGCATCAAAAAAGCTTAAATTATCATTCTCGCAGTAATTTGAAATTTCTTTTGCCAATGCTTCATCGGTTAAGGGACCGGTTGCAATAACGGTAATACTATCCTTAGGGATTTCGGTTACCTTTTCATTTTTAACGGTTATATTGGGGTGGTTTAAAACCGCCTCGGTAATAATTTTAGAAAACTCATCACGGTCAACAGCGAGTGCGCCGCCTGCGGCAACGCTTGTCCTGTCAGCCGCCTTTAGGCAAACCGAGGAAAGTTTGCGCATTTCCTCCTTTAAAAGGCCTGCGGCGGAATCAACCCTTGCCGCCTTTAAGGAGTTAGAGCACACAAGCTCGGCGAACAAATCGCTTTTATGTGCAGGGGTTTTGCTTTGCGGCTTCATTTCATAAAGCGTGACATCAATTCCCCTGCTTGCTATTTGCAGTGCTGCCTCACAACCTGCAAGGCCTGCACCGATTACAATAACCTTATCCATTATTTTTTCTCTGTGTTTTTTGTTCTTGATGGGCATTCGGAATTCATACAATACTTTCTGCCTCTTATACCCTTAAGAATGTAGCCGCCACACTCCTTACAAATATCTCCTGTGGGAAGACCCGGAGCGGCGAAATCGCATGCAGGGTAGGCCGAGCAACCGTAAAACTTCTTGCCTGTTTTTTTAGATACTCTTTTAACGAGCTTTGCACCACACTTAGGACAAGGTTCTTTAATTTCATCCTCGGGCACGGGCTTTGTGTTTTTACACTCAGGGTAGCCCGGGCAGGCAAGGAATTTGCCGAAGCGACTGCTTTTTACAACCATTTTTCTGCCGCACTTTTCGCAAATGACATCGGTTTCCTCGGCAGGCACCTTAACGCGTGTGCCTGTAAGCTTTTCCTCAGCCTTTTTAAGGGTTGCGGCAAAATCACCGTAGAAGTTTTCCAGGGTATCGGTCCAACTAAGCTCGCCCTCGCCGATTTTATCAAGCTGCTGCTCCATGTTGGCGGTGAACTTAACATCAACAATCTTTTTAAAGTTTTCGGCAATTAAATCGGTTATTGTTTTGCCAAGATTTGTGGGTTTAAGGGATTTTTTATCCCTTTCAATGTAAGAACGCTGTAAAATGTTAGCGATAATAGGTGCGTAGGTTGATGGGCGACCGATTCCGTTTTCATCAAGAAATTTAATGAGTGTAGGCTCGGTGTAGCGTGCGGGGGGCTGTGTGAAATGCTGGTTTGGGGCAAGCTCTTTGAGTTTCAGAACATCGCCATCATTCATTTCGGGAAGCTTAACGCCATCGGCCTCATCGGTGTCTCTACCCTCTTCATAAAGGGCTGTAAAACCATCGAAACGAACGGAATAGCCGCTTGCCTTGAAGATATAATCCTTTGCGGTAATGTCGACTGCAACGGTATCCTGAACACAGTTTGACATTAAACTTGCAATAAAGCGCTCCCAAATGAGCTTGTAAAGCTTTCTCTGCTCAGGGGTAAGGCTCTCACCGATTTTATCGGGGGTGTTAAACACGTTCGTGGGGCGAATTGCCTCGTGGGCATCCTGAGCGCCCGATTTGCTCTTAAAATACCTATCGGTTTTGGGGAGGTATTTATCGCTGAAATTGTTTAAAATATAGTTTTTACCTGCTGCACGAGCCTCGGCTGAAATACGAAGGGAGTCGGTACGCATATAGGTGATAAGACCGGTGGTTCCCTGACCCGAAATGTCAACACCTTCATAAAGCTGTTGGGCAATACGCATTGTGCGCTGACCTGTGAAGCCGAGCTTTCTTGCGGCCTCCTGTTGTAGGGTTGAGGTGGTGAAAGGAGGGGCAGGTTGCTTATTGCGAACGCCTTTTTTAATTTTGGAAACCGTAAAGGTGGCATCGTTTAAATCGGAAACTATTTTCTCAGCCTCTGCACCGTTTGTGATTTCAAGTTTTTCACCATTGGCGGTGCCGTAAAGCTTGGCAGCAAAGGTCTTTTTAGAGGCGGCAAGCTTTGCATCAACGCTCCAAAATTCTTCGCTGACAAATTTTTCAATTTCTCTTTCCCTGTCAACAACAAGCTTTAGGGCTAAACTTTGAACACGGCCTGCCGAAAGACCGCTCTTAACCTTTTTCCAAAGGAAGGGGCTTAGCTTATAGCCCACAATTCGGTCAAGCACACGGCGTGCCTGCTGTGCATCAACAAGGTTTAAATTGATTTTTTGGGGGGATTTCATTCCCGCCTTAACACCGCTTTCGGTGATTTCGTTAAAGTAAACACGGTTGGCCTCATTTAAATCAAGAGCCAAAATCTGTGCAAGATGCCAAGAAATCGCCTCACCCTCTCTATCAGGGTCGGTTGCGAGATAAACGGTGTCGGAGCCTGCAGCAAGGTCTTTAAGTTTGCTGATAAGCTCCTTTTTATCGGCCATATTAAGATACTGAGGTTTAAAGCCGTGCTCAATATCAATACCCATTTTTGATTTGGGCAAATCGCGAATATGGCCCATTGAAGCCACAACGTTAAAGTCGGAGCCTAAATATTTCTTTATGCTTTTAACCTTTGTAGGAGACTCAACGATAACAAGTTTTGACATAAGTTTAACCACCTGATTATTTTTTTAAGTATCTGCCGCCCGGCAGGGTTTCTATGAGCCCTAAAATTTCAAGCTCGGTAAGGGCGGAAATCATTTCGTTTGCGCTCATTCCCTCCACAAAAACATCATCAAGAGAAAACACCTGAGCATTCATATTATTATACACCATTTTTGCCGTTTTGGAAAGAGCAGATGCAATAATTTTTTCTATTTTTTGTGGAACTTTTTCGCCACATTTTTTATATGCTGCTTCACTACTAACTTTATCGGGAAACTGAGCAGAATATTCACCGAAAATATCCATTGCGCTAAGCAGCACATTTGCGCCATCTCTTAAAAGCGCATTTGAGCCTTCATAATGCTTATCTGTGGGATTACCGGGAATTACAAAAACATCTCTCCCCTGCTCCAAAGCGTGGTTTGCAGTTATAAGACCGCCACTTCGCTTTCCCGCCTCAACCAAAATAACGCCAAGGCTAAGGCCCGAAATAAGCCTGTTTCTTATGTGAAACGCTGCCGCGCCCAAGGGCGACATCGGTGGCTTTTCAGACAAGGTGCAGCCAAGCCTTTCAATTTTTTCTCGAAGTGCCTTTTGCTCGGGAAGGTAGTTATAATCGTGACCGTGAGGCAGCACACAAATTGAGGGTCTCCCTACATCAATAGCGCCGAGATGAGCCTTGCTGTCTGCCCCGTGGGCAATGCCACTGACAACTGTAAAGCCACCTGCCGACAGCCGCCTTGCAAGGGCAAAAGCACTTTTAGCGCCAAACTCACTCACCCTGCGCGGACCTACAATTGCAATAATCGGTTCGGCATTAAGGTCGGGCAGTTTGCCTCGATAGTAAAGAACAAGAGGACAGTTTTTTGTTGCCCGAAGGCTCAGTGGGAAGGCATCACTTGAAACCGAAATGGGTGTTACCGAATGCTTTTTGCAGTTTTCAAGAATTCGCTCGGCATCACTTATTTTAACCTTCTCAAATCGGGATAAATCCTTGCTAGTGAAAATTCCCGAATTTTTCTTTTGGATGGGGGAACTTGCAAAAACCTTTTGGCTGCTGCCAAAATATTCTATAGCACTTATTCCCTTTGCATTGCCGTGACCCAGCACACACTGAAGCCAAATATCATAAATCATCATTTCATCATTTCCCACATTGCAACTGCCGCCGCAACTGAAGCATTAAGAGATTCCACCCTGCCTGCCATTGGGATTGTGGCTTTAACATCACTTAAATTAACTGCATCATTTGTTAGACCGTTGCCCTCGTTTCCGATAAGCACAATGCAGTTATTTTGGAAGGTGACGTTTACGATTTTTTCGGCATTTTTATCCACAACACAGGCAATTTTCTGAAGGCTTGTGGCCTTTAAAAATTCAGTAAAATCCTCGGCAACAAAAACGGGGAGTCTAAGCACCGTGCCCATTGATGCCCTTAAAACCTTTGGTGAAAACAGGTCACAGCTATCTCCTGAAACGATTATGCCGCTAACACCAAAGGCCTCACCACTGCGGCAAATTGCGCCAACATTTGAGGGGTCATTAAGGTTCTCTAGACCAATAAATTTGCCACTTTTTACTCCCTGCAAATCGTAAACCGCATCGGGAATTTCACAAACGGCCAGCACGCCTTGGGGAGTTTTGGTGTCGCAAATTTTTTCAAAAAGTGGGTCGCTGACTTCAAAGCTTTCATCAGAATTACGAAGAAAAGCATCAAGCTCAGCCTCATTTTTTTCACGAAAACCTTGAGTGAAAAACAATTTTTTAAAGGTGACACCGTTATCTGCCGCATCACTTAAAATGCGCAAACCTTCCAGCACAAACTGCCCGTTTTCACGACGGAAACGGGAGGAATTTTGAAGCTTTGCCACAAATTTTATTGTTGGATTGTCTTTACCGCTTAATTTAATTGCTTGTTTCAAGAGCCTTTTCACCACCTTTAAATTAGCGCAAAAACGGGCGTTTTGCCCGTTTTTACTGTGATAAATTCTTGTCTTAAAAAAGCGAAAAACTTCGCCCGAGAAGCCTCAGGCGAAGAATTTTTTATTTTTCAAGAGCTTTTTTTGCATTCTTTGCAAGTGTTGCGAAGCCTGCAGGATCACTCACTGCAAGTTCTGCAAGCATTTTGCGGTTCATCTGAACGCCAGCCTTCTTAAGACCGTTCATAAAGGTAGAATAGTTCATTCCGTTGATTTTTGCTGCTGCGGAAATACGAGTAATCCACAAACGACGGAAATCTCTCTTCTTTAAACGACGGCTTACATAAGCATACTGTCCTGATTTCATAACTGCTTCTTTAGCAGTTTTAAAGAGTTTAGATTTAGCGCCAAAATAACCTTTGGCAAGCTTTAAAACTTTTTTTCTTCTTTTGCGTGTTGCTAACGCACCTTTAATACGAGCCATTAGTTGTAACCTCCATTAATCTTATTTGTAAGGAATCATTTTCTTTACCTTTGCAACGTTGGTTACATCGGCAATAACAGTCTTGCGAAGATTTCTCTTACGCTTGGTAGTTTTCTTGTTGAGAATGTGTGATTTGTAAGCGTGTGCGCGTTTTACCTGACCGGTTTTTGTGAGTTTGAAACGCTTCTTAGCACCGCTATGGGTTTTAATCTTAGGCATTTTATGTCCTCCCTTTAAATAATTACTTACTTTGTGGTTTTGGGTGCAAGGAACATAAGCATGTTACGTCCTTCCATCTTGGCAGCCTTTTCAACCGAACCTGCTTCGCTGCAATACTGCGCAAAGCGCTCCATAATTTCAAGACCGATTTCGGGATGGCCCAGTTCTCTACCGCGGAAGCGGATTGAAACCTTAACCTTGTTACCGCTTTTAAGGAAATTTCTTGCGTGGTTGCCCTTTGTCTCAAAATCGTGTGTGTCAATTCCAAGACCTAAGCGGATTTCCTTAACCTCAATAACCTTTTGGTTTTTCCTAGCCTCTTTTTCCCTTTTGGCCTGTTCAAAGCGATACTTACCGTAATCCATAATCTTGCAAACGGGTGGCTGAGCATTGGGTGCAATGTTAACCAGGTCAAGATTTCTGTTGTAGGCAGCTTCAATTGCATCTTTAATAGGAAGAATGCCAAGCTGTGAGCCATCAGAGTCGATTACGCGAACCTCTTTGAATTTAATGTTCTCGTTGATGGGTAATTCTTTGCTGCTGATAGTTAAACACCTCCAAAACATTTAAAACAAAAGCGCGAACAGAACAAGAATTCCATTCGCGCACAATAAGCCCATTTATGCCTTAAAAAAGCATTCATAAAACCTATTAACCCGTTTAGACAAAAACCTGCGGGTGAGAACGGAAACACACTGTTCTACTTTGTTGTAAAAGCATTATAACACCTAAAATGCCGCTTGTCAACACTTTTTTATTCAATAACAAGCTCTTTAATTGAACGGAACTGATAATCGTTCTTTTCAAACAGTTCAGGCTTTTTAAGTGCGGCAACGGCACCCTTAACAACCGAATGCTCGGGGTCCTCTGCCAAATGAACGGGGGCGCCAATGTAGGAGCTGATTAAATCCTTCATACCGTAAAGCAATGCGCCGCCGCCCGATAAATAAATTCCCGTTTCCATTATGTCGGCAACAAGGTCGGGGTCGGTTTTCTCAAGCACCTTTCTTATAGCATTGCAAATGCTGTAGGCCGTGCCGATAATCGCCGAATAAACATCGCTTGAGGTTATTTCAAAGCTTTCGGGCATTCCCGTGAAAACATTTCTGCCCCTTGCAACCATAACAATTTCAAGCGGTCTTTTAACGGCCGCACCGATTTGTTTTTTAATGTTTTCGGCGGTTAAGGGACCAATTATTATGTTGTGCTTTTTCCTTGCAATGCGAATGATTTGCTCATCAAAATCAAAGGAGCCTGTTTTAAAGCAATCACACTGAGCAATGCCGCCAAGGGATAAAACCGCAATGTCTGTAACGCCTGCGCCAATGTCAACAATCATATGACCCTTGGGGGTTGAAAAATCAAGATTAAGACCATAAGCGATGGCGAGGGGAACCTCAAGCACCGAAACATTTCTGCCGCCGCTTTCCTCAATTACATTTGCAAGAGAGTGATGCTGAAGCTCGGTAAGACCCGTTGGCAGGGTAGCAATGATTTGTGGGCGCACCACCTTTGAGCCAAAGGTTTCGGAAATATAGTTTGTGAGCATTGACAGTGCCAAATCATAATCCGCAATAACGCCGTGCTTTATGGGATAAACACATTCATAGGTTTCGGGCGTGCGGCCGAGGGTCTGCTTTGCCTTGTCGCCGAAAAACACGGGCTCCCAGGTCTCGCTGTCAACCGTTACGGCGCTGGGCTTTTCAAGAACAATTTTAGAACTGGAAAAAAGCACCGTTTTCGAGGAGCCTAAATCAATTCCTATTTCGGTTGCCATCTTGCCACCGTCCTTTCTTATACATTATATTATACCTAACTTTTAAGTTTTTTCAACATTGGGTTTGTAACTGCAGCCGTAAGGCAATAAACATTTTGTACACCGCTAAGCTTTAGGCACCTTGCACATTCATTGAGTGTGGCGCCCGTTGTTTTAATATCATCAACAAGCAACACATTTTTAAACGCTTCACTTCCCCTTGTGCTGTAGGTTCCGCGAACATTTTCAAAGCGTTCCTTGAATTTCCCAATTTCGTGCTGGGTTTTGCTTTTGCCCACCCTTTTTAAAAGGTTGAAAACGGGAACTTTTAAGTACCGTGCAACACCCTTTGCCAAAATTTCACTTTGGTTATAACCGTGCTCTAAAATACGCTTTTTAGAGGGTGGTATAAAGGTCACGGCATCAAAGGGAACATCAGCAAAATACTTATTAGCCACCTGGCACATTTGCTTTATGAAAAAATCATGTGCCGAAATGTGACCTCTAAATTTTGCATTGTAAATTCCCTTTTGAACAGCGCTCGTGTTATAAAAGGGCGCCACAATACCATCAAAACGGAAAATATTAAACCTACATTCGCAAAAGCTCTCGCCCATTCCACACTTAAGGCAACGCTTTTCTTCAATAAATTCAAGCTTTTCCTTGCAGGAAACGCAAATTTCTTCAGATGGTAAAATAATTTTTTGACAGCAGGCGCATTTTGTGGGAAAGAAAAGAGAAAGAAATTCATTTTTTAGTTTAGTAAGCTTCATCTGCGGCCTCGCATAGAGAGTTTTTAAGCAGCGTGTAACGCAGCGTTTTCCTATTGTTTTTCACCATTTGCGAAAAGATTTCCTCACTGCCGATTATGATAAGAAGTTTTTTGGCCCTTGTCACTGCGGTGTAAAGCAGGTTGCGATATTTAAGCAGAGGCGGCACATCAAGAAGCGGAATGATAACACAGTCAAATTCGCTTCCCTGGCTTTTGTGCACCGTAATAGCATAGGCTGGCTCTAATTCGCCCATTTCCTCGCTATAGTAGGTGGCAACCCTATCCTCAAAGCGCACCTTTAAAAAACCCTCTCGTTTATCAATATCGATTATTGTGCCGATATCACCGTTAAAAATTCCACTGCCGATTTCGCCTGTATCCTTAACCCAGTCGATGTCATAGTTATTTTTTATCTGCATTACCTTGTCGCCGGCACGCAAATATAAGCCCTTAAACAAAATTTCTTTTTTGGACCTGTTTGCGGGATTTACGGCATTTTGTAAAAGAGCGTTTAAATTAACGGTGCCAAAGGGTGTTTTCCTTGAGGGGCAAAGGATTTGTATATCCTCACGGGAATTAAATCCGTAAGCCTCAGGCAAACGCCTTACATAAAGGTCTAAAAGCAGTTCCTCAGCAGAATCGAATTCGCCTTGACGGATAAAGAAAAGGTCTGTATTTTTATTCTCAAACTTGACCGCCTCCCCATCGATAATGCTGTGGGCGGCCTTAACAATGGCGCTGTTTCCCGCCTGGCGGAAAACCTTTGTAAGAGAGCAGGTGGCAAAAAGCCGTGATTCAATTAAATCGTTTAAAATATTTCCTGCGCCAACGCTTGGAAGCTGGTCAATGTCCCCTACCATTATAATCCTGCAGCCAAGTTTTAGCGCTCGTAAAAGTCCCTCAAAAACAAGGGTATCAACCATTGACATTTCATCAATGATAATCGCTTCGCAGGTTAGCGGATTTTTTTCATTCCTTGCAAAGGTTTGCTTATCTCCACCTGAAAACTCCACCTCTAAAAGGCGGTGGAGGGTGACGGCTTCCCTGCCGGTGAGTTCTGACATTCTCTTTGCAGCGCGACCTGTGGGTGCGGCAAGGCAAACATCAAAGTCCCTGTGCTCTAAAATGTCAATTATGGCATTAAGGGTGGTGGTTTTGCCCGTTCCGGGACCACCTGTTAAAATAAAGGCGCCGTTTGAAAGCGCCATTGACACAGCCTGGCGCTGGGTGTCCTCAAGGGTTATGCCGATTTTATTTTGAACATAGTCAATTTCCAGTTCATCGACTGGAATATCACTGCGGGGGAAATCGTTTAAAGCCAGCATTTTTGCCGCAATGTAATTCTCGGCGTTATAAAAGGAATTAAGGGAAATAAACCGCCTGCCCTCAATAACCGTTTCATTAAGGGAAAAGGTGGCAAGCAGGGTGTTAATTGCATCCTCCACATATTCTGCCTCGCAGGAAAGAAGCCTCGAGGAAACCTCAATAAGCTTATCCTCAGGCAGGCAGGTGTGACCGTTCATAAGGTTCTTTCTAAGGACATATTCAACCCCTGCGCAAAGGCGGTTGCGCGAGGTGGGCTCGGTGCCCAAGGCCTCGGCAATTTCTTCCACGGTTTCAAAAGGAAAATCAATGCTGTCGCTACATAAAATATAAGGGTTTTGGTTAATAAGCTCAACCGAACGTTCCCCCAAAGCCTTGTAGACCTTAATTGCCCAAACGGCTGAAATTTCAAATTTTGAAAGGAGAAGCATTACCTCTCTAATGCCAAACTGCTTTTTGTATTCGTAGCTTATGCCCTGCGCTTTTTCGGCTGTTATGCCCTTAATGCGGGTAAGCTCCTCGGGGCTATTTTCAATGATTTCAAGAGACTTGTCCCCAAATTGTTCAACAATTTTTTGGGCCGTTGCAGGGCCAATACCGCGAATTGTGTGTGAAGAAAGATAACGGAGAATTGCAGCGGCGGTGGTGGGCATTTTCTTTTCAAAGCTTGAAACTTTAAACTGCCTGCCGTAGGTAGAGTGCAAAACATATTCACCGTAAAGTGAAACAACATCACCCTCGTCAACAAATGGCAATTCGCCGACAATGATGATGTCCTCACTGTTTGTTTTTAAAACAGCAACTGTATATCCGTTTTCCTTGTTTTTGAAGGTCACCTTAATAACGGTGCCCTCAAGAAATCCGGGTTGTTTACTGATTTGCTCCATTTTGTTCCTCTGTTTAGTGTGACAGGACTCGAACCTGTCACGGTTTCGCTCACCGCCTTTTATATTGCGGCTTTGCACTTATTTTTGCAAGGCGCCAGCCTTGCTTCAAATTTCCTGCTTCACCGAATAAAAAATTCGGCGGCAGAAACTTCAACCTGCTAAACTAAAAATTTTTGTATAAGACAAAGCCGACAAAACTTGAGGATACTGACGTATTTCAAGTTTTGAGGCAAAGTATTATCGAAAATTTTTGTTTGCAGGCGCGGCAGGTTCGAGTCCTGTCACACTAGGCCTTTCGCAAAAGAAAATTTCGCCGCTTTCACTCAAAATTGAGCGAAGCTGCCTTGTGTCCTCGGTGAACTCATCGCCAACAAAGACAACATAGTCAGCAAAGCCCTTTCCATACCAACGGAAATTTTCGGCAGTGAAAAGAATTTGCCCCTTGGCGAAGTCTTTTTCGATTTCACAAATAAGATAGCGTTTAGGCCGTTTTTTAGGTTTTAAAACAAGCATTTTGAAGATATGTAAAACCTCGGTCAGCCCTAAAATGCCAAAAAAGACTGCCACAATCGTAAAAATAAGTTCAAACATTATTCCTCACCCAAAACTATACTATGCCCCGGGTGAGGAATTTGACATTACTTTATAACTACAACTGCAGTGTACTCACCATATTGCCAAACCGATGATGAGGTTTTGCTGTAAACCTTCACGGGCACGGTGTATTCCCCTGCAGTTTTTCCGAGAAGTTCAATTTGTGCAACGAAGTCACTTGCCTTCAGGTTTTGAAGCTGTTCATAGGGGCCGCAAATTTTAACATTTTTAACAGCGCCCGTAACAGTTGCCGTAAGGCCGCTTCCAAGATTCACCGGTTCAATTTTGTCAATGGTGAAGGTTGTGTGAGAGAAATTTTTAAAATTAAACTCAACCGTTACAAATTCAATATTATCAATGAGGCGAATGCCGTCGGGCAGGTCAAACTGCGCCTGAAAGGTTGTGGCGCTATACGAAATTTCCCTAAAATCAAGGGGAGCAAGTTCAATTTCGGTTAAGGAATCAATTATATCAGGTGAACCGATAACCGAAACCGCGGTTTCAGAAAGGGTGTAGGTCACATCCTTGCCGATGCCCGAAGGGGCGTTAATAAAGGTTGCCTTAATGTCAACGGTCTTTTTCTTTGAAATGGGAACAGAAACCTTAACGGTGTCATAAGAAAGCGTAAAAAGATTGCTGTCAAGCTGTTCTCCGCTTTTGTCAAGAAGCTGAACTGCCGCATCAAAACTCTCGGTTTTGCTAAGTGTCTTATTAACCTCGGCAAAGGCCCGAACCGATTCCAGCTTTGACATTTCGGTTCTTGGGCCCTTAACGGTTATGGTGCTTTGCTCGGTGCTTGTGACTGTGGGCTCCTCAGCAATAAGGCCCTCGCTTGCAACGGCACCGCTTACTGCAGGAATAACGGTGAACTGCTTTGTATCCATATAGTCAAAGCGCACATCAAGGGTTGAGGGAGTAACCGAAACGAATTCATAGCCCGCCGTTGAGCTTGCCCTTGAGGCGTTAAGCCTTATAGTGTAAACACCGGGCTTGTTAACCTCGGAAAGTTCGGGGGAAATATTTATATCGTTTTCGTTAATTTCAGCCAAAATATAGTTCGGTCCACTCACCTTAACGGCAATTTTCTGACCAATTCCACCCGAAACAACATCAAGGCCCAAATCACCCACAATGGTGTCGGCAACCGAAATATTAAGGGTCATATTAACGGTTTTTTCCTTTGTGGGAGCCTCACTTATGGTGATTACCAGCCAAAAGATAAATGCGGTGACAATGGAAAGTGCAATAACCAGCTTGCGGTTATAAAGCAGTTCTTTAAAGGAGAAGTTTTTAAAGAACTTAATCATTGCTCTGCTCCTCCTCTATCTCTTTGGATTTCTTTGCGGACTGAATTTTGTCCTTTATAGCACCAAACTTGGTTTTAACAAAGCTGATGGGGGTTTCTTTTTCGATTTTCACATCTTCAACCAACTCATCAGTAAGTTTTTGTCTTAGAGTTTCGATGGTGTAGTTCCTTAACATTCTGCCGTTAATGGCAACTGAAATGGTGCCTGTTTCCTCGCTGATTACAAGAACAACGGCATCGGAGTTTTCACTCATACCGATTGCGGCACGGTGCCGTGTGCCGAGTTGAGAGTTTAAATCCTCGTTTTGGGTAAGAGGCAAAATACAACCTGCGGCATGAATTCTTCCGTCACGAATAATCATAGCACCATCGTGCAAAGGAGAATTGGGGAAGAAAACATTTCCAATCATTTGAACCGATGCCTCGGCATCAACCACGGTGCCTGTGTTAATTATATCACCAAGTAGGGTGTTTCTTTCAAAAACCACAAGGGCGCCAACCTTTTGCTTTTGCATTGCGCCTGCCGCCCTGCAAACCGCTTCAATGCATCTCTGGGCGTTTTCCTTTTCCTCCTGCGGGGTTTGACCCTTAACAATGGCAGTAAAGTTACTGCGGCCAACCTTCTCAAGGGCACGGCGAAGTTCAGGCTGGAAAATAATTGCAACAGCAACAAGGGCAAATTCAAAGACAGTGTTAAGCAACCACTGCAGGCTTACAAGATTAAACCACCTTGCACACAGTGACACCACCATTAAAACCAAAATACCCTTAACAAGCTGACCCGCTCTTGTTTCCCGCAAAAAGCCCACGGCTTTGTAAACCAAAAAGGCAATTACGGCAATATCAATGATGTCGGACAGCTGAATATGGTAAATGGCATAAAAAATTTGACTCCAAAGTGAAGTGATTGAATTAAAAAACCCTTCCATTGTCTACAGTCCTTTACCCAATTATTAAATTTATTTTAACATAAATAAAGAATTATATCAATGGAAATCTTGCAATTTTTTCATAAAATTTTCACTACTAAGCACACTTACAAGGTAATCGGCCTGTCTAGGTGTGTTAAATGCCCCAACCGACACCCTTACAGCGCCCGTTTCGAGGGTTTTCATCACGCTGTGAGCCGTTGGTGCGCAGTGCAGTCCCGCCCTTGTTGCAATGCCAAAGCTGTTTAGTACCGCGGCGGTTTTTTCGCTGTGCACGCCGTGAAAATTAAAGGGCAAAACGGGCATAAATTTACCCGTTTCGGGAAACGGGGTGTAAAGCTCAATTTTGGGATTGTTGTAAAGCCCCGAATAAATCCGTTTTAAAACCGACATTTCATTTTCATAAAGCTTTTGCGGATTTTGCCTTTCGAGGCAGTCTATCCCCGCCTTAAGGCCTAAAATTGCGGGCACATTAACGGTGCCGCTTTCCAGTCTTTCGGGATAAAATTCCGGCACAAATTTTGATGCTGAATTACCCCCTGTTCCCCCCTCAATAAGCACATTATCAAGAGGCGCTAATGCAATTAGAATACCAATTCCCATTGGTGCAAAAAGGCTTTTGTGAGGGGCTATGCAAACAAAATCGGCATTGTCCTCTTTAAGGTTAATTTTACCGCTTCCCGCAGTTTGGGCGGCATCAATGCAAAAGGCAATTCCCTGCTGTTTGCACACCCTGCCGATTTGCCTTACGGGTAGAACCTGTCCCGTAACATTTGAGGCATTTGTGCAAACACAAAGCCTTGTTTTCGGGGTTATTTTTGATTTGAAATTTTCAACCGTTGCCTCATCGCTCAAATGTGAAGCCTCAAAAGTATCAAAGGTAATGAGCCCCTTTTCGGCAAGAGAAAAAATAGGGCGCATTACCGCATTGTGTTCAAGATTTGATGTTAAAACATGGTCGCCTTTTTTTAAAAAGCCCTTTATAACAGCGTTTAGAGAATGGGTGCAGTTTTGGGTGAATATTACATTTTCTGCATCAGAGCAGGAGAAAAAATTCGCAACCGCCTGCCTTGCTGAATAAATTTTTTCGGCAGTATCAACCGATAATTTGTGACCGCTCCGCCCGGGATTTGCGCTGTTTTCCCTAAGGGCACGAGCCGTGGCCGAAATTACACATTCAGGCTTTGGAAAAGAGGTTGCGGCGTTATCGAAATATATCATTTTTTGTCCCTGCTATGCTTTTCTTATTTCCAGAATTTTTACCCTGCCGCGCTCTAGTGCTTCCTTTATTTTTTCAGGGTCACCGAAAGTGAGAATGCCATAACCACAGCCAATTCTCTCCCCTACCGTCACCCTTTCAATTGCGGCCTTGTAGCCCTGCCGACGCAGCAGGTCTCTGCCCTTTACGGCATAGGTTACAGTGCCTGTTACAACCAAAATCTTTTCCGTAAATACCACTCCTTATATTATTATGAGGGCTGGTACATTCTATGTCTTTTCCTTATGTTTTGACAGTTTAAATTTTGATTTTTCCGCTTCTTAAAAGCTTAATTAACACCGTAAGTGCCAAAGGGAAAACAATGAGCCCCCAAAAGCCCACGCTTCTAAGCCCCACAAACATTGCCGCAAGGCACAAAATCGGGTGAAGTCCTGTTTGTTTTCCAATTATTTTAGGCTCTAACACATGGCGAAGCACGGTTACGGTAATGTAAATTAAAAAAAGTCCCACAGCAGGCAGGGTTCTGCCGAAAGCAAGCTCCGTCACTGCCCAGGGCAGCAACACTGTGCCCGTGCCGAGGATGGGTAAAACATCCACCACCGAAATGGCAAAAGCAAGCATAAAAAAGTTCTTTTGCCCTAAAATCAAAAATCCAAGCGCAAGGACAAAAAAGGTGATTAGAAACATAATCGAATAACCCTTGCCCATTTTTAAAACCCCATTAAGGATAACCTCCCTTAGTTCAATGTAGCGACTAATAAATCGCTCGGGCACAATGTCCTTAACATATTTTTTGATTTTTTCATAATCCTTGGCAATATAACAACTGGCAACCACCGTAACGCCAAGGGAAAAAAGCATTGAGGGAAGACCTGCAACCACCCTTGCGGCAAAGGTGCTCAGCGCCTCGATTAGGGTGTGGATTGCATTTTCAAAAAAGGTGCTTAAAACCGTGGTGTCTCTTGCCGCCGCAAAAAGTTCTATATTAAAACCATCGAAAAACTCGGTGATTTTTTGGGAAATACCCGACAGTATTTGGCTTAAACGGGGCAGAAAATCCTTTAAGGATAAAAAAGATCCTGTTAAAAACGAATAAAAGCGGGACAACATAATAAATACAGCCGCAACCAGCAAAACAAAAATGAGCAGCACCATTATTGCGGCAAGGGTGCCACTTTTAACCTTGAGCCTTTTTGCCAAAATGCTGGCCGGCTTTTGGGTGAGTGCCGCAAGGGCGACACCGATAAAAAACGGGAAAAGGTAGGCTGCGGCAAATTTCAAAACTAAAAACAACATTAGCGCAATGACAGCCGCAAAGGCTATGTTAATTAAAAAATTTCTTTTGTTTTCGGTGGTCATGATAGATTTTTCCTCTCCTTATTTAAAAACATTTTGTATTAGTGTGCCTCTATTTTCGATATTTTCGGCATTTTTTTGTGCCTTTTTACAAAAATAAAAAAAGTGTCGTTTTTTTTGAAAAAAAGGTTGAAATTAACGGTGCAGTGGTTTATAATTGAATACAAATGTTTTTGGTAGGTGTACAGTTTGAGCGATTACGACCTTTTACTTGTTAAAAGCGAGGCACTTCCTGCCGTTTTTAAAAACGTGCTTATTGTAAAGGAGATGCTTGCCCGCGGAGAGGCCGCCAGCATTAGCGAAGCTATTAAAAAAGCAGGCGTTTCACGAAGCGCATATTATAAATATAAGGACTGCGTTTTTTCCTATAGCGGTGAAAATGATTCCAACACAATGTCACTGAGCATTGTTCTTTCAAACAATGCAGGCAAGCTTTCTAATCTCACCTCATTTCTATACAAGGTTGGGGCTAACATTTTAACGGTTAACCAAAGTCTGCCTGTTGATGGCACTGCCGCAGTTTCTATAATGTTTAAAACAGATAATCTAACCGTTGAGCTTTCAAAGCTCCCACAAATGATTAAGTCCATTGATGGCGTCATTTCGGTCAAGTCGCATTAAGGAGGGAAATAATAATGATTGAAGTTGCAATAATGGGTCACGGCGTTGTTGGTTCAGGCGTTGCTGAAATTCTGCTTGAACACTGGGATGCCATTGCTCAAAAGGCAAAAAATGAAATCAATGTTAAATACATTTTAGATTTAAAGGATTTCAGCCATCTTTACTATTCCGATAAATTCATTAAGGATTTTAATATCATTCTCCGCGACCCTGAAATAAGGGTTGTGGTCGAAGTTATGGGCGGCATTAATCCTGCCTATGATTTTGTTAAGGCCTGCCTGCACAGCGGAAAGAGCGTTGTTACCTCAAACAAGGAGCTTGTTGCCGCAAAGGGAGCCGAGCTTTTGCAAATTGCGAACGAGAAAAACGTTAACTTCCTTTTTGAAGCAAGTGTTGGCGGCGGTATTCCCGTGCTTCGCCCCATTGCTCAGTGTCTTGCCGCAAATGAGCTGAGTGAAATTGTGGGCATTTTAAACGGCACCACAAACTTTATCCTCACCAAAATGATTAAGGAAAAGGTTTCCTTTGAGGATGCCCTAAAGCAGGCGCAAGACCTTGGCTATGCCGAAAAAGACCCCACAGCCGATGTTGAGGGACACGATGCCTGCCGCAAAATTTGTATTCTTGCTTCCCTTGGCTTTGGCAAGCATGTTTATCCCGAGCAGGTGCAAACCGAGGGAATTACTAAAATTGATTTGTTTGATGCAGCCTATGCCGAAAGGCTGGGTTATGTTATAAAGCTTATCGGTCACGCAAAGAAAATGGACAACGGCAAAATCACTGCCAATGTCTACCCCGCCCTTATAAACAAGGATAATATGCTCTCGGGTGTCAGCGATGTGTTCAATGCCGTTATGGTTTACGGTGATGCTATCGGTCAGGTTATGTTCTATGGCAGGGGCGCGGGAAAATCCCCCACCGCCAGCGCCGTTGTTGCCGATGTTATCGACTGCGTTAAGCACCTGGTTGCAAGAAAATATCTTTCCTGGGCTGATGGTGACAAAAATTATGTTTGTGACGGCAAAAAAACCCTTTCCAAGCTTTTTGTTCGCCTAAACACAGAGAATGTAAGCGAAACCAAAAATGCCGTTTGCGCCGTTTTTGGAGAAGATACGGTTATTATTGAGGGCGTTCGGGAAAACGAACTTGCATTCCTTACCGAATATGACATTGAAGAGGTCTTAACCAAAAAGATTTCTAATTTTGAAGATAAAATTGCAAAAGTGCTTCACGTTTTAGACTAGAGGAGGAAATTTTATGGCACTGATTGTAAAAAAATTCGGCGGCAGCTCGGTTGCCAATGCCGAAAGAGTTATGAATGTTGCCAACATAATCGTTGAGGATTATAAAAAAGGCAATGATGTTGTGGTTGTTGTTTCCGCTCAGGGCGACACCACCGATGATTTGATTGAAAAGGCAAAGGAAATTAACCCCGCAGGCGCTTCCAAAAGAGAAATGGATATGCTATTATCTGCAGGCGAACAAATCTCCATCGCAATTCTTGCTATGGCAATTGAAAGGCTCGGCTACCCCGTTGTTTCCCTTCTTGGCTGGCAGGCAGGCTTTGAAACCGATTCTAACTATTCCCTTGCCAGAATCAAGCGTGTAAACCCCGAAAGGCTTCGCGCCGAACTTTCCAAAAAACACATTGTCATTGTCGCAGGCTTTCAGGGCGTTAACCGTTATGATGACATCACAACCCTCGGTCGTGGCGGCTCTGATACTTCCGCCGTTGCAATTGCCGCAACACTCCACGCCGACCTTTGTCAGATTTACACCGATGTTGATGGTGTTTACACCGCCGACCCAAGAAAGGTTCCAACTGCACAAAAGATGGATGAGATAACATATAACGAAATGTTAGAACTTGCCACCTTGGGCGCACAGGTTCTTAACAATCGTTCGGTTGAAATGGCTAAAAAATATAATGTTGAGCTTGAGGTTCTTTCAAGTTTGGAAAAGAAACCCGGCACCATTGTGAAGGAGATTATTAAAATGGAAAAAATGTTAATTCGTGGCGTTGCCAGTGATAAAAATGTATCCCGTATTTCGGTTGTAGGCCTTAAGGACACCCCCGGTGTTGCTTTTAAACTTTTTAATGAATTAGCACAGGCTAAGGTTAACGTTGACATCATTCTGCAGTCTGTTGGCCGTGACGGCACAAAGGATATTTCCTTCACCGTTTCAACAGAGCAGTATCCCGTGGCTATTTCCGCCATCGAAAAGCTTAAGGATTCCCTTAAGTATCAAAAAATTGTTCACGATGAGCAGGTTGCCAAGGTTTCCATCGTTGGCTCAGGTATGGAAAGCCACCCCGGCGTTGCCGCTAAAATGTTTGAAGCCCTCTTTGATGCAGGCATCAACATTCAGATGATTTCCACCAGCGAAATCAAGATTTCGGTTTTAATTGACCTGGCCGATAACGACCACGCCGTTACCGCAATCCACGATAAGTTTATTGGTTAATTAAACTAAAATTTAACCCCGTGAGTTTCCTCACGGGGTTTTTCTATTTTATGATACTAACATTGCTAAATTCTGCCGTTAGAGCGGCGGAGGGGACATCAACGCAAATGGGAAAGCCTGCCTCGGTTAGTGTGATTTTATAATACTTCTCATTTTTTGCCGATTCAATAAAGAATGTGTTATCCTGCTGTTTCACCGTTGGATTTCGATAAACCGCATCGGACAGGGCGGAATAGAGCACCTGGGCCACATTGGCAAAAGGTAATTTTTCGGTTTTCGGTGTGTAGGTTAGCCCTTTAAATTCGGCAGATAGATGGTCTTTTTTTACTGTTAGTTTCATTCCCTTTATGGTTTGAGGCTCATTTACGGTGAGGGTGAGTGTATTATCCTTTGAAATTTCAGCCGAACACTCAAACACCTCGTTATAAAAGGTTAGTTTCGCATCAAAGGCAATGCCGCTTAAAACGGGTTTAACATTTGTCGTTTTAGCCGCACAGCCGCAAAGGAAAATAAGAGAAAAAACAAGAGATAAAATTCTTTTCAAGGCGCTTCTCTACCCTTCAAGGTTTTTAAACAGTGGGGGCAGATTATCAATTATATCGCTTGGCAAAAGTGAGGTCTCACTAAGCTTTTGCGCCGCCCTATCCCCTGCCAAACCGTGGAGATAAACCGCCGCGCAAACGGCATCATTTTCATGCAGAACGCCAGAGGCGATAAGACCCGCCATCATTCCTGCTAAAACATCGCCGCTGCCGCCCGTTGCCATGCCGGGGTTTCCTGTCATATTTACAAAAACCTTTTCATCCTCGGTTGCGACAATGGTGTTGGCGCCTTTGAGCACAACGGTCACACCAAGCTCGTGAGCAAGTTTTTTAGCAAAATAAATTCTGTTGGAATTTATTTCCTCGGCGCCTACCTTACAAAGTCTTGCCATTTCGGCGGGGTGGGGTGTTAAAATAATTTTTACTGCCGACTGTTTAATAATATCTATGTTACGAGAGAGGGCATTTATGCCATCGGCATCAATAATAACGGGGCTTTTTGCATTCTCTAAAATGTCACGAAGCAGTGTTACGGTATCGTTTGTGTTACCTACGCCACAGCCGAAAAGAATGCAGTCGGCCGACTCTATGGCGTTTTTAATTGCGAAATAGGTGTTGGCGGCAAAACCGCCGTTTACATTTGTGGGACAAGGAATATAAACCGCCTCTGGCACACTGCCTGCCACAATGGGGTAAATCTTTTCGGGCAGAGCGCAAATGCCGAGACCAACGCCTGACCGCAGGGCTGACTTAAGGCTTAAAACGGTGGCGCCTGCCATACCGTAAGAGCCTGTTACAAGCAAAGCCTTACCAAAGGTTCCCTTATGCGCGTTTTTGTCCCTTTTAAAAACAAAACTTGGCTCAATTGTTTCGGGGCAGCCTTCAATATAATCCAAAACATCATCAGCCACACCGATAGCACAGTTTACCAACTCACCGCAAAAGGAGGAGGCAGGCGGCAAAATGTGACAAAATTTAAAACCGATAAAGCTGACCGTTAAATCGGCCTTTATAACGCTGGTATGCACCCTTGCACTGTCGGCATAAACCCCGCTTGGAACATCAATGGCAACGCGGAAGGCAGGAAGGGATGAAATGAATGAAAAGGCCTCTGAAACCGAGGTGTCGGGCGCCCGATTTAAACCTATACCGAAAACCGCATCAACGATAATATCGGCACTTTTAAGAATGGCTTTTGACATTGCGACATTGTCAAAATAATCGTGAATGGGCACGCCCGTTTCCATAAGCTTTTTGCACATTTCCGAGGCGTTTTCGCTTTGAGGCAGCCCTAAAAGGCGAATTACCTCAACGTTACCGCCGTTTTCATAAAGCTTGCGGGCAACCACAAAGCCATCGCCGCCGTTGTTGCCGCAACCTGCCACCACCACTGTTTTTTTGGAGGTTATATCAAATTTTTCTCTTATAACCCGAGCGGCGGCAGAGCCTGCGTTTTCCATCAAACGAAGCTTTGAAATGCCGCGAAGCACGGTAGCATCTTCAATGTTTTTAATTTGCAAAGAGGTGAATACTTTCATAAAAACCACCCTTTAGAAATTATTTTTTAAAGAAATCGCCGCCTATAATTCGGGGAATAAAGCCGCTCATTCCCTGGCGCATTCTTTCATTTGGAGAAAAAACCACAATGGTTTTGCCGTGACTTTTGTGGTCAATAAGCACAAAGCAGGCGTTTTCATCACCCTTATTGCAGTAGACCTCAGTTTTTGCGCCCTGAACCACAACGGGGTTTGAAAAATCGTATTTTTCAATTCTCAAAACATCCTTTAAACTAAAGGTTATTTGTCTTTTTCTTGAACTGCGGTTTGTGATTTTATCAATATCCATTTCGCCGTTGGTTAAAATATATTCATACTCAACGTTCAAAAGGGCAATAAGGCGATACGCGCCGTAAAAAACACCTGCAACGGCAAGGAAAACAATACCTGCAAGTGACATTTGGAAAATTGATAAAATCATAAGGGCTGCACCGATAACCAGTGCCGCAACAAGAATTAAAAGAATGAGAATAATTGATTTTGCGCCCTTTCTCATTGCAACGATTTGTTCAAAAAAAGTGTCCATAATTTTTCTCCCGAAATTTACTAGATTTTCTTAATTATATTATACTGAAAATTTCTCACTCTTGCAATAGTTTTTGTTTCATTGTATAATTTAATAGATATATTTTCACAGTGAGGTAAAACTTATGAAAATCGCAGAAGGCTTTCTTTTAAGAAAGGTTGCAAACCAAAGCATTGTTATGCCAATGGGCAAAAAGGCTTTCGATTTTAACCGTGCCATAACCCTTAACGAAACAGCCGCCTTTCTTTGGGCCATTCTCGAAAAAGAGGATGTAACAAAGGAGCAGCTTATGGAAAAATTAAGGGCCGAATATGATGTTGACAAAGCTACGGCCGAAAACGATATTGATAAATTTTTAAATAAATTAAGAGAGAACGGATTGCTTAATGAACAGTAATGTAAAAGCCGCCCCATTTAGGTGGATTTTTAAAAATTCGAAATCCGCAATTTTACCCGTTATCATCACCTGCATTTTATCGGCAATAAACTCGGTATCCACCGTTTGCCTTGCCCTTGTTTCAAGAAATGTTATTGATATTGCCACAGGTGATATGGAAGGAAATCTTGTTAACAGCATTTTCCTTCTTTTTGGGGTAATTCTAACCCACTTTGTGGCAATGTTTTTAGCCTCCATTCTTAAAAACAAAACCCACATTGATTTAAGCATAACCTATAAAAAGGTGCTTTTCCCTGCTGTTTTAAACAAAAAGCATTCTGAAATTTCCGCCTTTCATTCGGGGGACCTTGTAAACAGGCTGACAAACGATGTTGAGACTGTGGTAACAGGCTCTGTCAACATTGTTCCAAGCGTTGTTTCACTCACTTCAAAAATTATAACCTGCATTATTGCGCTTTACATTTTAAGCCCCTTTGTCGCCCTTGCGGTTTTGCCCATTGGCGCAGTGATTTATGTGGGCAACCGCATTTTTCGCGCAAAATTCAAGGAGCTGCACAAGGAATGTCAGCGCACCGATTCTTCGGTTCGAGGCTTTATGCAGGAAGCATTTGAGAATTTAACGGTTATAAAATCATTTTTAAGCGGCGGAGCTATTGTTAGAAAGCTTGATGAAAATATGCAGGAAAATCGAAAGCTAAGGCTCAAGCGCTCACTGCTGCGTGTGACCGTGTCGGTGCTGGTTTCACTCATCTTTTCCCTTTGCTACTACTGTGCGTTAACCTGGGGCGCGGCAAATTTAAACACCGCCATAACCTATGGAACTCTGATGGGTCTTTTACAGCTTATTTCAAATATAAGGGCTCCTCTCCAGGGTGCAACTGGTATTATCCCCTCTTACTATTCCGCCCTTGCTTCTGCCGAAAGGCTTATGGAAATTGAGGCTTTGGAGGATGATAGAAAGCCCCTTGAAGACAAAAAGCTTAGTAAAATCAAAAAATCCTTTACAAAAATCATTGCTGAAAATCTCGATTTTTCCTACAAGGACAACCATGTTATTAAGGATTCAAGCTTTTACATTGAGCGTGGTGCCATAACCGCACTTGTGGGTGAATCGGGTTCGGGCAAAAGCACGCTGTTTAAACTGCTTTTAGGCCTTTTGACCCCGCAATACGGAACCCTTAAATTTGATAGCGGTACCGAAATAAACGAAGCAACCCGCCCGCTTTTCTCCTTTGTTCCCCAGGGTAATATGCTCCTTTCAGGCACAATTAGAGATAACATAACCTTTTTTAATGGCGACATCGGTGAAGAAAAAATCATTTCTGCGGCAAAAACGGCCGTGGCTTACGATTTCATAAGAGAACTGCCAAAGGGTCTTGACACGGTTATAAGCGAGCGTGGAAGTGGTTTATCTGAAGGTCAAATTCAGCGAATTGCCATCGCCCGAGCTCTGCTTTCTGACAGTGAAATTATCCTCCTCGATGAATCCACCTCGGCGGTCGATGAGGAAACCGAGGCGCAGCTTGTTAAGAATTTAAAGGCAATAAAAGATAAAACGATTATTCTCATCACCCACCGCAGTTCTTCCCTTAAGGCTTGTGACCACATTTTAACGGTGGAAAATGGAAAAATAGCCAATACAAAATAAAAAAAACAGTCAACGCATTTTGCGTTGACTGTTTTTTATTATTTTAAAAAGTGTGGTCTTTGAGAGTCAAAACTTTTTTATCACACACTTTAAATATTGTCTTTAATTACTCTACCTTTGTCTTTTATTACTTTAATATTGACTTTAATTATCTGTAAATGTAATATAAAACTAAAATATCCTTGCTTTTTAAAGGAGGTAAAAATGAAATCAGATTTCGAAAAGAAAGTTTCATTAAACGGTCAGTGGACCCTGTTTTTTGAAGAAAACAGAAATTTAAAGCGTGATAATTTTACCTGCCTTAAGGAGCTTAAAAAGTCAGGACTCAAAAGCGTTCCGGCCACCGTTCCCGGCAATTTTGAAATTGACCTTGAAAAAGCAGGAATTATCGATGACATATTCTTTGGGAATAATCCTTTAGATGCCCAAAAAAGAGAAAACTACCATCTTTGGTATGCTAGAACTTTCACCGCTAATGATAAAAATTATAACCTTGTTTTTGACGGTATTGATACCTACGCCGATATTTATTTAAACGGAAAACTCCTCGGCACCTCTGATAATATGCTTATTCCCCACTCCTTTGATGCCGAACACTTACTTAAAAAGGGTGAAAATGAGCTTGTTGTTCACATTAAGCCCACCTTTCTGCTAGCCAGAGAGCGTGAGTTTGGTGCAGGCGTAATTCAGCACCAGGAGCACAATGCCGAAAGCTTAGTAGTGCGAAAAGCCGCCCATATGTACGGCTGGGATATTATGCCCCGCATTTTATCTGGTGGAATTTGGCTCCCTGTTAATTTGGTAGAGAAACGAGAAGAATTTTTCACAGAGTGTTATCTAAGCTGTGTTAATTTTGAGAACGGCGTTGCCGCTTTGTGCCTTCATTATGGTGCTAAAATTACAGGGGATTTATCCCACGAATACCGCGTTAGAATAAGCGGCGTTTGTAAAGACCATTCTTTTGAACAGTCATACACCCTTTGGTACACCTCGGGAACGAGAAACTTTTCTGTTGATAACCCCTACCTTTGGTGGACCAAGGATTTGGGCGAACAAAATCTTTATGCGGTTAAGGTAGAACTAATTTTAGGCGATAAGGTTATTGACCGTATTTCCTTTTATTTTGGTTTCCGCATTTTCGGTCTTATGCGCAGCAGCCTTGCCGATGAAAACAACGAATTCTGCTTTACCATTAATGGTGAGCGACTTTTTGTTCGCGGCACCAACTGGGTACCCCTTGATGCACTTCATTCGAGGGATGCTGAGAGGCTGCCGAAAGCCCTTGAATTATTGGGGGAATCGGGTTGTAATATGGTTCGTTGTTGGGGTGGTAACGTTTATGAAAGCGAAGCATTCTTTGATTACTGCGACAAAAACGGCATTGCCGTTTGGCAGGATTTCGCAATGGGCTGCGCCACCTATCCACTAACTCATCAAGTTATGGAAGATTTAGAAAAAGAGGCCACAGCCGTTATTAAAAAATACCGCCAGCACACAAGCCTTGCCCTTTGGGCGGGTGATAACGAATGCGATGAATGCGGTGCTTTTTGGACGGCCCACAGCCTTGACCCTAACCGAAACCTTTTAACAAGGCAGGTTCTCCCCTATGTTTTAAATCTTCACGACCCCGAAAGAATTTACCTGCCCAGCTCCCCTTACATTGATTCGGTTGCATTTAGCAGTGGCAAGGGAGATAACACCCCCGAAAAACACCTTTGGGGACCAAGAGATTATTTTAAAAGTGATTTTTATACAAAATCTAAGGCTAAATTTGCCAGCGAAATGGGTTATCACGGCTGCCCTGCCACCGCTTCCATTGAAAAATTTATAGATAAAGACCATTTATGGCCCTATAAGGACAATCAGCAATGGCTCACCCACGCGACCTGTATGGAAAAGGGCTGCGATGTTACCTATGCCTTCCGAATTCCTCTTATGGCAAGCCAAATTGGTGTTTTGTTTAAGGATGAGCCAGAAAACCTTGGCGACTTTGCAAAAATAAGTCAGGCAAGCCAGGCAGAGGCTATGAAATTCTTTGTTGAACGATTTAGAATGGGTAAAACCGATTGGCGCAGGACGGGTATTATTTGGTGGAATCTTCTAGATGGTTGGCCTCAGTTTTCTGATGCCGTAACCGATTATTATTTTGCTAAAAAGCTAGCTTTTTACACCATAAAGCGCTCTCAAAACCCTATTTGTCTTATGATGAGCGAGCCTGATAATAACGGCAAGCTCACCCTTATAGGTGCTAATGAAACAAGTAATAATATTACGCTTTCCTACACCGTTACCGAACTTAAAAGCGGAAATGCTGTGCTTTGCGGTGAAAAGGAGCTTCGCGCTAACAGCGCAGAGGAAATTTCATTAACCGATTATCTCGGCGATGAGCTTCACTTTTATTTAATTGAGTGGACCGCTGGCGGCGAAACTCACAAAAACTATTATTTAAGCGGAAAAGGCCCATTTAGCTTTAAAGAGTATTATGCCCTTATGAAATTAAGCGGAATGTGGCAAGCCGGCTGTTTGGAGGACTGAAAATGTTTTGCTGCCGCAAAGGTTGCAAGGGGCCTGGGACTCACCGTTATCGGTCTCACAGGCAAAACGGGCGGAAAGCTTAAAGAAGTATCTGATATTTGCATCTGCGCATCTGAAACCGAAACCTTTAAAATTCAGGAACTGCACCTACCGATTTGCCATTTCCTTTGCGCCGAAACGGAAGCACATTTTTTCAAGAAATAAAAAAAGCGAGAGTTTAAAACTCTCGCTTTTATTTTTTTGTGCAAATTATTCAGCTAATGCTACTTCCTTTTTTGCTGCCTTGTTTTTTAAGATAAAGAACAGTACAAATGCTAAGATTGCAATAGCGAAAAGAATAATCATGCCTACCATCAAAATGTTCAAATAAATCGAAACAGCGGCGCCAACTAAAATGTAAAGAGCAGAGTTTTCGATAAAGCCGGGGGTCATTGCAACCAAGGCATAAACAACTGTAAGCAGAACTGCTGCAATACCGAGGTCGATACCAAGCCACAAGAATCCACCAAACTTCTCACGACGGCAAACATAAAGAAGAGCTGCAAGTAAAACACAAGCACCGATTAAAATAGGTGCAACTATAGGATTAAGGAAAATGCGAAGTGCCAATACTATATTGCCTTTTACAACCTTTGTAATCTCTTCAACGGTAGGAACAATTTCAGAAATTTCTTTTGCGTTTTCTTCAATAGCCAACTCAAGTCTTGCCTTAATCATATCATCGGTTACGCTTACAGTGTAGCTTTTAGCTTCTTTTGCAATTACAAAAATCTCATCAAAGTTCTCGGTGAGGATTTCCTTTACCTTTGCCTCGGTCAAATTATGTTCTGCAACACCTTCGATTAAGTACTTGCAAACATCCTGCGCATAGACAGTTAAAAGTTCTTGCACAGCATTGCTGTCGACTAAATCGATAGTGGAAGCCTTGGTAAGCTCAAACTCATCCAAAGTGTCGTCCATAAGTGCCTGGCATGAAACAACTTCTTGAAGTTTTCCCATGTAATCTTCAATAACTGTTCCGAATTCAGCATCGTCAGCTATAACGCTCTGCGCATCGCCTTCGCCGGAGCCCTCTTGAACTTCAGCTTCAATAAGTGCCTTACCAACATTGGTAACAACCTTTACAACGTTTTCGGGCTTAACAAGTGCCGAAAGTGAAGTATAAACTGGTGTTACAGCGGCTAAAATAACCAGCATAACACTGATAAGGGCTGCTAAAATAATTGTTATAACATTTGCAGCTTTAGATTTTGCCATAAAAATGTCCCCTTTATAATAAAATAGGTATAATTTAAGTATACACGATTTGGTAAATTTGTCAAGTTCATTTTTTATCGCCTTGACTTTTAAACAAAAAAAGAGTATTATGCAATATGAAAGAGGTGCTTTTATGCTAGAAAAGAACATCAGGCTCGGCAGCATTGAACAGGTTAAAGCCTTTGTTAATATTGCCATGTCAAAGGATTTTGAGGTTGACCTTTATTCAGGAAAATACATTGTTAACGGAAAATCAATTATGGGTATTTTCAGCATTGATTTAACAAAACCCATTAAAATGGTTGCAGCCTGTGATGAAAACGACCCCTTTGCAAGCGAAATTGAAGGTTTTATCTGCGAATAAAAAAATCTTTAAAAAACACTTGCTTTTTTGTTTTAAAACATTTATAATAACTTGGTAACTTAAAATAGCGTCTAAAAAATCGTCTGGAGAAGTCGCGTAGCTGGTCGAGCGCGCACGATTGGAAATCGTGTAACGGCTACAAACCGTTCGAGGGTTCGAATCCCTCCTTCTCCGCCAAAACAAAACCGTCCCTTTGGGGCGGTTTTCGTTTTGCGGCTAGACAGGAGGAGATTCGAACAAGGAACTTAAATAAATATAATTGACATATAAATTTTTATATGATAAAATACAAAAAGAAACTTTATTTGGAGGAAACAAAAATGGAACGCATTAAGACAATTGAAACCCGTAACCTTTGCGAAAGCGCTAAAAAAGGCGGCTGCGGCGAATGCCAGACCTCTTGCCAGTCTGCTTGCAAGACTTCTTGCGGAATTGCTAACCAGCAGTGCGAAAATAAGAAGTAATTCGACCTTCTAAAAATCCGCGTATGCTTCGATGCCCTACGCAACCTTCGGTTGCTATGCGAGTTTGCCACAAGTGGCAAACTAGCAAATTTTCTTGATGGCTTATATCATCACTTGCTTCGCAAGACGAAAAGTTTGCCCGCCAACTCGCTTCGATAGAAAATTACGGGGCTCGAATCTTTTGGCGACTTATGTCGCCAAAAACGAGTTTCCTTGATGCCTTACGGCATCTTTTTGCAAGCAAAAACGGAAAGCTCGCCCTTACCGAACCTACGGTTCGAGTGATTTTTCGCGCCTGTAAGGCG
>JAZPYE010000016.1:0-126364 GCA_045544035.1 Acutalibacteraceae bacterium | reverse complement strand
TCAGAAGGGCAAACATCCGGTTACAAACGGAGCAGAAAACCATACAGCCTACATTAAAGGCGTTAGTTACTACGCTCCCGGCGCATGGGTTACCGCAGGTAACGATGCTGCTTACCTTTACAACGTTACCTATGCAACAGGTATCTCCGGTGACTCCGGTTCCGGTGATACCAGCTCAGATAACACCAGTTCTGATAACACCAGTTCTGATAACACCAGTTCTGATAACACCAGTTCTGATAGCACCAGTTCTGATAGCACCAGTTCAGGTGGCTCTGGTTCAGGTGATTCCGGATCGGGAATTGAGTATGACAAGGTTTATGACTATTCGTCTTCTACCTATTTAGGAGACTACAGCAGCTGGAACTATGCTGACCTTGGCGCTGAAACCATGGGCTTTGATTACTATCTTACCAAAGAAGAAAATGGCCCAGGTCTTGGCGGTAACTATAGTCAGTTAGGCGTCTCCTGGGGCACTGCCGACCTCTACATTATCTATAAGGTAGCAAGTGGTTCTAAGTTTGAAGCCAGCTTTAATATGCGTGATGCCGGAACAAGAAACAGTTACGCACAAATCACCGGCGAACCCTTCGAGTTTATAATTGAGTCTTCTGCATCGGTTGACAGCGGTTGGTCAAATGAAGCAACCACCGCAGGTCTTGGAACAAACGCTGTTGTTACCTACGATGTTCCCGACAACTGTAACTACGTTAAGATTACCTTCCCTCAGAAGGGAATAATCCCCGTAGATAATAACGGAGTGATAGATAACTACCATGGAAACGATGCAGCTTACCTTACAGGCGTTAAGCTGTTTGAACCAACATCCGGTGACTCGGGTGATTCCGGTGATTCCGGATCGGGAATTGAGTATGACAAGGTTTATGACTACTCTTCTTCTGGATTTAATGGCGACTACGGCGGTTGGAACTATTTCGACCTTGGCGTTGAGTCCATGAACTTTGATTACTTCCTTACCAAGACATCTCCCAATCAACCCGGACTTGGTGGTAACTATGGTCAGTTAGGTGTTGAGTGGGGCACTGCCAATATCTATGCTATCTATAAGGTAGCAAGTGGTTCTAAGTTTGAAGCCAGCTTTAATATGCATAATGCTGCAACAAGAAACGGTTATGCACAAATTACCGGCGAACCCTTTGAGTTTATTATTGAGTCCTCTAATTCTATTAGGGGCGGTTGGGGTAATGCAGTAACCACCGCAGGTTTGGGTTCAGTTTCCACAATTACCTACGATGTTCCCGAAGACTGTATGTACGTTAAGATTACCTTCCCTCAGAAGGGTATAATCCCCATAGATGATAACGGAGTTATAAATAACTATCACGGAAACGATGCAGCCTATCTTAAGGGCGTTAAGTTCTTTGAGTATGTTCCTCCTGTAATTAACTATGACGCAGTTTATGATTATTCATCTTCTGAGTATTTAGGCGACTACAGCAGCTGGAACTATGCTGACCTTGGCGCTGAAACCATGGGCTTTGATTACTACCTTACCAAAGGAAGCGATAGCGAACCCGGTCTCGGCGGTAACTATGGTCAGTTAGATGTTGAGTGGGGCACTGCCGAACTTTATATTATCTATAAGGTAGCAAGTGGTACCAGACTTGAAGCCAGCTTTAATATGCGTGATGCCGGAACAAGAAACAGTTACGCACAAATTACCGGCGAACCCTTCGAGTTTATTATTGAGTCCTCCGCATCCCTTAATGGTGAATGGGGCAACGCAGTAAACACCGAAGGTTTAGGTGCTGTTTCCTCGATTATCTATGATATTCCCGACAACTGTAACTACGTTAAGATTACCTTCCCTCAGAAGGGTATAATCCCCATAGATAATAACGGAGTGATAGATAACTACCGTGGAAACGATGCAGCATACCTTACAGGCGTTAAGTTCTTCAAGCCAACAGCTGATGATTCAGATGATTCCATTGATTCCGGTTCGGGAATTAAGTATGATGTAGTATATAATTATGGTTCTTCTGAGTTTGCAGGCGACTACAGCAGCTGGAACTATGCCGACATCGGCGCTGAGTCTATGAACTTTGATTACTACCTTACTAAAGATACTCCTGAACATCCCGGTCTTGGTGGTAACTATGTTCAGTTGGGAGTTGAGTGGGGCACTGCCGACCTCCATGTTATCTATAAGGTAGCAAGTGGCAGCAAGTTTGAAGCAAGCTTCCTAATGCGTAATGCAGCAACAAGAAACGGTTATGCACAACTCACCGGCGAACCCTTCGAGTTTATTATTGAGTCATCCTCATCCCTTAATGGTGAATGGGGCAATGCAGTAACCACCGCAGGTTTAGGTTCAGTTTCCTCAATTACCTACGATGTTCCCAAGGGCTGCGAATATGTTAAAATTACCTTCCCTCAGAAGGGTATAATCCCCGGTTCTGAAAATGACTATCGTGCAAACGATGCAGCTTACCTTACAGGTGTTAAGTTCTTCAAACCCGCAGCGGATGATACTGGTTCTGATGATTCCGGTTCAGGAATTAAGTATGACAAAGTTTATGACTACTCTTCTTCTGAGTTTTTAGGCGACTACGGCGGTTGGAACTATGCCGACCTTGGCGTTGAGTCCATGAACTTTGATTACTTCCTTACCAAGGTATTCCCCGGCCAACCCGGACTTGGTGCTAACTATGGTCAGTTAGGTGTTGAGTGGGGCACTGCCAATGTCTATGCTATCTATAAGGTAGCAAGTGGTTCTAAGTTTGAAGCCAGCTTTAATATGCATAATGCTGCAACAAGAAACGGTTATGCAGAAAAAACCGGCGAACCCTTTGAGTTTATTATTGAGTCCTCTAATTCTATTAAGGGCGGTTGGGGTAATGCAGTAACCACCGCAGGTTTGGGTTCAGTTTCTTCACTTACCTACGATGTTCCCGAAGACTGTATGTACGTTAAGATTACCTTCCCTCAGAAGGGTATAATCCCCGGTTCTGAAAATGACTACCGTGCAAACGATGCAGCTTATCTTAAGGGTGTTAAGTTCTTTGAATATGTTCCTCCTGTAATTAACTATGACGCAGTTTATGATTATTCATCTCCTGAGTATTTAGGCGACTACAGCAGCTGGAACTATACCGACCTTGGCGCTGAAGCCTTGAACTTTGATTACTACCTTACCAAAGGAAGCGAGAGCGAACCCGGTCTCGGCGGTAACTATGGTCAGTTAGATGTTAAGTGGGGCACTGCCGAACTTTATATTATCTATAAGGTAGCAAGTGGTTCTAAGTTTGAAGCCAGCTTTAATATGCGTGATGCCGGAACAAGAAACAGTTACGCTCAAATCACCGGCGAACCCTTCGAGTTTATTATTGAGTCCTCCGCATCCCTTAATGGTGAATGGGGCAATGCAGTAAACACCGAAGGTTTAGGCTCTATTTCCTCAATTATCTACGACGTTCCCGCTGACTGCGAATACGTTAAGATTACCTTCCCTCAGAAGGGTATAATCCCCATAGATAATAACGGAGTTATAGATAACTATCGCGGAAACGATGCAGCATACCTTACAGGCGTTAAGTTCTTCAAACCAACATCTAGCGGTGTTCCTGGTGATTCCGATTCAGGAATTAAGTATGACAAAGTTTATGACTACTCTTCTTCTGAGTTTAATGGCGACTACGGCGGTTGGAACTATACCAACCTTGGCGCTGAGTCTATGAACTACAACTTCTTCCTTACCAAGGCAACCCCCAACCAGCCTGGTCTTGGAGGTAACTATGGACAGCTGGGAGTTAAGTGGGGAACAGCCGATATCTATGTTATTTACAAAGTAGCAAGCGGTTCCAAGTTTGAAGCCAGCTTTAATATGCATAATGCTGCAACAAGAAACGGTTATGCACAACTCACCGGCGAACCCTTTGAGTTTATTATTGAGTCTTCGGCTTCTATTAACGGTACTTATGGCAATGCAGTAACTACCGAAGGTTTAGGTTCAGTTTCTTCACTTACCTACGATGTTCCCGAAGACTGTAAGTACGTTAAGATTACCTTCCCTCAGAAGGGTATAATCCCCGGTTCTGAAAATGACTACCGTGCAAACGATGCAGCCTATCTTAAGGGCGTTAAGTTCTTTGAATATGTTCCTTATGTAGGTACCTATGACACAACCTATGATTATTCCGATACTTCAATTGAAGCGGAAAATATTACTGGTTTCAACACTGCCAAATACGGAATTTATTCCTACAACAACTCTGTTAAGGCTCCTTCCCTCATTATTAACGAATACATCGGCAATGACTACGGCGGTGGTATCGGTGTTGACTTCGTTGATTTGGGTGTAACCTGGGGTAGCATTGAAAACAACTATGTTATCTATGCTGTTAAGCCCGGCACCGACTTTGAGGCAACTGTCAGAATGATTGGCAACAGCACAAAGGCTGATTTCGAAAGCAGCATCGGTGCACCTTTCGAGATTACTCTCGAGGCTTCTGCCAACGATATGGGCGGTTGGAAAAACAAGGTTGACACCACTTATGCTGAAAAGAGCTCAGTTGCCGGTGGTTACATGGATTACACTATTGTTTATAGAGTTCCAGCTGACTGTTCATATGTTAAGATTACCTTACCTCAGCAAGGTATCATTCCCGGCTCTATAACCGAGGAAAACAAAGGTGGCTCCCGTGCAAACGATGCTGCCCGTATTATGAAGGTAAGACTTAACGCTGCCAAGAATTACTTCGAAGGCACAAAGAATGTAATGAACTACAAGGCAAACGGAGAGGTTAACTTCTTCTATGATAACGATGCTGCTCTTATCATGCTCTACAAGACAAACGGCATTGAAATTAAAAACTTCTCTAATGGAGCCGCTTATATTGCTCCTGCTATGTCCTACCTGAATAGCGGCGCAAGCAATGGTAAACCATACGTTATGTATGCAGTTGAAGGCGGTACAAAGTTTGTTGCAAGCATTAATGTAAACCGCGAAGCAGCAGCTAAACTTGGCAAGGATTTCGTTATGAAATTCTATGAGTCTACCGATGGTAAAAAGTGGACTCAGGTGGCAACAAAGGTTGAAAAAGTTGGTGATGTTGATTACCATACCTTCACATTGGCCGCCAAGACCAAGTATGTTAAGATTGAGTATCCTCACACCGAAGCCGTAAAGGCTATTGACAAGGTAAATGAGATTTACGGTATTATCGCAGTTGGTTTTGATGCTGATGAAAGCGCTTACGAAATCTCAAATCCCTATGGTGACTACGAATTTACACACGTTGATAAGTTCTACGGCGATGAATTCAATAAGGAATTCAACGTTATGGACTACAATATCTACGAAAATATCGGCGGTGTATTCAACTTTGAAGCTACCTTTGGTGAGCCCTATAACCACCTTACTTACACCTATATTAACCTTTATCAAAACAAGGGCTCTGACCCCTGCGGTCTCGTTTATAACGTTAAGCCCGGCACCACATTCCAGGCAGTTGTTCTTACATCTCGTAAAAACGGCGACTGTCAGATAGTTGAAAAGGTTACAGGTAAGCCCTTTGATATTATGGTTGAGGTTTCTTCGGATGGTAAGACCTGGACCGCGTATACTCCTTCCAGAATTCTTACCGAGGACCACTTAATAGAATTAAACGCTGTTAGTGATCCAACCCGTTATTACACCGAAGTTATTACCATTCCCGTGCTTCCCAGCAACGTGAATTTCGTAAGACTTATGTATCCTCATACTGCAAAAGTTGAGGTTATGACAAACGGTGTTGATGAACGTGCAGGTAATGACTTTATCGGTCTTGTTCAGGTTTCCCTCACAAAGGGCGATGCAGTTCCTACCTACCTCTACGATGCAGACCGCAGCAAGTATGAAGACATTTATGACTTCACAGAGGATACCTATGATATCGATGCTCTTAACCCCACCGGTGTTGAGTATAATGTAGGCCTTGGTGCTCTTTCACCTTCATGGGGCTATTTCTACAACACTGGTAAGGCTATTCGTGAGAAGTGCGCAGTTACCGTTTCGGTTAAGGAAGGCTCTGCATTCTACCTTGACTTTGCCTTCAGACCTGACCGTCTTAAGATGTTTGCCGGAATGGATTATGATGTTAAGCTTCTCTTCTCATCGGATATGATTAACTGGACCGATGTAACCGCAGAGTACGTTACTTATGCTCCATCCTTTGGTGACCTTAGCACCTCACGCCGCTTTGAAATCGATGCGCTTCCTGCAGGTGTTAAGTACGTTAAGGTTGAGTATCCTCACGACCACGATATGCGTGGCGACATAACGGCATACGGAACTGAAACCGACCTTCTTGGTAACGATAACTGCGGTATTAAGAGAATCTATTTCACTGCTGATGACCACCATAACTACGAGCACATAATTCAACACGGTTACTACATTGAAGAGTTCGGCGATGACTTCCCCGAGAATGTTACCGAGGATGTTGCAAAGGTATTCGGCTTCTATGATTACACCAAGGGTGCCTTCAAGATTCACGACTACACCGACTCCGAGGCAAACGATGGCCGTATAGCCATTAAGGAAAGCTACCTTTACAATAAGGAAAAGGTTGACAATCCTTACATCGTTTACAATGTAGTTCCCGGTACCGAGTTCTACATGAAGGTTGCAACCTCTTCAGGCACCAGCCGTCTTACCATTATGCCCACCGTAAGAATGAAGATTTACGCTTCTGAAACAGGTGAGGATGGCACATGGAATGAAATCACTAAATACTTCTATTCCGACCTTGCTAACAACTCCATGACACAGTACTATGTAAATAATGTTGGTGACAATACTAACTTCATCAAGATTGTTTATCCCAACGATGGAGACCTTGTTGCTCAGGGCAAGGCAGAAGGCGCATCAGGTGCAGACTTCTTCACACTTAAAGAAGTTAGGGCTACACTCGTTGACTATGACCCAACCTGGAAAGAAGATGTTGGAAATATAGACTTTACCAAGCCCGGCCTTGACAATGATGACTCTGGTAGCGATGTCGTTGTTAACGGATTCAACTGGATTTGGGTAATCATTCCCGCAGCTGTAATTCTTGTTCTTGCAGCCGCAGTGGTAATCTTTATCATCATTAAGAAAAAGAAGACTGCGAACCAGTAAAATTTAAAAAGCAGGGAAGGCTAACGCCTTTCCTGCTTTCATTTTTTTTATATTATTTTGTTGATTAAAGAAAAGTTATGTGTTATAATGATTTTGTATCATATAACTAAAATATTGGAGGCCAATTATGAAAAAATTGTTCACCGTTGCTATTGCGTTGCTTTTAATCGCTATGAGTTGCATTACGGTAACAGCACAAACCCCCATCGGCATAAGTAATGAGACACAGTTGAAAGCGATGAATAACAGTTATAAAAGTTATTATCTGAAAAATGATATCACCCTTTCTGATGATTTTACCCCTATTGCTATGTTTTCCGGCAATTTTGATGGCAGGAATAATAAAATTATCAACCTTAAGGTAACTGTTGATGCCAAGCGTAACGAATTGGTTTATGCCGGCCTTTTTGAAATAATCGATGCGGGCACAGTTAAAAACCTCACACTCGAAAATGTTGAAATAAATATCACCGGCGGCAGTACGGTTTACGTAGGCGCCGTTTGCGGCGAGATTTGGTCGGGCGGTACCGTTTCTAACTGTCGCGTAGGCGGCGAAATTGTTGTAGATTCTGATAAGGCCGTTGCTAACGTAGGCGGTATTGTAGGTAAAAATAACGCCAGGCTTAACCTTTGTGAGAACAACGCTAAAATTAACGTAACCGCGCTTAGTGCCGTTGTTGGCGGCATTGTAGGTGACCAAGCCCGTTCGGATTACGATTTGGAAAAATGCCAAAACTTGGGTCACATTTTGGTTTCGGCAACCTCCGATATGCAATATGCAGGCGGCATAGCAGGTAAAGCCATAAGTAACATTAGTAACTGTGCAAATTACGGTAGCGTAAGCCTTTCTGCTTCGGGCGAAGCCTTCGTTGGCGGCATTGTGGCCTCTAACACAAACGGCGAAATAAGCACCTGCTTTAGCGCAGGCGCCCTTAACTGTGATGCAAAAACAATAAATAATCTTGACCCCATTGTTACCAAGCACAGCAACCGTTTTTTAAACAATTTTTATCTTGAAAATATAATCGCAGCAGGCCTTAAGAACGCCAATGTTAATACCGCCACGGTGATTCAGGCTAAAAACCTTTCAAATGCCGCAAGTTTTAAAAACTTTGATTTTAACACCATTTGGAAAATCACCTCAAAGGGCCCCGTTCTTTCCTGCATTACTGCAGCGGAAGTCGAAAACAAGCAGGAAACCACCTCCTCTACACCTTCTTCAAGCGGCAGTTCCTCCACCACTACAAGCGGTTCCACCAACACAAGCGGTTCCACCAACACAAGTGGTTCCACCAACACAAGCGGTTCCGCCAACACAAGTGGTTCCACCAACACAAGCGGTTCCGCCAACACAAGTGGTTCCACCAATACAAGCGGTTCCACCAATACAAGCGGTTCCACCAACACAAGCGGTTCCACCAATACAAGCGGTTCCACCACTACAAGCGGTTCCACCAATACAAGCGGTTCCACCAATACAAGCGGTTCCACCAATACAAGCGGTTCCACCAATACAAGCGGTTCCACTAACACAAGTGGTTCCACCGACACAAGCGGTTCCACCGACACAAGCGGTTCGAACACTTCCGGTGGCAGCGGAGACAACTCTCAAACTGTAACAGGCGGCGATGTATCTTCATCTACATCCGCATCCTCACCGAGTGGCGGAGCAACAACCGACACATCTTCCAGCGAGGAAGACGGAAAATTCCCCGCTTGGATTATTATTGTGTTGGTAGTTTTAGTACTAATTGCCGGCGCGCTTTTAATTATTTTGAAAAACAAGAATAATTCTTCTGAAAACTAAAAAGGCACATTTGGGTGTTTATATTTATCCTATGCTATATGCTTAATATGCAGTATTCAAGGGGTTGTAAATAAATGAAAAGGTTGGCGGCTTTGCTTTTGACCGCAATATTTATCTTTTCTTGTCCTTTAAGCATTTTGGCGGTAAGCGAAGGCACACCTATTTCATCCTTAAATGACCTTAAAAGCCTTGAGGGGAAAAGCGGTAAATTCTATTTAACAAGGGATATTACTGCACCCACAAACAGTTCCTTTTCATCCATTAAAGACTTTAACGGCACACTTGATGGAAACGGCAAAAAAATCATCGGGCTAAATATAAAGTCCGATGATAAAAAAGCCGTGGGTTTATTTGCTTGCCTTGGGGCTAGCGCAATCGTTAAAAATCTTACCCTTGAAAGTGTAACTATTGAGTGTGTTTCAAATGTTGAAGGCGAACATTTTTATATTGGCGCCATTGCCGGTGAAAACGGCGGCATCATAAGAAACTGCCGTGTAAGCGGAATAATTACTGTAAATGTACCTGCCTCCACCGTTCACGTTGGTGGTGTTACGGGCTCTAGCCAAAAGCAAATTAAATATCTGGAAAGTTATATAAAAATTGGTGCCGTTGGTTCTGCCGTTTATGCAGGCGGCATAGCAGGGGAGTACAACGATAATTCGGCAGACATCCTCGAACAGTGCATCAATCACGGGAACATTAACGCTGTAGGTAGAAAATCCACAAGCTACGGCGGTGGAATTGTGGGCAGGAGTTATAGGGGAATAAACGACTGCGCCAATTATGGAAGCGTTTATGTTCAATCAGATATTGACTCCTTTGCTGCAGGTATTGCAGGCACACTTTATGGCAGTGATGATGTAATTACAAAATGCTTCAGCCACGGTAAAATCAGTTGTCGGGCGGTCAGCGAGCAGTTTTGGGATGCCATTGTTGCCGCCCGAAATAACAAGCATCCCACCACAATCGGTTGCTTTTATGAGGAGGGTAGTGTGGAAGGCAAAACCACCCTGCAGGTGACAACAGCCAAGGCGCTTTCAAGCGCTGACACAACCACAAAGACCTGTTTTACTGACCTCGATTTTGATGCGGTTTGGGAAATGCTTGATGAAAGGTTGAACCTTCAAAAGATAACTGCTCCAAAGCCTACGGTAACCCTGGATTTGGCGCAAAGCGATTCTAACTCTTTAAGCGGCGCTATACAAAGCGCAACAAGTGTTGCTACGGGCGATGAGTACACACCGCCGAAAGAAATTAACAGTTCCACCGCCCACTCGGGTGGTGCTAACGGCACGCCGACAAATCACGGCGATTTTGAAGCCCCAAAAACCTTACCCGGTTGGCTGTTTGTCATTTTAGTCGTTTTGTCTGCGGTAGGGGTTTGTGTATTTCTTTACAACTATAAAAATAAAAACTGAAAATAAAAAAATCACGAAGTTTTAAAACTTCGTGATTTTTGTTATTATAAAGAAAAATTAAAGATTTAAGAAATCCTTGCGATAGTCAAGGCCAAATGCTTCAGCAACAGCCTTTAACTCGGGATCTAAAATTGTGTTAACATGGGGCATATGAGCAGTGAGCATATAAAGTTGAGCAGCCTTCTCAACGGTTTCAATAAGACCGAAGGTTTCATCCATATCCTTACCTGCGCCGTAAATGCCGTGAAGTCCCCAAACAACAAGGCGGAACTCCTCCATTTTTTTAGCGGTAGCAATGCCAATATCTTTAGTGCCGCAAACCATCCAGGGAAGAACACCGATTCCATCGGGGAAAACAACTATGCACTCGGTGCACATTTCCCAAATTGTGTGTGTGAACTTTTTGTCATCTAGCTCGTGAACATGGGTCATAGCAAGGGTATAAGTGGGGTGGGTGTGCATAATAACACGGTTTTGGGGGTCTTTTCTAAGACGAACCATGTGGCTCATAAGATGAGCGGGAAGTTCACTTGTGAAGCGGCCGCCATCCTCCCAGCCCCAAAGGAGCTCTGCAGTGGTGCCATCTTTGGCGATACGAATGATGCCAAGATTATTAGCAGGGTCAACTTCAACATTTTTAAAATATTTTCCTGTTCCTGTAACGATAAAGATTTTACCAATAAGCTCGGTTGCATCAAAGCCTGTGGGAATGGTGCGGATAACCTTATCAAGGTCAAGGTACTCTGCTACCTGTTCGGTTTCCAACATATAGCTGATATTTCCACCGTTTCTTTCATCCCAACCCTGGCGATACATATTGGCGGTTGCTCTTTTCATGTCTTCCACAAAGGGTGCTGTTAAAATGTCTTTCATTGTTATTATCCTCTCTTTTTTAAAATTTCATTTTCATAATTTTTAACGGTTTCGAACCATTCGCCATCTTTTGGCACGCCGCAAGCAGAGCAATATTCATCCCAAATGTCGCCAAAGGGCATTGTTTTAAGTTCCTCCTGGAGCACCATAAGCTCGGTCCAGTTATTATCATTTTGAAGCTGTGTTAACTTTTCATTGTTTGAAAGAAGTGCCGAAAGCAGAGCTTTTTGCAGATTTCTAACACCCACAGTCCAAGCGGAAATGCGGTTAATGGAAGCATCAAAATAGTCAAGTGCAATTTTAACGCTGCCCGAAAGTCCGCCGCAACGAACAATCTCTTTACAAATTTCCTTTGTTTCATCATCAAACAAAACAACGTGGTCAGAGTCCCAGCGAATGGGGCGGGTGATATGTAAAGCAATTTCATTAAAGAAGGCGAGAAGGGCGGGGATTTTATCTGACACAACCTCTGTTGGGTGATAGTGGCCGTTATCCATAAGCGGAATACATTTATCGCTGTTGGCGGCGGCATAAGAAAGGGAAAATTCAGCGCTGCCAACGGTGTACGCCTCAACACCGATTCCAAAAACCTTGGATTCAACGCAGGGTTTAACCTTATTAAAATCAAAGGGCTCGGAAAGGATTTCATCAATAGACTGTCTGTAACGAACGCGGGGTCCTATTCTATCGGCAGGGATATCCTTAAAGCCATCACCTGTCCAAATGTTCATAACACATTCCTGACCCAGTTCTTCGGCTAAATACTGTGAAATTCTAACACAAGCCTTGCCGTGCTCAACCCAGAACTTTCTAACCTCTTCATTAGGGCTTGCAAGGGTTAAGGGGTCGCACATTGGGTGGGAGAAGAAGGTGGGGTTAAAATCGCAGCCCAAATTTCTTTCCTTGCAGAAATCGACCCATTTTTTAAAGTGCTTGGGCTCAATTTTATCTCTATCTACCCAGCCGCCGTTTTCTTCATTAAAAATAGCGTAGCAGGCATGGAGATTAAGCTTCTTGGCTCCCGGGCAAAGTTTTAAGGCAACATCAATGTCGGCCATAAGCTCTTCAGGGGTTCTTGCTCTGCCGGGGTAGTTACCCGTTGTCTGAATACCGCCGGTTAAGCTGTCAGTCTTTTGGTCAAAGCCGCGAACATCGTCGCCCTGCCAACAATGAATTGCAACAGGAACATTTTTTAAGGTTTCAATAGCGGCATCGGTATCAATACCCAAAGCGGCATATTTAGCTTTAGCCTCTAAATATCTACTCATTTTTATACCTCCTTAATCTCAAAGGAATCCTTAACGGTCTGTCTCATTTTTTCAAGGGTAAGTGATTTATCGAGATACATAAACTGCGCAATAAGGTTGCCTGTTGCGGTACCCTCGGTGGGACCTGTCAGCACCCTTTTGCCGGTTATTTCTTTTGTTAACTCATTAAGGTAGGCGTCCTTACTGCCGCCACCCACAATGTTAATAAGGTCAATTTTTTTGTTGCACACATTTTCAATGGTTTCGGCAGCAGTTTTATAGGAGTTTGCAAGGGATAAATAAACGCTCTTTAAAACATCGCCAATGGGCAGTTCCTTTTCACCTAAATGCTCCCTTATTGCCTCAATCATATTTTTAGGAGCAACAAATTCCTTTGCATTTGGGTCAATAAGTTTTGTATAAGAACTTTGCTTTGCTAACTCCATCATTTCATCATAGGTGTATTTCTTGTCTAAATTTTTCCTGATATTCTGGAAAAGCCACATTCCCATAATGTTTTTAAGGAAACGGTAGCGGTAGTTAATGCCACCTTCGTTTGTAAAACCGCCGTTTAAAGCCTCCTCACTTAAAACAGGGTAAAGATTTTCGGTGCCCACTAAACTCCAGGTGCCTGAGGAGATGTACATTGCGTTATCATTCATAGGGCAGGCGGCAACGGCAGAGGCGGTGTCGTGGCTGGGGCAGAAGATAACAGTTGTGTCAAAGCCCACCTCGTTTTTAACCTCTTCACTCAAATTCCCAATTTTCTGGCAGGGCAGGCAGACCTCTCCGAAAATAGCGGGGTCAATGCTGAGTTTTTCCAAAATCTCGGTGTCGAGAGATTTTGTGTGAGCGTTTATTAAAGCGCCCGTTGTAAGAAGGGTGTATTCATTTTTTGTTTCGCCTGTTAACTTAAAGGAAAGATAGGCAGGAATTGAAAGGCAGTGGGCGGCGCGGTTGAGTTTTCCCGATTTTTTATCGCAGTAAAGCTGATAAATTGAGTTAAAGGCAATGGGCTGAATTCCATTGCGGGCAAAAAAATCGCTTTTTGGGAAGATTTGTTCAAATTCTTCCTTTGCCGCATCGGTTCGTGAGTCGCGATAGGCAACCGCAGGGAGGATTTCCTTTTTGTTTTCATCTAAAAGGACATAGTCAACTCCCCAAGTGTCAATGGCAACGGTTTCGGGGATTTTACCGATTTCTCCGCATTTTTTAAGACCTGCCTTAACCTCATTTGCAAGGTGGGAAACATCCCAGCAAAGCGTGCCGTTTTCTTCGCAGATATTGTTTTCAAAGCGGTAAACTTCGCTAAGCACCATTTTCCCGTTTTCGAGGGAACCTAAAATATGGCGACCGCTTGAAGCACCGATATCAATGGCTAAACAATACTTCAAAAAAAGACCTCCCTAGACTATACTTATACATTAGTTTTATATTAACATATCACACATGAAAAATCAAAGGAAATATGCGTTTTTTGAAAGTATTTTTTTAAAGGGTGGTGAAAGGTACTCGCTCCATAGAAAAGAAATGCCTTAAAAATAGAAAATTTTAAGTGTTTTCCATTAAAACAGCACAAAAACCTACAAATTTTAAAAAAATTTTTAAAAAATTAATATTACCTCTTGCAAATTAAAATCATTTGTATTATAATGGTCTATGTAAAATGAGGAAGGGAAGTATTTCCCTTGGTGTAAAAGTTTTCGTAACACAGGTGTTAACCGATAAATTTGGCGACTGCACTGTACAAAAATAGTGTAATCGGCAATGAGGTTTTTTCACCTGCGCCGTAGCCGAATAATTTGGATAGGAGGAAAATAGGATGAAAAAATATCTTTTCCCTGAAATTGACATTTATGAACTTCGCTTATCTAACCAAATTTTAGACGATGAAAGCAAGCCTTGGATTGATGGCGATGAAGGCGAAGATCCTTTTGGCGAGGAATAATTGAATTTAATAAGAACGGAATGGATAAGTCCATTCCGTTTTTTATTTTATGGTCGAAGATTTTCTGCGGTGAGGGGGATACTCTCAAAAGCATACAAATTGTCTCTATTTATTACAATTATTGCAAATTTTATTATTCTTGAAAAAAACATTGACAGGCATTGCTTTAATAGGCTAAAATTAAGGTGTAAAAAACCTTTATAAAAGGGGAAATGAAAATGAGCAAAATTGTAAAAAACACAACTGTCAATGAGGGTATGGACTTTGAGTTTAACGGCAAAATAAGCCAGGAGGTTCTGGAAAACTACCTTTCCCGTTCAATATGTTATTTTTATACCTCGGAATTTGCCGAGGATACGGCTCGCGCAATTTTAAATGTTGGTGCAAAATACATTTGCCGTACGCTTGTTGACTGGTTTCCATCAAACGAGCATGAGGCGAAATTCCCTGAATACAAGGCTTGGATAGAGAAAATGCACGCGGTTGACCCCGAGATTATTTTTGAGGCCTGCATTTTTGAAACCTGCGGCATTGAAATGAACGATATTAAGATTCCTGCCCACGTTTTTGAGGCTTTTGGCAAAGAACCCGAAGACCGCTGCTTTGATTACAAAAAAATGGAGCATCAGGATGGTTATTGCAATAACCTTTGGTGCCCTGACCATAGTCTTCCCGATATCACTCAGGAAGAATATCAAATGTTTGTTTATTACAGAGGCTGTGCTTATATAGACCTTGGTATTGAGGCAATTCATATGGGTCAGACGGAATTTATCGGCAAAAAGGACCCCGACCGCATTTGCTGGACTAAGGTTGTTCATATGCTTCGTGATTACGCCGCAAAGAATGCCAGAAGAGGCTATGTTTTATATAACTGTCACTATCAAGGTCACAACTTTGTGGGTACCGATGGCGTTATGCTTGCTGACTTTAATATGTGGCCCTTAAGGTTAAAGCCTGCCGATGGCGAGGTACCCCACGAAATCAGCGAAGATAATCCCCAAAGAGGCACCATCGACATAAATCGCGATGCACCCTATAAGAAGGGTATTTCAGGCACTAACCCAAGTGGTTGGTACACGGAAAAATATCCTTACCTTCTTGAGTTTGATAACTACGGCGGCAAGTTTGAAGAAGGCAAAGAGCACAACTCGATTTGGTGCTATGATGAAATTTCCTGGGCTGTCAACCAACCCGATTGGTATCGCCGTGAGTTCCTAACAACCGTAAGACAGCTGGTTGCAGATTTAAATGATAGCGGCCATGTTTCTCTTATTGGTCGCCGCTGTGCCTACCGTGAGGACCTTGGCAAAATGGATTGGTATCAGATGAATAATAAAAGCGATGCCTGTCCCGACGGTTTCTCTGATGAGGAGGCAATTATAAATGCTTTCAAAACTGTAAAAAATGGTTAAATTAAATTATAACAGAGGTGTGGCGCAGTCCACACCTTTTTTAATGGCGAATTTTTAAACATAAAAACACATTGACAATTACCCTGTCAAAAGGTAAAATGATTGCATAATATGTATGATATAGGAGTCAAGTTATGAAAAATTTAAGAAAAATTCTTTCCCTCGTTTTGTGCATTTCCTTGCTTGTCTGCTGCTTTGCAGGCTGCAACAAAAACGATACCGAAAGCGGCACATCATCAGCCGTTAGTCAGGTTGGAAATGTTGTCGGCCTTGGCGGTGGAGGTCTGGGCTCCAAATTCACATTGCAAAGCCCCAGAGGTAAGTATTGGTATACCAACACTGTAAGTGTTGAATGGTCAGACCTTAGAGATGGTGAAACCGTAAACCTCAAAATAGAAAAGAAAAACGGCGATAAGTACACCACCGTTCTTGAAAAAACGGGTCTTACAGGCACCACATTTGAAACGGACGACAAGCTTGAAAACAGCGCTGTTTACAGGTTAACTGCCAAGGCGGTTGCAAAGGACGGAACCGAAAGGGTTGCCGCAAACACCACAAACGGCCTTGAAATCACCGTTTTGAACCTTGCAAAGAACACAAGCGTTAACGAAGGAATGAATTTTTCCTTTAGCGGCGAAATTCCCGAAAGCGTTTTAAATAACTATCTTGCTCGTGCCATTACCTATTCGATTACCAGCGAAAACAAGGCTGATGCCGCCCGTGCAATTCTGAATGTAGGTGCAAAATATATTTGCCGCACCGTTGCCGATTGGTATCCTACAGCCGCCCACGAGGCAGGTTTGCCTGAGTATACGGCTATAATGGACCAAATTCACGCGATTGACCCCGATATTATTTTCGAAGCTTGCATTTTTGAAACCTGCGGCCCCGAAATGAACGATATAGAAATTCCCGAACATGTTTTAAATGCCTTTGGCGAAAAGGATGAACAGCGCAATTTTAATTATAAGAAGATGCTTTTTGTTGATGGCCAGGCTAGCGCACAGTGGGATTCCACCCACGGTGTTCCCGATATTACAAGGGTGGAAACCCAAATGTTCTTCTATTACAGAGCATGTTTGTACATTGACAACGGCTTTGAATCGATCCACCTCGGTCAAACAGGCTTTATGGGAAAAAACGACCCCGAGCGTGAGGCGTGGACAAAGGTTATCCATATGATTAGAGATTACGCTAAAACCCACGCCAGGAGAAAGTATGTTTTAATTAACTGTCACTATCCCGGTCAGAACTTTGTTGGCACCGATGGCGTGATGCTGGCCGACTTTAATATGTGGCCCTTGCGCTTGACTGCTTCAAGAAAAGCAGGCGACCCCGCTTCTCCCCAGAAATGTGTCTTGGACCTTAAGGTTGACACGCCTTATAGGAATGCAGTTTCGGGCAAGTCTCCCTCGGGCTGGACAACCAATAACTATCCCTTCCTTCTTGAATTTGATAACTATGACCCCAAATCGGGCCATGCCGTATATGGTTACGACGAAATCAGCTGGATTGCAAGCCAGCCCGATTCCTACAGGCAATCCTTCTTCGCCGAGGTAAGGAAAATGGTGTCAAACATTGATAGTAGCGGACACGTTGCGCTTCCCGGCAGCCGCACAACATCAAGTGCTGAGGATTTTTCCTGGTACAATATGAACAATAGTGAATATTGCAAAAACGGCTTCTCCGATGAGGAGGCAATTATCGCAGCATTTAAGGCATATAAATAAGAAGTATTTACGACACCCAAATCAGCTTGGACACCGTGATTTTTGAATAATCTCTTTCCATTTGGTTTTAATTTTACCTTGAAAAAAGAGAAAAATGTGTTATAATGTTTATATCCGGCGAGGAGTGGGATAATTCCTGCTTTTAAACGGTGAAATTTAAAGGAGAAAATAATATGAAAAAGTTACATTTAGCGAAAATTATATCGTTAATCCTTTGTTTCGTGCTTATTGCAACAGTTGCACTGATAACAACGGGTTGTAATAAGGGCGGAACTGAAAACAAAGTAACAAAACTCGGCAAAGGTCAAATCAAGTTTACCTTTATCGTGACAGAGGAAAACGGCGAGGAAAAGAAATTCGAAATCAGCACCGATAAAACCATTGTCGCCGATGCTTTGCTCGAAAACGAACTTATAGCAGGTGAGGATACAGAGTACGGTCTTTATGTTAAAACCGTTGACGGTGTAACACGCGATTACGAAATTGATGGCAAATATTGGGCGTTTTGTGTAAACGGTGACTATGCTGTAAAGAGCCCCAGCGAAACCGAAATTGTGGCAGGGGAAACCTACGGCTATAAAGCTAAAACAAATAAGAAACCATAAATAAAAGCAATAAACAGTGTTATACGGCGCCCAAGGGGTGCCGTATTTTTTTGAATAATACCTTTCTTTAGAATAATACTAATTAAAAAAAGAAAGGAAAATTAAAATGATTGAAAAGGACACTATTAAACTGCTTCGCGAATGTGATGCAGGGGTTAAAATGGGTGTTGCTTCCATTGATGATGTTTATGACCGCGTAAGCTCACAAAAAATGAAGGACTGCCTTAATGCCTGCAAGGATGAGCACGATAGTTTGGATAAGGAAATACAGGTGGAGCTTGGCCGCTTTCACGATGAGGGCAAGGACCCCAACCCAATGATTAAGGGTATGAGTCATATGAAAACGGGAATGAAAATGGCTATGGAGCGTTCCGATGCCACCATTGCCGACCTTATGACCGATGGCTGCAATATGGGTGTTAAATCCCTTAATCGTTACCTCAATCAGTATAAGGCGGCGGATGAAAAATCAAAAGATATTTGTAAGCGGCTTATAAATTTAGAGGAAAGACTAACCCACCAGATGCGGGAGTTTTTGTAGTGTTAAAAGCCAAACGGAATTTTCCGTTTGGCTTTTAATTTTGCCTTGAAAGGAAAAAAGGGGTGTGTTATAATAATTTTGTCCAACGGGGAAGCAGGCGAAATTCCTGCACGGGCCCGCCGCCGTGAGGCACAACCAAAACTGTTTTCTTGCCCTTTTGCCGCAACAAAAGGGGACAATCCATTGAAGGATTTTTCTTTGAGAAGGTGAAGACAAGGTGCCGCAGTCGAAATATCCGAAGGACAAAACCCTTTGTCATTTTTTGTTGCGAGCGCCGACTTTTAAAAGGGAGAATCTTAAAGGAGAAATGATTATGAAAAAAACACATTTTAAAAAAATGCTGTCGTTCATCCTTTGTCTATGTCTTGTTGCGGCAATGATACTTTTAGCAGTTGGTTGTAACGGCAATGAGAGGGAGACCTCCTCGCTTACATCTTCCGTGGGTGAAGCAACAAAGCTAGGGCAGGGACAAACCAAGTTCACCTTCACCGTTATTGATGTTGATGGCAAGGAAACAAGGTTTGAAATCAGCACCGATAAAACTATTGTCTCTGATGCTCTACTTGAAAACAGTCTTATTGTAGGTGAAGATTCACAGTACGGTCTTTATGTTAAAACCGTTAATGGAACTACCCTTGATTTTGACAAGGATGGAAAATACTGGGCATTTTATGTCAACGGCGCTTACGGTCAAAAGGGTGTCAGCGAAACCGAGATAGTGGCAGGGGACACCTACACCTTTAAGGCAGAATAAAAATGAAACTGAAAATAAAGGTTATAGACATTGTTATTTTAGCAATGCTCGGGGCTCTTATGTATGTTGGGGATATTGCCTTTGAGGCACTTCCAAACATTCATTTAGTTGGTGTGTTTATCGTTGCCACCACCTATGTCTACAGAGTGAAAGCCCTTTTTCCCATTTATATTTATGTCTTTTTAAACGGACTTATTTCAGGCTTTGGCATCTGGTGGATTCCTTATCTTTATATTTGGGCAGTACTTTGGGGTTTTACAATGCTGCTGCCAAGGCAAATGTCAAAAAAAGCGGCGCCCTTTGCCTTTATGGCGGTCTGTGCGCTTCACGGATTTTTGTTCGGCACGCTTTATGCCCCCTTTCAGGCAATTATGTTCGGCCTTGATTTCAAGGGAACGCTGGCCTGGATAGTTGCAGGGCTTCCCTTTGATGCCATTCACGGGGTGAGCAATTTCCTTTGCGGAGCGCTTATTTCACCCATAATTTCGGTGCTTGCTAGAACCGAAAAATTTGCAAATTAAAAACGGAAGCTCCCGATAAAATTTATCGGGAGTTTTTCATTTTTCTTTCTTTTTTAAGGTATTGGTAAACTTTGCTTTTTGTTAAAATATTTTTCTTGACATTTGAAGCGGTTTGTGATAAACTTGTAAAGCCGCATATTGGAGGCTTTTTAAGTTGTGCCCAAAAAAGGGACACGCCTCACAGTAGCGAGATCAAAATTAAGGTAGGTGCACCAAGAGGATGTACGCAATTATCGCAACAGGTGGAAAGCAGTACCGCGTTGAAAAAGGCGATGTTATTTTCGTTGAGAAATTAAACGCAGGTGAGGGCGAAGAAGTAACCTTTGATAAAGTTGTTGCTGTTAAGAACACAACTCTCAAAGTAGGCAAGCCTTTCGTTAAGGATGCTTTCGTAAAAGGTACCGTTGTTAAGAACGGTAAGGGCAAGAAAATCACAGTTTTCACTTACAAGCCCAAAAAAGGCTGTGCTCGTAAAATGGGTCACAGACAACCTTACACCAAGGTAGAAATTACCGAAATCGGTTAAGGTTTATGACAAAAGTAAAGTTTTTTGCCAAAAATGCAGGCTTTGAAATTATAGGTCATTCATCGAAAAATGAGAATGATGAAGCAGGTCGCATCGTTTGTGCAGCAGTGTCCTCGGCGGCTTATATGGCGGCCAACACAATAACAGAAATTGTGAAGGATGAAGCAGTGGCGCAGGTAGATGATGCAAGAATGCTTTTAAGGGTTAAAAACCCAAGTAAAAAAGCTGCAGTGGTTTTGGCAGGTTTGCAGCTCCATTTAAGCGAGCTCGCAAAGGAATATCCCAGAAACATTCAGGTTATTTCGGAGGTGTAGAATATGTTAAAGATAAACATTCAACTGTTTGCTCATAAAAAGGGTGTGGGTTCCACCAAGAACGGCCGTGACAGTGAGGCTAAGCGCCTTGGCGTAAAGCGTGCAGACGGTCAGTTCGTTCTGGCAGGTAACATCATCGTTCGCCAGAGAGGTACACATATCCATCCGGGTAATAATGTAGGCCGTGGATCTGATGATACCTTGTTCGCACTTATTGACGGTAAGGTAAAATTCGAGCGTGTAGGCCGTGACCGAAAGCAGGTCAGCATTTACGCTGTAGAGCAGTAAAAAGTTACTCCGAGTGAAATATAATTTTCACTCGGATTTTATTTTGTTGGAATAGTGGAACAATAATCTCAAAAACGGAGATATAAAATTTATGTTTGTTGATGTTGCAAGAATTCATCTCAAAGCTGGAAATGGCGGCAACGGCGCCGTTTCTTTCCACAGAGAAAAGTATGTAGCGGCAGGCGGCCCTGACGGCGGCGATGGCGGCAGAGGTGGCAATGTTGTGTTTAAGGTTGATGATAATTTATCGACTTTGGCAGATTTCCGCTATAAAAGAAAATATATTGCCGAAAACGGCGAAAACGGCGGCACCTCAAGGTGCACCGGCAAAAGCGCTCCCGACCTTGTTATCAGCGTTCCCCGTGGCACCGTTGTTAAGGATTATGAAACTGGCAGAATTATTGCCGATTTATCTGATGATGAGCCGATTATAGTTGCCAAGGGCGGCAACGGCGGTTGGGGCAATCAGCATTTTGCCACCGCAACCCGCCAAATTCCTCGTTTTTCCAAACCCGGCAACCAAGGTGAGGAGCTTGATGTTAAGCTTGAACTAAAACTCCTTGCCGATGTTGGTCTTATCGGCTTTCCAAATGTTGGAAAATCCACACTTGTGTCGGTTGTCAGTCAGGCAAAACCTAAAATTGCTAACTACCATTTTACAACCCTTACTCCCGTTTTGGGTGTTGTCTCCCTTGGGGAGGGCAGCTCCTTTGTTATGGCCGACATTCCAGGTCTTATTGAGGGCGCAGGTGAAGGTGTTGGCCTCGGTCACGAATTTTTAAGACATGTTGAGCGCTGCAGAATGCTGCTCCATGTGCTTGACATTTCGGGCAGCGAGGGTAGAGACCCTAAAGAGGATTTTGAAATTATAAATCGCGAACTCGCTGTGTTCAGTGAGGAACTGTCTCATAGAACGCAAATCGTTGTTGCCAACAAATGCGACCTTGTTGATGATGAAATAATTGAGGAATATAGAGCATATTTTGAAAATAAGGGCTATCAGTTTTTCCCCATTATGGCGGCTATTGCTGAGGGCACCGATGCACTTATAAAGGCGGTTGCCGAGGCGCTTTCAAAGTTAGAGCCCATAAAGCGTTTTGAGGCCGAGCCCGCACCAAAGGCTGATTACACCTTTGCCTCGAAAAAACGCACCTTTAATGTGCGCGTGGTTGACGGTGTGTTTATGGTTGAGGATGCGCCCTGGCTCATTAATGTTATGAACGATATTGACCCTGATGACTATGAGTCCCTTCAGTATTTCGAGCGTGTGCTTCGCTCCTCGGGTATTATCGATGCCCTTATTAAAGCGGGCGTTAAAGAGGGCGACACCGTAAGCGTTTATGACATTGAGTTTGATTATGTGCCATAAGGTGGATATATATAATGGAAAATGCCAAACAATTAAACCCTGCGTCCCTTGCATTTGTGGGGGACGCAGTTTATGAATTGCTTGTAAGGGAAAGGCTTAGCACAATCAGCCGCCCTTCAAAGGAGCTTCACAGTCTTTCGGTTAAGTTTGTAAGCGCCGCCGCGCAGGTGCAGGGGTTTAGGGTTATTGAGCCCCATTTAACCGAGGAGGAATTGGAAATTTTCAAACGCGGCCGAAATTTTCACACTAAAAATTCCCCTAAAAGCGTTAGTGTGCAGGAGTACCACATTGCCACGGGTCTTGAGGTGCTGTTCGGTTTTTTACATATGTCAAATAAAAAAGAACGCCAAAACGAACTCTTTTCTCTAATTTGGGAGGATTTTGCGGATAAACTATAACCATAACTATGGTTGGAGGCGTTTTTATGAAGAAAAAAGCGATTGCAGTTTTAAAGGATATGATTTTTTATGTTTTAGGCTCTGCAATCTATTCTTTTGCCATTGCTAATGTTTTATCCGCAGCTCAAATTTCCCCCGGTGGCATAACGGGAATTGCCACTTCACTTAACTTTCTTTTCGGGTTTCCTGTTGGAATTATGACCTTTTTGCTAAACCTGCCGCTTTTTGCATTGGGGCTTTACCGCTTTGGAATGGGTTTTGTTGCAAAAACAGTTTTGGCAACGGCAATTTCCTCGGTGTTTCTCGATTTGTGGGGCGCAGTTTTGCCTGCTGTTGCTGTTAACAGAATTTTAGCGGCGGTTTTTGGCGGCATTTTAATGGGCCTTGGAATGGGGCTTATTCTCCTTCGCGGCGCCACAACGGGCGGCACCGATATTGCCGCAAAGCTTATAAATCGCTCCTTCCCTCACATTTCGGTGGGCCGCTGTGTGCTTATAAGTGATATGGCGGTTGTTGTTTTCAGCGCCTTTGTTTATGCAAATCTTGAAAGCGCACTGTTATCGGTTATAACAATTTATGCCTCCTCAAGAATTATGGACAGCATTTTATACGGTGCCGACAGCGGCAAAATGGTTTTCACCGTTTCCAAAAAAAGCGAGGAAATTGCAAAGAGCATTATGAGTGAAATCGGGCGCGGTGTAACCCTGCTTCCCGCCTTTGGCGGCTACACAGGGGAAGCGGTTAATTTGCTGGTTTGCGCCGTTAGAAAGCACGAGGTGGCAAAGGTCCACAGCATAATAAACGACACCGATAATAGAGCATTTATAATGGTGTGCGAGGCAGGCGAAATTTTAGGCGAGGGCTTTAAACTGCCCAACACAAAAGCAAAGGGATGATTATTGTTGAAAATTGATTTGGTGTTTGTGTTTACCGCCGCGCTGCTTGGCGTTGGCCTTGCAATGGATGCTTTTTCGGTTTCGGTGGCTGACGGCCTTTCAGAACCTAATATGAAAAAGCGAAAGGTACTGCTTATTTCAGGGGTTTTTGCCGCATTTCAGGCGGCTATGCCTTTAGCGGGCTGGTTCGTAATCCATTCGGCTGTTGGTGCCTTTAAATTTTTCGAGCCTATCATTCCATACATTGCTTTGGCACTGCTTTCCTTTATCGGCGGCAAAATGCTTTTTGAAGCCATAAAGTGTAAGAATGATGGAGAATGCAAAACCGAAAAGTTAACCCTTTCGGCACTGCTCATTCAGGGTGTTGCAACCTCTATTGATGCGTTGTCGGTAGGCTTCACCATTTCCGATTACAGCTTTTTAGAAGCCCTCATTTGTGTACTTATAATTGCGGCTGTCACCTTTGTTATCTGCTTTGTGGGAGCCAATTTCGGCAAGAAATTTGGAACATATTTTGCCGATAAGGCAGGCATTTTGGGCGGTGTCATTTTAATCGCCATAGGCATTTTCATATTTGTTAAATCGTTTTTCTAAAAAAACAAACGGAGTTCACAAATTGTGAACTCCGTTTTTATTTATGCCATAACCTTCAGTTTATAAAGCTCCTCTGTTGCAAGGCGGGTTTTAGCAACAATATCGGTTTTATCTTTGGGGAAGCAGTAGTAAAGGGCCTTACTGTCGCCAATGCAAATCATATCGCCGATTTCATACCAAAAATAATCTGAATAAAGGCTGTAAGAGGCGCTTGGCGGAATGGAGAAATCCAGCTTCCCATCACAACCTTTAAGGGTGAAGCCGTTTCCCGTGTGGGTAAGGGTTCCGCTTCCCACCTTGTAAACACATTTTGTATCTACAAGCATCATAATGTCCACTTCGGTTTCTAAATTGTATGTACCGTTTTGCAGTTCCTCTTTTACACACTGTCTTTCCCAGTTGTACCAATTGGGAACGTGATTAAACCTTGATTCAACATTTTCGGCCTTTAAAAAACCCAGTTCATCCAGTGTGTATTCAGCGCCGCATTCATTACACACAATGTGTACGCCTTCGCCCTTCATTTTGCCCTCACTCAAACAGTGTGGGCATTTATAAAGCACACGGTTAAGACCATCAGCGCGGAAATTTTCGGTGATTTTAATTCCGTTTTCCTGCTGCCAACGAAAGCCATCAAAGGTAAACTGTTCGGTTATAATATCGTTTATTTCCTTAACGCTTTTAGCCTTAATATCCTCAGGGGATAAAATATATTGCATTGTGGCGCTAACCTTAACCTTGCGTCTTTGCAGGCAGTTGTAAAGCGGGTCGCGGGAAAATGCGCCGAAGGTTTTAATCATAACAACAGGAATGCCCAGCATTTTAACGCATTTAGCAAAGCTGTCGGGCAGGGGTGTTGCGGTGCCATCAAAGGTGTAGCTTGCCTCTGGGTAAATGAGAATTGAGCTACCGAGTTTCTTGGCGCAGTAAATCATATCGCGAACAAGCACCGAATCTGTAATAAATTTTTTTGTTGGAACACAGCCCAAATTTCGCATAAGCCAGTTTTTGCCCACAAAGCCATCGGAGGTGCAGATAATGTTAAAGGGGCGGGGATAAAGAATGTGGGACACAATCTTTAAATCAATAAAGCTTGAATGGTTCATAAGATAAAGGCAGGGCTCGTTTTTTTGGAGCTTTTCCATACCTATTTTCTTATATGTAAACCTTGTTGCAAGCAGGTCGGGAATGGACACTGTTTTTAGCAGCGTCCTAAATAAAATATTTGGTTTTTTGGGGCGAATATGCTTTTTTGGCACCATTGATAAAACGGTGTCGAAATCAAGCACCTTTGTTTTAATTTTCATAAACAACCTCTCCTCAAGGTTATTCTAGCAAATTCCTTTTATAAAAACAACATATTTTTATGAGTTCTATTTTTCCTTTTTTGGACATACCTTGTTTTAGGAATAAAAAAAGAGGGTGTAAAAAATGATAGAGATGAAAAGAGACAACCGCTTTGACAGTGCTTTAAGGGTTTTGCCGCTAAAAATGGCAAAAAATCTTGAAGGACTGCCCGAAGGGGTAAAGAACGATACAAGGGAAATAAGGCTGCGCCTTGGCGGACCCCTGTCGCTTACCGTAAGGAATAAATGCCTTTTCGTGGGGGAAAATTCCTCGATTAGTGAAAAGCCTACATATAACACCGTTTATGTCGAGAGGGAGGATTTAGAGGAGACCTTTAAATTTTTGTGCCATGGTTCGGTTTACGCCCACAGTAGGGAGCTTGAAGAGGGCTTTTTGAGAATGCCGATGGGAAACAGGGCAGGCGTTTGCGGCAGGGTGGCAGGTCAAACGGTTAGCGAAATTTTTTCGGTCAACATAAGAATTGCAAGGCAGGTTTTTGGTGCGGCAGATGAAATTGTGAAAAGTTTTGACGGCGGCGGAGTGCTGATTTGCGGCGCCCCTGCCACGGGCAAAACAACGGTGCTACGAGACCTTATTCGCCAGCTCTCAAACGGGCAGGCAGGAAAATTTTACAGGGTTTCGGTGGTTGACACAAGGGGCGAGCTTTCGGCCGCAGGGGAGTGCGGCAGTGAAAATGATTTAGGGGATGCGAGTGATGTGCTTTTAGGTGTACAAAAGGCAAAGGGAATTGAAATTGCCGTTAGAACGCTGAACCCCGAAATTGTTGCCTTTGATGAGGTTTCCACACTTGAGGAAATCAGCAAAATCTCCGAGGGCTTTCATTCGGGTGTGAGTGTCATAACAACCGCCCACGCAGGTAGTATTGATGAGATTAAGACAAGAAGCGTGACAAAAGCGCTGCTTTCTTCGGGCGCTATAAGTACGGTGGCATTTTTAAGGTCTGTGGGGGAAAAGCCACAAATTTTGAGGGTTAGTAATTTATGATATTTTTTAAAATTTCAGGGCTGTGCCTTCTTTTTGCCGTTTGTGTGCTGGGCGGCTTTTATATGTCGCTGAAACTAAATAGGCGATGTAAAGCACTCCACGAAATATGTCTTGCCACAAGTGAAATTGCCAATAGAATAAGTCTTTGTGAGGAACGAAGTCAAATCCTCAAAAAGGTTTTCGAGGGAAAAAGCCTGCAGGTAAAAGAGGATGAAAACTACAATGTTTGTGTTTCTTCCTCTGCTCTAAAAAAAGAGGATATTTGCCTTCTAAACGAATTCTTTGCGCAGTTTGGCACAGGCGATGTTTCAAATCAAATTTCTCTTTGCGAGACCTACAAAAAACTTTTTGAAAGGGCTTATGACATCGCAAGGGGAGAGGAGCAAACAAAGGGGCAAATGTATAAAACCTGCGGCTGTCTTTTGGCGGTGGCCCTTATTATATTCATAATCTAGGTGAAAAAATGGATGTAGATTTCATATTCAAGGTGGCGGCAATCGGAATCATTGTAACGGTTTTAAATCAGCTGCTGGTGCGAAGCGGCAGGGAGGAGCAGGCAATGCTTACAACCCTTGCAGGCCTTGTGGTTGTGCTGCTTATGGTGGTCCAGGTTATTGCAGAGCTTTTTGACACGGTGAAAAGCGCCTTTGGCCTTTAAAAATGGATATTATTAAAATTTTGGGAATTTGCCTTATTGTGGCCGTTCTTTGCGTGCTTTTAAGGCAATATAAACCTGAATATGCCCTGATTGTCGGCGCTTTGGGAGGCGCAATGCTTCTGGCCTTTCTTGTGGGACAAATTGTTCCTGCCTTTTCATCACTTAAATCCTTTTTAAGCCGCTTTGGTCTTGAAGCCTTTTATTTTACTGTGGCCCTTAAGGCTGTGGGCATTGGTTATGTGACGCAGTTTATTGCCGACACCTGCCGTGATGCAGGGCAGAATGCTATTGCTTCAAAGGCGGAGCTTGCAGGGCGAAGCGGCATTTTCCTTTTATCAATTCCCTTGCTCGAGAAAATTTTGGAGCTTGCAGAACAACTGTTATGAAAAAGTTGGTTGTGTTTTTAATTTTAATAATGCTTTTTGCACTACCCGTAGCGGCCAATGAGTCGGTTTACAGCGAGCAAATTGAGGCAAGCGGCGCAAATGAGTTATCAGATGTCCTGCCCGATGAAACCAAAGAGCTTATGGAAAATTTTGGCATAGGCGGAGTCGAGGATATATCCGAGGGGCTTTTTACCCCTCAGAACATTTTTGAGAATATTTTTCAGTTTTTAAAGGATGGCGCCAAGGGGCCTGCCAAAACGGGCATAACGGCCCTTGCGCTCATAATCATTTTCGGCGCCTTTTCGGGCTTTAGGCGAGAGGGCGAGGTGTTCTATACCGCTGAGCTTGTTTTAACCGTTGCCATTGCCCTTTCGGTTATAGTGCCGCTTTTCGGTGTTATCCAAACGGTCAGCCAGGCGCTTAAAGGGGCGAGTGTTTTCCTCTTTTCCTTCATTCCCGTTTTTGCCGTTATCATAACCGCAACGGGTGCCGTTTCAACCGGCAGCGTGGCCATGGCCACACTTATGTTTGCGGCACAGTGTGTTTCGGCATTTGCCAGCTTTGGGGTTGTGCCCCTTTCCTCTGCCTACCTCTCGCTTTCCTGCTGTTCGGCGGTGTCGGGTCAAAATGTGGCAGGGGAAATAGGTCAAACGGTTAAAAAAGCGGCAATGTGGATTTTATCTTTAATACTCACAATTTTTTCGGGGGTCCTAGCCCTTCAAACAACCCTTGCAGGCGCGGGGGACACCCTTGCAATAAGAACGGGTAAATTCGTTATCGGAACGCTGGTGCCGGTTGTGGGCGGAGCGCTGAGTGAGGCGCTTTCCACCCTGTGCGGTTCGGCCGAACTTTTAAAGGGAAGCGTAGCGGTTTACGGCATTGTTGCACTTTGCCTTATTGTCTTACCGGTGGTTGTAGAACTGATTTTATACCGCTTTTGGGTTTTTGTTTGCTCATTTGCCGCAGGGGTCTTTTCACAGCAAAAGACAAGAACGGTTTTAACTGCAATAGATGGTGTGCTGTCAATTCTTGTAAACGTTTTACTGCTCACCTCGGTGGCCTTTGTCGTTTGTCTTATTATCGTTACAAAGGCGGTGGGTGGAAAATGAACGGGCTAGCCCAGGCAATATTCGGAATTTGTGCCGCACTTGTTTTTATGGGTGCTGTTCAAATTATCTCTCCACAAAAATCCATGAAGAAAAGCGTTAACTTCATTTTGGGCGTTGTTTTTGTGCTGTCGCTAATCACCCCTGCTTTCGGTTTAAAGGGGGCAAGCCTTGATTTTGAACTGCCCGAGGTATCAAGCGAAAACACAAACGAGCTATCCAATTACACCGCCGAATATCTTGTGCGGGAGATGCTAAACTCTGCGGGAATAAAATATGAAAACCTTTTGGTTACTACGGATATTTTGGAGGATAATCGCATATCAATTACTAAAGTCACCCTTACATCACCTAATGAAAAAGAGCAAATTGCCGATGCGTTAAAGGAAATTGTGGAAAAACACAGGGTGGAGGTTTTAAATGAATGAAAAAATCAAAGCCATCATAGAAAAAATCAAAAACCCAAAAATCTTGGTTTTCCTCGGAGTTGCAGGGATTTTGCTCATAGGTCTTTCTACCTTTTTTGGAGGAGAGCCTAAAAAGAGCGAAGGCACGGCAGAGGATATAACCGCCGAGGAATACTGCCTGCAGCTTGAGGAAAAGGTGAAAAAACTTGTGGCCGCTGTCACAGGGGATAAAACGGCTACGGTTGCAATAACGCTGGAGAGCGGGGTTAAATACACCTATGCCGATGACACCAAAACCTCTCTCAGCGAGAAAAACGGCGGAAGCTCAAGCGATAAGAGCGATGAAAGCGAGAATAAATATATCGTGGTAAAAAATGCCGATGGCTCTGAAACGGCGCTTTTAATAAGCGAGAAAATGCCTGAGGTCAGGGGAGTGACAGTGGTGTGCTCACCGATTAACTGCTCGCGGCAGGATATTGAGGATGCCGTGACGGCAATGCTTGGAATTACTTCACAAAGAATTTGTGTGCTTATAAAATAAACTAATTTAGGAGGAAATTTAGTTGAAAAAGGGAAAGGTTTTTACAAAAAGTCAAATAGCGTTAGCACTGCTGGTTGTAGCACTAGGTGCCGCCGTTTGGCTTAATACAAAATATTCTTCGGTGTCAGATGTTCAGAATACGGTTTCAAAATATCTCGGCGGGGTTCAGTATGTGGGCAATGAAAGTCAGTCCTCCGCCGTTCAAACGGGTGCCGAAGCCGAAAATGAGGACTATTTCACCACCGCCAAGGCAGAGCGTGAAAAGGCAATAAAGGCAGCGCAGGAGCAAATTGAGGAAACCCTTAAAAACGAAAATGCTTCGGATGATGATAAAACAGCCGCCGTTCAGATGAGCGCAAGCCTTGCCAAAAGAATTGAGGCACAGGCCAATATTGAAAACCTTTTAAAGGCAAAGGGCTTTGAAAAGGCCCTTGCCGTTATAAGCGATGAAACGGTGACCATTGTGGTGCAAAGTGATGGTCTTTTAGCCAGCGAAACCCTACAAATTCAGGATATTGCAACCGAGCACAGCTCAGTCCCACTTTCGGGTGTAAAAATTATTACTGTAAAATAGTTGTGTTCTTTGAAATTTTGTGTTATACTATAAAAAAGTGAAACACCGAAAGGATGAAAAAAATGAGCAATACTGGCGACCTCGCTATCAATACATCGGTTTTAGAAAAAATGGCAGGCATTGCCGCAATGGAGGTTGAGGGCGTTAAAAGCCTTGCAGCTGCCCCCATTGATTTAAAGAGCATTATCGACCGCGCCGCATTTAAGCCTGTTAAGGCCGAAACCAAGAACGGCACAACCGAAATTGACATTTACATTTGCGTTAAAGAAAATGCAATGATTAAGGACGTTGCCGCTTGTGTTCAAGCAAGCGTTAAGGAAAAACTTCAAAACATGACGGGCAACGCCGTAACACACGTTAATGTTTATATTGCCGACATTGCTTTCGAGGAATAAAAATCACAAAAATAACACCTAAAATTCGCAGTCCAAAATGCAGGACTGCGAATTTTTTATATCCATCGCTTTTAATTGACAAAAGGGGTATTTTGTGGTAAACTGTAAAAGAATAATTATGCCCGCTAAAAGGCATTCAAAGAGGCGTGAAAAGGCTAATGTCAAAGGCAAATAAAAAAGCATATCTTATTAGCTGTTCTGACCATTATGGTCATAGGCTTTGGGCGGTGGATAAGGTCCTCAAAGAAATGGGTTATGATACTGTTTATGTCACTTCCGATTTTAACCACGACACAAAAGAAGTTTTCACCTGCAAGGTAGAAAACTGTGTTCAAATTCATGCAAAGCCTTATAAAAAGAACCTGTCTCTTGACAGAATTTTATCGCATATGTTCTTTTCCCGTGATGTTTTTGCCTACATCGAAAAAGGGGAGGAGCCCGATTTAATTTATGCCCTTGTTCCGCCAAATTTTATTGCTCATTATGGTGCTAAATATAAAGCGAGCCACAAGAAGGTAAAAATTGTTTTCGACATTTTTGATTTGTGGCCCGAAACATTTCCCTCGGGGAAAATAAAAAGGCTTCTGGCCCCCGTTTTCTCGGTGTGGAGTTTAATTAGAAACCACGCTTTGCCTAAGGCGGATTTTGTGATTACCGAGTGTGAAATGTTCAGGGAAAAACTTCGGCTGGTGGAAGGCTCCGAAACGGTTTATCTTTGTCAAAAGTCACTGGGGAACAAATTGCTTGAACCCCACTTTGAAGATGATAAAATTACGCTGTGCTATCTTGGCGCAATAAATAATATTATAAGCATTCCTCACATTGAAAATGTTATAAAGCAAATAACTGAAAAAAAACAGGTCGCTTTGCATATTATCGGTGCAGGCGAAAATCAGGATGAACTCATTGCTGCGGCAAAAAGGGCAGGAGCTGAGGTTGTTTTTCACGGCCCCGTTTTTGATAATGAGAAAAAGCAGGAAATCATAAGCCGTTGTCATTTCGGCCTTAATGTTATGAAGGAATCGGTTTGCATTGGCCTTACAATGAAATCGGTAGATTATTTCAGTCACGGCCTGCCTATTATCAACAACATTCCGGCCGATACAAAGCGGCTGGTTAAAGAAAAAAACATCGGCGTTAACCTTGATGACGAAAACTTTATAAATAAGGTTTTGTGCGAAAGGGAAGAATGCCTTAAAATGCGTGAAAATGTTAAAGAAACATTTTTGCAGTGTTTTGAAGAAGAGATTATAAAGGAAAAATATAATTCAATTTTAAAAAAACTTTGAAAATGCGAAAAAGGATGAAAAAATAGTGCTATTTGAAAGGCTAAAAAGCAAATGTGTGCCGAATATTTTAAAGGTGCTTTTATGGGTGGCGCCAGTATTATTTTTAATAGATAACATTTTAGGTTTTAACGGTTATCAGTTTACCATTGCAGGAAAATCCATAAGAATTATTCTTTTTGCTATCTCGGTATTGGTTTTGGCACTGTACTGTATAGCGGTAATGGTGAAAGAAAAAATTTATGTTTTCTCAAAAAAAGAGGGAGCTATAACAATTTGGAAACTACTTCGACCTTTGGATTACGTTGTCCTGTGCTTTTTACTCGGCAATTTGTTATGGGCCACGGTAATTCCTCTTTTGATAAGAGGCGATATGGCCTTTGCGCTTAAGGATTTTAGTTGCCTTTTGGTTTTAGTCCTTTATTTTCCTGTGGCTTTTCTTATTCGCACGGGCAGGTTAAACGTAAAGATAATTGAAAAAATAACCTACGTTTTAACCATTATTTTGGCCGTTTGGCACTGCGTGATGTACATTGGAGATACAATTTGCCCCGGTTTTTATGAAGGCTATTATGATTTTATTGATATGATTTCGTTTGGAACTGCCGTTAGAAGCAGTGTGATTTACGGCTATGGCATTGTTCGTATAATTCAAACCACATCGCTGTTTTTGCTGCTGGGCATTTTCCTTTGCATAAGACGTGTTGCAAAAGGCAAGTGGTGGCACGTCATCGCCCTGCTTGTTTTTACCTTTGCTATATGTATTACCTACACAAAATCTATTTGGTTTGGATATTTGGCAGGTCTTTTTCTTTGTTTAGTGCCGGGTATTGTAATAAACAAGGGAAGCAAAGCAAGAATACGAAATTTGGTAACCTTGTTAATTTCTGTTTTACTTATTGTTGTTCTTAATTTTGTGGTATTTGACAATACAATCTTTGAACGCGCATTTAACACTGTTCGTTCGGAGCAATCGGTTGAACAAATGCAAGAAACCATTGACAAACTTGAAGCTGCCGGTGAGGACACAAGCGAACTTAAAAACAAACTGAAAGATGCACTTGGAACACAACAGGCAAACTCACTGCGTACATCACAAAACGGCGCCTTGACTGAAAAATGGTCCCAAAGCAGGTGGCTTGGCTATGGGTATGGCGCCTATGTGGAAGACTGCATACGAAACGAAACCTACCCATATATGTACGAAAGCACATTGCCGGCTTTGATGATGAAATTAGGCATTGTGGGAATGCTGATGTGGCTTATTTTCATATGTGGGGCAACGATTTCTGCGGTATTGACCTTTAAGAAAGAGAAAAAGGAAAATTTATTTTGTTGGCTTGCGATTGCGCTGTCTTATGCTATGGCGGTTCAAACCAACCCATTCCTTTTCACCTTTGCCGGAATATCTATGTTACTTTATTTGCTTATTGCAGTTCAAAACAAAACTTGTTTTATAAAGGATAAAGAATAGTATATGGTTTCAGTTTTAATGTCCACTTATAACGGTGAAAAATATCTAAAAGAGCAAATTGATTCAATTCTTTCTCAAACCTATAAAGACTTTGTGCTTTATATAAGGGATGATGGCTCTAGAGATGACACCTTAAAAATCATTGAATCTTACACTGATGAGAGAATTGTTTTAGAACGCGGTGAAAACAAAGGCCCTGCAGGCAGTTTTTTCGCCTTGTTAAATAAAGCTGCTCGGTCACAATATGTGTTTTTTAGCGACCAAGATGATGTTTGGTATCCGACAAAATTGGAAGAAATGCTAAAAGAAATCGAAAAGCACCAAGGGGTACCAACCATGGTATTTTCTGATTTTTCAATGATAGATTCAAACGGCAAAACTGTGGCACCTTCTTACAGCGACTATGCTTCACTGCGTGTTAAAGAAGGGGAAGTGGACATTGGCAAAATAATTGCACAACCTTTTGTATTTGGATGTGCCTCGGTTATTAATCGTGAACTCACCGAGCTTGTGCTTAATCCGCCTGAAGGAATTGAAATGCACGATTGTTGGATTTCCCTTGTGGCGGCGGCAACAGGTAATCTTATTTATATTCCAAGGCAAACCATTGCACACCGCTTTCACAACAACAACGCAACAGGAAAAAGCGGACAAGACTCTTTCGCGGCAAGAATTTCAAGAATAACCAAAGGTTTTTCCTGGCAGGTACAAAATACAAAATTGCGCCTTTATCAGGTTTATCTCTTACTAAATGAACTTGAAGGCGCAATCACCTGTGAAAATCTTGAAATATTAAATTCTATTTTGTATGCAATGAAAAAGGGTAGATTAGCAACAGTAACGGCGCTTAGGAAAAACGGCGTTTCCCGTCAAAAAGGGATAAATAATTTATTCTTTTATTTAACTGTTTTTGCTATTAAAGGAGAAATTTTATGAAACAAATGAAACCGATAGCAATATATTTTCCCCAGTTCCACGCAATTGAGGAAAATGACCGATGGTGGGGCGAGGGCTTTACCGATTGGACAAAGGTAAAAGAAGGTTATCCTTTGTTTGAAGGGCATCACCAACCCCGTGTGCCAAGGTATGGCTATTACGATTTAACAAACAAAGAGATTATCGTTCAACAGGTGAACATGGCAAAGCAGTATGGAATTTATGGTTTTACCATTTATCATTATTGGTTTGATGGAAAACAACTTCTTGAAACACCAAAAGAGATTTTTCTAAATAATAAAGATATTGACATTCCTTTTTGTTTAACCTGGGCAAATGAAACTTGGGCAAGGCGTTGGGAAGGCAAAGATAGTGAAATTTTGCAGGAACAAACCTATGAGCCCACCAAGGAAAAATGGAAAGAACATTTTGATTACATTAAACAATATCTTAAGGATGAGCGAGCCATTAAGATTGACTCACGGCCCGTTTTCCAAATCTATCGCCCGCACCTTGTTACAAAGGTTACCGAAATGCTTAGATATTGGCGGGAGCTTGCTCGTGAAGAGGGCATAGGCGAACTTTATTTTATGGCCGTTAAATCCTTTGATTTTCCCGATAATAAAATTCTTGATGAGTTTGATGGCGTGTTGCTTTTTAATCCTCATGAAGCGGTAAATTCAAAGGATTATAAGGGCAAAAAGGTGTTTGTCGAAAATCTTTTGCGACATTTCCCTGAAAAATGGGTTGAAAAAATGCGTGTGGTAAGAAGCAAAATTCGTACAAGTTACATTTTGCATCCTTACGACAAGGTGTTTGATGCGGTTTTAAAACGAGATTTTAAATATAAAGATAAAGACGTATTCAATATGGCATTTCTTGAATGGGATAACACCGCAAGATACAAAGAAAAAGCCACAATATACCACGGTTGCACCCCTTGTGTGTTTAAAGAATATTTCTCAAAACTTATTAAAAAGGAAATGAAAAACCACAGCGAAGAAAAACAATTCGTTTTCATAAACGCTTGGAACGAGTGGGCAGAAGGTACATATCTTGAGCCTGACACCAAAAACGGTTATGCTTATTTAGAGGCAGTTAAGCAGTCTTTAGAAGAAATTGATGAAATTTAATTTTGGAGGTTAAGAATTATGAAAGGTATCATTTTAGCCGGTGGTTCCGGCACAAGACTGTATCCCCTTACAAAGGTAACATCAAAGCAGTTGTTGCCGATTTATGACAAACCAATGATTTATTACCCCTTATCGGTTTTAATGAATGCGGGAATTAGAGATATTCTTATTATCTCAACACCCCAGGACACCCCTCGTTTTAAGGACCTGCTTGGTGACGGTAAGCAGTTTGGCGTTAACCTTTCCTATGCAGTTCAGCCCTCTCCCGATGGTCTTGCTCAGGCATTTATCATCGGTGCCGATTTCATTGGTGATGACACCGTTTGTATGGTGCTTGGCGACAATATTTTTGCGGGCCACGGGCTGAAAAAACGCCTCAAAGCCGCAGTTGAAAATGCCGAAAGCGGTAAGGGCGCAACGGTGTTTGGTTACTATGTTGATGACCCTGAGCGCTTTGGAATCGTTGAATTTGATAAAGAGGGCAAGGCAATCTCCATTGAAGAAAAGCCCACGAAACCCAAAAGCAATTACTGCGTTACAGGCCTTTATTTCTACGACAACCGCGTTGTGGAATATGCTAAAAATTTAAAACCCTCTGCAAGAGGTGAGCTTGAAATCACCGATTTAAACCGCATTTATCTTGAGGATGGCTCTCTAAATGTTGAACTGCTAGGTCAGGGCTTTACCTGGCTTGACACAGGCACACACGAAAGCCTTGTGGAGGCAACAAACTTTGTTAAAACCATTGAGGACCATCAGCACAGGAAAATTGCCTGCCTCGAGGAAATTGCCTATTTAAACGGCTGGATTTCAAAGGAAGAGGTTTTAGAGGTTTATGAGGTCCTCAAAAAAAATCAGTACGGACAGTATTTAAAAGACGTGCTTGATGGAAAATACATTGATATTTTAGGTTAAAGGAGAAATTTAAAATGACTATTATCGTTACCGGTGGCGCCGGATTTATTGGAAGCAACTTTGTATTTCATATGCTGGGCAAATATCCCGATTATCGCATTATTTGCCTTGATAAGCTGACCTATGCAGGCAACCTTTCAACTTTGGCCCCTGTTATGGACAACCCAAATTTCCGCTTTGTTAAGGCTGATATCTGCGACAGAAAGGCAGTTTATGAGCTTTTTGAAGAGGAAAAACCCGATATGGTGGTTAACTTTGCGGCCGAAAGCCACGTTGACCGTTCCATTGAAAACCCCGAGGTTTTCCTACAAACCAATATTTTAGGAACTCAGGTGTTAATGGATGCCTGCCGTAAGTATGGCATTGTTCGTTACCATCAGGTTTCCACCGATGAAGTTTACGGTGATTTACCCCTCGACCGCCCCGACCTTTTCTTCACAGAGGAAACCCCCATTCACACTTCTTCCCCCTATTCAAGTTCAAAGGCAGGCGCCGACCTTTTGGTTCTAGCTTATCATAGAACCTTCGGCCTTCCTGTTACTATTTCCCGTTGCTCTAATAACTATGGTCCTTACCATTTTCCCGAAAAACTTATCCCTCTTATGATTGCCAACGCGCTTAATGATAAGCCTCTGCCCGTTTACGGCGAGGGTCTTAATGTTCGTGACTGGCTCTATGTTGAGGACCATTGTAAGGCAATTGACCTTATTATACATAAGGGTAGAGTGGGCGAGGTTTACAACATCGGCGGCCACAATGAAATGAAAAACATTGATATTGTTAAAATCATTTGTAAAGCTTTGGATAAGCCCGAAAGCCTTATAACCTACGTTACCGACCGTAAGGGTCACGATATGCGTTATGCTATTGACCCCACAAAAATCCATAACGAGCTGGGTTGGCTCCCCGAAACAAAGTTTGCCGATGGTATTCAGAAGACAATTCAGTGGTATTTAGATAACAAGGAATGGTGGGAGACCATCATTTCGGGTGAATACCAAAACTATTACGAAAAGATGTACGGAAATAGATAAAATGAAAATTTTTGTTACAGGTGTTTGCGGCCAGCTTGGCCACGATGTTATGCTTGAAGCCAAAAAAAGAGGATACGAGTGCATTGGCAGCGACATTCACCCCTCCTATGCGGGTGCAGAAACTGCCGTCGCCCAAATGCCCTATGTTTCACTTGATATTACCGATGGCGATGCCGTAAAAAACACCATCGGGCAAATTTCGCCCGATGTTGTTGTGCATTGTGCCGCCTGGACCGCGGTTGATGCGGCTGAGGATGAGGAAAACAAGGAAAAGGTTTTCGCCATCAACGTAAAAGGTACCGAGAATATTGCAAAAGTGGCAAAAGAGCTTGACTGCAAAATGATTTATATCAGCACCGACTATGTGTTCAGTGGCAAGGGAAGTGAGCCCTGGGCTGCTGACTGCAAGGACTATGCTCCGTTAAGCGTTTATGGAGCAACCAAGCTCCAAGGTGAGCTTGCGGTGGCAAATACCATTGAAAAATTTTTCATTGTCCGTATTGCCTGGGTTTTTGGTGTTAACGGAAACAATTTTATAAAAACAATGCTTAACGTGGGCAAGAAATACGATACACTTCGTGTTGTTAATGACCAGATAGGCACACCTACCTATACTGCCGATTTATCACGCTTGCTTGTTGATATGGCCGAAACCGAGAAATACGGCTACTATCACGCCACCAACGAGGGTGGATATATAAGCTGGTACGATTTTGCTGTTGCAATTTTTAAAGCGGCAGGGTACACCACCAATGTGTTACCCGTTACCACCGTTGAATATGGTGTATCAAAAGCGGCAAGACCTTTTAACAGTCGCCTTGATAAATCAAAGCTCAAATTGAACGGCTTTAACCCCCTGCCCACCTGGCAGGATGCACTTGAAAGATATTTAAAGGAGATTCAATACTGATGGGACAAATTAAGGTTACAAAATGCGATATTGAGGGCCTTTACATTATCGAGCCTGCCGTTCACGGTGACAGTCGCGGCTATTTTATGGAGACCTATAACCAAAATGATATGCAAGAAGCGGGACTTAATATGGTCTTCGTTCAGGATAACCAGAGTATGTCGGTTAAGGGCGTGCTCCGTGGTCTTCATTTCCAAAAGGAATTCCCCCAGGGAAAACTTGTCCGCGTTATTAAGGGCAGGGTTTTCGATGTTGCTGTTGACATTAGAAAAGGCAGCAAAACCTACGGCAAATGGTTTGGTGTTGAACTCACCGAGGAAAACAAAAAGGAGTTTTACATTTCCGAAGGTTTTGCCCACGGCTTTTTGGTGCTTTCCGAAACTGCGGAATTTTGCTATAAGGTGACTGATTTCTATCGCCCCGGTGATGAGGGCGGCCTTGCCTGGAACGACCCGGAAATCGGCATTGAGTGGCCTGAGGTTATAGGAGAATACAAGGGCAACTGCTCATCTGAGGGCTATACCCTTAAAGACGGTACTCCTCTTAACCTTTCCGATAAGGACCAAAAGTGGAAAGGACTTAAAAAATGAGCGAGAACGATATTGTTTTAAGCGTTTATGTCGCTACCTATAACCACGAAAACTATATTGCAAGGGCACTGGACAGCATTCTGATGCAAAAAACAAAGTATAAGTTTGAGGTTTTGGTAGGAGAGGATTGTTCTACCGATAATACTCGCGCAATACTTAAAGAATATGAAAAAAAACATCCCGGTTTTTTCACAATGTTTTATCGTGAAAAGAACATGCACAATATGCAGTGCAACAATGCTCGAGACTTGAAACTTCGCTGTAGGGGAAAATATATGATTGCTCTTGAAGGCGATGATTTTTGGACCGATGAAAACAAGCTGGAAAAGCAGATAACCTTTTTGGAAACACACCCCGAATATATTGCCGTTGCACACAACTGCGTTGTGGTGGGGGAGGACTCCCTGCCAAACGGCGAGACCTATCCAGAGTGTGAGGACGAGGAATATTCCTTTAGACACTTTTTCAGTGAAATAATGCCCGGTCAGTTGGCAACGATAATGTATAAAAATTATTATCAGGATGATACATTTGATAACAGCATTATGGAAAAGGGCTTATCCCCCGGTGATAGACTTTTGTATTTTGCTTTGCTTTGCAACGGCAAGGTGTACTGTATGCAGGAAAAAATGAGTGCCTACAGGCATGTAACAACCCACGGCAGTTCCTTTAGCGCTACGTATAAATTCGACTATTCAAAGCAAAAAAAATGGCAAAAGGAACTTATGTCCTACGCCACAAAGCACGCCGGTGAAAAGGAAATAAAGGTTATCGAGTATCAGTGCTTTTATTTTATGATAAAAGCAGTTTTGGAAGGACAAATTACTTTTACACAATTTTTAAAGGATTATGGCGAGATAAAACATAAGCTATATGTTATCTATCTTGCGTTTAAGCGACATATAAAAAGGAAGTTATTAAAGAAAAAAATATATGCCGATTAAATGTGTGATTTCAGGAGATTAAAATGAAAAAAGCATTTCTCTGGAAGCTTCTTGAGCGTTTCGGTGTTCAGGGCGTTCAGTTTGTTTTACAAATTATATTAGCACGTATTTTATCACCCGAGCATTACGGCGTGCTTTCTATAATGGTAATATTCACATCCCTTGCAAATGTTTTTATTCAAACGGGCTTTAGCACGGCGCTTATTCAGAATAAGGATGTGACAGATGAGGATTATTCCTCGGTTCTTTGGGTTACCTTAGGTATTGCAGGTGTGCTTTATTCGGTTATTTTCTTTGCCACACCGCTTATTGCACAGTTTTATGCAATGCCCGAACTTGTTTGGCCCCTTCGTGTACTGGCACTGATGCTTTTCCCGGGCGCCCTTAACTCTGTTCAGCTTGCTAAAGTAAGCAGGGATTTGGATTTCAAAAAGGTATTCTATAGCAATATCGGCGCCATTTTAATTTCGGGAATAGTAGGAATAGTAATAGCGCTCCTTGGCGGCGGTCTTTGGGCGCTTGTGGCACAAACAATGCTTAACGTGTTTGTTGCGGCGGCGGTAATGTGCTTTACTGCGAAAATAAAGCTTCGCTTTGCCGTGAATTTCGCCAGAGTCAAGGTGCTGTTTTCCTACGGTTGGAAGCTTTTGCTTTCAGGACTTTTGGATACATTATATCAAGACCTGCAGGGCCTTGTAATCGGTAAAAAATATGATAGCGCCACCCTTGGCTTTTATAACAGAGGAAAGCAGTTCCCCCAATTTCTTATGAACAGCATTAACAGCACGGTGCAAAGCGTTATGCTGCCTGCAATGTCAAAACAGCAGGATAAAAAAGAAGAGCTTAAAGTAATGATGCGTAATTCCATTACCTTGAGCGCTTATATAGTTTTTCCAATGATGGCAGGCCTTGCAGGTGTGGCCGAACCGCTTATAAAGTTATTGCTCACGGATAAGTGGCTCCCATGCGTGCCATATCTTCAGATATTTTGTTTTTCAGCCGCCTTTTATCCCGTTCATTCCTGCAACTTGCAGGCCATAAACGCAATGGGCCGAAGTGATATATTTTTAAAACTTGAAATAATCAAGAAAAGCTACGGGCTTTTGGCGATAATAATAGCAGTGGTATTCTTTGAGTCACCCATAGCAATTGCATTAACAGGGGTGGTTACGACCTTTATAAGCTGTTTCGTAAATGCATTCCCCAACAAAAAACTTATAGATTATTCATATTTTGAACAAATGCGAGATATTTTACCATCCTTTGCGGCATCGGCTTTTATGTGCGGCTGTGTGCTGGCGGTGGGCCTTTTGGGCCTTAGTGCTGTAGCCACGTTGGCTATACAAATTTTTGTGGGAGTAGCGGTTTATCTGCTTATTTCAATAATTGCGAAAATGAAACCGTTTATGCAGCTTTTGGGAGTTCTTAAAGCAGTAAAAGAGAAAAAATAATGCAAAAACTAAAATTTGAAGATTTGTTAGAGTTCTTAAAAAGAGTGGATAATTCTTTTCCCGTGCCCCTTTCAAAAAAGCAGGAGCTTTATGACTTGGCACAAAAATTTTGCCAAAGGGCAACCCTTTGCTATACTCTGGAAAACGGGAAGATGGTCGCTCTTGTGGCAGGATACACCGAAAACCTTATAAATAACACGGCGTATATTTCGGTTGTGGCAACGCTGCCCGAGGCAAGAGGCAAGGGCTATGCCAAGGCGGCAGTGAAGCAGTTTCTTGATATATGTATAAGTAAAGGAATTGCCGCCGCGCATCTTTATACCGATGCCTCAAATAATGCGGCAATAGCGCTATATGAAGGGCTTGGTTTTGTGCCATACACTGCACAGGATGAGCCGAGACCCGAGGATGTCCATCTTATATACCGTTTCAAACAGGAGAAATAAAATGAATGTATTACTCACCTCGGTGGGACGCCGAGCGTATATGGTTAAATATTTCAAAGAGGTGCTGGGGGACAGCGGTCAGGTGCATGTCTGCAATTCTGATGATAAAACCGTTGCCTTCCATTATGCCGATAAAAGTGTTATATCGCCTCTTATCTATGATGACAATTATATCCCCTTTCTGCTTGATTACTGCAAGGAAAATAAGATAGATGTTCTTATTTCCCTTTTTGATATAGATTTATTGGTGCTTGCCCGTAGCAAAGAAAATTTCGCGGCTGTGGGCACAAGGGTTATTGTTTCTGAGCCCGAACTTATTGAGATTTGTAATGATAAATGGAAAACCTATCTTTTTCTTAAAGAAAATGGTTTTAATGTGCCAAAAACCTATCTATCACTGCAACAGGTGTTGCGCGCTGTTGATAGCGGCGAACTCAGTTATCCTATAATAGTAAAGCCCCGTTTCGGTTGTGGCTCCATTGCAATGAGCGTGGCGGAGGATGAAATGGCTTTGCTTTACTATTTCCGCCGAAACACCCGTACAATAAGCCGTTCCTATTTAAAATATGAATCGGATGCAGTTTCGGCAGATGAGCAGATAATTTATCAGGAATTTCTTAAGGGACAGGAATATGGCGCAGATATTATAAACGATTTAAACGGAAAACACTGTTCTGTTATAGCCAAGAAAAAAATTGCTATGCGTGCAGGGGAAACCGATATTGCCGAAATAGTTGATGAGCCTGCCATAAAAGCAGAGTGCGAGAGGCTGGGAACACTTACAAAGCACATAGCAAATATGGACTGTGATGTGTTTTTAGTCGATGGTAAACCCTATATTCTTGAAATGAATGCCCGCTTTGGCGGTGGTTATCCCTTCAGCCACATGGCAGGATGCAATTTGCCAAAAGCCATTGTTCAGTGGTGCATGGGTAACCATGTGCCGGACCAATGTTTTAAAGTTGCGTACGGTGGCAAAGGATATAAAGAATTATTTATAACAAAGATTTAAATCTTTTCGGATAAAAAAGGAGAAATGATTATGCCAATAGAAATTTTCTACATTTTAGCATTATTAGCTGTAATTTGTGTTACATTCCTGGTTTTTAAAAGACCTATTTATGAATGTATGTTTTATGGATTTATTCTTATGCTTTTGCTTACGGGTGAATTTGGCAACATATTCACCTACGTGGGAAAAACGGCTAAGGACACGCTGTTCTATTCAATTATAGGCTTTTTGGTACTTGCAAAGGTTCTTGATGCTACCAAAGCGGTGGATACCGTAGTGGCAGTTATAGTGGCAATATTTGGTCGTTTCCGTGGTGGTGCAGGTTTTACTGCCGTAATAGGAAGTACCTTTATGGGAGCCCTTTCGGGAAGCGGTGCAGGAAATGTTGCCACTACAGGTGTGTTTACAATTCCTGCTATGATAAAATCAGGCTTCCCTCGTCATCTTGCGGCTAACGTTGAGTCTGCAGCCAGCACAATGGGTAATATGATACCCCCTGCTGGTGTTATAGTTGCGGCTCTTGCCTGCTATAATGAGTATAGCGGTGCGGAAATGTCTCAGTCTACCTTTTGGATTGTAATGTGGGGCATAGCAATATGGTTTATATTACAGCGAATTATAACACTTTATGTGTTCTGCAGAATTCATAAGGTTAAGCCAATGGACCCCGAGGATATCCCAAACCTGAAAGAGACACTAAAAAAGGGTTGGAAAAATCTTTTGTTGCCGGTTATAATTCTTGCTCCTTTTATTATTGATTACTTATTTAAGTCCAACTTCTTTACCGAAAGGCTTGGTGCAGGCGCATCAAACTTCTCAAGCAGTCTGCTTCTTTTTACACCGGGACTTGCAGCCGCTTATGCACTACTTGTGAATAAGGGTATGAAACCAAAAGCATTGGTTGATACCATTGCGAAATCTGTTACGGGAATAGTTCCTGTTGGTGCAACCATATTCTTCGCATATTGCATAAGCAATCTATTCTCGGCAACCGATATAGGTACCAATATAGGAACATATATTGAGAGCTTTAATCTTTCAAAAGTTGCTCTTGCTTTTATCCTTCCTGCAATAACCTCTATTCTCGGAATGGTGTTCCCCGGCACTGCTCAAACCAAAATATTCGGCGGAACAATTATATCTATATTTGCCGCAGCAGGCGGAAATCCCCTGTTAGCGGCGGCAATGCTTCCTGTTATTACGGGAGCAATGGAAGGCATGACACCTCCCTTGGCAATTTGTATGTATACCGCAATGGGTATAGCCAAGTCGGATATGAAATCCACAACAATTAACTGTATGATATGGGTGGGACTCCACTATGTTTTATCGGTTCTTTGTTTGCTTGGTATACTTCCTATTATGGGACTGTAATTTCAGGAGGATATGTGATATGAAAAAAGTAAGTAAAGTATTATTAACTGTATTCTCTATAGGCGTGTTGGCAACCTTGTTTGCCGGCGCTCTTGCGTTGGTGGGTTATATAGTTGCCCTTATAATCGGCGGCGAAGCAGCCACAGCACTGTGTGCATTTATTTATAAGCAGTATTTCCCCTGGGTAATAAGAGTGTGCTCCATTTCTGTTGGATTCGGCCTTGTGGGAATGTATCTTGAAAAGAAAAAGGCGTTGGTTATAAATACTGCCGATACGGAAGAAGAGTAATTTTTTTGGAGGAAAAACAAGTGAAGGCATTAGTTCTTGCCGGCGGATTACCTCAGATAGCCTTGCTTAACGATTTGAGAAGCAGAGGTATTGTAACGGTATTGGCAGACTACTTTGAAAATCCTGTTGCAAAGCCTTATGCCGATATTTTTTATCGGGAGTCAACACTTGATGTGGAGGCCATTACCCGAGTTGCAAGGGATGAGAAGGTAGATTTTATTATTACGGTATGCACCGACCAGGCATTGCTGACCGTTGCAAAGGTTTCTGAGGAATTGGGTCTGCCTTGTTATATAGATTATCAAACGGCTCTGAATGTTACTAACAAATCATATATGAAAAAAATCTTTGCCGAAAAGAATATATCCACCGCTAAGTTCGCAGTTATGGCAAAGCTTGAAAATCAGCGACTCAAAGAATTAAGGTACCCGTTAATTGTTAAACCCGTGGATTGCAACAGCTCTAAGGGTGTGAAAAAAGTTACGGATATTTTTGAGCTTAAAGACGCTTTTGAAAATGCCGTTAAATTAAGCAGAACGGGCACGGCTATTGTTGAAGAATTTATTGACGGCCCTGAGCTTAGTGTGGATGTTTATGTTGAAAACGGTGTGGCACACGTTCTTAGTGTTTCTCAGCTTGACAAAATTCCCGAGGAGGATAAATTTGTTATTTTCCGTTCAAAGTCACCCGAGAAAATGCCGCAAAGTCTTAAACAGCAGATAGCGCAAACCGCACAGCAGATAGCAGATGCCTTTAATTTAAAAAATTCACCGATGCTGATTCAAATGATTTCTGATGGTGAAAGAGCCTATGTGCTTGAGTTCAGTGCCCGCACCGGCGGCGGTGAAAAGTTTATAATGATAAAAAAGCTTTCGGGCTTTGATGTTATAGGAGCTGTTGTTGACCTTACCCTCGGAAAATTTCCCTGTGTTCGAAGCGAGCGCCCGAATGAGCAATTTTTTGCAACTGAGTTTATATATTGTAAGCCGGGAATATTTGACCATCTTGAAAATTTTGATGAGCTTAAAGACAAAGGCGTAATTACTGATTATTATTGCTTCAAATCAAAGGGCTCCGAATTCGACAGTGTTGCAAATTCAGGGGATAGAATTGCCGGTTTCTCTATGGTTGGAAATACCGTTGAAGAACTGAATAGCAAGCATAATATTGCGGTAAAGGAGCTGCGTGTAATTAACTCCTGCGGCGAGGATATGATGCGTAGGGACCTGCTCCCTGAGTTGTATTAGAAAGAAGGAAGTACACATATTATGATAAACGTAACCCGTTCCTCAATGCCCGAATTTGAGGAATATTGTGAAGAAATAAAAGAGCTTTGGGACAGCCATTGGCTTACCAATATGGGTGTAAAGCACAAGCAGTTTCAAAATGAGCTTGAATCCTTTCTTGACACCCCTCACGTTACTTTATACACTAACGGTCACCTTGCTCTTGAAAACGTGATAGCCGCAATGAATTTGCCTGCAGGCGGCCAGGTTATCACCACACCTTTTACCTTTGCTTCCACCATTCATTCCATTGTCAGAAATGGTCTTGAGCCTGTTTTTTGCGATGTGAATGATGCCGATTACACGATGGATGTAACAAAGATAGAGGCGCTTATAACCGAGAAAACCTGCGCCATTGTTCCCGTTCACGTTTACGGAAATATCTGCGATGTGAATGCAATAAAGGCCATTGCCGATAAATATAATCTTAAGGTTATATATGATGCCGCACATGCTTTTGGTGTTACAAAGAACGGGGTTAATGTTGCCAATTTTGGTGATGCCTCTATGTTCAGTTTCCACGCTACAAAGGTGTTTAACACTATTGAGGGCGGCGCCGTTACGTTTAGTGATGATAGCCTTGTGCAACTGCTGAATGACCTTAAAAACTTTGGGATTCGTGGCGCCGAGCAGGTTGCCTTTGTGGGCGGAAACGCTAAAATGAACGAGTTTCAGGCAGCTATGGGTATATGCAACCTTCGCCATATAAATGAAGAAATTGCAAAGCGGAAAGATGTTGTGGAGCATTACCGTGAACGCCTTGGGGGTATTGAGGGAATAGTGCTGTGCAAAGAGCAACAGGGGGTTACTTCAAACTATGCTTATTTCCCGGTTGTTTTTAAGGATTATAAATACACAAGAAATGAGATATTTGAAAAACTAAAAGAGCATGAGATTGTTGCAAGAAAATATTTTTATCCCCTTGCCAATGAATATGATTGCTATAAAGAATTACCCTGCGGTGATTCAAGCAAAACACCTGTGGCAAAGTTTGTTGCCGATAGAGTACTTACGCTTCCGCTTTATGCAGACCTTGATATAGCTGATGTTGACAAAATATGTGATATAATTCTCAAATAAAAAAACTACTCCGACATTTGTTCGGAGTAGTTTTTTGTTTTTTTAATTTTTATTTAGACACAACATTCTGTGGGCTTCCGCTTAAAAATGCCTCGTAGTTTTGGCGGGCAATTTCCAGCACCCTGTTTCGGGTTGCTAAGGGGGTCCAGGCGGAATGTGGGGTTATAGTTATGTTTTTAGCTTTTAGTAAAACACAGTCCTTAGGCATGGGTTCGGTGCAGATAACATCAACTGCCGCGCCCGAAAGCTTGCCTGTTTCGAGTGCATCAAAAAGAGCCTGCTCATTAACTAGTCCGCCACGGGCGGTGTTTATAAAGTAGGCGCCATCCTTGCACTTTGCGAAGGCTTCGGCGTTAAACATTCCTGTGTTTTCGGCCGTTAGTGGGCAATGGAGGGAAATAATATCACTGGAGCTTAAAAGCTCATCAAGGCTTACAAATTTTGTTTCGCCATCCTCGCGCACCGTTCTTGTGTGAACGATAACCTTCATTCCGAAAACGCGGGCAATTTCAGCAACCTTTTTGCCAATGCTACCGTAGCCAATAATGCCAAGGGTTTTGCCCCTTATCTCATCAGTGGGGAAAACAACAGGGGAGAACACACGGCTCTCACTCCAACCACCCGATAAAACAAAGCGGCTATAATCGGCAATGCGGGTGTAGTTATTGAGAATAAATCCAAAGGTGTGCTGTGCCACGGCATCGGTGGAATAGGAGCCTGCATTGCACACCGTGATGCCAAGTTCATTTGCGGCTTTAACATCGATATTGTTATAGCCTGTGGCAAAAAGACCGACATAGCGAAGTTTTGGAAGTTTTTCAAAAATTTCACGGGTAAAAACAATCTTGTTGCAAAAAACCGCATCGGCACTCTGGCAGCGCTCGATAATTTCCTCGGGGGCTGTGAAATCATAAACGGTTAAATCCCCAAACTTCTCAAGCACACTGAAATTAAGGTCGTTTGCGGCAACAGTGGCGCCATCAAGAATTACGATTTCCATTTTTTCTCCACCTTTTTAACAGTTCCATCAGGCTCAACGATAGACATATTATTAAGTTGTCTTTCAAGGTCTCGTTTAAACGAATCAATGTATTCCCTGCGGAGTACGGCCTGCTCGGCCTTTTCTTCCTCGGTCAGGCCCTCAGCCTTTTGCTTTCTGGCAAGGGCGTTAATTCTATCAATTTTATCCTGTGTCATAGCTTAAATCTCATTTCTGCCCTCAAGGGCTTTTGAAAGTGTAACCTCATCGGCATATTCAAGGTCACCGCCAACAGGAATTCCGTAAGCCAGGCGGGTGATTTTAATGCCCATTGGTTTTATAAGGCGTGAAAGATAACTTGAGGTTGCCTCACCCTCAACGGTGGGGTTGGTGGCCATAATAACTTCCTTTACGGTGCCATCGGCAAGGCGGCTCATAAGCTCTTTGATTTTAAGTTGCTCAGCCGTGATGCCATCAAGGGGGGATAAAACCCCGTGAAGCACATGATATAAGCCGTTATATTCCCTTGTCCTTTCAAATGCCAAAACATCCTTTGCCTCGCTTACAACGCAAATAACGCTTCTATCCCTTGCCTCATCTGCACAAATTGGGCAGATTTCAAGGTCGGTAAAAGACTGACAGCAGGCGCAAAAATGAATTTTCTCCCTTGCATTAACAAGGGCATCGGCAAAGCGCTGTGCCTGCTCTTTGGGTGCGGCAAGAACCGAAAAGGCGAGGCGGGTGGCGGTTTTTTTGCCAATTCCCGGTAGCCTTTCAAATTGGTTTATAAGTTCATTCAGCGGAACAATGTTGTAAGCCATAATTAAAACAAGCCGGGCATATTAAGACCACTTGTAATGGCGCCCATTTCCTCTTCTTGAGTTTTTGTTGCCTTGCCGATAGCTTCATTAACGGCAAGCATAACGAAATCCTCAAGCATTTCGGCATCACCTTCCTCAATTGCATCGGGATTTATTTTAAGTGAAACAAGCTCGTGCTTGCCTGTGACGGTGGCTTCAACCGTTCCGCCGCCTGCAGAGCCCGAAAATTCTCTTTGCTCAAGGTCGGCTTGCAGATTTGCCATGTCCTCCTGCATTTTTTGTGCCTGTTTAAGCATGGCGTTCATATTTTGTCCGCCACCTTGGTTGGGAATTCTTACCTTCATATTTTTTAAATCTCCTTTAAATCTCTAATTGCTTAAGTTTGTCGGCAAGGGCGGAAAGGGGGTCAACCTCTTCGGTTGCCTTTTCCTCTTTGTAGGGGCCTATGCTGTAGTTTTCACCAAGCACCTTAAATATTGCGTTTTTAATGTGGTTTTTATAGGTTGCGTTGGTTCGCATAAGGTTTAAAAATTGTTGACTTTTGCAGTCAATAAGAAGAAATTTATCCTTAACAAAGGCTCTTGAACCCGAGCTTAATGCCCCTGCCATAAGGGGACAGGTGGTTTTAAGCACCTCGATAATTTCGCCCCACTCCTTAAGCTCACCGTTTGCAGTGGGTTTTGCTTTAAGCTCTTTGGTTGCCTCCTCATTTTGTGAAGCGGCCGGCACATCATCAACAGGTTTTTTCTCGGTTTTCTCGGACTTTGCTTTGGGCTTTTCGGCCTTTGGTGTAACAACATTTACCGTTTTAACACCGCCCTGAAGCATTTTTTCAAGGTCGCTTATTCTTTGCTCAAGGGAGGCAAAATCTGCCGAGAGGCAAGGTGTGCAAACCTTAACTGCAAACATTTCAAACTCGCATCGGCGGTCGGAATTTTGCATATTAACGGTTGCTTCCTGAAGCAGGGAAAGGGTTCTTAAAATTTCTTTAAGCTCATAGCCCTCGGAAATTTCTTTAAAGCGCTCAAGTTGTGCCGCCGAACAAACAATGGGGAGTTCTCCCGTCTTAACCGTTTTAATAATCATTAAATTTCGGTAAAATGTGGTCAGCTCACTGCAAAGGCGAAGCATATCAATACCGTTTAAATACAACTTGTCTATAAGCGCTAAAGCGGCGCTTGTATCTCTATTTTTAAAAAGGCAAGCAAGGTCGTTAAGGTATTCATTTCCCGTAAGACCACAGGCCGCCATAACAATTTCTTCGGTTATGTCGTTGCTCTTTGATGCGCAAAGGTCTAAAAGGGAGAGGGCATCACGCATGCCGCCATCTGCCGCAGAGGCAATAAGTGATGCGGCGGTTTCACTGATTTTAAGACCTTCCTCACGGCACACATAATTTATGCGTGCAATGAGCTTGTCGTTTTCGATTCTTTTAAAGTCAAATCGCTGACAGCGTGAAAGAATGGTTGCAGGGAGCTTATGCACCTCGGTTGTTGCAAGGATGAAAATAACGTGTGCAGGGGGCTCCTCAAGGGTTTTAAGCAGCGCGTTAAAGGCACTGATACTAAGCATGTGCACCTCATCGATGATAAACACACGGTATTTAACCGAGGAGGGGGCAAAGTTAACCTTGTCACGCAAATCTCTTATGTTATCAACCGAGTTGTTTGAAGCGGCATCAATTTCTACAATGTCGGTCACTTCACCTGCCGCAATGTTAAGGCAGGCTTCACACTCACCGCAGGGGTTGCCATCCTTCGCATTTAGGCAGTTTACTGCCTTTGCAAGAATTTTTGCACAGGTTGTTTTACCCGTTCCTCTTGTTCCTGTGAAAAGATAGGCATGGAAAACATTGCCACCTGCAAGCTGGCGGCGTAAAACATCGGTAATATGCTCCTGACCCAAAACATCGGCAAAGGAGCTTGGCCTATATTTACGATAAAAAGCCTGATAACCCATAAAAATCTCCTTAAATTTAAGAAACTCACGTATTAAGGTGTACGAATGGACCGATTTACTGCGGCGCACGAGAAAAACTACTTAATGCTGCTCGGTTCCCCGCCTGACATGGTTCATAGCCTCCCGTCGCACAGGACCCGCCCATTCGCACGCCTTATCACGCGAGTTTTAATATATTATACAATAATATTAAATTATTTACAATACTATTTTCTTAATATTTTTCGAAAAATGTTGTAAAAGAGCTGCAGTTTTGGTATAATCAATTTTAAGAAAAAGTTTAAATTGGGTGAATATATGGAAAAATGGGACATATTAAATGCACAGGGCACACCCACGGGTAAAACGGTTGTAAGGGGGCGCACCTTTTTGCGACCGGGAGAATATCACCTGGTTGTTCACATCTGGATTGTGTCTTCAAAGGGCGAACTTCTCATTCAAAAGCGAAGCAAGGAAAAAAAGCTTATGCCGGGCGAATGGGCGGCAACAGGCGGTTCGGCATTTTCGGGCGAAAGCTCAATAAGCGCTGCTAAAAGGGAGCTTGCCGAGGAACTTGGAATTAAGGCTGAAGAAAACGAGCTTCGCTTTATAAAGCGCATTAAGCGCCGCAATTCGCTTGTTGATGTGTGGTTTACCGTGTGCGATACCCCCGCTGAAAATTTAACACTCCAAAAGGGTGAGGTTGCTTTGGCTCGGTGGGTTGATACAAAAACCTTTTCAGAAATGGTTGAAAAGGGTAAATTTCATAACTATGGCAAGGATTATTTCACTTTGATTTTGGATACAGCAAGGGAAATGACAAAATGAGCATTGATTTAAAGGGACAGCAGTGTCCCGTTTGTAAGGCATATCTTTTTGAAGATGATGATGTGGTGTTTTGCCCCGAGTGCGGCGCAACCCATCACAGAGAATGCTATCAAAAAATCGGTCACTGTGCGCTTCAAGAGCTTCACGGCACCGAGCAGGAATACAGCAGAACAAAAAAAGAGGAAACAGAGCAACCTAAGCAGGAGGAAAATAAGCAGGCAGAGCAGACAGTTACCTGTTATTTTTGCTATGAGGAGTATCCTGCCAATTATAAAAACTGCCCCCATTGCGGTCATTTAAATGCCGCAGGAATGGGTGGCGCAGGCTTTGATCCCCTTGGCGGTGTGCCAGCCGATTTTAAGCTTGATGACGGTGTTAATGCAAAGGAAGCCGCTAGGTTTGTTATGTCTTCCTCTAACCGTTATATGCCTAAGTTTGCAAAATTTAAGGCAGGCGGCAAAATTTCCTGGAACTGGGCGGCATTTCTGCTTCCCGAAGGCTGGGCGCTGCACAGAAAAATGTACAAAAGCGGCATTTTGGCGATTTTGCTTATTGTTGCAGCAGGCATTTTAATGATTCCCTTTTCCGAGGAGTATAACACGATTATTTCAGCGTTTTCGGGGCAGGGTCAGCTTACAGCAGATACCTATTCTCAGATGCTTAGCCAGCTTTTGACAATTTCCTCTAGTGCCAAAATTCTCTCATGTGTGGCAGCTTGCCTAGAGCTTGCAACAAGGTTTTTCTTTGCGCTTTTCGGCGATTATCTTTACTATAAGCACACTGTGTCAACGCTTCGTGAGATTAAAGAAAATGAGGCTGAGGATAAAAACGAGCAAATAATGAAGCGTGGCGGCAGCAACCTGTTTCTTTTAATTGCGGGCCTTTTAGCAACTAGCTATTTGCCCTCACTCATAATGTTTATTGCTCAAATTTTTTAAAGGGTGGTTTTAAAATGAAAAAGTTTTGTCCCGAATGCAAAACCGAAAATGAAGAGCAGTTTAACTTTTGCAAAAACTGCGGCACATCACTTGCCTTTCAAAAGGAAGAATTAAACGGAGATTTTAACACGCCCGAGCAATTTGACCCTGCCGCTCAAAAGAAGGGCAATAGTGCTTTAGGCAATGGAATGCCCGATGAAATTGAGGGCATCCAGAAACGGGAAATGCTGGCCTTCCTTGGCAAGGATTCAGATAAAATTTATGATAAGTTTTTAAAAATGGAATATTCAGGCTCTAAGGTTTCCTGGTGCTGGCCTGTATTTCTTTTAACGGCATTTCTCGGCTTTTTCGGCACTGCCATTTGGTTTTTTTATAGAAAAATATTCAAGCCAGCAATCGCCTTTGTTATTGCAGGCGCCCTGGTTTTAGGCGTGCAAACTGCACTTAATTTTGATAATAATATAGAGGCTGCAAAGGGCCTTGTTTCATCAATTGAATCAATATTCAGTGGCAACCTTGATGATGTTGCAAACCCCGAACTGTTTTTTGATGAGGAAGGGGAGCCTGCTATCGGCGAGGCCACGGGTGTTCTTGCTTTGATAAGCGATATTTTAGATACCGCCGAAACCCTTGTGGGTGGCGCTGTTGTTGCAATGTTCGCATTGCATATCTATAAAAAACACGCCATAGAAAAAATTAAGGAGCAAAGGGAAAAGCACGGCGAAACGCCATATTACCTTTACACATTGAGTTTGAGCGGCGGCACTTCGGGCGGAATGCTGGCTCTCGGCATTATAATTTTTGTCGCCCTATCCAACCTTGCTTCGGCAATTCCTGCGTTCTTTGCAATTAGTGGAATTTAAAATAATACATAAAGGATATTTTTAAATACTACAATGAGCTATACAACCTTACTTTTTGATGTTGATAACACCATTCTTGATTTTACCCGCTGCGAGTGGGAGGCCGTGAGCCTTGTTATGAAAAACAACGGCATTGAGGCAAGTAAAGAAAACATTGTTTATTATAGCGGTGTTAACGACCGCTTTTGGAAAATGTTTGAGCGGGGTGAAATTAAGAAAAGCGAAATTTACGAGGGCCGTTTTAAGGCATTTTTAAAGGAAAAGGGCCTTGAAGGAAACAGTAAAAAAATCTCAGATGAATATATTGAGGCTTTAAAAACCTTTCATTTTCCTCTTAATGGAGCTCTCGATATGTTAGAACGCTTATCAAAAAAATTTGAGATTTATTACACAACCAACGGCAATGCCGTAACCCAGGAAAAGCGAATTAAGAATTCGGGAATTTTAAATTTTGCAAAGGGCGTTTTTGTTTCTGAGGCAATCGGCCACCAAAAGCCCGAAAAGGAATATTTCGATTATGTATTTGAAAATATTCCCGAAAAGGATAAATCAAGAATTATTGTTATTGGGGATTCAATGAGCTCCGATATTTTAGGTGGCATTAATGGCTGTCTTGACACCCTTTGGTTTAATCCTATGGGGGAGAAGGCAATATATGAGCCTACATATACGGCTAAAAACTTTAACGAGCTTATAGAAATTCTTGAAAATTCATAAAGATAAATGGCACCCGTCATAAAAAGACGGGTGTTTTTATGAGGTATATTGATAAAAAAATAACAAACTTTAAATAAAAAACGAAAAATTTTGAAAAAACATTGATAATATTTTAACAAATGTGTTGACATTAGAAAAGCAGAGGCATATAATGGAATAAAATTTTTCACGATAGGGGAAATAAATTATGTCAAGAGTTTATAATTTTAGTGCAGGTCCCTCCATGCTGCCCTTAGAGGTTTTGGAGACCGCCGCAAATGAAATGTGCGAATTCGGTGCAACAGGTCAGTCTGTTATGGAAATGTCACACCGTTCAAAGGAATATGATGCCATAATTAAGGAAACCGAGGCAAATCTCCGCGAAATCATGAACATTCCCGAAAACTATGAGGTGCTCTTTTTGCAGGGCGGCGCTTCCTCACAGTTTGCTATGGTGCCCTTAAACCTTATGAACAAAAGCGGCAAGGCCGATTTCGTTGTAACAGGTCAGTGGGCAAACAAGGCTTATAAAGAGGCTGCTCGCTACGGTGAAGCAAAGGTTGTAGCTTCTTCGGCTGATAAGACCTATTCTTACATACCGAAGCTTGATAAAGCCACATTCACTCCCGATGCCGACTATTTCCATATTTGTATGAACAACACTATTTACGGCACCCGTTTTACCGAACTTCCCGACACAGGCGATGTTCCTCTTGTTGCCGATATTTCCAGCTGCATTTTATCCGAGCCCATTGATGTTTCAAAGTTCGGCGTGCTTTATGCAGGCGCTCAGAAAAACCTTGCTCCCGCAGGTCTTACCATTGTTATCATCCGCAAGGATTTAATCGGCAATGCAAAAGACTTCACCCCCACAATGTTTAACTATGCAACCCACGCCGATAACGGCTCAATGTTCAACACACCCCCTTGTTACACAATTTATGTTGCAGGCTTGGTGCTTAAATGGATTAAGAAGCTTGGCGGCCTCCAAAAGGTAAAGGAAATTAATGAGAAGAAGGCTAAAATTCTCTATGATTTCCTTGATAACAGCAAAATGTTTAAAGGCACTGTAGAAAAGGCCGACCGTTCACTTATGAACGTTCCCTTTGTAACTGGCAACGATGAGCTTGATGCTAAGTTTGTGGCCGAGGCTAAAAAGGCAGGTTTTGTTAACCTTAAGGGTCACCGCTCGGTTGGCGGAATGCGCGCTTCAATTTACAACGCAATGCCCGTTGAAGGCGTAGAAAAACTCGTAGAGTTTATGGCAAATTTTGAAAAGGAAAATGGTTAACGCTTATGTACAATATTTTAACTTACAATAAAATTTCTGCCGCAGGTCTTGATGTTTTTGATAAGGAGCAATATGCTATTGGTGATAGCATTGCTAATCCTGATGGCGCTATAGTTCGTTCGGCTGCTCTTCACGACACCCAGTTCCCCGAAACCTTAAAGGCAATTGCCCGTGCAGGCGCTGGCACAAACAACATTCCCATTGAGCGCTGCTCTGCCGAGGGTATCGTTGTTTTCAACACCCCCGGTGCTAACGCTAACGCTGTTAAAGAGCTTGTTATCGGCGGTCTGCTTATCTGCTCTCGCCGCGTTATTCCTGCCATTGAGTGGGCCAAAACCTTAAAGGGCAACGGCGCTGAGGTTGGCAAAATGGTTGAAAAGGGTAAGGGTGCCTTTGTTGGCCCCGAAATCCGTGGTAAAAAGCTTGGTATTATCGGTCTTGGCGCTATCGGCGCACTTGTTGCCAATGCCGCTAATGCCCTTGGTATGAAGGTTTATGGTTATGACCCCTATCTTTCGGTAAAAGCCGCTTGGAGCATCACCCATAACGCTATCCACGTTGACAGCCTCCAGGAAATTTATGAGAACTGTGATTACATCACAATTCATGTTCCCCTCACTCCTAGCACAAAGGGCTTTATCGATAAGAATGCCATTGCCGCAATGAAAAACGGCGTTAGAGTGCTTAACTTTGCCCGTGCAGACTTAGTTAAGTCCGATGATATGATTGCTGCCCTTGAGGAGGGCAAGGTTGCCGCTTATGTTACCGATTTCCCCACTGACGAAATGCTCTGCGTAGATGGTGTTATTGCAATTCCTCACCTTGGCGCTTCCACCCCCGAATCTGAGGATAACTGTGCAAAAATGGCAGCCGACCAGCTTATTGATTACATTGAAAACGGCAATATTGTTAACAGCGTTAATATGCCTGAAATCACAATGCCCAGAAGCGGTATTAAGCGTATTTGCGTAATTCACAAGAATATCCCCAATATCTTAAGCGCAATTACCAGTGAAATCGGTAAATACAACATTAACATTGAAAACCTGCTTAACAAATCCAAGGGTGATAATGCCTACACAATGCTTGACATTGGTGAGGCCGATTTTGATGCCATTGCAAAGGTTATTGAGGGTCTTGAGGGCGTTATCAGAGTCCGCCTTATCTAATTAAAATTAAGTTTTTAAAAGCCGCAAGAGATTGCGGCTTTTTTTCTTGCAAATATATTAGTTTAGTGGTAAAATTAAAATGATATATTATATTTAAAAGGCGGTGAGGAAAATGGCAATGAAAAGATGGCTTTTGGCAAAAACCGACAAGGAGCTTGCAAAAAGTCTTGCTCAAGAATGCGATATTGATGCCTTCACCGCCCTCATTGCCGCCTCCCGTGGCTACACCGATGCCGCCGCTCTGGAAGAGTTTTTATCCGATGAGCCGAACATTTCGGACTATAGAGAACTTGCCGATATTGAAAAGGCTGCACAAGTTATAAATCAGTCTATTGAAAATGATGAATTAATCGCAGTTTATGGGGATTATGACTGCGATGGCGTTACCGCCACAGCGCTTCTTGTTGACTATTTAAGGGGCAGGGGAGCCAGGGTTATTTATTACATTCCCGATCGCATTTTAGAGGGCTACGGAATGCACGAGGAATCGGTTAAAGCCCTTTACGATAAGGGTGTTAACACAATCATAACCGTTGATAACGGTATTGCCGCCGTTAAAGAAATAGAACTTGCAAATTCTCTTGGTATGACCGTTGTGGTTACCGACCACCATCTCCCCCAAGAAGTTTTACCAAATGCTGCAGCCGTTGTTGACCCCCACCGTGTGGACTGCCCTTCAACCTTTAAGAATATTTGCGGTGTTGCCGTTGCCTTTAAGCTTGTTTGCGCAATGGAGGAAAAACCTGCCGAGCAGCTGCTGCCTTACTATGCTGACCTTGTTGGCATTGGCACCATTGGCGATGTTATGCCCCTCATTGGAGATAACCGAAGCGCAGTTAAAATGTGCTTAAGGGTTTTGAAATATTCAAATAAGCTTCGCAAGGGAATTTCGGCGCTGCTTCAAATTTCAGGGGTTAGCCGTGATGCTGTGACAAGTGAAAAAATTGCCTTTTCGGTGGTGCCTCGAATCAATGCCGCAGGCCGAATGGGCGATGCAAAGCGTGCAGTTGAACTACTGCTTTCAGAGGATATTAAGGAGGCCCTCACCGTTTCCGACACCCTTGATAGGGAAAACGGTGCAAGACAAGAAAAGGAAAGAAAGATTTTTGCCGAAGCGGTGAAAATCATTGAAAATAACGGGTATAATCACCAAAGGATAATTGTTGTGCAGGGTGAAAACTGGCACAGTGGCGTTGTGGGCATCGTTGCGGGAAAATTGTGCGAGTTTTACGGCAAGCCTGCCATTGTTTTAACGGTTGAAAACGACCTTGCATTTGGCTCGGGCAGGAGTTTTAATGGCTTCGAGCTTTTTGATGCTGTTAATTTTGCATCCCATTTAACGGTGCAGTTTGGCGGTCACGCCCTTGCCTGCGGTGTTACCCTTAAAACCGAAAATATTGATGCTTTCAGGCAAAGGGTTAACGAGTTTGCCGAAGGCTCTACTTGTGCAGTTCCCACACTTGAACTTGATTGCCGTTTAAACCCTGCGGCGCTTAGCATTTCCCTTGCCGAAAACATAAAGGCGCTCGAACCCTTTGGAATGGGAAATCCACAGCCTGTTTTTGCCCTTTGCAATGTCACCTTAAACCGCATTACACCTATTGCAAACGGCAAACATTTAAGACTTCTTTTTTCAAAGGAAAACTCCTCTTTTCAGTGCCTGCTTTTTGGCGTAACCGAGGATAAATTTCCCTTTAGCGTGGGTGACACCTTAAACCTTGCCGTGACCCTTGATATAAATTTGTTCGGCGGCGAAGAAAATCTTTCGGTGTTCGTTAAGGGCATTCGTTTAAGTGACCTGAAAGAAGATGAATATTTTAGGTGTCAGGCGCTTTATGATGAACTTAAAATCGGGGAAATGGCGGATTTTTCACCTATAAATCCCACCCGTGATGAGGTTGGTATTGTTTACAAAACCGTTATGCAGGGCACAATTTCAGCCGAAAAGCTTAAACAAAAGCTTTTTCCAACACTTTCGCACTTTAAAACTCAGGTGGCAATTGATGCTCTTTTGGAGTTATCCCTTTTAAGTGGTAGTGAAACCGATGGCGTTTTAAGGCTGAACACCGTAAAAAACGCTCCTAAAACCGATTTAATGAATGCGCAAATTTTAAGAAAGGCGGGTGAAAAATAATGCTTAAAGAGGATTATGAGAAAAACTATCAACTCCTTGAAAATCAAATGAAAGCATCCGAAAAAGAGGGCAAAAGCTATGACTATGCCCTTGTTCGCCGCGCCTTTGAATGGTGTGTTAACGCCCATGAGGGACAGATGCGCTCCTCAGGTGAAGCATATTATTATCACCCTTTTCATGTTTGCGAAATTATAATTTCCCTTGGAATGGATAGCCAGTCCATTGCCGCCGCCCTTTTGCACGATGTTGTTGAGGACACCCCGGTAACAGTGGAGGAAATTAAGGAAAATTTCGGTGAGGAGGTTGCACTAATTGTAGATGGCGTAACCAAAATCGGTCGAATTTTCTTTTCCACCAAAGAGCAGCAGCAGGCCGAAAGCCTTAGAAAAATGCTTGTTGCAATGGCTAAGGACATTCGCGTTATTGTTATTAAACTTGCCGACCGCCTTCACAATATGCGTACGCTTGATGCAATGCCCGAGCAAAAACGCAGGGATGTTGCCCTTGAAACAATGGAGGTTTATGCCCCCATTGCACACAGGCTGGGTATCCGTGCTGTTAAAGAGGAGCTTGAGGACAGAGCCCTTTTCTACCTTGACCCTGTGGCTTATGAAGAAATTGAAAACCTTTTAAAAATTAAAAAGCACGAAAGAGAAGAAATCATCAAGGAAATTCGTGCCCGTGTTGAGGAGCGCCTAGGGGAAAACCTTTCGGGAGCCAGTGTTACCTTTCAGGGCAGGGTTAAGTCCATTAACGGAATTTACCGTAAAATGTATGTTCAGGGCAAGGATTTTGATGAAATTTATGATATCTATGCCATTCGCATCATAACAAATACGGTCACCGATTGCTATAATATTCTCGGCATTATGCACGATATGTTTAGGCCCATCCCTAACCGTTTTAAGGACTATATTTCAACCCCTAAGCCCAATATGTATCAGTCCCTTCACACAACGGTTATTTCCCGTGAGGGTGTGCCCTTTGAAATTCAAATTCGCACCTGGGATATGCACCACACTGCCGAGTTCGGAATTGCGGCGCACTGGAAATATAAAGAGGGCATAACCGAAAATAACACAAAAATGGAGGAGCGCCTCGCCTGGGTTCGCCAGCTTATTGATTCACAGCAGGAATCAGAGGACGCCACCGATATTATAAGCACCATTAAGGTTGATTTAGCCCCTGAGGATGTTTTTGCAGTTACCCCTAAAGGCGATGTTATCAACCTGCCTGTGGGTGCCACCATTGTTGACTTTGCCTTTGCCATTCACTCGGCCGTTGGCATTAAAATGGTGGGCGCTAAGGTTGATGGAAAAATTGTCCCCATTAACCACGTTATTGAAACGGGTGAAATCATTGAAATTTTAACATCTAACCAGGCAGGCCGCGGCCCCAGCCGTGATTGGCTGAAAATTGCCGTTACTGGTCAGGCAAAATCCAAAATCAGAAGCTGGTTTAAAAAGGAAAAGAGACCTGAAAACATTGTGGCAGGAAAGGCCGAATTTGAACGCGAGCTTAAACAATGGGGTCTTAATATTTCCGATGATTTGGTGCTGGAACTGCTGGAGAGTGCCTTTAAAAAGCAAAAGCTGGATAACATCGAGGATTTCTATGCAGCTATAGGCTATGGCGGTGTAACCCTTTCTAAAATTATGCCCCGCCTTAAGGATGAATTTAATAAGCTGTCAAAGGCTAAGGCTCCCATTGTGGCCTCAGCCGTTATTAAGCCTAAAACGGCAAAAGCCTCCGATGGTGTTATTGTTGAGGGCATTGACAACTGCCTTATTAAATTTTCAAAATGCTGCACACCCCTGCCGGGAGATGAAATCGTTGGCTTCATCACCCGCGGTCACGGCGTTTCAATTCACAAAAGAGACTGCAATAATGTGCCAAGTGATTTATCCCTTGCCGCCGAGCCCGACCGCTGGCTCAATGCCCACTGGGCAGGGGGTCAAAGGGATAATTTCACCTCATCACTTCAAATTATGGGTGTTGACCGTGAGGGAATGCTGCTGGATGTTACCACTGTTATTTATAATTTAAGGGTTCCGCTTCACGCCATCAATGCCCGCCAGGTTAAAAACGGCAACTGCATTGTTAACATCACGGTTAGCGCCGAAAGCGTTGAACACCTTAAAAACATTATTTCCCGCCTTGAAAAAATTCATGGTGTGTTCAGCGTTGACAGAACGACTCAGTAAAACGGAGTTTTAAGATGAAAGCAATTATTCAGCGTGTAAACTCTGCCGCAGTTACGGTGGAGAATAAAGTTGTAGGAAAAATTGAAAAGGGCTTTTTGGTGCTCCTTGGCGCCAGCGAGGCTGACAGTGAAGCCGAGGCAACTCTTTTGGCAAGAAAGGTGAGCGACCTTAGGGTTTTCACCGATGAAAATGATAAAATGAATTTATCACTTCTTGACATAAACGGCGAGGCCCTGGTGGTTTCCAATTTCACCCTTTGTGCCGACACTAAAAAGGGCAACCGCCCTTCATTTGCCCACGCAATGGAGCCGAATGAAGCCGAGCACCTTTATAACCTTTTTTGTGATGAACTGCGAAAAAACGGCGTTAAAAAGGTGGCGACAGGGGAGTTCGGCGCCGATATGCAGGTGTCAATGGAGGGGGATGGCCCCGTAACCATTATTCTCGACACCGACATTTGGGTGAAGAAAAATGGAAATTAAAAAATTTGCCACCTACTGCAACACCTATGTTCTTTTAACCGATTCCTCGGCTGTGGTCATTGACCCTTATGAGTTCACCCCCGAAATCAAATCCCTTTTAAATCGTTCGGGAATAGAGCACAAAGCTGTGGTTTTAACCCACGGCCACTTTGACCACATTAGGGATGCCGCTTTAGTAAGGGAAAAAACAGGGGCTAAAATTCTTATTCATAAATGTGATGAGGAATGCCTTTTGTATCCTCATTTCACCCTTTGTGCCCTTTTTGGACAGAATCTGGAGCCCTTTTCACCCGATGAAACCTTTGATGATGGAGATGAAATAAAGGTGGGGGATATAACGCTGGAGGTTATCCACACCCCAGGGCACACAAAAGGCTCGAGCTGTTTTAAAACAGGAAATATTCTGTTAACGGGTGACACCCTTTTTGAGGGCTCCATTGGTCGCACGGATTTCCCCCGAAGCGATGCGAATGCTATGGTGGCTTCACTTAAAAGGCTTAAAGGCCTAAAAGGCGATTTCACCATTCTTGCAGGACATGGTGAGGAAACCACCTTAGAAGTGGAAAAAAGACAAAATATGTATTTACTCAGGGTTTAAAAATGGAACTTATTCTTTTAGGCAACGATTTTAAGTATGAACTTGAAAAACTGTGCAGAATTTTTCTGCCCTTTGAAAAAATAAATATTGTAAGCGAAAAAGTGCCGGGGGAAAGCTGCGCCCTTGCCGAAATTAAAAAATCAGGGGACAACCTTCTTTGCAGCGCAGAGCTTTGTTTTGGAGGCCAAACCGCAACCTTTAGTGAGGAAATCCCCCTCCAAAGCGATGATAAAACCAAGGAATTAAGGCTTGCACAATGCCTTTTTAACTGTTTTTGTGAAGTGACAGGTTACAAATCAAGTTGGGGCATTTTAACGGGCGTTCGCCCCGCCAAGCTTTTTGCAAATCTTTGCCGAAAACAAGGCAAGGAGGAAACAATAAAATATTTTAGCAACGAGCTGGCAGTTTCACAAAACAAAATTTCCCTTTGTGAAGAAACCTTCGGCACCGAAGAGGAAATTATAAACAAATCGGAAAAAGACTGGTTTAGTCTTTACATTTCCATTCCGTTTTGCCCCACAAGGTGTGTCTACTGTTCCTTTGTTTCCCATTCTATTGCACAGGCCAAAAAGCTTGTGCCCGACTATGTTAAACTTTTGTGCAAAGAAATTGAGCAAACGGCAAAAATCGCTAAGCAGTGTAATTTAAAACTTAAAACCGTTTACATGGGCGGTGGAACCCCAACAAGCATAGCCCCACACCAAATGGATGAAATTCTTTGTGCTGTGAAGGAGAATTTTGATTTATCAAATGTTCTGGAATTTACCGTTGAGGCAGGTCGCCCCGACACCGTAAATTCTGAGATGCTAGGCGTTCTTAAAAAGCATAATATTTCAAGAATTAGCATAAATCCTCAAACAATGAACGATGAGGTGCTTAAAAGCATTGGCCGAAATCACACAGCTAAAATGGTGGTGGATGCCTTTAATCTGGCAAGGCAAATGGGCTTTGATAACATAAATATGGACCTTATTGCAGGGCTGCCGGGCGATACGGTGGAAAGCTTTAAGGAAACGGTTAATAAGCTTATTTCTCTTGACCCTGAGAGCATAACGGTGCATTCCCTTGCAATGAAAAGGGCATCTGATTTAACGGCCCAGGGTGTTTTACATACAGCTAAGAGCGGCAAAACTGCTGAAACTATGGTGGAATATGCAAGGAAAGCCTTAACCGAAAAGGACATTTTGCCATATTATATGTATCGGCAGAGCAAAACCGTGGGCAACCTCGAAAACGTGGGCTATGCCAAAAAAGGCTATGAGAGCCTTTACAATGTTTATATTATGGATGAAACCCACACCATTTTGGGTGTAGGCGCTTCGGCTGTAACCAAGCTTAAAAGCCCAAGCGGTCCTGAAATTTCCCGAATTTTTAATTTTAAGTACCCCTATGAATATATTTCTCGTTATGATGAGTTAATGATGAGGAAAAGCGGAATAATCGAGTTTTATAATCAGCACAGGTGACTTGAAACAAATGCTAAACTGTGATAAAATTAAACACAAGAAGGAGTGTTTTTAATGGATAACATTTTTGACAATGAAATTTTTGACAAGGCAAAAGAGGTTTTTGATGTAGCCTGCAAAAAAACAGGTGAGGTGGTGAGTGCCGGCAAACAGCGCTTTGACATTGCCACAATGGAAAACCGCCTTGAAAAGGCCTACAATGCTCTTGGCAAGCTGGCCTTCAAGGTAATTAGCGAGAATGGCACCGATAATGAGGAATTAAAGGCCGCCACTGCTGATATTTCCGAAAAGCTTGCCGAAATTGAGGAGGCAAAAAAGGAACTTGCCCAGATTAAAAATAAGCGCATTTGCCCCAAATGCTCTATGGCCATTGAAAAAACCTCGGTTTTCTGCAACTATTGCGGTGAAAAACTGATTTATGAGGAAACCCACGGGGAATAATATGAGTGTTTATAAAAAAGTAGGAATTTTGGTTGCCGATGATGTGGAATATTTTCCGCTTATTGAGGCGGCGAAGCAGTATTGCCCAAAAGAGGAAAAACACCTAGGTATGCTTTGCCATAGTTTTACTCTTGAAAACGGTATTCAGGTGCTTTCTGTCTACACGGGCATCGGTAAGGTTGCCGCCACGGCAGGTGCTACAATGCTGGCGCTCAAAAACTGCGAAGCCATTTTCAATTTTGGCTTTTCGGGCGCTATTTCAAAGGTTAAAAAGGGCGAGCTTGTGCTTGGTGCAGGCTTTTTTGAGCACGACTTTGATTTAACCCCCATTGGTTATGAGCCCTGCCAAAAAAGAAGAAACTGTGACCCTGTTTTAAAGGCCGATGAATTTTTGCTGAGCGAATTTAAAAAGCATTTTTTAGGAATTTTTGAGGGCATTTTTGCCACGGGTGACTGCTTTGTCAGCAACGCTGCACTTCGCGATAAGCTTCGTGATGATTATGGCGCCGTTGCCTGCGATATGGAAACTGCCGCCGTGGCTGATGTTTGCAAAATGGCGGAAATTCCCTTCGTTTGTCTTCGCCAAATTTCCGATGATGCAGGGGACAGCGCCGCAGATATTTACCGTGAAACCATTTCGGTAAGCGATGTGTCAATGTCGCTTGCAACCCTTAAAGTTTTAAAAGGACTGTAACTTTTTATGGAACAAAAGAAAAGAAAACACCAAAGCTTTGAATACGGCGCCGCAATTTTAGTGGTTGCCACAATGCTGGTTAAGGTTATTGGAGCGGTGTTTAAAATTCCCCTAAGCTCCCTTATCGGAACACTTGGCTTTGGCTATTTTTCCTCGGCTTACGATTTATTTTTGCCGATTTATTCCCTGGCAATGGCAGGTCTTCCCATCGCAATTTCCCGAATGGTGGCAGAAAATGTTGCGCAAAAAAGGTTTAACGATGTAAAACAAACCCTTCGCATTTCCCGAAAGGCATTTCTCGTTACGGGCGCGGCAGGCTTTGTTATTATGGCAGGCGCCACCTTCGTTTTCTTTAAAATTACAGGGGACAGCAGAACCCTGCCCTCTATTCTTGTCATAGCCCCATCAATCCTGTTTTGCTGTGTAATGTCGGTTTATCGTGGTTATTATGAGGGTATGCGGAATATGACCCCCACTGCCATCTCTAATGTTATTGAGGCCCTTGGCAAGCTGATTTTAGGTCTTGGCTTTGCGTGGATTGTCATTGCCGTTCGTGGCGATTTATCCCCCGAAACGGCATCCCTTGCCGCCGCAGGCGCAATGCTTGGCATAACTGTCGGCACTGCCCTTGGCGCGCTTTATCTTGTGATTAAGTTTAAAAGGGACAACGGCCTTATTTTGGCTGAAGAATACGCCGATTCCCCTCTTGCACAGTCGGGTAAACAAACCCTTAAAGTTCTCATTACCATTGCCATTCCCATCGCCCTCGGTTCATTAGCGCAAAATGTGGCATCTCTTGTGGATGTTACAATGGTTAAGGGGCTTATTGCCGATGATGCCGAAGCGGTCAGAGGCATTTATTCCTCCCTTATCGGCAGTGATGTTGTCACCGATGCCGATGTTGCCAATTTCCTTTACGGCGTTCGCGGTCAGGCATTTACCCTTTTTAACCTTGTGCCTACAATTACCTCGGTTATGGGTGTTAGCGCACTGCCCGTGCTTGCAACCTCCTGGACAAACGGCGATATGGGTGAGGTTAAAAAGAATATGAGCAGCATTATAAAGCTCACAAGTCTTATAGCCCTGCCCGCAGGGCTCGGCCTCGCCTTTTTAGGCCGCCCCATAATGAGCCTGATTTACGGCACAGAGGAAGCAGTTTTAATTGGCGGACCAATGCTTACGGTTTTTGGTCTTTCCGCAGTTTTTTCAGGACTTGCAATGCCCCTTACCAATATGCTGCAGGCCATTGGAAAGCAGGCTGTGCCGGTTATTAACATTGCCATTGGCGCTGTTATTAAAATCGTGGTTAATTTCCTGCTTGTAGGGAACCCCGAAATCAATATTTTGGGTTCAGCCCTAGGCACGCTTTGCTGCTACCTTTACATTGCCCTTGCTAACTTTATTTGCCTTGTAAGGTTTACGAAAATTATGCCTCGAATGGTGCAAAGCTTTATAAAACCCTTGATTTCCGCCATTTGTTGCGGCATAGCGGCCATGGGAGTCAGCGCCCTTTTAGATGGTTCAAGGCTGTCAACAATTTTGGCTGTTTTAGTGGCGGTAGCGGTTTATTTGGCTGTTATCATTATCCTTCGCGGCATTGAAAAGCAAGATGTTCTCGCTTTCCCAAAGGGCGAAAAGATAAGTAAAATTCTTGAAAAGCTTCACATAATCGGCTGATATTTGTAGAAAATTCATTAAAATTTGTTCAAAATTTCGCCTTTTTGTAAAAATTAACAAATAGATATTGATTTTTGTGATAAAATATGGTAAATATATTATGTACGATTTATTTAATCGCATGGACTGATGGCAGGTGCCGTCAACAAAATAAACGGAGGTAACTCAAAATGAACAAAACAGAATTAGTTGCAGCAATCGCAGAAAAATCCGGTCTTTCCAAGAAGGATGCTGACAAGGCTCTCGCAGCAGTTTTAGCATCTGTTGAAGAAGCTCTCGTTAAGGGCGAAAAGGTTCAGCTTATCGGCTTTGGTACTTTCGAAGTTCGCGCTCGTGAAGCAAGAACTGGTATCAACCCCAGAACCAAAGAGACCATTAAAATTGCAGCTACCAAAATTCCCGCTTTCAAAGCAGGCGCAGCTCTTAAAGAAAAGGTTGCAAAATAAGAAACCAAAGGATTTAAGGCCGCCCAACTTGGGCGGCTTTGAGTTTTTTTATGACAGGAATTTTAGTTTATGAGATTAGATAAGTTTTTAAAGGTGTCAAGGGTTATTAAGCGCCGCACCGTTGCAAACGAGGCCTGCGATGCAGGCCGTGTCACGGTTAACGGCAAGGTTGCTCGCGCCTCCTATGATGTGAAGGTAGGCGATGTGGTGGAAATTACCTTTGGCACAAGAACGGTTAAATTTGAAATTTTACAGGTTTGCGATGTGGTTAAAAAGGAAGAAGCCGCCAATCTTTGCAGAATAATTGAATAATTGTCCCCCCAAGCCAATATATTTGGTATGGGGTGATTTTTTTTGTCTGAAAACTATGATAAGACACACAATCTGATTTTAGAGGACCGAAAAAAGCTTACGCTTACAGGTGTTATAAGCGTCGATAATTTTGATGATAATTCTATAATTCTAAAAACAAACCTGGGAACACTTAACATAAGAGGTGAGGGACTTAACATTTCCGAGTTCAGTGTTCAAAGCGGTCAGGCGATGGTGCTCGGTAATGTTTTCGCCCTTGTTTACACAAACGACACTGCCGGCGGCGGATTTTTTTCGAGGCTCTTTAAATAATGTGGGGAATTAACATTGCCGAGCAAACCGTAAGCTTCTTTATAAGCCTTGCTTTGGGAGGTTTTTTTTGTCTTTTTTATGACCTGTTCAGGGCGGCAAGGCGGGTGCATTCCTTTAAAGCCTTTTGGGTCTTCATTTCGGATATTCTCTTTTTCACCGTTTGCGCCGTTATTACCTTTTGCTTTCTTTTGAGCCTTACTGAGGGGATTATCAGGGGTTATTTTATCTTTGGAATTTTATTGGGCTTTTCGGCAGTGTTTTTCAGCATTTCCCGTTTTTTTCTAAAAGGAGTAACGGCTGTTTTCAGGACAATTATAACCCTTAAAAGAAAAATAAAAAAATTTTGTGGGCGAAAAAACACCCAAATAAAGAATTTTTTTAAAAATAAAAGACAAAAAAGATTAAAAAAGGCTTGAAACAAGGGATGAAAGTGTTGTATACTTAGTGTGATAGGGCTCGAACCTATCACACTAATATTAGTAAACTGTGAAGGGAAGAAGTATAAATGGCAGGTAAACAAAAAAACAAAAGTTTAGTGCTTCGCTTTGTTGTGCTTGCTGTTTGCGGATATATGATTTTTTCTCTTTGCACTTTATGGGGAGAACTTGTTAACAGTTTGGCAACATCACAAATGCTTAGCGAACAAAGGGATGAAAAGCAGGCGCAAATCAGCGAACTTAAAACCCTGCTTGAAGCCGGCGATGAAGAACAAATTGTGGAAAAAGCCGCAAGAGAACGCCTTGGTTATGTCTATGCTAACGAGCAGGTTTTCATTGATATATCCGGAAACTGAACGGGTGTATTAGACATTTGAGGAGGAAGTATTCACTTTATGCAACTTGAGGTAGGACAGTTAGTCGAAGGCAAAATTACAGGTATCACCAATTTCGGCGTTTTCGTTGAGTTTTTAGAGGGTAAAACGGGAATGGTACATATTTCCGAGGTTGCACAAACCTATGTCAGTGACATTCGCCAGCACGTTAAAGAGGGCGACATCGTTAAGATGAAAATTCTCACCATTGCCGACAATGGTAAAATAAGCCTTAGTATAAAGAAGGCAATGGAGCCTCAAAAGCGCCAGGGCAGGGGAGAATTCCGCAGGGAAAATCGTTCTGAACAAAAAAGCACCATCGACCCTTCTTACACCTGGACACCTAAAAAAAGCGAGCCTGCCTCCTTTGAGGATATGATGAACAGATTCAAGCAGACAAGCGATGAAAAGTTTTCCGATTTAAAACGTAAGAACCCCGAGGTTAAGCGCACAAAGCGTGGCGCAGGTGTAAGATAAATTTTAAAACTAATATTAGCGGCGCCGCATCATAAATCGCAGTTTATGAAGCGGTGCTTTTTTAAAAAAGGAAGGAAAAAATGAGGGATATAAATGTGAGCCTTGTGCGTGATGCCGTGGCAGAGCTTTGCATTCAGGCAAATAAAAGCCTGCCGGGCGATATTGTCAGCGCCGCTAAAAAAGCGCAAGGCAGTGAGAAAAATCCTTTGGCCAAAGAAATTTTAAAGGACATTTGCAAAAATTGCTCCCTTGCCAAGGAGTATGATATTCCCGTTTGCCAGGACACGGGCATGGCCGTAGTTTTTCTTAAAATCGGTCAGGATGTGCATTTTGTGGGCGGCAACTTAAATGATGCCGTTAACGAGGGCGTTAAAATTGGCTATGAAAAGGGCCTTCTTCGAAAATCTGTGGTTTTAGACCCACTTAATCGTGTGAACACAAACGATAATACCCCCGCCGTTATCCATTTGGAGATGGTTGATGGCGAGAATGTAGAAATAACCGTTGCCCCCAAAGGCTTCGGCAGTGAGAATATGAGCAAAATTTATATGCTCACCCCCTTTGATGGAAGAAAAGGTGTTATCGACAGCGTTGTTGACTGCGTTAAAAAGGCATCGGGAAACCCATGTCCACCCATTGTTGTAGGTGTTGGCATCGGCGGTGATTTTGAGCAGTGCGCACTGCTTTCAAAAAAGGCCCTTTTAAGGGATATTGAAAAGCGAAATACCGACCCTTACTATGAGGCTCTTGAAACCGAGCTTTTAGAAAGGATAAATGAACTTGGCATTGGCCCCCAGGGCTTTGGCGGTAGCACCACCGCCCTTGCCGTTAACATTGAAACGGCGCCCACCCACATTGCAGGGCTTCCCGTGGCTGTTAACATTGGTTGCCATGTGACCCGACACAAAACAAAAAGGATTTAAAACAAATGGAAAAAATAAAAATGGTTGCCCCCTGCATTTTTGGTATTGAGGGCATTGCAGCAGATGAACTAAGGCGTATGGGCTGTGAAAATGTTGCCGCAGAAAACGGCAGGGTGCTTTTTGAGGGCGATGCAAATATTCTTGCCCGCGCAAACATAAACTCTCGCTTTGCCGAGCGAATTCTTATAAATATGGGTGAATTCACCGCCACCGATTTCACCACCCTTTTCGATGGCGTTAAGGCACTACCCTGGGACAAATACATCGGTAAAGAGGATGCCTTCCCCGTAACAGGTTATAGCATAAATTCCGCCCTTCACAGCATTCCCGACTGCCAGTCCATCATTAAAAAGGCGGTTGTTGAAAGACTTAAGTTGAAATACGGTATTTCCTGGTTTAATGAAACGGGTCCCGAATATAAAATAAAGTTTTCTATTTTAAAAGATAAAGTTACCGTTATGATTGATACCTCGGGCGAGGGACTTCACAAAAGGGGTTATAGGCGCAATTCCAACGATGCCCCTTTAAAAGAAACCCTGGCCGCCGCCCTTTGCGACACCGCCAGAATTTTCCCCGATACTAAACTTCTCGACCCCTTTTGCGGCTCGGGCACCATTCTCATTGAGGGCGCTATGATGGCGGCAAAAATTGCTCCGGGACTACGCCGATTTTTTGCGGCAGAGCGCTTTGGCTCAATTCCTCAAACTGCGTGGCAGCAGGAGAGAATGCGTGCGCAGGATAACATTTTGCACAACATTGAATTCACCGCCACAGGCTTTGATATAGATAAAAACTGTGTTGAACTCACCCTGGCCAATGCCGCAAAGACAGGGGTTAAAAATTATGTTAAGGCAACCGTTTGCGATGTTAAGGATTTTACACCGCCTGAAGAACGCTGTCAGATTATAACCAACCCACCCTACGGCGAGCGCCTTTTAGATGTTCAGGCCGCCGAGGCGCTTTATAAAATTATGGGACAGCGCTTCACCCGTGGAAACGGTCAAAAATACTGTGTGATAAGCCCCCACGATGAATTTGAAAAATTTTTCGGAGACACTGCCGATAAACGCCGCAAGCTTTATAACGGAATGATAAAATGTCAGGCGTTTTTGTATTTTAAAAATAAGGAGAAAATTTGAAAATGAGGTATGTTTTCATAATTAACCCTGCGGCAGGCAAGGGTAAGGGCCCCGACAGCCTGCCTCCTATGATTAAAAAAGCCTTTGAAGGCAGGGAAGAAAATTTTAAAATCATCATCACCGAAAACGCAGGTGATGCCGAGGTTGCCGCAAAAAATGAGGCTGAGACCGGCGATAAAGTCTGCATTTTCGCCTGCGGAGGGGAAGGCACCTGCTTTGAAACGGTTAACGGCATTGTAGGCTTCGATAATGTGACTTTGGGCGTTATTCCTTGTGGCTCGGCTAACGACTTTTTAAAGTTTTTCGGCGGCAAGGATGAGTTTTTAAACATTGAAAATCAGGTTAACGGTGGCGATATTTCCCTTGACCTTATTAAGGCTAACGATTTTTATGCCATAAATCAGTGCTCGGTTGGAATGGATGCAATGGTTGCCGATGATATGAAACTGTTTAAAAAACTGCCCCTGGTTTCGGGCCCAATGGCCTATAATATGGCTGTTGTTAAAACCTTTTTAAGAAAGCTTGGCATTAGCATAAGAATTAAAATTGATGATAAATATTTAGGCCTTAAAAGGTGCCTTTTCGCAGTTTGCGCCAATGGCCCTGTTTATGGCGGCGGTTACATAAGCGCCCCTGAGGCTGACCCGAGAGATGGAAAGCTTGAATTCCTGCTAGTGGATAGAATTTCCCGCTTCCGCGTGCCCTCATTTTTAAAGGTTTATTCTTCGGGAATGCAATGTAGAAAAAAATATGTAACAATGGGCAAGTGCCAAACAATGGAAATAGAGGCTGATAAACCCATTTCGGTAAATTTAGATGGCGAAATTTTCCACAGCAAAACCGTAAGGTTTGAAATTGTGAAAAAAGCAATAAATTTCCGCCTGCCCTGCACCCTTGCACAAAGGGAGCCTGAATTTATTGGTGCTAAAAATAAATAATTTTCATAAATTTTGTTAATAATCTTTTAAATTTCTAAAAAACACTTGATTTTGGAAATAAAAGGATTACAATAATAATTAGCACTCGAAAGCTACGAGTGCTAACTTTTCTGTGATTATTCATTAGGAGGAATATAATAATGACTATTAAACCTTTAGCCGACCGCGTTGTAACCAAGGCAATAGAGGCCGAGGAAACCACCAAAAGCGGCATTATTCTCACTTCCACAGCAAAGGAAAAACCCGAAATTTTTGAGGTTGTGGCCGTTGGCCCCGGTGGAATGGTGGATGGCGCCAACGTTAAAATGGATGTTAAGGTTGGCGACCGCGTTATTGCCGCAAAATATGCAGGCAACGAGGTTAAAATTGATGGCACTGAGTACAGCATTCTCCGCCAAAGCGATATTTTGGCTATTGTTGAGTAATTTGGAGGTAATGTTAAATGGCTAAACAAATTATTTTCGGTGAAGAGGCAAGAAAGGCCCTTCAGGCAGGTGTTGACCAGCTTGCCGATGCAGTTAAGGTGACCTTAGGTCCTAAGGGCAGAAATGTTGTTCTTGATAAAAAGTACGGCTCCCCCCTTATCACCAACGATGGTGTTACCATTGCAAAGGAAATTGAGCTTGATGACCCCTTTGAGAACATGGGCGCACAGCTTGTTAAGGAAGTTTCGGTTAAGACAAACGATGCCGCAGGTGATGGCACCACCACCGCAACCGTTCTCGCTCAGGCTTTAATTCTTGAGGGAATGAAGAATGTTGCCGCAGGCGCAAACCCAATGGTTGTTAAAAAGGGCATCAGCAAGGCTGTTGATGTGGCTGTTAAAACCGTTGTTTCTAATTCCAAAAAGGTAAGCGGCTCGGCTGATATTGCCCGCGTTGCCACCGTTTCGGCAGGGGATGAGGTTATCGGTAACCTTATTGCCGAGGCAATGGAAAAGGTTTCGGCTGACGGCGTTATCACCGTTGAGGAGTCCAAAACTGCTGAGACCTACACCGAGGTTGTTGAGGGTATGCAGTTTGACCGTGGTTATATCACCCCTTATATGGCAACCGATACAGATAAAATGGAGGCCATTATTGATGACCCCGTTGTTTTAATTACAGATAAGAAAATTTCCAACATTCAGGAAATTCTGCCCCTTCTTGAGCAAATTGTAGGTGCTGGTAAAAAGCTTGTTATCATTGCTGAAGATATTGAGGGAGAGGCTCTTTCTACCCTTATTGTTAATAAGCTTCGCGGCACCTTCACCTGCGTTGGCGTTAAAGCCCCCGGCTTTGGCGACCGCAGAAAAGAAATGCTCCGTGACATTGCAATTCTCACCGGCGGTGAGGTTATCACCGAGGAATTAGGACTTGAGCTCAAAGATGCCACGCTTAATCAGCTTGGTCGCGCAAGACAAATTAAAATCGGAAAGGAAAACACCATCATTGTTGATGGTGCAGGAAGCGCCGATGCAATTAAAGACCGCGTAAATCAGATTAAAAATCAAATCGAAACCACAACCTCTGATTTTGACAGAGAAAAGCTCCAAGAGCGCCTTGCAAAGCTTGCAGGCGGTGTTGCAGTTGTTAAGGTTGGCGCCGCAACCGAAATCGAAATGAAGGAGAAAAAACTCCGCATCGAGGATGCCCTTGCCGCAACCAAGGCCGCCGTTGAGGAGGGCATTGTTGCAGGTGGCGGTGTTGCCCTTGTTAATGCTATTAGTTCGGTTAAAGAGCTACTTAACTCCACCGAGGGCGATGAGAAAACAGGTGTTAACATTGTTTTAAAGGCACTTGAAGCACCTATTCGCCAAATTGCTGCTAACGCAGGCCTTGAGGGCTCGGTTATCGTTGATAAAATAGTTTCGGCAGGAAAGAGCAATTTCGGCTTCGATGCTTACAGCGAAACCTACACCGATATGATTGAAGCAGGTATCGTTGACCCCACAAAGGTAACCCGTTGCGCACTTCAAAATGCAGCATCGGTGGCTTCTATGGTGCTAACCACCGAATCTCTTGTTGCCGATAAAAAGGACCCCGCAGCCGATGCCGCAGCAGCTGCTGCAGCCGCAGGAGCCGGCGGAATGTATTAAAAACAAAAAACGACAAGCCTTTTGGCTTGGCGTTTTCTAAAAAGGAATTAAAATGACTGATAAAACTCTTGCTTGCTGCTTTACAGGCTATCGCCCAAACAAATTCCCCTTTCAGTTCAGCGACACCGACCCACGGTATGCTGCATTTGAAAGCTCCCTTTTAGAGGCGATTTTTTCTCTGCCCAAGGAAAACTGCTTCACCTTTTACACGGGAATGGCAATGGGCTTTGATATTTTGGCGGCCGAAATGGTTTTGCTGCTTAAAGAAAAAGGGGACTGCGTTGTTAATTTAATTTGCGTTTTACCCTTTAGAAATCAAACCGCAGGCTGGGATGAAGGCTGGAAAAAACGCTATGACAATGTGCTAAAAAATGCCGATGAGGTAATACTTCTTTCGGAGGAATATTATAAGGGCTGTTATTTTAAACGAAATGATTTTATGGTTGATAACAGCGATTTGGTGCTGACATATTTTGATGGTATGCAGGGGGGAACCGCCGCAACCCTTAAATATGCGGCAAGTAAAACTAAAAAAATAATAAACCTTGCCGATAGTGATGACAGCACAATGACCTACCGTGATTACTGCTCAATTCCCGATGTGTGGGAGGAAGATGAATAAACTTTCTAAAAGTCCTTTTTATAGGACTTTTCTTTTTTTATTATATTTATAGAAAAACTTTTAAAAAAGTGTTGACAAATGCCAAAAAAGGTGTATAATAAAGAAAAAGAACAAATGTTCTTTTAGGAGGTTATTATGGTTTTATCAGTATTCAGCACAATCGTAGAAGCCATTTTAATAGGAATTGTGGTTTGGGGCTTTTTCAATGAAAGAAAGCTTGCCATTCTTGAAAAGCGTCTTGCCCGCCTTATTTTCCGCCGCGCAAAACTTATTAAAAAATAATTTTTCGGAATAAAAATCTCCTTCCTTGGATATACTTGTTATGAGTGTAAATTAAGGGAGGAAAAAAAGTGAAAAATTTTTTAAAATTTCTTTGTGTATTTGTGCTTGTGATTTTGGTAAGTGCCGTTTCGGTTAGCGCCGAGGGCGGTATCAATGCCAACGAACAAGCTATTCTTGAAAAGGTTCAAGGGGTTTACTCAGCAGGGGGCAAGAGATACTCTGTGCCCGTGGAATATTTTAATCAGGCAAGAAACTTCTTTTTGACTGTTGATGTTTCCAAAGCCCAGTCGGATGAAATTATTGGCTACATTGATGAGGGCATTGAAATTTTAGATGGGCAGGTTCCAAAATTCAGCCCATCGGTGGTGGGGCTGGAAAGCTTCGACGCAGCGGCTAAGGTGAAAATTGCCGAGCTTGCTAAAAAGGCAGGCGCAGTTTTGGATTTAAAGATTGTTTATTCCGATGAGTATGTGACCATAACCGACAGTTCGGGAAGAACGGTTTTTAGCGGCGCAGCAATTATTAAGATAACAGGTGTAAAAAACAAACATCTTGTTTTCGGCGCGGTTTCGTTCACCCTCATTGCGGCAACCTATGTTACCTGCATTTTTGCATTTAGAAAGGCAAAAGTAAACAATGAATAAAAAACTTCAGGGGCTAACGGCGTATTTATTATTGCCGTTAGTCTTTTTAATTTTAGCCTACCTGTTTATTTACCTTTTGTTTTCCCCCATAATTGACATTGGTTTTTCGATTTTTAATATGGCAAGCTTTAGTGTAAATACAAACACAAGTGAAATTCAGGACACCTTTAAGGGCAGTGATGTTTTTTCAGGTGTGGTAAATGGCGATGAAATCACATTTCCAAAATATTCCGAAAGCTTTGGCAGGGTGGAGATTGAAACGCTGGGAATTAGTCTGCCGCTTATTTTCGGGGACTCGGATTATCTGCTTTCCCGTGGCCTTTGTCAGTATATGGGAAGCAGTTTCCCCGGCACAGGCTCAACGGTGCTCATTGGTGGGCATAACAGCTCTTTCCTTTATAATCTTGAGGATATAAAGGTTGGCGACAACATTAAAATCACCACGAATTACGGTGTTTTTGTCTACAGGGTGAGTGGCACGGCAGTTAAAGATGATACCGATAAAACGGCCTATGATTTAGGTGAAAACAGGGAAAATTTGGTGCTTTACACCTGCTATTACGGCGAGGGAAGCTTTGGCGTTTCCGCAAAGCGATTTTTTGTTTATGCCGATTTTCTGTCAGGACCGGTGGTGAAATAGAACTATGAGAAAAAACAGTTATTTAAAGGTGGTTTTCGCCTTTTTGACCGCATTCTTTCTTTTTGTAGCAGTTCTTTCCTGGGGCATTTTTGCAATGGGCTCAACCTCGGTGATTTTTGCGGTTTTGGAGGAAAGTGATTATGCAAAAAAAGCCGCCCTTGAGGCTCGAGAGGGGCTTAACCACATTGGGCAGGCAGGTGGCTTTGAGGAGGGCTTTTTCGATGATATCGTTACCGAAAACGATGTGAAAATGAACCTTATTCCCTTTATAAATTCTTCTGTTAAAGGCGAAAATTTTACCGCCGATGACACCAAAATCAAAGGTGAAATAAGTGATAAAATCTTTCTTGCCGCAGAGGAAAAAATGTCCGGCTATTCCGAGGAAACAAGGGGGATTTTAGAGCAAACGGTTTTCCTTTGCGTTGGGGAAGCCTTAAGCACCACAACACCTGAAATAATCGGATATTTGTGCCGATTTTACACTAGATTTAAAGGGGTGTTTTTGGCATCGGCAGTTGTGTTTTCACTGCTGTTTATAAGCTCCTTTTATCTACTGAAAAGGCAAAGCCGAATGCACCTTAAAACTGCCTTAATTTCGGCCTTTTTGATGCTTGGCACGGCACCCAGTGTAGCCCTTGTTTTTTTGAAATTTCAAAATCTCGGAATTCACAGCGCAGCCCTTAAGGACTTTATAACGCTTTTTATATTTTACCTTTTAAGCGGTTTAATTGTTGCCGCGGTTTTGACCTTAATAGCTTCGTTTTTTATAAGAAAAAAAGGCTCCGTTTCGGTTTGAAACGGAGTCTTAAATTTATGTTTATTATGTTTATTTTTTGCTCTCAATGTACTGAACTACATTGCCGATGGTCTTTAAATCTTCAATGGCATCATCGGGAATTTCAAGGCCGAATTCATCTTCAACACTCATAAGCATTTCAACAACATCAAGACTGTCAGCGCCAAGGTCCTCGGCGATGCGGGTGTCCATTGTCATCTCATCAGCATTTGCATCAAGTTGGTCAGCTAAAATCTCTCTGATTTTATCAAATACCATAAAAAAACCTCCAAAAAAAATTAGCATTTAAAGTAGACATAAAAAAACAAATATGGTATATTTGTAATTATTAAGATACAATAATTTTGCCAATAAGTCAAGTAAAGAATTTTTTTGTCGATAAAAATCGAATTAAGTTAAAAGAAAGGAAAGGTGATTAAAAGTGAAAAAGTCGCTGGGTCTCATTGGTTTCCCGCTTTCCCATTCCTTATCCCCATTCATTCACAAAAGGCTTTTTGAAATGAACCAAATTTGTGCCAATTATTCAATTTTTTCTTTTCCTACCGAGCAGTTTGATGAAAAAATTGCCTTTTTAAAAGAACTTCACGGCTTTAACATCACCCTTCCTCACAAGCAAACCATCATAAAATATCTTGACGACCTTGATTCCACCGCCGCAGCCTGCGGTGCCGTTAACACCGTTAAAAACGAAAACGGTCGACTTGTAGGCTTTAACACCGATGGCTTCGGCTTTTTAAAGGGTTTTGAGATGGCGGGCATCCCTCTTTGCGGCAGTGTGCTGATTTATGGCTACGGCGGTGTTGCACGCACCATTTCCTACTGCGCGCTTGAGAAAAACTGCGCCGTTACCTTTTGCACAAGAAGGGGAAGTCGTTTTCGTGCAAATGGGCTTGTTTTGGAACTTCAGGAAAAATTTGGCGTTCAAATTCCCGTTATCGAGGAAAATGAAATAGAGGGGCATTATGATTTGTTTGTTAATGCCACCCCTGTTGGAATGTTTCCAAACTGTGATAAATCACCGCTTACAAAAGAGCAGGTAGACTGCTTTGATGCGGTTTTTGATACCATTTATAATCCCACCGAAACTCTGCTTTTAAGCTACGCTAAGGAGCAGGGAAAACGCTTTTCAAACGGCCTTTCAATGCTGGTAGCTCAAGCTGCCAAGGCACAAAGCATTTGGTGCGATGTTTCCTTTACCCATGAGCAGATTAAAAGCGTTACCTTAGCCGCCGAAAAAAAGCTTAACAGCAGGGATAAAAACATTGTTCTTGTGGGCTTTATGGGAAGCGGCAAAACCACCGTTTCAAAGCTTCTTGCAAAGACACTTAATATGGAGTTTGTTGACACCGATAGCCTTATTGAGCAAAGGTACAAAATGACCATTTCGGAAATCTTCAAGCGATTTGGTGAAGCGGAGTTTAGAAGGGCAGAAAATGAGCTTGCCCTTGAGCTTTCAAAGGGCAGTGGCAGGGTTATTTCCTGCGGTGGTGGCCTGCCAATTTATTGCAAATGCCAGGAGTTTTTCAAAAACGCCTTAACAGTTTATCTTGATGTAACCCCCGAATGTGTTTTTGAGCGCCTTAAAAACGACACAACACGCCCGCTTCTTAAAGGCGATAACCCTGAGGAAAAAATTGCAAAACTTATGAGAGAGCGAAAAGGAATTTACGAAAGCGTGGCAAATTTCAAGGTAAATGCCCTTGAAACCCCCGAAAATATAGTAAAAAATGTAATTTCTGCCTACAACAACCTTGAATAATTTATTATTAAGTATTATAATATATAAGTTAACTATTTCCCTAGGAGCGAAACGTTTATGATTATTGTTTTAAAATCAAATGTTTCTGATGAACAGATTTTAAATTTTTCAAACCTGCTCACCGAAAAATATGACATTAAGGTTAACACCTGGCGTGGTACACATTCCACCGTTCTCGGTCTGCTAGGTGACACACACCTTATTGATTCCGAGGCCTTGCAGGCCAAGGAAATCGTTGAAAGTGTTAAGCGCGTTCAGGAGCCTTATAAAAAGGCCAACCGTGCTTTCCACCCGCAAAACACAGTTATTACCGTTGGAAACAGCAAAATCGGCGATGGCAATTTAAGCCTTATTGCAGGCCCCTGCTCGGTTGAAAGCAAGGAGCAAATAACAGGTATTGCCAAGGCGGTAAAGAAAAGCGGCGCAGGCTTTTTGCGCGGCGGCGCATTTAAACCCAGAACCTCGCCTTACGCCTTCCAGGGTCTTCGTGGTGAGGGCATTGAACTACTGCTTGAGGCAAAGAAAGAAACGGGCCTTCCCATTGTAACTGAAATTATGAGCATCGCTCACCTTGACCTTTTTGAGGATGTGGATGTTATTCAGGTGGGCGCCCGTAACATGCAAAACTTTGAGCTTTTAAAGGAGCTTGGTAAAACCAAAAAGCCAATTCTTTTAAAGCGCGGTCTTGCAAACACGGTTGAGGAAACCCTTATGAGCGCTGAATACATTATGAGCCAGGGCAATGATAAGGTTATCCTTTGCGAAAGAGGTGTTCGCACCTTCGAAACCTACACAAGAAACACCCTTGATATTTCGGCAATCCCTATTTTCAAAAAGCTTTCCCACCTGCCCGTTGTGGTTGACCCAAGTCATTCGGGCGGTATTTCTTGGCTGGTTGAGCCCCTTTGCCTTGCGGCCGTTGCCGCAGGTGCTGATGGACTTATTATTGAGGTGCATAACGACCCTGCCCACGCCCTTTGCGATGGCGCACAGTCTATCACACCCAAAACCTTTGACACCTTGGCAAAAAAACTCAGTGCTGTTAAAAATAATATTTAGGAGCAATAAATTTTATGCTTAAAATGACGGTTGAGGCATCCACCCCTTATGATATTTTAATTGACCGAGATATTTTGGGGCAGTGCTGTGATTTTATAAAACCACTTACAAAGGCTAAAAAAATTCTTGTTATTTCCGACAGCAATGTTGCCCCTCTTTATGCGAAAAAGATTGTTTTCGCATTGGAAAAAGAGAATTTTAACGCCTCCCTTTTCACCTTCCCTGCAGGGGAGGAAAACAAAACCCTCCAAACCGTTTCCTCGATGCTTGATGCAATGTGCCGATTTGGACTCACCAGAGAGGATATGGTTATTGCGGTGGGCGGTGGCGTTACCGGTGATATGGTTGGCTTTGCCGCATCAATTTACCTTCGCGGCATTGATTTTATTCAAATCCCCACATCACTTCTTTCTCAGGTTGATTCTTCTGTTGGCGGAAAAACAGGCTGTGACCTGCCTTTCGGCAAAAATCTTGTAGGTGCGTTTCACAACCCACGCCTTGTTTTAATTGACACTGCAACCCTTGACACCCTGCCTTCGGAATTTTTTTGTGATGGAATGGGCGAGGTTATTAAGACAGGCGCTATAAAGGATGAAAAACTCTTTAACTGTCTTTCAGCCGAGGGCTCTGATTTAAGCCTTGAAAAAATCATTTATTCTTGCGTTAACATTAAAAGGCAGGTTGTTGAAAATGATTTTAAAGAGGCAGGTGAAAGGCGCCTTCTTAATTTTGGCCACACCTTGGGCCACGCTATTGAACTTTATTATGATTTTAAAGGCATAACCCACGGCGAGGCCGTTGGCATTGGAATGCTTATGATAACTAAGGCGGCCGAACAAAAGGGCCTTACAAAGGCAGGAACGGCCCAAAAAATCCAGTGCCTTTTAAAGGAATTTAACCTTAAAACTCAGGTTGATGCACCTCTAAATGAGCTTCTTGCCCTTTGCCGCAGGGATAAAAAATCAACCACTGAGTTTATAAATCTTGTTTTACTCAGTGAAATCGGCAAGGCCTATGTTCACAAAATTCCCCTTGGGGAATTAGAAAGTTTTTTCGGAGTTTAAAAAATGAGTAATGTTAGAATTTCCCCAAGTGCTCTTTGCGGCAAGGTAAATTTGCCCGCCTCAAAGAGCGTTGCCCACCGTGTTCTTATTTGCGCGGCGCTGGCAGGGGGAAAGAGTGAGATAAAACCCTTTTGCACCTCTCGTGATATTTATGCCACCGTTTGTGCCTTAAAGGCGCTTGGCGCCCAAATTAAAGAGGGAAAAACGGGTTACACAGTGCAGGGAATAAATCCCAAAAGCGGCGTAAAGCTAAACTGCTTTGAATCGGGCTCAACCGCAAGGTTTTTGCTGCCTGTTGCGGCGGCCCTTGGGGTCGATGCACAGTTTATCGGTGAGGGCAGGCTTCCTAGACGCCCCTTTGACTGCCTTTGCCAGGTTCTTCGGCAAAATGGCGTTACCTGCGGCAGCAACAAACTGCCAATTGACATAAGCGGTCGTTTTAAAGGTGAACATTTCACCCTGCCCGGCAATGTCAGTTCGCAATACATAAGCGGCATTTTAATGGCCGCACCTTTAATGGGCTGTGATGTCGCGGTGGAAATTAAAGGTAAACTTGAATCGGAACCTTATGTTGATATGACCATTGCCGTTATGAACGAGTTCGGCGTTAAGGTTGAAAAAACCGAAAAGGGATATTTTTTAAGGGGTGGACAAAAATACATACCCCAAAAGGTTAAAATTGAGGCCGATTGGTCGGCGGCGGCATTCTTTATGTCGGCGGCGGCGCTTGGCGGCGAGGTTGCTCTTAGCGGTCTTAACTTTGCCTCAACCCAGGGCGATATGGCAGCCCTTGATGTCTTTGCCGCATTTGGAGCGGAAATTTCTATTGTAAGCGATACACTTTTTGTTAAAAAGGGTAAAGAACTTCGCGGAATCACGGTTTGTGCCGAGCAAATTCCCGATATGGTGCCCGCCATTGCGGCAACCGCCGCCTTTGCAAAGGGCGAAACCAAAATTACGGGAGCCGCAAGACTACGCCTTAAAGAAAGCGACAGAATTGCTACCGTGTGCGCCGCCCTTAAAGCAATGGGCGTTAGCGTTACCGAAGGAAAAGACAGCATTACCATTGTTGGCGGTAATGTTTTTGGCGGCAGTGTAGATGGCGCAAACGACCACCGCATTGTTATGGCATTTTCGGTGGCAGCTTCCTTTGCACAGGGCGAAACCGTAATTTCGCATAGCGAGGCTGTCGGAAAATCTTATCCTGAATTTTTCAGGGATTTCTCAAAAATCGGAGGAAAGGTAAATGAATTCTAATTTCGGCGAGAAAATCGTTTTGAGCATCTTCGGCGAAAGCCACGGCGCAGCCATTGGCGGCGTGCTTACAGGGCTCCCCGCAGGTGTTAAAATTGATTTTGATGAAATGGAAATTCAGCGCCTTCGCCGTGCCCCTGGCAGGGATAAAACTGCTACACCGCGCAAGGAGAAGGATGAGTTTGAAATTTTAGCAGGCGTGCTTGATGGCAAAACCACAGGCGCCCCTCTTGCTCTTATCATAAGAAACGGTGACACAATTTCCAAAAACTATGATAGTTTAAGGGATTGTCCCCGCCCATCCCACAGTGACTATGCCGCAGCGGTTAAATTCGGTGGAATGAACGATGTTCGCGGTGGCGGTCATTTTTCGGGTCGCCTCACAGCCCCGATTACTGCCCTTGGAACCATTTGCCGCACCGCACTTTTGGAAAAGGGAATTACGGTGGGCGGTCACATTCTTAAAATTGGTGCAGCCAATGACAGCGAATTTGACAAGGTGAACATTAGCGCTAAAGAACTTTCTGTTTTAAATAAATCCACATTCCCCGTTTTGGATAGCACCGTGGAAGAAAAAATGCGCGCTGTTATCGAGGCCGCGAGGCAAAACTGTGACAGCGTTGGCGGTATGGTAGAAATTGCCGTAACAGGGCTTCCAGCAGGGCTTGGAAACCCAATGTTTAGGGGAATTGAAAATGTAATCGCTTCGGCGCTTTATGGTATTCCCGCAGTTAAATCCGTTTCCTTTGGCGCAGGTGAAGCTTTTGCGGAAATGCTTGGAAACCAGGCAAACGATGAGCTTTACTATGATGAAAACGGTGATATAAAAACCAAAACAAATAATTGCGGCGGCATTTTCGGCGGTATTACAAACGGAATGCCCCTTATCATAAGGGTTGCCCTAAAACCCACTCCATCAATTTTAAAGCCTCAGCAAACCGTTAATTTAAAGACAAAAGAAAATGTTACTATAACGGTTGAGGGAAGGCACGATCCCTGCATTGTCCCAAGGGCTTTACCCGCACTTGAAGCAATGCTCTGTGTCGCTCTTGCTGATATATTAGCAGGGGAGGGAAAGCTCTAATGGATTTAAAGGAAATCCGAGAGGAAATTGACCAAATTGATGATGGCATTGTAGAACTTTTAAAAAAACGTTTTGACTGCTCACTTAAGGTTGCAGAATATAAGATTAAGAATAATTTGCCGGTTTTAAATTCCGAAAGAGAACAGCAAATCATTGAAAAGGTAGTGGGGCTCGGCGGTGAGCATGGCAACAGCATTGGCGATGTTTATCGTGAGATTATGAGCGTATCGAGGCAGCGCCAGCACAACCTAATGCAAAAAGAGTCCCATTTAGGTCAGGCGATTTTGAATGCCCCAAGCACTGTGTCTGATGGCGGCGTTATTGCCTGCCAGGGCACCGAGGGCGCCTTTTCCCACCTTGCTGCCAAAAACCTCTTTGAAAACGGGCAACTGAGTTTTTATGAAAGTTTTGAAAGCGTTTTTGCCGCCGTTGAAAGCGGCGAGGCCGATTTTGGTGTTGTGCCGGTTGAAAACTCAAATGCAGGCTCAGTTCATGAGGTTTACGATTTAATTCTTAAATACCGCCACTTTATTGTGGGCTCCGCAGTACTCAGGGTTAACGAAAACCTTTTGGGCGTTCGGGGAAGCAAACTTGAGGATATTAAAACGGTTTATTCCCACTCCCAGGCGCTCAGCCAAAGTGAGGCATTTATTAAAGAACACGGCTTTACACCTGTGCAGTATGCTAACACGGCGCTTGCGGCAAAATTCGTTGCCGAAAAAGGGGATAAAACCTGTGCCGCAATCGGCTCATACCAGGCGGCAGAGAGCTATGGCCTTACCGTTCTTGCAAAGAACATTCAAACCGTTAAGGTTAACTGCACAAGGTTTGTGGTAATTTCCAAAAAGCTTATAATTCCCGAAAACAGCAACAGGGCAAGCGTTGTGTTTATGCTGCCCCATGTTACGGGTTCACTTTACAAAATTTTAAGCCGCTTTGCTTCCCATGGGCTTAACCTTACGAAAATTGAGTCCCACGCGGCAAGAAACGGAAAATTTGAATATGAATTTTACCTTGACTTTTCTGGCAAGGTTCAGGAAAATGAAACGGTAAAGCTGCTGTGTGAACTGGCTGAGGAGCTTCCCGATTTTACCTTCCTTGGCAACTACAGCGAAACTGATATAAATAATTGCTGAAAAGCAAAGCATAATATTTTAGAACAAATTTGGTGATTGAAAATGGCAAAAAACGATAAAATGGTAAAGGCAATAACCTCAATGGATGAGGATTTTGCAAAATGGTATACCGATGTTGTGTCCAAGGCTGAGCTTATGGACTATTCATCGGTTAAGGGCTGTATGATTATCCGCCCCTACGGTTGGGCAATTTGGGAGAACATTCAGAAAATTTTAGATGGAATGTTTAAGGAAACGGGTCACGAAAATGTTTCAATGCCCATGTTTATCCCTGAAAGCCTGCTCCAAATCGAGAAGGACCATGTTGAGGGCTTCGCACCCGAGGCCGCTTGGATTACCCACGGCGGTAACGACCTTTTGGAGGAGCGCCTTTGCGTTCGCCCCACCTCTGAAACCCTTTTCTGTGACCACTATAAGAACATTATTCATTCTTACCGTGATTTACCAAAGCTTTACAACCAGTGGTGCAGCGTTGTTCGCTGGGAAAAAACCACCCGCCCCTTCCTGCGCTCCCGCGAGTTCCATTGGCAGGAGGGTCACACCATTCACGCCACCGCTGAGGAGGCTCAGGCAGAAACGGTACAAATGCTTAATATTTACGCAAAATTTGCAGAGGAGTTCCTTGCAATCCCCGTAATCAAGGGCATTAAAACCGAAAAAGAGCGTTTTGCAGGCGCAGTTGAAACCTACACCATTGAGGCCCTTATGCACGATGGTAAGGCACTTCAAAGCGGCACCTCCCATTTCTTTGGCGATGGCTTTGCAAAGGCATTCGGTATTCAGTACACCGACAAAGAAAACAAGCTTTCAACACCCTTCCAAACCTCTTGGGGTGTTTCAACCCGTTTAATCGGCGCAATTATTATGACCCACGGTGATGATAACGGCCTTGTTTTGCCACCTGCAGTTGCCCCCATCCAGGTTGTTGTTGTTCCCATTGCCTCTCATAAACCGGGAGTTACCGAAAAGGCAACCGAGGTTTACGAGGGCCTTAAAAAGATTTGTCGTGCTAAAATTGACAATTCCGACCAGTCACCCGGCTGGAAGTTTGCTGAATATGAAATGAAGGGCGTGCCCCTTAGAATTGAAATCGGTCCCCGTGACATTGAAAACGGCGAGTGCGTTGTTGTTCGCCGCGATAACAGGGAAAAGGTTGTTGTTAAACTTTGCGACCTTGAAACCGAAATACCGAGACTCTTAAACGCTGTTCGTGATGGAATGTTCAGTAAAGCCTTAGAGCACAGAAACACCGCAACTTATGATGCAAAAAATCTTGAAGAAATGACCGAAATCGCTGAAACCAAGCCCGGTTTTATAAGGGCTATGTGGTGTGGCGACAGAGCGTGTGAGGAAAAACTTAAGGAAACAGCAGGTGTTTCCTCACGCTGCATTCCCTTTGAGCAGGAAACTATTTCCGAGACCTGCGTTTGCTGTGGCAAAAAGGCAGATAAAATGCTTTACTGGGGTAAGGCATATTAAAAAGGAGAAAAATTATGAAAAACAAAAAGCTATGGATAATTTTGGCAGTTGTTGCAGTTTTAATTATTGCTATAATTGCATCTCTTGTTGGCACCTACAACGGTCTTGTTGAAAAACAGGCAGGGGTTGACCAAAAATTTGCTCAGGTGCAAACCGTTTTACAGCGCCGCAGCGATTTAATTCCCAACCTTGTTTCCACCGTTAAGGGCTATGCCGCCCACGAGGAGAGTGTTTACACCGCCATTGCAGATGCCAGAGCAGCCCTTTCGGGTGCTAAAACCCCCGAGGAATTAAGTGAGGCAAACGGTGAGCTTGACAGTGCAATTTCAAGGCTTCTTGTTGTGGTTGAAAACTACCCTGATTTAAAGTCAAATGCCAACTTTATAGCCCTTCAGGATGAGCTTGCAGGCGCCGAAAACCGCATTTCTACTGAGCGTGGCAGATACAACGAGGCAGTAAAAGTTTATAACACTGCAATAAAGAAATTCCCCAACAACATTTTTGCAGGTATGTTTGGCTTCACCGCCGCCGATTATTTTGAGGCTGATGATGAGGCCCAGAATGTTCCCGAGGTAAATTTTGATTAAGAGAAAAGGCATTCGCCTTTTAGCGCTTATTTGCGCCGTTTTAATGCTTACTTGCATTTTAACGGGCGCGGCGCAAATTCCAAACCCCACAAACGAATTTTTTGTTAACGACTTTGCCGATGTTATTTCGGCTTCCGATGAATCCGAAATAATGCAATCAGCAGTTGCCCTATATAGTGCCACCAAAGCACAGGTGGTTGTTGTAACGGTTAATTCCTTGGAGGGTGAGGATGTTGATTCCTATGCCCTTAATCTTGGGGAAAAATGGGGCGTTGGAGAAAAGGAAACCGATACAGGTGTTGTTTTGCTCCTTTCGGTTTCCGACAGAAAAGTTACCATTCAGGTAGGCTACGGTTTAGAGGGCGCCATTAACGATGCCAAGGCAGGCAGAATGCTTGATAACTATGCCGTGCCGTACCTTAAAAATAACGATTTTTCCGCAGGGCTTAAAAGCGTTCACAAGGCTATTATCAGCGAGGTATATAACGAATTCGGCATAGAAGAAAAGGTCGATGATGATTACCTCTTGCCCGATGAAGATGAAGAGGAAATGACCCTTTTAGATTTAGTCTACTTTATCTTAAGTTTGGCGGTAGTAATTTTTGTGCTGATTAAAAACCCCGGTCTTTTATATTTCTTTGCCCTTACCTCTAGGCACTCCCGCTATTCAGGCGGCGGCTTTGGCTCGGGCGGAGGCTTTTCCGGTGGTGGCGGTTTTTCAGGGGGCGGCGGCAGCTTTGGCGGCGGCGGCTCCTCCCGCGGATTTTAGAAAATTTTAGTTAGGAAGTAAAGAAAAATGGAATGGATGTCACTTAACACATTAAGAGAAAAATATCTTACCTTTTTTGAGAGCAAGGGACATTTGCGCCTTTCAAGCTTTTCACTGGTTCCCAATAACGATAATTCTCTTTTGCTCATAAATTCAGGTATGGCGCCTATGAAAAAGTATTTCACAGGCGAGGTTACTCCTCCCTCAAAAAGGGTTACCACCTGCCAAAAGTGTATCAGAACACCCGACCTTGAGCGAGTTGGACATACCGCTCGCCACGGTACCTTCTTTGAGATGCTGGGTAACTTCTCCTTTGGCGATTATTTCAAGGTTGAAGCGATTAAATGGGCTTGGGAATTTTTGACCGTTACCTTGGAAATCCCCTCTGATAGGCTTTGGCCCTCAATTTATGAGAAAGATGATGAGGCATACGGCATTTGGAAAGATATTATCGGTGTGCCTGAGGAACACATTGTTCGCCTTGGCAAGGCTGATAACTTCTGGGAGCATGGCACAGGCCCTTGCGGCCCCTGTTCCGAAATTTATTTTGACCGCGGTGAAAAATACGGTTGCGGTAGTGAAAACTGCAAACCGGGTTGTGACTGCGACCGTTATATGGAAATTTGGAACAATGTTTTCTCCCAGTTTAACAATATGGGGGACGGTACATACACCGAGCTTGAAAACAAAAACATTGATACCGGTATGGGCCTTGAGCGTCTTGCCTGCGTTATGCAGGATGTAGACAATATGTTCGAGGTTGACACAATCCGCAATATTTTAAACAAGGTTTGCGCTATTTCGGGCAAGGAATACGGTAAGGATAAAAATGTTGACATCTCCATCCGTGCTATTACCGACCACGCAAGGGCATCCACCTTTATGATTAGCGATGGTATTATTCCATCAAACGAGGGAAGGGGCTATGTTCTTCGCCGCATCATCCGCCGCGCAGTGCGCCACGGAAAGTTAATCGGCATTTCTCGCCCATTCTTTATGGAACTATGCGATGCCGTTATAAATGAAAATAAATCAGGTTACCCTGAGCTTATTGAGAAGAAAGAACTTATTACTCGTGTTATCACAAACGAAGAGGCTTCTTTCAATAAGACCGTAGATCAGGGCCTTAATATGTTAAGTTCTCTTACAAAAGAGGGCGGCACCCTTTCGGGGGATGATGCCTTTAAGCTTTATGACACCTACGGCTTCCCCTTTGACCTTACTAAGGATATCTTGGCCGAAAAGGGAATGGATGTTGATGAGGCCCGCTTTAAGGAGCTTATGGAGGAGCAGAGAAACAAGGCAAGAAACGCCCGTAAATCTGCCGATGCTGAAAGCTGGAAGAGCGATGGCATTAGCTTCGATTCTATTCCTGCTACCGAGTTTTTGGGTTACACCGAAAAAGAGTGCTACGCAAAGGTTTTAGACATTGTTTGTGATAATGAGCACGTTGCCCTCACCGGGGAAAACACCAAGGCTGTTATTGTTCTTGACAAAACTGTTTTCTATGGGGAAAGCGGCGGTCAGGTTGGCGATACAGGTGAAATTGTTTCAAATGGATTCACATTCAGTGTTACCGATACAAAGAAAACAGCAGGCGGCGTGTTCACCCATTTCGGAACCGTTAAAAGCGGTGTCGTTTCGGTAGGGGACAGCGTTACTGCTAAAATTGATAATGAGCGCCGCCTTGCCATTCGCCGCAACCACACCGCAGCTCACCTTTTGCAGGCGGCACTTAGAAAGGTGCTGGGCACCCATGTTGAGCAGGCAGGCTCCTTTGTCAGTGAAAACGTTGTTCGTTTTGACTTTACTCATTTCTCCGCTTTAACCGCCGAGGAAATCGGTGCAGTGGAACTTGAAGTTAATAAAAATATCCTTGCAGGCATTACCGTTGTGAACGAGGAAATGCCCATTGGTGAAGCTAAAAAGCTTGGCGCAATGGCACTTTTCGGTGAAAAGTACGGCGAGTTTGTAAGGGTTGTTGAAATCGCCGATAAATCGGTTGAGTTCTGCGGTGGTACCCACATTGATAACACCGCAAGGTTAGGCCTTTTCCGCATCGTTTCTGAGGCATCTGTTGCGGCGGGTGTTAGAAGAATTGAAGGTCTTACAGGTCTTAATGTTCTTGACCTTTTGAATAAGGATAAGACCCTTATGCTTGACACTGCTGCGGCACTTAAGGCATCAAATGTTGCCGACATTGCTGCCCGCGCAAGGCAGCTGGGCGCTGAACTTAAAGAGGCTAACAAGGAAATTGCCAAGCTTGAAGCAAAGCTTGCAGGCGGCAAGGTTGATGAAATAGTTAAAAACGCCATTTCAGTTGGCAGCTTAAAGCTTGTTTCGGCACTCTTTAAGGATATTACCCCCGATGAGCTTCGCAATATGGCCGAAAAGGTTAAGGGCGACCACAGCGATTTTGTTTGCGCTCTTGGCGGCGTTAACGGCGAAAAGCTTACATTCTGTGTTACCTGCGGCGCCGATGCTGTGAAGGCAGGCGCAAAGGCGGGCGATATTGTAAGAGAAATTGCAAAGCTTGCCGATGGCAACGGCGGCGGCAAGCCCGACTGCGCTATGGCAGGCGGTAAAAATATTGCTAAAGCCGAGGCTGCTATCAGTTCGGCAAAGGATATTTTAGCAAAAATTTTAGGAGCATAAAAAATGAACGATTGTCTTTTTTGCAAAATTGTTAAAGGGGAAATCCCCTCCACAAAGGTTTATGAAAACGAGTGGGTCTATGCTTTTTTAGACATTGACCCACAGGCTCCATTCCACGCTATCGTAATTCCCAAAGAGCATATTAAAAGCGCCGCCGAAATAAGCGGTGAAAACAGTCTTTTAGTTGCAAAGGTTTTCGAGGCTATTGCCGAAATTGCAAAGCAGGAAAATTTACAAAAGGGCTTTAGAGTGGTTAATAACTGCGGTGAGGATGGCGGTCAAACCGTTGGCCACATTCATTTTCATCTATTAGCTCGCCGTAATCTCGCTTGGCCACCAGGCTAAAGGCATATTTGCTTTCTGCCTTTGTTATCCGCCTCGAAGGGTGCGCACCCATCTTCGGCGGCTGTCGCGGCAGAAAACAAATCTGCACTTTACCGATATTTTCAAAGAGGTGTTTAAAATGAGTGAATTTCACAAAATGAACATTGCGGGGCTTGAGCGAAGCCTTGAAAAATTCCCTGTCAGCGATAAACTTGATATTGCCGCATTTATCCTTTTCGGCGATGTTGAGGTAACCGTTGCAGCGGCTACCGAGCTTCTTAAAAAGGTTCCCGAATTTGATTACATTATCACTCCCGAGGCTAAAAGCATCCCGCTTGCCTACGAAATGGCAAGGCAGTCGGGCAAGCCGTACATAGTTATCCGCAAAGGCGTTAAGGTTTATATGCGTGACCCCGTGAGCGTTACCGTTCGTTCCATCACCACCGCAAAGGAGCAAAAGCTTTTCCTTGGTATGGAGGATGTGGAAAAAATTAGCGGTAAAAGGGTTTTAATTGTTGATGATGTTATCAGCACCGGCGAATCCTTAAGCGCTGTTAGGGAGCTTGTTAGCAAAACAGGTGCCACCGAGGCTGCCGCCTGCGCAGTTTTAGCCGAGGGCGATGCAGCAGACCGAGATGACATTGTGTTCCTTCATAAATTACCCTTATTTTTTAAAGACTAATGGCAATTAAAAGACCTATTTTATTCGCAGGCGCAGGAATAATGCTGCTGTCGTTTTTCCTTAAATTAAACTTTGGCTTTTTTCTAGCCTCAGCCGTTGCACTATTTCTTTTAACGCTTGCTCTTTCATTTATTTTTAAAAAGCAAAGGCTACAAATAATTCTTGTAGCCTTTGCTTTTCTTGTCTTTATTTTTATCGGCGGCTTCGCCCGAAGCAATGTAGAATTTCTTAAAACGAATTCAAAAGAAACCTGTGATATAACCGTGGTTGTCACTGAGGTAAAGGAGAGCGAGTATGGCTTTGTCGCCGTGGGCAGGCTTAAAAAGTTTAACGGCAAAGGGCTTGTTAGCACGAAAATCCGCCTTTATTTAAGCGATGAACAAAAGGTGAGCCGTGGGGATAAACTTAAGGCCACGGCAAATCTTTCTTTAATGGAGGATAATAATCACTATTTCTCCCAAAATGTTTTTGTTTTAGGCAAAAACGTGAAAATTCTCCAAAAAACTCCCAAGGCCGATTTAATTCAGTTTGCAATGGGTAAATTGCAAACTATGGTGAGAAATGCCGTGAACTCTAATCTTTCGGGCAGGGCGGCACAGTTTGTTTTGGCGGTTATTGTGGGGGATACCGCAGGCATTGATGATGAAACCTATCTTAATATGCAAATAAGCGGAATTCTTCATATGGTTGTGGTGTCGGGCACCCATTTCACTACCGTTTTAGCCGCCGTAATGTTCTTTGTAAGGCGGCTGTTTCCAAAACGTAAGGCAAAAGGCATTGTCAGTCTTTTTGTTATCCTTTTTATAATGCTGTTTTGCGGATTTTCAATGCCTGTTGTAAGGTCGGGTATCGCTTATTTTGTTCTTACCCTTGCAATTTTCCTTGATAGGGAAGGGGATTCCCTTTGTGCGCTTGCTGCGGCAACCGTTATAATTCTTTTTATTTGTCCTTATGGCGCATATAGCGTGTCACTTCTCTTAACCCTTTCTGCCACCTTCGGAATTCTAGTTTTAACGCCTATAATAAACGACCTTACAAAAGCCGATAAACTGCGCCACAAAAAAGCAATTTACGATGTTATAAATGTTATTATAGTGTCACTTAGCGCCAACATAACAACCCTGCCAATTTTAATGTATACCTTCCATCGAGTGAGCCTTGTTTCTCTCCTTGCCAATTTACTTATTAACTATTCGGTGTCGGCGGTGCTTGTTTTAGCCCTTTGCGCGGTGGTGTCACCCTTTGTGTTTTTGTCAAAACCCCTGTTCCTTATATCGGGCTTGCTGTCAAATTACAGCCTTTGGGCTATTGATTTTTGCGCCAACCTGCCCCTTGCGGGTATTACGGTTGATGGCAAGAAAATGTCGGCTGTCACCGTTATGCTTTATGCCGTTGCGGCGCTAATTTATTTTGTTTTCATAAAACCAAAAAAGCGTTTAACACACGCTTTTTCTTTGCATAACTGACAGGCTCCCCCTCATAAACTTGTTTTACAGGGGGAATAAGTATGAAATGTTTAGTAATAACCAAAAAGCAGTTAACCATTTTTTGCAGCGTGGTGTTAGCTTTTGCAGTGGTGCTTTTCGGCGGCATCGGCGCCTCGGCAAAAAGTGATAAAAAACTGCCCATTTACTGTACCCAAACCGATGAAAAAAAGGTGGCGCTCTCCTTTGATGCCGCCTGGGGTAATGATGACACCGAGGAACTCATTAAAATTTTAGCCGAGTATGATGCCGTTGCCACATTTTTTGTGGTGGGCGCCTGGGTTGATAAGTATCCCGAATCGGTAAAACAGCTAAGCGATGCAGGGCACCAAATTCATAATCATTCAAACACACACCCGCATATGCCGCAGCTGAGTAAAGAGCAAATGATGGCGGAAATTACCGCCTGCAATGAAAAAATCGCCAAAATAACGGGCAAAACACCAAACCTAATCCGCGTGCCTTATGGTGACTATAATAATTCGGTTATCGAAACTGTGGAAAAGGCAGGTATGTACACAATTCAGTGGGACGTTGACTCACTTGACTGGAAAGACAGCGCCACAGCAGAGAGTATTTGCAAAAGGGTAGTGGGTAAGGTTAAAAATGGCTCTATCGTTCTTTTCCATAACGATGCCGAGTTCACCCCCGATGCCCTGCCGCAAATACTTAAAACTCTCAAAGAACAGGGCTATCAGTTTGTTTTCATTGATGATTTAATCTTAAAGGATAATTACGAAATAAAACACGATGGAACGCAGTGTAAAATTAAAAACGACAATACAACACAATAAAACCGCCACTCTGTGTTATAAAGCAAAACAACCCCCCGCTCTAATGAGTGGGGGGTTAACATAATTCTAACAAAAAAATCTAAAAATACAATAAGGCTATTGAAATAAAAAAATTGTGGGATTATAATATGTATAAATAAATATTAAGGGTGTTTAATATGGATTTAAGGGGCAAAAAAATTGTATTTTTAGGTGACAGCATAACCGAGGGTGTTGGCGCCTCGGCAACCGACAAACGCTACACCGATTTAGTGGCACAAAAAACAGGAGCTATTGTTTATAACCACGGTGTTAGCGGCACAAGAATTGCAAAGCAGAAAAAACCTTCACTTGACCCAATTTGCGATAGGGATTTTTGCATTCGCGCAAGGGATATGGAAAAGGATGCCGATGTTATTGTGGTCTTTGGCGGCACCAATGACTATGGCCATGGAGATGCCGAGATAGGAAGCTTTTGTGACCGAACCAATGACACCTTCTACGGCGCACTCCACACACTTTACACATATTTGTGCGAAACCTACCCCTTTTCACAAAAGGTGATTATGACACCGCTCCACTGCTCCAATGAGGACAAACCATCATCACAAAACGAGCCGCTTAAAACCTATGTTGAAATTATTAGGGAAGTGGCTCAGTATTATTCACTGCCCGTGCTTGATATGTATGAAAATTCGGGTATCCAGCCTAATATTCCGGCTAACAGCCAAGCATACACAGTTGATGGATTGCACCCAAATGATGCAGGTTATGAGCTTATAAGCGAGCTTATTATAAATTTTTTAAAAACTCTTTAAAAAACACTTGCAAAACATCTTTGTTTGTGTTATAATTTATCGGCTACCGTATAGGCAGCAAAAATATTACACACATTTCGCCCCAAACGGACAGGTGCGCCCAGCGTGTTTTCCGGCTGCCGAGGGCGAGATGGAGGAAAAACCTTAGGAGGAAAAAACATGGCAGTAGTATCAATGAAACAGCTTCTTGAAGCTGGCGTTCATTTCGGACACCAGACAAGACGCTGGAACCCCAAAATGGCTCAGTACATTTTCACTGAGCGTAACGGTATTTACATTATCGACCTTCAGAAGACCGTTAAGAAGCTTAACGAAGCTTATCTTTTCGCTCGCGACATCGCAGCTGAAGGCAAGGATATCCTTTTTGTAGGTACCAAGAAGCAGGCCCAGGATTCCGTTAAGGAAGAGGCTATTCACTGCTCAATGCCCTACGTAAATGCTCGTTGGCTTGGCGGTATGCTCACAAACTTTACAACCATTAGAAGAAGAATTGCTCGCCTTGAGCAGCTTCGCACTATGGAAGAGGACGGCACATTTGACCTCCTCCCCAAAAAGGAAGTTATCAAGCTTAACCTTGAAATTGAAAAGCTTGAAAAGTTCCTCGGCGGTATTAAGGATATGAAGAAAATCCCCGGCGCTCTCTTCATCGTTGACCCCCGCAAGGAAAGAATCGCAGTTGCCGAAGCAAAGAAACTCGGTATTCCGATTATTGCTATTGTTGACACCAACTGTGACCCCGATGAAATCGACGCTGTTATCCCCGGTAACGATGACGCTATCCGCGCAGTTAAGCTTATTGCTGAAACCATCGCAGCAGCTGTTATCGAAGGCAGACAGGGCGAACAGACCGAGCCCGTTGCTGCTGAGACCGAAGAGGTAGCAGAAGAAGTAGCAGCAGAAACCGCTGAATAATTTAGGAGGTAAAGACACATGGCTTTTACAGCAAAAGATGTTCAGGCACTCCGTGAAAAAACCGGTTGCGGTATGATGGACTGCAAAAAGGCTCTTACCGAAACCAACGGTGATATGGATGCCGCTATTGACTTTTTAAGAGAAAAGGGACTTGCTTCCCAGGCTAAAAAGGCTGACCGTGTTGCAGCCGAAGGCACTGTTTGTGCTATTGTTAAGGGTAACTGCGGTGCAGTTCTTGAAATGAACGCTGAGACCGACTTCGTTGCAGGCGGCGAACCCTTCAAGGCACTGGCAAATCGCATTACTAACATTGTTATCGACCAGGCTCCCGCTGACCTTGATGCACTTCTTAATTGCACCGAGAACGGCATGAGCGTTGCTGAAATGGTTCAGGAGCTTTTCCTTGCTATCCGTGAGAACATCAAGGTTCGTCGTTTTGCTCGTTTTGAGGGTAACCTCGTTTCCTATGTTCACGCAGGCGGCAAAATCGGCGTTATGGTTAAATTTGACACCGATATTGATGCGGCAAACGATGAGTTCGTTGCAATGGGTAAAAACGTTGCTATGCAAATCGCTGCAATGAATCCCCTTTATCTTGACCCCGCTTCTGTTCCTGCAGAGGTTCTTGCAAAGGAAAAGGAAATCCTTATCGCTCAGATGAAGGAAGACCCCAAAATGGCTGGTAAGCCCGATGCAGTTCTCGCAAAAATCGTTGAGGGCAAAATCGGTAAATATTACAAAGAAAACTGCCTTGTTGAGCAGCAGTATGTTATCGATGGTGATTTAACCGTTGGTAAGTATGTTGAGCAGGTTGCAAAGCAGCTTGGCGCTTCAATTAAAATCAACTCTTTCGTTCGCTTTGAAAAGGGCGAGGGTATCCAGAAGAAAGAGGATAACTTTGCAGCAGAAATTGCTGAAATGATTAAATAATTGATGTTTCATTTGCTTTTCGGGTCTGCTTTTTTGCAGACCCGAAAATTTTTAAAAAAGTTTTTAAAAAAGTGTTGACAAATTAAAACACTTGTGGTAAAATAATAATGTTGTCCGAAAGGGTAACAAACAGTTGGTGTTGATTGCGGTGAGGGTCCACCCGTTCCCATCCCGAACACGGAAGTTAAGCTCACTTGCGCTGAAAATACTTGGCGGGAAGCTGCCCGGGAAGATAAGTAGATGCCAACACAAAAGCACAGTCAAATGACTGTGCTTTTTAATTTTTATGTGCAAAAAATAAAGCCGTGCATTGCACGGCTTTTAATCTTTTATAATTATAACACCTTTGCAAGGAAATCTTTTAGTCGTTCACATTTAGGATTACCAAAAAATTCGGCGGGGGCCGCTTCCTCTAAAATAATACCCTCATCAATGAAGATAACCCTGTCGGCAACTTCTCGGGCAAAGCCCATTTCGTGGGTTACAACAACCATTGTCATGCCTTCCTTGGCAAGGTCCTTCATAACCTCTAAAACCTCGCCTACCATTTCCGGGTCAAGGGCGCTTGTGGGCTCATCAAAGAGCATAACATCAGGGTTCATTGCAAGGGCACGAACAATAGCCACACGCTGCTTTTGTCCGCCTGAAAGCATAGCAGGGTAGACGTCTGCCTTGTCGGTAAGGTTAACCGTTTGAAGCAGTTCCATTGCCTCTTCGTTGGCCTCTTTCTTAATTTCAGAGAGAGGCTTTATATCCTCGGCGTTATAGGGCTTGCCGAAAAACTTATTTCTTTTGGCCTTATTTAGCTTTTTCTTCGCCACATAGATTGGGGCAAGAGTAATATTTTCAAGCACGGTTTTGTTGTTAAAAAGGTTAAAATGCTGGAAAACCATTCCCATTTTTTGGCGGTGTACGTTAATGTCAACCGCCATATCGGCAATGTCAACATTGTGGAAAAAGATGCTTCCCGAGGTTGGGTCCTCCATACAGTTAAGGCAGCGAAGCAGGGTGCTTTTACCGGAGCCAGAAGGTCCTAAAATAACAACCTTTTCGCCTTTTTTAATATGCAAATCAATGTTTTTGAGAACCTGTACATCCCCAAAATCTTTGCGTAGGTTACATACTTTTATCACCTTTTCTCAGGCTCCTTTCCATAATTTTAATAAGCAGGCTGATTCCATAAACCAAAATAATGTAAATGATAGCCATTGCAAGGTAGGGCACCATAAATTCATAGCTGTTTGAACCCATATAGTTAAAAGCAACATAAAGGTCGGTGGCGCCTACAAAGCTTACAACCGAGGTTTCCTTGATTAGGGCTATGAATTCATTACCAAGGGTAGGCAAAATGTTCTTAATCGCTTGAGGGATAATGATTTTCATCATTGTGGCGGGGAAGCTCAGTCCCATAGCTCTGCCACCCTCCATTTGACCTGGGTCAACCGATAAAATACCGGCGCGCATCATTTCCGAAATATAAGCACCGGAGTTTAGACCGAAAACCACAATAGAAACCGCTACAGAGGTCATTTTAACCCCCAAAAGGGGCAAAAGAACATAATAAAACAGAAGCAGCTGCACAACAATGGGGGTGCCTCTAAAAAAAACCACATAGAAGGTGCAAATGCCATCTAAAACGCGGGGCAGGGTCTTGTATTTCGGCATAACTCTAACGGCGGCAATAATAATACCGATTAAAATGCCGATAAGCAGGCCTAAAATGGCGATAGTCAGTGTGTTTTGCAGACCCTCAAGAACAGTTTTATAACCAGCGTTATCAATGAACTGTTCAATGAAAACCTCAATTTTTCTTCCAAAATTTCCCATTATAAAATTCCTTTAACCGAACAAACGCCTCGCCCGTTAGGGCGAGGTGTTTGCGAAATTCATTGTTTTAATTAAATTTACTGTAATGCGTTCATTTTTTCGGTAATGCATTTTGCAGGTGCCGAGTCAATGATAACATAGTCAAGGTTACCGTTGATAAGGTCTTGAACTGCCATGGAGCCGTTCTTGTAGCCAACGCCGTTAACGGGAAGACCGGGGAAGTCCCAATCAGCATCGCCTAAAACATAGAACTGACCGGTTGTGCCGTTTTGATAGCCAACCTTTGTGGTCTCTTTTGTTTTTGCGTTAAGAATTTTGGTTACATCATCAGCGGTTTTGCAGTCATCAAATTCGGTATTGTCGCCTGCAACGATAAGCATCTGAGCTGCGTTATAATAGGGGTCAGAGAAGTTAACGTGCTCTTTTCTGTCTTCCTTAATGGTAAGACCTGCCATTGCTATGTCGCATTTGTGCTGGCCAACGGAAAGGCAAACAGCATCAAAATCCATATTGCTGATAACAAGCTCTTTGCCAAGCTTCTCGGCAAGCAGAGCAGCGATTTCCATATCAACGCCTAAGTATTTGTCGCCTTCGGTATATTCAAAGGGCTCAAATGCAGCGTTGGTTGCAACAACAAGCTGGTCCTTACTTTCATCAAGGGGCATTGAGGTAACAGGGGTGGGAGTACCATCGCCAAAATACTTGTTGCAGATTTCTTCAAATTTGCCGTTGTCTTTAATTTCCTTAATGAATGCATTAACTTGGGCGAGAAGCTCGGGCTGGTCCTTGTCAACACCAAAAGCATAATCCTCGGTGGTAAGACCGATTTCAATAACCTTTGTTGCTGCTGTTTTGCTGCCGCAGCCTGCTAAAACTGCAACAATCATTAAAACTGAAAGGGTAAGTGCTAATAACTTTTTCATAAATTTTTCCTCCAAAAGAAATTTGTTGATTATACTTTACCACATAATGAATTAAAATGCAACACCTTTTGCATAAATATTTATAACTTTGTGCAAATTGTAGGTAAAACCTGAATTTAAATGCATATTTTAGAGGTTTTAACGGATATTTATGCAAAAATAATGCATATAAAAATATTGTCGATAAAAATTTATAGAAAATTTTAAAAAAGGGCTTGCAAAATGATTATATATAATGTATAATAATTTAGCACTCGAAAGAGAATAATTAAATATCGCGGGGTAGAGCAGCTGGTAGCTCGTCGGGCTCATAACCCGGAGGTCGCAGGTTCAAGTCCTGTCCCCGCAACCAAAAATGAAACAGTCACCGCAAGGTGGCTGTTTTCATTTTTAGATATGGAATAAGATTTTTAACCTGCGACCGATGGGTTCCCGGGGTGAGGTTGCGAGCGCACCCAGTGGGTGAAGCAGCGAGCAAAACGAAGCGCCGCGGTCAAAAGTTGCCCGCGCTACAAGCGGAAAGCAACTTTTGGGCACCGCAAGAGGGCAAGGCAGGTTCAAGTCCTGTCCCCGCAACCAACAATGCGCACCGATTTAGATATCGGGGCAGGAAACCCAGAAACTAAACGGTTTCTGGGTTTTTTCTTTCTGTTTTTTAAAGTTAAATTTTATAGATATCCTCCGTCCAAAACGTCTTTCGGGGAGGACTTGAACTAAAATATAGCGGTTTAATTATTGAAACATAAGTCGTGATATGGTACAATTAAGTGAATAAAATCCCATTCTTTAAAGGAGTTAATGTATGAATCAAGTTATCCAATCTAACGAGTACGATGCTTTAATTAAAAAAATTCAACACAAAAGAAAAGTAGTGATCGTATTAACGATTATTGCTGTACTGATAACTATTACTGCTTGCTCACCTATTTACATAGGCTTTCTAAATAAAACCATTATTGATTATAAAGGCATCAATCCCATTTTTACGATATTGCTTGTATTGTTGATTTTCTTTTTTGAAATTATTGCTTATGCACTTGTTTCGACTCCTCTGACTACATCAATGGACTTGGAGTGTAATCCTCAAAAGCATTTAACACTTAACGTAGTTCTTAATAAGCAAAAAAATATTGACCATATTTACGCTACTGATTTTATCTATATGGGAAATTTTGAAGCAGCACTAAATTATGCGAACAAAATGATTGCTAGCAATAAGCCTACGATGATGATTACAGGTCTTTTTAATAAGGCTCGTTGCGAGTTCTTTTTGGGTGATTTTGATTCCTTGAAAGCAACAGTTAAGCAATACGAAAGTGCTATGAATAATATGAAAAAACTTAATCAAAAGGCAAAAGATGCGTATAATAAAATTCTCAAAACAATGAATTTGCTAGTTGCTATATCCGAAGAAAATAAAGAAGCAATCTCTAACTTTAGTGGTATTGAAGTGTGGAATAATTCAAAGGCAACCCAAGGATATATTAACTATCTTAAAGGAATTGCTGCATATATGGCAGAGGATAAAAAAGAAGCTATCTACCGTTTTATGTCAGTGAAAGAAAATTGCGAAAAAACAGTTTTTGCAGAAAAATCACAACAATATCTTTTAAAAATGCAGTCCTGAAAGCGGCTGCTATTTTTTTGGAACGATGTGTTATCTTCGGCAAGTAAAATGGAACACATTACTTTACTTTGTTCTAATTTTGTGGTATAATATAATAAATAGATATTAAAGGAGATGTTTTTATGGGTTATATTATTGCAGGTATAATAATTGTTTTGATTTTTTTATGCCTTCGCGTTGTTCCTCAGGCAACCGAATTTGTTATTGAACGCATCGGTAAATATCATAGCACTTGGGGTGCAGGTCTTCATTTCCTTATCCCCGTTATCGACCGTATTGCCAAAAAGGTAACTTTAAAGGAACAAGTGCTTGATTCACCACCTCAACCCGTTATCACCAAGGATAATGTTACAATGCAAATTGACACCGTGGTTTATTTCAAGGTGTTTGATGCAATGCTTTTCACTTATGGTGCGGTTAATCCCATAAGTGCTCTTTCAAACCTTACCGCCACCACACTTCGTAACATTGTTGGTGAGCTTGAGCTTGATGACACCTTAACCTCCCGTGATACCATCAACGGAAAAATGACCGAAATTCTTGATTCGGCAACCGACCAGTGGGGAATTAAGGTTAACCGTGTTGAGCTTAAAAACATTATTCCTCCTTCTGAAATTCAAAACGCAATGGAAAAGCAGATGAAGGCAGAGCGCGACAGGCGTGAAACTTTGCTTGAGGCCGAGGGTCACAAGGCCGCCGTTATCACCCGTGCTGAAGGCGACAAGCAGGCTATGATTTTAGCCGCCGAGGGTGAAAGAGATGCCCGCATTGCAAGGGCCGAGGGTGAGGCAAAGGCTATTTTACTTGCAAAACAGGCCGAGGCCGATGGTCTTGCCGCTCTTAAAGCGGCAGGCGCTGATGCAGCCGTTCTGGAACTTAAAAAATATGAAGCACTGATTTCAATGTCAAACGGCACCGCTTCAAAAATTATCGTTCCCACCGATGCGGTTGATATGACCAAGGCAAATGTTGTGTTTTCCGAAACAACAGGCCTTGGCGATAACACACCCGCCGCTGATAAGCCCAAAAAGGCAAAAAAGCAGGACCCCTGCTGTGATTAAAATTCAAGGAAGATTCGGTAAATCCGAATCTTCCTTTTTTTATTGCGAAAACGGGTTAAAAGTGGTCTAATGCTAATATCGTTTTAGAGGAGTTATTTATGTTCAGAGAATTAACCCGAAAAAACAAGGAAATTCCGCTTTTAGAGTGCATTGAAATTCTTAAAAATGAAAAAAGAGGCATTTTGTCGGTGCTGGGGGACAGCGGCTACCCTTACGGAATGCCGATGAATCATTTTTATTGTGAGGAAGATAATAAGCTTTATTTTCATTGTGGAAAAACGGGTCACAGACTTGATGCCCTTAAAAACTGTGACAAGGTCTCATTTTGTGTTTTTGGTGAGGCAGAAAAAAATAGGAAACGATTGGGCGCTTAATTTTAAAAGCGTTATTGTTTTCGGCAGAATGGAAATTATTGATGATATGCAATTCCTACGGAATTGATGATATACAAGGCTTCGCTTTGATTTGCTTACGGAAAAGTAGTATAATTATGTTAAAAGAAGGTGAATGGATGAAGGACAAGCGAATTGACAAAGTTAAGCAGCACTTTGATATGTTTTTTAATAACCAAAAGTTCAAAGTTCTTTTCTGCAAAATTGACGAAGCAGATAGTATCATTTCGATAAAAACCAAGATATTCGGCCAACCCTTTCCGCATAACGGCTGTTACACTATCGCCATCCCCTCACAAAATACAACGAAGGATTTGCCTATTGTGTTTCGATCAATGAGTAAAGATTCTTCCATTGAGCATTGGGAATATACAATCAAAGCAGAATAGGTTACGCACCTAATTGCTTTTTTTACTTACATTTACGCACCGTTATACTGCTCTTTCGCAAAAATGAAACAGTCACCGCAAGAGGGCAAGGCAGGTTCGAGTCCTGTCACACTAAAAAATGAAGTCGCCAACACTTCATTTATCATTGAAAAGACTTTTTATTTATGATATACTTATTTTGAAAATTAGGCGCTATTATGCGTAATGATAAATTGTTTGTTCAATCAATGGATTATTTGCTGGTTATATTTCACTAATTAAAAGGGGAAAATTATGAGATTAAAAACTGTATCATCACTTGAAAAATGCTTTTTGGATGAGAGTATCCTGGATAAGCAGGAATTCAGCAGCGCCAGCTGTTTTAAGGGCGAAATCTTTCGTTTTATGCTCTGCTTTGATGAGGAAGAAACACTCTGGAATAACCTTGCTTACACCCTTAAAGTGGTTTCGGTCCTTGGAAACAGGGTGAAGGTAAGCCGCATTGAACACGTTGGAGTTCAGATGCCTGTTTATCCTCAGAATTTTGATGATAACTATCTGCGCACCACACCCGGTCTTTTCCCCGATGTGCTTATACCTTTAAATGAAAACTGCCGCATTATTTCTTCAAACACTCTGCAGTCGCTTTTTATTGAGGTAAATGTGGAAAAGGATATAAAGGCAGGCACCTATCCCATTGAATTTCAGTTTAGTGATGTGGAGGGTGAGCTTAAAGCCTCGGCGACCTTTTCGCTTGAGATCATTGATGCCGTTTTGCCCGAGCAAGAGCTTATTAACACTCAGTGGTTTTACTGTGACTGCCTGCAGAATTATTACGGCACAAAGGCCTTCGATGAGAGGCACTGGGAAATCATTGAAAATTATTTAAAGGTTGCCGTTAAAAACGGACAAAATATGCTGCTGACCCCAATTTTCACCCCCGCGCTTGACACCTATGTTGGCGGGGAGCGCCCCACAACACAGCTTGTGGGAGTAACCGTGGAAAACGGACAATGCAGATTTGATTTTTCTAAGCTTTCCCGTTGGGTTGACCTTTGCGACAGGGTTGGAATTAAGTATTTCGAAATCGCCCACTTTTTCACTCAGTGGGGCGCAAAGCACGCTCCTAAAATTATGGCAACGGTGAACGGCGAGGAAAGAAAGATTTTCGGCTGGGAAACCGAGGCCGCATCCTCTGATTACAGAGCATTTTTGCAGGTCTTTATCCCCGAGCTTATCGCCTTTATGAAATCCAAAAACGGGGCAGACAAGCGTTGCTTTTTCCATATCTCCGATGAGCCTAATGAAAACCATTTTGAGCAATACAAAGCCTCCCGCGACCTGGTTGAAAACTTGCTTGATGGCTATCCAATAATGGATGCATTATCTCATTATAAATATTATGAACAGGGAATTGTTAAACTTCCCGTTGTAGTAAACGATGCCATTGAGCCGTTTTTGGAAAATGGAGTACAAAATCTTTGGACATATTATTGCTGTGTTCAGGGCGTTAAGGTTTCCAATCGCTTTATTGCAATGCCATCAGCAAGAAACCGAATAATTGGCACGCAAATGTATAAATATGATATTAAGGGCTTTTTGCATTGGGGCTTTAATTTCTATAATAATCAGTTCTCTTATAATGAAATTAATCCCTTCCTTTGCACCTGCGGTCAGTATTTTGCCCCTGCCGGGGATACCTTCTCGGTTTATCCCGCAAATGACGGCACTGCCTATGAGTCCCTTCGCCTTGCGGTTTTCCACGATGCAATTCAGGATATGCGGGCAATGAAGCTTTGCGAAAGCTATTACGGCAAGGATTATGTTGTTAATTTAATTGAAGATGGTATAGATCCTATAACCTTTAAGGAGTATCCGAAGGATATAGAGTGGCTTGTTAAAACAAGAGAAAAGATAAATAACGCCGTAAAGGCCACCCTTTAAACAGTTAAAAATAACGGCTTCAAAAAAAGGAAACCGTTATTTTTTATAATTAAAGCAAAAAAAGGTAAAATAGTATAGTATAATTTAATTGTAAAAGCAAGGAGGAATTGTTATGAAAATAGCATTTTTTGATACTAAACCCTATGACCGCCCCGCCTTTGAGAAATATGGCGAGGAATACGGCATAAAATTCAAGTTTTTTGAAACAAAACTTAATGAGGATACCGCAGAACTTGCCCATGGTTATGATGGTGTTTGCGCCTTCGTTAACGATATGGTTAACGCCGCAGTTATCGATAAATTAAACGAAATGGGCATAAAGGTTCTGGCTCTGCGCTCGGCAGGCTTTAATAATGTGGATATGAAGCACGCCTTTGGTAAAATCCATGTGCTTCGCGTTCCTGCCTATTCGCCCTATGCCGTGGCCGAGCACACAATGGCATTGCTTCTTACATCAATTCGCCGAATTCACAAGGCCTATATTAGGTCCCGCGATTTTAACTTTAGCCTAGCGGGGCTTACAGGCTTTGACCTGCACGGCAAAACTGTGGGTGTTATTGGAACGGGAAAAATCGGCAAAGTTTTTGTTGATATCTGCCGTGGCTTTGGAATGAAGGTGCTAGCCTACGATAAGTTTCCTACAAAGGACCTTGATAACGGCGACACGGTGCGTTATGTCAGCCTTGATGAGCTTTTTAAGGAAAGCGACATTATTTCCCTTCATTGCCCATTAACTGAGGACACCTATCATATTATTGATGAAGCGGTAATTGATAAATGCAAGCGCGGCGTTGTTATCTTAAACACCTCACGCGGAGCGCTGGTTGATGCCGAGGCACTGCTGAACGGTATTAAATCGAGGAAGGTAGGCGCGGCATGCCTCGATGTTTATGAGGAGGAATCCGACCTGTTTTTTGAGGATAATTCGGGTCACATTTTAGAGGATGACACTTTAGCCCGCCTTATTTCAATGCCCAATGTGATTGTGACCTCTCACCAGGCGTTTTTAACCGAGGAGGCACTTCAAAACATTGCCCAAACCACCTGCCAAAACATCAGCGACTTCTTTGAAAAGGGAAAATGCGAAAACGAACTGTGCTTCAGAAAAAACGAAGTGCAGGATTGTAAAGAAGGCAAGTGCTTTTAGTGTCATTATAAATAGAAAATATGAATATATAAAAACAGTAAAACCAAAAAAGGGTGAGTGATATGGCATTTAAAAAGGCCTTTTCGCTGCTTTTATCGGCGGTTATACTGTTTTTATTTTGCAGCTGTGGAAAGCTGCCTGCCAAAGAGAACGAAAGCGGCAATAAAAAAAGCGGTGTTTACACTGTGAAAAATAATTCTAATATGAAGGCAATTTGGCTTTCCCAGTTTGATTTAAAGCCTATTTATTTAAGTAGCGGCAAACAGCGACCGAAGACCGATTTTGAAACAAAGATAACTGCTGTTTTAAAAAATATTAAGGATTTGGGGTTTAACACCGTTTTTGTTCAGGTGCGCCCCTATGCCGACAGTTTTTATCCCTCAACCCTTTATCCTGCCTCTTCTTATGTAACGGGGGAGTATGGCGTGAATTTTTCCTATGACCCCTTTAGCATCATTGTGGCAAAGGCACACTCCTTAAACCTTTCGGTTCATGCCTGGATAAATCCTATGCGAGGAGTGGGGGAGGAGGAAATCGAAAAGGTTCCCAATGTCTATAAAATTAAACAGTGGTATAACGAGCAAAGCGACCGCCTTGCAAATGTTGAGGGCAGGCTTTATCTTAACCCCGCCTATAGCGATGTAAGAAAGCTGATTATCGATGGCGCCGCCGAAATTTTGCGCCTTTATAAAGTTGATGGGCTTCATATGGATGATTATTTTTATCCTACGGTATCGGCGGATTTTGATAAAACCGCCTATGAAGGCTATCTCAAAAGCGGCGGTAATTTATCCCTTACCGATTTCAGAAGGGAAAACCTTAACCTTCTAGTAAAAGGGCTTTTTAGCGCCGTTAAAGCGCAAAATAAAGAGCTTCTTTTCGGCATCAGCCCTGCGGGAAATTTACAAACGGTTTTTAGCGAACACTATGCCGATGTTTATTCCTGGTGCAGTGAGACCGGCTACATAGATTACATCTGCCCCCAGGTTTATTTCGGCCTAAAACACGAGTTTTATCCTTTTAGTGAGGTTATAAATCAATGGCAGAATATAATTAAAAATGAAAATGTTAAACTTATAATCGGAATGACCCTCGGTAAGGCAAAAGCAAAGGATGACCCCTATGCAGGAAGCGGAAGAAACGAATGGAGTGAAAGCACCGACATTTTAAAGCGGTGTTTAGAGGAAACAAAAAAGCTAAAAAATTGCGCAGGCGTTTCCTTTTTTTCCTATCAGTATTTTTATTCGCCCTTAGAGAACACACCCGACCCCGATACAAAGGCAGAAATAGATAACTTTATTCCTGTTTTAAGGGAAATAAAGTGGAAATAAAAAAAGGCCTCGGCATTGCCGAGGTCTTTTAAAATATTAAAGCTTTGAAAATCCGTGGGAATTGATAAGCGCATCAATTTTCTCACCCTTTTTGCAAAGGGGGCAATCAACCGAGGGGCAGGAGAAATAGCCATCTAAATCGTGGGGGTTGAAAACCGAGTTAACGGGGTAGCCATCGCACTCATTTTTGGTTGCGAAAATTGAAGCAACGCCAACAACATCGCCGCCGTAATATTTAATTGCATCAATAGCGGCGCTGGCGGTGTAGCCAGAGGACACCGAAACGGCAAGAACCAAAACGTGCTTGCCCTTAATCATAGGAACAATGTTATCTCTAAAGAAAAGCTGTGAGCCGTTTGTGGTTTCGGGGGTCACAACATAAATTGTCTGGTGGGCGTTGATGTTGATAAAATCATTCTTTGTAAGTTCTCTTGCAAGGCAGGTGCCGATAACCTCGGTGCCGTCAAGACACAAAATGGTATCAACAATACGGGTGTTGTAACTGTATGTGCTGCAAAGTTCCTCAGCCACAGCCTTGGCTTCGGATAAACGGGATTTTTGAGCAGCAACATCAATGTAATAATTGCTGTGGGCGTGGTTGGTTGCAAAGTGACCTTTGGCAACGCGGAGGAAAAGGTTATTTCTTTTGGTTTTAATTTTGATAATGTTTGAAGTTGGCATAATATCCCTCCCAAGTTTCTTTGTAATTATTCTACACTAAAAAGAGTATTTTTACAAGAAAAATATTGTGGGTGGTTATTTTTGCAGTTTTGTGATAAAATAAATTAAAACTTTTAATGAAGGCGTTTTAAATGGTTATTGATTTTCACACCCATGTTTTTCCCGATTTTTTGGCCCCCCGCGCTATAGCATCTTTAGTTGCGGCCTGCGGCGGAGCATACACGCCCCAAACCGATGGCACAAAGAACGGGCTAATAGATAGTATGGAAAAAAACGGCGTCCAAATTTCGGTTTTGCAGCCTGTTATAACAAAGCAAAGCCAGTTTAACACCCTTAATAACTTTTCTAAAGGTTTAGAGAGCGAGAGGATTATACCCTTCGGTGGGCTTTTTCCTCACACCGATGATTATAAAAGGGATATTGATTACATTGTTTCTTTAGGCCTTAAAGGAATTAAACTTCACCCTGAGTATCAGCAGTTTTTTATAAACGATGAGAAAATGCTGAAAATTTATGATTATGCATTAAACAAGGGTTTAATCCTCCTTTTCCACGCAGGCTTTGACCCTGCCTTTAAACCGCCTTATCACAGTAGTCCTAGGGCCTTTGCCGAGATTTATAAAGCCCTTGGCGGCGGCGTTATTGTGGCTGCTCATTTAGGCGGTCAAAAGCAGTGGGATGAAGTTGAAACACATCTTGCCGGCACAGGGGTTTACCTTGACACCTCAATGGGCTTTAAGTATTACGGAAAAGAACAATTTGAGCGCATTGTTAAAAAGCACGGCGCCCATAAAATTCTTTTCGGCTCGGACAGTCCTTGGGGAAACGCGGGGGATGATATTGAAGCACTTGAAAAATGCGATTTAACGAAAGAGGAAAAGGAGTTAATTCTCTTTAAGAATGCCCAAAGAATTCTTGAAATTTAAAAAATCAAGCCTCATTTTTAAAGTAATGAGGCTTTTTTGTACAACGAAAACACCGCTGTGAATTTTCACAGCGGTGTTTCATTTTGTTAATTATTCAGCGGAGAATTGGTCTTTGCCAACGCCACACAGGGGGCAGGTGAAATCCTCAGGTAAATCCTCAAACTTAACGCCTGCTTCAATGCCGTTATCGGCATCGCCCAGTTCCTCATCGTAAACATATCCGCAAACTTCGCAAACATATTTCATTTTATTTTCACTCCTTTAAAATTAATGTTTATGACTAATAAGTCCTGTTGCTTTTGAAGCCTCCATAATAACCAGGGGAACAAGCACAAGACCTAAAGCGATAACATAGTTAATGGGGGTTAAATAGGTCAGGCCAAAAATGGTGTTAACACCGGGGATAAAGAGTACAAGGGCGGTGAGAACAAAGGAGGTAAGAGCAGCCTTGTTAAGTGCGCCGTTTGTGAAGAAGCCAATTTTAAAGAGGGAGCGTTCACTTCTCATATTAAAGGACTGAACTATCTGGCACATTGAAAGAAAGATAAATGCCATTGTTTCACCCTGAGCCAAAAGTGCGCTGTCTTCGGGTAGGTGAGCAAGTTCACTAAAGGAGCAGCCGCAACCAATCCAGAAGGCCGCAATGGATAATACTGCAAACATAACGCCCTGAAGAACAATTCTAACACCAAAGCCGTGGGCAAAAATGCTTTCATCCTTGGGCTTAGGTTTCTGGTTCATAACATCGCTTTCAACAGCCTCCATACCAAGGGCAATCGCCGGCAGAGAGTCGGTTACAAGGTTAATCCAGAGAAGCTGCATTGAAAGCAAGGGAGATTTGTGCCAGAGAAGCATTGAGGTAAATACTGTGATAACCTCGCCAATGTTGGTGCCAAGGAGGTAGCCGACAACCTTTTTAATGTTGGCGTAAATTCCACGGCCCTCTTTAACAGCATCAACAATTGTTGCAAAGTTATCATCGGTCAGGGTCATATCAGCCGCACCCTTAGCAACATCGGTGCCTGTGATACCCATTGCACAACCAATATCGGCTGCTTTAAGAGCAGGTGCATCGTTAACGCCGTCACCCGTCATGGAAACGATTTGTCCGCGCCTTTGCCATGCCTTAACAATTCTAATCTTATTTTCGGGGGAAACGCGGGCGTAAACTGAAATTTCACCGATAACCTTATCAAATTCGGTGTCGGTCATTTCATCAAGCTCGGCGCCTGTGATAGCGCGGTCGCCTTCCTCTAAAATGCCAAGCTCGCGAGCAATGGCAGAGGCGGTAACAACATGGTCACCCGTAATCATAACAGGCTTAATGCCAGCCTTTCGGCAAACCGCAACGGCATCCTTTGCTTCCGGTCTTGGTGGGTCAATCATACCAACAAGGCCAAGGAAGGTGAGGCCGTTTTCAAGCTCCTGTGAAGAGGGAACCTCGGGAACGGTGTCAATTTCTTTAAAGCTAACGGCCAGAACGCGCAGGGCGTTTTCACTCATTGCTTCGGTCATTTCCTTTGCCTTTTTAAGGTCACCTGCAACACAGAGCGATTCCATAACATCGAAGGCGCCCTTAACGATAACAATGTTTTTGCTGCCGATTTTGTTAACGGTGGTCATAAGTTTTCTATCGGAATCGAAAGGAATTTCGGCAAGTCTTGGGGAAGCGGCATTTAGTGCATCCTTAGTAAGACCGTTTTTGTGAGCCGCAAAAACAATGGCGGTTTCGGTGGGGTCACCGATGTGCTTTTCAGCGCCATCCTCGAAAACAACCGAGCCATCACAGCAAAGGGTTGCAAGGGACAATAGATTTTTAATTTTATCGCTTACATTATCGGTAATATCCTCGCTGTCGGCTTCGCCATCGGCATAGGCCTTAACAAGGGTCATTCTGTTTTGGGTAAGTGTTCCGGTTTTATCGGAGCAAATAATAGAAGCGCTACCCAGCGTTTCAACGGCAGGAAGTCTTCTAATTAGCGCATTGCGCTTTGCCATTCTCTGAACGCCAATGGAAAGAACAATAGTAACAATAACGGGAAGACCCTCAGGAATTGCGGAAACCGCAAGGGAAACAGCGATCATAAAGATATGCATCGGGTCGAGGTTGTTGAGAAGTCCTATCACAAAGATAATTGCGCAGGCGGCAAGAGCCATAATACCTAAATATTTACCAAGCTGTGCAAGCTTTTTCTGCAAAGGTGTTTCGCCATCTTCTTCATCATCAAGAAGGTTGGCAATTTTGCCCATTTCGGTGTCCATACCGGTGGCAACAACAATAGCGGTTGCGGTACCGTAGGTAACAGAGCAGCCTGAAAATACCATATTAGAACGGTCACCTAAAGGTGCGCCTTCCTTAACAGGCTCTAGAGCATCCTTTTCAGAGGGCACCGATTCACCGGTTAATGCAGATTCCTCACTTTTAAGGCTGGCACTTTTAATGAGTCTGGCATCGGCAGGGATAAAGTCACCGGCTTCAAGTTTTATAATGTCACCGGGAACAAGGTCGGCGGCGTCAATAATCTTTTCCTCGCCATCTCTTATAACCCTTGCGTGGGGTGCCGAAAGACTTTTAAGTGCATCAAGCGCCTTTTCGGCCTTGCTTTCCTGCATAACACCCATAACTGCATTTACAATAACAATGAGGAGAATAAGGGCAGGCTCAAAAAACTCTTTTGGGTTTTGCTCAACACAGGCAATGGTGAAGGAAACGATTGCTGCCGCAATAAGAATAAGAATCATAACATCCTTAAACTGCTCAAAAAAGCGGGCGAGCATTGTCTTCTTTTTCTTTTCCTTTAACTTGTTGAGTCCATGAATGCGGCGCTGCGCTTCAACCTGTTTGGGAGAAAGACCAACGGCTTCATCGCTATCAAAGCTTTTGATAACGCTCTTTAGGTCATCACTGTAAAATGCCATTTAGAAAATCCCTTTCTCTTAAAAAATAAATCCCAAACATAGTTTTAACTACACCTGGGAATTAAATACAAATAAATTATTTTATGAGTTTTTTGTTCCCATGCATAGCAAATTTTAATACACATGAGTCGCGCAATAAGGATAAGCCAAGGTAAAACCCGTTTGTTGACTTAATCTACGCCGCAAAGCGTTTGCTACTCCCTCATACAACAACCACATTTTACCATATGCAAACACGGCTTGTCAAGTGAACAAAGATTAAATATTTTATGAACTTATATTGTATATTTGAGTGAATATTCGTTGAACTTCTCCTTGAAATGTGGACTTTCCTTTTTAATGTGTTTAAGGGATTCGTGAATATTCATATTATTGTCGTGAGCATCAATAACGCAGACTGCAATATTAGAGCAGTGGTCGGAGGTTCTTTCAAGGTTGGTTAAAAGGTCTGACCAAATAAAGCCTGCTTCAACCGAGCATTCTCCCTTTTTAAGGCGGTCAATGTGGGTATCACGGAGTTTAACCTTAATAGTGTCAATCACTTGCTCAAGGGGTTCAACATTTCTTGCGCTTTCCAAATTGTCATTAACAAAGGCATCAAGGGAAAGGTGTAAAATTTCCGAAACGGCGTTGCAAAGAACATTAAGCTCCTTTTTGCCCTCACTTGTAAGCTCAATGCCCTTGGATTTGAGTTCTTCGGCCGATTCAAGAAGATTCACGCTGTGGTCGGAAATACGTTCAAAATCACCGATAACCTTTAAAAGTTTTGAAACGGTTGAACTGTCGTGGTCGCTTATCTGGTGGCGGCTGAGTTTGGCAAGATAGGTGCCAAGAACATCTTCAAAGTGATCGGTTTCCTTTTCGGCGACCTTTATTTTTGCGGCAATATCATCGTTATACATATAAAGAGATACTATTGCATCCTCAAAGGATTTAACCGAAAGGTTTGCCATTGTGTGGGCCAAATGACTGCACTCGCCAAGAGCGATGGAGGGTGTGGCAAGCAAACGGTCATCAAGTTCAACCTTTTCTTCTGCTTTTTTGCCATCGGGCACAATTTTGTAGGCGATTTTTTCAAGAACGGATGATAGGGGGAGAAGCAGCGCCGTGCAGAGAATGTTAAAGATTGAGTGGGCAACGGCAATGCCTAAATAGGAAGCGGCGGTGTCAAAAAATGCGGGGTGCAGAGTGTAGTAGATAATTGAATAGACCGAAAGACACACTATCGTGCCGATAACGTTAAAGGAAAGATGAATAACGGCGGCTCTTTTGGCATTTTTGTTTGTGCCGAAGGAGGAAAGCAGCGCCGTGATGCAGGTGCCGATATTTTGTCCCATAATAATAGGTATTGCGGCGCCGAAGGAAACCTGTCCCGTTGCCGAAAGGGCCTGCAAAATACCAACCGAGGCCGAGCTTGACTGAATGATTGCTGTAAGTACTGCGCCTGCAAGCACACCTAAAATTGGATTTTTGAACATTAAGAAAAGATTTTGAAAAGCGGGGATGTCGGAAAGGCCAGAAACCGCCTTGGACATGGCATCCATACCGAACATAAGTGTGGCAAAGCCCAAAAGAATGGTGCCCGTGTCCTTTTTCTTGTTCGATTTGCTGAACATTAAAAATGCCGTGCCGATAAGGGCCAAAACGGGGGTGAAGGAGGTGGGCTTTAAAAGGGAAACGAAAAGATTTTTGCTTGAAATTCCTCCAAGGCTCAAAATCCAGGAGGTAACTGTAGTACCAATATTGGCACCCATAATAACACCGATGGATTGCTTAAGTGTCATAATGCCGGAGTTTACAAAGCCTACAACCATAACCGTTGTGGCAGAGGAGCTTTGAATAACTGCGGTAACTCCAAGGCCGGTTAAAAAACCTTTGGTTTTACTGTTGGTGAGCCTTCCCAGCAGTTTTTGAAGGCTGCCGCCTGCTCGCCTTTCAAGGCCGTCGCCCATAACATTCATACCAAAAAGGAACAGGCAAAGACCGCCAATTAGTGATAAAACATCAAAAATTGTCATAGTTTTTTCTCCTTGTCTTTTAATTTGACAAGCTTATTATATAAAAAAAGCGGCAAAGATTGGGTAAAGATGCCGCTTTTTTTACATTATTTATTCATTTTCGTTATTCATTCGGTAGCCAACGCCAAGTTCGTTTATAATGTAGCTTTGTTTGCCCGGCTTTGCACCGAATTTTTTTCGGATGTTTGCCATATTAACCTGTAATTTTTTTGTGCTACCCTCATCGGGATAACCCCAAATGGCTTTTATAATGGCTGAATAGGTCATCATTTTGCCCGAATGTTCTGATAAAAAAGCCACAATATTATATTCCGTTTGGGTAAGCTTTATTTCTTCAGCGCCTATAAAAATCTGCCTTGCATCATAGTCAATGGTCAAATCAAAGAGTCTAAATTTGCCGCCGGGTAAACGGCCCCGCTCACTTGCAAAGCGGCTTGTTCGCAGCACGCTTCGCACCCTTGCCAAAAGCTCTGCTGTGCCGAAAGGCTTTGTTATGTAATCATTGGCACCGCAGTCAAGGGCGGCAACCTTGTCATATTCCTCACTTCTGGCGGAGAGCACAATAATCGGTGTGGTGTCGGATAGCCGCACCTGCTTTAAAAAGACCATACCGTCGGCATCAGGAAGCCCTAAATCAAGGATAATAAGGTCGGGTCGGTGGGAGGCAAACATTGTAACGGCATTTTTGCAGCAATCGGCGGTTATAACCGAGTAGCCGTTTGATTCGAGCATTGTGCAAACAAGGTGGCGAATGTTGTTTTCATCCTCTACAAGCAGGATTTTATATTTATTATTATTCATTTCCGGTTTCCTCCGTGTTAAGAACAAAGCGGAAAACCGCGCCGCCGTTTCTTAAATTTTCGGCACTTATGTTACCGTCGTGGGCCTTGATAATTGTTGCACAAACCGAAAGACCTATTCCTGTGTTGCGCTTTTTACCGTCGGCAATTTCATTTTCAAATTCATAAAAGCCTTTAAAAATTTGGGGCAGTCGCTTTTCATCAATGCCGCATCCATTGTCCTGAATTTCAAAAATGGCATTCTTACCGAGAATAAAAACCTTCAGCGAAAGTCGGTCCATTCCCTTTGCGTGCTGAACAGCATTTTCTAAAATGTTTATTATAACCTGCTTTATAAGCATCGCATCCATGGGAATGACAACAATATCCTCGGGAATATCAATGGAAACCTCAATTTTGGGGTAACGCTTATTAAAGGATAGAACAACAGAATCAACAAGCTCCTCTAAAACGGTGGGAACCTTTATGATTTTAACTATACCGCTGTCAATGCGGGTGACAGACAGCAGATTTTCCACCATTCTAACAAGCCAATCTGAATCCTCTTTAATACCTTTGAGGATTAACCGCTTTTGCTGTTCGCTTAAATTTTCCGAATTTTCAAGTAGGGTTGAACTTGATGCATAAATCGTGGTAAGTGGAGTTCTTAAATCGTGAGAAACCGCACGAAGGAGGTTGGAGCGCATTCGTTCCTTTTCAATTTCGGTTTCTACATTTTTTTGCTGTTTTGTTTTAAATGTGAAGGTAAAGGTTAAAAGACAAAAAAGCGCGGTGCAAAAGAAGAAAATAATCAGAAGGTTTTCTTTTGAAATTCCTAAAACGCTTAAAACGAAAAGGAAACAAAGCAAAACCGCAAGAAAAATTGCGGTTATGATGATATTTTTAAGAACCTCTTTATTTTTAACCATAAGCATCTCCTGAAAATCCATTTTCTTTATTTTATCAAAATCCAAAAGAAAGTGCAATAAAAAAGGATGGTTTTTAACCATCCCTTAACTTGTGAATTTGTGATTTATTTAATTTCCACAACGCACCTTTTCAGTTACGAGCTCATTTTGGAAAATACAAAATTTGCCGCCCGACAATAAGGCGCTATATATTGACAATTTTCGTTTAAAAAAGTATAATGTATTATCGAAAAAAATACAAAAGGAGACGACAATGAATTCAGCAAAAAAGATACACTGCCTTATTTTATGCTTAATTTTAATAGCCGCATCCTGTTTTGTTTCTTTTCCTGCTGTTGCTGCGGAAATTGCAGAATATGGTACCATTTTCAACTCTACAAATGGTGCAAAAGTGCGTTCAGCACCGGGGACCGGCAATAAAGAGGTTGGCGGTCTTAATACAGGTGAAAGGGTAAAACTTTTTGAACTTGTAACCATAAAGGATGAAAGTTATCCTAAATGGTATAAAATTCAGTCGGTGTCCAACCCATCTATTCAGGGTTATGTTGCGGCTGATTTTGTCAAGGAAGACCCACCAAAAGTTGAGTACAAGCCCGATGCTGATTTTGAAGACTACTTAACGGCTCAGGGCTTTCCCGAAAGCTACAAGCCTATGCTGCGAAGCCTTCATGCAAACTATCCTAATTGGGTGTTTATTGCCGACCATCTTACAATGACCTGGGATGAGGCATTAACTAACGAAAGTATTGTAGGTCGAAGCCTTATTGAAAACACTGTGGATGATGCCTGGAAATCCAAAGAGTATGGTGCTTACAACTGGGAAACCAAAGAATATGTTGTTTTCGATAGCGGCGGCTGGGTAACTGCGCATAAGAATGTTGTAGCCTATTATCTTGACCCGCGCAACTTCCTTGATTCCACTAACATATTCCAGTTTTTTATGCAAACCTATGTGCCTAAACTTCAAACTCTTGATGGTCTTAAAAAACTTGTTAGCGGCACTTTTCTTGCCGAAGATTTCCCCGAGGATACATACGATACATACTGCGATGTTATTATGGAGGCCGCAAAAAAGTCGGGTGTTAGTCCTTATGTTCTGGCTTCAATGATTTTGACCGAGCAGGGAACAAAAGGCACGGGCAACAGCATTTCGGGCACCGTTTCGGGCTATAAGGGTTATTATAATTTCTTTAACATCGGCGCCTATGCCCATAGCGGCAGGGATGCAGTTACAAATGGTCTTATCTATGCAAAATCAGGTGATACCTATATGCGCCCCTGGAAGACAAGGGAAAAGTCAATTATCGGCGGCGCAACATGGTATTTTGATGAGTATGTCAATCCTAACACAAGCGGTGGCTACACAATTTATTATAAAAAATTCGATGTTAAAAAACCTCCTTATTACACCATCCAATATATGACCAATATCCGCGGTGCAGCGATTGAGGGCGCAAAATCCGCCGGGGGATACACGGAGGACGATTTTAAAAAAGCTCTTGAATTCAGAATTCCTGTTTATAAAGATATGCCCGATGAAATTTCACCTATGCCAGCCACTTCGGGCAGTAATGATAACTTTTTAACCGAGTTATCTGTTAAAGGTCATCCATTCACAACCGAGTTTTCTAAATGGGAAACAAGTTATGGAATAATCGTTGATTATGATGTTACCTCTGCCACGATAACCGCAAAGGCAAGTGACAGTAAGGCAACCGTTAAAGGAACGGGTCAGGTTGAGCTGGCTGTTGGCACAAATAGATTTAAGGTTGTGGTAACCTCAACAAGCGGTGAAAAACGCACATATACCATTGTTATCACCCGCAAGGAAAAAGAGGTTGAAAAGCCCGCCGAGCCCACCATAGAAACCACCCATTACAGTGTGGGTAAATTCATAACAGGGGTTGATATGGGCACCACTGCCAAAGGCTTCATTCAAAAGCTTGAGATTAAAAACGGTACAGCAAAGTTGTTTAATTCCGATGGTAGCAAAAAAACCAGTGGAATTATGGGCACCGGTAATGTCGTTAAAATTTATGACACCGAGGGCGAGGAAAAGCTTTCTTATGAAGTCGTAATTTACGGTGATATAAACGGAGATGGTAAAATAAATTCCATTGACATCGGGCTTTTACAAAGACACATTCTCACATTGGCCCCGCTTAAAGGATGTTATTTCACCGCCTGCGATGTTACAGGCGATGGCAAGGGTAACTCGGTTGACTTTGCAAGAATCCAACGTCATATTTTACAACTTGCTTTAATTGAGCAGTAGGAGAAAAGAAAATGAAAAAAAACTTAAAAATTTTATTGTCTGCAATAATTTGCATAATACTTATGTTGTCGGTGGCTATTAGTGCTATGGCGGCAACTGCAAGCATCAATATGGGTTATAGCGGAACCCTTAATCCGGGGAATACCATCACCGTAAATATAACTGTGACCTCTTCGGCAGAGCTTTATGCTTATGATGCTATTGTGCAGTATAACACAAATTATTTGCAACTTGTCACCACAAGTGATGGACTCACAAGTGCTGCAGGTTCCTTTGTTATTAACCCCACAAGCAAATCGGGTGCTAAAACATTAACGGCAACTGCACAGTTTAAATTGCTTAAAGCAGGAAATACCACGATTAAGGTGTTAGAGGGTGCCGCAGGTGACGGCACAAATCAGGGCGTTTCGGTGCCTGCTAAAAATTTAACCCTTTCCATCACTGCTCCTACAAAATCTGATGATAATAAACTTAAATCCATTAAAATTTCAGCAGGAACCTTGTCGCCTGCTTTTTCGGCCAATATTACCGAATACAAAGCAACTGTGCCTTACAGTGTGGATTATTTTGATATTAATGCCGTTAAAAACCATTCGGGCGCAAGCATTTCCTATTCATCAGGCGATAAAGGCCCCAAAATCAAGGTGGGAACTACAGTTCGCACCGTTTATGTTACTGCCGAAAACGGTTCGGTAAGGATGTATAACATCACTGTTACAAGGCTCCCTAATGATTCAACTTCTGCCACAAGTTCTGCTACAAGCTCTATTACAAGTTCTGCTGATACCTCCTCAACGGTTTCCGAGCCTGAGGAAAACAAGCTGGAAACAATTGTTGACGGAAACAAAATGTCGGTTGCTGAAATCATTCCCGACAACGTTAATGTAGTAGGCTTCGCAAAAGGGGAATACACCTTTAATTCGGTTCACGTTCCTGCATTTTTAAGCAAAGATGAGAAAACCGTTATTTTGTACCTTTTGAATGAAGAGGGAAGCGGCGCGCTTTATATGTACGATTCCGCCACAGGCACCTTTAGTTCGCCCTGCTTTGTGGACAGCGGAAGCAAATATACCATTATCCCCGTTACATCCATAGCCCGTGACCAGCTTTTAATTGATACCGAAAATGTATTTAATCTTTCGACAATTACAATCGGTGGGCAGGAGGTTGAGGCCTACATTTACAAGGATGATGCCCTTTCCGATTTCGCCGTTGTTTGCGCGATAAACAGCGAGGGTGAAAAGGAGTTTTACCGTTATGACAAACTGGAAAACACCTTGCAGCGTTATATTAAGGAAAGCCGTGCCGACATCACTGTAGACAGTTCTCCTGAGGATGAAATAACCACCGATGCCATTGTGGTGCTGGTTTGTGCCGCAGTTTGTCTTGCTGCAATAATCGCAATAGTCATCATCTGGGCTGTGCGCAGAAGGTATTACGATGATGATTTTGATGATGACTTCGATGATGCCGAGCCTCTTTTCATAAAGGAAGCCGAACTTGATACAACCGATGAGGGCGAAACTTTAACCGAAAATGAAAACCAGCCCGATACAAAGGAAAACGAGGCCGAAACCGAGACCGAAGAGGAATAAACCTTAAAAAAACGAAAACGGCGGATTATAAGCCTTTCACACAGAAAAACAACCCACATATTATGTAATAAAAAAATCCCGTAATAACTGTTTAAAACCCTGCATTACGGTTAAAAATATTATTACCTAATATTTCGGAGTGTGAAAGCTAATGATAGTTAAGCGCGGAGATATATATTACGCTGATTTAAGCCCCGTTGTGGGCTCGGAGCAGGGCGGAATAAGGCCTGTGCTTATCGTTCAAAACGATGTTGGCAACAGGTACAGCCCCACCGTTATTGCCGCCGCAATAACAAGTCAGCATGATAAAACGAAGCTTCCAACCCACATTAGTGTGGATGCCTGCCTTTGTGGGCTCCAAAAGGATTCCATTGTGCTTCTTGAACAGGTTCGCACCATTGATAAAAAAAGACTGAAGGAAAAAATGGGCACGCTTGACAGTGGCTCAATGGATAGGGTGGATAAAGCGCTTTTTGTGAGCTTAGGCCTTGACACACAGGGCTAATGATAACGGGACACGCCATTGGCGTGTGCCGTTTTTAATATGTAACATATCCACTTGAAAAATTTTAAAATAGATAGTATAATAAATTATATGTTTGCATCAAATAATAACTCAAAGAACTTTTGAGTTGAGGGTGCAAGTTTATGTCTGATACAACCTTTTTAAATGACAGTGCAGAAAGCTCTGAAAATGAGCAAAAGCAAAGCGACACCATAAAAGAGCTTGGAAGCATCACCACAAAGGATGGAAAGCATAGAATTTTTTGCCTGACCATCATTGGTGAAATTGAGGGCCATTCTTTGCTTCCGCAGGGCAGCAAAACCACGAAATACGAACACATTTTGCCCCTTCTCGTTTCCATTGAGGAGGATAAGGAAATTGATGGTTTGCTCATAATTTTAAACACCGTTGGCGGCGATGTTGAGGCAGGGCTTGCCATTGCCGAGCTGATTTCGGGAATGAAAAAGCCAACCGTTTCCTTTGTGCTGGGTGGTGGACATTCAATAGGTGTGCCCTTGGCTGTTTCAGCAAAACGCTCATTTATTGCGCCATCCGCCACAATGACAGTGCATCCCGTTAGAATGAGTGGGCTGGTTATCGGCGTGCCACAGCTTATGCATCATTTTGAAAAAATGCAGGAGCGCATTACAAGGTTTGTTGTTAAAAACTCAATGATAACAGCCAACCGCTTTAAAGAGCTTATGATGAACACAGGCGAACTTATAACCGATGTAGGCACTGTGCTTGATGGCAAGGCGGCGGTTAGAGAGGGTTTAATTGATGAAATCGGAAATTTAAGTCGTGTGCTCGGCTGTCTTTATGCTTTGATTGATGATGAAAAAGAAAAACAGGGGGACTGATTTTTATGGCAACTAAAAAGAGAGGCAGACCGAAAAAGCAGGCGGCAGAAACAACCAGCCGCAAGGCTTCATCTGCCAATAAACAGCTTTTATCGGTGATTTGGTTTGCCGTTGCCGTTTTTGTTGCGGCTGTGGTTATCCTTCCGGGCGAAAATGTCTGGAACCTTTTACATAAATTTTTCCTTGGAATTTTCGGTGTCACCGCCTATTTTTATCCCATTCTGCTCGGTGTTGTGGCAGTTTTTTGCGCAATGGATAAATTCCGTTCCACCGTTACTGCCAAAATGGTGGAAACCAGCGTTTTGGTGGTTTTAATCGGCGCGGCTATTGATATTTTTGCAACCCCTAAGGGTGAGCTTATTACCTTTGGCGAGCATTTGTGGAACTCCTACGTCGGCGGCGCAAAGCTTCAAAGCGGCGGCTGGCTCGGCGCACTTATCGGTTATCCCATTTCCTATGCATTTGGTAAAACGGGCGCAATTATCACAATTATTTTGCTTCTTTTCGTGTTCCTTATGATGATAACCGGCACAACCCTTATTGCGCTGTTTAAGAACATTCAGAAGCCCATCAAGAAAACCGTTGAGCAGGTAGAAAGTAACTTTGCTGAAAGGCAAAAGGCTGAGGCTACAAAGAAAAAGGTTAATGTTGACATTCCTATTGATGATGAGCCTGTAAGGCGTCGGAGTGAATCTAATGATGAGATAAACGAAAAGCAAAAGCGCCTTGTTGAAATTTATAACGATGAGCCAGAGGACAATGACAAGACTGAGCCCGATAAAAAGCTGAAGGATGCCCTTGACACCGCAAAGAGCGAGGAAAAGATTAAACTCACCGCCGATGAAACCAAAAAGGAAATTCAGGGCGTGGAAAAGGAAATTTCCAGCGGCATTGCCATCACCGAGGACACAGGTTATAAATATCCTCCCGCGTCCCTCCTTAAGGCGAATTCAGGGGCAGGCTCCAGCCTAACCCGTGAGGATTTGGATGCCACCGCAAACCATCTTGTTGAAACGCTGAGAAGCTTCGGCGTTGAAACAAGAATTGTTGATATAAGCCGTGGACCCACGGTTACACGCTATGAGCTTCAGCCCTGCGCGGGTGTTAAAATCAGCAAAATTACAAATCTTGCCGATGACATTGCCTTAAACCTTGCAACGGCAGGCGTCAGAATTGAAGCGCCCATTCCGAACAAAGCCGCAGTTGGCATTGAGGTGCCCAACAAGGCAAGCGCCGTTGTTGGGGTTAGAGAGATTATTGAATCTCCCTTGTTCACCTCCTCAAAAAGCAAGTTAACCGTTGCAATGGGCAGGGACATTGGCGGTAACGTTATCGTAGCCGACATTGCAAAAATGCCCCACGGTCTTATTGCAGGCGCAACAGGTTCGGGTAAATCGGTTTGCATTAACTCCATTATTGTCAGCCTTCTTTATAAGGCCGCGCCCGATGAGGTCAAACTCCTTATGATTGACCCCAAGGTTGTTGAGCTTGGCGTTTATAACGGAATTCCCCATTTGCTTATTCCCGTTGTTACCGACCCCAGAAAGGCCGCAGGCGCCCTTGGTTGGGCGGTAAGTGAAATGGAAACCCGTTATCAAACCTTTGCCGCAAACAATGTTCGTGATATTTCGGGCTATAATAAGCTCGCCGCCACCGACCCGAATCTTCAAAAGATGCCCCAGGTTGTCATTATCATTGATGAGCTTGCCGACCTTATGATGACTGCTCCCAACGAGGTTGAAGACTACATAAACCGAATTGCCGCCAAGGCTCGTGCCGCAGGTATGCACCTTATAATTGCCACACAGCGCCCCAGTGTTGATGTTGTAACAGGTGTTATTAAGGCAAACATTCCTTCCCGAATTGCCTTTGCGGTTTCCTCTCAGGTGGACAGCCGCACAATCCTTGACAGTGTTGGCGCCGAAAAGCTTCTCGGTCGCGGCGATATGCTCTTTAGCCCCATTGGTTCAACTAAGCCTGCCCGACTTCAGGGCTGCTTTGTAAGCGATGAAGAGGTTGAGGCTGTTGTTGATTATGTTAAGGGCGATTATTCTACCGATTATGACCAGAACATTCTCTTTGAAATTGAGCGCCGTGCCGCCGCCGATAAAAAGGCAAAAACAGGTGCCATCGAGGAAAGCGACTCTGAGGAAGACCCAATGCTCCGCCAGGCTATTGAGGTGGTTGTTGAAAACGGCCAGGCATCAACCTCGCTTTTACAGCGCCGCTTAAAACTTGGCTATGCAAGGGCTGCTCGACTTATTGATGCAATGGAGGAGAGGGGAATTGTTGGCCCCTACGAAGGCTCAAAGCCCCGCCAGGTGCTGGTAACCAAGGACCAGCTTGCCGCCGCACAATTAGAGGCCGCAAGTGATGACACCGTTGATGAAGAATTTAATGAGGAATAAGCCTTGAAAACTAAAAAAATATTAAAAGTGGCAGCAATTTTACTTGCTGCCATACTTTTAGGTGCATGCCTTGTAATCACCTTTGCAAATGACCCCGCTATTCCCACCTGGGATAATATTTTCATTTCCCTTGGTTTAAAGGAAGGTGCCCCCGGTGAGGATGATGATTTTATCGTTTTCCTTGATGTTGACCAGGGGGATGGCGCCCTTATTGTAAGCAACGGTCAAACCGCCCTAATTGATGGCGGTGAGGATGAGTTTGAGCAGCGCACCTATGGTAAAATTCGTGGTTATAATGTTACCGATTTGGATTTAATTGTTGCCTCCCACATTCATTCCGACCACATTGCCGCCATTCCATTTTTAATGGAAAGGCTTAAAACGGGCAATATTATCATTGATAACAGCAAAAATCGCACCGAGGGTGACATTAAAAGCCTTAATGAAATTCTTGACATTTGTGAGGATAAAGAAACCAAGGTTTTTTCTCCCATTCGTGCAACGGTTGTAAATGTGGGCGATTTTGAGCTGACCGTTTTAGGCTTTTATCCCGAACTTAGCGGAGAAAACAACCACTCAATTTTCACAATGGCGAAAATCGGCGACACTAAAATTCTTTTCACGGGTGATGCCGAAAGCAGCGCCGAAAAGAAAATATTAAACGATGGCATAAATGTTGATTGCGATGTTTTAAAGGTGGGGCACCACGGCAGTAAAACCTCATCGAGCCAGCAGTTTTTAAGTGCCGCAACACCCGACTATGCCGTTATTTCCTGTGGGGAAAATAATAAGTATTCCCATCCGAACGATGAAATTTTGACACGCCTTGAAAATGTGGGCGCAGAAATTTTGCGCACCGATTTAAAGGGTGACATTGTTTTCACCTTCCAAAACGGAAAAACAGAATATGAAACCGAAAAATAAGAACCCGACCCGCCAAGCGCAATTAAAATTGCGGGCGGGTGCCCGGAACCTTGTTGTTTTCACAATAAAAAAGCAAGACTTTAAAAAAGTCTTGCTTTTTTATTTAGTCTTCCTTGCCATTTCTTAAAACGGCGTTTCTTTCCCTGAAAAGCAATGAAATGCACCAAACAGCCGTGAGACCGACAACGGTGTAAACAATTCGGCTGATGAGGGAAGCACTTCCGCCAAACAGCCAGGCCACAATGTCAAATTGGAAAAGGCCGATACTGCCCCAGTTGAGACCGCCGATTATTAATAAAATTAAGCAAATTCTGTCAATCATTTTTTTCACTCCTTTGTGGTAGTATTTTGTGAAAAAAATCTTTTTTTATACATCGTTTATTTTTTAAATTTAGAGCCATACTGTTTATGAGGTGTTTTTACATATATAAACGGAAGGTCGCTGGATCAATGTATAATAAAGTTGTTATCTGCGGTGTTGACACCTCTAAACTGCCCGTTATGCGTGAAGAGCAAAAGCAAACGCTTTTAAAAAACGCAAGGCAGGGCTTAAAAAGTGCAAGGGAGGAACTTATAAACGGAAATTTAAGGCTTGTTCTAAGCGTTGTGCAGCGTTTTACCGCTAGGGGAGAAAACCTTGATGACCTTTTCCAGGTGGGCTGCATAGGGCTGATTAAAGCCATTGATAATTTTGATATTTCACAAAACGTGCGTTTTTCGACCTATGCCGTGCCAATGATAATCGGCGAAATCAGGCGGTATTTAAGGGATAACAATGCAATTCGTGTCAGTCGCTCAATTAAGGACACCGCTTACCGCGCAATGCAGGTTAAGGAGGAGTTCATAAACCGCCATCAAAGGGAGCCGAAGGTCAGTGAAATTGCCGAGGCAATGGGCGCAGAAATCAGCGATGTGGTAATCGCCCTCGAGAGCATTACCGAGCCCGTTTCCCTTTATGAACCCGTATTTTCAGGCTCGGGTGACACGATTTATGTTCTTGACCAAATCGGGGATAATAACGATGACTCTAATTGGCTCGGGGAAATTGCTTTTAAGGAGTCCATAAAAAATTTAAGTGACCGTGAAAAGAAAATTTTGAGCCTCCGCTTTATGCAGGGCAAAACCCAAATGGAGGTATCCTCCGAAATCGGCATCTCCCAGGCGCAGGTTTCCCGACTTGAAAAGGGAGCCATTGAAAAAATTAAAAATTAAAAACAAACCCCTCACATATATATTATTTGAGGGGGAATTTATTTTGATAAATCGCATTGCAGATTTAAAAAACAAACAGCTGGTTTGTATGGGTGACGGAACCGTGCTGGGCTTTCTTGGTGATGTTGAATTTGATATTGAAACGGGCAAAATCACATCCTTTATTATCTATGGCAGACTCCGCCTTTTCGGCCTCCTCGGACGGGAAGAGGATATAAGAATTCCATTTGAGGAAATTTCTGTAATAGGCAACGAAACTATTCTCGTTTCCTGCTCTTTTAGATGGCAGGAAAGGGGTATGAGCCTTTTCGGAAGAAAATTTTAATAATTTTTCTTGCTTTTTCCTTGGTTTTTTAATTCCGTTTTGCAAATAATCAATATTGTGGCAGTTGTGTTAAGGAGAAGGTAAGTGAAAAATGAAAGGTCTTTGTAAATTTATAAAATGTATCGCGGCGGTTTGCGCCGTGCTTTGTGCGCTTGTTTTTTCGTTAAGTTTTTATGTGCATTTTACGGTTTCCGAAAATTACAGGGTTTATGAGGGTGAAACTCTCAATTTTGGTACCAAAATTCCCGTAACGGCGGTCTATGATAATGCGGAGTTTTCCAGTCTTGATACCACAAAAAAAACGGGAAGCAGCTTTAACGTTAATTTAAAGCTGTTTGGAATTTTCCCTGTTTCAAGCGTTAAGGTCGACATTGTGGATGATATGTATGTTGCCGTTTTAGGCACACCCTTCGGCATTCGTCTTTACACCGACGGCGTGTTGGTCGTTGAGGTTAGCGATGTTGACACCGAAAACGGAAACGTTTCTCCTGCAAAGGAGGCAGGCATTGAAAAGGGAGATATAATTTTAACCATTAACGGCCAAAAGGTGTTATCCAACGAGGATATCGCACAGATAATTGAGAAGTCAAACGGACAGCCTTTAACCGTTAAATTCAAACGAAATGACAGCCTTTTGACAACCCGGCTTACTCCCCAAAAATCTGCCGATACCAACAAATTTAAGGCGGGAATTTGGGTGCGGGATTCCTCCGCAGGTATTGGAACCCTGACCTTTTATTCCCCCGGCTTTCAGGTGGTGGCAGGCCTCGGCCACGGTGTTTACGATTCCGACACAGGCGTTTTATTGCCCGTGGCAGGCGGACAACTTGTAGGCGCCGATATTTTCAGCATTGAAATGGGCAAGGCAGGCTCCCCGGGGGAGCTTAAGGGCAGGTTTAATTCTTCACTTATCGCTTCTTTAGAATATAACTGTCAAATGGGTGTTTACGGCGCCATTTTGAATGAGATGAAGGTTGGCGACTTAATCCCTGTGGCGCTAAAGCAGGAAATTGTTGACGGTCCCGCGCAGATTATTTGTACGGTGGATGGAAACGGCCCAAAGGAATATTCCTGTGAAATAAAGCGAAGACTTGGTTCGGAGAATGACAGCATCCAAAACATGATAATTACTATTACCGATGACCGATTGCTGGAACTCACCGGCGGAATTGTCCAGGGAATGAGTGGTAGCCCAATTATCCAAAACGGTAAGCTCATCGGTGCCGTAACCCACGTTTTAATTGATGACCCAACAAAGGGCTACGGTATCTTCGCAGAAAATATGTTAGAAACCGCGCAAAGTGTAGCAGATGAACAATTAAAAGAAGCATCATAAAGACTAAAGGAACGATAGAAATATCGTTCCTTTTTAATATATATTGCATTTTTAAAAAATGTGTGGTAAACTTATAGTGCCAAACTAACTGAATATTTGTGTGAAATCGGGTGTATTTTTCTTTTTATAGGGATAATTACGCTCATTTTGGTTATATCTATAAATGCTTTTGAATTTGATAAAAACGCAAATTCCAAGTGTTTATAGGTATGTGCGTTTGCACCCATTTCACATTTGTTAGTTTGGCGACTATCGGAGTCTGCGTTTTTATGCGTCGACTTCGGTTGGCGCATTTTTTATTTTTGGGGGCATATTATGATCGTCACGTTTTGCGGACATTCGCAGTTCATCAGGACGCCGCAATTGGAAGAGGCCTTCATGCGGCTGTTGGAAGAACGGATAGGGGATGAATCTGCCGAGCTTTTCTTGGGGGGATACGGTGGCTTTGACGAATTCGCCTATCAATGCGGAAAATGCTATCAAAAAGAGCATCCCAACACGAAATTGATTTTTGTAACTCCATACATGACCGAATCCTATCAAAAAAATCACTTGTGTTATAACAAGGAAAAATATGATGGAATCGTTTACCCCGAGATCGAGGATAAGCCCAAACGCTTTGCCATTTTGTATCGCAATCGATGGATGGTGGAGTCCGCGGACCTTGTGGTCGCTTACGTCAGGCACACCTTCGGCGGT
>JAZPYE010000015.1:0-4414 GCA_045544035.1 Acutalibacteraceae bacterium | reverse complement strand
GCAAATGAGCGCCTTGAACAGATCGTCTCTTCCATACACGGTCTTGATGCAGGTGTGGTGCGTATCGGCGCCTTCACCTCCGTTGCAGTACATTGGCTGCCCGGCATGATCAAGGGCTTCCAAAAAATGCACCCCAATATTGAATTTCGTTTGAACAATGGCGACTATCACGATGTGGAGCAGTGGCTGCTTCGGGACGAGTGCGATCTTTGTTTTGTCACGCTGCCCAACGAGCTTTCCTGTGAATGTGTGGAATTGATAGATGACCCGCTTCTTGCCATCATCCCCAACACGCATCCTTTGGCACAGGCGGAGGTCTTCCCCATCCGAAGAATTGAGCAGGAGGATTTCATCAGTCTTCTTGAAACTTCCAGCCATGATGCGCGGCGTGTATTCAAAAGCGCAGGTGTGACACCCAATGTAAAATTCAAGACCAAAGACGACTATGCCATTATCGCCATGGTTGAAAACGGCCTTGGTATTAGCATCATGCCCCAGCTTCTTTTGAAGAATCGCTCGGAAAACGTAAAGGTCTTGCCGCTGGATCAGCCCTTTAAGCGTACCATCGCTCTTGCTACATCTGAAACAGGTGCAGGAAGCCCGGCTGTGAAGGCATTTGCACAATACGTACAGCAGTGGGTCAAGGAACAACAAAAGTAATTGAATAAGAAAAGACTCCTTTGTTAAACCAACAAAGGAGTCTTTTTCATGGCGTCCCCGGCGCGATTCGAACGCGCGGCCTTTCGCTTAGGAGGCGAACGCTCTATCCTGCTGAGCTACGGGCGCATATTTTTTCGGTATTTCTAATTTTAACCCAAAAGGACTTAATTGTCAACGACAATTAAGCCCTTTTTCAGTTTATCCGCTTATTAAACTTTCTTTATTTACCGAGGCGGTCCCACATATCTCGGTAAAATTCCAAATCTCCGTAGTAATTAACACCTATTCCACCTGCGGCGTAGTAACAGTCTGAACCGTTTGATGCGGCAACGGGGGTTATCCAGCGTCTTCCAACAACCGACATATGTCCGTTTTCGCCGAATGAATCAATTTCTTTAATTAAATATTCGGTGAACTGTTGGCGATACCACTGGGGCTGAATGGCAAACCAGGTTATTTCATCATAGCCCCAAATATCCTTTGACGCTTTGTTTTGATTTTTTTCCTTATCAACGCCGTAGTTATCGATTTCAACAAGATAGGGGTATCTATTCGCGTACCAGCCCGAAGGGGAATTCAGGCTTATATTAAGTCCGTAAACCGAGTCCTTATGGCCCTTTTCAATAACGCACTCCTGCGGTTCGGTTTTGCTGGGCTTGTGGTCCTTTTGACCCTCTGCCACCTTCATTCTTGCAGGAGAAGCATTAAAATCAACAAGGCTGTTGCCGTTTGTATCCAAAAATTTTTGGCCGGGATAATGAGCATTAATGATAACATAGTGCCTTCTTGCGTTTTCCTTGGAATAGTCCCTAATCATACCTATAACCTTTGTCCAGCACTCATTGTTTTTATCCTTGCGGCCCATCCATTTAGCCTGACCTAAATGCAGTGCTTCAAAGCCCGAGTCAATATAAAACCTTGCTCGATGATAGAAAAACATTTGGGCTTCTATTTGCGTTATGTCGGGAATACCGGTGTTTTCACCCCATTGACCTAAACCGTGGCCACTAGGAAAGACCATTTTTTCGAAATCGAAATTACGGTTTTCAGGGGTTAAACCAAAGGCCTTAAAAACCTCTTTCGGAATGGCAATGTCATTTACCGCCGGAGTAATGCACTCGAAAATGCAGGCCTCGAAAATAATTTCGGGATCAATAGCATGAAGCTTTTCAACCACACCTGCAAGGTTACCGCCCCCTTCATCCCAAGCGGATGGGTGCCAAGCACCAGCGGCGCGCTGAACATACTTTGCGCCGGTGCCGATAATTGACTCCTCTACCACCTCGTACTTTTCCGGTTCCGGATCAAGACCCGCATAGTGCATTGAACGATTAAGGTAATTATTAAGGGTGTCAAGGGAAATTCCACCGTCAAAATAATATTTTCCATTTTGTTTTTGGGGAATAACCCTAATGCCGCTGTTATTTACGCCGCCGAAAAGCCCCTCTTTGCCCTGCGGATTTTTAAAATAGACAAAAAGCTTATATTCCTGACCTACGGTAAGGTCGGCCTTTACGGTGTATGTATTTGCGGCAATGCCGCTTTCCTCAAAAACGGTTTCACCCTTTATATCCTTAATAACAACCTTTGCACTCCAGCCCTCGCGGCCCTCAAGGTTTTGCCACTCAAGTTTTGGATAAATCCCATCATAATGAGCAAAGGCGGTGGAAATTGTGGGTTTTGAACTGCCTCTGCAGCCCATCAGGCAAAATAGCACTGCGGTGCAAAGGGCAAGGGAAATTACTCTTAAAATGTTTCTTTTCACTAAACTTTCCTCTATTTATTCAGCTCGTTCCACATATTCTTATAGAATTCTAGGTCGCCGAAATAATTAACATCGTCTGCTTTACCTAACGCATAGTAGGTTACTAATTCATCGTTTTTGCCGGGGAAATCGGTAACCCAGCGCTTGCCTACAACAGCAACGTGTCCGTTTTCGTTGTAGGAGTCGACCTTATCTGTAAGGTATTTCATAAACTCTTGGCGATACCACTGGGGCTGAATCGCAAACCAGGTGATTTCATCATAACCCCAAATGTCGGCACTGGCATCGTTAAGTTTCGATACATCATTACCATAGTTATCAATTTCAACAAGATAAGGGTAATTGCTTGTGTACCAGCCACTGGGGGAAACACCGCTTATGTTAAGCTTATAAACCGAGTCTTTGTGACCGGGCTCAATAATGCACTTCTGTGGTGCGGTCTCGCTTGGATTGTGGCTAAATTGACCGTATGCCACCTTCATTCTTGTGGGAGAGGCATTAAAATCGGTGAGCATGTTGCCATCTTTATCACAAAATTTTTGGTCGGGATGATGAGCATCAAGAATAATGTAGTGCCTTCTCGCGTTCTCCTTGGCATATTCCCTTATCATGCCTATAACCTTTGTCCAGCACTCGTTATTTGTGTCGCCATGGCCAATGCTTTTAACTTGTCCCAGATGAATTGCCTCAAAGCCCATATCAATAAAGAAGCAGGCTCTGTGATAGATGAACATTTGTGTTTCAAGCTGTGTGATATTAGGAACTGATTTGTTTTCGCCCCAGTTGTTAACATACTTTCCATCGGGGGAAAGCATTTTATTATAATTAAAATTGCGGGTTTCGGGAGTAAGCCCAAAGGCCTCAAAGGTTTCAGCGGGAATGGGAATATAATTTACATTGTTGTCAACATATTCAAAAATGCAGGCCTCAAAAATGATATCGGAGTCAAGGGCGTGAAGATTTTTAATGGTATTTGTTATTTGCGACTCTAATTCATAATCCCAAGGCTGCGGAATCCAGGCACAGTCGGCACGCTGAACGTACTTAACACCTGCATCAACAATGGATTCCTTTAAAAAGCTGAACTCCTCGCCGCGAATGTGACAAAATGTCATTGCGCGGTTTAGATAGTTATTTAAAACGTTAAGAGAAATTCCGCCATCAAAATAATATTTTCCGTTCTGCTTGTTATAAACAACCTCTATTCCGTTTTGAGGCATACCATCAAGAAGGCCCGTTTCGCCTTTAGGGCTTTCATAATAAACCCAAACGGTGTAGGTTTTGCCCACACTTATTCCGCTTTTAACGGTGTAGGAATTGGTTTTTATGCCGCTTGTCGTGAGAACGGTTTTGCCGCTTGTGTCTTTAATAACAACCTTGGCGCTCCAGCCATCTCTGCCCTCAACATTCAGCCACTGAATTTTAGGATAGCTTCCGTCATAATTAGCAAAAACCGTGGATATAACAGGCTTTGCACCATTGTCAATGACTGGGCTGCTTGATGACTGGCTGCTTGACATCTTCAAGGTTACGGTGTCGGTCTTTACAGACTTGCCGTATTTATCCTTTATAACGCAGTACACCTGGCGGTTAACGTTGGTTGAAGACATAGTTACAGAGTAGGTGTTGGTTTTAAAAGCGCTAGTTAAGTTAAATTTTGAAGCGCTGACATCCTTGTAATACCACTCGTAAGTTAAACCATCACCCGATGCACTAACCGATACCTTGGCTGACACACCCAAAGGATTGGTTACCGACACGGGTTGCTCGGTGATTTTCAAGGTTTTGCCCATCTTCAAGGTTACGGTGTCGGTCTTTACAGACTTGCCGTATTTATCCTTTATAACGCAGTACACCTGGCGGTTTTTCACCTTGCTGGACATAGTTACAGAGTAGGTGTCAGTCTTAATAGAAGATTTAACAAACTTGCTTGAGCCGGCATTTTTTACGTACCAGGTGTATTTTAAACCATCGCCCGATGCCTTAACC
>JAZPYE010000014.1:0-3665 GCA_045544035.1 Acutalibacteraceae bacterium | reverse complement strand
CTACCGACCGTGAGATCAGCACCCGGCTGCAGAAAGAACTGGAAGCCATGGGCATTACTTTCCTGCTGGGTCACGCTTGTGAGAAGGTTGAGCCCGGTAAGGTGTATGTAAAAGCACCTGACGGAACGCAAAAGGTTATTGTGGCAAATAAGGTGCTGCTGTCTATTGGTCGCCGTGCCAACTACATGAACATTGGCCTGGAAACCATTGGTGTAAAGACCGATCGGCCCGGTATCGTTACAGATGCTATGTGCCGAACGAATGTGCCTGATGTGTATGCTATCGGCGATGTAAACGGTCACCATATGCTGGCCCATACCGCATACCGTGAGGCGGAGGTTGCCGTTAACACCATCCTTGGCAAGAAGGATTATATGCGCTACCACGCAAATCCCTCTGTTATTTACACCATGCCTGAAGTCGCATCTGTTGGCTTGACCGAGCAGGAGTGCAAGGAAAAGGGTAGAGAAGTCGAAATCAAAAAGCTGTCTATGATGTACTCCGGCCGCTTTGTGGCGGAGAATGAGGGCGCAGATGGTCTGTGCAAAATCATCGTGGACAAAAAGACCCGCTTGATTTTGGGCATCCACCTGATTGGTGCCTACGCAGGCGAGATGATTTGGGGCGGCGCACAGATGTTGGAAACCCAGTTGCGTGTTAACGATGCCCGTCAAATTATCTTCCCCCATCCCACCGTTAGTGAGATCGTCCGTGAAGTTCTCTGGGAGTTCCCTGATAAATAAACATAAAAACGCCGCTGAGGTTTCGCAAGATTCCTCAGCGGTTAATTTCATATTTTCTTATAGATCGCCCATTCCATATTTCATCCGATATGCATTCTGTTAAAAACGAAGCTAGCAGCAACTCTCGCGACATAAACCACTGTTTCTTCAGCAATTTCTCCTATAATTATATTGCACTTTATAACTTAGGAGGAATCATTATGCACAGAGCAATCAGCAACTACAAGATTACCAAACGAAAAGACGGGCGCTATTATGTCCGTCTGCAGGACGGAGGCGAGATCACGCACATTTACGGAAAGACGAAGGCTGAGCTTCAGGCCAAACTGGAAATCAAGCTCGATGAACTAAACGCACTGGATCGCCGGCGAACGGAGCAGGCCTTCCCTACCCGAAACATTACGCTGTCAAACTGGGCGCATTTATGTTTGAATACCTTTTGTGCTTCCTCTATCAGCGGAAATACCTACATCGGATATCAACGGTATATCCGGTTGCACTTTGGGAAATTAGGAGATATGCCAATTTCTAAAATCACAAACTTTATGGTTCAGGAGCACATCAATAATTTATCCCGTCTGGGTGGCAAAGAAGGAATGAGTGAGGCCTATCTTACGCGTGTAAAGGTCTTTTTGCATATGGTGTTCAATTATGCTGTTCAGAACAATTTGATCGTTGTAAACCCCACCCTGGGCGTTAAGATACCCAAAACGGGGCTAAACGAAAACCGTGCCCTTACCCAGGAGGAAGAACTGCGGCTATTAGCAGCCGCACGTGATTTCAATAAGCCTTTTATGTTTATTGTGGTTGTGGCCTTGTATACCGGGTGCCGCAAGGGTGAGCTCTTTGCCTTAAAATGGCGACATATTGATTTTGAAAACAGGACCATCAAAATTGACTCTCAGCTCATACGGGAATATACTCCGTTTGTCGCGGGTGAAACCAAAACTGTATACACGCCCAAGGATCCCAAAACTAAAAATTCAAAGAGGCTTATTCATATGATTGAGCCTTTAGCCGCAGAGTTTATGGAATACAAGAATAATCAGCTGAAGTGGAAGGAAGAGCGCGGCTTTGTCCATTCAGAGGACGATTATGTTTTCTCCAGCCGCATTAACACAGCATTGTGCAATGCAACCTTCTATAAAAACTACCATAAGCTTTTAGAAAAAGCAGGCGTGGAAAATGCCAACTTCCACACCCTGCGGCACACCTTTGCCACGCGCTGCCTGGAAAGCAACATCAATTTATTATCCATCTCCAAAACCTTGGGTCATTCCAGCATCAAGGTCACCGGTGATATCTATATCCATATGACTGCCGCCCACCAAAAGGAATGCCTGGACAAGCTGGCAACCAATTATTATACGTTGCAGCAGCCAAGCAACATAGACTTGTTAGCCGACAATTAGGTTTTAGAGCACCCGTTTGCTTTCCGGACGCTCTAAAAAGCAAGAACCCAGAAATATCAATACTTATTTTGATCGGAATCTGAGAATTGACAAAACAATTGACATACTTCGTACATTTTTCATTCAACACAAGGAATATCCCACCAAACGCATCACTCTCCGCTACATCCTACAACAATTGGTGAAGCAGGTGCTTCTAACCAAAATTGGCGGTTATAGCATACTACGGTAAACCCGTGGCTATAAAACAGCAAAAACCCAGTAATATCAACGGTTTTTTCGATTTGAAAATGCCATTTGAAGCAAAACCTGACACAAATCGTCATTACTTTTTTCGCGACATTGCCCCCAATTGCGGTGTATAGAATGCATAGAAATTCCTGAAGTAAAAACTGCGTCAAAAACTACGTCAAACACGTCCAAAAAACGCGCTATAATCCCATAGAAACGGCATAAAATCCCATGTTTTATCGTTTTTACATCCTGCCCCCATTCAAAAAACTGTGTCAAAAAGTGTGTCAAACTCTTTTTTCGCGGTGAATATATGCATCAAAACCCCTCGATTTTGCCCAAAATCGAGGGGTTTATCATATTTAGCGAACCAACGAGCAACGGATTAACAGTCCGTAACTCGTTTTATGCCACTTTTATGGGGTTATATGGACTTATATGGCCAATTCTCCAAAACCAACGACCTACAGTTTTTTACATATGTGCTCTAATTTTGTGGGTAAAAACGCAACATTTTCGCTCTGTTTTCGCAGGTTTTCCCCTATTTTTATGCGTTTTCAAAACCGCGTTTTGCTCAATTTCAAAATTTTTGTGTTTTTTGAGCTCTATTTTTACTCTCAAAATTCCCACTTTCTTTTCCAAATCTATTTTGGAGCATATAAGAAAATGATATATGGCTTTACCCTTTTCCTGAAATCTTTTCTCCTATAAAAATCTTTTCTCGTTTGATGTAAAGCATGTTTTCTTGAAACTCAACCAAGAACTCTCATATCTTATAAACATAGAAGTTCACCACAAAATGAACTTATGGAACGACACTGCAATGAGCCGGACATTGCAGACGGATGAATGTGCCTAACTTCTAAATATTTTTGAAGGAGGCTTTCATATGTCTGAAGCCAAAAACACTGTTCCGATTTATCACAAGATCACACTGTCCATCAAGGAGGCAAACGATCTTACCGGGATCGGAATCAACAGAATCGAAGCCCATCTACGCGAACCGAACTGTCCCTTTGTTTTGTTCGTCGGTACAAAGAAGATGGTCAAGCGCAAGGAATTTGAAGAATATCTCAGCAAAGCTTTGTTTTTCTAAAATTTCGAAAAAAGTGAAACAACGATAGATATTCACCGATTCCTATTGAAAAAAGGGGGCCAATGTGATATAATATAATAGTTGCATTGGCTCTTTTTCTCAATTTGAGAAAGGAGTTAATTCATTGGGTAAAAATATAAAAGGCAAAGAATGTGGCAAGGGTATCTTCCAAAGAAAAGACGG
>JAZPYE010000013.1:0-210760 GCA_045544035.1 Acutalibacteraceae bacterium | reverse complement strand
CCTCAGCCACATATAATGGCCAAAACATAGGCTCTTGGGCTTATTCTATGTTTGGTATTGCTGGAGCTAGTGATGTTAATACATATGGCCTTTGTAAAGAGGAAGGTGTAAACGGTGTAGGTGTTAACTGGAGCCACGGTAATGTAACTTGGGGCAGTGCCGAATTCTATCTCATCTACAATGTTCAGCCTAACAGCACATTTGTAGCCGATTTTAAAATGCCTGCTGATGCCGCAACAAGAGAAAATTGGGCAAGTCAAGGCACCACCTTTGAGTTCACTGTTTCAGCCTGTGCAACAATAGACGGCACTTATGGCGATGCAGTAACCACGGCAGGCCAGGATACCACTCCTGTTATTGGTTACCGAGTTCCGGCAGGCTGCAACTACGTTAAGATTACCTTCCCTCAAAAGGGTGTAAATCCGATTACCGGCGGAGTAGAAAACCAATCTGCGCTTCTTACCGGCGTTAGCTTCTACGCTCCCGGCGCATGGATTACTGCAGGTAACGATGCTGCTTACCTTTACAACGTAAACTATGCAACAAGCGTTACAGCAACACCTATCATTCCTTCAGGCGTTGATTACACCAAGGAAGAAACCACAAACATTTCTTCTTCCAACAAGAAGAACTTTAACATTTACAACTTTGGCGATGTTTCAATGGTAAACGGCGACGGTATTGTTGCAAGCAGTGATGAAGCATTTGTAACCTACAAGATTAAAGAGGATACAATGATTACCTTGAAGACTGGTTGCGACTTAACCTTCGAATACAGCGTTGATGACAGCGACTACAAGCCCTTCACAGCAGTTAAGACCTGCTACGGTTATGTAATTCCTGCAATCGCAGGCAGAAACTACATCAAGGTAGTTCTTAAGAACGGTCAGTCTATTTCCAAGGTTGATGCCGAGGTTATGGCACCTACTGCCAAGTTCTACATTCCTTACCTTGATAAGTATGAATTCGTTGATTACGCTGACTACGGCGCAGCCGCAAACAGCATCGCACCTTCTACCTTAACCACACTCCGTCACGGTTACAACTTCTTAGGTTGGGGCAATGAAACCACCGAGGGCGTTTACCTTGACAGAACCTTCACCGCTATCTATGAAAAGAACGGCGAGACCCCTTACATCGTAACCTACACCGTTAACACAACCGATGGTGAAGACACCGATGCTATGACCACCACCACGACCTATCAGTTTGATGATTTAGCAGTGATTACTGCTCCTGAAACAAACGATGCAGGTCAGGTATTCTCCAAGTGGGTAGATGAAAGAGGCGCTGACTTCTCTGACAAAGCCACCTGCTACTTCCTTGTTGGCGGTGACGTAACCGTTAGAGCAGTTTATGCCGATACTGATGAGGTTCTTGGCGCAAAGATTTATGCAAACAACGACCCCATTATCAAGGCAAACGATAACGGCACATGGAATATGTCGGTTGTTTGGAGAACCGAAGTTCCCGATGGCATTACAGTTGCTGAAACAGGTATTCTCCTTGGTAAAGAGGTAGATAAACCTAATCTCGTTTTGTGGGATACCAAGACACAGTCGGGCACCTACAAATTCAAGCACAGCAATACCGACACCAACAGAACCGCAATGTACACCATCAAGAACATTCCTGCCGCTGCTGTTCGTACAGCACTGCCTTATGCAGTTCTTTCAAACGGCGACATTATCTACGGCGAGTATGTAATGAGAGTTGAAGCAGGTGAAGTTGTTAAGTCTGCATTCGAGTTCAACAACAACGATGCGCTTACAAATGAAATCTTAAGCAACTACCTCGACCGTGCTTCCTCCTATGATGTAATTGCTACTGCTGATGGCCAGGATATGTCCAGCGCAATTTACAACGCTAAAGACTTCCTCCGTCAGACAAACGCTAAATACCTTGCCCGTGGTATTTCGGGTGAATGGGGTGGCAACATCTCCAATAGGTACAACGACAATTTTGACTACTTCAAGAGTCAGATTGATGAGATTCACGAGATTGACCCCGAGGTTATTATCGAGGCTGCTATCTTCGAAACCTGTTCTGAAGCAATGAACGACATTCCGATTCCTGCCTGGGTATTCGAAGCATTCGGAAAAACTCCTGAAAATCGTAACTTCAACTACGAAGCTATGATGCACGACTGGACATACTTTGATTGGAGCTCGTTTACAACCAAGACATATGGTGAGGGCGAGTGGGGAGATAACATTCACACTCCTGCTATTTATAAAGAAGAATTCCAGATGTTCCTTTATTACAGAGCTTGTACCTTCATTGATATGGGTGCTGAAGCGCTTCACCTCGGTCAGATGTACCGTATCGGTGCTTTATCACGAGATTCATCGGGAGATGTTGACACGATTGACCATGAGGCTTGGGCAAAGGTTCTCGATATGATTACCGAGTATGCTAAGACTAATGCACGCCGCGGATACGTTCTCTTTAACGGCCATAACGAAAACGGCATTGACCCCGTAAGAGCAGAGGGTTCAAAAGAGATGTACGTTCACTTCAATATGTATCCCATCCGTCTTGAACCCAGTGGTTCTGACCATAGCCCGACAGATAGCTTCCAGGCTGTTACACTTCAGTCAAGCGGAACTGCGCCTTACAACGAAATTATGACCGGCTATGTATCTCCCTTGGGCGAGACTATTACAGACTGCTATCCTTATCTCCTCGAGTTCGATAACTTCGGCCTTGATACTTCCAACATTGACAAGGTTAGCAACGATGCACAGGATACCGTTTGGGGTTACGATGATATTTCATGGTACGCTAACCAGACTCCTGAAAACCGTCGCACATTCTTAACAACAACCCTTGTTGAATGGCTTAATACCACACTTCCCACCACTAAGGGCGCGGCTAACGGACACATTGCAATGCCCGGTAAGAGAACTGCTTCCATTACCAGCACCGGCGGCAGTGAGTATTATACCAATGCAACCCTTAAGGCAGCTTTCTATGATAACTACATTAAGTACGATGGCAACGTAGAATATTCTAACATTCCTCTTTGGGATATCTGCAATACTGTAGACGCCAATGGCGTAAGCGATATGCAGGCAATTCACGAGGCTTGGGAATTAGCTGGTTACTTTGACGGCACTGCAAAATAGCACATGCGAAATGAAACCGCGCTAAATAAGCGCAACCTCATTTCCTAACAAAACTCAAAAAACCACCCATTGATAAAATGGGTGGTTTTTTCTATATAAATACTGCAAATACACCTTGTTTTTTCCCTTAAACTAGGGTATACTTAAGGTGTGAAAACTTTAGCCAAAGCATTTAAACTCGAATCAGATTTTGAAACAAGTATTTTATGCTGTGACATCGTTAAAATACTCGCAAATCCGTCAGGATTTGCTGCGTTTTGTGCCTTGCACACCAAAAAATCCTTTATTTACAAAATTCTGCGACCTTAAAGGTGCGGTTTTTTGTGTGGATTTTGGTGAAGACAAGCGCATAAGGCTAACGCCTATGCGTGCGAATAAGCCGAAAGCCGCCTAAAAACCACCCTTTAAGGCTGGTTCGAGTTTAAATGCTTTGGCTAGTGTGACAGGATTCGAACCTGCCGCGGCTGCAAACAAAAATTTTCGATAATACTTTGCCTCAAAACTTGAAATACGACAGTATTCCCGCGTTTTGTCGGCTTCATCTTATACAAAAATTTTTAGTTTAGCAGGTTGAAAAGTTTCTGCCGCCGAATTTTTTATTCGGCGAAGCAGGAAATTTGAAGCAAGGCTGGCGCCTTGCAAAAATAAGTGCAAAGCCGCAATATAAAAGGCGGCGAGCGAAACCGTGACAGGTTCGAGTCCTGTCACACTAAGGAGACAGCAGCATGAAACTTAATTATAAGCGCACAATTCTTGTAGGTTTTGCATTTTTCCTTATCACCGCATTTTGGCAGGCTTACGATGCCACTATCCCTGTGATACTTACCAATAAATTCGGTATGTCGCAGACCTGGTCGGGTGTTGTTATGGCCCTTGATAACATTCTCGCTGTTTTTATGCTGCCTGTTTTCGGCGCCCTTTCGGATAAATGCCGCAGCCGCCACGGTAGGCGCACACCCTTTATCACCATCGGCACTGTTATTGCCGCTTTAATGATAGTGTGCCTTGCCTTTGCCGACAATGCGCAGTTTAAAACAATAGAAAACGTTGCTCAAATTGACAGCCCCGAGGCACTGGAAATAGTTTACGATGCCAAGAGTGATACCGAGCTTATGACCCCCGATGGCATTAAATTCACTCTAGAGGACAAGTTCACAAAAGAAGAATTTGCCGCCATTAAAAGCACCGAAATTAAGGCCGAGGGGGAGGAAAACCTTTACACAAATTATGTTGTTCCCGCCCGTCAGGCATACATTGGCGATATAACGGCTAAAAACCCTGCAAATCTCTTTGTTTTTCTGGCATTTTTACTTGCAGTGCTCATTGCAATGGCGCTGTTCCGTTCCCCTGCCGTTGCTCTTATGCCCGATGTTACCATAAAGCCCCTTCGAAGCAAGGCTAACGCCATTATTAACCTTATGGGCACCGCAGGCGGAATTATTGTGCTGGTGCTGGGCATGGTGTTTGCCACCTCGGCTGTTAAAAACAGCTTTATGAACTATTTTACCTTCTACGGTATTATTGCCGCTCTTATGATAACCGCCCTTGCCTTTTTCCTTTTAACCGTAAAAGAGGTTAAGTGGGCAAATGAGCAAAGGGAGGAGAGCCTGCGCCTTGGTATCACGGAAAAAACCGAGGAGACAGGGGAGAAGCGAGGACTTACAAAGAAAGAAAAAATGTCCCTCATTTTCCTTCTCGCTTCCATTGCCCTTTGGTACATTGGCTACAACGCAATAACCTCAAAATATTCGATTTATGCACAGCGTGTTTTAGAGATGGACTACAACTCCACCCTTTTGTTGGCCCAGGCCGCGGCAATTGTTTCCTATCTGCCTGCAGGTATGGTAGCCTCTAAAATCGGCCGCAAAAAGACCATTATGGCAGGCGTTGTTATGCTGGCAGGCGCCTTCCTCGGTGCTTCCTTTATGAGGGCAGGTAGCCCCACGCTTATTATGAACGTATTTTTCATTTTAGCAGGTGTGGCATGGGCAACCATCAACGTTAACTCATTCCCCATGGTTGTTGAAATGTGTTCGGGCAGCGATGTGGGTAAATACACAGGTTTTTACTACACCGCATCAATGGCGGCGCAAATTGTCACCCCTATGTTATCGGGATTTTTGATGGACAATTTCGGAATGACAACCTTATTCCCCTATGCCACATTTTTCGCAGCCCTTGCCTTTGTCACAATGGCGCTGGTAAAACACGGCGACTCAAAACCGACACCTAAAAACGATGCTCTTGAGGCTCTGGGCGCAGAGGACTAAGAAATGATAATTGCCTTAATAATTCTCGGCGTTTTGTTGCTGTTGCTTTTATTCCTTATTTGTCCCGCCCTGCGCCGCCACCCCGACCGCAAGGTAATTTCGGGCAAATTCATTGCCCACCGTGGGCTTCACGGCATTGAGGGTGTTATTGAGAATTCCCTTTGGGCATTTAAAAAAGCGGCGGAAAAGGGCTATATCATTGAAAACGACATTCATTTAACCAAGGATAATGTGGTTATTGTTTTTCACGATGACAACCTTAAAAGAATGTGCGGTGTTGATGAGAGACCTGAAAATTTGACCCTTGAGGAAATAAAGAAGTTAAATTTAGCAGGCACAAGTGAAAAAATACCAACACTTAAAGAATGTCTCGACCTAGTTGATGGCGGGGTGCCGATGCTCATTGAGTTCAAAACACCTGTTATTAGCAACTACAAACCGCTTTGCGTTGCTGCAAACAAGGTTTTAAAGGATTATAAGGGTAAATATTTCATACAGTCCTTTAACCCCTTAGTTTGTCGGTGGTATAAGAAAAACCGCCCTGACATAATGCGCGGGCAGTTAGCCTCAGCATTTTATAAGGAGCCAATTCATCAAAAGCTGGCGGGAGCACTGCTTTTTAATTTTCTATCCCGCCCCGATTTTGTATCATACGAATATATATTCGAGAACAATTTTTTCAGGCGGCTTGTCACTCTGCTGGGCGCTTTCCCCGTTGCCTGGACCTACACCGAAAAAGAGCAGATTCAAAAAACAAAACAAAGCTTTAAAGCATTTATTTTTGAAAAATTTATCCCTTAAAGGAGAGGAAGTCTATGGAAAATAAGCTCCGTAAAATTCGACAGTACACAAAAATTGTCGAAGAACAAATTTACAAGAATAAGCGCGATGTGGAGAACATTGTGACTTGTTCTTGCGGGTATAAAACCGATAACACTATACCTGATGTTAGCACTATGACCCCCTTTGAAAACGGCGGCGACTGGGGTGAGGGATACGACACTCACGCTTGGTTCAGATTTACCGTTACCCCCGAAACCGACAACCCCTATCTCCTTGTGAGCACCGACAAAAGCGGCTGGGATGCCTGCAACCCACAGCTTATTCTTTATATAAACGGTAAAACGGCGCAGGGCCTTGATGTTAATCACCGCGAATACCCCCTCAAAAAGGGCGAAACCGTAGATGTTGCAATTTACGCCTACACAAGCTTTACCGTAGAAAAGGCAAAGATGTTTATAAGCACTGCAGAGCTTTCAGAGGATGCCCAGGCGCTTTATTACGACATTGCTTATCCCCTTGATATGCTGACCTACCTAAATGATGAAACGGTGGAATATGCAAAAATCGTTGACTATCTATGGCGCGCCGTTTCGATGCTTCGCCTTTACGAGGTGGGAAGTGATGATTTCTACGCTTCCTGCAAAGAGGCTCACGAATTTTTAGAGGATGAGTTTTACGGCAAATACTGCTGTCCCCAAAAGGCTACAACTGTAGGCATCGGTCACACCCACATTGACTGCGCCTGGCTTTGGACCTTAAGGCAGACAAGGGAAAAGGTTCAGCGCTCATTCTCCACAGTTCTGGAACTTATGAAGCGCTACCCTGAATATAAATTTATGTCTTCCCAGGCACTGCTTTATAAATATCTTAAAGAAGAAGAGCCGGAACTCTATGCCCAGGTTAAAGAACGCATTAAAGAGGGCAGATGGGAATGTGAAGGCGCAATGTGGGTTGAAGCCGACTGCAATCTATCCTCCGGTGAAAGCCTTATAAGGCAGGTGCTTTACGGTAAGCAATTCTTTAAGGAGGAATTCGGTGTTGATAACAGGGTGCTTTGGCTTCCCGATGTTTTCGGATACACCGCGGCCCTTCCTCAAATTCTTAAAAAGAGCGGCGTTGACTGGTTTATAACCCAAAAAATTTCCTGGAACGATACCAACCGTATGCCTTACGACACCTTCCGTTGGGTTGGTATTGATGGCACCGAAATTAACACCCATTTCATCACCGCCACCGATGATGAGGGTGGTAAATCCTCAAATCTTTGCACCTATGTTGGACACACAGGCGCAAAAATGGTTAACGGCACATATAAGCGCATGACCCAAAAGAACCTTAGCGATGAGGCGCTTCTTACCTTCGGTCACGGCGATGGCGGCGGCGGTCCCACTGTAGGTCATCTTGAGCTTGCTAGGAGGGCAAGTCGCGGCGTTCCCGGTTCTCCCAACCTTAAAATTGAATTTGCGGGGGATTACTTAAAGCGCCTTGAGGAAAAACTTAATAGGCGCACCGATGTTCCCACCTGGAACGGTGAGCTTTATCTTGAATATCACCGTGGTACATACACCTCAGTTGCAAAGAACAAACGCAACAATAGAAAGAGCGAATTCCTTTATCAGGATGCCGAGCTTCTTGGAATTACTGCCGACAAGCTTTTAGGCAAGCCTTACCCCAAGGCAAAGCTTCGCGAGGGCTGGGAGGATATTTTAACCAACCAATTCCACGATATTATTCCAGGCTCATCAATTAAAGAGGTTTACGACCAGAGCGATATCGATTACGCTAAAATCAAAGCTATTGGCGATGATATCGCAGGCGGTGTTCGCGGCGGTATTGCCGAAAAAATTGATGCAAAACACGGTCAGGTTGTGTTTAACCCACATTCCTTCGATACCGAGGGCTTAGTTCAGGTAAACGGCAAAACCGTTTTCACAAAGAAAAAGATTTCACCCAAAGGCTACCTTGCAACAAATGATTTTGTTGACACAAACAGCATTAAAATTGATGGCAAGGTTGTTGAAACACCCCATTTGCGCGTGGTGTTTGATGAAAATTGGCAAATGGTTTCCATTTTTGACAAGCGCGCCTGCCGTGAGGTTCTTAAAAACGGCGCGATAGGTAATGAAATCCGCGTTTATGCCGATTATCCCGATGTTTACGATGCCTGGGAATGGCAGCCGTATTCCCGTGAGGAATATAAGGCTGTTACCGAGTTTTCCGGCGTGGAAATTGTTGAGGACGGTGTACGCCGCGGTATTACCATTGTTCGCCCCTTTATGAAATCTACTATTAAACAAACAATTTGGTTCTATGAAAACGTTTGCCGAGTTGATTTCGATACCGTTATCGATTGGCATAATAAACACCAAATGCTCAAAGCCGTGTTCCCTGTGGATGTTAACACAAGCAAAGCAACCTTTGACATTCAGTTTGGTACAGTTGAGCGCCCCACACACATGAACACCTCTTGGGATGCCGCACGCTTTGAGGCCTGCGCCCATAAGTTTGCCGATATTTCCGAGGGTGGCTACGGTGTGGCACTTATGAACGACTGCAAGTACGGTTATGACATTCACGACAGCGTGATGCAGCTTTCACTCCTTCGCTCACCCACCTATCCCTATCCCGATGCCGACCAGGGAGAGAGCATTTGCACCTACTCCATTATGCCCCATAACTGTTCCTTTGATGAGAGTGACATTGTAAAGCAGGCTTATTATCTAAACTTCCCGATGGTGGCAGTTCCCGCCACAGGCGAAAAGGACAGTTTACCTGCCGCCTTCTCGGCAGTGAAGGTAAGCCACGAAAACGTTATCTGCGAAACAGTTAAGCAGGCTGAACGTGGGGAAGACACCATCATTCGTTTGTATGAATCGGCTAACATTCGCACCGATTTAGAGGTTACCCTCGGTATACCTGCAAAAGAGGTTTACATTTGCGATATGATGGAAAACGAAATAGAAAAGCTCAGCCTTATTGACGGCAAGGTTAAACTGCCCGTTGGCGGCTTTGAAATTGTAACCCTTAAAATTAAGGCATAATTAAAACACGCGCAAGTTTTTAACTTGCGCGTGTTTCTTTTTAAAAAACAAACCCGTGGTAACTTTTGCTACCACGGGTTTTTGTATGTTTTAAGAATTATTCTTCAACGCTGTAGAGTGCAACCAATTTTTCAAGGTGAGCACGGCGAGCCTTTGCAGCTTCGGCAGCCTTGTCAAAGAGTTCCTCAGCACGCTCGGGGAAGGAGCGGGTGAGTGAAGAATAACGAGCCTCGTTCATAATGAACTCCTTGTAATCAGCAGTTGCAGGCTTGCTGTCAACAGTGAAGGGGTTCTTGCCCTGTGCTTTTAAAGCAGGGTTATAACGGAAGAGGTCCCAATATCCGCTGGCAACAGCCTTTCTCATCTCGTTCTGGCAGTTAACCATACCACCCTTAATAGAGTGCATTTCGCAAGGTGAGTAGCAGATGATGATGGAAGGACCGTTGTAGGCTTCGGCTTCCTTAATTGCCTTAAGGGTCTGGTTCATATCAGCACCCATTGCAATTTGTGCTACATAAACATAGCCATAGGACATTGCGATTTCAGCAAGGCTCTTCTTGTTGATTGCCTTACCTGCAGCAGCGAACTGTGCAACCTGGCCAATGTTAGAAGCTTTAGATGCCTGACCGCCTGTGTTGGAGTAAACCTCGGTATCAAATACCATAATATTTACATTTTCACCTGCAGCGAGAACGTGGTCAACACCGCCGAAGCCGATGTCGTAAGCCCAACCGTCACCACCGAAAATCCAAATGGATTTCTTTGCAAGGTATTCCTTTTTAGCAAGAATTGCAGGAGCAGTGGGGCAGCCTTCTTTAGCGGCCTTCTCAATTTCAGCAATAAGAGCTTCGGTTGCGGCAGCGTTCTTGTTGGTGTCATCAGCAGTTGCAAGGTAATTTTCAGCAGCAGCCTTAAACTCGGCAGAAGCCTTGTCGGACTCAGCCATTTCCTTAACCTGTGCAATGAGGCCATCACGGAGAGCCTTCTGGCCGAGGTACATACCAAAGCCGTGCTCAGCGTTGTCTTCAAAGAGTGAGTTAGCCCAAGCAGGACCGTGACCCTTAGCGTTTACGGTGTAGGGAGATGTAGCAGCAGGACCGCCCCAGATAGAAGAACAACCTGTTGCGTTGGAGATGTACATCTTATCACCGAAGAGCTGGGTAACAAGGCGGGCATAAGCGGTTTCTGCACAACCTGCGCAGGAGCCGGAGAACTCAAGGAGAGGCTTTTTGTACTGAGAAGAGATAACGTTTGCATCAGATGCAAGGCCCTCTTTTTCGGTAACATTAGCAACACAGTAATCGAATACATCCTGCTCAGCAAGCTGGGTGGACTGTGCAACCATCTTAAGAGAGTTTGTGGGACATTCGCCTACGCAAACGCCGCAACCCATACAGTCAAGGGGAGAAACGGTCATTGTGTAGGAGTAACCCTTGTTGGTTGCAAGCTTTTCTTTAACAGCATAGCGGATGTTTGCGGGAGCAGCTGCCTTTTCCTCAGCAGATAATGCAAAGGGGCGAATGGTAGCGTGGGGGCAAACGAATGCGCACTTGTTACAACCGATACAGGTTTCATTGTTCCATTCGGGAACCATAACAGCAACGCCGCGCTTTTCATGTGCGGAAGCGCCCTGCTCGAAGGTACCATCAGCGTGGTCCATAAATGCGGAAACGGGGAGGGAGTCACCATCCATAAGACCAACGGGCTTCATAATGCCATCAACCATCTTAATGAGCTTGGAAGCATCAGCCTTAGTCTCAACTGTCTTATCATCGGTTGCGTTTGCCCAGTCAGCGGGAACGTCAATCTTAACATAAGCGGAGGCACCTGCATCGATAGCCTTCTCGTTCATTTCAACGATTTCTTTACCCTTCTTCATGAACTTCTGAGCCTTTTCCTTCATGTAACCAATGGCTTCCTCAGCGGGAAGAACCTTAGAAAGGGAGAAGAATGCAGACTGTAAAACGGTGTTGGTACGTTTGCCAAGACCGATCTCAGCGGCAAGGTCAATAGCGTTAACGGTGTAAAGCTGAACGTTGTTCTTAGCGATATAACGCTTTGCTTCAGCAGGCATATGCTCATTAAGCTCGTCCAAATTCCACTGGCAGTTAATAAGGAACACGCCGCCGGGCTTAACGTCGTTAACCATCTTATAACCCTTGATTACATAAGAGGGGTTGTGGCAGGCAACGAAGTCAGCCTTGTTAATGTAGTAGGGGCTCTTAATGGGCTTATCGCCAAAACGAAGGTGAGAAATGGTGATACCACCGGTTTTCTTGGAGTCGTACTGGAAGTAAGCCTGAACATATTTATCGGTGTGGTCGCCGATAATCTTGATGGAGTCCTTGTTAGCGCCAACGGTACCGTCACCGCCGAGACCCCAGAATTTACATTCAATTGTGCCTTCGGCTGCGGTGTTGGGAGCCTCTTCCTCGGGGAGGGAAAGACCGGTAACATCATCGTTAATGCCGAGGGTAAACTGAGCTTTGGGAGCATCTTTAGAAAGCTCTTTATAAACTGCGAAGATGCTTGAAGGAGGAGTATCCTTAGAGCCAAGACCGTAACGACCGCCGATAACGGTGTCAACCTTTCTGCCGGTTGCAGCAAGAGCGGCAACAACATCAAGGAAGAGAGGCTCACCAAGAGAGCCGGGTTCCTTAGTTCTGTCAAGAACAGCAATTTTCTTTACGGTTTCGGGGATAGCCTCAACTAATTTCTTTGCAGAGAAGGGACGGTAAAGTCTAACCTTAACAAGACCAACCTTTTCGCCTGCTGCTGTCATATAGTCAATAACCTCTTCTGCAACGTCGCAGATGGAGCCCATTGCTACGATAATCTTTTCAGCATCGGGTGCGCCGTAGTAGTTAAAGAGTTTATAGTCGGTGCCAAGCTTAGCATTAACCTTGTCCATATATTCTTCAACAATTTCGGGAACTGCATCGTAATACTTATTGCAGGCCTCTCTGTGCTGGAAGAAGATATCACCGTTCTCGTGAGAACCGCGCATTACGGGGTGCTCAGGATTAAGTGCGCGAGCTCTGAATGCATCAACAGCATCCATATCGCACATTTCTTTAAGGTCTTCGTAATCCCAAACCTGAATCTTCTGGATTTCGTGGGAGGTACGGAAACCATCAAAGAAGTTAATGAAGGGAACGCGGGATTTAATGGTTGCAAGGTGTGCAACTGCGCCGAGGTCCATAACTTCCTGTGTGTTGGTTTCAGCCAGCATTGCAAAGCCTGTCTGACGGCAAGCATAAACATCGGAATGGTCGCCAAAAATATTAAGAGCATGGCTTGCTACGCAACGAGCTGAAACATGGAAAACGCTGGGGAGAAGCTCACCTGCGATTTTGTACATATTGGGAATCATAAGAAGAAGTCCCTGAGATGCGGTGTAGGTTGTGGTGAGTGCACCGGCGTTAAGAGAGCCGTGAACTGTACCTGCAGCACCTGCTTCGGACTGCATTTCGGAAACCTTAACGGTTGTGCCGAAAATGTTTTTAACACCCTGTGCTGACCACTGGTCAACATAGTCTGCCATAGGGCTGGACGGAGTAATAGGATAGATACCTGCTACTTCGGTGAACGCATAGGATACATAAGCCGCAGCGTTGTTACCGTCCATAGTTTTGAATTTTCTTGCCATGGATTTTTATCCTCCTTTAAAAGTATGACAGGATAAGCCCTGTCACCGTTTCGCTGTTTTGCGCACAACAAAAAAGCGTACGACAAAATCATACAAATGTATTATAATATATTTAATTTAATAAGTAAATAGTAAATTATTAAAAATTTAACAATATTTTACACATATAAACGGAGTGTTTAACGAAAACTTGACAATTTAGCGTTTTCGTTATAATATGTTACTATTGAAATTGTGCTTTTTTGCACCTTTCAAAATAAAAAGCAAAACTGCTTTTAAAAATGAATGGAGAAATGACAAAATGTTAGATGACCCCGGGCCTGCGAATTACATTATGGAGGTAGCCTCTTTTGGTGGTGAGCCCTCGAATTTAATTTGGAAAATTGTTCTACTTTTCTTTCTTATTTTAGTTAACGCATTTTTTGCAATGAGCGAAATTGCCATAATTTCCCTAAACGATGTAAAACTGCAAAAAATGGCAGAGGAGGGCAATAAAAAGGCCAAAAAGGTTTTAGCTCTTGTAGAAAATCCTTCAAGCTTTTTATCAACTATTCAAATCGGCGTAACCTTGGCAGGCTTTTTAACCTCGGCTTCTGCTGCCGAAAATTTTTCCGAGCCACTTACAAACCTTATAAGCGGCTGGCTGCCCAATGTCCCAACTAGTCTTATTTCGGGCGTTTCATTGGTTCTTGTAACAATTATTATTTCGTTTTTCTCTTTGGTGCTTGGAGAACTTGCTCCAAAACGCATTGCAATGCAGTGCGGAGAGAAAATTTCCTTTGCAGTTGTTGGTATTTTGCTCTTTATCAAAAGCGCAATGAAGCCTTTTATTAAGTTTCTTTCTTTTTCAACCAACCTTGTTGTTCGCATCTTCGGTTTTGACCCTAATGCAAGCGAAGAAACAATGACCGAGGAAGAAATTCGAATGATGGTTGATGCGGGCGAAGAAAAGGGCGTTATTGAGGAAAGCCAAAAGGAAATGATTAACAATATTTTCGAATTCGATGATATTGTTGCCGCCGATGTTATGACACATAGAACCGATATTGAGGCGGTTGAAATAAACGATAAAATTGCCGATGTTATTGAAAAGACCGTTGAGGCGGGCTATTCAAGACTCCCCGTTTTTGAGGAAGAGCTTGATAACATTAAGGGTATTATATACGTTAAGGATTTGCTCCCTTACGTTGGAAAGCGCGTTCCCAGTGAAATAAAAATTGCCGATTTAATGCGCCCTGCCGAGTTCGTTCCCGAATCAAAGCGTTGCGGAGATTTGTTTAATGAAATGACCGAAAAGCGCCTGCAGATGATTTTTGTCTGCGATGAGTACGGCGGCATTGCCGGCCTTGTTACCATTGAAGACCTGCTTGAATCCATTGTTGGTAATATGCAGGATGAATATGATAACGAGGATGAGGAATTTGAGCAGGTGAATGAAACCACCTACACCTTTGATGGCACCACCGACACCGAGGAACTTATTGAGGTCTTTGGAATTCAGCTTCCTGAAGGTGAATATGACACCATCGGCGGATATATTATGTCGGAGCTTGGCCGAATTCCCAGTGAGGATGAGCATCCCCAGGTTACCTACCAGCGCCTTTTGTTTACCGTTTTAGAGGTGGATGAAAGAAGAATTGAGAGGGTTAAGGTTGAGCTTCTCCCCGAGGAAGAAACCGAGGAAGAAACTGAGGAAAAGCCTAGGAAAAAGGATAAAGAATAAGAAAAAGCGCCCTGCAAAGGGCGCTTTTGTATTTTGTGCCAAAAACATAAAAAAGATTTTATGTAAAAAAGAGAAATAGATTTCAGATTTGTAGCATTTATTGAGGTGTATTCCAAAAAATGGTATAAATAAAAGTAGAAAACACAAGGGCAGAAACACAATAGGACGGTTCTCTTGTGTTCTGTTTTATGCGTTAAATAAATACTAATAGGAGTTGTTTTATTATGAAATCGTTATCTGAAAAGAAAAAAGTTTATTTGCTTTTACTAGAAATATTTTTTTCTTTTGTTACTGTTATAATTGCTACAGCATTTATAAATAGTGCCGATACGGATTTATTGGCAAGAAATATTCCTTATCAAATTACCGGATTTGTTTTAATTGCTTTCATTTATTTTGTTATTGCAACCATAAATAAAGAGTTTAAACTTGCGGCAACTTTGAAAATATCTAAAACTGTTATTAGTTTCGTTGTAAACATGATTGTTGCATGTTTTCCACAAATGCTTATTATAAATCCCACAGTAATCACAACATTGAAATTTGTCATTCCAATATTAGAGATTCCTTTTGCATATTTCTTTTGTAAAGGCTTTTATAATTTAGTTTCTCAAAAAACAAACAACATTGTTTTGGCGAATAAATGGAAAAAACTTTTAAGCGCTAATGTTGTTTTGGCCGTGTTTAATTTTATTTCTCATATTATTAATCTTCTTGACATTTCTTCTTTGCCACTTGTATTATTGTTTGCGCTAGGTGTTGTAATTTATTCACTATACATTGAGGTTCTAAAGGTAATATATATAATAAAGACAACAAAAGAACTTGCTTGATGGTAGGGGAACCCAAGAAGCAGGAACACAAGAGAGTAGAATTTGATGTTTTGATAAACACAAGGGGACAGTTCTACTGTGTTCTCCCTTGCATCCCCCCGACACCCAAGACCGCGTATTTAAAACAAAACACCCCGACTTTTTTAAGTCGGGGTGTGGTTTTTTTATTTTGTTTTCTCTTCCACAACATTTGCGGTGTTGTCGAGGTAATGAGTGTTCAGTTTTTCAATGTCGCCTGCATCGCTTAAAGCCGCAAGAGAGGTATCGATGGGCATTTTGTCAAGAAGGGGAACGCCCAGCTGCTTTGCAACACTTGTCACGTCGCTTTTGCCGAAAATGCGGAACTCCTTGCCGCAGTCGGGGCATTTAACATAGCTCATATTCTCAACGATTCCTAGAACGGGAATGTTCATAAGTTTTGCCATATTATAGGCTTTTTTAACAATGAGGGAAACGAGGTCCTGTGGGGAGGTTACAATAACAATGCCATCAAGGGGAATGGACTGGAAAACGGTTAAGGGAACATCGCCTGTGCCTGGAGGGCAGTCAATAAATAGATAATCAAGGTCGCCCCACATAACTTCGGTCCAGAACTGTTTAACGGCGCCTGCAATAACAGGACCGCGCCAAACAACGGGGGACTCGGCATTTTCCATAAGCAGATTTATGGACATCAGCTTTATTCCAGATGCTGTGATTTCGGGCATAATGCCATAATCGTTGGATTTTGCTCTTGCGTTAACACCGAACATTTTAGGAATTGAGGGGCCTGTTATATCGGCATCAAGAAGGCCGACCTCATAGCCCTTTCGCCTCATTAAAACGGCAAGAGATGCCGAAACCATTGATTTACCAACGCCGCCTTTTCCGCTTACAACGCCGATAACCTTTTTAATATTATTAAACTCGTTAGTGGGCTCTAAAAGGGAAGCGGGCTCCTTTTTTGCACTTTTGCAACCTGCGCAATTACCGTCGCAGGAGGTACTGTTACATTTTCTTTCTTCTGCCAATTTAAACATCTCCAAAAAATAACTTACATTATTGTTTTATTATTATACTCCTTTAAACCTAAATTTTCAATGACTAAGAGTTAAAATCAGTGAAAATTTTTCTTTTGCAGCTTTCGGGGGAATAATCAAAGCGGTCAATATGGTTATCAAAATTAAAATATGTTATTTCGGGTGAATAATCTCCCGAAAAGGAGTCAATAATAATAAGTTTAACCTTCATTTTATCACTCATTATGTTTTTAATGTAAACCCCTGCCAAATCTCCCACCTTAACCCCGCTTTTAAGCTCTGCAAGGCCTGCAAGATTTGGAGTTAGCTCAACGAAAATTCCGTAATCCTCAACCGAGCGCACAACCCCTGTTACAGTTTGCCCCACAGAAAACAAATCGGCGTTTTCCTGCCAGGTGCCGAGAAGTTCTTTGTGGGTTAAAGTTATTTTGCCGTCTTCCGAAATATCCTTTACAACGGCTTTTATATCATCGCCCACCTTAAAGCGGTCTTTAGGGTGAGAAATGCGGGAGACCGAAATGGAATCAATGGGCAGGAGGGCCGGCACACCGCAGCCGATGTCACAAAAGGCGCCGAAGGATTCGAGGTGGGTTATTTTGGCGCCGATAATATCCCCTTTTATGAGGGTTGATAAAAACTCTGCTCTGCATTTTTCTTGGGCTTTTCTTCTGGAAAGCATTGCCACAAGCTTGCCGTTTTCATCACTCAAAAGCTCATCAACAACAAAGCAGACAGGCTTTCCAACGCGGGAGATAAGAGCAATATCACGAGTGGAATTTTCTTTTATTCCAATGGCGCCCTCCTCCCGGGGGATAATGCCTCGTATTGAACCTAAATCAACAAGCAAATTGTGTTCATTGTCGCAAACATAGGCAACACTTTCTAAAATTTCGCCTGTTTTGGCGGCCTCACTTAAAAAAGATGGTGTAAAGGTGTTTTTACGATTTTGGCGGGAGGCGGTAAGCCAACCCTCAGGAAAAAAGGCGTTCACGGTTTTTCCTTCCTTTCTTTTTGCGTTTTTGTTAAATTATATGAATTAAAGCTTGTTAAAATTCCCCTTTTTTCTTGCCTTTTAACACTACATATGGTAAAATAAAATGAATAATTATTGAAAGGTGGACCAAATGTTATGAAATGTCCATATTGCGGTTTCGAAGAAAGCAAGGTAATTGATTCTAGACCCACCGATGAGGGCGAAAAAATTCGCCGCAGGAGAGAGTGCCTTAACTGCACCAAGCGCTTTACAACCTATGAGCAGATTGAATCCCTGCCCATTATGGTTATAAAGAAGGATAAAACACGCGAAACCTTTAATCGAGATAAGCTCTTAACAGGTATGCTTCGCGCCTGCGAAAAGCGTCCTGTTTCCATTGACCAGCTTGAAAGCATGATTGATGAAATTGAGTCCACCATTCAGAACACACTTGACCGCGAGGTAACATCGGAAAAAATCGGCGAGCTGGTTATGGACAAGTTAAAGTCTGTTGATGAGGTAGCCTATGTTCGCTTTGCCTCGGTTTACCGCCAGTTTAAGGATATTAACACATTTATGAGCGAGCTTAATAAGCTGCTTAAAAATCAGTAATATTTATTCCTAGGAGTGCTTTAAGGCAATGACCCAAAATGAAAAAATGGCAGAGCTTTTGCTGCCTGATATTAACAAAACACCTGATTTCTACGAAAACCTTTATCCCCAGCGTAATTTACCCGAGGGGGCAAGGGTTGTTCGTGTTGCGCCCAGCCCCACAGGCTACCTGCATTTAGGTACACTTTTTGCGGCGCTTGTAAATAGAATTACCGCAACTTCCACCGGCGGCGTTTTCTTTACCCGCATTGAGGATACCGATAAAAAAAGGGAAATTGAGGGCGGTATTGAGAATATTATTGATGGTCTTAACCGTTTTGGCATTGCTATTGACGAGGGCTTTATTTCGGGCACTGATGAAAAGGGTGATTACGGCCCTTATCAGCAGAGCCACCGCGCCGAAATTTATCAGACCTATGTTAAAAAGCTTATAAGCGAAGGGCTTGCATACCCCTGTTTTTGCACCGCAGAGGAGCTCGAAGTAGTGAGAGCCGAGCAGGAAGCCGCTAAAATCAGAACGGGTTACCACGGCAAGTGGGCAAAACACAGGGATATAACCTTCACTGAAGCCGAAAAGCTTATAAATGAGGGCAAGACCTATGTTATCCGCCTTAAATCAATGGGCAGTGAAGAAAACAAGGTTATTTTCGAGGATGCCATTAAGGGCAAAATTGAGATGCCCGAAAACGATGAAGATTTTGTTCTTCTTAAATCCGATGGTATACCTACCTATCATTTTGCTCACGCTATTGATGACCACCTAATGCACACAACACACGTAATCCGTGGTGATGAGTGGATTTCCTCGGTGCCGAAGCACATTCAGCTTTTTAAAACCCTTGGCTTTAAGGTGCCGAAATTTGCCCACGTTTCTCCCATTATGAAGCTGGACAACGGCGCAAAGCGCAAGATTTCAAAGAGAAAAGACCCCGAGGCCGCCGTTCATTTCTTTGCCGAACAGGGCTACGAAGCCGATAGCGTTATTGAATATTTAATGACAATCGCCTCCTCCGATTTTGAGGACTGGCGCCGCGCTAACCCCGATGCATCATACAAGGATTTTAAATTTAATCTTAAGAAAATGAGCGTTTCGGGCGCCCTTTTTGATGAGGTAAAACTCACTGATGTAAGCAAAAACCGTATCAGCCGAATGAAGAGCGGCGAGGTTTATGAAAAAATAACCGCCTGGGCAAAGGAATTTGACAGCGATTTTTATTCTCTGCTCACCGCCGACTCCGATTTCACTAAGGCAATGCTTGCCATTGACCGTGATGATGCCGCAAAGCCCCGAAAAGACCTTGCAAAATGGAACGAGGCAAAGGATTATTTTGCATTTTTCTTTGATAACTTGTTTGTTACCGATTACACCCTGCCCGAAAATATTGATGGGGCTGATGCCAAGGCATTTTTAGAGCTTTATAAGGGCGTTTATGACCCCGCCGATGATAGACAGGCCTGGTTTGATAAAATTAAGGGTCTTTGTCCTGGCCTTGGCTTTGCCGAGCAGACCAAAGATTATAAACAAAATCCCGATGCCTATAAGGGCCACGCAGGAGATTTAAGCACCGTGCTTCGCATTGCCATAACTGGCAGGCGCAACACACCCGACCTTTGCTCAATTATGCAGGTGCTGGGCAAAACTGAGTGCTTTAAGCGCATTGATCAAATGATAGCAAACATTTAGGAGTTTTAAGATGGATGAGATTAAAACCATAGAAAATGAGGAACTAAAACCCTCTAATTTTATTCACGATTTTATTGATGAGGATTTGGAAAGCGGCGTTTATCCTTATGTTCAAACCCGTTTTCCCCCCGAGCCTAATGGATATCTTCACATTGGACACGCAAAAGCTATTTGCATTGACTTCGGCACCGCCGAGAAATACGGTGGTAAATGTAATTTGCGCCTTGATGACACCAACCCCACAAAGGAAGATGTGGAATATGTTGATGCCATAACCGAGGATATTGCCTGGCTGGGATTTACACCCGATAACATCTATTTCGCTTCGGATTATTTTGATTTTATCTACGAATGTGCCGTAAAGCTTATTGAAAAAGGCCTTGCCTATGTTTGCGATTTAACACCTGAGCAAATGAGGGAATACAGAGGCACCTTAACCGAGGCAGGAAAGGAGAGCCCTTATAGAAATCGCAGTATCGAGGAAAACCTTGACCTGTTCCGTAGAATGACCGAGGGTGAGTTTGAAAACGGAGCCAGAGTTCTTCGCGCTAAAATTGATATGGCTTCCTCCAACCTTAATATGCGCGACCCCATTATCTACCGCATTATGAAGGTTTCTCACCACAGAACAGGGGATAAATGGTGCGTTTATCCTATGTACGATTTCGCCCACCCCTTATCCGATGCTAAGGAGGGTGTAACCCACTCCCTTTGCTCCCTTGAATTTGAAAACCACAGGCCCCTTTATAACTGGTTTTTGCAGGCGCTGGAAATTCCTATGCCCCCAAGGCAGATTGAGTTTGCCAGAATGAATGTAAACTATACTTTAACCAGCAAGAGAAAGTGCTTAAAGCTGGTTGAGGATAATTTGGTTTCGGGCTGGGATGACCCCAGAATGGCAACCCTTTGCGGAATGAGAAGAAGAGGCTACCCTGCCGAGGCTGTTCGCAATTTCGTTGAAAAAATCGGTGTTTCAAAGGCTCATAGCGTTATTGACTATGCCTTACTTGAATCCTGCGTTCGTGATTATTTGAATATTGAGGCCGACCGCGCTATGGCGGTGCTACGCCCCTTGAAAATCGTTATTGACAACTATCCCGCCGACAAACAAGAGGAAATTGAGGTTGACATTAATCCGAGTAAACCCGAACTCGGTAAGAAAAAAGTTACCTTCTCAAATGAAATTTTCATTGAGCAGGATGACTTTATGCTGGACCCTCCCGGAAAATATTTCCGCTTGTGTCCTGCAAAAGAGGTAAGGCTCAAGGGCGCTTATTATATTAAGTACGCTTCCCACGAGACCGACAGCGATGGCAATATAACCGTTGTTCACTGTACCTATGACCCCGAGAGTCGCGGCGGCGAAACCCCCGATGGCAGAAAGGTTAAGGGAACTTTACACTGGGTTAACGCTCGGGACTGCGCCACGGCCACCGTTCGCCTTTATGATAGACTTTTCGTTGTTGAAAATCCCTCGGATGAGGAGGGCGTTTCCTCCTTTGCTGATAATCTTAATCCCGAAAGCCTGACCATTCTTGAAAACTGCAAAATTGAGGCCGACCTTAAAAATGCCAAGGCAGGGGACACCTTCCAGTTTATGCGCCAGGGTTATTTCTGCATTGATAAGGACAGCAGTGAGGATAATTTAATTATCAATAGAACAGTTGCTCTTAAGGATTCTTTTACAAAGAAATAGGGTAGAGCAAATAATCCGAACCCGCCTCAAAGAGGCTTATTTCGGCGCTTTTTACCCATTTCATTCTTGCAAGGCGTCAGCCTTACTGCGCCTGTACTGAATAAAAATCACTCGAAATCTTCTCCCTTTGAGGTCAAAGATTTTTAAAAGAGCGAATTTTTGTTTAGCCCTGGCACAAAACACAGTTAATCCTGACGGATTAACGAGTATTTTAACAAAGTATGAGCGAAAATCCGCCTTTTAAAAACGGAGTTCGGATTATTCGCTCTACCCTAAGGAAAAACGAATATGAGAATTAAAAGCATTTTTGATTTTTTAAATGAAAAATTTCCCGTGTCAACCGCTTGCGATTTTGACAACGTGGGGCTTCTAATCGGCAATAAAAACAGGAGCGTTACCAAGGTTTTGGTAGCGCTCGATTGCACGAATGCGGCGGTGGATGAGGCAATTAAAACGGGCGCCCAGCTTATTATCACCCACCACCCTGTGATTTTTGAGCCGATTAAAAGTATTGATACCGATGGCAAAATCGGAAAGCTTATTGAAAACAAAATTTCGGTTATCTCCATGCATACCAATTTTGACCAAGGTCAAAACGGCGTTAACGATGTGCTGTGCCAAAAAATCGGGCTTAAAAACGTGAAACCTTTAATAGCGCAGGACGGTTATGTTTTAAAGATTGGTGAGACTGATAATATCACGGCCGATGAGTTTGCTGGGATTCTTAAAACAAGCCTTAACACTACAGTTCGTTTCACCGATTCGGGCAAAAAGATAAACACGGTTGTTGTCTGTTCAGGTTCGGGCGGCGGCTTTTTAAGGGATGCGGCAGGCTGTGGCGCCGATGCTCTCGTTGCGGCAGATATAAAGCACTCGGTGTTTTTAGAGGCCGATGAAAAGGACATTTGCCTTTTTGATGCAGGGCATTTCGAAACCGAGGATATTGCCGTTGAGCCCCTTTGTCAGATGCTGCAAAACGAGTTTAAAAATATTCAGTTTTACACAAATCACTACTATCCTGTAAAGAAAATTTAAAAATGACAAGTGAGCAAATAAGAGGAAAAACGAGGAAAACGGAGGAAATGAGAGCATTTGTTTTTTAAATTAAAATTTTGAAAAATAAGTGTTGACAAGGTGTTTTTCTTGTGTTATTATATGTAGGCTCACGAAAATATGAATGGAGGAAAAAGTATGTCTACTTTTATGGCAAAAGCAGAAAATGTACAGCGCAAGTGGTACATTGTTGATGCAGCAAACAAGCCCCTTGGCCGTGTTGCTGTTAAGGTTGCCGATTTGCTTCGCGGCAAAGGCAAGCCCGAGTTCACTCCTCATGTTGACTGCGGTGACCATGTTATCGTAATCAATGCTGAAAAGGCAGTGCTCACAGGTAATAAACTTGAAAAGAAATTCTATCGCCGTCACACCGGCTTCGTTGGTGGTCTTAAAGAGGTTAAGTATGCAACTCTTATGAGCACCCGCCCTGAAAAGGCAATGGAGCTTGCTGTTAAGGGAATGGTTCCCGACACAACAATCGGCAGAAACGCATTAACCAGACTTCGTGTTTACAAGGGTGCAGAGCACAAGCATGCTGCTCAGAAGCCCGAAGCACTTGAATTTTAATGAAGGGAGACAGAAACAATGTTTGAAGGCAATCCTTATTTCTACGGTACCGGCAGAAGAAAGAGTTCTGTCGCCCGCGTTCGCGTTTATAACGGAACTGGTAAAATCACAATTAACGACCGCGACATTGATGATTATTTCGGTCTTGAGACCCTTAAACTCATCGTTCGCCAGCCCCTTAACATCACCGATACTCTCGGCAAGTTCGATATCGTTTGCCGTGTAGCAGGCGGCGGCGTTACCGGCCAGGCTGGTGCAATCCGTCACGGTATTGCTCGTGCTCTTCTTCAGTTTAACGAAGAGCTCCGCCCTGCACTCAAAAAAGCAGGTTTACTCACTCGTGACCCCAGAATGAAAGAGCGTAAGAAATACGGTCTTAAAGGCGCACGTAGAGCACCCCAGTTCTCAAAACGTTAGTCGAGAGAATTTATTACAAAAGAAAACCCCGTGGATTTTTCCACGGGGTTTATTTTTTAGGTGTTTTTTATTTTAAATAATATCAATAACCTCAACGGCGCCTGTGCGGTGGTAAAGGGATGGGGTTATCATAATGGTGTAGCCTCTGCCTGCATCGCTTGTCCACTCGGCGGGGTGTTTTCTCGGAAGCCCTGCGGCGGCAAGGAGCATCATAATTGCGCCGCCGTGCATAACAGCAGCGGCATTTGTAATGTTATTTTTCATCATATCGTTAACGATTTCATTAAGCCCTAAACAAATGCGCTTTGTGAATTCCGCATTGTCCTCACCCTCGGGTGGAGCGGAAATTTTGCCCGAAATAAAGTCTTTATATTCGGGGGTGTTTTCAAGCTCTGCGGCGGTTTTGTTTTCGAAAATGCCGAAATTGAATTCCTTTAAATTTTCAACCGCCATTTGCTCAGTGTCGCCAAAAAGAATGTTGGCGCTCTGCCTTGCGCGAAGCAAGGGTGAAGTGTAAACCTTTTTAACATTTGGATATTCAATTAGTCCTTTAAGCTCAAGCAGTTCATTTACACCATCAGGGGAAAGCGGCAAATCGGTTACACCGATATATCTGCCCTGCAAATTGCCATCGGTAATTCCGTGGCGGATTAAATGAATTTTATAGGTTATCATAAGCTTTCCTCCAACTGGGCAATGATTTCATTTGAAACGAGCATTCCCTTAACGGTCAGGCTCACTGTGTTATTATTAAAGGTGCAAAGGCCGTTTTTCTCAAAAAGTTTTATTTTATTCATAAAAGCGGCGCTTGGCACCACGTTATATTCGTTTTTAAGTTCACTTAAACTGAGTCCCTCTTTAAGGCGCAGATTAAGCATTATAAATTCTTCCTTATCGTCGCCAAAACAGTCGAAAACCGTTTCGGGGCAGGTGATGAATTTCATAATATCGGCAGGGTAGAAAAAGCGCTTGCCCTCTAAAAAAGAATGAGCGGCAGGGCCAATACCTAAATATTCTCCGCATTTCCAATAGTTAACATTGTGGCAGGAGGTTTTGCCCGCTTTGGCAAAGTTGGAAATTTCATAATGCTCATAGCCTGTGTTTTGCAGAGTGCGTGATACAAGCAAATACTGCTCAGAAATTTCGTTTTCATCGGGCAAATTAAGGGTGTCTTTAATTTTAAACAGGGGTGTGTTTTCCTCAATTTTTAAAATGTAAGCCGAAATGTGCTCGGGGGAAAGGGAAATAAAAAAATCGAGGGTGTTTTTAAGGGTTTGTGTGTTTGAATCGGGCAGGGCTAGCATTAAATCAAGGGAAATGTTTTTAAAGCCCGCCTTTCGGGCATTTAAAAAGGTTTCCTCGGCAGTTTTTCTGTTGTGCAGGCGGCCGAGGGTTTTAAGCTCACTGTCATTACCGCTTTGAACCCCAATGGAGAGGCGGTTGACCCCTGCATTTATAAGGGCTTCAAAAAGGGGTAAGGATGCGCTTTTAGGGTTTACCTCAACCGTTATCTCGGCATCACTTGAAACCGAAAAACTGCTCTTAACACAGTTTAAAATTTTGCAAAGAAAATGGGCAGGCAGGGCAGAGGGTGTGCCGCCACCGATATAAATGGAACTAATGGGGCGAAAAATCTTTTCGCCCCATTTTTTAATTTCCTTTAAAAGTGCATTTTTGTAAAGCTCCTTTTTAAGAGGGTCACCCGATAAACTGTAAAAATCACAGTAGCGGCATTTTGCTTCGCAAAAAGGAATATGTAGGTATAAACCTAAACCTTTATTAGTCAAGAATTTCACCTGTGCAGCTGCCGGCAATACCTGCGGCATTTGCTTCGTCGGTGTCAAGATGCATTGCAAGAGCATAGGAATCGCTAACGCGAGCAACAACATCATCAAAAATAAGGGCTCTGCCCTCGGTGGGGATTTTAACTTTAACGATTTGACAGTCGGTAATACCGTATTTCTCGGCATCGGCTGTGGTCATGTGGATATGGCGTTTTGCCGCGATAACACCGCAGGGGATTTCAACCTCACCGCAGGGGCCAACCAGCTTGCAGGTGCCGCTACCTTCAATGTCGCCGGACTCACGAATGGGGGCGGCAACGCCGATGGAACGTGCATCGGTTAAAGAAAGCTCAACCTGAGTTGCCTTGCGGCAGGGACCGAGAATTGAAACACCGGGGAGTTCCTTCTTTGTGCCAATAACCTTAACGCGCTCCTCACAGGCGAATTGACCGGGCTGAGAAAGGTCCTTTTTGGGGGTCAATTCATAGCCCTTACCAAAAAGGATGTCAAGGTCCTCACGGCTAACATGCACATGGCGTGCAGAAATTTCAACTAAAACGGGTTTCATTTTGCTTTTCTCCTTTAAAATGTTTTTTACAACATTATTTTACCATAAATTAAAAATTTTTCAATGGGTTTATTAAAAATGATTTTAACCGTTGACTAATCCTTTAAAAACGGATAAAATAAAGGTAGAATAATTGCTTTATGCGGAGGTAAAAATAAATGAGTGAAGAATATAATCCCGATATTGTAACTTTATCTGATGATGAGGGCAAGGAATACACCTTTGAGGTGCTTGATGCTATTGAGTGTGACCTTGGTCGCTATCTTGCTCTGCTTCCCGTTTTTGATGACCCTCAAAAACTTCTTGATGATTCAGGTGAGCTTGTAATCGTTAAGGTAGACGAGGAAAACGGCGAGGAATTTTTCAGCGAGATTGAGGATGACGATGAGTATGACACCATTGCCGATGCCTTTGTTGACCGTTTGGCTGATAAATTTGAAATTGATGAGCAATAATTAAAAAATCCTGCCTTGTTCGCGGACCGCGGTCTATTATAACCCTACAAGCTATTTTTAGGGAGCCTGATTTTCGTGCGGCGGGTTTGCAGACCTCCCGCGGCTGTGCCGAGTTCGGAAGAAGGGAGCGCGAAACCGCACTAAAGGCACCCACCTGTCTGAGTGCAGGTTATCAATTAACCGTTTACGGCAGGGCGGGAGGAAAATTAAAAATAAAAGCAACCTTTTTGAAGGTTGCTTTTTCTTTTATAACAATTTCCCCAGAATTTTTGCGGCGTATTTGTTATATTCATCGAAATCCATTGCCTCGATGTAAAATTTTTCAAGTTCATCGTGGCTCTGTTTTGCTTTTTGCAGGGTTTCGCATGCGCAAAGCAGAAGCTCTTTTGCCGCCTTTTTATTAAAGTTAAGCCTTGCGCGGTGGGAGGAAAAGCCGTTTTCCTCAAAACGGCGGGCGTGAATTCGGCGGGCATCGCTTTTAATGTGAATGTAATCGTTCTCGGTGCAAAAGGCAAGGCGCAGTTCGGGGATAATAATATGTTCGGTTCTCGATAGGGGGAAAAAGGCAGAGGGAACAGCTATAATGTCATAACCGCTGCCTGCCGCCTGCTCTAAAATGCGGTTTAGTATTAAATTTGCGGCGGCGCCATTTTTATCGCTTATGATAATTTGTTTATCGCTTAACTTTTCTATGGTTGAGGACAGGAAAATGACTCCTTTTGGGGTGATTCCGCTTAAAAAACGGTAGGTTATTTTGCCGTTTTTGTTTTGCCGTTTGGGCAGATTTCCTTTATAAAGGGAATCGGCGAAGCTTAGGGCCTTTTGCCGCTTTAAATATTTTTGTTGGAGAGAAAAACTATCTTTAAGCATTTCACCAGCCGCCTTAATATAGCGTGCGGCGGTTTTGTGCTCTGCCTTGTTTTTGGCGCCGATATATCTTATTTCCTCGGCATTTTTCTTTAAAATGGCGGTGTTTAAAAATCTGCCTGTGTCAAGTAGGGTTTCGCTTACCCCTGTAAGGCGTGGTTCCACCGGGTGGGGCAGGGTGCCGTCAAGCATAACAAATTTATCTTTTAAGAAAACACCATCTAAGCTATCGGGGTCGGAACTGCAAAGGAGCAGTTCGGGCAAAAATCCATTATCACGGCATTTTGCGGCGGCATATTTCATAAGGGTTGATTTGCCGCACCCGGCGCCCCCTTTAATTATGTAGGCTGATATATCCTCATTTATGTCATAGCAATCCTCAAACCTTGACACAAAGCCCTCGCAGGAATTTGCGGCAAGAAAAAATTTCGGAAAAAGTGAAAAATCCATAAAGTGCCTCCAAAAAAGTAATTCATTAACATTTTATTCAGCGAAATTACTTTTGACACAAGGACTCTTTTGTGTTAAAATACCATTGCGAGTTGACTGAACGGCTGCGGATGGCAACATCTGAGGAAAGTCCGAGCTTCGCAGGGCAGGATAGCGGCTAACGGCCGCCGAGGGTGACCTTAGGGAAAGTGCAACAGAGATATACCGCCTTGAATTTTTCAAGGTAAGGGTGGAAAGGCGAGGTAAGAGCTCACCGCTCTTTTAGGAGACTAAGAGAGCCTGTAAACCCTATCCGAAGCAACGCTGACTCCGACAATACATTTGCCCGATGTGTCGGGAAAAGCGGCTGGAGCGCATCAGCAATGGTGCGCCAAGATAGATGGTCGTTCACGACAGAACTCGGCTTACAGGTCAACTCGCGAAAAAATAAAAAAAGCGTTCCGAAAGGAACGCTTTTTTCTTTTAGAAAACTAAAATAGCGGGAAATAAATACTGTCCCGTAAGCTCATAAATTAGTACCGCACCGCAGGCAACGGCGGCGACAACGGGCAGGCTTTTGCCCCGCCAGGCGGCAATGAGGGCGGCTATAAAGCCGAAAACCGCCGAAATTATATGCGCGGTGGAAGAAAAAACTGCAGGGATTGTCATAACTGTTAAAACGGCATAGGGAATGTAATGAAGGAAAGAAAGAATAAATTTGTTTTCAATCTTTTTCTTAATAAGTACCAGCGGCAGCATTCGAATTAGGTAGGTTACCCCTGCCATTGTGAGAAGGTAAAAAACAAAGGGATAATTATTCATTTGCCGTTTCCTCCTTTTCTGTTTTAAGGGGGAAAAGCAGGGCGCAAACCGCCGCCGCAATAACGGCGCAGATAATAATTACAAATCCGCCGGGCACTGCGTTTAAAATTGGCAAAAACTTAAAAGCGCAGGAAAGCAGCGCCGAAATAATAACGCAAATCAGCACTGGGCGGCTTTTTCCGGCCATCGGTGTTACAATGGCGATAAACATTCCATAAATTGCAATGCCGAGGGCAGAAGTGACAATTTCCGGCAGAATATTGCCTGCTACGGCGCCCAGAATTGTGCCCAGTGACCAACCGAGGTAGGGGGTTACAATAAGCCCATACATATAGGATTTGCTAACCTGACCCTCTTTTGAGGCGGCAACTGCGTAAACCTCATCGGTGTTGAAAAAAGCAAGGAAAAAGCGGTCGAAAAGCTTTATGCTGCCATCAAACTTCTGAGAAAGGGAGACCGACATTAAAGCATAACGCAGATTTATGATAACCTGCGCTGAAATCAGCTCACTCATAAGCCCGCCGGAGGCAATAATGGGCACTGCGGCAAGTTGACCGGCTGATGTCAAATTGGTCATTGATATGAACAGGGTGTGGAGCGGTGAAAGCCCTGCGGCAACGGCAAAGATGCCAAAGGCAAAGGAAACCGATAAATAACCGATGCCAATGGGCAAGCCGTCAATAATACCTTTTTTAAACAGCTTCATTAAAGGAGGGGAACACCCTTTTCTTCGCAGACTCTAACCGTTTCGGCATCCCAAACGCCGGACTGTACTTCTCCTATATGGGCTCTGCCCATAAGGAGCATACAAAGCCTAGACTGCCCGATGCCGCCGCCAATGGTAAGGGGCAGTTCATCATTTAAGAGCATCTGATGGAAGGGAAGCTCTCTCCTATAGTCACAATTAGCGGCTTTTAACTGACTATCAAGGGCCTTTTTATCAACACGGATTCCCATTGAGGAAATTTCCAGCGCGCTGTCAAGCACTTCGTTATATAAAAGCAGGTCGCCATTAAGTGTCCAATCATCATAGTCGGGAGCGCGTTTGCTATGAACTTCGCCCGATTTTAAGGGTGCGCCGATTTGCATAACAAAAACGGTCTTTTTCTCCTTAACAAGGGCGGTTTCTCTGTCAGATGGGGAAAGCTTCGGATATAAATCCTCAAGCTCCTGGGCGGTTATAAAGGTAACCTCTCGGCAGATATCACAGTCGAGGGCAGGGAACTGCGCCTTTAAGGCGACACTTACATCGCAGATAGCGCCAACGATTTTTCTTACGGTATCTTTTAAATATTCTAAATTTCTGTCATTAGCTTCAATAACCTTTTCCCAGTCCCACTGGTCAACATAGACCGAATGAATGTTATCAAGCTCCTCATCGCGGCGGATAGCGTTCATATCGGTAACAAGACCCTCGTGGAGGGAAAAGCCATATTTTTTAAGGGCGAGGCGCTTCCATTTTGCCAAGGAATGAACAACCTCGGCATCGGTTTTAACGGCGGGGACATCAAAGGAAACGGGGCGCTCGCTACCGCTTAAATTATCATTAAGACCCGATGAGCCCACAACGAAAAGAGGCGCCGAAACGCGCTTTAGGGTGAGCGCCTTTGACAGAGCCTTTTGAAAACCGTGTTTAATAAATTCAATAGCTAACTGTGTGTCGTAGCTTGAAAGGGAGGGCTTATAACCCTCGGGAATAAAGATTTTGTTCATTTTAAACACCTCTTACTAAAAACACATTTTAACATAACGAACCTTTTAAGTCAATTAAAGTATTTATAAATTAAAAATTATAGTGACAAATTGGAAATAATATGATAAAATAATTTTAATATCATTTAGGAGTGATTTGGTTGGATAACCGTTATTTAGAGTTTGTCGTTGCCGAAATGCAGGGCATTTTGGATGAAAAGGCCTTTAAACAAACCGAGGAAGGCGTTTTTGCAAACGATGATAAGCAGATAAAAATTGTTTATGATGAGGCAAGGCAGGTTTACCGCCTGTTGGCTGCCGATATAACCGATGGAAATATTGGCGAGGACAGAGAGCTTTCGGCTTATCTTTTTGATGATTCTCAGACAAAGCGCGATGCTGCAAGCGTTGGCATCGACTTTGCCGATTCTCTTAAAAAGGAGCTTGGCATTAAAAGGTCAAGGGTGAGCAGCAATGCAAATGAAATTGACCTGCCCACAGCCAAGAAAAACGCACAAATGACGGTTGAGGGCTTTACCGCAAAGCTTTTGGCGGTTTATCCTGAGTTCAAAGAAACCTATAAAGAGAGTGTTGCCGAAAACGGAATGTATCTTTATCTTGAATTTTTCCGCGAAACATTAACACCGAAAATTGCCTCGGTGCTTATTGGTGGCACCGATAAGCAGGTTAAGAAAATTATCGATTTGCTTAACGGTTGTTACATTGATGGTGACAAGGAAACAGGCACCCTTATAATTGCGATTATCACCGTTGCCTGCGAGCAAAACGAAGGCTTGCTCCAAAAAATCAGCGAAATTCAGGGCAAGGATTCCTACCTTGTGCCCCTTATTCGCAATTTCCTGCCCGAGCTTAAAAAGAACAAGGCTTTAAGGGAAGCACTTATTGGTTAGAACAAAAAAAGAACGATGCATCGCATCGGTCTTTTTTAATTATCATCATTTGAAACAAGGGCGGCGGTTACAATGTTCTTAGCGCAGTTCTTGCAAAGGGTGTGGCCTTCGTGTTCGAAGCAATTTTCAGTGCTTCCACAAAAAATGCAACCCGGGTTATGCTTTTTTAAAACAAGGGTGTCGCCACGGGCAAAAATTTCAAAGCTATCCTTTTCGTTTTCCACATTTAAAAGCTTTCTAAGTTCCTTCGGAATAACAATTCTGCCAAGCTTATCAACGGGGCGAACAATGCCTGTTTCTTTCATTTTAATCACCTCAAAAACAAATGCGGCAAGGACTCTTGCCGCATTTATAATACAAAAATTTACCAAAAAAGTCAATTATTCGCTTCTTAGCGCCACAACGGGGTCCTTTTTGGCCGCGATTTTTGCGGGAATAAAGCCCGAAATCATTGTTAAGACCATACTGATTACAACCAGCGCTATGCCTGCGACAGGTGGGAGGGCGGCCACGTTTGCAATGGAGGTCAGGGAAAGGATAATGGCGTTTATGGGGAGGCTGATAAGAACTGTCAGCCCAATGCCCAGGGCGCCTGCCGTAAGGCCGATTATAAATGTTTCGGCGTTGAACACGCGGGATATATCCTTTTTCGAGGCGCCGATTGCACGCAAAATGCCGATTTCCTTTGTTCTTTCTAAAACTGAAATGTAGGTTATAATTCCAATCATAATCGAGGAAACAACCAGGGAAATTGAAACGAAGGCGATAAGAACATAGCTTATGGCGTTGATAATTGTAGTAACCGAGGACATAAGCAGCCCGATGTAGTCGGTGTACTCAATTTCATCCTCCTCAACAACGCTTTCGTTATAGTCGGAAATAAGTGTGTTAATTGCCTCCTTTGAGGCAAAGTCCTTGGCGTAGATAAGAATTGAGGAGGGCTTGCTCAAATCGGCAACGCCTAAAAGGGAAAGGTTGCCTTCATAGGTGGCATCGGTGGAATTTTGCTCCTTTGCCTTTTTAAACATTTCGATAATTTGTTCCTCCGCCATTCCCATCATTTGCATTTGTGTTATGGCGCCCTGATACTCTTGTCTTTCCTTTTCGGGTAGGGTTTCAAGGTAGGCGTTTATTGTGTCCATTGTAATAGGCTGTTCGTTAAGCTTTTTGTCCTCCTCGGTTTCGAAGCGGTTGCCTGTAAAAATATCAATTTCCTCGTTATCCTTTTGAGCCTTTACAATTTCGCTTTTGTTAACTTCATTTACAAGGTGTTCCATAAGTTCGGCGGTGTAACCGATGCCCTCGCTCATATTGGAGGAAACGGCCTCATCGCTGGGGCGCAAAATACCTACCACCTTAATGGCTTCGCTGTCTTTCAGTTTTTCTCTTAAATAGTCGTTATCTTTAGATTTATCAACCCAAATATCACCCTGCTTTTCATAGTAATCGGTGTTTAAAAGCAGTTTAAATTCAAGACCTAAAAGCTCATCGTAGGTGTAACTTGTTTGCTCGGTGTCAATCTCTTTACCGTTTTTAATATCCTCCATAAGCTGAGGTAAAACCGAGGCATCCTTTAAACCTAAAGAATAGATAGTGAAATCGTTAATCTCATTATTTTTATCGGCAATGATAACGACCTCGTTATAAGCCTCGGGCATTCTGCCCTTTATAATGTCATACTGCTTTTTGAGCAGTTCTTCGTTGTCAAGCAACTCCTGCCAAACATCGGTTGAGCTCATTTGGGAATTTGTCATTCCGATGGCCATTCCAGGGTTTGCCATTTGGGCAAAGCCTAAGGTTTCCATAATTTTATTGGGGTTAACCTGGGTTACCGAGTCCTTGGTGTCGGCTTTATAAACATTAAGGGTGGTGGAATATTTATACTGAACTCCACTGGTTAGCTCCTCAATGCCAGATTTTCCGCCATCTAAAAATTCCTTGAAGGCGGTAAGGTTGTTTTGACTAAGTGAGCTTGTCATAACATTTAAAAGCTCGCCCATGATGTTGTTGGAATAAATTTTATCCATATCGTGGGGATTTTTGCCTGTGTTCTCGCTTGACATACTAGAGAGCATATCCCCCATGCTTACGGTGGATTCCAAAATTTCAATGGGATAGCTTGATAGGGTGTCCTCCTCAACCGAGGAAATGTAGGCATCAATGCCGTTGGAAATAGCAAGAATAAGAGCGATGCCGATTATACCGATAGAGCCTGCAAAGGCGGTTAAAAAGGTTCTTGCCTTTTTGGTGAGCAGGTTGTTAAAGCTGAGAGACAGGGCGGTGAAAAAGGACATTGAAACCTTTTTATCCTTTTTTTCTTTCTTCTTTTTCTTTTCATCATTCTTTATTTCCTGTTCCTCGCTAAAGGGGTCGGAGTCGGAAACAATGTTGCCATCAAGCAAATGAACCGTTCTTGTGGCATAGCTTTCGGCAAGCTCGGGGTTATGGGTAACCATAATAACAAGGCGGTCCTTGGCAATTTCCTTTATAAGCTCCATAATCTGAACGCTTGTGGCGGAATCAAGGGCGCCTGTTGGCTCATCGGCAAGCAAAATTTCAGGGTTGTTAACAAGGGCGCGGGCAATGGCAACGCGCTGCATTTGGCCTCCCGACATTTGGTTAGGCTTTTTGTTTAGTTGGTCACCGAGGCCAACCTTAACAAGGGCATTTTTCGCTCTTTCCCTGCGTTCCTTTCTCGAAACGCCCGAAAGGGTTAAAGCAAGTTCAACATTGGCAAGAACACTTTGGTGTTCAATAAGGTTATAGCTTTGGAAAACAAAGCCAACTCTGTGGTTGCGGTAGGTGTCCCAGTCGTGGTCACTAAAATTTTTGGTGGACTTTGAGTCAATGATAAGGTCGCCTGAAGTGTACTTATCAAGACCGCCGATAATGTTAAGAAGGGTTGTTTTGCCACAGCCCGAATGACCTAGAATGGCGACAAACTCATTCTTTCTAAAGGAGATATTAACCCCTTTAAGGGCATCTACCTTTTCATCGCCTGTTTTATAGGTTTTGATAATGTTTTTAAGTGTTAACATAGCGTTTAACTCTTTTCTAAACTGTATTTTTACTAATTATATACTGTTTTTCCAAAATATGTATTGCGAAATTGTAAATTTTAAGCGGCCTTTTAAAGCCGCTTAAAACATCTACCTAAACATTGTCTGAACGCCATCCACCAAATCGCCAACGGCGTGAACAATTTTTGAGGAGCCCTTTGAAAGGTTGTGGTTGTTTGTGCCCATCATCATTTTAGCGGCGGCATAGGCGACCATACCTGCCGCCATACCTGCGCCCATTCCCTTAACAAAGGACATTGCTGAGCCTTGTTTTTGCATTTTAAAACCTCCTTTAACCTTATTTTTAGGCATTAAAGGAGGTTTTATTCTTTAAAAACTATTTAGTTCCGAAGATTCTGTCACCTGCATCGCCGAGACCGGGAAGAATATAAGCGTGGTCATTAAGCTTTTCATCAAGCCCTGCACAGTAAACAGGAACATCGGGGTGAGCCTCGGTGAAAGCCTTAAGACCTTCAGGAGCGGCAATAACGCAAAGGAATTTAATGCGCTTGGGGTTGTGCTTCTTTATGCTTGCAACCGCATCAATGGCAGAGCCGCCTGTAGCCAGCATGGGGTCGAGAACAAAAACATCTCGCTCGGGCAGGTCACTGGGCAGCTTGCAGTAATAATCAATGGGCTGGTGGGTTTCGGGGTCACGATACATACCGATGTGGCCAACCCTTGCGGCAGGAATAAGGTTTAAAATGCCGTCAACCATACCGAGACCTGCTCTGAGAATGGGAACAATAGCCATTTTTCTGCCCTTTAAAGCCTTTGCTGTGGTGGTCATAAGAGGGGTTTCAACCTTAACATCCATAAGGGGTAAATCGCGGGTAGATTCATAGCACATAAGCATTGCGATTTCGCTAACCAGTTCTCTGAACTGCTTTGAGCCTGTGCGCTTGTCTCTTAAAATTGTAAGCTTGTGCTGAATAAGGGGATGGTCCATTACTACTACATTGTCGTTCATTTTAAAAATCCTCTCTTTAGTGTGACAGGACTCGAACCTGTCACGGTTTCGCTCGCCGCCTTTTATATTGCGGCTTTGCACTTATTTTTGCAAGGCGCCAGCCTTGCTTCAAATTTCTTGCTTCGCCGAATAAAAAATTCGGCGGCAGAAACTTTTCAACCTGTTAAACTAAAAATTTTTGTTTGCAGGCGCGGCAGGATTGAGTCCTGTCACACTACTGCATATTTTCAATTTCTGTAATTTTATCAACGCGCCTTTGGTGTCTTCCACCCTCAAAAGCGGTGTCTACAAAAAGGTCAACAAGCTCTAGTGCTGTTCCAATGCCAATAACCCTGCCGCCAAGGCACAAAATGTTTGAGTCGTTGTGAAGGCGGGTGTATTTAGCGCTGAAATGGTCGGAACAAGCTGCGGCGCGAATGCCACGAACCTTGTTGGCGACAAGGCTCATTCCAATGCCTGTTCCGCAAACTAGGATTCCAAGGTCACATTCCTTTTTTGCAACCGCCAGGCTAACGGGTTTTGCAATGTCGGGATAGTCAACCGAGGCTAGCTCCTTAATGCCGAAATCGCTGATTTCAAAACCGCGGGCTGTTAAATGCTCAATAATTGCATTTTTGTGCTCAAAACCGCCGTGGTCAGAGCCGATTGCAATTTTCACTTTAGTTTTCTCCCCTTTTTTGTTTTAATTCCCTTTCGGCCTGGGGCAGCCTTAAATAAAAGGGCAAAAGCGCCTCAGGGGAAACGGTGTTGTTTTCTTTTATCATATCAAACGCGGCAAGGGCAACACCCTCGGCGTGTTGGTATTTAAGTGTTTCATCGGCCTTTTTAACATTTGCCAAGGTCTTGGCCTTTTCATAAAACATATCGGCACCATCACCAATAAGAAAAATGCTGTCATTTTCTAAGGCTTTAAGCTCATCTAAAAGCTCGTCCACCATTAAGGCACGGTCCTGCGTAAGGCGGGTGATAACGCCGTTTTCACAGCGAAAAAGAGCGTTATAAACCTGGTTGCAACGGGCATCCATAACGGCACAAACAATGCCGTTTAAGTGGCGGAGTCTATACGCCATTGAAAGGAGGGTTGAAACGGCGCAACAGGGCTTTTTATCCCTTATGGCAAGGCCCTTTATTGCGCTTATTCCAATTCGAATTCCCGTAAATGAGCCGGGGCCGCAGGACACGGCAAGGCAGTCAATATCATCAATGTTAAGCTTGGCATTTTTAAGGGAGCTTTCCACCATTGGCATAAGGGTTTCGGAGTGGGTTAGTTTAACGTTTGCAAAGGATGAGGAAATGAGCCTTTCATCCTCAAAAATTGCACAGGAGGCAGGGGTTGCCGAACATTCAATTGCCAGAATTTTCATAAGGTTTTCCCCTTGTCACTGTAATTTTGCGGGTGGTTTCGTCAATATTTTCAATATCAACGAAAATCGTTTTATCATCAAGAGCACCCACAATGTTTTCGCTCCACTCGGCAACAACAACGCCGCCCATATCGCGGAAATCGAAAAAACCGCTTGAATAAAGGTCCTCCCAAGAGGAAATGCGGTACATATCAAAATGATAGACATTTAGTCTGCCACCAATATACTCATTCATAAGAGCAAAGGTGGGGGAGGTCACTCTGCCGCCAAAACCCAGCCCCTTTGCAAGGCCTGATGTAAAACAGGTTTTGCCGGCTCCGAGGTTTCCTGTGAAGGCCACCACACTGCCGCCCTCAAGAGTTTGTGCCAGCATTTCGGCAAAGGCACGGGTTTGTTCGGGTGAGTGTGATATAAACTGTTCCATTTTTATCACCAAAACATATTGTAACACAAATTTTCCTTAAAGGGAAGAGGCACTTGAAATTATTTTTAAATTAACATATAATATAAATTGAATATTTGTGTCCGGAAAGGAGAAGGCTCAGTGGGTAAAATTTGGGGCGCTATTGCCGACTACATTCGTGAGTGCGATAAAATTATGCTGCTGCTTTGCCTTTTTGCAGGCGGCTACGGCTGTGTCGGGGTGCTTACCTCCACCAATTATCTCGGATCGCACAGGCAGTTTTACGTTCAGCTTATCGCCCTTATAATCGGCTTCTGCGTGGCGGTGGGCATTTCGCTTATTGATTATGAGGACCTGCTTCGCCGGTGGTATCTTGTGGCGGCGCTGGGCGTTATCCCCGTTGTTCTGACCTTTTTTATCGGCTATGCCCCCGAGGGCACCGATGATAAGGCCTGGCTCTTGCTGCCAGGTGGCATGACCTTTCAGCCTGCCGAACTTCTTAAAAGCTGTTTTATTATAACCTTTGCTAAACATTTGAGCAGTGTCAGAGATGTTAACAAACCAAAAAATTTACTGCTTCTTTGCGCCCACGGCGCCGTTCCTGTTTTGCTCATTCACTTTCAGGGTGATGATGGCACCGCCCTTGTTTTCGGTGTTATGTTCCTTTCAATGATGTTTGCCGCAGGGGTAAGACTTCGTTATTTTGTTGCCGCCTTAATCGGTGTGGTTGTTGCCGCCCCGTTTGTCTTTTTCTTTGTTATGAACGAGGACCAAAAGGCGAGAATTTTGTACCTTTTCGATTTAGAATCGAATTTGCAGGGTATTGGCTATCAGCAGTGGCGCGGCAGAATTGCTTTAGCAAACGGAGGCTTTTTCGGTCAAGGACTATTTAGAGGCGAGCTTACCCAATCGGGCAATGTGCCCTTTGGTTATAACGATTTTATTTTTGCCAGCATTGGCGAGGAGCTGGGCTTCCTCGGTTGTCTTGCAATTATTGCGGTGCTTGCCGCCATTTGTGTTCGTTGTGTGCGGGTTGCTAAAATGTGCCAAAACTCGGCGGGCAAAATCATTTGCACAGGCGTTTTTGCTATGGTGCTGGCACAAAGCGCCATAAATATCGGAATGTGTGTATCGGTGCTTCCCGTTATCGGTATCACCCTGCCGTTTTTCAGTGCAGGAGGCACCTCGCTTATGTGCCTTTTTATAAGCGTGGGACTGGCTGTCAGCGTTTATATAAGGCGTAATTCAAGAACAATTTATCTTCACGATTAGGAGTAGAATATGAAAACACCCGTTTTATACATTGTTGTGCCCTGCTTTAACGAGCAGGAGGTTTTGCCCAAAACGGCGCCCTTGTTTTTAAACAAGCTTATTGACCTTGGGGCAAAGGGATTTGTTGACCCCGAAAACAGCCGAGTTTTGTTTGTTGATGATGGAAGCAAGGATTCTACCTGGGAGATTATTAGCACGTTATCGGAAAACGACAGCCACTATAAGGGCATTAAATTAAGCCGCAATCGCGGTCATCAAAACGCCCTGCTTGCAGGTCTTTTTGAAGCGGCAAATCACTGTGATATTACCATTAGCATTGACTGCGATGGTCAGGATGACATTAACGCAATGGACCAAATGGTTGAGGAATTTTTAAATGGCAGCGAAATTGTTTACGGGGTTCGAAGTGATAGAAGCAGCGATTCGTTTTTTAAGCGCACAACGGCCCAGGGCTTTTACAAATTTTTAAACTGGGTGGGCGTTGAGGTGGTTTATAACCATGCCGACTATCGGCTAATGTCGGCAAAGGCTGTAAAGGAACTTGAAAAATTCGGCGAGGTTAACATTTACCTTCGCGGAATGGTGCCCTTTGTGGGCTTTAAGAGTACGAGTGTGCCATATGTTAGAAACGAGCGCCTAGCGGGCAAAAGTCACTATCCGCTTCGCAAAATGCTTTCTTTAGCCATTAACGGCATAACAAGTCTTTCGGTTAAGCCCATTCGCCTTATAACCGCCCTGGGTTTTATAATTGCGATTATCAGCTTTGTGGCGGTTATCTGGTCGGTTATCAGCTTCTTTGTGGGCAGCACCGTTGCAGGCTGGGCCTCAACCGTGAGCATTGTTTGCTTTCTTGGTGGAATTCAAATGCTGTGCATTGGAATAATTGGGGAATACATCGGCAAAATTTATCTTGAAACAAAGGGTCGACCCCGCTTTATCATTGAAGAAAAAACCAAAGAGGAAGAAAAATAAATGAAGCTTCTTGCCATTGATGGAAACAGCATAATAAACCGCGCTTTTTACGGCATTAAACTGCTCACCACAAAGGATGGGCAGTATACTAATGCCGTTTATGGTTTTATAAACATTTTAAACAGGCTCATTGAGCAGGAAAACCCCGATGGCGTGGCCGTTGCCTTCGATTTAAAGGCGCCCACCTTCCGCCATAAAATGTACGACCTTTATAAATCGGGCAGAAAGCCGATGCCCCAAGAGCTTCACTCTCAAATGCCGCTTTTAAAGGAGTGGCTGACTTTAAGAGGCTACACCTGCCTCGAAAAAGAGGGCTTTGAGGCCGATGACATTTTAGGAACCCTTGCCGCCGCGGCAAAGGAGAATGATACCTGCGTTATTGCAACGGGTGATAGGGATGCCCTGCAGCTTATTGGAGATAGGGTTAATGTGCTTTTAGCCGCCACCAAAATGGGTCGACCCGAAATTACGGTTTATAACAGGGAAACCCTTTTCGAAAAATATGGTCTAACCCCCGAGGGAATGCTTCAGCTTAAAAGCCTTATGGGCGATTCCTCCGACAAAATCCCCGGTGTTACAGGGGTTGGCGAAAAAACCGCCACCGAGCTTATTAGAACCTATGGAAACATTGATTATATCTACGAAAATCTTGACACGCTTGAGATTAAGGATTCCTTAAAGGCAAAGCTTATTGCCGGCAAGGACAGCGCCTATTTAAGCCTTAAGCTTGGCGAAATTTGTAAAGAAGTGCCTATTGATACCGATTACAGCCACTATGAGGGCAAGGGCAAGGTTACAAACGAACTTGCCGCCTTTATGACAAAACTTGAGTTTTTCAAACTTATGGAAAACATGGGCATTGCCCCTGTAAGTGCTCAGGTCAGCCTTTTTGATGAGAGGGAAGAAAACTGCGAAATTTGCCTTTGTGAGGATATTTTAGCCGCCGCTAAAAAGGCAGGCTGCGCTGATATTTTGCCCGATTATGAAAACAATATAGCAGGCGTTTGCGTAAGTGGGTTTGTTGGTAAAGCCGACCTTTTGTGCCCAGATTTTATTGAGCTTTTAGAGAATGAGAAAACCCAGAAAAGGGTTTACGATTACAAAAACCTTTATAAATTTTATGCAAAGAACGGTGTAAGCCTTAAGGGAATTACCTTCGATAGTATGCTTGCGGCATACCTATCAAATCCTTCGGCTTCAAGTTATGATATTGACCGCCTGGTTCTTCAGTACGGTAGCAATATTTCAGCCGATTTTGAGGAGGAATTTTTAAGCCTTGCCGCAAAGCACAAGGCGGTTTGCGATTCGCTTTTAGCCGAGCTCAAAGAAAAAGAGCAGGATAGCCTGCTTTTGGAAATTGAAATTCCCTTAGCCCGCGTGCTTGGTGAAATGGAGCTTGAGGGCTTTATGGTAAATGCCGAAGGTCTTAAAACCGAGGGCGAGGATTTAGAAAAAAGAATAGCAGAAATTCAGAGTGAGATTTACAGCCTTGTGGGCTATGAATTTAACCTTAATTCCCCTAAGCAGTTGGGGGTTGCCCTTTTTGAAAAGCTGCAGTTACCCACAAAGAAAAAGGGTAAAAACGGTTATTCCACCGCCGCCGATGTCTTGGAGGAGTTAAAGGAAATCCACCCTGCGGTGGCATTGCTTTTAGAATATAGAACTCTATCAAAACTTAAATCCACTTATTGCGATGGCCTTTTAAAGGCAGTGGGAGAGGATTGCCGAATTCACTCCACCTTTAATCAGGCCGAAACAAGGACAGGCAGAATAAGCTCATTAGAGCCCAACCTTCAAAACATTCCTGTCAGAAGGCCTGAGGGCAAAAAGCTTCGCAAATTCTTTGTGGCAAAAGAGGGCTACACTCTTTGCGATGCTGACTATTCCCAAATTGAGCTGCGTGTGCTTGCCCATATTGCCGATGACCCCATTATGATTAAAGCTTTTAGTGATGGTGTTGACATTCACACCGTGACTGCGGCTGAGGTTTTCGATATGCCTACAGATATGGTGACCCCCTTAATGCGAAGCCGCGCAAAGGCGGTTAACTTCGGCATTGTTTACGGTATTGGCGCACATTCACTCTCAAAGGACATTGGTGTTACATTTAAGGAAGCCCAGCAGTATATTAAGGGTTATTTAAACACCTATAAGGGTGTTGATAAATATATGCAGGAGACCATTGAGCACGCCAAGGAAACGGGTTATGTTAAAACCCTTTTCGGCAGGAGAAGGTACCTGCCTGAGCTTGCAAATTCCAACGCCATGATGCGCTCATTTGGGGAACGTGTGGCGAGAAACGCCCCCATTCAGGGCACCGCCGCCGATATTATTAAAATCGCAATGATTAGGGTTAGCGACCGCCTAAAGCAAGAAAACCTTGATGCAAAACTTATTTTGCAGGTGCACGATGAACTGATTGCCGAGTGCAGGGAGGATTTAAAGGAGCAGGTTTGCCGCATTTTGGAGGAAGAAATGCAGGGCGCCGCAAGCCTTAAGGTTACTTTAAGCGTTGATGCAAACTTTGGCAAAACTTGGTTTGAGGCAAAGGGAGAATAAAATGAACATTTTGTTTGTTTGCACAGGCAACACCTGCCGTTCTCCTATGGCCGAGGCCATTTTAAAATCTAAAAATCTTAAAAATGTGAATGTTAAAAGCGCAGGAATTTTTGCCACAGGCGAGCCTATAAGCGAAAATTCACGGAAGGTCCTTGAAAGCATTGGCGTTAATTTTGGGGATTTTGTTTCCAAACCCTTAACAAAAGAGCTTGTTTTGTGGGCCGATGCCGTTTTTTGTATGAGCCAAAGCCACGCCGAAGCGCTTAAAGATTTTAACAATGTTTTTGTTTTGGGAAGCGGCATTGCCGACCCCTTTGGTGGGGATATATCGGTTTATGAAAACTGCCGTGACCAAATAAACGGTGAAATTGAGCGTTTAATAAAGACCGAAATCGCCCTCGCTACCGAAAACGATTTTCCCGCTATTGCCCATATTGAAAAAGAGTGCTTTTCGGAGCCTTGGAGTGAAAATGCAATTAAAGAGGGCTTTGAAAACAACACGCATTATCTTGTTTTAAGGCAGTTTGGAAAAAATTTAGGCTATGTCGGTGTGCAGACCGTTTTAGATGAGGGCTACATAACAAATGTTGCCGTTTTAAAATGTGCAAGGCGGCAGGGTGTTGCCCAAAAGCTTTTAACAGCCCTTTATGAGTTTGCAAAGGAAAAGGGACTTCGGTTTTTAACGCTTGAAGTAAGACACAGCAATGAAGCGGCAAGAGCGCTTTATGAAAAATGCGGCTACAAGCCCGTTGGACAAAGGCGCAATTTTTACAGCAATCCAAAAGAAGATGCAATTCTTTACACAAGGGAAGTTTAAGTTATGTTAATTTTGGCAATTGAATCCTCCTGTGATGAAACCGCTGTAGCGGTAACCCGCGGTCGTGAGGTTTTATCCAGCGTCATAGCCACACAAATTGAAGAACACAAAATTTACGGTGGTGTTGTGCCTGAAATCGCATCACGGCGCCATGCCGAGGCCATTGCCGCGGTGACCGAGCAGGCTTTAAGCGATGCAGGGGTTACCTATGATGACATTGATGCCGTTGCAGTTACCTACGCGCCGGGACTCATAGGGGCTCTTCTTGTGGGTGTTAACTTTGCAAAGGGACTCTCACTGTCTCTTGGTAAACCCCTTATCCCAGTTCACCATCTTCGCTCCCACATTGCGGCAAACTATATTGAAAACGAGGCTTTAAAGCCACCGTTTTTGTGCCTTGTGGTGTCGGGCGGCAACAGCATTATTGTTAAGGTGAATGACTATACCGATTTTGAAATCATCGGTGAAACAAACGATGATGCGGCAGGGGAGTGCTTTGATAAATGCGCAAGGGCAATGGGTCTTTCTTACCCAGGTGGAGTTAACCTTGATAAAATTGCCACCGAGCCCGATTTTAAGAAATATCCCTTACCCACACCCCACACGGCAAACGAGTTCGATTTCAGTTTTTCGGGGCTTAAAACAGCGGTGCTTAACACCATAAATAACGCCTCTCAAAAGGGAGAGGGAATTGATGTGCCTGTGCTTTGCGCAACTTTAAGACACAAGGTTTGCGATATTTTAATTGACAAAACCTTAAAGGCAGCCAAAAAACACGGCTACAACCAAATTGTGGTTGCAGGCGGTGTTTCGGCAAATAGTGAACTTAGAAAAAGACTTAAAGAAGTGTGCGAAAAAGAAAAAATTAAACTTTTCTATCCATCTCTTAAATATTGCGGTGATAATGCCGCAATGGTGGGCGTTCAGGCTTTCTATGAATTTGAGGCAGGAAAAAGGGCAGATTCCTCCCTTAATGCTTATGCTACAATGGACATAAGAAGTAATTGACATTATATATATTTTTTTGTAAAATAAAATATAATAAAAAACATATCGAAGGGATGTTCAAACATGGAACCGAAATTCAAACGCGTGCTTATTAAATTGAGCGGTGAAGCCCTTGCAGGAAGCAAAAAAACAGGTATTGATTTTGACACCGTTTTAAAGGTTGCCGAGCAGATTAAAATTTGTGTTGATATGGGTGTCGAGGTTGCCGTTGTTGTTGGCGGCGGAAACTTCTGGCGCGGTCGCTCAAGCGGTCAAATGGACAGGACCCGTGCCGACCACATGGGAATGCTTGCAACGGTTATAAATTCCCTAGGCATTGCCGATGGTCTTGAGCAGGTTGGTCTTGATGTCCGCGTTCAAACCGCAATTGAAATGCGCCAAATTGCCGAGCCCTACATTAGAAACAAGGCAGTTCGCCATTTAGAAAAGGGCAGGGTTGTTGTTTTCGGCTGCGGAACGGGAAATCCCTTCTTCTCTACTGACACTGCCGCAGCACTGCGTGCAGCAGAAATTGAGGCCGATGTTATTTTCAAGGCAACCAATGTTGATGGCGTTTATGACAGTGACCCGAAAACGAATCCCGATGCTAAAAAATATGATGAGCTTACCCACGCCGATGTTCTGGCACAGGATTTACACGTTATGGATTCAACCGCCGCATCTCTTTGCAGAGATAACAAAATAGAAATTCTTGTTTTCAACCTTGACAAGCCCGAAAACATTGTGAAAGCAATGGTTGGCGAAAAAATCGGAACATTGGTTAAATAACATAAGCATATATATTTTATCGGAGGAAAGAACAATGAACGAACTCATTAAAACAGTTGAAACAAAAATGGACAAAACCATCGGCGCATTGGAGCGCGATTTCGCATCTATAAGAGCAGGCAGAGCAAACGCCGCAGTGCTTGACAGAATTCAGGTTGAATATTACGGCACACTAACCCCCATCCAGCAGATGGCCGCAATCTCTTCGCCTGACCCGCGCACCTTACAAATTCAGCCTTGGGATGCTTCTTCTCTTAAGGATATTGAAAAGGCTATTCAGGTTTCCGACCTTGGAATTAACCCTCAAAATGACGGCAGGGTTATCCGCCTCACCTTCCCACCTCTTACCGAGGACAGAAGAAAAGAGCTGGTTAAGGATGTTCGCAAAATGGCCGAGGACAGCAAGGTTGCCCTCCGTTCAATTCGCCGCGATGCCATTGAAAAATTAAAGGCAATGAAAAAGGCCAACGAAATCACCGAGGATGACCAGGCAAACGGCGAGAAGAAAATTCAAAACGTTACCGATAAGTTTGTAAAAGAGATTGACGCCCTTGCCGATGCTAAGGAAAAGGATGTAATGTCTATTTAAGTTGGTTCGATTAGGACGGCAATTTATGAGGTGAAGTAAATTGGGTTTATTTCGCAAAAAGGAGAACGGGGAGAGAAAACTCCCCGTTCATATTGCAATTATAATGGACGGTAACGGTCGTTGGGCAAAAAAGAGGGGGCTACCCCGCACGGCAGGTCATGCGGCAGGCAGCGAAAACTTTAAAACCATCGCTCGTTACTGTAACAAAATCGGCATTAAATACCTGACTGTTTACGCCTTTTCAACCGAAAATTGGAAGCGCCCACAGCCGGAAGTTGATGCCATTATGAATCTTTTTAGGGACTACCTTAAGGATTCGGTTAACTTTAAAAGTGAAAATATGAAGCTGCAGTTCATTGGTAACACGGCGGCGCTGCCCGAAGATATTATTGAGCTTATGAAAAATTCCGAGGAAGGCTCAAAGGATGCAACGGGCCTTGTTGTTAATATGGCAATAAATTACGGCGGCAGAGATGAAATTGTTGCAGCCGTTAAGGAAATTATCAGTGGCGGCCACACCGAAATCACTGAGGAGTTAATAAGCCAAAAGCTTTACACAAGGGGCGTTCCCGACCCCGATTTAATTATCAGACCCAGTGGAGAATTTAGACTTTCAAATTTCCTTATTTGGCAGAGTGCCTATTCGGAATTTTGGTTTTCCAATGTTCTCTGGCCTGATTTTAAACCTAAGCATTTGGAGGAAGCAATCGATGCCTTCAACCATAGGGACAGAAGAATGGGAGGACTCAGCAAATAATGAAGCAAAGAATTCTTTCGGGAATTGTTATGGCGGTAATGGTTGCGGCTGTTTTACTGCTCAGCATTCCTTTTCCCATCGTTATCACTCTTTTTTTAGGGGTTATATGCTGTGTGGCAGTTTATGAAATGCTTTATAACACAAAGCTTGTGGAAAACAAAACGGTTGTGGCCGTTTCGGTTATTTTCGCAAGTGTTATGAAGCTTGCCTACACCTTTGGGGAATTGCTTAAAGAATATTTAAACGGACAGCACCTTACCGAAATTCTAACGGTTTGCTTTGCATTGTTTCTTATAATTTATGCGGTGGCAAGGCATAATAGCTTTACGGCAAAGCAAATGTGTTTTTCCTTTGCAATGCCCGTGCTGCTGTCTTTTGCCTTTAACAGCATTGAGTATATTTATTTGCAGTCAGGTCTTTCGTTTTACGGACTTTTAATGCTTGTGAATTTTTCCTGCATTAACGACATTGGCGCCTACTTTATCGGCTCCAAATTCGGCAGGCATAAAATGACACCTGTCATAAGTCCCAAGAAAACGGTTGAGGGCGCCATTGGCGGTCTTGCCTCATCCCTTGTTGCAACGGTTATCATCGTGGCGCTTTTTAATGGCTTTAAGTTTGATGTCATAATGATTAAGTGGCTCATTGTCACCCCCATTTTTTGTATTATTGGAATTTACGGCGATTTAATCGCATCGGTTATAAAACGTTATGCAGGGATTAAGGATTACGGCAACATTATCCCCGGTCACGGCGGAATTATGGACCGCCTTGACAGCATCTTGCTCATTGCTCCTGTAATGGAGCTTTTACTGAAACTTTTGCTAAAGTAGGGCTTAAAAATGGAAAAAAGTCTTATAATTCTTGGCTCCACAGGCTCCATAGGCACGCAAAGCCTCACCGTTGCCCGCCAAAACGGCTGGCGTGTTACAGGCCTTGCGGCAGGCAGCAACGTGGATTTAATTGAACAGCAGGTCAGAGAATTCAAACCCCTTAAGGTGGCTCTTTTCAGCGAAGCGGCAGCAAGGGATTTAAAAACCCGCATTTCCGACACCGACACTAAAGTGTTATCGGGTTCTAACGGCGTTTGCGAGGTTGCCGAAGGAGAGGGCGACCTAGTTCTTAATGCCATTGTGGGCATTGCAGGTCTTCGCCCGACAATCTCGGCGCTTAAAGCGGGTAAGCAGTTTGCCCTTGCCAACAAGGAAACTCTTGTGACAGGCGGAAGCCTTGTTATGGGGCTAGCCAGAGAAAAAGGAATTAAAATTTTGCCGGTTGACAGCGAACATTCGGCAATTTTTCAGTCTTTACAGGGCGCAAGTGATAACTCACTTCGAAAAATTTTATTAACCGCATCAGGTGGTCCGTTTTATCAGAAAACAAGGAAAGAGCTTGAAAATGTAACCGTTGAGCAGGCGCTTAAACACCCCAACTGGTCCATGGGCGCAAAAATAACCATAGATTCGGCAACCCTTATGAACAAGGGCCTTGAGGTTATTGAGGCTGTGCACCTTTTCGGTGTTAAGGCCGATGACATTGAGGTGCTGGTTCACAGGCAAAGCATTCTACATTCCGCCGTTGAGCTGGTTGACGGCGCTGTTATCGGTCAACTTGGAACACCCGATATGAAGCTGCCTATTCAGTATGCCTTAACCTACCCCGAAAGGGCAGATGTGGCCTACGAAAGGTTAAGCCTTGCCGACATTGGCACCCTTACCTTTGCTCGACCTGACACCGAGACCTTTAAATGCCTTAGGGTGTGCATTGATGCTATTAACAGGGGAGGTCTTGTGCCTGCGGCGGCAAACGGCGCAAACGAGGAGGCCGTGCGCCTTTTCCTGGATAGAAAAATTTCATTCCTTCAAATCGGCGATTTGGTTGAGGCGGCAGCCGCCAACCAAAAGGCCGCCCATAATTACACACTTGAGGATGTTTTTGAGGCCGACAGAGCGGCGCGCGAATTTGTAATCTCACATTTTGGAGGGTAACCTGTTTTGGAAATATGGAATAATATTTGGCCTTATGCGGTGGCTGTGCTCCTGTTTTTAATCCTTGTTATAATTCACGAGTTTGGTCATTTTATTGCCGCAAAGCTTTTTAAGGTTAAGGTTAATGAATTTGCCGTGGGCTTCGGTCCTAAGCTTCTTGCAAAAAAATGGGGTGAAACCACCTACAAGCTTAATCTCATTCCCCTTGGTGGATACTGCGCCATGGAGGGTGAGGATGAAGAAAGCAAAGATGAGGGTGCATTTTGCAACAAGGCGCCCTTTAAAAGGTTTATAATTGTTATTGCCGGCGCAGTTTTTAACCTTATTTTCGGTCTTATAATTGTGGCGATTATTTTGGCGGGTCAAAGCACCTTTACAACCACCACCGTGGCAAAGTTTCACGAAAATGCCGTGAGTGTGAATTATGGGCTTCAAGTTGGGGATGTTATTACCCATGTTGATGGCAGAAGGATGTACACTACGAACGATTTAAGCTATGCCTTTTCGGGTGTTGAAAACGGCACCGTTGATATGGTGGTTAAAAGAAACGGAGAAAGCGTAAAATTAAGCGGCGTTCAGTTTGACCACGAGGAAGAAAACGGAATTGACTACATTAAGGTTGATTTTTATGTTTTAGCTCAGGAGAAAAATCTGGGCACCTTTTTAGGTGAAACCTTTAAAACAACCTTTTCTTATGTTAGGACTATTTGGTTTTCACTAATTGATTTAATCACGGGCAAATACGGACTCAGTGCTATGTCGGGCCCTGTGGGGCTGACGGTTGCCATTGGCAGTGTGGCAAAACAGAGCCTTAAAAACCTGCTTCCAATCATTGCGCTTATAACGGTTAACCTAGGGGTATTTAACCTTTTACCCTTACCTGCCCTTGATGGCGGCAGACTTGTTTTTATTTTGTTTGAAATGATATTCAGAAAAAAGGTGCCCGAAAAGTTCGAGGGCGTTGTGCACGGCATTGGCTTTGCACTACTGCTCATTTTAATGCTTGTTGTAACGGCTAAGGACATTTGGGGACTGTTCGTTTAATTTTTTTAGTTTGGAGGGAATATCCTAGTGTTTACAAATGCAACAACCAAAAAAATTAAGGTGGGGAACACCTTTTTAGGCGGTGGTTCACCCGTGCTTATTCAGTCAATGCTGTCGGTTCCCTCAAACGATCTTGCGAAAAATGTTGAGCAGGCTGTAAGGCTTCAAAACGCAGGCTGTGAGATAATCAGAGTTTCGGTGCCTGATAAAAAGGCTGTCGGTCTTATTTCGGCTATAAAGGAAAAAATTTCGGTGCCACTGGTTGCCGACATTCATTTTAATTATAAGCTGGCTCTCGACAGCATTGCCGCAGGTGTTGATAAGGTTCGCATAAACCCCGGCAACATTGGTGGGGATGAAAATGTAAAAGCCGTGGCACAGGCCTGTAATGCTAAAAATATTCCCATAAGAATCGGTGTAAACTCCGGTTCCCTTGAAAAGGAAATTCTTAAAAAATACGGCTCACCAACCCATGAGGCAATGGTCCAAAGCGCTGAGTACCACATTTCTCTTTTAAACAAATTCGATTTTGACAACATTGTGGTGTCCCTTAAATCATCAGATACAAAGAGAATGTATGATGCCTATTCGCTTCTTGCCCAAAAGTATAATTATCCATTGCATTTGGGTGTTACCGAGGCGGGCTTTGGTGAGGATGCTATTATTAAATCCTCTGCCGCCATTGGCGGTCTGCTCCTTCGTGGCATTGGCGACACCATTCGAATTTCATTAACCGATGACCCCACTGAGGAGGTTAAGGCGGCTAAAAAACTGCTTAACGCCATTGATTTAAGAAATGATGGTATTCGCTTCGTTTCCTGCCCCACCTGCGGCAGAACGAGAATTAATCTTATAAAGCTGGCAAATGAAGCCAAAGAGCGTTTTGGCAATGTTAAAAAACCCATTACCGTTGCAATTATGGGTTGTGTTGTTAACGGCCCGGGAGAGGCCAGAGAGGCCGACCTTGGCATTGCAGGCGGAAATGGAGAAGCAATTCTTTTTAAAAAGGGCGAAATCATTTGCAAGATAAAAGAAGAAAACCTTCTTGATGCATTGGGCGCCGAAATTGAAAAATTATAGAGTGTGAAAAAATGTCTGTTTGTTTTTGTGAATTGTTCGGGGGAGTTTGCGACCCCGATTTAAGCGAAGCCCTTAAAGATACTAAAATCACAGCCTGCGTCCCCGATATGGAGCGCAGGAGTTTAACTGTGCAGTTTTTTTCAAATACATATATCCCTCAAAAAACCGTTCATGAGCTTGAAGACGTGCTTAAAACAAGACTTAAGCTCGATGAAATTTCGGTGCTGTTCAACTTTGCGCCCGAAAGTCTTAACGAACAAGCGCTTGCCGATGTGGGGGAGAAAATCAAATTTAAAAGCCCAAGAATAAACGGCTACCTAAATGGTGCTGAGTACATATTGTTAAATGAAAATGAGGCGGCTGTCAAACTTCAGTTTGGCGGCCTTGAGGTGTTGAATGAGCTTAAGTTTGGCAGTCTTTTTGAAGCCGAGATTAGCCGCGAGTTTTCAAGGGACATAACCCTTTCTTTTACAGGCGTTTTAAATGCTGATGAGGCCGAAATTCCTCTGCCCGAGGCACCCCCTGAGGAGCCTGCCATTCGCCCTGCGCCCAAAAAATCAAGCGGCGCAAAGGCACCGGAAATTAAGAAAATGACCTTTGATTATAAACCAAAGGACGGCCTGCCGGTTTACCTTGAAAGCGCACAGCTTTTTTACGGCAGAGGTTTAAATAAAAATGTTAAACCAATTATCTCAATTGTTCCCCCTGCAGGTGCAAACGAGAGTGTGCCAATTTCTGCCTGGGGTGAGGTTTTTGGTCTTGAAAAAAGAGAAATTAAGACTAGACGGGGACCTATGTATGTTGTTAAATTTGCCTTTAGTGACCGCACTAATTCTCTTTTTGCCAATTTCTTTTTAGATGTTAAGCTTATTGATACAATTAAGCCTTTAAAGGATGGCGCCTTTGTCCTTGTTAACGGTGATTATTCCTATGATAAATGGTCGGGAGATTTTATTGTTTCGGTAAAATCCCTTGCCCTGCTTCAAAATTACGAGGAGACCGATGATTACGAGGGCGAAAGAAGAGTGGAACTTCACTGCCACACCAATATGTCGGCAAAGGATGCAGTGTCCAGCGCCTCTGACCTTATTAACCGCGCCTACAAATGGGGCCACAAGGCCATTGCTATCACCGACCACGGCGTTGTTCAGGCCTATCCCGAAGCGGCTTCTGCCGTTAAGAAAATCCGCAAGGGCGGGGGAGAGTTTAAGGTTATTTACGGCGTTGAGGCTTATTTTGCCGATGACACACTCGGTGTTACCGATTTAACAAAGCTACCTCGTTATCATCAAATTATTCTTGTTAAAAACCTTGTGGGCCTTAAAAACCTTTATAAGATTGTGTCCAGCGCCCACCTTGATAATTTTTACAAGCGCCCCGTGTCGCTGAGAAGCGTTATCGATGCAAACCGTGAGGGTCTTATTATCGGTTCGGCCTGCGAGCAGGGCGAGCTTTACAAGGCTATTGTTGAGGGCAAGCCAAAGGAAGAACTTATTCGTATTGCAAAGTATTACGATTACCTGGAAATTCAGCCCCTTGGCAACAACGAATTTATGGTGAGAGAATCGGCAATGGTTCGCCGTGACCGCAAGGGAAATGTTAAAGAAAATCCCTTTAAGCACGTTACCAGCTTAAGCGTTATTATGGACTTTAACCGCCAGGTTGTTGCTCTTGCCGATGAACTGGGTCTTCCCGTTGTGGCAACAGGGGATGTTCACTTTGCTTCAAAGGATGATGAAATCATCCGCAAAATTTTAATGGCGGGTCAGGATTACGAAGATTTTGACAATCAGGCTCCGCTTTATCTTAAAACCACAAAGGAAATGCTTGAGGATTTTGCCTACTTTGGCGATAGAGCAAAGGAATTCGTTATTGATAACCCGAATAAAATCGCCGATATGATTTCCGATGAGGTTATCCCCGTGCCCGAGGGCAACTATCCCCCTGTTATTGAGGGCTCTGATGACCTGCTTCGGGACATTTGCTGGAAAAACGCAATGGACAAGTATGGTTTTGAGGGTAAAATTCCCGAAATTGTGTCGGCAAGACTTGAAAAAGAGCTAAACTCTATAATTAACAACGGCTTCTCCATAATGTATGTTTCGGCGCAAAAGCTGGTTTCCTACAGCGAGGAGCACGGCTACCTTGTTGGCTCCCGTGGCTCGGTTGGCTCATCATTTGCCGCCACCATGGCAGGAATTTCCGAGGTTAACCCACTAATGCCGCATTACTACTGTAAAAAGTGCAAGTACAGCGAGTTTTTCACAAATGGCGAGGTTGGCTCGGGCTTTGACCTGCCCGAGAAAAACTGTCCTCATTGCGGCACACCACTTAGCCGCGATGGTCACGACATCCCCTTTGAAACCTTCCTTGGTTTTAAGGGCGATAAGGTTCCTGATATTGACCTTAACTTTTCCGATGAGTTCCAAAGTGAGGTTCAAAAGTACACCGAAAGTCTTTTCGGCAGTGAAAACGTTTTCAAGGCCGGCACCATTTCCACCGTTGCCGAAAAAACCGCCTTTGGTTTTTCCAAGGCTTATGCTGAGAAAAAGGGCATAGTGCTGAGCTCCGCAGAGCTTAACCGCCTGGCAGGCAAGGTTGAAAAGGCAAAGATAAAGCAGACAACGGGTCAGCACCCTGCAGGAATGATTGTTGTGCCCAGGGATAAAACCATTTATGATTTTTGTCCTGTTCAGCACCCTGCCGATGATGTTAATTCCGATATTGTAACAACCCACTTCGATTTCCATTCCATTCATGACACCATTTTAAAGCTTGATGAGCTTGGCCACGTGGTGCCCACAATGTATAAATACTTGGAAGAATATTCAGGTATCCCCGTAAATGACATTTCAATGAGCGATGAAAAGGTTTACACCCTTTTCACCTCTCCCGAAGCCCTTGGTGTCACCGAGGAGCAGATTTTCTCTAAAACAGGCACCTTCTGCCTGCCCGAATTCGGCACCGACTTTGTTCGCGGAATGCTCACCGACTGTAAACCAAAGAACTTTTCTGACCTACTTCAGATTTCAGGTCTTTCCCACGGTACCGATGTTTATCTCGGCAACGCAAAGGATTTAATTGACAAGGGCATTTGTACCATTTCTGAGGTTATCGGTACCCGTGATAATATAATGGTATACCTTATATATAAGGGACTGGATTCTTCTAGAGCCTTTAAGATTACCGAAACAGTTCGTAAGGGAATGGTTGCCTCCGGCAAGGTTTCAAAGGAAGACTGGGCTGCAATGGAGGAGGATATGCGAAATGTGGGTGTGCCCGAATGGTACATTGAAAGCTGCGGCAAGATTAAGTATATGTTCCCTAAAGCCCACGCTGCGGCCTATGTTATTTCGGCGCTTCGTGTTGCCTGGTACAAGGTGTACAGACCCCTTGAGTTCTACTGCGCCTATTTCACAGCCCGCCCTGAGGATGTGGATGTGCCCACAATTTTAAAGGGCAAGGCAGCCGTTAAGAATTACCTTGAAATGATAAAGCAGAAGGGAAAAGAGGCTACCAAAAAGGAACTTGATGTTTACGAAAATATGCTGATTTTCAACGAGATTATGGAAAGAGGCATTGAGGTTCTGCCTATTGACATTAAAAAATCCCATGCGGTTAAGTATGTTCCCGAAAACGGCAAAATCCGCCTGCCTTTTGGAGCGCTGGGCGGTGTTGGCGAAAAGGCGGCTTGGCAAATTTACAATGCCGCACAAAAGGACGACTTTATTTCCAAAGAGGAATTCCAGGCCGAAGCCGGCGTTTCCAAAACCGTTATGGCCGCCCTTTCGGACCTTGGAGCTTTAGGAGAACTTCCCGACACTAATCAGATTTCTATGTTCTAGAAAAAAGATTTCCAAATTGTTACAAAAAAACAGGCTTGTTTTATGGTATATCCACAAGGCAAGCCCGTTTTATTTGTGCAATAAAACGAAAAAATCCTAAATTTTTAATAAAAGGTTGCAAAGTTGTAACTTTTTGTTATAATAATAAATGTATTTGATTACAAAAATGTTACTTCTAGGAGGGAATATTCAAAATGCAGCAGTTTTTAAGCATTGTGAAAAAATGCTATAATTTTGCTAAAGAGAATATTCGTGTTATCGTTCCGATCTTTTTTGCCATTGTCAGCGTTATTGCTGTTATAATTAGTGTTAATTCCTGCGACCTAACTGTTGCCTACACCTTCTCTTACGGAGATGAAATACTTTATGTTCGTGACACGGTTGATTTTAATGCCGCAAAAACAATTATTAAAATGGCAAGCGCCATGGGGGACATTGAAAATTACATTGATGAGCCCGTTTTTGTGAAAACCGTCGCAATGCGTTCACAACTTGACAACGTTAACAGCGTTGCCGAAACAATCGTTGAAAACACCGATGGTATTGTCGTTGCCACAATTCTTCGTGTTAACGGGGAATATGTTGCCTGCGTTGAGGGCGAAACCAGCCTTGATGATTATTTAGAGAAATCTCGCACCCGTTATGACAAGGATGGAAGCGTTTCCACATTTGTTGATGAAATCACAACCGAAAAGGCTTACTACCCTAAGTCACAGGTAAAGAGCCTTGATGAAATTATTGAGGTTATTGACAATCTTTCGGTTAAAACCGTTTCCACCGTTTCGGGTAAATATAACGTTGCCTATGGCACAACCGTTATAAATGATAAGGCAAAAGCCGTTGGATATAGAGCCACCAAAACAGCAGGTTCTTACGGTGTTGTTAGTTATACCGATGAGGTTACCTATGTTAACGGTGAGGAAAGCAGCAGAACGCGCCTTGAAAGTGAAACCATTAAGCAGCCCTCAAACGAGGTTATTGTTGTGGGCACTGCGGCTGTTTCGGGCGGCAATTCCTTTCGTTGGCCACTTGCCAGTGGATATTATTACACAATGACATCTTATTGGGGTGATGGTCGCGGCCATAAGGGCTGGGATATTGCAGGAAACACCGGCACCCCGATTTGCGCTTCAATGTCGGGCGTTGTTACAGAGGCTTCAAGTGGTTGGAACGGCGGCTACGGCACAAAGGTTATTGTTGACCACGGCAACGGCGTTAAAACCGTTTATGCCCACTGTCAAAATCTTTATGTAAAGGCTGGCGATGTTGTAACAGGTGGACAGGTTATCGCAACAATGGGTAATACAGGCCGTTCAACAGGCCCTCACCTTCACTTTGAAATCATCGTTAATGGTTCTGCCGTTAACCCTGAAATTTATTTAGGAAAAAGATAAAAAAATTAAACACAGGCAACTTTTAGTTGCCTGTGTTTTTTATTATTTCTTAAGTTCTCTTTCAAGCCAGATGCTGCCGATGTCCATTGCCTCATAAAAACCGATTTTCTCACTTGTTTTTACAATGCGCTCCTTATCCTTAAGGGAGGTGTCACTAAGCAAAAGCTCGATTTTGATTTTTTCGCTTAAATCAAGGGATTTCTCTCCGTTTGAAGAAAGAATTGTAAAGCGAATAATATATTTTTCTGACATATCACCGTAATAAACGGTGTTGCCTTTGCGAACAAGGGGCTTGCCCTTGTAGGTTAAAAACTGTTCAGCCATTGAAATTATGCCTCCTCATTTTTCTCAGGCACACTCTGATAAAGATTGAAGCGGAAGAGAATTCCCTCATCCTCAGGAAGAGTGCAACGAATTGTGGCCTCTGAAATGCGAGCGCCGTTTAAAATGTTGGCAATACCAACGATTTGACAAAGCTTTGATTTGAGATTTAAAACATCTCCATCCTCGGTCTCAAGAAAAACATCGCCCTTGCAGGCATCAAGCGTTTTAATGAAATCGCCGAAATCAAGGTCACGTAGGTGTAACTTGTAAGCCATACAAAACAAACCTCCTTTAAGATTTACTCCTTGTAAATTATATCCAATATATTTTAGTATGTCAAGATTTACATAAATCATTAAAAATTTTTGTTGACATTTGACCGACCTTTAATGTATAATCACATATTGAAAGGTTATGTATAAGGGTAAATATCCCCTTGTGCATTCATAATAATCCTAAAAAGGGAGGTTAGACTGATGAAAAGAACTTACCAGCCTAAAAAGTTACATCGTAAGAAGGAACACGGCTTTTTAAAGAGAATGGCAGATAGAAACGGCCGCAAGGTTATTGCACGCCGCAGAGCAAAAGGCAGAAAGTCGCTCACTTACTAAAGGCCAACATTTTGGCCTTTTCTTTTTAGTTTAAAGGAGAAGTTGCTATGACTTCTAATGACCGTCTTAAACTCAACTGGGAGTTTCGGCGTGCCTACACAAAAGGAAAATCGGTGGTAACCCCCGCCTTTGTTATTTATGTTGTTAAAAACTCAGGGCACGGTGTTCGCCTTGGAATTAAGGCGGGCACAAAACTTGGCTGTGCGGTAAAACGAAATCGCGCTAAAAGGGTGCTTACTGCTGCGTTTTCACAGTGCTTGCCCAACATTCGGGGAAGCTATGATATCGTGCTTGTTGCACGGCATAAAATTTTATCTCAAAAAAGCACACAGGTAGAAAGCCTGCTCGGTGCAAAGCTTACGGAAATTGGAATTTATGAGTAGAATACTGATTGGTTTAATTCGTTTTTACCAAAAAAACATTTCGCCCCTTAAAATATCCTGTTGCCGATTTACTCCAACCTGTTCTGCCTATGCTATTGAGGCAATTAGGGTGCACGGTGCCGCTAAGGGCACTTTGCTCTCTTTGTATCGGATTCTTCGCTGTAATCCCTTTTGCAAGGGTGGCTACGACCCGGTACCCGACAAAAAAGAATGGATGGTAAAACCCAAGTGAATTTTTTACAAGGTATATTTAATATATTAAATATTCCGCTGGGCTGGATTCTTAAAAATATCTCAGCTCTTTTCGGCGGAAATTTTGCTGCTGCGGTTTTTGTTTTCACCTTGCTTGTTAACCTGGCAATGATTCCCCTAAGCATTAAAAGTCAGAAATCATCTGTTCAGCAAATTCGCTTAAAACCAAAGCTCGATGAGCTTAAAAAGAAGTACGGCGATGACCGTAACAAATACGCCACCGAAACACAGCGCCTTTATCAGGAAGAGGGCGTTTCCATGTCGGGTGGTTGTTTACCCATGCTCATTCGTTTACCCATTATGATGAGCATTTATTATCTCATTTGCTCTCCGCTTACCTATCTTATGAATGTTTCGGCAGATGTTATCACAAAGGGTAAGGAGCAGCTTACCGCTTTAGGACTTAAGTTCTCTGATTATAATGCCGAACTTCAAATCGTTGAAAGTGTTGAAAGCGGCAAATTTGCACTTCCTGAAATTGCAGATAAAATCGGAAAAATTGACTTTGATTTCTTCGGAATTAACCTTACCGAAAGTCCAAAGTTCTCTCTTAACATTTTTGCCGATTTTAAACCTATTTGGATTCTTCCCATTCTCGCCTTTGCGGCGGCAATGGTTTCAAGTCTTATTTCCCTTGCAATGTCCAAAAAGACCAATCCTGATGCACCTAACATGGCGGGTATGCTACTCACCATGCCTATTATGTCGCTCATCATTGGTTTTAGTGTGCCCGGTGGCGTGGCGTTTTATTGGGCCTGCTCATCCCTTATAAGCGGTGTTATTCAGGCTGTTGTTCAAATGACCTATGGTCCCCACCGCCTTATTGCAAGAGAAAACGCAAAATCTATTATAAAAACTCATAAGTCTGAACTTACTTCAATTAAAAATTCAGCCGAGAGGAAAGAAGGCAATTAGTTTGATTAAAGAAGCATTCGGTGAGGGCTTAACCGTTGAAGAGGCAAAGGAAAATGCCGTTTTAGCCCTTAATGCACGTTCTGATGATGACATTATGTTTGATGTTGTTGAAATGCCTAAGGCGAAGGTTTTAGGTCTTTTTGGTGGCAAACTGGCAAAGGTTAGAGCCTATGTTGAACTGCCCGATGAAAAGCCTGCAAGAAAGCCCAAGGCAGACAAGAACGACAGAAAAAATAAAAATGACAAGCCCCAAAAGAAGGCAAAAAATAATGCTCCTGCCGCGGATAAGGCTGAGGTTTCTAAGGAGTATGAAAACGCTGTTGGAGCCGAGGAAATCGATAAGAATTCTCCCGCAGGCAGAGCAGTGACTTATGTTAGCAATATTATCGGCCATTTAGGCTGCAAAAATGTTGAAATCAAGGTTGTTCCACGGGACAACGGCGCCATCCTTATTCTTTCGGGTGAGGGTCTTGGCGTTGTTATCGGCAGGAGGGGTGAAACCCTTGATTCACTGCAGTATTTAGCAAGCCTTGCCGCAAATTCGGGCAATGGTTATTTCAAGGTTTCCCTGGACATCGGTAACTACCGTGAGAGAAGGGAAAAGACCCTTATCGCTCTTGCAAAGCGTGTTTCTGCACAGGTTATTTCGACCTCCAGAAGCAAGTCATTAGAGCCTATGAACCCTTATGAGCGCAGAATTATTCACACCGCCGTTCAGGAAATTGAGGGTGTAACCTCGGGTTCAGTAGGAGAGGGAAGCTCACGCCGTGTTGTTATAAGCCCTGTTAAGGGCGCCAAAAAGGCAGAGACAGCCCCTGCCAGAGCGCCTAAAAAGGATGCCGAAAGCGCACCGCTTTACGGTAAAATTAACTAATGAAAAAGCCCTGATTTTTCAGGGCTTTTAACTTTTTCTTGACTTTAGGGTGCTGGTGTGTTAATTTAAAGAAAAATAAAACGATGATAGAGGTGCATCTATTAAGAGTACCGTGTTTCTTAAAGAGGCTTTGGAATGCGTGAAAGGGATAGATGCCGAAGTGCCGATGGAATTGCCTTAAAACTTTCGGTGCTGGTGTGCAGTAAAATATGCTGTACACTGTCACAAACGTGGAGCGCTATCCGGATTTTAATATTTTTAAATTTTTCCGTGGTTGCTCTTTTTGTGTGCAATCGCGGTTTTTATTTTTCAAAAAAATTAAGGAGAGAAACAAAATGACAACAAAGAAAATCATTCCTAAAGTGCTGATTGTGGTTTTTGTTGTTGCCTTTGGTGCGCTTTGCGCATTTACAGGTGACATTGCAAATCCTGTCGGCACACTCTGGTCACTTTTCCCACCCGTTGTGGCAATAGGGCTTGCCCTTTTAACAAAAGAGGTTTATTCCTCCCTTTTTGTAGGTATCCTGGTGGGTGGCCTGCTGGCTACAAACTTTAACCCCATTCACACACTCGATTCGGTGGTTACCACCGGATTTATTGATTCGGTTTCGGGCACCGCAGGTATTTTCGCATTCCTTGTGTTCCTTGGAATTATAGTTGCACTACTTAACAAGGCAGGTGGATCCCGTGCATTTGGCAACTGGGCCGCAAAGCATGTTAAGGGAAAAATCGGCGCCGCTCTTGCAACCTTTGCGTTTGGAGTGCTTATCTTTATTGATGACTATTTCAACTGCTTAACCGTTGGCGCCGTTATGCGCCCTGTAGCCGACAAAGCAAAGATTTCCCGCTCTAAACTTGCCTATTTGATTGATGCTACAGCAGCTCCCGTTTGTATGATTGCTCCCATTTCCTCATGGGCGGCGGCAGTTTCATCCTATGCTCCCGATGGCGAGGGACTTGCAATGTTCATTAAGGCTATTCCTTACAACTTCTATTCACTTTTAACCTTTGTTTTCATTGTTGCAATTACTCTTATGAAATTTGATTACGGCCCCATGAAACTTCACGAGGCCAATGCCGAAAATGGTGACCTGTTTACAACAGGCGAGCATGTGTCGGAAAGTACCGATGAGCTTGACTGCTCACCTAAAGGTAAGGTTATAGACCTTATTATCCCCATTGTTGTTCTTATCGGTATTTGCGTGTTCTCCCTTTTCTATGTTGGCCGTTGCATGGGCGAGGAGTGGGTTTTTGCCTCTGCTAACTATGACCCCTCACTTAACTTTGTTGATGCCTTTGCCAACACCGATGCCACCGTTGGCCTTCCCTGGGGCGGTCTTGTAGCCCTCGTTGTTATTATGATTTATTTCATTGCCCGCCGCCTTGTAACCTTTAAGGAAGCAATGGACTGCATTCCCAAGGGCTTTATTGCAATGGTGCCTGCAATTCTTATTCTAACCATGGCAACCTCCCTTAAAAATATGACAGGCCTGCTTGACTCTGATGCTTTTGTTAACAATGCACTTGCCAATGCAAGCACACTTAACAACTTCCTCCCCGCAATTATCTTCCTTGTTGCCTGCGCTATTGCCTTTGCAACAGGAACCTCTTGGGGAACGTTCGGAATTCTCATTCCCATTGTGCTTTCCATCTTCCCTGCAGGAAGCCTTGTTGGCACAATCGGTATGTCTGCCTGCCTTGCGGGCGCAGTTTGCGGCGACCACTGCTCTCCCATTTCCGACACCACAATTATGTCTTCTGCCGGCGCGCAGTGCAACCACATTAACCACGTTTCAACACAGCTGCCCTATGCTATTACCGTTGCGGCAATTTCCTTTGTGAACTTCCTCATTGCTCCCTTTATTGGCAACCCATGGGTAAGTCTTGCAATCGGCGTTGTTATGACTGTCGCAGTTCTCTTTGTAATTAAACTTGCTACCAATAAAAAGGCTGCATAAAATATCTTGAAATAAGGGTTCACAGCATTTATAATAATGCTGTGAACTTTTTTGTTTTGGAGTTTAAAATGGCTGAAAGAATTTTGGAAAAATCGGTGGAAATTGAACGTAGTATTATAAAAAGATACCGCAAAAGTATTTGGAACCCCTTTGTTGGCGCCGTTAAGCAATACGGCCTTATAAACGAGGGGGATAAAATTGCCGTTTGCATTTCGGGAGGCAAGGATTCGGTGCTGCTGGCAAAATGTATGGAGCAGCTTTGCCGCCATTCCGAGGTGCCCTTTACCCTTAAATTTATAACAATGGACCCCGGCTATAAAAAAGAAAACAGGGAAAAAATTGAAAACAATGCAAAACTTTTAAATATCCCCTTGGAAATTTATGACAGCGATATTTTCGCCGTTGCCAATTCGGCTGGCGGCTCGCCCTGCTATCTTTGCGCGAGAATGCGCCGCGGCTGGCTTTATAACAAGGCCAAAGAGCTTGGTTGCAACAAAATCGCCCTCGGCCACCATTTTGATGATGCCATTGAAACCTGGCTTATGAGCATGCTTTGGTCGGGGGAGGCCAAAACAATGCTGCCCAAGCTTAAAAGTGACAATTTTCCCGATATGGAGCTTATCCGCCCTCTTTACAAGGTTAAGGAGGAGGCAATTATTAAATGGGCAAAAGCCAATGAGCTGTCCTTTTTAAACTGCGCCTGCCGTTTCACCGAGGAATCGGAGGAGTTTGAAAATCTTTCAAAAAGGCGGCAGATAAAAGGGCTCATAAAGGAGCTTAAAAAGACAAATCCCAAGGCGGATGATAACCTTTTTATGAGCATGCACAATGTGAATCTCGGCGCCATTGTCGGATTCAGACACAGGGATGGAGAGGAACTTCATTCTTTTTACGAAAAATATTAACAAAAACTTCAAAAATAACGCTTCGTTTCTATTGCAAACGGAGCGCTTATTTGTTATAATAATATATTATTAAATAATAATACAATGGGAGGTGTGCCCGTAGGATGAAAAATAGTGTTAATGAACTGTCATTTCAGCAGGAATATATGCATCGGGTGCGCGCCCTTAATGCAAAAAATTACAGAGAGCCTCCAAGGGCACATATTGTGGTTTATGGCTGTCAGCAAAACGTCAGTGATGCTGAAAAAATCCGTGGAATGCTCAAAACTATGGGTTACCAAATGACCGATGACATTGCGGTCGCCGATTTTATAATTTTCAACACCTGTGCTGTTAGAGAGCACGCCGAACAGCGTGTGTGGGGAAATGTTGGCGCTACAAAAAATTACAAACGAAAAAAAGAAAATCTTATTGTTGCGGTTTGCGGCTGCATGGCGCAGGAAGAAAAAACCGCTCCGCGCTTTAAGGAAAGTTATCCTTATGTGGACATTGTTTTCGGAACCCATGTGCTCCACCGCCTTCCCGAATTTGTTTACCGCCGCCTTACGGGCTCAGGCAGAATTTTTGAAACCACCACCGAATTTGCCCACATTGTTGAGGGTCTGCCAACCGAGCGTGATAGAGATATAAAGGCGTGGCTTCCCATAATGTACGGCTGCAATAACTTTTGCACCTATTGCGTTGTGCCCTTTGTAAGGGGCAGGGAGCGTTCGAGAGCGCCCGAATTTGTTTTGGAGGAAGCAAGACAGCTTATTGCCGAGGGTAAAAAGGAGATAACACTCCTTGGACAAAATGTTAATTCCTATGGCAAAGGAGCCGAGCACGGCGTTAACTTTGCGAAGCTGTTAAGGCAAATAAACGCCCTAGAGGGCGATTTTAGAATTCGTTTTATGACCTCTCATCCTAAAGACTGCACCGAGGAATTGCTCCTTGCAATGAGGGACTGCGAAAAGGTTGAGCGGCATTTGCACCTTCCCTTCCAAAGTGGCTCTGATAGAGTGCTGAATGCAATGAACCGCCGTTACACAAAGGAAAAGTATTTATCCCTTGTTGCACGCGCCAAAGAGCTTATGCCCGACATTGAGCTGACAAGTGACATTATCGTTGGCTTCCCAGGGGAAACTTATGAAGAATTTTTAGAGACGGTTGATGTTGTGAAAAAGGTTAAATTTGCTTCACTTTTCACATTCATCTTTTCTCCCCGTGAAAACACGGTGGCGGCAAAGATGGAGGACCCCGTGTCGAGAGAAGAAAAGGGCAAATGGTTTAATGAGCTTTTAAAGGTTCAAGAGGAAATTGCTGCAGAGGAAAATAAAAAATATCTCGGCAAGACCTACCGCGTTTTGTGTGATGATTTTGGGTCTAAAGAAGGCTTTTTAAGTGGTCACACGGCAGGCTGTGCGGTTATAGAATTTGAAGGCGATGAAAGTCTAATAGGACAGTTTGTAAATGTCCGTGTTGATAAGGTAAGTAAAGTGCTTAAGGGCACGATAATATAAAACATTTTTAAAGGAGAAACTTAAAATGACAGTTAAAGAAGCAACAAGAAAGCTGGGCGTAGCAATTCAGCAGGATGAAAGATATATTGAATTTGCAAAGGCATCGCTTGCAAATGATAAGGATGAAGCTTTGCAGGCTAAAATTGGTGAGTTTAACCTTGTTAGAATGTCACTTGACAAGGCGCTGGGCGAAGAAGAGCAGGATAACGCAAAGGTTCAGGCTCTTAACGAACAGCTCAGAAGCCTTTACACCGAAATTATGAACGGCGAGCTTATGACAAAATACAACGAGGCAAAAGCAAAGCTTGATAACCTTCTTAATGAGGTTAACAGCATTATTATGCAGTGTGTTGATGGTGCCGACCCCGAAACAGTTGAGCCCCAGACACAGTGCACAGGCAGTTGTTCCACCTGCGGCGGTTGCCACTAATTAAAATAAAAATCAAAAAGAAAGGGAGGTCGTAAAAATGGCGCAGCAAAAAATTTCGCCCATGATGGAGCAATATTTGGAAATTAAAAACCGTCATGAGGATAGTATTTTGTTTTTCCGTCTCGGTGATTTTTACGAGATGTTTTTTGAGGACGCAAAGGTTGCCAGCGAAGAGCTGGATTTAGTTCTTACCGGTCGCGATTGCGGTCAAAAAGAGAGAGCGCCTATGTGCGGCGTTCCTTACCATAGCTGTGAAAGCTACATTGCCCGCTTAGTTGAGCGGGGCTACAAGGTTGCCATTTGCGAGCAGACCGAAAACCCCGCCGAGGCGAAGGGAATTGTTAAGCGCGATGTTGTTCGCGTTATCACACCTGGAACGGTTATTGAAAACACAATGCTTGATGAGGGCAAGAACAACTATCTCGCATCTGGAGCGCTTGTTGGCTCCACTGTTGGACTTTGTTTTGTGGATGCCTCAACGGGTGAAGTACATTTAACCGAGCTTTCGGGTGATGACCTTGAAAACCGAATTGTAAGTGAACTCTCCCGATTTTCTCCCAGCGAAATTCTTTTGACCCCCATACTCGAATCAATGCTCACAGTGCAAAGTTTTCTTAAAACTCGTTTTGAGGGAACCGTTACAAAGCGTGGCATTTCGGGTTTTGAAAGCAATTTCGCCAAGGACAAGCTGAGAGCTTATTTTAAAACAAATGACCTATCCTTTTTGCCCGCCCACCCCGACAGCGCCGCAGTTTGCGCACTGGGCGGCACGGTGGATTATCTTAAAGAAATGGGCATTACGGGCAACATTGTTCCAAGCAGCATTTCTTACTATGTTCAAGATGAATTTATGCGCCTTGATATGACAGCAATGCGAAATCTTGAGCTTACCGAAACAATGCGCCAAAAAGCAAAAAAAGGCTCGCTGCTTTGGGTTATAGATAAAACCAAAACCGCAATGGGCAAGCGCCTTATTCGCGGCTGGATGGAAAAGCCGCTTATGAGCATTACCGAAATAAACAACCGTTTAAATGCGGTTGAGGAGCTTTGCGACAATGTTATGCTCGGCGGTGAAATTAGAGAATACCTTACCGGTGTTCGCGATGTTGAGCGCCTTATGGCAAGGGTGGTTTACGGCACCGCACTGCCAAAAGACCTTTTAGACCTTTGTTCAACCATTAGAAAATTCGGCCTTATAAAATCTGCTTTAGAGGGCGCAAATTCGGGAATGCTCAAAGGCATTTGCCTGCAAATTGACCCCCTTAGTGAGGTTTGCGAGCTGGTTGAAAACGCAATCAGCCCCGAGGCGCCCAATTCGGTAAGAGAGGGTAAAATCTTTAAAAAGGGTTATGACCCTAAAATTGATGAGGTTCGTGATGATATGGAGGGTGGCACAGGCCGCATTGCTTCCATTGAAGCCGAGGAAAAGGAAAGAACCGGCATTAAAACCCTTAAGGTTCGTTACAATAAGGTGTTTGGTTACTATATTGAGGTTTCCAATTCCTTCCTTGACAAGGTGCCCGAAACCTACATAAGAAAGCAAACCCTTACAAACGGTGAAAGATTTATAACCGAGGAACTCAAAGACCTTGAAGTTAGAATTTTAAGCGCCAAAGAAAGAGACAGCGCAATGGAGTTTGAGCTTTATGAAAAGATAAGGCTTTATATTGCCGACCAGCTTGAGCGCCTGCAGATTACTGCCACAGCTGTGGCAAGGCTTGACTGTCTTGCATCCCTTGCCGCTGTTGCCGTTAAAAATAACTATTGCAGACCACGCCTTAACGCCGATGGTGTTATAAGCATTCAGGATGGCAGGCACCCTGTGGTTGAACTGCTCAGCGACACACCATTTGTCACCAACGATACACTACTTGATATGAACGAGAATCGTTGCGCCATTATCACAGGCCCTAATATGGCAGGTAAATCTACATACATGCGGCAGGTTGCCCTTATGGTTATTTTGGCGCAAATCGGTTCCTTCGTTCCTGCAACAAATGCTAACATTTGCATTTGCGATGCGGTTTATACAAGGGTTGGCGCTTCCGATGACCTTGCGATGGGTCAATCAACCTTTATGGTGGAAATGAGTGAGGTTGCCTCCATTGTTAAAAATGCTACCAAAAACAGCCTGCTGATTTTAGATGAAATCGGTCGCGGCACCTCCACCTTTGATGGAATGTCAATTGCCCGCGCTGTGCTCGAATATGTCAGCGACAAGCGAAAGCTGGGCGCAAAAACCCTTTTTGCCACACACTACCATGAGCTTACCCAGATGGAAAAGGAGCTTAGCGGCGTTAAGAACTATAACATTGCCGTAAAGCGCAAGGGCGAGGATATAATTTTCCTGCGCCGAATTGTTCCGGGTGGCGCTGATGACAGCTATGGCGTTGCAGTAGCAAAACTTGCCGGTGTGCCCGACAGTATTATTAAGAGGGCAAACGAAATTTTAAGGGATGTTGAGGCAAACGGTGTCACTGTTATAAAAAGTGAGGCCGCAAGTGTGCCACAAATGGCGCTTGATATGGGCGGTCAGACAAACGAGCTTGCCGAGGAGCTAAAAAGGCTTGATGTTAACACACTCACCCCCATTGAAGCCATGAGCACGCTTTTTGAACTAGTTAAAAAAGCAAAAGAAAATTATTAAAGCAAAGGAGTGAACAAAATGCCGAAGATTAACGTTCTCAGTAAAAGCGTTGCCGAGCTTATTGCTGCAGGCGAAGTGGTTGAAAGACCGGCGTCGGTGGTTAAGGAGCTTGTTGAAAACTCCATTGATGCAGGCGCTTCCTCGGTTACGGTTGAAATTAAAGGCGGCGGCATTTTGTTTCTTAGAATAACCGATAACGGTTGCGGCATTGAAAGGGAGGATGTTCCCACAGCCTTTTTACGCCACGCAACCAGCAAAATAAAAAATGAAATTGATTTAAATGCCATTGGCACCCTAGGATTTCGTGGAGAGGCACTTTGTGCTGTGGCAGGTGTTTCAAGGGTTGAAATGCTCACCTGCACTGAAAATAGCATTTCGGGCACCCGTTATGTTGTTGAGGGTGGCGAAGAGCTGGCTTTTGAAGAGGCAGGCTGCCCAAAAGGCACCACGATTATTGTCAGGGATATTTTCTTTAACGTTCCTGCCAGAATGAAATTTCTCAAAAAGGACGTTACCGAGGGCAACGCCGTGGCGGCAGTTATGGAAAGAATTGCCCTTTCTCACCCCGAAATTTCCTTTAGGTTTATAAGGGATTCAAAGAGCGTCTTTGTGACCAAGGGTGACGGAAATTTAAAAAATGTAGTTTACAGTGTTCTCGGTCGTGAGTTCGCCTCAAATCTTATTGAGGTAAACGGAGAGACCGATGGCATCAAGGTTTGTGGCCTTGTTTCAAAGCCTATCAACTGTAGGACAAGCCGAAATGGACAGTTCTTCTTTTTAAATAACCGCTTTGTTAAAAGCGGCACGGTAACTGCGGCCCTTGAGCAGGCATATAAAAACACCGTTATGGTGGGAAAATTCCCCTGCGCCGTTTTAAACGTTTTGGTGCCCTTTGGTAGCGTTGATGTTAATGTGCATCCCGCCAAAACCGAGGTGCGTTTCTCTGATGAGAGGGCGGTTTTCAATGCGGTTTACTACTCGGTTAAAAACGCTATCACATTTGGCGACACTCGCCCCGAAGTAAATCTTAAAAGAAATTCGGTTCAGCCCTTTGCCCGAATGACAGCGCAGGAATATAAGCAAACCGCAAATGTGGGGGCTGGCACAAAGCCCAGAAGCTTTGAGTATGTTCCACCGGCAAAAAAAGAGGTAACAAGCTTTACACTAAGCAACATTATAAAGGCAGAGCAGCAGGCGGTAAAAATCGAGGTTAAAGCCGAGACTCAGCCGGAAATTCAAAAGCCGCAGGCAGTCTTTGAGGAAGCAAAAATCCAAAAGCCTGCCGCACCCGAAACACAGGTGACCCAGGAGCCAAAACCTCAAAAAGAGGTAAGGTACATTGGCGAGGCACTTAAAACCTACATTATTGCCGAGTGTGAAAACGAGGTTTATTTAATTGACAAGCACGCCGCTCACGAAAGAATTAACTATGAGCGACTTAAATCCACCGAGGAAATTGCTGTGCAGGCGCTACTGACACCCGTTGCCGTGACAATGCCCTCGGATGATTATATTCTTATAACCGAAAATGCCGATAAGATAAGCGAAGCAGGCTTCGAAATTGAGGATTTTGGAAACAACTCGGTTTTGGTTACCGCAATTCCGCAAATGCTAACGGGCCTTGATGTGCAAACCCTGGTTTTCGATTTGGCCGAGAGCCTAAGTGAGACCAAAACGGCGGTTTTGCCGGCCCAGGAGCGCATTTTCCACACCGTTGCCTGCAAGGCGGCAATTAAGGCGGGCTACAACACAAGCGCCTATGAGCTTGAAAGGCTGGCAAAGAGGGTTATAAATGATGACAGCATTATGTACTGCCCACACGGCAGACCTGTGGCAATAAGGCTCACAAAAAATGAAATTGAAAAACAGTTTGGGAGAATTCAGTAATGAATAAGATACCCCTTGTTTGTGTTGTGGGTCCAACGGCATCGGGAAAAACCTCCCTTGGTGTGGGCCTTGCAAAGCACCTTGGCGGTGAGGTTGTTGGAGCCGACTCAATGCAGATTTACCGCTCAATGCCCATTGCCTCTGCCGTTCCCACAATGGAGGAAAGACAAGGTGTTCCTCACCATTTAATTGAGGTGCTGGATTTTTCGGTTAACTTTTCGGTTGCCGATTATGTTGAATTTGCACACAAAAAAATTAAAGAAATCTATTCTTCGGGAAAACAGCCCATTTTGGTGGGTGGCACGGGCCTTTATGTTAATTCCCTTGTTGATAATATTCAGTTTGTTTCAGAGCCCACCGATTTTGAGCTTCGAAAAAGGCTTCAAAAAGAACTTAAAGAGCTAGGCGAAGAATATATGCACGCTAAACTCAAGACTATTGATGAAGCGGCAGCCCAAAGGCTCCACCCAAACAACACCCGTAGAATTATAAGGGCGCTGGAGCTTTTTGAACTGACAGGTAAAACCATCACCCAGCTCGAAACTGAGTCCCGCAGTGTGCCAAGCCCCTACGATGCGGTGATGCTTGGCATCACCTTTGATGATAGACAACTGCTTTATGAAAGAATAAGGCGCAGGGTCGATTTAATGCTTGAAAACGGCCTTTTAGAAGAAGCCAAGGCCACCCTCAATTTAAAGGGCGGCGGCGTTCAGGCCATTGGGCATAAGGAGCTTCATAAATATTTTAAGGGTGAGTTAAGCCTAGAGGAAGCAGTTGAGCTTTTAAAGCGAGAAAGCTGTCACTATGCCAAGCGGCAACTCACCTGGTTTAAAAAGGATAAGAGAATTAATTGGATTTACGCCGACAAAACCCCCGATGTTTTGTCCGAGGCAAAAAGAATTTTGAAGGAGGCAGGAAACCGAAGTGAAAGACAATAAGCTGTTAAAATTCCTTTTGGGATTTGTTCTCGTTTCATTTCTTGCCTATCAAATCTATGCCGCACTCTACCGCCCCATTGAAACCCAATCTGCGGTTTACGGTGAAATGGTGGAGGGTGTCAATATAAACGCCGTTATTATAAGAGACGAAAGTCTTGTAAGCTTTAATTCTTCGGGCGTTTTGCACTTTAATGTTGAAAGCGGAAAACGCATTGAGAAAAACGGCGTTATCGCCCATGTCTATTCGGGTGAGGAGCAGTCTATTGCCGCATCGCAAATCAAACAGCTGGATGCCAAAATTGCCAGCATTGAGGAGCTTGAAAGCTACAACGCGGTTGCAGCGGCCGACCTTGACCTGCTTAACACAAGGATTAAGGAAGGTCTTAACAAATTAAAGCTTACCTGTGCTTACGGTAATTTTGAGCAGGCAGGGAAAAATTCCGAAGACCTTATGATGATTTTAAACCGCCGACAAATGGTTACCGATGACACAACCGATTTCTCAGCACAGCTTGCCAGCCTTAAAGCCGAGAGGGATGCTCTCGCCGGGACACTGACCTCTCCCGAGGGTGAAATTTCAGCCCATGTTTCGGGCTATTTCATTGACACAGCCGATGGCTATGAGGAAATTCTTACCCCTGCGGATATTGAAAAGCTTACGCCCGAAGCTCTTGATGGTTTAAAGCCGGGCGATGTTGAAAAAGAGATTGTTGGAAAGCTGGTTTCGGATTACAAGTGGTACATTGCCGCCACGGTGAGCGTTAACGATTCCCTTGCCTATAAAACGGGCGATACACTGACTATTCACACAAACCTAAAGGCAAACCCCGAAATTTCGGTTAAGGTCCATCGAGTTAACATTTCATCGGTCAGCGACCGCGCGGTTATTGTTTTTTCCTGCCAGGAAATGAGCAGTGAATTAGCAACCCTTCGAAGCGGCGCAATGACGGTGGTGAACGGAAACTACAGCGGCCTTAAGCTTCCCCGTAAGGCCCTTCGCGTTGTGGACTCTAAAACGGGGGTTTATGTGCTTTCGGGAATGGAAATTAAATTCGTGGAGGTCGAAATCCTTTATCGTGATGAGGAAACAATGATTTGCAAGCTATCTAACGACAACGCATCGGGGCTTCGCTTATACGATGAGGTTGTGGTGAAAGGAAAGAATCTTTATGATGGAAAAATCATCAATTAGTTTTCTCGAAACTAATTATAGGGATATAAAATCACGCTTCGATGCTGCTGTTAAGAAAAGCGGCAGGAGGGATGGCGAGGTTATCCTGCTTGCGGCAACCAAGACCGTTGCTCCCGAAATTATAAATGAGGCAATAAGCCTTGGCATAACCCACATTGGTGAAAACAGGGTGCAGGAATTCCTTTCAAAAAATGATGAGGTAACAAAAAATGTCACCCGACATTTTATAGGACACCTGCAAACCAACAAGGTAAAGGACATTGTGGGTAAGGTAAGTATGATTGAATCGGTGCATTCCTTAAAGCTTGCAAGGGAAATTGGAAAATGCTCCGAAAAGCTTGGAATTACTACCGATGTTCTTATTGAAATTAACATTGGCGGTGAGGAATCAAAATCGGGATTTTCACCTGATGAAATTGATGCCGCCATTGATGAAATGTCCGCTATTCGTGGCATTCGCATAAGGGGGCTTATGTGCATTCCTCCAATTTGCGAGGAACGGCTTAAAGTGCGGGAGTATTTTAACCGAATGCATAAACTGTTTATTGACATTGGCCTCAAAAAAAGGGATAATGTTACTATGGAGTTTTTGTCAATGGGAATGTCCTCAGATTTTGAGGATGCCATTGAATGCGGCTCAAACTTAGTGCGCGTTGGAACCGCGCTTTTCGGAAAAAGAAATTAAAAAAGGAGATTTTTACTATGGGCTTTTTTGACAATATTAAAAAACTTGTAAGTGTTGAGGATGATGAGTTCGAGGAGGAGTTTGATTACGAGGAGGAAGAACCCGTTTCCAAAAAAGAAACCTACCGCGAGCACAAGACTGTAAAGAATGACCCTCCCCGCATTTTCCAGAGCGAGCGCAAATCAAAAACCGTTAATTTCACACAGTCTCAAATGCAGGTTGTCCTTGTTAAGCCTGATCGCTTTGATGATGTAACCGAAATTGCCGACCATCTTAATGCTAAAAAGACGGTTGTTTTAAACCTTGAAACTGCCAACAGGGAAACCTCACGCCGCATTATCGACTTTATCAGCGGTGCGGCCTACGCCAACGGTGCCAGCATAAAAAAGGTTGCCAACAGCACCTTTATCGTTGTGCCTGCTGATGTTGATGTTATGGGTGAACTTATTCCCGATGATTTTGAAGATGGCAGATTTTACATGTAATGCAAGGGGATATTTTAATTGACAGAGCGCGGGATGCGGTTTTAATTGCCGAAAGAACCTGCTCGCCCCATTTTATCGGTTTTTTGACCGCCGAGGAAAGGGCAACCCTTTTAAAAGCCCTTGGCGGTGAAAACATTTCCTTTTTTGGTGGCTATGATGGCGCCGAGCGCTGTTTTCTTGCGGCGCTGCCCGAGTGGTGCGAAAAGGATAATGTGGACATTTTTTCCATTGAACCGGTAACCCTTTCCTTTAAAGGGGAATATGCACTTTCACACCGTGATTTTTTGGGCACTTTAATGTCCCTTGGAATTAAGAGAGAATGTGTTGGAGATATTCTCATAGAAAAGGGCAGGGCAGTGGTGTTTTTAAGCCGCGATATTCTGGAATTCGTAATGCTTAATCTTACGAAGGTGGGCGGCGTTGGCGTTACCTTGAAAAAAGGTTTTGACACACCCCTTCCCGGTCTTGGCCTTCTTCGTGATTTTTCTGACACGGTTTCCTCCCTGCGCCTTGACTGTGTGGTTTCGGCGCTGGCAGGTGTTTCAAGGGCAACCGCCTGCGAAATGATTGAGGCAGGGCTTGTGCTCATAAATTCGGTACCCACCGAGAAAATCACAAAAACCGTTTCACAAAACGACAAAATAACCATTCGCGGCAAGGGCAAGTTCATTGTTACCGATGTGAATGATAAAAGCAAAAAGGGCAGAGTTATTTTAAAATACAAAAAATATGTTTAAAAGGAGAACGAATGTAATGCTGACTGCTGATGAAATCAGAAACATAACATTTTCCTCATCAATGAAGGGCTACAAAAGGGAAGAGGTTGATGAATTTCTTGACCGTGTTGAAGCCGACTATGAGCAAATTGCCTACCAAATTAAGCTGCTGCTCCAAAAGAATGATGAGCTTGAGAAAAAGATTGAGGAGAGCGAAAACACAAAGGATAGCATTCAAAATGTTCTTTTAAGCGCTCAAAAGCTTGCCGACCAAATCGTTGCCGATGCCAAAAATCAGGCGGAGGAAATTCTTAACGCGGCAAAGAGCGAAATTGAAAACAAAAGGGCTTCACACCTTCAAACACTCAACGAAATTGAAAGGGAGTTTGAGGAGAAGAAGGCTGCAATAACAAAGGATTACGAGGATTTTGAGCAGGGCTATGAGGATAAAAAGCAGGCAATGATTTTTGCGGCAAAGCAAAGCGTTCAAAACGAGCAGGCAATTTATGACCGCTTGAAAATTGAGGCGGCTGCTTTCAGAAGCGACACCCTCATTCGCATAAAATCCTTCGTTAAGGCTGTTTCCGAGCTTCCCGAGGAGGCGCCTATGGATGCTGCTCGTGCGGCACGGGCGGTAGAACTTGAATTTGAAAACAATGATACAGAATTAGAGGAAACCACCTCTTACAATGCAGATTAATATATTTTAAAAGCAACGATTTATGTTGAGGAGTTAGTTACAAAATGGAACAACGCGATTACAATCAGACACTTAATTTACCCAGCACCGAATTTCCTATGCGCGCAGGTCTTCCCGTGCGCGAGCCTGAGGCACTTAAAAAATGGCAGGAAAGCGACCTTTATCACGAAATTATGAAGCGCAACGAGGGCAAGCCTCTTTATGTTTTGCACGATGGCCCTCCCTATGCCAACGGTATCATTCACCTTGGCACTGCACTTAATAAATCCTTAAAGGATTTTGTTGTGCGCTATAAAAATATGACAGGCTTTAAGGCTCCCTTCGTTCCCGGTTATGATACCCACGGCCTTCCCACCGAGCTTAAGGCAAGAAAGGCTGCAGGTATGAAATCGGGAGAAATGATTTCACCCCTGGAACTTCGCAAAATGTGCCGCGAGTTTGCAATTAACTTTGCCGAGGAGCAGAGAAAACAATTCGAGCGCCTGGGCGTTCTCGGTGAATGGGAGGACCCCTACTTAACCCTTAAAAATGAATATGTTGCAAAGCAGGTTGAGGTTTTCGGTGAGATGGCCGAAAAGGGCTACATTTACAAGGGCTTAAAGCCTGTTTATTGGTGCCCCGAGTGCCAGACAGCACTGGCTGAAGCCGAAATTGAATACGCTGAGGACCCCTGCTATTCTATCTATGTTAAGTTCCCTGTTAAAGAGGACAAGGGATTGCTTAGCGCAATGGGTGCAGATTTAGCTAAGACCTATTTCGTAATTTGGACCACCACCACATGGACACTTCCTGCAAACCTTGCAATTTGTGTTGGCCCTGAATATGAATACAGCGTTGTTAAATGCGGCGATGAAAATTATATTATGGCAACCGAGCTTTTTAAGGGAGCACTTGAGGCTGCCGAAATTTCCGAATACGAAGTTATCGGAACAATTAAGGGCCGCGACCTTGAATATATGGTTGCAACACACCCCTTTATGAACAGAGATTCCCTGATTATCGTTGGTGACCATGTAACACTTGAAAGCGGTACAGGCTGCGTTCACACAGCCCCCGGTCACGGTGTTGATGACTTTGAGGTTTGCCGCAGATACAAGGAAATTGGCATGACCGTTCCCGTTGACAACAAGGGTATGATGACCGAGGAGGCAGGTATTTTCGCGGGCATCACTACCGATGAGGCCAACAAAAAAATTGCAATGTGGCTGGAGGAAAACGGCTACCTCTTTGCACTTAAAAAGATAATCCACCAATATCCCCATTGTTGGAGATGTAAAAAACCTATTTTGTTCCGTGCAACCGAGCAATGGTTCTGCTCAATTTCCGATTTTGCAAAGCAGGCTGTTGAGGAAATCGGCAAGGTTCGCTGGGTTCCCGAATGGGGCGAAAACCGCATTTCGGGAATGGTTATGGATAGAAGCGACTGGTGTATTTCCCGCCAGCGTACCTGGGGTGTTCCCATTCCCATTTTCTACTGCAAGGAATGCGGTAAGGAATATATTTCAAAGGAATCCATTGCAAAGGTTGCCGAAATTTTCAGAGAAAAGGGCGCCGATGCTTGGCACGAGCTTGATGCAAAGGATTTAATGCCCGAAAATGCAGTTTGTTCCTGCGGCCACACCGAGTTTAAAAAAGAAACCGACATTATGGATGTTTGGTTTGACTCGGGTGTTTCCCACGCCGCAGTTTTAGACACAAGGGATTATTTGAGAAGCCCTGCCGACCTTTATTTGGAGGGTGCCGACCAGTATAGAGGCTGGTTCCAGTCTTCACTTCTTACAAATGTTGCCACTAAGGGCGTTGCCCCCTACAAAACCGTTGTAACCCACGGCTGGGTTGTTGATGGCGAGGGCAAAAAGATGTCAAAATCCATTGGTAACGTTATTATCCCCGATGATGTTGTTAAGCAGTATGGCGCCGATATTTTAAGACTGTGGGTTGCTTCCTCTGACTACCACGCCGACATTCGCGTTTCAAATGATATCTTAAAACAGCTTTCCGAGGCTTACAGAAAAATTCGTAACACAGCCCGCTTTATTCTCGGCTGTATCAGCGACTTTAACCCCGACACCGACAGCACTCCTGACAGCGCATTCACAGAAATTGACCGTTTCGCACTTGCCCGAATGAACGAGCTTGTTCGTACCTGCCGCAAGGCCTATGATAACTTTGAATATCATTTGGTTTACCACGCAATTCACAATTTCTGCGTTCTTGATATGTCAAACTTCTATCTTGATGTGCTTAAAGATAGGCTTTATGTTGAGAACAAGAATTCCGTGACCCGCCGCGCAGCGCAAACGGTGATTTACCGCATTCTCGACACCTTGACTCTTCTTGTTGCCCCCATTCTTGCCTTTACATCAGATGAAATTTGGCAGTTTATGCCCCATTCAGCCGACCGTGATGCAAGAAACGTTATGTTTAACGATATGCCCGAGGCAACCGACAATGTTGATAATGAGCTTCTTGCTCGTTGGGAGAAAATTCACGCTGTTCGTGATGATGTTAAAAAGGCACTTGAGCTTGCCCGTGCCGAAAAGGTTATCGGTGCATCACTTGATGCTTCGGTTACCATTTTTGCCGATGGAGAAGCCTATGAATTCTTAAATTCTATCAGCGACATTCTCCCAGGTGTTCTCATTGTTTCTGACCTTGTAATTAACAAGGGCGGCGAGGGTGAGTTTAAGGGTGAGCAGGATTTCACCGTTACCGTTAAACACGCCGAGGGCAAAAAGTGCGCTCGTTGTTGGGCTTATTCAAATACAGTTGGCACCGTTAGCGGCAGCGAGGACATTTGCCAGCGCTGTGCCAGAGTTTTGGAGGAACAATAATTGGTAAGTTATATTTTAGCGGTTCTTGCCGCAGTTGGAATTTTTGTTGCCGACCGCCTTACAAAGGCCTATGTTGTAGGTGAATTTGCTTTGGCCGAGTCACGCACCTTTATTCCCGGAATTCTCGATTTCACATATGTTCACAATAAGGGTGGCGCTTGGGGGCTAATGAGCGGTCACACCTGGCTGCTTGTTTCCCTCACCGTTATTGTGATGGTAATTTGTCTTGCCCTTCTTATAGCAAAGGGTCCGAAGGACAAACCTCTATTTTGGGCAATCACCCTGGTGCTTTCGGGTGGACTTGGAAATTTAGTCGACCGCATTTTTAACGGCGGCACAGTAATCGATTTTTTACACCTGCATTTTATGCCCGATTTTCCCGTTTTCAACATTGCCGACTGTGCAGTTGTAATCGGCGCATTGCTTCTTATCTTATATCTTGTTATTGACATAACAGTGGACCACCGTAAGGTGAGTGCTGAAGGTTCCAAAAAGGAAAACGCTTCAAATGAATAGATTTACAGCCGAAAAGGCGGACGAAGCCGTCCGCCTTGATACCTTTGTTGCCGAAAATAGCGAGGCCACCCGTTCTTATGCTACCAAGCTTATTTTAAACGGCTTTGTAACGGTTAACGGAAAGAGCGTGGCTAAAAATTATAAGTTAAAATGCGGTGACACGGTTGAAATCACCCTGCCCGAGCCCGAGTGCCTTAACATTGAGGCGGAGAACATTCCTTTAAACATTGTTTATGAGGACAGCGACCTGCTCATTGTAAACAAGGAAAAGGGAATGGTGGTGCACCCGGCGGCGGGGAATTACACGGGCACCCTTGTTAACGCTCTGCTTTACCATTGTGGTGACAGCCTTTCGGGGATAAATGGGGTAATGCGCCCCGGCATTCTTCACCGAATTGACAAGGACACAAGCGGTCTTTTGGTGGTGGCAAAGAATGACAGCGCTCACAGGTTTTTAAGCGAGCAGATAAAGGAACATTCCTTCACAAGGGAATATGAAACCGTGGTTTACGGCGGTTTTAAGGAAACCGAGGGCACAATTAACGCGCCCATTGGCCGCCACCCCGTGAAAAGAAAGGAAATGGCCGTCACCGAGCAAAACTCAAAGAAAGCGGTCACCCATTTTACGGTTATTAACAGCGGCAACGGGTTTTCTCATTTAAGGGTTCGCCTTGAAACGGGGAGAACCCACCAGATAAGAGTGCATATGGCCTTTATCGGCCACCCTGTTGCAGGGGATGCGGTTTACGGGCCCAAAAGAGTGATAACCGAACTGGGTGGCCAGTGCCTGCACGCAAGGAAAATCGGTTTTATCCACCCAACGACAAAGCAGTATATGGAATTTTCAAGCGAGCTGCCGGCATATTTCACCGCATTTTTAGAAAGGACATTAAGTGATGGGGATTTTTGATGGCTGTCTTTTGGCTTGTGACATTGACGGCACGCTCATCAGCAACGGTGTTTTGCCGCAAACAAATGTTGAAAAAATTAAATATTTTATAGCCGAGGGCGGAAAGTTTTGTTTGTCCTCTGGCCGTTCAGCCGAAGGAATTATGCCTGCGGTTCGAAGCCTTTGCGATATTTCAGCAAGCATTGTTCAAAACGGTGCGGTGATTTATGATTCCACCGAAAAAAAGGTTTTAATGCAAAACTTTTTAGAGGAAGCTGACAAGGCTTACGTTAAATATATCAGCGAGAATTTTAAAAATGTTGGCATCAAGGTGCATGTTGGCGATATTTCCTACACCCTCAATCGCAACGAAGAGGTTATTGACCACGAAACCTACGAGGAATTAACACCCATTGATGTAACATATAACGATATTAAGGACATTAAGTGGTGTAAGGCTATTTTGTTTCCACCCGATAGCGAGACCTATGAAAAGGTGGCGGCCCTCGCACCAAAGAAGCACAACAGCCGATTTGTGAGAACAAACGCCTTTGTGTACGGCAGAATGCGCCACTATTTCGAGCAGCTTCCAAATGGCGTATCAAAGGCTTCGGCTCTAATGGACCTTAAGGAAATTTATAAGATAAGTGATGGTAATATTTTTGCCATCGGTGATTATTATAACGACCTTGAAATGATTTGTGCCGCCGACATTGGCGCCGCAACCGAGGAATCCCCCGATGATATTAAGGAAAAAGCAAAGTACATAACCTGCCCTTGTGCCGATGGCGCAGTTGCAGATTTTATAGATTATTTAACAAAAATCAAAGGAGAGTAAAAACAAGATGAATGCACAAGCAAAATTAGAACTGCAAAAAACTGCCACAAATGTGCGAATCGGCATTATTAAAGGGGTTCACGCCGCAAAGGCAGGTCACCCCGGTGGCTCACTTTCCTGCGCAGATATTATTACATATCTTTATTTTAATGAGATGAACATTGACCCTAAAAATCCTAAAATGGAGTCTAGAGACCGCTTCGTTCTTTCAAAGGGTCATGCAGCGCCTGCCCTTTATTCGGTTCTTGCTCACCGCGGTTTCTTCCCCGTGGAAGAGCTTATCACCCTTCGTAAGTATGATTCGCGCCTTCAGGGCCACCCTGATATGAAAAATATCCCCGGTGTTGATATGTCTTCAGGCTCTCTCGGTCAGGGCATTTCTACTGCGGTTGGAATGGCACTTTCTTCAAAGCATTTTGAAAGCGGCTTCCGTGTTTATACCGTTCTAGGTGATGGCGAAATTGAAGAGGGTCAGGTTTGGGAGGCAGCAATGTTTGCAGCCAATAAAAAGCTTGACAACCTCATTGCTTTTGTTGACTGTAATAACCTTCAAATTGATGGCACCTGTGATGAGGTTAACTCTCCTTATCCCGTTGATAAGAAATTTGAGGCCTTTGGCTGGAATGTTATAACCATTGATGGTCACGATTTTGACCAAATTGAAACCGCCCTTAATGAAGCTAAGCAGGTTAAGGGCAAGCCCACTGCCATTGTTGCAAAAACAGTTAAGGGCAAGGGTGTGTCCTTTATGGAAAATGCGGTTAACTGGCACGGTAGCGCACCAAACGATGAACAGGCAAAGATTGCCCTTGATGAGTTAGAAGCCGCTTTGAAAGCACTTTAATAAGGAGGAAACTAAAATGGCTGATGTTAAAAAAATTGCTACAAGAGATGCCTATGGCGCCGCACTTGTTGAACTTGCCGAAACAAATAAAGATTTCATCGTTATGGATGCTGACCTTGCGGCAGCAACTAAAACGGGTGTGTTTAAAAAGGCTTACCCTGAGCGTTTTTACAACTGCGGTATTGCAGAGCAAAATATGGTGAGCATCGCTGCAGGTATTGCAGCAACAGGCAAAAGAGTAATTGTCAGCTCCTTTGCAATGTTTGCCGCAGGCAGAGCCTTTGAGCAGGTTAGAAACTCGGTGGGTTACCCTCACTTAAATGTTATCATCGGTGCAACCCACGCAGGTATTTCTGTTGGTGAGGATGGTGCAACACACCAGTGCTGTGAGGATATCGCCTTAATGCGCACAATTCCCGGAATGACCGTTATTAACCCTGCTGATGCTGTTGAAGCAAGAAAGGCAGTGTTTGCCGCAATGGAGCACGATGGCCCCGTTTATATGCGTTTCGGCCGCCTTGCAGTTCCCGTTGTTTTCGATGATGATTACACCTTTGAAATTGGCAAGGGTGTCGAGCTTAAAGAGGGAAGCGATGTAACAATCGTTGCAACCGGTCTTATGGTTGCCGAGGCTCTTGAGGCTTATGAAATCCTGAAGGCTGAGGGTATCAGCGCCAGAATTATCAACATTGCAACCATTAAGCCTTTGGATAAGGAGATTATTTTAAGGGCCGCCAAGGAAACAGGCGCCATTGTTACCGCTGAGGAGCATTCGGTTATCGGAGGCCTTGGCAGTGCCGTTGCCGATGTTATTACAGAGGAATATCCCGTTCCTGTTTTAAAGCTCGGCGTTAACGATGTTTTCGGAAGGTCTGCGCCTGCGGCTGAGCTGCTTGATAAGTTTGGTCTTCGCGGTGCCCAACTTGCCGAAATGGCAAAGAAGGCAATCTCCCTTAAAAAATAAAAAACTTTTGCGGAGGAAAAAGGAATGGGTATAATCCTTGATTTAATTATTGTTGCTATAATTGCGGTTACTGCAATTATTTCTGCAAAGCAGGGCTTTGTTAAAACGATTATAGAGGTTGTGGGCTTTGTGCTCGCTATTTACCTTTCCTTCACCTTTAGCACCCCTGTTGCAAACTTTGTTTATGACAAGGCGGTCGGCCCAACCGTTATGACCGCCATTGAGCAGGGCATTGAGGAAAGCACGGCAGATGCCACAAAATCGGTTTTAGAAAAACTGCCAAAGTTCATAAAAAATAACCTTGAATTTTTCGGTGTAAGCGATGAGGAGCTTACAAATCACGTTAATTCAAGCCTTGGCGGTGGTGCCGCAAGTGTTGCCCAAACGGTTAGCGAAAATGTGGTAGAACCCATCGTTGTTTCGGTTGTTAAAACCATTGTGAGCGTGCTTATTTTTGTTGTCTTGCTTTTTGTTGTGAGAATTTTGGCAAAAATGCTCAACAAACTGTTCTCCTTCTCTATTGTGGGAACGCTAAACCGAGTGCTGGGCGGAATGCTCGGCGCAGTCAAGGGTGTGATTTTTGCAGCAGTATTTTGCGCCGTAGCCATTTTTGTGGGAGCCATTGCAGGCGGTAAAATTCTAGAGGCCGTGGAAGGTTCTTACATTTGCGGCTATTTAAACACACTTTTAGGCGTTAACTTTTTGGGAATTTAAAAAACAATATATTTTAAGAATCGGGAAAGAAAATGAACAACAAAATTTTTACAATACCGAATATTATTTCTTTTTTCAGAATTGCGCTGATTATTGCGTTTGTTCCGATATATTTTGCAAATAATATAGAAAACAACCAAGTTTTTGCCTTTGGCATTATTGTGCTGTCGGGCCTTAGCGATGTGGTTGACGGATTTATTGCCCGTCGGTTTAATATGGTGAGCGAGCTTGGCAAAATTCTTGACCCCATTGCCGATAAACTAACCCAGGCGGCGGTGCTTTTCTGCCTGCTTATTAAACACAGAATGCTGCTCCCTATGTTTATCGTTCTTTTTGTTAAGGAATTGCTTACCGCAATTGCGGCGACATATCTGCTGAAAAACGGTTTCATTAAGCCTATGTCGGCAAGATGGTGGGGCAAGCTTTCCACTGTTGCTATTTATTCCACTATTATTTATGTTGTTCTTATGGAGTTTATAGCTGTTCTTCCCCCTATTATTGCAATTATTCTTGAGGTGGTATCTATTGCTTGCATGATTCTTTCAATGCTGGGATATATGCAGGTTGTGCTTAAGAACACAACCTCAGCCACACAAGAAGAAAATAAGGAGTAAATCAATTTATGAATTTGTGTTCCAAGTGCAAAAAGCGCCCTGCTATGGTGTTTATTTCTGACCCCAGTCAGCCCAACGCCCAGCCCCAGGGACTTTGTCTTGTTTGTGCTAAAGAAATGGGCGTTAAGCCCATTAATGATATGCTTGAAAAAATGAATATCACCGATGATGACATTGAACAATTAAGCGAGCAATTTGGCGATATTATGTCTATGGGTGAAAACGATGATGAGGGCTTTGATTTAGGCACTGCCCCTGCGTTTCCTTTCCTTAACAATATTTTTGGCGGCACCGCACCCAAGAGCGACAATGCCGATAAAAAGGAAAAAGGGGAGAAGGGCGCCAAAAAAGGGCAGGAAAAAAAGCGCAAGCGCCATCTTGAGACCTATTGCACCAATTTAAATGACCGCGCAAAGCGGGGAGAACTTGATGTTATTGTTGGCCGCGATGATGAGCTTTATCGCACCATTCAAATTCTCTCCCGCCGCACTAAAAACAACCCCTGCCTTATCGGTGAACCCGGTGTAGGTAAAACCGCCATTGCCGAGGGTCTTGCTATGAAAATTGCCGATGGCACTGCCCCCGCAAGGCTGCTTGATAAGGAAATTTACCTTCTTGATATGACAGGACTCGTTGCAGGCACACAGTTCAGAGGTCAGTTTGAAAGCCGCGTTAAGGGCCTTGTTGAGGAAATCAAAGAGGCAGGCAACATTATTTTGTTCATTGATGAAATTCACAACCTTGTTGGCGCAGGTGATGCCACCGAGGGTTCGATGAACGCTGCCAACATTTTAAAGCCTGCACTTTCCCGTGGCCAAATTCAGGTTATCGGCGCAACCACATTTAAGGAGTATAGAAAATATATCGAGAAGGATGCCGCCCTAGAGCGGCGCTTCCAGCCTGTTAAAATTGAGGAGCCATCAACCGATGAAGCCGAAAAAATCCTGCTTGGGGTTAAGGGCTATTATGAGGGCTATCACAATGTTAAAATTCCCGAGGAAATGATTGGAAAAATTGTTTCCCTTTCTGAGCGTTATGTCACCGACAGGTTTTTGCCCGATAAGGCCATTGACCTGCTTGATGAGGCCTGCGCCTGCGCGGCTCTTGCTAACCCTGCCATTGATGAACTTTATGTGACAAACAAAAAAATCAAGGATTATTCACTTCAGCTTGAAAATCTAGAGCAAGAGGTTGAAAATCCTGATTATGAAAAAATTGCAAAGTTAAAGGCAAATCTTGAAAAATATAAGGCCACGGCACAAGGTCTTTACGAGCCTGCCGCTAACAATACGGTTACCTTTTCCGATGTGGCAAAGGTGATTGAGCTTTGGACCGGTATCCCTGCAGTTAAGGTTGAGGAAAGCGACCTTAAAAAGCTTTCAAATCTTGAAGGTGAAATCAAGAAAAAAATCATCGGTCAGGATGAGGCTGCAGCCCTTGTTACCGCCGCCGTAAAGCGCTCAAGGGTGCAAACCTCTGCTGTTAAGCGCCCCGCTTCATTTATCTTTGTGGGCCCCACAGGCGTTGGTAAAACTCAGCTTGTCAAGGTGCTTTCCGAGCAGCTTTTCTCAACTCCTGAGACAATGCTCCGCTTTGATATGTCGGAATTTATGGAAAAGCACTCGGTTTCCCGCCTTATTGGAGCCCCTCCCGGATATGTTGGCTATGATGATGCAGGCCAGCTTACCGAAAAGGTAAGGAGAAAGCCCTACAGCGTTATTTTGTTTGATGAAATTGAGAAGGCGCACCCCGATGTTTTAAATATCCTTTTACAGATTCTTGATGATGGCCGCATTACTGATGCTCAGGGTCGCACCGTTAACTTTGAAAACACCATAATAGTTATGACCTCCAATGCGGGAAGTGATAAAACCGATACTCTTATGGGCTTTGGCAAAACCAGGGAGGATGCCTCAAAGGAAAAGGCTATTAAAGCCCTTGAGGATTTCCTGCGCCCCGAGTTTCTAGGGCGTGTTGATGAGGTTGTTGTTTTCGCACCCCTTAAAAAGGATTCCCTTGAGAAAATAGCAGGCCTAATGCTTGATGAGCTTAAAGAGGCAATGCTTCAAAAGGATATTAAGGTAAGCTATACCGAGAGTGTTTGTGAGTACCTGGCCGAAAAGGGCGATGGAGCAAAAGAGGGCGCTCGAATTCTCCGCAATATGATAAGAAGAGAAATTGAAAACGAAATCGTTAATATCATAATTGATAAGGGCGAAAACGGCATAAAAGAAATTCAAGTTGATTTTGCCGATTCACTTGTAATCAAGGCTAAATAGCCCTTAAAAAACCAAATAAAAACACTTGACTAACGGCAAGTTATGTGGTAAGATATAACTTGCCGTTTGAGGCAAATAGTGTATGCGGGTGTAGTTCAATGGCTAGAATTCCAGCCTTCCAAGCTGGCTGTGTGGGTTCGATTCCCATCACCCGCTCCATTTTTTTGCCCAAATTTAATATTTGCGCTGATAGCTCAGCCGGATAGAGCATCTGCCTTCTAAGCAGAGGGTCGGGGGTTCGAGTCCCTTTCAGCGCGCCAAAACTAAAAGGTCAACCAAAGGGTTGGCCTTTTAGTTTTAGTGGTTATGTTTTGGGACTCGAACCAGGAATTGGAGTGAACACCGAGCAGAGCGAGGTAAGGAGCGACAAAGTAACAGTCCAGTGGACTGTTACGAAATTCCTCCAAAGGAGTGAAGCGACTGCGATAAAGTCCCTTTCAGCGCGCCAAAAATGAAGCGTTCCCATCACAATTTTTTAAGCATTCTAAAAAACTCTTTTTTCTTGAAAAGAGGACGGTAGTGTGGTAAAATATTCTTGATAATTTTATTTGGGAGAAGCCTATGAGTAAAAAGAAAAACCAAAAAAAGTGGATAAAATTTCGCCACAAGGTGGTAACTGCGCTTGCCTACGTTGTGCTTTATCCCATTGCGAAACTCAAATATAACATTAAAATAGAAAAATTCAGTGGAGATAGGAAAAGAGCCTATCTTATTCTTTTAAATCACCAAACGCCCTTTGACCAATTTTTTGTTGGAATGACCTTTAAAAAGGCGATTTATTATTTGGCTACTGAGGACCTTTTTTCAATGGGCTTTGTGTCAGATCTTATCAGGTGGGTGGTGGCACCCATTCCCATAAGAAAACAAACCACCGACATAACTGCAGTTATGAACTGCATTCGTGTTGCAAAAGAGGGTGGCTCAATCTGCATTGCTCCTGAGGGAAACAGGACCTACAGTGGTCAAACGGAATATATGAATCCATCTATTGCGGCCCTTGCCAAAAAGTTAAATTTGCCCGTTGCAATTTACCGAATTGAGGGCGGCTATGGCGCAGAGCCACGCTGGAGTGATGTGGTAAGAAAAGGCAAAATGCACGCCTTTGTCAGCGAAATCATTGAGCCTGATGAAATGAAGAAAATGACAAATGAGGAGCTTTTTGAGCGAATCGAAAAGGGTATTTATGTTAATGAAGCAGTGGCCGACTGCGAGTTTATCTCCTCAAAAAGAGCCGAGTACCTTGAGCGAGCAATTTATGTTTGCCCCGATTGCGGTCTTGCAAAGTGGGAGAGCAGTGGTAATAAATTTCGCTGCACCAAATGCGGCAAGGAGATAACCTACTGCGAGAATAAAATGCTAAGGTGTGAAAATGGAGAATTCCCATTCGACTTTGTTCTTGACTGGTATAATTACCAAAAGGATTTTGTAAACAAACTTTGTCTTAAGGATTATGAGGAGAAGCCTATGTTTGCCGATAAGGCAAATGTAAGCGAGGTTATTGTTTTTAAACGCAAAGAGAAAATGTTTCAAAATGCCGAAATTTTGCTGTTTGGCGACCGAATTGAAATTGACTGCGGAAAAGAAAAAGCGATTTTTCCTTTTGAGAACACCGATGCGGTAACGGTGCTTGGCCGAAATAAGTGTAACATTTATTTCGGCGGCAGAGTTTATCAGCTTAAAGGGGACAAGCGATTTAATGCGCTGAAATACGTAAACATTTATAACCGCTGTAAAAACATACTGAAAGGTGAAGAAAATGAACAATTTTTGGGACTCTAGTGTTTGGGGCTTTTTTAATCTGCTGGCAGTCTTACTTATGAGTTTGCTTGCGGCGAATATTATTAAAAAAAGCATTAAGCCTTTAAGGGAATCGCTTATTCCCGTATCGGTTTTGGGCGGCGGCATTCTTATCATTGTTGAGGGAATTTACAATTTTTTCACAGGTGATGCTATGTTTGATACAGCGTTTTTCGGCTCTAACGGCACCGAAATGCTGGAAATTATTACATACCATACTTTAGCTCTCGGTTTTATTGCTTCTACATTTAAATCATCGGATGCGAAGCTGACAAAGGAGAGAACGGCTGAAATTTTTAACACGGGTGTTACCACCGTTGCAACCTATCTCTTGCAGGCGGTTGTAGGCTTTGGAATTACCATTGTTGCCAGCTTTATCATTAAGGATTTCTTTGCAGCAGCAGGAATTCTGCTTCCCTTTGGCTACGGTCAGGGAACAGGCCAGGCGCTAAACTACGGTGGAATTTACGAAAATGATTTCGGCTTTGTGGGCGGAAAGAGTTTTGGCCTTACCATTGCCGCTCTTGGCTTTTTAAGCGCCAGCATCGGAGGCGTTATTCACCTTGCTATTCTTAAGAAAAAGGGTAAACTCAGCGCCAATAAAACCGAGGAAGGGGAAATCACTGCCGATAAAATTCAGTCGGCAAATGAAATCCCCATGCAGGAAAGCGTTGATAAATTAACCATTCAAATTGCTCTTATAGCGGTGGCTTATATGGTGGCTTACGGTCTCATGGCGCTTCTAGGAAAACTGCTTCCCGGAATGAAGTCTGTAATTTATGGCTTTAACTTCCTTTTAGGCGTTTTGGCGGCAACCCTTGTTAAAGCGGTGCTTAAATTCTTAAAGAAGAAAAACATTGTTAAAAAGGAATACACAAACGATTTTCTAATGACCCGAGCCAGCAACTTTTTCTATGATATTATGGTTGTGGCAGGCATTGCTGCGATTCGCCTCGGTGTGCTGGAAAAATATTGGGGAATTATGCTTGTTCTCGGTGTGGTTGGCTTTGTTATTACCTATGTTTATAACTATTTTGTGGCAAAAACGCTCTTTAAAAATTACCCTGAGGAGCAGTTCTTGGCAATGTACGGAATGCTTACAGGCACCGCCAGCACGGGAATTATTTTGCTTCGTGAAATTGATGGTGAGTTTAAAACACCTGCGGCAGATAACCTGGTTTATCAAAATTTCCCCGCCATTGTTTTCGGCTTCCCAATTATGCTTCTTGCAACCCTTGCCCCGGTTAAGCCCATTTTAACCCTTATAATTTTAGCGGCATTCTTTGTTGTTATGAATATTATTCTATTCCGTAGTAAAATATTTAAGGGAAAGAAAAAATAAAAGCCGAGCCCCTTTTGGGGCTCGAATGATTTAAGGGAAGTGTTTTCTTGGAAAGAGAGAGACTCGGCAGTCGTTTAGGATTTATCCTGCTTAGTGCGGGCTGTGCCATTGGAATTGGTAATGTATGGAAATTCCCCTGGATGGTGGGACAAAACGGCGGCGCAATTTTCGTTCTTATTTATCTTTTGTTTTTAGCAATTTTCGGCGTTCCCATTATGGTTATGGAGTTTGCAGTGGGTCGTGCTTCTCAGAAGAGTCCTGTTAAAATGTATCAGGCGCTTGAACCAAAGGGCACAAAATGGCACCTGCACGGCTATGTTTGCCTTATTGGCAACTACATTTTAATGATGTTTTACACCTGCGTTTCGGGTTGGATGCTTAACTATTTCTTTTCCACCGCCTTCGGTAAATTTGAGGGAATGACATCGGGTGAGGTGGCGGTGGCTTTCGATAATATGCTGGCAAACCCTGTGGAACAAATTTTGTTTATGGCAATAATTGTGGTTGCCGGCTTTCTTATTTGTTCCCTTGGTGTGCAAAAGGGACTTGAAAAGGTAACCAAGGTTATGATGCTCGCCCTGCTTGCAATAATGCTGGTTTTAGCGGTTAACAGCATCTTTTTAAAGGGCGGCGACAAGGGCCTTGCATTTTATCTAACCCCCAGCCATCAAAAGGTGAAGGAAATCGGTCTTGCCAAAGTTATAACCGCCGCAATGACCCAGGCGTTTTTTACACTTAGTCTTGGCTGTGGTGCAATGGCAATTTTCGGCAGCTACATTGGAAAGGAACGCTCACTGCTTGGCGAAGCTGTAAACGTTGGAGTTCTTGACACATTTGTAGCCTTTGTTTCGGGTCTTATCATTTTTCCCGCCGCCTTTGCCTACGGCATTGAGGTTGATGCCGGCCCCTCCCTTATTTTTATAACCCTGCCTAATATCTTTAACAATATGCCGCTAGGTCGCCTTTGGGGAAGTCTTTTCTTTGTATTTATGACCTTTGCCGCCTTTTCCACCATTCTTGCAGTTTTTGAAAATATTATTGCCTGCACAATGGAGCTGTTTGGCTGGTCAAGAAAAAAGGCATCGCTTATAAACATTGCTTCAATGTTTGTTTTGTCCTTGCCCTGCGCGTTAGGAAACAGCCTGCTTGCAGGCTTCAAGCCCTTTGGTGAGTCAAGCGCGGTGCTTGACCTTGAGGACTTTATTGTCAGCGACATTCTTTTACCTGTGGGTTCCCTTGTTTTCCTGCTTTTCTGCGTTACCAAAAAGGGTTGGGGCTTTGATAACTTTTTAAACGAGGTTAACGCGGGAAAAGGTATAAAACTGCCCAAAGCCCTTTACGGCTATCTTAAATATGTTTTGCCCGTTATAATCATCATTTTGGCCATTTCCCGAATTTGGGCGAAATTTGCCTGATGATTTATCAAAGTTTTACAAAGGGACAAGTTTCTTTTTGTGAAAAACGTAAAATCTGAGCAACTTGCACAAAAGTTTTAAACATTTGCTTGACAAATGGTGCATTATGCCTTATAATAAAAACAACAAGAAGGGATAAAAAGAAACTCTTGGAATAGAAAGGTGGCTGATACCAATGAACAAGGAAAACGAACCAGTTTATTCAGCCATGGAAAAAGTCTAAGGGGTGAGTCCAAAAAAGAGTTAAGCCTTTAACCGACAAAAAAATAAATTATTATTTGGTGATACCAATGTACAAGTAAACTGAAAAATTTATAATAAAATTTTTTGGTGATACCAATGACTTAATAAACCTAAAGCACGGCACTTTTTGGTACCGTGCTTTTTTGCATCTGTCTTTACAATAAAATTCAACTTTGGTATAATAATATCATAAAGAAAAAGGAGGGTGAGCCGATGGATAGGGTTATTTTGCACTGTGACCTAAATAATTTTTTTGCATCGGTCACTCTGCTGTCTTGTGAAACCCTTAAAAATCTGCCGGTGGCTGTGGGTGGAAGCAAGGAAAACCGCCACGGCATTATTCTTGCAAAAAATGAAATTGCCAAAAAGTTCGGTGTTAAAACTGCCGAGCCCATTCACGAGGCAAAGGCAAAATGTCCCGACCTTGTGATTTTAAAACCGAATTACAAGGAATATAATCTTTATTCCGAAAAGGCAAGGAACATTTACAGGCGTTACACCGATTTAATTGAGCCCTTCGGCATTGATGAGTGCTGGCTTGATGTGACAGGTAGTCGCCTTCTTTTCGGCGATGGCGAAACCATTGCGCAAAGAATAAGGGGGGAGATTAAGGCCGAGCTTGGCATAACTGCATCCGTTGGTGTGAGCTTTAACAAGGTTTTTGCTAAGCTGGGCTCCGATTACAAAAAGCCCGATGCGGTTACCGTTATAAGCCGTGAAAATTTTAAGGATATTGTGTGGCCAATGCCTGTTTCGGACCTGCTTTTTGTGGGCAAGCAAACGGCGGCTCGCCTTGCCGCCTGTGGAATTTTCACCATTGGTGATTTAGCGGCGGCGGATGAAAGAACGCTTGTTAGAATGCTTGGCAAAAACGGCAGAGAAATTAAAAATTACGCTATGGGACTTGATGATTCGCCCGTTTCGGCGGATAATGCGAAGTGTGTTCCCAAAAGCGTTGGCAGGAGTGTTACGTTGCCTCAGGATGTGACCACCCCGGAGGAGGTTTGGCGTGTTTTCCTGGATTTGGCGGAGGACATTGCAGGCACCCTTAAAGATAATAACCTTGCGGCATTTGGCCTTGCCGTGCACACAAGGACAAACACTTTACAGGTTAAGGAATTCAGTTCCAGCTTTTCTTCTCCAACGGCGGTTGCGATGACACTTGCCAAAAGGGGAATGGAGATTTTTGAGAAAAACTATTTTTGGCATTTGCCCCTGCGTTCGGTGGGAATCAGGGCTATTCATTTAGTCCCCCTTGAAACTGCCACCCAGTGCGATATGTTCGGTGAGTGGGAGGATAGCCGAAAAACCGAAGAAATTGATAAAAAGGTTTATAACATAAGAAAAAAATTTGGGGAAACCAGCATTGTAAGAGGTACCGTTTTAAACACACATGTGGAAAACAAGAAAAAGCAAAACTAAGGAATAGAAATAAATTGCCGCGCCAATAATAAAGTGAGAATCTTTTGTGGGCGGTGATTTAATGAAAACTAAAAATGGTGCAAAATGGCGGCAAATCGGCGCCTTTACGCTAACTGTCGTTTTATGCGCAGTGGCGTTTTTTCTAACCTCTCTTGGTGTTTTGTGGCAGGAGGGCAGCGCCCAAACCGAGAAAAACCAGGTCAGCGAGCCCTATTTTCCGCCACCGCCCCAAAACACACCCGTAATGTTTTTGTGGGAGGAGGGCGGCGGAGAAATCGTTTACCTTGATTTTGAGCAATGTGAAATTGTGGTGACTATTTTGCCTGAAAATTGTGATGAAAACACCGCGCTTGTTTACGGATATCGCGATTTTGAGGCTGTCAAGGCCAACTACCTGCTTATTATTAGCATTGTTGACCGACTTGGCGGAATTGAGATTGAGGAAAACGGTCAAGCACTACGGCTGACAGGCGCGCAAATCGCCTCATTTGTGGGGAAAAGTGAGAATTTTACTGCCAAAAGACAGGTAATTTCAGCCATATTTCAAAAAATTGCAAATTCGGGCTTTTCAAACGATGATTTTATGTTTATAATAAATAACAGCAATACAACGCTTTCCTTTCCCGATTGCTACGGCTGGGATGAAAGAATTGCGCAAATGGCAAAAAATACTAAAATTATTAACTAAAAAGGAGGGGTAAAGATGAAAAAAATCATAGCATTGGCGCTTGTACTTTTGCTGATTTTGTCGGGCTGTGCTGCGCCAAGCATAACCTCATCGGGCGGCACATCATCTAATTTGTCTCAAAACAGCTCATCGGATATTCTATCATCAAGCATCACGTCTTCATCGGCCACGTCTTCATTTGATATATCCTCATCGAGTGCATCCTCATCGTACTCCTCCGAAAGCATAACAGTTGTTAATCCACTGCCAACCGTTGGTACCGAAAACACCGTAAGCGGCTCAAAGGTGCCAAGCGATGTGTTACCCACCGAAACCGACACCTGGTGCTATGACAGAATAACAGAGGAACAGCAACGAATTTATAAAATTCTCCTTTCCTCGGTCAACCGAATGGCCTACGGTTGGATTGATTTGGGCAAATGCAACACCGAAACCTACAAAGATGATATTGCAGTGGCATATCGCGCCTTTACCTATGATTATCCCGAACTTTTTTGGGTGCCTTATGAATATGTTGTGAAGCTAGACAGCTTTGGTGTAAAGCTTGCGTTTTCTTTAAGCGATGGGGAATTTGAGGGCAGTTACATAGTTCCTCTTGCCAGCAAAAAGGAAATGAAAAAGGAAATTGATAAGGTCGTTTCCAAAATTGTTGCTGAAATCAAGGGTAAGACAAGCGATAAAATGGAGATGCTCACCCTCCTTCACGATAAGCTTTCTAATATGGTGACCTATTACGATGAGCCGATTGAACAGGATTTGCTCTACACGGTTTATGGCGCCCTTATTTGGGGCTATGCGGTTTGCGAGGGCTATGCCAGGACAATGCGCTATCTTTGCGAGCAACTTGACATTGACTGCATTATTGTCACGGGAATCTCAAAAAATGAGCAGCACATGTGGAATATGGTGCGCCTTGATGATGAATGGTATCACATTGATTTAACCTGGAACGACCCCGGTCTTGACAGTGAAGGTAATCCTAAAACTCCGCTTCACCCATACTTTAACATTACCGATGAGGTTATTTTAAAGGACCACGTTATTGACCCCGATGTTACCAAGGTTGCAGGCAGTGGCGCTGACCTTAGTTTGGTAGGCTTTAACTTCGGTATTCCCGAGGCGAAGGGCGAAAAATATGATTATTACGATTACAATGAGCTTAATTTTTCCGATATGGCTGCGGCAGCTCAAAAAATTGCTAAAATTTATAAAACCCAAAATTACATTGAGCTAAGATTAAGCGATGAGCAACTTAAAATTTTCCAAATTGAAGATGAAACAAAAAGAAACGAGGAAATCGGCAGGTTCTTTGCCTCGCTCATTTTAAACGTGCATATGAAGTCGAAGGGTGATGATTTCACCATTACACGGTATGTAAATAATGCAAACACCCTGTATTTACAGTGGTAAAAAAAGGACGGTTTTATGGAAAACCGTCCTTTTTCATTGACAAAACTTGTAATGGTATTATATAATATTAAAATGTAGTATTATTTTCTCTTGGAGGCAAAAAATGGATGAGGTAACAAAGATTTTCGGAAGTGTCGTTTTTAATGACGACCGTATGCGTGAAAGACTTCCCAAGGAAACCTACGAAGCCTTGCAAAGAACAATTAAATCCGGCAAGACCCTTGATTTAAGCGTTGCCAACCCTGTTGCCGCCGCAATGAAGGATTGGGCACTGGAAATGGGGGCAACCCATTTCACACATTGGTTCCAGCCACTAACCGGAATAACCGCCGAAAAACACGACGGTTTTATTACCCCTGCCGAAAACGGTAGAGTTATTATGGAATTTTCAGGCAAGGAACTTATAAAAGGCGAATCCGATGCATCCTCCTTCCCCTCGGGCGGAATTCGCGCCACCTTTGAGGCCCGTGGCTACACCGCGTGGGACCCCACATCTCCTGCCTTTGTTAAGGAGGGCACCCTTTGCATTCCCACCGCCTTCTGTTCTTATGGTGGCGAAGCCCTTGATAAAAAGACACCTCTGCTTCGTTCAATGCAGGTAGTAAGCCGCCACGCACTTCGTGTTGTAAAAGCAATGGGTATGGAAAATGTTAACCGAGTTATTACAACCGTTGGCCCAGAGCAGGAATATTTTTTAGTTGATAAAAAGCTTTATGAAAAGCGCCCTGACCTTATTTTCTGCGGCAGAACCCTTTTTGGAACAAAGCCCCCTAAAGGTCAAGAACTTGAGGACCATTATTTTGGCGTTATTAAGCCCCGTGTTGCCGCTTATATGAAGGATTTGGACCACGAGCTTTGGAAGCTTGGTATTCTTTCAAAAACAAAGCACAACGAGGCTGCTCCCGCGCAGCACGAGCTCGCTCCCATTTTCACAACCACCAACATTGCAACCGACCACAATCAGCTGACAATGGAGATTATGAAAAAGGTTGCGGACAAGCACGGTATGGTGTGTATCCTCCACGAAAAACCCTTTGCGGGTGTTAACGGTTCGGGCAAGCACAACAACTGGTCACTTTCTACCGACACAGGTGTTAACCTTTTAGAGCCGGGCAAGACCCCCAGTGAAAACATTCAGTTCCTTTTGTTTCTCTCTGCCGTTATCAAAGCGGTTGATGAGCATCAGGATTTGCTTAGAATTTCGGTTGCTTCTGCCGGCAATGACCACCGTTTGGGCGCCGCCGAGGCTCCGCCTGCCATTGTTTCAATGTATTTAGGTGATGAGCTTACCGAAATTTTAAATGCCGTGGCAACAGGTGAGCACTACACCGAGCACGAGCTTACGAAAATGGGAATGGGTGCAAAAATTCTGCCCCAGTTTTCAAAGGATAACTCCGACCGCAACAGAACATCACCCTTTGCATTTACGGGCAATAAATTCGAATTCCGTATGCTTGGCTCCTCGGCATCCATTGCCGATGCCAATGTGGCAATCAACACAGGTGTTGCCCATGTGCTAAGAGAATTTGCCGATGCCCTTGAGAACAGCAATGATGTGGTAAGCACCGCAAAAGAACTTATCCGCGATGTTGTTAAAGAGCACAGCCGCATTATCTTTAACGGCGATGGTTATTCCAAGGAATGGGAAATTGAAGCCGAAAAACGCGGTCTTTTAAATCTTAAAAGCACCGTTGATGCCATTGAGCTTTTTGAAAGCGAGAAAAATGTGGCTTTGTTTGTTCGTAACCACGTTTTCAATGAGACCGAGGTTCATTCTCGCTGTGAGATAATGCTTGAAAATTACAGCAAAATTCTCCACATTGAGGCGCTTACAATGCTGGAAATGGTGCGTTGCTCTATTATTCCTGCAATTAGTGATTACATTGGAACTTTAAGCTCCAACATTAAAGCCCTTCGTGATGTTGCCCCCGATGCACCCTGTGTCGGACAGCTTAAAACGGTTAACAAGCTTGCAAAATTGCTTGATGAAATTTATCTTGGTGTTAATGTGCTTGACGCCGCAGTTACCCTGGCTGAAAAAGGGGATAATGCACTAACCACTGCCAAGACCTACCGTGAGCAGGTGTTTTCGGCTATGGAGGCGCTCAGATACAGCGTTGACAACGCCGAAGCCCTTTGCGATGCAAGGGCCTGGCCCTTCCCGAAATACAGCGAACTGCTTTTTGGGATTTAACAAAAGCTTACCGTGCAGAAAATTCTGCACGGTATTTTTTAAAACAAAATAATTTAGCGCTTTAAAGCGTTGACAAATTCAAAAAAGGGTGTTAAAATAAAACATATCATTTTTGAGAGGTAATTTTTATGATAGTTATAATGAAGCACACACACACCGAAAACGATATTTTGAATGCGAGAAAAATCATGGAGGACGGCGGTGTTAATGTTATGATTTCGAAGGGCGCCGAAACAACTATTCTCGGCGCTGAGGGAAATGCAGATTATATCGACATCGAGCGCCTTGCCGTGCTTGATGGTGTTGAAAAGGTTATGAGGGTTAGTGAGCCCTTTAAAAAAGCTAACCGAAAATATCACCCCGACAACACCCAGATTAAGGTGGGTGAGGTTTTTATAGGCGGTAAGGATATTTCGCTCATTGCGGGACCTTGTTCGGTTGAAAGCGAAGAACAAATTGTGGGAATTGCCGAGGAGGTTAAAAGAATGGGAGCCACGGCGCTCAGGGGCGGCGCTTACAAGCCGCGTACCTCGCCCTATGCTTTTCAAGGGCTTAAGGAAAACGGCATTGAGCTTTTAATTGAAGCAAAGGAAAAAACAGGACTACCTATAGTTACCGAGATTATGTCAATCGATAATCTTGAGCTCTTTGAAGAAAAGGTTGATATTATTCAGGTGGGTGCCCGTAATATGCAAAACTTTGACCTTTTAAAGCATTTAGGACAGTCCAAAAAACCGATTCTATTAAAACGCGGTCTTTCCTCAACCATTGAGGAGTGGCTTATGTCGGCGGAATATATTATGGCTGGGGGCAACAATAATGTTATCCTTTGCGAAAGAGGAATTCGCACCTTCGAAACCTTCACCCGAAACACTCTTGATTTAAGCGCGGTTTTGGCTGTTAAAAATCTTTCTCACTTACCCGTTGTGGTTGACCCTTCCCACGCCTGTGGTAAATCTTGGATGGTTGAAAGAATGGCTATGGCGGCGGTTGTTTCGGGCGCTGATGGACTTATTATTGAGGTGCATAACGACCCTGCACATGCACTTTGCGATGGCGCACAATCCATTACACCAAAGCAGTTTGAGGAACTAAAAGGAAAACTTGCTCCCTTGGCACAGTGTGTTGGTAAAAATATTATGTAAACCAAAAATGCGGATTACCAAAATCGGTAATCCGCTTGCTTTTTTATCGGTTGTTATTGTCTTTTTTGTTATCAAACTTATTGTTATCGTTTTTGTTTTGATTATTTTTATTCTGATTGTTTTTGTTTTGATTTTGCTCGTAGTTTTTGTTCTTATCGTTCATTAAAATTCACCCCGCTTTCTACACAGTTAGTTTTTGTGCTAAAGCGGGGTTTATTCGTAGGTTTTATTTGAAATCAATTTTGCACGAGAAGAGTGTTTCGGTTTCGTTTTCGCCTTTGGCTAAAACCGAGTTTTCTTCACGCTTTAAGAAAAGGCGAAGTTCATCACCACATTTAACCTCACGGTGATAATCAATTTGCATTGCGCAAATATCCTCATTTACGGTGGGGTTAAGTTCGTTTAGCACAAAATTTGCATATTTTGTGTTGTTTACGTGACCGTTTAAATCAATGTCACAAAATTGTGGTTTAATTAAAACAAAATTTTCATCAAAATTGCATTTGGGAATTTTTGAAAATTTGCCTTCAAAGGATTTTTTTGTAAGAAATTCAATGGGTGGATAGGCATCGGTTGCAGGCATAAACTTGCGTAAAACCGAGTGCATAAACACCCATTCGCTGCTGCCCTTTATTAGAAGCTCGCCCGAAAGGGAATAAATTTCATACTCCCTTTGAAGGGTAACTTTTGAGGGGCTGAGCGGCCAGGTTACAACCTTAACGCTTGTGTGGGTTTCTGGATTTTTAAGAATCTCAAATTTAACCTTTGTTATAACCCACATAAGGTCTTTTTTAAGCATTTCATTAAAACCAATGCCAAGCTCGTTTGCGTGGGTGCCTGCAACCTCTTGAAAAATATCAAGAACGGCACAAGGCAAAAGCCTTGAATAACGGTCAAAATCGCAGGCGCGAAGGGGAAAAATTTGCTCATAAAAATTATTCATTTTAAACCTCGTTTAAAAACAAAGAACGGGCATTACCGTTTGTTATTTTTAGCACTTCTTCGGTGCTCATATTTTTAATTTCGGCAATCTTTTGGGCGGTGTAATAAATAAGGCCCGAATGACAGGTTTTGCCTCTGAAGGGCTCGGGCGCAAGGTAGGGGGCATCGGTTTCAAGTAAAATTCGTTCAATAGGTGTCTCTTCTACAACCGCCTTAACGGTTTTGGAGTTTTTAAAGGTGACAACACCGCCAACACCGATAAACATACCGAGTTTAAGGATTTCCCTTGCCATTTCCACGCTTCCCGAAAAGCAGTGCACAACGCCTTTTGGCTTCTGTCTTTTAAGAATTTCCAGGGTGTCGCCGTGAGCCTCACGGTCGTGAACGATGACAGGCAAATTATAATGCTTTGCAAGTTCAATTTGTTTTTCAAAATAGACAAGCTGGTCGGCCTTACGGGAAGTGTCCCAATAATAATCAAGCCCAATTTCACCAACCGCCACAATTTTTTGTTTTTCTAAAATTTCGGCAAGGGCTTCGAGGTTAGCTGCCATTTCACCTTCGGGGAGATTTTGCGGATGAAAGCCTGCGGCGGTAAAGCAAAAGGGGAGAGCCTTTGAAAAGGAAAGGCACTTTTTTGCTGACTCAAGGTCAACGGCGCAGTTTATAATGTGGCTGACACCCCATTTTTCGTTAAGGTCCCTTAATGTTTCAAGGGGATTTTCAAATCGGGAATCATCAAAATGGGCGTGAGAATCGAAAATGATTTTTTCACAAAGGGGTGTCATTATCTCACCTTGCTGCCCGGTTTAACGCCGTCTACAAAAATCACCTTAACGTCATCCTCACCTGCATCGGCTGCAAGAATCATTCCGTTTGACTCCACACCGCAAAGAACGGCGGGCTTAAGGTTTGAAACCACAATAACGGTGCGACCGATTAAATCATCAGGTGTGTACCATTTGGCAATTCCCGAAGCCACAATTCTAGGGGTATCGCTGCCATCATCAAGGGTGAGCTTTAAAAGCTTTTTAGCCTTTGGAATAGGCTCGCAGGCAACCACCTTTGCGGTTTTAAGTTGGACCTTAGCAAAATCATCAATGCCAATTTGAGCAACGCCTTCGGGCGCTGCCTTTTTTTCATTCTCTTTCTTTGCGGCGGCAATCTTTTGGAGTCTTTCGTTTTCAAGCTCGGCTAAAACCTTGTCGGTGTCAAGGCGGGCAAAGAGGGGCTCTGCTGTGCCCACGGTGTAGCTATTAGCGGCACCAAACTCCAGCGTTTTATCATCACTGCAAAGGAATTTTGCAATTTTTTCACTGCTTTCGGGCATAATGGGACAAAGGAAAATACCCAGCAGGCGGATGCCCTCAAGTAGGTTATACATAACAGCTTCCAAAATTTCCTTATTGCTTTCATCCTTAGCAAGCACCCAGGGAGCAGTTTCATCAATGTATTTATTAAGGCGCTTTGCAAAGGTCATAACAGCATTGGCGGCATCGGCATTTTTAAAATTATCCATTGCCTTTAAATAATCCGAAACAGCTGCCTTTGCGCAGGCTCTTAAATCATTGTCAAATTCATTGTCGAGTGTTCTTTTGGTAACACTGCCGCCGAAATATTTATTGGTCATTGCAATGGAACGGTTTACAAGGTTACCAAGGTTATTTGCAAGGTCGGTGTTATAAACGGTGACAAAGGCATCGTTTGTAATGTTGCCATCCTGTGCAAAGGGAATTTGGCTTAAAAGGTAATAACGAACGGCATCGGCGCCGAAACGGGCGGCAAGCTCATCGGCATAAATAACATTGCCTTTTGATTTGCTCATTTTGTCTTCACCGAAAAGCACCCACGGGTGACCCAACACCTGCTTTGGCAGGGGCTCGCCCAGTGCCATTAAGACAATGGGCCAATAAATTGTGTGGAAACGAACAATATCCTTGCCGATAACATGCAAATCAGCAGGCCAATACTTTTTATAGAGGTCACCGCACTCATTTTCGGGGTGATAGCCAAGGCCTGTGATATAGTTAGAAAGAGCATCAATCCAAACATAGATAACATGCTTTTCATCAAACTCAACGGGAACGCCCCATTTAAAGGATGACCGGGAAACGCAAAGGTCGGAAAGGCCCGGCTTTAAGAAGTTATTTATCATTTCATTCTTTCTTGATTCGGGCTCAATGAAATCGGGGTGCTCCTCAATGTATTTTAAGAGGGCGTCCTGGTATTTGCTCAGTTTTAAAAAATATGCTTCTTCCTTTGAGTCAATAACCTCACGACCGCAGTCGGGACACTTGCCATCAACAAGCTGAGATTCAGTGAAAAAGGATTCGCAGGGAACACAGTATTTTCCCGAATATTCACTTTTGTAAATATCGCCTTTTTCGTAAAGTTTTTTAAAGATTTTCTTAACTGCCTCCTCGTGGTCGGCATCGGTTGTGCGGATAAAGCGGTCGTAGGTTACATTCATGCTGTTCCACACAGCCTTGATTTCATCCGAAATGCCATCAACATAGGCCTTTGGAGAAATGCCCTGCTCTTTGGCATATTCCTCTATTTTTTGACCGTGCTCATCGGAGCCGGTGAGAAAATGAACATCGTAACCTTGCATTCTTTTATAGCGTGCAATCATATCGGCAAGAACAATGTCATAAACATTGCCGATATGGGGCTTGCGTGAAGCATAGGCTATGGCTGTTGTGATGTAAAAAGTTTGCTTTTCCATGATATTTAATGTCTCCTTTGAGAACTTAATTGTTATTTTTTTGGGCTTTGAGTTCAATGAGATTTTTTTCATCGGCACCCACACCCGCCATAATAATGGCGTAAAGCGCTGCGGTCTGAATCCAAAGCATTGTCATGTCAACAAGGCTGTGAACCACAACACCTGCCGTGAGGGCCAAAATAAGGGCGCTTATGTGTGAACGGCTAAGATAAGACTTACAGTAAAGCAGGCGCCTGTAATAAAATGCTAAAAATGCAATAAGGATAAGTGTGCCTGCAATGCCGAAGCTTAAAACAGGCTCTAAGAGTATATTGTGCGCGTGGGTGGTAGGATATGCCGGGGAGAAATCACGAAACATGTAGTAATAGGTCAAAAAGCCCTTTCCGAAAATAGGATTCAGTTTTATTGTTTCAATGCTCAGCTCCCAAATACGCAGTCGGTTCTGCAGGGTTTCGGATGATTCGCTAAAACGGGGGATAATATCAGGTGCAAAATAAATAATTGCACAGCAGAAGGAAACAATGATAAGGAAAATGCTTAAAACATTGTGCTTGTTGGTAAGGGATAAAAGCACGGCAACGGCAATGAAAACCTCAATCCAGATAAACATACTGCCGCTAAAATAAAGTGGAAAAACGCAAACGACTGCCGTTATATAATAGAAAATCTGATTTCCCTTTCTTGCAATAACCTTGTAGGCGCAAATTATAATAACGGTGGCTATTATTGTTGCAAGGTAGTTAGGATTAAAGAAAAGACCGGAGCAACGGTAATTTGGGATTTGCCAAAAGCAAATTCGTTCAATAATGGCATAAACCGATACAAAATAGGAGCAAACACAGCAAAGGTTAAGGCAGTTTTCATAAGTTTTTGCGGTCATCACAGAGTGGGCAAAGTGCCCTGTGATGAAAATCACAAAAGCGCCAAAGGAGCAAAGCAGGCCAAGCCAGTTGCTATTTATTGCTGCAACAAGGGCGGTGATCAGGCAAAAGGCATAGCCCACAAAGCGGTACTTAAGGGCTTTGAGCATTCGGCGGTATTTCCCATTTATAAGCACCGCAAATGCGATTATAACAAGCATGGCCGCAGCTAAGACATAGTGGATGAAAATGCTTATAGCAAGTGCATAAAGCAAAATTTCACCCTGCTCAAAATCCTTAAAGGTAAATAATTTTTTTAATTTTTCAGGCACCGATAGTCACCTTCTTTTAAGTTGGCGAGAGTCGAACCCGATACGGTTTCGCTCACCGCCTTTAATAATCTGACTTTGCGTATTTTTTTGCAAGGCGTCAGCCTTGCGGCAAAATTACGCTTTGTAAGCTTAATAAATTCGTTGGCAGAAACTCTCCGACCTTTCAAAACTAAAATTTTTGTGTTAGAGGAAGCCGACAAAACTTGAGGATACTGGCGTATTTCAGTTTTGAGGCAAACTATTACCGAAAATTTTGTTTTGAAGGCGTAACTGGTTCGACTTTCGCCAACTTATGGTTTATTTATAAAAAAGATTTAGAATACTGCTCAAAATAAGAAGTGCGGTTTCGAAAATTATTGTGTGAAAACCGTTAACTGAAATTTCACTGCCTGTGACACCCAAAGAAATGATGGTGAGTGCGGCAAGGGAAGCGGCAACGATATGTAAAATTCGCCAAAGGGAAATGGCCTTTTTAGTTTTTATGGCGGTTAAAATGATGGATGAAAGCACCGCCGAGCGCCCCAGGAAAACGGCAGGTGCATTGGAAGATTTTGTATAGTTTACCTGGGTTTTGTACATGTGAATTCCCGAATCGGTCATAATCTTAATGCAGTCGGGGTCGAGAGAGAAATAATCGCAAAGCATTTGCTCGCTAATGTTGGAGTCACAGTTGTTTACCAGAATTGTAACACCGATGCTACACAGCTTATTAAGCTCCTTTGCAACACGCTCACTAACATTATATTTTATAACAAGCAATGCGCAAGCCTTTTGACCGCTGGCAACATAAACCGGGAAAAAGCCCTGGCGCATAATTCTTTTATCAACCTCTAAACTCGGCAACTTAATTCCGTGTGCCTCAAGAAGGGTGCGGTTGCCGATGAACAGGTGGCGGTCCTTAACCCAACCTGTGATGCCAAGCTGATTTTCATATTTAACCGTGTCAGCCTCGGGCAAGGCTTTGCTCACATCGGTGGCGGCGATATCCGCAAAAATATCGGCAAGGGGGGAGTTAAGGTGTGAGGTTATTGCTGCGGCATCAAGCAGGGTTTCATCAATAGAATTGTCGGATAAAACCTGCAGGCTGTGAAGGGTGACTGTGCCGTGGGGGAAGAAATCGGTGGAGTGCAAAACGCAGGCATTAGCAGAGTCGATGCGGTTAATAGCCTTTTTGCCCGAAATCATTGCACCAAATTTATTCAGTTTTTTTGAAGCCGAACAAAGGGGCACAATGTCGCAGGCAAGGGCGGTTGGGGCAACCAGCAAGGACATAATAAGAAATGCGGTGAGCATTCCGATTTCGGCAGTTTGTGACATTCCAACCGACAAGCCACCGAGAATTGCGGCTGCGGCAAAGACAATTGCCAAAATGAAGAAGCCGCCTTCAAACTGCATTGGCGCAGTGGCATTTTTCATATAGTCGGTTACGTTTGTGGTTTCCTTTGTGGCGGTTACAAGCACATCGCCTTCAATGACGTTTCTTGCCATTGCAAAGGTGGTGGGGCGGTCACCAATGAGGGTGACTGCGTTTTTCCTCTTTGAGTTGGCAATAATTCTAAAGTTGTTGATAATGTAAGAGGCTTTTTTAAAATAGAGAATGCTTCTTGAAGCCAAAAGGAAACAGCAAAGTAAAATCGTGTAGCCAAAGGTCGCCTGACTATCGAGCGAAAGGCAGGCTGAAACAACACCCACGGCAATGGTTAAAACGGTGGCTAAATCGGGTGTTATTGTTTTGGATAAAAGGCCTTTAAATGCGTGATAAAACATTTTCCAGTTTGCGCCGAGGCAAAGGGCCAAAAATGCAAACTGTAGGAAGGTGAAAAGATTAGGGGTTGCCGCAAGGAAAATTTCCACTGCAGGAATGCAAAAAATTCCAGAAAGAATGAGCCCAAGCACCGAAATCAGAGAAGCCAAGAAAGTGTTCCGCTTATCCTTTTTAAGTTTTACACCAATGCGCTTAGCATCGGAAATGCTTTTATATTCATCCTCGGGCACAAATTTATCCTTTTTAGGGTCGGTCCCGAAAATGTCTGCAAGGATTTTTTCCTCATTTTGTGAATTGTCGGTTTCGGAAATACTTGATTTTAAATCAGTTATACGGGTAAAGGTCAGGGTGCTTTTACCAGAATCCGAGGCGATGTCAAAGCGCTGGGTAAACTGTGTGGTTGCGAAAATATTCCGGCTTTCTTTTAAATCGTCCGATTCCTCTGCCAAGGGGGCGCTGTCAATGTCGGAAAGCATAGGGATTTTTGTAAAATCGGCGCGCTCCATAACAATGGTTTCAGACTGCACCGTGGGTGTAACTTTTTTAGGCGCTTGGGGCTGTACGGCCCTTTTAGGCTCATTTTTAACTTCGACTTTAACCTTGGTATCTTCGCTTTCCTGTTTTTTTGCCTTTTTAGTGCCGAGAATACTGTCAATGCTCTCTAAAATGTATGTGGGTTCTACCTTAATATCAGTGTTGCCACCATCAAGAATGAAGGGTGTGCATTTTTCTAAAAGATTTGTGGTTTTTCTGGCTTTTTCCTTTGCCCTTTCTTCAGCAAGCCTTTTTTTCTCTTCCTCTTTTTCTTTCAACAGCCGTTCCTGCTCTTTTTTAGCCTCATCTTCAGCCTGCTTTAAAATGCGGGCACGCAGGGCATCAATGGGGCTAAATGAGGCTTCCCCTGTCATAGGAATAGAGGCGCTCTGCGGCTCAATCGCTTCAACCTCGTTTATGGTTAAGGCGTGTTTAGGTGCTTTTGGAGCCTTGACGGCGGCGTTTTTTTGCGCCTCGGCATAAAAATCCTCGGCTTCCTCGTTTGCACTGTAATTTTCACAAAATTCAAGGTCTTTTTTTCTTGAGAACCAACCCATAGTTTTTTATCCACCCAAAAGTTTTTTGTTATTTGTTTCTTGATTTAACCACTTGGTACATAAGTACACCTGCGGCAACCGAAGCGTTAAGAGAATTAATTTTCCCGAACATAGGCAGGGAAATAATCCCATCACAGTTCTCCCTTACCAGCCTTCCAATTCCCTTTCCCTCATTGCCGATAACAATGGCGGTGGGAGAGGAGAAGTCGGTTTTTGTGTAGTCCTCGCCATCCATATCGGCGCCGAACACCCAAACACCCTGTTTTTTTAATTTTTCAATTTCATTTACAAGGTTTGTAACACGGGCAACGGGCACATATTCAAGTGCGCCGCTTGCCGATTTTGCCACCGTTGCACTGAGCGAGGCGCTGCGCCTTTTTGGAATGATGATTCCGTGCGCGCCGCAGCACTCGGCCGTTCTGATTATTGCGCCAAGGTTGTGGGGGTCCTCAATTTCATCGCAAATAATTATGAAGGGAGCCTCATTCCTTTTCTTCGCAAGGCTTAAAATATCCTCAACCGTGGAATAGGCCTGCTGCGCAATCATAACGCCAACACCCTGGTGGTTTGTGTGACCGCAAAGAAAATCAAGCTTTTGGGCCGGCACCTCCTTAATGGGGATGCCACGGGCCGAACACTTGGCAATTATAGATGCCACCGAGCCGCCTGCCGCACCCTTAACAATGAGCAAACGGTCAATTTCCCTACCTGAGCGCACCGCCTCCATAACGGAGTTGCGACCCACAATTATGTTCATGTCTTGTTCTTCGGTTTTATTAATTTGTCTTTCTTCCATTTAGAACAAAACCTCTCTTTATTAAATAATACTTATACAAAGTATATTATAGCATACATTATCACAAAATAAAAGAGCAAAGTGAAAGAAAATTTTACTAAAGTAAAGGAGTTTTTAAAGTGAGTAAAATTACTGCAATAAGTGCCTATGAAATGCTTGATTCAAGAGGCAACCCTACCGTTGGCGCTGAGGTTATAACCGAGTGCGGCGCCAGGGGCTTCGCCCTTTGTCCATCGGGTGCATCAACGGGAATTTATGAGGCCATAGAGCTTCGTGACGGGGATAAAAACAGATATTTCGGCAAGGGCGTTTTAAAGGCGGTTGCCAACATTGAAAGGGCAATCGCTCCAAATCTTTTGGGCGTAGATGTCTTAAAACAAAGGGAAATTGATAAAATAATGCGTGACCTTGACGGCAGCGAAAACAAATCAAACCTTGGTGCCAATGCCATTTTAGCCGTGTCCCTGGCGGTGGCAAGAGCGGCTGCGGAAAGTCTTAAAATGCCGCTTTACAGGTATTTAGGCGGTGCAATTTGTGATAAAATGCCAAGACCCATGATGAACATTTTAAACGGCGGCGCCCACGCGGCAAATAACATTGATATGCAGGAATTTATGATTGTTCCCATTTCCTGCAAAAGCTTCGCTGAGGGGCTTAAAATGTGCAGTGAGGTTTATCACAGCCTTAATAAAATTTTAAAAGCCCAAGGTCTTTCCTGCGGTGTTGGTGATGAGGGCGGCTTTGCTCCCAATCTCCAAAGCGATGAAAAGGCGCTGGAACTCATTATGCAGGCGGTAAGGTCGGCAGGCTACAGCGAAAAGGATATAAACATTGCCCTTGATGTGGCATCGGGGGAATGGAACAGGGGGAGAAGCGATTATCTGCTGCCCAAAAGAGACCTTAAAATGAGCGCCGATAATCTCACCCAATATTACGAAACATTAATCGGTAAATACCCCGTGATTTCCATTGAGGACGGTCTTGGGGAGGATGACTGGCACGCCTGGGGCAAACTGACAAAAAAACTGGGAGAAAAAATTCAGCTTGTGGGTGATGACCTTTTTGTGACCAACACAAAAAGACTTGAGGCGGGAATTAAATCGGGTGCGGCAAATGCCATTCTTATAAAACCTAACCAAATCGGCACCCTAACCGAAACCCTTGATGTAATTTCTCTCGCCAAGGAAAATGGCTATAACTGTATTCTTTCCCATCGTTCAGGGGAAACCGAGGACACCTTTATTGCCGATTTAGCTGTAGCGACAGGTGTTGGGCAAATTAAAACGGGCGCGCCCTGCCGCAGTGACAGGGTTGCAAAATACAACCGCCTTTTAAAGATAGAACAGGAAATAAAGTGCGGATAAAAGGCCGAGGTTAAACTCGGCCTTTTATGGAAAAAATTAAAAATAACTATTGACAAAACCGTTTTCCTCATATATAATAATTCAGTCGCCGCTTTCGAGTGGGACATATGGCGGTATAGCTCAGTTGGCTAGAGCATTCGGTTCATACCCGAAGTGTCGTAGGTTCAAGTCCCACTACCGCTACCAGGCCCGGTGGTCAAGAGGCCTAAGACACCGCCCTTTCACGGCGGTAACACGGGTTCGAATCCCGTCCGGGTCACCAAAATAAAAACCCTCAACCTTTCGGTTGGGGGTTTTTATTTTGGCCACTCTAACGAGTGGGCGAACCCGTAGGGTTCGTCGGAGCAGTTCAAAACGCGCGATAGCGTTTTGAAGCTGTGGAGTCGGCAGCACGAAGGTTTTGCCGATACGGCTCGGAGCCGTCGGCAAAAAACGAGAGCGCACCGAATCCCGTCCGAGAATATAGATTAAATAAAAAGGACATCTGCAAAAAGATGTCCTTTTAAAATAAGCGGTTATTTGATTTCTTGTTCCAAATTTCTAAAATATTGGGTATCAAAAAATCCCCCAAACTTTGCCACCATATAAAATTCCTGTAAATATAAATACTATTTACAGGAGGCGGTGTTGTGGAGTATTTTGCTTGGATTTTAAAAATATTTGATGCAAAAATGCAGGTGCCAAGGGCTTTTGGTTTTTTTCATTTAAGCTTTTTTGCTCTGTCGGTTATGCTGGGGGTTTTGCTTTGCAGGGCAAAGCGAGCACATAATGAAAAATTTGTTAAAAAAGTGCTGCTTATCACCGCGCTTGTTGTGATGGCCTTTGAACTTTATAAGCAGATAGTTTTTAGCTTTACTTATTTTGAGGGAAAGGTGCGCTTTAACTATGCCTGGCGGTTTTTCCCTTTTCAGTTTTGCTCAACGCCCATGTATGCAGGCCTTATTGCAGGGATTACAAAGAATAAAAAACTACACACCACGCTTTGCGCCTTTTTGGCATCCTATTCATTTGCGGCGGGGCTTGGCGTAATGCTATTCCCGCAGGAGGTTTTTACGAATATTATAGGTGTTAACATTCAAACTATGGTTTGTCACGGCTCAATGATAACTGTGGGTATTTTTCTTCTTTTCACGGGCTATGTTCCTGCGAATAAAAAAACATTTTTAAGGGCAGTGCCTGTTTTTCTCCTTGTGGTTTTCTTGGCAGCTACCTTAAATGAACTTGTCTTTAAAAGCGGAGTGCTTCATGGACAAACCTTTAATATGTTTTTTATAAGCCCTTATTTTAAGGCAAGCCTGCCCGTTTACTCCGACATTCAGCAAAACCTGCCTTTTCCGCTAGGTGTTATCGGTTATGCTGTTTTGGTTACCCTTGGGGCATACACCGTTTTAAAGGTGGCAGCCCTGCTTAAAAAAAGAAACCCTGAAAGAAACTAAAGCTTTCAGGGTTTTTGTTTATTCATCCAAATGCTCTATTGCCATTTCGATTATGGTTTTCACGTGGTCATCGGCAAGGGAATAAAAAACCGACTTACCATCACGCCGACTTTTGATTAGCTTTGCCCGTTTGAGAGAATTCAGATGGTGGGAAATGGCGGAAGCGGTCATATTAAGGGCGGCGGCCAAATCGCAGGTGCAAACCTCGGTGCTGAACAGCACGAAAAGAATTTTCATTCTGGTGGAATCGCTGAAAAATTTAAAAAGCTCGGCTAAATCGAAAATCTTTTCATCGGCCGGCAGGGTTGACCTCAATGTTTTTAAGAGGTCAGTGTGTAAAAGCATTTCCTCGCAGGTGTCACACAATGTTATTCCGCTCATTTGTTATTCCTCCGATTTAATGTGAAGTGCCCTGAGGGCATTAAGCACGGCGAGAATCATAACGCCTACATCGGCGAAAACAGCAAACCACATTTCGGAATATCCCAGGGTGCTTAAAATGAGGAACAAGAATTTTATGATAATGGCAAAGCAGGTGTTTTGCATTACAATGCCCATGCATTTTTTAGAAATTCTTATTGCCTTTGGCAGTTTTAAAAGATTATCATCCATAAGCACAACATCGGCGGCCTCAATGGCGGCATCACAGCCCAGGGCGCCCATGGCAATTCCTACATCAGAGCGTGTCAAAACCGGCGCATCGTTAATGCCATCGCCCACAAAGGCCAGTTTTTCTTTATCCTTAATTTCATTTAGCAGCTTTTCAACCGTTTCAACCTTTTGGTGGGGGAGAAGCCCGTAAACCGCCCTGTCAAAATCTAGCTTTTCGGCAATGTCTTTTGCGGCCGATTCTCTATCACCCGTTAGCATAGCGGTGCTTTTAATTCCTAATTTTTTAAGAGAGTTAAGCGCTTCGGCTGCCTCCTTTTTAACGGTGTCACGAATGAGAATGTGACCGAGATAGTCACCATTTTTAGCCACGTGGATGGTGGTTCCAAAGTGGGTGCACTCCTGAAAAGCAATATTCTTTTCGTGCATTAGTTTTGAATTGCCAACGAGCACCTGTTCGCCATCAATAAGACAGGAAACGCCAAGACCGCCAAGTTCCTTTATTTCGCTTACACGCTGTGTATCAAGACCCGTTTCAGCCGCCTCTTTTATGCAGGCGGCAATGGGGTGGTTCGAACCGCTTTCGGCAAGGGCTGCAAGGTTTAAAAGCTGGGTTTCATTAAGGGCAGAGTGATGAACTCCCACAACCCTGAAAACACCCTTTGTAACGGTGCCTGTTTTATCAAAAACAAGGTGCTTAACCTTTGAGAGCGCTTCAAGGTGGTTGGCGCCTTTAATTAAAATTCCCTCTTTTCCTGCGCTGCCAATTCCTGCAAAAAAGCTTAAAGGAATGCTGATTACAAAGGCGCAGGGACAGCTTATAACAAGGAAGGTAAGCGCCCTGTAAATAAAGGGAACAAAATCGGGAGAGGTTTTTGTGAAAAGGGAAGCAAGGAGCGGGAAAATACCGCCGATAACAAGTGCCGATATGCAAACCGCGGGTGTATAAATTCTTGAAAAGCGGGAAATAAAGTTTTCTGATTTTGACTTTTTCGAGGCGGCGTTTTCCACAAGGGATAAAATTTTCGAAACGGTGGAATCTTTAAACTGTGCTGTGGTTTTAATTTTAAGAACACCGTTTAAATTCACGCTGCCGCCGAAAACACAGTCGTTTTCACTCAGTGCCTGGGGTGCGCTTTCTCCTGTAAGGGCGCGGGTGTCAACATCGGCACTGCCCGAAAGGATAATGCCGTCAAGAGCGATTCTTTCCCCTGCAAAAACGGTGATGATTTCTCCAACCGACACTGCATCAGGGGAAACAATGTTATATTCACCGTTTTTTTCAACCCTTGCAAAATCGGGGCGGATTTCCATAAGGGAAGAAATGCTTTTACGGCTTTTGCCAATGGCATAGCTTTGAAAAAGCTCACCGATTTGGTAAAGAAGCATAACGGCAACGCCCTCGTGATATTCACCGAGTGCAAAGGCGCCAATGGTGGCAACCGCCATAAGGAAATTTTCATCAAAGGGCTGAAGATTTATAATTCCCTTAACAGATTTTATTAAAATGTCATAGCCGATAATGAAATAAGCGAGAAGGAAGGGAATAAGCTTAAACGCTTCATTAAGGGGTAAAAACAGCCCCAAAAAGAAAAGCACAGCGGCAATTATAATTCTAAAGAGTGTCTTTTTTTGTTTTCTTGTCATAGGTAAATCTCACAATCGCTTTCAACCTTGCGGCAGGCCTTTAAAACCGCCTTCATAACTGTGGCTTCATCGGCACCCTCGCAAAATTCCACCATCATTTTGAGGGTCATAAAGGAAACGGTCACCGATTTAACCCCTGCCACTTTTTTGGCGGCGGCCTCCATTTTATTTGCACAGTTAGCGCAATCTACCTCAATGTTATATGTTTTTGTCATAATGACACCTCCATTAAATTAGAACGATTGAACAATTATTCAATTGTTTATTTTATTATATCTCTAAAAATTCAAAAGTCAAGAGGGCAGATGATTTTCATCTGCCCTCAAAAATTATTTACTAAAAACTTTACCGTAATAATCGGTGTCGAGAATCAGTGCCGAAATTTGGAATTTATTGTTAACGATATTGCTGATTTGCTCTACATATTCCTTTTGTTCCTTATCACTTTTAAAGGTCACACCGCTGTGTGGGGTGAATTTATTTTCCGAGGCGTTATATTTACCCTTTGAGGTGATGAAGGAACGATCGGCAAAAATCACAAGGTCCTCAGCAGGTGATAAAATATCATTGCCCATTAAAAGGCGGGAGTCATAGCTAAAGCCAAACAGGTTTAAAAGGGTTGGCAGAACATCAAGGGAGGAGCAATATTTTGTAACGGTGACAGGCTCTGCCATGGATGGACAGTAAACAAGAAAATTGCTTTTATAAAGCTCAAAATCTGTGTCGATTTTGTGACCTGCAAGAAAATCAAAGTATTGATACTTTGTTTTTTCATCCTCGCCCTCCTCTAATCCGTAAGGATAATGGTCGGGGGTTATGGCTATAACGGTTTTATCTGCAACACCTGCTGCCTCTAATTTTTCCATTAAAACGCCAACAGCTTTGTCAAGCTCAATGTTAGCCGCATAGTAGGCCTTTATCTTGTCGGGAACCTCAAGATTTTCGACAAGATCCCAATTTTTTCTCACCATTGCGTTGGTTTTGTCATATTCAAGGTGGCCGCTCACCGTCATATAATAGGCGTGGAAAGGCTCGGTGGAAGAAATAAAGTCATCAGCGGTGCCGTTTATCATTTCAAGGTCGCTTTGGGGCCAGCAATCGGTTATAAAGGCTTCGAGACCGTTGCCTACACCTTTATATGTATATCCCATATTGGGGTGGGACAAATCGCGGTGATAGAAAGAATGTGTGTTGTTGTGGTAGGCAAAAAGATTTTCTACGCCGCTTGCCTTAAACTGATTACCGAGGCAGTAGGGCATTAAATTTTCACTTGATTTATAAAAGCTCCAGACCCCAGATTTCGGAATAAGCCCCGTGCAGGCGGTATATTCCCCGTCGGAGGTGGAAACGCCCCAAAGGGGTGTGTAAAAGTTTGTGAAATTAAAACCCTCATTGCTCATTTTATAAAGGTTAGGGGTTAAATCCTTATCGACAGCATAGGGCGAAAAACCCTCTGCAACCATAAAAATCAGATTATATCCCTCAAAATAGCCTGTGTAATCATTTTTATAGGAGGGGGACTGGGTGCTGAAATACTGATGAATATAATTTATTTCGTTATCGGTTTCTTTATTTATTAAGGATGAAAAATCGATGTTTTGAACATTGGCTTCGCCTGTTTGGGCTTCGCTGTTTAGAACATCGGTTTCAACGCTTAAATAAACCTTTTGAGGAATGCCTAAAAGGTTAAACTTTAAATCCATTGCCTCGGTGCGCATAAGGCCGAAGGAAGAAACGGTTAAATTGGGGTCAAAGGCGCCAAAATAAAGGGGCTTGTTAGAGGGGCTTATGCAAATAAAACCAACGGTTATAAAATGCAAGACAACTACGGCGGCAGTCCCTAAAGCCGCAAGCTTTATATTCAGATTTTGAAAATTAAGCTTTTTTTTGCCAACGGTGAAAAATATAACAAGTGGGAATGATAAAATTAAAATTGTGGGAAGCCCCTTAACAATGGCCGAAATGGTGGAGGAGAGAAGACCTTCGGCAATAATCTGGTCGGCACCACCTGCTGTAAGGGAAAAAACAATTAAATATTTTCCGAAAAAGTCGTGATAAACTGCCTGGGTGGCAAAAAGCACAAAAATAACGGATATGATAACTCCTGTTAAAATATGGTTTACTTTTTCTCCAAAAAGGGAGCAGATAACCTTAAAAACAAGGGCGGCGCAGGCCGAAAATAGGGGTAGGAAAATAAGCCCTGTGGTGAAAAAAGCATCACAGGTGGCGCCCCTTAAGATAAGTTCCATATAAAGGATGGAGACGAAGAAGAACAAAAATAAATCGGAATGTGATTTAAGTTTTTTGAAATTCATAAAAATTTACAGTCCTGTCCGATAAACTTGTAAATTTATAATACTGCAAAAAACGACAAAAATCAACTTTAGTAAATTACCAAATCCAGAAATCTAAAGTAATCAGGACCGAATTCCACAGCCTTTTTATATTCCCCAAAGCTTATAATTTGCATCTGCTCATAGGTTATCATAAGACCTACTACCAGGATACAAAGACAAAAGAGCAGAATTGAGGAGATTTTAAGGCTTGTTAAAAAGCGGGCTCGTTGTTTTTTGTTTTTCATAGTTTTTTCCTTTTATTTTAGCGTGTTGAGAAGGCTCACTAACGCGTTTGAGCAGAGCTGGGCGCCGTAAAGCGCCTCCTCAAGGGTGTTTGCATCGGTGCCGACCTCAATTAGCATGGCGCCGTTTGAAAGGTTTTGGTTATATGTTTTGTTGTAAAGAGAAATGGGTCTTGCAAGACCGGGGTACATAACCTGCATTGTCTGATGAAACCGAACGGCAAGGGAGAAATTGTTTTTCCAGGTGCTGAAATTATTCCCCATAACAAGCATAACCTGCGCCGCATCTTTGCCGCCGATGGAAACAACGGGCTTTATTTTGCCACCCGAGCCATCGGCAATGCTGTCACGGTGGAGGTCGAGCACAATTTTCACCGTTGGGTATTCTTTTAAAACTGCATTTATGGTCTCACTGCTTTTATCATAGCTGCCCGAATAAGAGGGGTAGTCGTGAACAACCTTTGAGTGTATGACCTTTATGCCTGCGGCGGTTAGTTTTTTTTCAAACACCGTACCAATGGCCACCATATTTTTTGTTTCATCATTTGAGTGGGAGGAGTCGGTGGCGGTGTAATAATTGCGGTTATAAGACATATAGCTTTCAGTGGTGTGGGTGTGAAGAATCAGAACCTCTATGGCATCGCCTTCAATTTTAAAGGGGATTTCGGTCTTTAAAAATTCTAAAATATTAATTGATGTATTGGTTTTATTGTTGATTTGAACATTGTTTAGGTTAAGCCCTGCGGCAGTGGGTGAAAAGAAGGTTTTTTTAATGGCGCCGAGCGCCTGCCCGCTTGATGCGGCAGGAATTTCTGATGAAAAAGAGGAGGTGCTTGCGCTTTCTTTTTCGGTTAAAGCGCTGCTTTCACCCTCTATAGCAGTATTTTTTGATGAGGTATCATTTTCAAAAAAGGTGGGCGGTGAAAAAAGCTGTGGCACCCCGCCGTTTAATGAGGAATAGCCCGTTAAAAGACATATTATAAAACAAAAAATGCCTGCAAGGCATAAAAACAGCGTGGCACTTCTTTCCTTCAAAATAATCACTCCCATAGGGTAGAGCTAATAATCCGAACCCGCCTCAAAGTGGCTTATTTCGGCGCTTTTTACCCAATCCATTCTTGTAAGGCGTCAGCCTTACTGCGCCTGTACTGAATAAAAATCACTCGAAATCTTCTCTCTTTGAGGTCAAAGATTTTTAAAAGAGCGGATTTTTGTTCAGACGCGGCACAAAACGCAGTTAATCCTGCCAGATTAACGAGTATTTTAACAAAGTATGAGCAAAAATCCGCCTTTTCAAAACGGAGTTTGGATTATTAGCTCTACCCTAAATTATATGGGACAAAGGGAGCGCTTATACCAAGGCACGCAGGGTTTCCTTGTCAAGATGCGGCTGTAAAAAGGTGTTAAGGCTGAAGGAAAGCAGTTCTGCAGCGCGGTCAATCATTAAATCAATGCCCTTTGGGGTGACAATCATATTTTCGCTTTCCTTTAAATCAGCCTTAATTGTGCCGCCTAAATCGCTAATTAGAGTATGGGCATCCACAACGGTGGGAATGCCCACGGCAACAACGGGAACATTAAGAGTTTTAAGGCTTATTTCTTTTCGCGCATTATCAACACCCGAGCCCGGCGTTATGCCCGTATTTGAAATTTGAACGGTGCAACCAAGTCGTGAAAGTCGTCGCGCGGCAAGGGCATCGACTGCAATGACTAAATCGGGCTTCACTGTTTTGACTGCACCCACAATCAGTTCATAAAGTTCAATGCCCGTTTGGCCAAGCACGCCGGGGGAGAGCACCGAAACGCTGTTCAAGGTTTCAAGACCAAGCTGTTTTTTAAGTTCTGAACCAATGTGGCGCGTTGCGAGAATACCGCCTGCTACTTTCGGGCCCAGCGCATCGGGTGTTATTTGGCTGTTGCCTATACCCACAACGAGAACATTTTTAAAATCGGTTCCCGCAATATTTTTTAGTTCTTCACTGATTATTTCGGTTGCGCTTTCAAAGCTACCGCCGTGATTTTCGAGATTCGGAATTTCTACGGTGACATAATCACCAACGGGTTTTCTGAGCGCCTTTTCGCCTGCACTGTTTAAAACCCTGATGTGGGTTATCTTGATATCGCCCTTATTTTTTTCATCAAAAAGAATGCCTGATTTTTCTCGGTTCTCAAGTTCTTTTTCTTCGAGAGCAAGGTCGGTTCTTATATTCATAAGCTATCACCAAAGGTTAGTATTTGATAAACTTTAAAAAAATATGAAAAAAGTGTTGCAAAAAAATTAATTTAGTGGTATTATACTATTACTTGAGTAAATTTCGGGAGGTGTAAGAATGCCCAATATTAAATCCGCAAAGAAGCGTGTCCTTGTAAGTGAGGCTAACAATCTTCGCAACAGAGCATACCGTTCTGCATTGCACACCGCACTAAAAAAAGCCGATGCTGCAGTTAGCTCAAATGCTGATAACGCAGGTGAGGTAGTTAAAGCCGCTGTTAAAAAAATTGACCAGGCTGCTTCCAAAGGAATTCTTCATAAGAATACCGCTGCTAGAAAGAAATCTGCTTTGGTTTGCCGTCTTAACAAGAAAGACGCTTAAATTTTAAACAGAAATATCGGTAAGCATTAGGACAGGCTCGTTATTTGCGTGAAAACACAAATGCGGTCTGTTTTTTGCTATGCTCATATTTTTTCGGGTGGTGATGCTCGTGAAAAAAACAAACAAATTTGCTATGGCGGGCATCATTTGGGCACTGGCCTGGCCCACCATGCTCGAACAGCTAATGCAAACCGCCGTTCAGTATATTGACACGGCTATGGTGGGCGTTCTCGGAACCGATGCGGTGGCGGCGGTAGGATCGACAACCTCGGTTAACTGGCTTATCGGCAGCAGTATAGCTGCTATTTCCATAGGCTTTCTTTCCCAAATTGCCCAGGCATTTGGCGCCGATGATGAGGAAAGGGCTAAAAAACTTTCGGCACAGGCGGTAACAGTAACCCTTGTTATTGGCTTATTTTTTACCGCGTTAACCTTAAGTCTTAGTGGTATCATCCCTGTTCTTATGCAGGTTGATGAGAGCATAAGGGACATATCGGGGCAGTATTTCTTTATTATTTACACACCAATGCTCTTCCGCACCGCAACGACCATTTTTTCAACGATTCTTCGCGCTGCGGGAGATACCAAAACTCCAATGAAGGTTGGAATTGCGGTTAACATTACCAACATTGTTTTAAACTTTTTCTTTATTTATGAAACACGGCAGGTAAGTCTTTTTGGCGCCACTTTCAAGGTTTTTGGACTTGGCTTTGGCGTTTTGGGTGCCGCGGCGGCTTCGGCTCTTGCCTTCATCCTTGGTGGTGTTTTGCTCACCGTTTCACTTTTAAGGCACAAGGTAATTTCCCCTAAGGGGCAAAGCTTTAAACCCGATTTAAAGCTGCTTATTCCTTGCTTTAAAATTTCGGTGCCCAACTTTTTCCAAAGGTTCGGCACATCACTCGGCTATGTTGTATTTGCCGCAATGGTTAACTCGGTGGGCTCGGCAGCAATGGCTGCCCACACGGTGGCAAACACGGTGGAATCCCTTTTCTACATTCCGGGTTACGGAATGCAAACTGCAGCCGCAACCCTTGCAGGCAATGCCTATGGTGCAGGGGATAACAAAAAAATGAAATCCCTTTGCAAAATGCTCATTCCCATTGAAATTGGGCTTATGGTCATTTCCGGTGCGGCACTTTTCCTTGCGGCAAAACCCCTTGTCTCACTCTTTTCAAGCAGTGAGGAGGTAATAAACCTGGGCTCCACAGTTCTTAAAATGGTTGCTCTTTCAGAGCCGTTTTTCGGCTTCACCATTGTGGTGGAGGGTATGATGCAGGGAATTGGCAACACAAAGCCGCCATTTATTTATAATATTTTAACCATGTGGGGAATCAGAATTGTGGGCACCTTCATTTGCACCCAGCTTTTAGGTTTTGGCCTTGTAAGTGCCTGGGGCTGTATGGTGGCGCACAATTTAACCCTTTGCGCACTGTTCCTTATAAGCTTTTTAAGCGGCAGATGGAACCCGATGAATAAAAAAGATAAATAAAAAAAGCGTTCCGCTCGGAACGCATTTTATTTATTTTTCTGATTTAAATCTGAGTCTTGACCACATAATAATTATAACCTGTCCAGGAATTCCCAGGGCAAAAAGCAACCAAATATTATAACCGCAAATAAGCAAAGTTAGGAAAATGCTCAAAAGGGTAAGCCACATTAAAAAGGAAATAATGAGAAAATTGCGGTGCCTGTTAAACCAAATGGTGTTAAAAATAAGCCAAACAATCATTGTAACGGGTGCGGCATAAACAAAGGTGAGCCAGTGGTTTTCTATGTTAGTGGGAATGCTGTCCAAAATCATAAAAACAAGGGCGGCAACGAGCCAAACAAGAATTATTGCCATTCCCGTTATAAAGCCATGGTTTTTTGTTTTTCTTCCCATGGGGGCAACGGCGGAGGGTGTTTCGTGCTTTTCACTGACGAGATAATCAAGGGTGACACCGAAAAGGTTGGCGATTTCAATAAGAACTGATAAATCGGGCAGGGATTCGCCGCGTTCCCATTTTGAAACGGCTTTGTCGGAATAATTGATTTTTTCGGCAAGCTCAAGCTGGGTCATTTCCTTATCTTGTCTAAGCGCCGAAATGTTGGCTGCAACAATTTTTTTTATATTAGTCATAAAGGACCTCTTGTACTAATTTTTTCTTATAATAACACAAATTCTACTGTAAATCAATGAATTTTATGTAAATTCTACCGTGAAAGAGCGTTCTTAAGGAAAAAAAGCGACCTATTCTACCGTTAGTAGAGTGAGCTTAAGTCTCTCTACCGATGGTTTTCGGGGTGTATAGAGGCAAAACATAGGTGTAGGTTGATAGGCTGAAAAGTTTCAAATATAATGAAATGGTAAGAAAAAGCCCACAGGGCAAAATAAGGAGAAATTTCATGAGTGATTATGTTATTTTTACAGATTCGGCCTGCGATATAGCTGAGGAAAAACTCAAAAGCTGGCAGGTAGCATATTGTTCACTTTCCTTCACCATATCAGGCGAGGATAAGGAATATTCAAACTATGATTTAGCTCCCCGTGATTTTTATAAAAAGATGCGCAGTGGGGCAGTGGCAAAAACCTCGGCCATTAACACCGATTCCTTTTTAAACTGTTTCGAGCCCATTTTAAAGGAAGGCAAGGATTTGCTTTACCTTGGATTTTCTTCGGGACTCAGCACTACATTTAACTGCGCAAGAATGGCAGCCGAAGAGCTAAAAGAAAAATATCCTGAGCGCAAAATTATTGCCATTGATACCTTGTGTGCCTCTGCCGGTCAGGGACTGCTTGTTTATTTAGCAGTTTTGGAAAAGGAAAAGGGCGCTTCTATTGAGCAGGTAGCTGAGTATGTTCAGGGCCTTGTTCCAAATATGTGCCACTGGTTTACGGTTGATGATTTGGTTTATTTAAAGCGTGGTGGCAGAATCAGCCCCACAGTTGCTCTTGTTGGCAGTGTGCTGGGCATTAAGCCCATTTTGCACATGGATGATGAGGGGCACCTCATTTCTCGCGGCAAGGTTAGAGGCCGTAAGGCTGCCATTGCTGCTTTGGCTGATAAATACGGCGAGCTTGCTAAAAAGAATGCTCCAAGAAAGGTATTCCTTTGCCAGGCCGACTGCATGGATGATGCACAGCTTCTTGTTAAAATGCTGGGCGAAAAATACAAGGTTGATGTTGACTATATTGCCGACATCGGCCCCGTTATCGGCGCTCACGCAGGCCCCGGCACCCTGGCGATTTTCTTTATTGGCGAAAACAGGTGATTTAATTGACACGAACTGCCCTTAAAAACAGAGCTTTGCCCAATTACACAAAGGGCGAAGAAATTTTTAATATGGTAACCCACATTGTGGGTTGCGCACTTGGCATCATTGTTCTTGTAACCTGTGTTTTGAAATCTGCCATTTTTGGGGATAACTGGGGTGTTGTCACCTCGGCAATTTACGGCGGCTCAATGGTGGCACTTTATGCCGTTTCCAGCGTTTATCACGGCCTTACACATGAAACCGCAAAAAAGGTTATGCAGGTTATTGACCACTGCACAATTTATCTGCTCATCGCAGGCACCTACACCCCAATTTTGCTGTGCTCAATGCGCACGGTGTCACTCATTTGGGCTTGGGGAATCTTTGCCTTTGTTTGGGGGCTGGCAGTTTTAGCGGCAACCCTCACCGCCATTGATTTAAAAAAATATTCCGCATTTTCAATGGTGTGCTACATTTTAATGGGCTGGTGCATTGTTGCAGGCTCTAAGGTTGCAATGGTCGCAATCGGAAAGCCAGGCCTGGCTTTTCTCCTTGCAGGTGGCATTGCTTACACTGTTGGCGCCGTGATTTACGGCGTGGGAAAAAAGGTGCGATATATGCACTCCATCTTCCACATTTTTGTTGTGCTCGGTAGCTTGCTTCAATATCTTTCAATTTTTCTTTATGTGCTTTAAAAAACACCCGATGGAACTCCATCGGGTGTTTTTTGTTTTAGCAATGCCATAGGAAATGTTACAACTTTTTACAAATTTTGAAAAAATAAAAACATAATGACCCGATGGTGGTTATTTTTTTGTATAGGATTATTCAAATTCAATGGTGCCAACTGGCGTACTTGCATCGGGGCGCTTTTCACCTTAAAAAAACAGCCGATTTCCTAGGGAATATTCCTGCTGAGGAAATGAAAAAACCTTGCTTTTCAGGAGGATTTGTTGTAAAATAAAATAGAATAGGATGGTTATGTTGGGGAAGTGTACCTTGCTGGGGATTTCCCGGAGTATATAAGTTTGTAAATATTTGTATCCAAATATATAGTAAGGAGAGGTAATATGAACAAGAAAACACGAAGCGTGGTGCTGGCATTCCTCCTGACAGTGGTCTGCCTGTTTTCCATCACTTTCGGTCTGCTTTCAACCGAAACCGGCGGTTTTGGGATCACTGCATCTGCGGCAGCAGGCATGAAGATCACCACCCAGCCCAAGTCTGTCACCGTGGCAAGCGGCAAGACCGCCATAGTGAAGGTAGTCGCCTCCGGTGAAGGACTTACCTACCAGTGGTACTATAAGAACGCAGGAGCATCCAAGTTCTCTGTCTCTTCTGTCAAGACCGCGACCTACACCGTAGAGATGAGCAAGAGCCGCCACGGTAGGGAGATATACTGCGTGGTTACCGATAAAAACGGCAACAAGGTAAAATCCAATGTGGTGACCCTTTCTATGTCCGTCTCCAAGGCGACCATCACCAAGCAGCCAAAGTCTGTTTCTGTGGCAAGCGGCAAGACTGCTACGACTACCGTATATGCGGCGGGCTCCGGTCTTACCTACCAGTGGTACTATAAGAACGCAGGAGCCACCAAGTTTTCCGTCTCTTCTGTCAAGACCGCGACCTACTTCGTAGAGATGAGCAAGAGCCGCCACGGTAGGGAGATATACTGCGTGGTTACCGATAAAAACGGCAATAAGGTGAAATCCAATACCGTTACCCTATCTATGACCAGTGAGGTGAAGATCACCGCCCAGCCCAAGTCCATCACCGTGGCGAGCGGTAAGACCGCAACTGTAAAGGTAGCGGCAACCGGCTCCGGACTTACCTATAAGTGGTACTATAAGAACGCAGGTGCCACCAAGTTCTCTGTCTCTTCTGTCAAGACCGCGACCTACTCGGTAGAGATGAGCAAGAGCCGTCACGGTAGGGAGATATACTGCGTGGTTACCGATAAAAACGGCAACAAGGTGAAATCCAATGTGGTGACCCTTTCTATGTCCGTCTCCAAGGCGACCATCACCAAGCAGCCAAAGTCCGTTTCTGTGGCAAGCGGCAAGACTGCTATGACTACCGTATATGCAACCGGCTCCGGACTTACCTACAAGTGGTACTATAAGAACGCAGGTGCATCCAAATTTTCTGTCTCTTCTGTCAAGACCGCGACCTACTCCGTAGAGATGAACAATAGCCGCCACGGACGAGAGATATACTGCGTGGTTACCGATAAAAACGGCAACAAGGTAAAATCCAATACCGTTACCCTCTCTATAGTCAGTGAGGTGAAGATCACCGCCCAGCCTCAGACCGCGGTAGCGCCCAAGGGCGAAACCGCTACGTTGAACGTTGCGGCAACCGGCGTGGGACTTACATACAAGTGGTACTATAAGAACGCAGGCGCAACCAAGTTCTCTGTCTCTTCTGTCAAGACCGCGACCTACTCCGTAGAGATGAGCGCGAGCCGCGATGGGCGGGAAATTTACTGTGTTGTCACCGACAAGTATGGCGTATCTGTGCAGACCAAAACGGTGACCTTGCACATGGGCACACCCCTCTCCATCAAAGAGCAACCCACCAACGTAACTGCGAAAAATGGCGGTCAGGTGCTAATCAGCTTCACCGCAGAGGGCGATGGTCTCAGCTATAAGTGGTATTATAAGGATGCAGATGCATCCAATTTCTCTGTTACCAAGACCTTTACTTCCAATTCCTATACGGTAGAGATGAGCGCGGATCGCAGCGGCCGCCAGGTCTACTGTGTGGTTACCGATAAGTACGGCTTCTCCGTAAAGACCAATGTGGCAACCATGTGCCTTGGCACTCCCATTCGCTTTACTATGCAGCCGGAATCTGTCACCGTAGACGAGGGTAAGACTGCGGTGGTACTGCTGGGAGCAGTAGGCGAGGGCAACCTCACCTACCAGTGGTACTATAAGGATGCAGGCGCAACCAAGTTCTCTGTCTCTTCTGTCAAGACCGCGACCTACTCCGTAGAGATGAACAATAGCCGCCACGGGCGGGAGATCTACTGCGTGGTTACCGATAAAAACGGCGCGGTGGCAAAGTCAGAGACCGTTACCCTTTCTATGACCCCTGCATACCAAATCACTGTGGATCTGGGATACGGCGAGCCCTATGTGGTAAATGTCAACAAGGATGGCAAGTATGATCTGGGCAAGCCTTCCCGGGAAGGCTTCAGCTTTAAAGGCTGGAAGACTTTGGCGGGCAAGGACTTTGCAAAAAGCGGAACCATCAGTATGGATGTCACGGTAAAGGCCGTTTGGGATATCGCTGGCACCGATACCTTAAATGAACTGATTAGCCGTGTTAATGCCGGCGCTACCGAGATCGTTATCACCGGCAACATTACCATCAATCAGCCTATTTATGTCTCCCACGATATCACCATCTACTCCAATAAAAACTACACCTTAAAGCGCGATTCCAACTACGGCGGCGACCTGTTCGTGGTTGGTAAGGATGCAAACGGTGTCACCGCTCTGCACCACCATCGCGCCGCAACGTTGACTCTGGGCGGCGGTAAGGGCACATTGACCATCGATGGCAACAAGGACAATATGAAGGTGGATGTGGTTGGCTCGCTGATTTTTGCAGGCGATAGCTGTACCGTCAACCTCTATGATGGTGTCAGCCTTTGCAACAATAAAAAGACCGGCAATGAGCGCGTTTTGACCTACATCGGAAGCGCCAGCGAAAGCACTCTGAAAAAAGCAGGCGGCGCGGCAATTCTCAACAACAATTCTGTCGTGAATATGTACGGCGGTATCATTGAAAACAATATTGTCAAGACCGAACATACCGTTGTCACCGATGAAACCGGCGCAGAGGTTAAGTACGAGTATGACGGCTGCGGAGGCGCTGTTTACAGCGATGGCAGTTTCAATATGTACGGCGGCACCATCCAGAATAACGAAGCCCTCCGCGGCGGCGCGGTATATATGGTAAAGCCCACAGTCATGAAAGCTGGTACCATCCAGGGCAACAAGTCCTATACCTACGGCGGAGCCGTTTCCACCAATGCAGGTTCCTACGCCAATTTGTATTTGGGCGGCGAGGATGCCGGAGAGACTTTGGCGATCAAGGATAACTACTCCAAGAGCGCAGGTGGCGCTTTGTACTCCAATACCACCGCTCCCATTGTTGTGCTGGGCAATGTCCTGTTTGAGGGCAACCATTCCGATTATAGCGGCGGCGCCATCTACACCGGCGGCAGCCTGGTGGTGCGGGATTCTACCTTCCGCGGCAACTCATCTGTATATAGCGCAGGCGCCATATACTTCCATAACACTAAGGACTCCACCTGGCAGCCCAGAGAGGCAGAGATAACCGGCTGTTTGTTTGAAGAAAACAAGGCAAGCCTGGGTGGCGCCATTGCTTTCAGCCGTTCCAACGGCGCAGACCCTAAGGCCACCGGCGTTGTGGCAAGAGTTACCGATTGCCGCTTCTATAAGAACGAGGCAATTAAAAATGATAAAAACCCCGGTAACGGCGGCGCAATGTATATTACTCAACTTGCGAAAGCTACCATCACCGGCTGTGTATTTGAAGAGAATGTGTCGGCAAACTCCGGCGGCGCAGTGGGTGTCCACGGCGAGGCGACCGCCACGCTGACGGACCTGACCTTCCAAAAGAACACTGCTCCCTCCGGCGGCGCTTTGTATCTGTCCATCAATACTACAAATACCCTGAAGAACCTAACCTTTACAGAGAACAAGGCCGTTCTCAAGGAAACAGGCAGCGGCGGCAACGGCGGCGCCATCTACGCCACCCAGGCAAAGGTCACCGCAGAGAACCTGGACATCCGCAACAACACCGCAGCTACCCACGCAGGCGCGATTTATCTGCAGGCAACCACCCTGACCTTGGGCGCAGATACTACCATCGAAAGTAACTCCGCAGGGGATCACGGCGGCGCATTCTACCTGACCTATACTACCAACGAGGACAATACCAAAACCGGCTCTCACCTGATCCTCAACAATATGATGCTTAAGGATCATACCGCTAAGGTTGGCGGTGTCATTTCCATCCGTACTGACTGCGAGGCGACCCTTACCGGCGTGACCCTAAAGGATAACGCCGCAACCATTCCCTATACGGCGGATGGAAGCAATTATGGCGGCGGCGCAGTCTATGTGGGTTACGGTACTCTTACTCTGAAGGACACCATCCTAGAGGGCAACACCTCCGCTTACTACGGCGGTGCAGTGTACTCTCGCTCCTCTCATATCACCATCGATGGCGGATCTGTTACCGGCTCTACCGGTGCCACCGGCGCGGCTCTATACTTTGCTGAGAAGTCTACTGTAGAGCTAAAGAATCTGGCGGTGAAGGACAATACCTCCTCCACCAACGGCGTTATCTACGCAAACGGCGGCACCCTGACCATGGATAAGGTCACCGCAAACGGCAACAAGGCATCCTCCGGCGGTGTGCTCTTCACCAGTGGCGCACACACAGTGGTTACACTGAAGGACAGCGTTTGGAGCAACAACTCCGCATCCTCCGGCGGTGCCATCAATATGACAAACGCCTCTGTAACCGTGACTAACTGCGAGTTCAACGAGAACACCGCGCGCTTGGGCGGTGCCATCTACAATAAACTTGGTACGCTGGTTACCGACAATGTGACCTTCTTCAAGAACGCGGCAACCAAGAATACCTCCGGCGGCAGTGGTAACGGCGGCGCGGTTTGTATGAATGGCGGCACCTTCACTGTGTCCGAAAAGGATTCCTTCCTGGAGAACACTGCAGAAAATCACGCAGGAGCCATCTATGTCTCCTACTTTGAAAATGAGACCACTAAGGAAAAGACTGGCGGCGTGCTCACCGCAACCGGCGGCACATTCACCGGCAACACCGCAATGGGCGGCGGCGCGGTCTCCATCCGTACTGCTTGTGAGGCAAACTTCGATGGTACTACCTTCACCGGCAACTCCGTCACTGGCAACGATGGCAAGGCTGACGGCTACGGCGAGGGCGGCGGCGCGGTTTATGTGGGCTACGGCAAGCTGACCCTGAAGAATGTTACCACCACCGGAAACCAGTCCGAAAACTTCGGCGGCGCGGTCCATGTCGTGGATTCCCAGTTGGCAGTTTCCGGCAGCGCCTTTGCGGAAAATGAAGCGAAGACCGGCGGCGCTGTTTATATGACGGCTGCCAGCGTGGCTTCCGTTACTGACAGCGCCTTCACCGGCAACTCCGCCACCGGCAATGGCGGCGCCCTCTACCTGGGCGGTGCGGAGGTCACCACCGATAATCTGGATATGCAGAATAACTCTGCCAGCGGCAATGGCGGCGCCCTCTACCTGATGGGCAGAGAAATGACCGTGGATTCCGGCGATACATTTAAAAATAATTCCGCAGGCGGTCACGGCGGAGCTATCTACTTGGTTTATAAGACCAACACAGACAAGACCCGCACCGGCGCTACCCTCAATGCCACTGACGTGACCTTTGAGGGCAATACCGCTATGGCAGGCGGCGCCATCAGTGCCCGAAGTGCTTGTATCGTTAATCTAGATGGTACTACCTTGAAGAATAACTCCGTTACCGGCTTTGTGGACGACGGAGACGAGACCACCAGCGATAATAACGGCGACGGCGAAGGCGGCGGCGCCATCTATGTAGGCTACGGCACGCTGAATATGAAGGATGTTACCGCCACCGGTAACACTGCCTCTGACTTCGGCGGCGTGGTGGATGCAGTTGCTTCCCCCGTGACCATCACTGGCGGCACCTACTCTGACAACACTTCCAACAACGGCGGTGTGCTGCACGCAATGACCGGCTCTGCCATCACCGTAAACGGTACGACCTTCACCGGCAACAAGTCCCTTTACGCCAACACCGAGTATGACAGCAATATCGGCGGCGGTGTATTCCACACCATCGGCGGCACGCTGCATATTACCGGATGTACCTTAGATGGCAACACCTCTCAAAATTACGGCGGTGTACTCCATACCAACAAGACCGAGGTTACTGTCGATGGCGAAACGCAGATCAAGAACAGTGCCGGTGCAACCGGCGCGGTAATGCACATGCGCTCCGCAAAGGCTACCCTGGAGAATATTTCCATTACCGATAACACCTCCAGAATGAACGGTGTTATCTACTACGCCGGCAGCGACCTGACCCTTAAAAATGTTACTGCCACCGGCAATAAGGCACACCAGGGCGGTGTAATGTTTGTCAACAGTGCTACCGTTACTGTTGCAGACAGTACCTTCTCCGGCAACTCTGCTACAAACGGCGGCGTAATCTACACCAAGGGCGGCGCAACAGTAAATGTTGAGAACAGCGCCTTTACCGAAAACACCGCAACCTATGGTGGCGCGATATACCTTATTGAAGAAAGCAAGTTAAACCTCACCGGCGCGACCTTCACAAAGAACAGTGCGACCAAAGACGGCGGCGCTATCTACAACAAGGCAAGCACCGTCACCGGAGTGGATACCGAGACTGCTAAGAATACCTTCACCGAGAATACAGCGGCAAGCCACGGCGGCGCTATCTATGTGGTCTATGCAACCAACGAGACCACCCAGGAAAAAACCGGCGGCGCGCTGACCCTCACCGGCGGCACATTCACCGGCAACACCGCAATGGGCGGCGGCGCGATTTCACTCCGCACCGCTTGTGAGGCAAGTCTGGATGGCACCACCTTCACCGAAAACTACGTCACCGGCAACGACGGCAAGGCGGACGGCTACAGTGAGGGCGGCGGCGCCATCTACGCAGGCTACGGCAAGCTTACCCTTACAAATGTTACTGCTACCGGCAACCAGTCTGAAAACTACGGCGGCGCGGTGCAGCTGGTAGACACCGAAACTACCATCACCGGCGGCACATTCACCGGCAATAAGGCAGCAACCGGCGGTGCCATATACACAATGACCGGCAATGTACTGAACATTACCGGCAGCGCCTTCACTGATAACACCGCCACCGGCACCGCCGGCGCGGTGGCAGTTATGAAGCCCGTTACCGGCGCTCTGAAGGACCTTACCTTCACCGGCAACCACGCAGATGGCAACGGCGGTGCGGTTTACTTCACTGCCAGTGTGACTACCGAAAATCTGGATATGCAGGAAAACAGCGCAGGCGGCAACGGCGGCGCAGTTTACCTCAACGCAGTAGCAATGACCGTAACGGCAAACGATGTCTTTAAGGGCAACACCGCCGGCGGTCACGGCGGCGCTATCTACCTGACCTACAACGGCGAGCAGGGTGCAACCCTCACCGGCACCGATGCGGTATTCGAAAACAACACCGCAAAGGCCGGCGGTGCCATCAGTTCCAGAAGCTACTGCTCTGTGGAACTCACCGGCGGCAGCCTTAAGGGCAACATCGCAACTGCGGCCCAGCCCGAGGGCCTTGGCGGCGGCGCCATCTACTCTAATACCAACACCTTGAAGCTCCATGGCGTTACCTTGGAGGGTAACACTGCAGAGTACTACGGCGGCGCCATCTACACAAGCGAAGCCAACGTGACCATCGATGAAAAGTCTGTAATTAAGGGCAACGGCGCGGTTACCGGTGTAGCGCTCTACTTTAAGGCCTCCGGCACTGTGACGATGAACGATGTCACGGTTACGGAAAATGTATATACAAAAGGCACCAGCAACGGTCTTATCTATGTAGGCGGCGCGGTGACCCTGGATGTAGCTAATCTGACCGCAACGAACAACAAGTCCGTAAACGGCGGCGTGTTCTACATTAGCGGCAGCGTAGGCGGCACCATCACCGAGTCCACCTTCACCGGCAACAACGCAACCGCAAACGGCGGCGCCATCGACTTCCGCTCCTCCGGCACGCTGAATGTTACAAACTCCACCCTGACCGGCAACTCTTCCAAAAATGGCGGTGCGATATACTGTGAAAAAGGTATAGTTAATGTAAGCGGCTGCCAGGTGTCTGAAAACACTGCTACCGAAACCGGCGGCGCCATCAGTGTGGCAAAGACCGGCAAGGTAAATGTTGTTGATGCAACCACCCTTACTAAGAACTCCGCTTCCACCGGCGGCGCGGTCTACCTGGACCGTGGCGGCAGCGCAGAGCTTATCGGCGTGACACTGGAAGAAAACTCCGCAACCGGTAAGGGCGGCGCCATCGCAGCCACCGATACTCCCGAGGAGGGCGAGGAAGCAGCATCCGCGACCCTGACCCTGGTGGATGCCACCCTTAAGAACAATACCGCCAAGAACGGCGGCGCGGTTTATGCTGACGCGGATGCAAGCGTAACCGTAACCGGAGGCGCTATGACCCAAAATACTGCAACCTTAGGCGGCGCAGCCTATGTTTACGGGTCAACGATGGTTCTCAATAACGCGGTATTTACCGAAAACTCTGCAACCAGCAACGGCGGCGCTATAGACATTGTTGGCGGCACCGTCACCGGCAAGGCAGATTTTGAGAGAAACACTGCAGCCGGTCACGCAGGCGCCATCTATGTGACCTATATTAAGGAAGACACAGGCAACATCGGCGGCGTGCTTAACCTCACCGGCGGCAGCTTCACCGGCAACACCGCAATGGGCGGCGGTGCGGTATCTGTTCGCACTGCCGGCAATGCCACCTTTGAAAATGTTACATTCACCGGAAACTGTGTATCCGGATGCCAGGACGATGGCAAGGTAGACACCGAGGATAACGACGGCGACGGCGAGGGCGGCGGCGCGATATACGTGGGCTACGGCTCTGTAACCCTGACAGGCTGTACTGCTACCGGCAACACCTCCACCGACTCCTTCGGCGGCTTCATGGATAGCGTTAAGGGTGTGGTAAACATCACAGGCGGCACCTACACCGGCAACACCGCACCTGCCGGCGGCGCAATTTACAGCCTCAACAAGTCCACCATCACCATCACTGATGCAGTCATAAGCGAGAACGAATCGACCTTCGTAAATCCCGACAGTGAAGGTAACTACAATAGCAATATGGGCGGCGGCGCCATCGCCATCAACGGCGGTACGCTGACTGTCAGCAATACTACTCTTAGCGGAAACAAGTCCGTTTACTACGGCGGCACAATTATGGCAGACACAGCAACTGTAACCTTGGATAACAATACAGTTGTCTCCGGCTCTACCGGTAAGACCGGCAGCGCTATCTACATCCGAGATAACGCAAAGGTGACTATGAACGGCATCAAGATTCAGGACAACAAGGATGCTGGCACCGGCGTGATCTATGCGGGCTCCGGCACTCTGGAGCTTATCAATGTTACCGCCACCGGCAATACCGCAAGCACCGGCGCAGTGGTGGCTGTCAACGGCGGAAGCACCACGCTCAATATTACCGGAGGTACCTACTCCGGCAACTCCGCAAAGTACGGCGGTGTGTTCTATGTTTCAAATAACGCCAAGGCGACGGTAAACGGCGCTATCTTCACGGAGAATACCTCCTACTTAGGCGGCGCGGGTTATGTCTATAAAGGAACCCTGACCCTGGTGGATGCCACCTTTACGAAGAATACCGCCACAAAGGAAGCAAGCGGCAGCAACGGCAACGGCGGCGCCATCACCGTATCCGCCGGCACAATTACCGGCAGCGGCAACAATGTGTTCTCCGAAAATACTGCGGAAAACCACGGTGGCGCGATATATGTGGTCTACGCCACCGATGAGACCACCAAGGAAAAGACCGGCGGCGTGCTGAATATGACCGATGGCACGTTCGAGAACAACACTGCCTATGCAGGCGGCGCCATCAGCTCTAGAACTGCAGGCTCTGTGACCCTCACAGGAACGGTACTTAAGGAGAACGCCTCCACCGCTTCCGGCACAGCCTCCTGCGGCGGTGCCATCTACACCAATGACGGCACCCTGACCCTGTCCGGCGTTACCTTAGACGGAAACACCTCCAACTACTACGGCGCAGCGGTCTACTCCACAGGCACGGTGTTCACCGCAACCGATAACTGTGTGGTGCAAAACAATACCGGCATCACCGGCGCTGCTCTATGGCTGAGCATCGGCGCGGACCAGACTGCGACCATCACGGATATGACCCTGTATAAGAACCTTCGCAAGTCCGGCACAGGCAACGGCACCATCTACGCAAACGGCAGCGGTGCGCTGAACATTACCGGCCTTACTGCAAGTGAGAATGTAAGCACCAACGGCGGCGTTCTCTATACCAGCGGCGGTCTGACCATCACCCTGGCGGACTCCACCATCACTGACAACCAGGCGCTGACCAACGGCGGCGTGATCGCATACCGCGGCACCAAGACCATGGTCATCTCCGGCTGTACCTTTACCGGCAATACTGCCCCCACCGGTGGTGTGATCGAAGCAAGCGGAAGCGGAACAGTGACCGTCAAGTCCTCCACCCTGGAGAATAACACCGCAACCACCTCCGGCGGCGCCATCTACGCAACCGGCAGCGGCAAGGTAGTCGTTTCCGACAATACCTTGCTGAAAAACAATTCCGCTCCCAACGGCGGCGCTGTTTGTCTGGATTTGGGCGCGACAGTTACTATTGATAACAGCACCCTGGACGGAAACTCCGCCACTACCGGCGTAGGCGGCGCGATTCTGGTGCAGGATTCCACAGAGGAAAATCCCCAGGCTGCTACTAAGCTGGTGATGACCAACACGACCCTGCAGAACAACACCGCAAAGACAAGAGGCGGCGCGCTGGCAACGGACACGGCAAGCCCCGCACTGATTATGGAAGTTACCGGATGTACCTTCTATAATAACAGCGTACCTACCTCGGGTGGCGCGGTGTGTGTGCAAAACGGCAACTGTAACAGCGCAACCGAACCTACGGAGGTAACGATTGTCTTTACAAATTGCACCTTCCAGGAAAACTCCTCTGATGACATCGGCGGCGCGCTGGATGTTCGCAGTGGAAGCTGCACAAAGATCGACGGTATCACTGCAAAGAACAACACTGCCAAGAACAACGCAGGCGTTGTCTATGTTACCTCCAACAACTCCCGCTTGTATCTCACCGGAGAGGTGGTCCTGGATGGTAACACCGCAAAGAACGGGGCATTTTCCTATCTGTACAACAACAATTACTCCAATCCCCCCAAGATCTACACTACTCACTCCAACACCGCGACCTGGTATGCAGATGTTGCAGGCAACAAAACCAACGTTGCCTTCGACCTAACCACTCTGCCGTGATGATTACGAGGTGAAATGCTATGAAAAAATATCTTAAAATTACCCTGAGTGTCTTATTGTGCGTGCTAATCCTAGGTGGGGGCTTTGCCCTCATCCAGGTCCGAGGTGAAAAATACACTGAGACCAACGCCTTTGTGTCCAACTATTACATTGGCGCAACTGATGTGGACAAACCGTTTTTTGATGAGGTTCTCCCTGAGATTGCCAAAAACATCAAAGAAAATAACACCCACTCCCTGACCCCTTACTACGATGAGTTCCCCGTGGCAAATAATCCGGAGAATTTCCAGGGTCTGGGCTCTACCACCTACGAGAATATCAACGGCGAGACAGTTACCGTAGAGGCGCTGTTGCGTAACTACGGCGACTCCCTCCACGACCCCAACGCGGGTATGGGCTTATTGCTGTACCAGTGCATTCAGTACAAGCGGGCGCACCCGGAGGAGGATGTGAAGATAACCATGTCCTACTACCGCACCTCCGCCACCGCCTCTGTTTGTGTAATTCCCGAGAGTAAGTACTATGGCTATATGCGCTCTCTCTACGGCACAAACTACGATGAGCACGGCTTTGTCCGCATCTCCTATATGCTGACAGAGGCGGCAAGAATGGGCATCGAGGTGACCTTGGTCAACCAGCTCAACTCCTATGCCGTACGCCAGTACGACCCCTCCTCCAAAACCCTCAAGAGCAGAAGTCCCCTTAACTACAAGACCTACTTTTCAAAGGCACTTGGTACCAAGTGCTATGATAAGTACGCAAAGGGCAATAAGGTCTCCGATTATATGAACTTCGTTGCTGTGGATTGGGATGTGGGCGACAAGACCACCGATATGCAGCACCTAAAGAGTCTTACCGCTTCCCACTACTTAGCCACCGATGGCACAGAGCATAAGAATGCGGTGTTCTTCACCAGCTCCAACCTGGATGACAACGATTATAAGGGTCGTAACGGTAACGGTCTTGCCCAGTCCGGTGTTGTCATCTCCGACCACGAGGGACTCTACCGAGTTACTTACAACTACACCCAACTTATGGCGCAGTACGATGGCCTGGAAGAGATGTTCGAGATGCAGAATATCATCAACGCTCGCAACCTCGAACAGGCGGAGTTAATCCGCTCCGGCAAGGAGAGCCTGATACCCAGAGATGAGCAGATCCTCTACCTGGGCGGCGAGAACGATCCTGTTTTTGAGCTGTACTTTACCCCCTTCGGTGGCGGCATGGATGTTTGGGATACTGAAAATAATCCCTTCTGTAAGTATATGAGCAAGATGGCGGCATCCGAGGACTATGTGGAGTATGCCTTCAATGTTTACGGCTTCGGCAAGAGCTACATCGGTGAGACCATGGAGCGAATGGTGGAACAGGCCTTCGTTGAAAACAAGAATCCTCAGAACAAAATATTTATACGTGTCACCGATTTTGACACCACTGCGGTGCAGACACTGAAGCTTGGTACCGAGATAGGTGCCCGGGACATCGGTAACGGCAAAAAACATCATACAAAAGATATGCTGCTAAGCTATGTGGAGGATGGTGTCCGCCATAGAGTATCGCTGCTCACCTCCTGTAACTCCTACCCCTTGGCATTCAGTCTCCGCACCAACTCTGCGCTTGTCATCAACGAGACCGATGCCTCAGGCGGCAACTTCTTCAATATTTTCGGTGACAAGTTCACCGATGGAATGTTCAGCAATGACCTGCTGATTTCCCCCGGCGATCTAACCGTGAGTGTTGGGGAGGAGCGGGAACTGGATGTGTTCTACAACGGCTCTGCTGCGCTGAGCTGGACCTCCAGCGACCCTAGTGTCGCAACTGTGGCGGATGGCAAGGTCAAGGCGCTGAAGGCGGGTCATACGGTGATTACTGCTACCAACGGCATTCTGGATAAGTCCATTAAGGTCACGGTTAGCGATTGCGCCCAGTGTGCCACTGCGGATAGCGGTCTAAACCCATCCACCGCCGAACACTATATTCTCAGCAAAAACATTTCTTTGCCCCAAACCTTCGAGGCGGAATTCACACTGGATAAGGAAAAACTTACCGGTGTCAACACCCTACTGGGTCTGGATGACAACTTTGAGGCAGGCTGGGCATTCACGGTTAATAAATCCGGCAATCCCCGTGTGATGATTCGGCAAAAGTCTGGTAACGGCGTACAGCAGACATACGTCTTCTCAAATGTGGATGTTGCCAACGGAACCAGAGTGCACCTGGCCATCGTTACCGACACGGCCAACAAGAAGGCGCACTGCTATGTAAACGGCGAGCTTGCTCAGTCCTTGAACCTGGATACCATCAGCGTATTCACCGGCAGCTATAACCCCATCGTAGGCGGTGACTACCGCAGTGGCAACGCTCTCTACTTCACAGGCACGATTCATTCTGTTTCCGCCTGGTCCGATGTGCGCTCTGCATCTGAAATAGTGGCAGACTATAAAAACGGCGTGACCCTGTCTGATTCCAAGCTTATGGTTTCTTATGACTTTGCCCGTTGCGACAGCCATATGATGACAGACCTGAGCAGCAAAAAAAATAACCTTACCGAGGTAAAGCTGTGGCTTGACAAGGACGAGGTTGAGCCCGTTGGCGACTATGCCTATTCCTTCGCAGTTGTGGGCGACACCCAGACTATGTGCGAGAAAGACCCTGAGGCAATGGAGAGCATCTACGATTGGCTCATTGCCAACAAGGACTCCCAAAAGATAAAGTATGTGTTGGGTATGGGCGACATTACCGATGACAGCACCGATACCGAGTGGGAAAACGCAAACACATATATCAGAAAGCTGGATGGCGTGATTCCTTACTCCCTGTGCCGTGGTAACCACGATGACTGGGATGACTTCAACCGTAATCTCCACAACGGCTTCTATGAGAAAACCGTGGAGGGTATGATGGTCTCCGGTAATATTGAGCTTACCGACCCCACCCAGCCCGGTCTTGTGGAGGGCACGCTCCCCGATGGCTCTACCGGTCTTATTACCAGGGAGGGCGATGTTCCCGAGGGCGGCACTGTCAAGGGAGACCTGACCAACTCCTACCGCACCATTGAGGTAAACGGCACCAAGTACCTTATTTTGACATTGGACTTCGCGCCCAACACCGCAATGCTGAACTGGGCAAACGATGTGATAGAAGCCCATTCTGACCATTTGGTCATTGCTACCACCCACGCCTATATGTACCGCAATGGTACCACCATCAGCGATGAAGACTGCTATCCGCCTACCTATTATACCGGATATACCGATGCTCAAAATGGCGATGATATGTGGAATAAAGTCTTCTCCAAGCACGAGAACGTGATGTTGGTTCTGTCCGGACACGACCCCTGGCAGCATATTGTTTACCGCCAGGATAAGGGTGTAAACGGCAACACGGTAACCCAGATGCTTATTGACCCACAGTATACCGATGCGTATATCGGCTCTACTGCAACGGTTGCTATGCTGTACTTCTCCGAGGATGGCAAGACCATGACAGTCCGTTACTACTCTGTAGAAAAGGATTGCTACGGCTCAGAACTTAGTCAGTTCACAGTAGAACTCAAATAAATAAACAAAATAAAAACGGCTTGGAAAATTCCAAGCCGTTTTTTTATGTAACTTTATGCTGCTTATAATAATTTTTATTCCAAATAATAAAGAAAGTAGCAGACAATGGAAACCACTATCTGCTACTGGAGATAAACTGTGTTAAGTTGGTATTATTCAAATTCAATAGTTCCAACGGGTTTGGGGGTTATATCCATAAGAACACGGCTGATTCCCTTAACCTCGCTTGTGATGCGGGCTGTAATGTGGTGAAGCAGCGAATAGGGGATTTCCTCAATGGTTGCAGTCATGGCATCGGTGGTGTTAACCGCGCGGATAATAGCGCACCAACCGTCAAGGCGTTTGCCGTCAATAACGCCGACTGCGGTCATATCGGGAATTGCGATGAAATACTGCCAAACCTTTTCGGCAAGGCCGTTTTTGTCAAACTCATCGCGGAGGATTGCATCGGCTTCCCTTAAAGCGTGAAGTCTATCCCTTGTTATAGCGCCGAGGCACCTAACCCCAAGGCCGGGGCCGGGGAAGGGCTGGCGGTAAACCATTTCGTGGGGAAGGCCCAATGCTTCGCCCACAATGCGAACCTCATCTTTAAAAAGGAGTTTAACGGGCTCGCAAAGCTCCATTTCCATATCCTCAGGCAGGCCGCCAACATTGTGGTGAGCCTTAACACCATCGGATTCCAAAATATCGGGATAAATTGTGCCCTGGGCTAAAAAAGAAATGCCTTCGAGTTTGGCCGATTCTTCATCGAAAACCTTAATAAACTCGCCACCGATGATTTTTCTTTTCTTTTCTGGGTCTGAAACACCTTTAAGAAGGTCTAAAAAGCGGTCGGTTGCATCAACATAAACAAGGTTTGCATCGAGGCCGTTTTTGAAAACCTCAATAACCTGTTCGCTCTCTCCCTTTCTCATTAAACCGTGGTTAACGTGAACACAGGTGAGTTGTTTGCCTACGGCCTTAATAAGCAGAGCGGCAACAACAGAGGAATCAACGCCGCCTGAAAGGGCGAGGAGAACCTTTTTATCTTTAACCTGTGCGCGAACTTCTTTTACAGCCTGCTCAATGAAAGCATCGGCTAGGGCCTTTGTTGTGATGCGCTCCATATTTTCGGGGCGGACATTAGTGTCAAGATACATTGTGCATTTGCCTCCCAAAATTAGTTAGTGTAGTTATCAAAATAACCCTGAACAAGGACAACGGGGGTGCCTTTATCACCCGAGCCGCTGGTTAAATCGCAAAGGGAACCGATAAGGTCGGTAAGCTGGCGGGGTGTGGTGCCCTGTGCTGCCATGTTGCCCACGAGTGAACTGCCATCCTTTGCTTTGATGCTGTCGGAAATAGCCTTTTTAAGCTCCTCACCCGATAAATCCTTAAAGTCGTTATCGGCAAGGTATTTAAGCTTAAGTTCATTTGGTGTGCCAACAAGGCCATCGGTGAAAGCAGGGGAGACAACGGGGTCAGCAAGCTCCCAGATTTTGCCCTGTGGGTCTTTAAATGCGCCGTCACCGTAAACCATAACCTCAATGTGCTTGCCTGTGGCATCGAAAAGGCGCTGCCTAATGTCAAGTACTAAATCCTTGCACTCTTTTGGGAACAGCTTAATGGTGTCTTCGGTGGACTTGTTGGAACCGAGTAGACCATATTTCTCGTTATAACCGCTGCCATCAACGGGCGCATTTAAAATATTATCAAGACCGCAAACAACCTTTGCACCTGCTGCCTTTAAAATACGCTTTGTTCTAGCTCTGGTGTGGATATCACAGGTTAAAACGCAATCGGTATAATTGAGGATTGCCTTTGCCTGATTTGCGAAAATAATTTCAACCTCGGCACCGCTTTCGCGAATTAACTGACCGTAATAATCAACATAGTCAATGCCGGTGAAGGGATGCTTGTTAACGCCGAAAAGCTCACGATATTTTTCTAAAGAGAGAACATCGCTGTAGGGGTTAACGCCTGCTGCATCAATTTTATCAAGGGAAACAAGCTCGTTACCAACTTCATCTGAGGGGTAAGAAAGCATAAGTACAATTTTCTTTGCGCCCTTTGCAATGCCGCGAAGGCAAATTGCAAAACGGTTGCGGGAAAGAATAGGGAAGATAACGCCAACAGTTTCGCCACCAAGCTTTGCCTTAACATCGGCTGCAATGGCATCAACAGAGGCATAATTGCCCTGTGCTCTTGCAACAATGGATTCTGTGAGTGAAACAACATCGCGGTCGTTAAGTGAGAAGCCCTCAATTTCGGCGGCCTCTAAAACACTGTCACAAACGATTGCGGCAAGGTCATCACCTTTGCGAATGATGGGACAACGGATGCCGCGGGACACCGTGCCGACTCTGCGTTCTTTGTTTTCCATAAAAATTTATCCTTTCTTAAGGGCGGCAAATGCCGTGCCCTTTAACAAATAATTATTATACCCAATAATATTATTATTTTCAAGTTTTTTCGTGCAAATTTTTTAAAAAAATACAAAAGCCGAAAGCCGCAGAAAAAATTCCTGCGGCTTCCGACTTTTATGGGGATGAATATGGGATGGGTAATTTTACAAATCAGCAAATTCGCATCTGGTAGGGAATGTTTTTGCTCTCAAGGGAAGCCTTGCTGATTTTAATTGTGTATTCAATGTGGGTGTCGCTTTCCTTTTTGCGAGAAACCGCCTGAATTCCCAGGTCCTGCATTGAATTAACGAGTTTATTAAGGCTGTTTGTGAAAAGGCGCAAATCGCCTACAGCCCGTTTCCTGAGGGGCACACTATCAGCCGCCTCATTTTCTGAAATTTTAAGCAGGGAACCTATAAAGGCATCGGTTTCCTTAATGCTTAAGTTTCGGGCAATTATGGTGTCCAGCGCTTCGCTGCGCTTTTCCTCATCCAGGCAGATTAGCGCTCTTGCGTGGCGTTCGGTAAGGCCTGCTTTTAAAATTCTTTTGCGGATTTCGGGGGAAAGCTTTAAAAGGCGGAGTTTGTTGGAAAGGGTTGACTGTGCGATTCCAAGACTTTCACAAAGGCTCACCCTGTCAATACCAAATATGCTTACTGCTTTTTCAATCGCCTCGGCTTCCTCGAAAAAGGTTAAATCACACCGCTGAAGGTTTTCAATTAGGGCGATAAGCGCGCTTTGGCAGGGGTCTGCCTCACACAAAACGCAGGGGACACGCTTTATGCCAACCGCTACCGCCGCGCGCAATCGCCTTTCACCCGCGATAAGCTCATAAAGCTTATCGGAGTTTTTGCGGACAGTGAGAGGCTGAATTATGCCGTTTGCTTTAATACTCTCTCCTAGAGCGGCAAGCTCATAGGAATCAAAAATAGTTCTGGCACCTAAAACATTTGAAAGGATTTCCTCGGGGCGAAGCATTATAACCTTTTTACTTTTAAGCTTCATTCCTTTCGCCTCCCTCACTGTGTATTAATTATCACACACAAAGGCCTGCTTGTCCACAAAAAACGGTTGCTAAAAAGGGGTTTAAAAAAACAAAAAACGCCGTTTTAAAGCGGCGTTTTTGAAATTTTGGCGCTGATTCGTGGGAATTTTGGCGGAGTTTGCGATAACTTTTTATATTCAATTATAAATCTTTCATCGGTTCCCTCAAGGGTTAAATGGGTTTTGTTCTGAAGCTTAACATTTAAAAGCCTTGCGGCATTTTTTGCAGCCTCAATTTCATCTAAAGCGGCGGGACCCTTCATTGCCACAAAGAAGCCACCTGTTTTGACAAAGGGCGTGCAGTATTCAAGCAGAACATTAAGGGGCGCAACGGCTCTTGCACAGGAAAAATCAAATTTTTCTCTGAGTTCCGCTTTTCTGCCGCCCTCCTCTGCGCGAGAGTGTATAATCTTTAAATCAAGTCCCGTTTTATTGGTAACCTCTTTCAAAAAAATGAGGCGTTTATTAAGTGAATCAAGCAGTGTCACCTGCAAATCGGGTCGGGCAATTTTGAGCACCATTCCGGGGAAGCCTGCGCCTGTGCCGACATCAATAATTTTGGCATTTTCCTGTGGGTTTACAGCCTTAAAAAATGTGAGGCAATCGAGAAAATGCTTGATAACAACATCTCGAGGTTCTGTTATGGCAGTGAGATTCATTTTCTCATTCCACTCTATTAACAGATTGCCGTAAATATTAAGCCGCTCAAGGGCCTTATCATCAAGGCTTAGGGGGGCGTTTTTAAGCAGTTCCAGGGGAAAATTAACCATTATTTTTCTCCTTTTCAAGATAGATTAGCAAAACGGAAATATCAGCAGGGGAAACACCCGAAATGCGTGAGGCACGGCCAATGTTATCGGGGCGCACCTTTTCGAGTTTTTCTATGGCCTCAAGGCGAAGGCCATAAACATCATTATAGTTTATATCCTTTGGAATAAGTTTGCTTTCAAGCCGTAACATTTCATTAACCTGTGCCTGCTGGCGAACAATGTAACCCTCATATTTAATTTCGGTTTGCACCTTTTCGCAGATTTCATCGGAAAGGAGAGGCCTGTCCTTATCAAAGGGAGCCAGCATTTTGTAGGTGAGCTGGGGCCTTTTAACAAGGTCGGCAAGGCGACAGCCCGTGTCCAAGGGTGCTGTGCCAACCGAAACGAGCATTTCGTTTAAAGCCTCGCTGGGTGCTACAAAGGTTTTATTAAGGCGGTCGATTTCAGCCTGCTTTTTAGCGATTTTTCCCTCAAATTCCTTAAAGGTTTCCTCATCAATAAGACCCAGTTTTCTACCAAGGGGCATAAGGCGTTCATCGGCGTTATCCTGGCGGAGAATCAGGCGGTATTCCGAGCGTGAGGTCATCATTCTATAGGGGTCGGAGCATCCCTTTGTCACAAGGTCATCAATAAGGGTGCCTATGTAGGAGGAGGCGCGGGAAAGGGTGAAAGGCTCAAGTCCCTTCACTTTATGGGCGGCATTTATGCCTGCAATGAGACCCTGTGCGGCGGCTTCCTCATAACCCGAGGAGCCATTAAACTGACCTGCCCCGAAAAGACCGGGGAAGTCTATGAATTCGAGGGTTGGGTTCAGGGCAATGGGATCAATGCAGTCATATTCAATAGCATAGGCATTGCGCATTATTTTCATATTTTCAAGGCCAGAAATTGTGCGGTAGAATGCGATTTGCACTTCTTCGGGGAGAGAAGATGACATTCCCTGAAGATACATTTCTTCGGTGTCGGCACCGCAGGGCTCAATGAAAAGCTGGTGGCGGGGTTTATCGGCAAAGCGGACAATTTTGTCCTCAATGCTGGGGCAATAACGGGGGCCTACACCCTCGATTTTTCCTGAAAACAGGGGGGAACGGTGGAGATTTTCGAGAATTACGGATTTTGTTTCATCGTTTGTGTAACCAATGTGACAAACAACGCTGTTTTCGGGTAAAACCTTTGTGCGGTAGCTGAAGGGAACAATGTTTTCATCCCCCTCCTGCACCTCAAGCTTTGAAAAATCAATGCTGCTTTTAAGCACCCTTGCAGGTGTGCCCGTTTTAAAGCGGCGCAGGGGCAAATTAAGGGCCAAAAGTGATTTTGAAAGCTCGGTTGCGGGGAAGGTGCCGTCGGGACCTGAATCAAAGCTTACTTCACCAACATAAATTTTACCCTTTAAATAGGTGCCTGTGGCTAAAATAACGGTTTTGCAGTTGTAAACTGCGCCAAGTTTGGTTTCGATAACCCAGCAGTCTTTCTCCTGCTTTAAGGAAATAACCTCAGCCTGCTTTACACAAAGGTTTTCCTGCCTTTCTAATGTGCCCTTCATATAACCACTGTAGGCGCGGCGGTCAATTTGTGCACGAAGGGAGTGAACAGCAGGGCCCTTGCCTAAATTAAGCATTCGGCTTTGAAGTGTGGTTTTATCGGCGGCAATGCCCATTTCACCACCTAAAGCATCAATTTCACGAACAAGATGTCCCTTTGCAGTTCCACCAATGGAGGGGTTGCAGGGCAGGTTGCCGACGGTATCAAGATTTATTGTAAAAATAAGGGTTTCGGCGCCAAGCCTTGCGGCAGAAAGGGCAGCCTCAATGCCTGCGTGACCCGCACCTATAACGGCAACATCGCAGTTACCTGCAAAATAACTCAAAAAAACACCTTCTTACTTACCAACACAAAAATGTCGGAAAATTTCATCAGTAACCTCGTTTGTAACCCTTTCGCCCGTAAGCTCTAAAAGGGCGGCAATGGCATCGTCAATGCAAACACCAACGGCATCGGCGGTGAGTCCCACGGATAGTGCCGAAAGGGCTTCATCAACGCTTTCCCTTGCCCGCGCCGCGCAATCGCGCTGACGTTCGCTTATTAGCACAGCGGCATTAGCATCAAGCTTTTTGGTTAAACAAATGTCACAAATTTTTTCTTCAAGAGCCTTTAGTCCCTCTCCCAGCTTTGCCGAAACGGTGACCAGGTTAAAGCCCTCAAAATCGGCAGGGGAAAGGGTGCTGCCCTTATCGCATTTGTTAAGGATAACAAGGCAGTTTCTGCCCCTTATATCATTTAAAATTTCAAGGTCATCATTCGTTAGACTGTCGGAGCCATCAAATACAGCGAGAATAAGCTGGGCTGCCTCCATTCGTTGCCTTGCAAGGCTCACACCCACCGCTTCAACGGAGTCGGCAGTTTTTCTGATTCCTGCGGTGTCGGCAATATTAAGGGTTAAATCCCCCACTTTAATGGTATCCTCAATAACATCACGGGTGGTGCCTGCAACATCGGTGACAATGGAACGATTTGTGCGTGAAAGCAGGTTCATAAGGGTTGATTTGCCAACATTAGGGCGACCGATGATAACGGTGTTAACCCCCTCGCGCAAAACCTTGCCAGAATTATATTCACAAATGGCGTTGTCAAGGACTTTGGAAATATCCATTAAAGAGGTCTGGAGAGTGTTATTTTCAAGCTCGGGAATGTCCTCGTCGGGATAATCAGCATTAACGGCAATGGCGGCGGCAACATTTAAAAGGGTGTCTTTGGCGGCATTTATTTTAGCACTTGTTTTGCCTGTGTGGGCGGCGTTTAAAAGCCTTAACTGACTCTCCCCCGAGGCGCTTATAAGCCCCATAACGCTTTCGGCTTCAATAAGGTCAAGCTTTTTGTTTAGGAAGGCTCTTTTTGTAAACTCACCAGCATCGGCAGGGGCGGCGCCTGCGCTGAAACACGCACGAAGTAGTCTTTTTGCAATGTAGCTTCCGCCGTGGCAGGAAAGCTCCACCACATTTTCACCTGTGTAGCTTTTAGGGGCGCGGAAAAGCAGGGCAACACCGCAGTCAATTTTACCCTGTGCATCGAAAAACTCACCGTAAAGTGCGCTGTAGCCGTTTTTTTCGGCAATTTTTTTGCCCGAGATGCTTTTGAAAACACTGTCGGCAATTTTTATGGCATTATCACCCGAAATTCTGATTACGCCGATTCCACCAAGTCCACTGGGTGTTGAAACGGCGGCGATGGTGCTGGGCATAAAAAATCCCCCTTTCCTCCCATTTTACATTAACATAAATTATAGCACAGTGTTGCCGCTGTGGCAAGAAAAAACTTGAATATATCACCCCGACAGTATATAATGGATATAAATTTATATATTTAATAATTTGTTTACAAAATGGTTAACTTTATTTGCTAAAATTTTTTGTAGCGATTTATTTTAGGAGGAAAAACTTATGATAAGTGTAACAGGTCTTAGCAAAAGATATGGTACACACCTTGCAGTTGATGATGTAAGTTTTAGCATCAAAAAGGGTGAAATTATTGGTTTTCTTGGCCCCAACGGCGCAGGCAAATCAACAATAATGAACATTTTAACGGGTTATCTGTCACTCACTCAGGGCGATGTTAAAATTGATGGCTTTGATATTATGGACAGCCCCGAGCAGGCAAAGCGCCGAATCGGCTATCTTCCTGAAATTCCACCACTTTACCTTGATATGACGGTAATGGAGTATCTGGGATTTATTTATGACATTAAAAAGGTGACCTTCCCTAAGGGCCCCCACCTTGGTGAAATTGTTAAGCTTGTTAAAATTGACAATGTTAAGGACCGCCTCATTAAAAACCTCTCAAAGGGCTACCGCCAGCGTGTGGGCATTGCTCAAGCCCTTGTGGGCAACCCCGATGTGCTTATTCTTGATGAGCCCACCGTTGGTCTTGACCCGAAGCAAATCATTGAAATCAGAAATCTTATTGCCCGCCTTGGCAAAAACCACACAATTATTTTAAGTTCTCACATTCTCTCCGAGGTTCAGGCTGTGTGCGAACGAGTTATTATTATTAACCGCGGCAAAATTATTGCCGATGACACCCCTGATATGCTTTCTAAAAACCTTTCAACCGACCATTCCTTGGTTGCAAGAATTGTGGGCGAGGAAAAGGAAATCACCGCAGTTTTAAACAGCGTTTTGGGAGTTCAGAGTGTTGTTTGCCTCGGAAAGCACGAAAGTGGCTCATTTGATTTCCAAATTGTGCCTGAGGAGGGCATGGACATTCGCGCCGCTGTGTCTTCAAGGCTTGCCGAAAGAAAGAAGCCTCTCTTATCCCTTGCGGCAAATGAACTCACTTTAGAACAAATCTTCCTGCGCCTGACCGATGGCACACAGGAAATTGCTATTAAGCCTGAGGAAAACGCAGTTCGTGTTAAGCTTGAGGATGACGGCACCGTTACTAAGTTAAACGAAGAAAAGGAGGAAAATGAATAATGTTAGCGATTTTTAAAAGAGAATTCAAATCCTATTTTATTTCCCCCGTTGGCTACATTTTTCTTGCCGCCTTCACATTTTTTGAAGCAATGTTCTTTTCGCTTCTCTACACAAGCGGAAGCACCCAAATTCAGTATATTATCACCTCGCTTTCCAGCGTTGTTGTTTTCGCTCTTCCCATTCTCACAATGAAAATGCTCAGCGAAGACAGGCGCCAAAAGGTTGACCAGGTGCTGCTCACAGCCCCCATTTCGGTGACCGCCATTGTAATGGGCAAGCTGCTTGCAACCCTCAGCGTATTTATGCTTGCTTTTGCGCCCACCCTTATTTTCCAAATTATCGTTAGCACCCTTGCCACAACGAACTGGCTAAACTTCCTTTACTGTCTTTTCGGCGTTATGCTTTTAGGCGCCGCAATGATTTCGATTGGTATGTTTATTTCTTCACTTACCGAAAGCAGTGTTGTTGCCGCAATTCTTACAATAGTTGTAAACTTCATTGTTATGATGGCAACCTCATTTGCCTCAACCCTTTCTTCAGAGCTTTTAACAAAGGTGGCAGAGAGCATTTCGTTTATCGACCGCTTTGCTAACTTCAGTTCCTCAATGCTCAGCATTGCAGACATTGTTTATTTTTTAAGCATCACGGTAGTTTTTGTATTCCTTTCGGTTCGTTCTGTTGAACGCCGCCGTTGGGCTTAATGAACGGAGGGAATATAAATGAAAAAGTTATTCAACAAAGAAAACAAACCCAAAAGGCTCCGTAACAAAGCCCTTTTCAAAAGGGGAGGCTACGCCATTGCACTTACTGCAATCGTAATTGTTGGAACAATTGTATTAAATATTTTGGTTGGCGCATTATCCGAACGCTTCCATTTAACCTTTGACCTTTCCTCAGATAAAATCAACAGCGCAAGTGCGGAAAACATTGAATACATTAAGGGCGTTAAGGAAAAGGTAACCATTTCACTCCTTTCGAATGAGGATGATTATGCAAGCTATATGGATTACTATGCCCAAAACCTGTTTATGGCACAGGATTCTACAGGGGAATATTATAATCAGACCGTTCGCCTTCTTAATCAGTACGCTGATTATAACGAGAACATCACCGTAAAGTTTGTTGACCCTCAGGAGCCTGAATTTGCCGAGGTGCAGTCAAAATATTCATCAGAAGACTTTGTTTACGGTGACATTTTGGTTGAAACAACCTTTAAGGGTGAAAACAATGCCGATATAACCCGCCATAAAGTTCTTTCCTATTCCGATATTTACAGCCTTACCGATGAATCAGGTATGGCTAGCTATGGTTACGGTTATTACACCGTTTCGGGCTCTAACCTTGAAACCGTGCTTACAAGCGCCATTGCTTCGGTAACCTCCACCGAAACCAAGACTCTGGCTTATTTAAAGAGCGTTAGTTCCGATGGCGCATTTACAGCCCTTAGAAAAATTCTTGAGCTTAATAACTATGTTATCGTTGAGGTAAATGATGAGTTCATTACCAAGCTTCCCGAAAACATTGATGGCGTTCTTCTCATTGCACCCAAAAGAGATTTAACCGGTGCAGAGCTTGATGTTATCAGTAACTACCTTAAGAATGACGGCAAGCTTGGCGGCTCGCTCATTTATTTTGCAAGCATTGCAAGTCCCTCTCTGCCCAACTTTAACGAGTTTTTAACCGAGTGGGGAATTAAGCAGAGCAGTGGAATGCTCTTTGAAACAAATAAGAACTATCTGCTTAGCGAAACACAGCCATCAACCCTTGCTGTGCTTCCTACGGCTAACGCAATTTTCGGTTCTAATAAGTATTTCATTTGCTCAAATAATGTGCCCTTTGAAATCACCGAAACCGTTAACGACCTTTGCAAGGTGACAGCCCTTGCCAACACAAGTGATGGCGTTGCCATTGCCCCTGTTAACGCTGAGGCAACCTGGAGCGGTGCCCAAAGTGCTGAGAAAAAATCCTTCCCCGTAATCCTTATGTCGGAAACCCAAAACTTTGTAGATAATGTTCAAATGAAGAGCTATGTTATGGCATTTTCCAGCTTTGACCTTATTAATGAAAGCTGGCTTAATGAAGACAGCCTTAATAACCTTGATTCGGTTTTGGGCGTTACCGCAAAGGCAACGGGAATGGCCGATACCTCAATTGTTTTCACACCCAAAACCATTGAAACCGATAACTATTATTCCAAGGTTACTGCAACCAAAACAACCATTATAAGGGTTATTTTCCAATACACCCTTCCCGTGTTGCTCCTTGCCCTTGCAGTGTATGTGTTTATCAGGAGGAAAAATAAATAATGGATAACACTCCCGAGAACAAAACTCAAAATACCGATTCAGAGTCTACCATATTTTCGGCCCCTAAAGAGCATAATGACAAGCCGAAAAAGGGAAGTGGCAGAATTAAAAAAATCGTTGCCGCATTTCTTTCGGTTGCCGTTCTTATTGGTGGCACTGTTGCAGTTATAAAGCTTATTCCTGTTATTGAGGAAACGGCGACCGACAACGATAAATCGGCGGTTGTTACCGAGCTTGACAGTGATGATTTCAGCAAGGTAACCTTGAAAAACGGCGATAAAACCCTTGTGCTTGTGTCAAGCATTACCGAGGGGAAGGATTCCTCAACGGTTACCTGGACACTTGATGGCTATGATGCCGCACTTATTGATTCTTACTACGCCCAGCAAACGGTAAGCGAGCTTGCCAGCATTACCGCCCTTCGCAAAATGAAAAACGCCGATTCTGATTACGGTTTTCATAAACCTAAGGCCACTGCAGTTTTCGAGGGCAGGGGCGAAACTAAGGGCTTTACAATTACGGTTGGAAACGAATCCCCTGATATGAGAGGTTATTACCTTAAAACAACCCTTTCCGAAACAGTTTACCTCGTGGAAAATACCGAAATTGCCGAGCTGTTTAATGATGACCTGCACTATGCTTTAAATAATAACCTGGGCGGTTTTGAGCAAAGCAGCGATAACGGTGATTATTTTTCAGATGGTGAGCTTTCACTGTACGACACCTTAATTGTTGATGGAGTTAATTTCCCCACAACAATGAAGATTGTTAGAAACACCGATGCTTCCTACATTGGCTTCCAGGTTATAACCCCTATGAACCGCTATGCCTATGAAACGAAAGATTTTCTTACTACCTTCGGTCAAGGTATTGTTTGCGCGGGCAGCTATTCCTTTGATAAGAGCGATGCTTCACTTAAAGAATTTGGGCTGGATAATCCTTTTATGACCGCAACCATAACCGTTGGCAAAGAAAGTCTTACCTATAAACTCTCAAAGGTTGATGAAACCTATGCCGCGGTTATTTGTGATGGCGAGCCTATGATAAGAAAGGTTGCACTAGAGAACATTCCCTTCATTGACAATGATGCCACCGATTATTATTATAAAACGATTATTGTTGAAAACATTAAGGATGTTAAAAACATTGTTCTGGAAAACGGCGGCAATACCTATTCCTTTAAGCTGTGGTACGAAACGGTTAAGGCCGAGAGTGAGGGTGAGGAGGCTGAAGAAGTTTTCCACGTTTCCCACGGCGGAAAAGAGCTGGACGGCGACAACTTTAAGAAATACTATTTGCAGTTGCTCGGTATTTCCAATGTTGATTTCACGACCAAAACAATATCGGGTGCTTATGAAACTGTTATGACCTTTAAGCACAACAACGGCACAAAGGACACCGTTATAGGCTTTAAGAAATATTCCGAGCAACGCTGGCAATACTACATTGATGATGTGGCCTCCGGCCTTATATCATCAACCGATTATTCAAAGCTTGTGGACTACACAAAGAGAGTTGCCGCAGGCGAAAAGTTGGATGTGGCTTAAATGAACAAAATTTATGATAACATTGAACAACTTATAGGCTCCACGCCGTTGGTGAAGCTGGGCAGACTAAAAGAAGCCTTGGGTTTCAAGGCGAACATTTTAGCAAAGCTTGAAAGTTTTAATCCCGCAGGCTCTGTGAAGGACCGCGTTGCTCTTAATATGATTAATGAGGCTGAAAAAAACGGGCTTCTTAAAAAAGGTGGCACAGTTATTGAACCTACCTCGGGCAACACAGGAATCGGCATTTGTGCCATTGCCGCCGCCAGGGGCTATAGGGCTATTATTGTTATGCCCGACACCATGTCAAAGGAAAGAATGCAGCTGATTTTGGCCTACGGCGCCGAGCTTGTTTTAACCGATGGAAAGCTTGGAATGGCGGGGGCTATTAAAAAAGCTGAGGAAATAAAAGCCGAAATAAATAACAGCATTATTGCGGGTCAATTTGTGAATCCTGCAAATTGGCAGGCCCATTTTAAAACAACGGGTCCCGAAATTTATGATGCCACAAAGGGCAACTTAGATTTCTTTGTTGCAGGTGTTGGCACAGGTGGCACCGTTACCGGTGTTGGAAAATACCTTAAATCTAAAAACGATAGCATAAAAATTGTGGGCGTTGAGCCCGATGCTTCGCCTGTTCTTTCAGGCGGAGAGGCGGCACCCCACAAGTTGCAGGGAATTGGCGCAGGCTTTATTCCTGAGGTGCTTGATGTAAGTGTCCTAGATGAGGTTATCACCGTTACAGCAGAGGATGCCTTTAAAATGGGCAGGCTGCTTTGTGAAACAGAGGGTATTTTAGCTGGAATTTCATCAGGCGCAGCCCTTTGTGCCGCAACAGCCCTTGCCCAAAGGGCGGAAAACCAGGACAAAAATATTGTGGTTCTGCTTCCCGACACTGGAGAGAGATATTTAACCACCGAAATGTTTAACTAAATTAAAAACGCGAGTTGTGCAAAACAACTCGCGTTTTGGTTTTTATATAAGATTTATTATGATGGGAATTACATAAACAACAAGGATTACCGCTATAAAGACACCTATAAACAAAGCGTAAACCGATTTTTTCACCCATTCTGGGAGAGCGTTAAGCTTTTTGTGATTAAGCAGGAAAAGAATGGTTAAAATAAGGCCTATTGCCGATAAAACTCCGCCGAAAATAAGGCCTTTAGGTGTGAAGGTGATTTTAAGTGTTCCGCCGTTTTCAAGGGTTACTGCAGTAAAGCCTGTGAGTGCCTTTCGGTAGGGCACCTCACGGCCATCCACCGTGATTTTATAGCCCTCGTTATAGGGCAGGGACAAAAACAGCGTGCCGTTTTTAGATTTTGGGATTTCACTTGTGAGTTCGTTTCCCTCTGCAGAAAGGTCAAAGGTTTCAGCCTTTAAAACGGCATCCTTCACGGCACCGACATCAATCCCAAAAACGCCGAAGGATTTGCAGGAAAGGTCTTTTTTAAGATGAAGTTTAATTTCTACCGTTTCGTTTTCAAATTCGCCAAGGAAAAGCGTTCCGTTATGGTTTTGCTCAGGGTAGGAATAAGAAACGGCTTTTCGGTTCACAAAAACCGAAAAGGAGTTGTTAACCGGCTCAATAAGGGCGTTTGAGGCAACACCGAAGCAGTCAAAATAAAGGCGTTGTTTAGAATTTACATTAACGGTGTAGGTAATTATACCACCATCCCAGTTTTCAAAGATATGGGTGCGAAAATTATTATAATAATTACAGCCCGAAAAACCACTCATTTCATAGGCTGTCACGGGCGATTTTTTCAGGGAGAACATTTGGGCAAAGGCACCGCCTAAAACCTCAATTCGGTTGCCGCTTTTAAGCGTTTCGGGCGCTGTGTTCACAAGCGTGGCAGGGCCTAGAACCGGGTCGTTTTCAAAAATGGAAAAAGTTTCGCCGTTTTTATTAACAATGTATTTAACCGACATAAGGGCATCGCTTAAAATATTGCCGCCCCAGTTGCCGATTTCCATCCAATAACCGCTGTAGCCAAGGTGCTTTACGGCGGTCATATAATTTTTATCGGTGAAGGAGGTGTAGTGGCCAAGGGAGTTATAGCCGATGGCGCCCGTCATATTGGCATCAATAAATTTATGGCTTAGATTAACTCTGAAAAAGGTATCATCTGATATATCATCCTCAAGGGCAACAAAATTTTGATAGTTTTCGGTGTTTAGTTTATCTTTGGCAGGGGCTATGTAAATTGCAGTGGCGCAAAGTCCTTCGGCAAGGATTATTAACCCCAGACACACTGCCAAAATATTTTTGCCGATGAGTTTTTTTCTCGCAAAAACAAGGGGAATGAGGTAGCCTATTATCGCCACACCGAAAATGACAAGCAACCCACGAAGGGAATCCTTATCTCCCCAAAGGGTTTGCACATAGTGGGTGAGTGCATCGGTGTTCTGATTTACATAATACAGCATAAAGCCGCCGAGCACAAGGAAAAGGAAAATGCACAGGGCGGCGAAAAGAGGTTTTGTTTTGTGCTCAAAATCCTGCTTTTCAAAATATTCCCCGCAAATGGCAAGCCCTACAAATACAGAAATAAATCCGAAACGAACAGGGAAGGACATATAGCTTCCTGTATGCCACATTCGGTTGACAGGCTCGATAAGCATCGGCACAAGCAGGGCCAAAAAGGCGGCAACCAGGCAGGCTGTTTTCCTGCTTTGTTCAAAAAATCGGGGGATGATGATTAAAAGAACGCTGAAGATAATGCCGCTTGAAAGAAGGGCTGCAAGTGTTGTTTCGGTGTAGGTGAAAAAGGAGCAGGTTTTGAGCCCTTCCATAACATTTAAGGTCCTGCCAGAGGAAAAATACTGTATAAGGCTTGGCAAGGAAATAGCGGCTGTCATTAAAAGGGAACAAATTGCCGAAATACCAAGCTTTAAATAGGCTGTTTTATCCTTAATACTTTTCGACAGAGTGTAGATACCTAAAAGAATGATAATAAAAAGGTAAACGCAGTAGCTTAAATAAAAATTAACTGCGGTGCAAAGGGTTAAAGAAACGGTGAGAAGGGCAGGTTTGTCCCTCTCCAAAAGGCGGTCAATGCCAAGAAGCAAAAGGGGAAAAAGGTACATTAAATCAAGCCAAATGATGTTTTGATAAAACAGCATTCCATAGCCAGAGAAGGCATAGGCAAAGCACAAAATGGTTTTAAGTGCGGTGCTTTGCTTTTTAAAGGTGCTTTCAAAATAAATCCCTGCGGTGGCGGCGCAGGAACAAAGCTTTAGCACCACCAAAATGTTCATTAAAAACGGGATATCCGCCTTGTCAAAAAAGGCCACCAAAAAGGTGAAGGGGGAGGAAAGGAAGAAAAAGAAAACACCGAAAAAGTTCATTCCGCCTGCGTTATTAAGGTTTAAAAGGAAGCCTGAATTGCCGCTTAAAATATCCTTAAAACCCCCGAAAAGGGGAATGACCTGCTGGTTCATATCGCACCAGGAAACCGAAGCGCTTCCAAAGGGATAAAAGCCATTTGTTGCGAAAACAAGGGTGAAAACGGCAAGAACGGCAACGGGCGCAATATAAAAACTTTTTAATTTTTTAAACATAAATCAAACCCGCCAATCAATGGGCTCAAGGCCGTGTTTTTTAAGAATTTCGTTGGTTTTGGAAAAATGCTTGCAGCCGAAAAAACCGTTATATGCCGAAAGGGGGCTAGGGTGTGCGGCGCAAAGCTTATAATGAATGGGATTTGTTATAAGCTGACCCTTTTTTTGGGCATAGGCGCCCCAAAGGAGAAATACAATGGGTGTTTGCTTTTCGTTCAGCTTTTTTATAACATTATCGGTAAAGGTTTCCCAGCCCTTATCCTTGTGGGAAGTGGGCGCGCCCTCACGAACGGTTAAAACGCTGTTAAGCATTAAAACACCCTGCTGTGCCCAGGCGGAGAGCTCACCGTGGTCAGGCGTTGGAAGCCCCAAATCATCGGTTATCTCTTTATAGATATTTTTAAGGGAGGGTGGGGGCACAACGCCCTTTTTAACCGAAAAGCAAAGGCCGTGGGCTTGGCCAAAACCGTGATAGGGGTCTTGACCAATAATAACCACCCTTGTGTTTTCAAAGGAGGATGCCTTAAAGGCACTGAAAATGTCATTCATAGGTGGGAAAATGCGGCGGGTGGAATATTCAGTTTTCAGAAATTCTCTAAGGGAAAGATAATAGGGGCTTTTAAATTCTTCGCTTAAAATCCCATCCCAGTCGTTGCCCAAATGAACCATTTTAATCTCCTTTAAGAAACTTTGTATTTTTTAAGGGCTGTTTTTATAAATTATAAAATGCCCTTTAAAAGTTCTATTTGTTTGTCGGTTGTTGCCCAGCTTGTGGCAAAGCGGATAACGGTGTGGGTTTCATCAAATTTTTCCCAAAAGCCGAAAACAACCTGCTCTTTAAGTTTTTCTATTTTGCTGTTTTCCACCACAACGAAAATCTGATTGGTTGTGGTTTCCATAAAAAAGGGATAATTTTTCTCTTTTAAAACCTTACGCAGCTTATCGGCCTTATCAATAGCGTTTTTACCAAGCTCATAATAGAGATTATCGGTGAAAAGGGCTTCAAACTGAATGCCTAAAAGCCTACCTTTTGCAAGCAAAGCGCCGTGCTGTTTAACTGTGGTTAAAAAGTGCTTTGGCAGATTTCCTTTGGGGAACACAACCGCTTCGCCGCAAAGGGCACCTACCTTTGTTCCACCAATGTAGAAAACATCACAAAGGTCACACAAATCGCGAAGGGTTAAATCGTTGTCCTTGGCGGCAAGGCCATAACCAAGACGTGCGCCGTCAAGGAATAGGGGAATATTATATTCCCTGCAAACAGCCGATAAATCGGTAAGCTCTTTCTTTGTGTAAAGGGTTCCGTATTCGGTGGGGTTGGAAACATAAACCATACCGGGGAAGGTTTGATGTTCGTGGTTATCGTCATTATAAAAATCGCGGATAAGATTTTTAACATCCTCGGCTTTGATTTTGCCGTTATAATGGGGAACGGTGAGCACTTTGTGCCCTGTTCTCTCTATTGCGGCGGCTTCGTGGCCGTTAATGTGACCTGTGGTGGCGGCAATAACCCCCTCATAATGGGTGAGCAGCGAATCGATAACAATAAGATTTGCCTGAGTTCCTCCCGAAATAAAGCGAACTTCGGCTTCCGGACGCGAGCAAGCTTTTCTGATTTTATCTGCAGCGCTCTCACAAAATTCATCGGTGCCGTAGCCTGTTACCTGAACGAAATTTGTTTCGGTAAGCCTTTCTAAAATTTTAGGATGGGCGCCCTCGGTATAGTCACTTGCAAAAGATAACATAATAACACCTCAAAAAGTAATTTATTTCATTTTAATACATAAATGCGGATTTTGCAATTATATAATAAAAATACTGTTAATTTGCGCCGAAATATGCTAAAATAAATTATAAACCTTTAAAAAAGGAGTAAAAAAGATGATTACTTTAAAAAATGAGTACATAACCGCAAAAATAAATCCCTTTGCGGCAGAGCTTAAAAGCCTTATCTATAATGATATAGAATATATGTACGAGGGCAGACCTGAGGTGTGGAACAACACCGCCCCCGTTATGTTCCCTGTTTGTGGCGGCCTTAAGGATGATAAGTTCATTTTCGAGGGCAGGGAATATGCTCTCTCAAAACACGGCTATGCAAGGCGCACCCTGTTTGAGGTTGAAAGCGCAAATAATACCAAAGCAGTATTTTTACATAAATCAAATGAAGAAACTAAAAAATGCTATCCCTTCGATTATGAGTTCCGCGTTATTTTCGCACTTTGCGATAAGACCTTAAAGATTGATTACAATGTTAAAAACACGGGAAGGGGAAATATGTATTTCAACGTGGGTGCTCATGAGGCTTATTACACCCCCGAGGGCATTGAGGATTACGATGTAATTTTTGATGAGCCCCAAACCCTTGATGCAACGGCTATTTTCGGAAACTATCTTGGTAATGTTAAAATGCCCATTATCAAGGATAGCACGGTGCTCCCCCTTTATGAAAAATATTTCACCATTGATGCCCTTGTTTTCGAAAATGTGAATTTTAGGGGCGCTACCCTTAAGAATCGCAAGACCGGTCGAAAACTCCGCGTTGATTTCCCCGATGCCCCGTTTTTCCTTTTGTGGCACAAGCCAAATGCCCCTTATATTTGTTTAGAGCCTTGGGGCGGTCACGGTGATTATTCCGACAGAAAGGATTACGATATTGATAAAAAACCTGACATTAACTGTTTAGAGTCTGGCGGAATTTATAATTTTGAACATTCAATAACCCTTTACTAAAAGCATAGAGCGACTGATTTTCAGTCGCTCTTGATTTGTATATATTATATATATTTACAATACCTTATTATTAAATGCGCAAAGGGACTATATATTCCTTGCTTTTTTGATAAAATAACTACATATTGTATTTCGGAAAAAGTCACAAAATTTTTTAAAAAAATTTGTAAAAAACACTTGATTTTTTATTTTGCTTGTGTTAATATGTTAGAGCACGCTATGTGTGCAGATATGCGTTGATGCGGGAGGTGGCCGACCTCGAGTCGGGAAATTTCCGCGGAGTATGTCCGATTTTAAACCGGGCGAAAGAACTTAGAACCAAAGTGCTGAGTGGCATCTTGCGAGCCACAACGCACGCGGCAGCACACCCTGCCGTACCCGGATTGACTGTGACCCCAGCAATTCGGTTTTATAATGGGCCTCAAAGAAACACGAGGTTCGGTGTAAGTTTTGCCCGCCAACTAATTAAGGAGGCGAAATTCTAATGGCAGCTAAAGAAAAAATCCGTATTAGAATTAAAGGCTACGACCATGCACTTGTAGACCAGTCCGCAGAGAAAATTGTGGAAACCGCTAAACGTACAGGAGCAAGGGTTTCAGGTCCCGTACCGCTACCCACCGAAAAGGAAGTAGTTACAATTCTAAGAGCTGTTCACAAGTACAAGGACAGCCGTGAGCAGTTCGAAACCAGAACACACAAAAGGCTTATTGACATTCTCAGACCTTCCAACAAAACTGTTGAAGCTCTGACCAGTCTTGAGCTCCCTGCCGGTGTTGAATTAGAGATTAAGCTTTAATTCGAAAAGGCAGTGGTCATGTTGACGGTATATACATATATATGCGCGTCAACCAATAACCAAAGGAGGAAATAAAAATGCAAAAAGGTTTAGTAGGCAAAAAGCTTGGCATGACTCAGCTTTTTGATGCAAACGGAAACGTTGTTCCCGTAACTGTAATTGAAGCAGGCCCCTGTGTTATTGCTCAAAAGAAAACAGTTGAGAACGACGGCTACGAAGCAGTTCAGGTTGGCTTCGGCGATTTGAAGGCTTCTAAAGTTAACAAACCCATGAAGGGTCACTTTGCAAAGGGCGACGTTGCTCCCAAAAAGGTTCTCCGCGAGTTCCGTTTTGAGGACATGAGCGCTATGAATGTTGGAGACATCATTAAGGCAGACATCTTTGCAGAAGGCGACAGCGTTGATGTACGCGGCACTTCCAAAGGTAAGGGCTATGCAGGCGTTATTAAGCGCTGGAACTTCGGCCGCCTTAAGGAAACTCATGGTACCGGCCCTGTTCACCGCCACGGTGGTTCCTTAGGTTCTATCGACCCCGCTAGAATCTTCAAGGGCAAGAAGATGGCCGGCCATCTCGGTAATGAAAGAGTTACCGTTCAAAATCTGAAAGTTGTTAAGGTAGATGCTGAAAAGAACATCATCGCTGTTAAAGGCGCCATCCCCGGTCCTAAAGGCGGCATCGTGGTTCTTTTCGATAGCGTTAAGGCTTAAGGGAAGGAGTGTTGAATATGCCTAATGTAGCAGTACTTGATATGGCAGGTAACAACGTTGGTAAAATTAAGTTGAGCGATGCCATATTCGGAATTGAGCCTAATGCAGTTGTAATGCATATGGCAGTTATTAATTATCTCGCAAATCAGCGTCAGGGCACACAATCCACTTTAACCCGTACCGAAGTTTCCGGCGGCGGCAAAAAGCCTTGGAGACAGAAGGGAACCGGTCACGCAAGACAGGGTTCCACCCGTGCACCCCAGTGGCGTCACGGCGGTATCGTTCATGCCCCGAAGCCCAGAGATTATTCTTATTCATTAAACAAGAAGGTTCGCCTGCTTGCTCTTAAATCTGCTCTGTCAGACAAAGTATTAAGCAAAGACCTCATTGTTTTGGATGAGTTGAAGGTTGATTCCTTCAAGACCAAGGTTGTTGCAGATTGCCTCAAAGCAATCGGCGCTGAAAAGAAGACCTTGATTGTTCTCGCAGACAACAACGCATTCGCAGTTAAGTCTGCAGCAAACATTGCAGGTGTTAAGACCGCTCAGGTTAACACTGTAAACACCTATGACATCATTAACGCCGACAAGCTTGTTATCGTTAAGGATGCAGTTAAGAAGTTCGAGGAGGTGTATGCATAATGAAAACCGCACAGGACATCATTATTGCTCCGGTAATCACCGAAAAGAGTATGGCAGGCATTGCTGCTAAAAAGTACACCTTTAAGGTTGCCAAGGACGCAAACAAAATCGAAATCGCACAGGCAGTACAGGAACTTTTCAAGGTTGACGTTGCTAAGGTTAACACCATGAGCGTTCGCGGTCAGGCTCGCCGTATGGGCCGCTACAGCGGATACACTTCTTCCTGGAAGAAGGCAATCGTTACCTTGAAGGCTGATTCCAAGCCTATCGAATTTTTTGACGGCTTAATGTAAGCCGTGCCATAAGTGAAATGAGAAAATCATTTCCGGTGATGTATGAAGTCTTAAAAAACTTCGCTAAGCCAAAATAGGAGAGTGAACAAAAATGGCAATTAAGCATTATAAGCCAACTACTCCGGGCCGTCGTAATATGACAACTATGGATTATTCCGAACTTTCCAAAGTTGCACCCGAGAGAAGTTTGCTTACAGCTTTAAAGAAAAATGCAGGCCGTAACAGCTATGGCCGCATCACCGTTCGCCACAGAGGCGGCGGAAACCGCAGAAAGTACAGAGTTATCGACTTTAAGCGTAACCGTTTCGGCATCCCCGCAACAGTTATGACCCTTGAGTACGATCCTAACCGTTCTGCATTTATCGCACTTATTCAGTATGAAGATGGTGTTAAGAGCTACATCGTAGCACCTGTTGGTCTTAAGGTTGGCGACACCGTTATCAGCGGTCCTGATGCTGATATCAAAGCAGGTAACGCACTTCCCCTTATCAACATCCCCGTTGGTACAGTTGTTCATAACGTTGAGCTTTATCCCGGCAAGGGCGCACAGCTTGCCCGTTCTGCTGGTAACATGGCTCAGCTCATGGCAAAAGAAAACGGAATGGCACTTCTTCGTCTTCCTTCCGGTGAGCTCCGCAACGTTCCTGCAGGTTGTATGGCAACCGTTGGTCAGGTAAGTAATCCTGAGCACAGCAACGTTAACTACGGTAAAGCCGGTCGTAAGCGCCACATGGGTTGGCGTCCTACCGTTCGCGGTTCTGTAATGAACCCCTGCGACCACCCCCACGGTGGTGGTGAAGGTAAGTCCCCCATCGGCCGTCCGAGCCCGGTTACTCCTTGGGGTAAACCTACTCTCGGTTACAAGACCCGTAAGAAGCATAAGCACTCTGACAAGTACATTGTAAAGCGTGCTAAATAAGTCAGGCGAAAGGAGATTTAATTATGGGAAGAAGTCTTAAAAAAGGCCCTTTCGTGCAACCCAAGTTGCTTGAAAGAGTTCAACAAATGAATGAAGCCGGCGAAAAGCGTGTTTTAAAGACATGGAGCCGTTCATCAACCATTTTCCCCGATTTCGTCGGACACACTTTTGCAGTACATGACGGTCGCAAGCACGTGCCTGTTTATGTTACTGAGGATATGGTTGGTCACAAACTCGGTGAATTTGCCCCCACTAGAACATTCAAGGGACATGCCGGTTCTAAAACCACAAAGTAATCAGTCGAAAGGAGAGTTAAACTATGGAAGCAAGGGCAATACTCAAATACGCCCGTATTTCACCCCGTAAGGTGAAGATTGTTTTGGATTTAATCCGTAACCAGGATGCTGATAAAGCAATGGCTATTCTCAAGTTTACCCCCAAGGCTGCTTGTGAGTATTTAGAAAAGCTGCTGGCTTCGGCAATGGCAAACGCTGAAAACAATCACAATATGGATGTTTCTAAGCTTTATGTTGCAGAATGCTTTGTATGCCCCGGTCCTACACTCAAACGTATTCGTGCTAAGGATCACGGTCGTGCACATCGCATTCTTAAAAGAACATCTCACGTAACTCTGGTTCTCAGAGAGCGTGAAGACTAAGAAGGAGGTTAAGTTATGGGCCAGAAAGTTAATCCGCACGGCATTCGTGTTGGTGTCATCAAAAACTGGGATTCCCGTTGGTTTGCCAAGGACCATCTCTTCGGCGATACTTTGGTAGAGGACTACAACCTCCGCAAGTTTTTAAAGAAGAGCCTTTATTCTGCCGGCGTTCCTAAGATTGAAATCGAACGCAGCGCACAAAAGGTAAGATTGCACATTCACTGTGCAAAACCCGGTATGGTAATTGGTAAGAACGGTGCTGAGATTGAAAAGCTTCGCGCAACCTGCCAGGCTAAACTCGGCAAACCCGTTACAATTAACATTGTTGAAATCAAGAACCCCGACCTCGATGCAACCTTAGTTGCTGAGAGCATCGCGGCTCAGCTTGAAAAGCGTGTTTCCTTCCGCCGCGCAATGAAGTTGGCCATCGGCCGCACAATGCGCATGGGTGCGAAGGGTATCAAAACTCAGGTTTCCGGCCGTCTCGGCGGTGCAGAAATCGCAAGAAGCGAACATTATCACGAGGGTACCATTCCCCTTCAGACTTTGCGCGCAGACATCGACTATGGTTTTGCAGAAGCACACACCACCTACGGTCGTCTCGGCGTTAAGGTTTGGATTTACAAGGGTGAGGTTCTCCAGGATGCTCGCAAGAAGCCTCAAAAAGAAAGGGGTGCCCGCTAATGTTACTGCCTAAGCGTGTAAAATATCGTAGAGTACACCGTGGTCGTTTGACTGGTACTGCTACAAGAGGTAACACCGTAACCTATGGTGATTTCGGTCTTCAGGCAACAGAGCCTGCGTGGATCACCTCTAATCAAATTGAAGCCGCTCGTATCGCTATGACTCGTTACATCAAGCGTGGCGGTCAGGTTTGGATTAAAATCTTCCCGGATAAGCCTATTACTGAGAAGCCTGCTGAAACTCGAATGGGTTCAGGTAAAGGTTCACCTGAGTACTGGGTAGCCGTTGTTAAACCCGGCCGTGTTATGTTTGAAATCGGCGGTGTTAGCGAAGAATTAGCTCGCGAGGCTATGCGCCTTGCTGCAAATAAACTTCCTATCAAATGTAAGTTTATTACAAAACAAGAGGGGGGTGAGCTGTAATGAACACCAAGGAAATCAGAGAAAAGACTTTACCCGAGCTTAACGAGCAACTTAGCAAGTTAAAGGATGAACTCTTCCACTTACGTTTCCAACTTGCCATTAACCAGCTCGACAACCCTGCACGTATTAACGCTGTTAAAAAAGATATTGCTCGTGTTAAGACTGTTATTCGTGAGCAAGAAATTAAGAACAGCGTAAATGCATAGTAGAAGGGGAGGAAAAGGCTAATGAGCGAAAGAAACCTTCGTAAAACCAGAGTTGGTATCGTTGAGAGCGACAAGATGGACAAAACCGTTGTAGTTGCTATTAAAGACAACGTTAAACACCCACTCTACAAGAAGATTATTAAGAACACTATTAAGCTTAAAGCACACGACGAGAACAATGAGTGCCACATTGGCGACCGCGTTCTTATCATGGAAACAAGACATCTTTCCAAGGACAAATGCTGGAGAGTTGTCGAGATTATTGAAAAAGCGAAATAGTCTGACAAGGAGGAAAACACTGTGATACAACAACAGAGTTACCTCAAGGTTGCCGACAACACCGGTGCAAAAGAAATTATGTGCATTCGTGTTTTGGGAGGCTCCAAAAGGAGGTATGCCAACATTGGCGATGTAATCGTTGCTTCTGTTAAGAAAGCAGCACCCGGCGGTACTGTTAAGAAGGGCGATGTAGTTAAGGCGGTTGTAGTTCGTTCTGCAAAGGGCCTTCGTCGCAATGACGGCACATACATCAGATTTGACGAGAACGCAGCTGTAATCATTCGTGATGACAAAAATCCGAGAGGCACTCGTATTTTTGGACCGGTTGCCAGAGAGCTCAGAGATAAGGATTACACCAAGATCCTTTCCCTTGCTCCCGAAGTGCTTTAATGGAGGTACGCGAAATGAGTAAGCTTCACGTTAAAACAGGTGATACTGTAATTCTCCTCACTGGAGATAAGAAAGACCGTATTGAAAACGGCAAACCCAAAACCGGTAAGGTACTTGAGGTTAGCCCCAAAGAGGGTAAGGTTATTGTTGAGGGTCTTAACAAGGTTAAAAAACATGTTAAGCCTAAGAAAGCCGGCGACCCCTCGGGCATTATTGAAACTGAGAGCGCAATCTATGCCAGCAAGGTTATGGTTGTATGCCCCAAATGTAATCAGCCAACCCGCGTAGGCACCAAGGTTTACGAGGACGGCAAAAAAGAACGCATTTGTAAAAAGTGCAAAGAAACCTTTTAAGAGTAAGGAGGACATGACAATATGTCAACGCTTGGAAACGAATATAAACAAAATATCGCTCCTGCATTGATGAACAAGTTCAACTACAAGAGCGTCATGCAAGTTCCGAAGCTCGATAAGGTTGTTATCAATGTAGGTTGCGGTGAGGCTAAGGATAACTCCAAGGCCATTGAAGCAATCATTGCAGATTTAGGCAAAATCACCGGTCAGAAGGCCGTTCCCTGCCGTGCAAAGAAATCCGTTGCTAACTTTAAGCTTCGTGAAGGAATGCCCATCGGTGTTAAGGTAACCCTTCGTGGTGAACGCATGTACGAATTTGTTGAAAGACTTTTCTGTGCTGCATTGCCCCGTGTTCGTGACTTCAGAGGAATTAACCCCAACTCCTTTGATGGCCGTGGTAACTACTCCATGGGTATTAAGGAACAGCTTATTTTCCCTGAAATCGAATACGACAAGATTGACAAGGTTCGCGGTATGGACATCATTTTTGTTACAACCGCTAACACCGACGAGGAAGCTCGCGAGTTATTGACTCTTATGGGCGCCCCGTTTGCGAAGTAAAGTGAAGGAGAAAGAATAATGGCTAAGACATCTATGAAAGTTAAGCAGGCTCGCCCCGCTAAGTTTTCAACCAGAGAATACAGCAGATGCAAAATCTGCGGCCGCCCGCACGCTTATCTTCGCAAATACGGCATTTGCCGCATATGCTTCAGAGAGCTCGCCTACAAAGGCGAAATCCCTGGTGTGAAGAAGGCTAGCTGGTAAGCAGCATACGCAAAGGAGGTTTACGGCATGCAAATTACCGATACAATTGCTGATATGCTTACAAGAATTCGTAACGCATCTTCAGCTAAACACGATTCGGTAGATATCCCTGCATCCAATGTTAAAAAGGCTATTGCCCAAATTCTTTTGGATGAAGGTTATATCAGTAGCTTCACCGTTAATGAAGACGGTAAGCAGGGCGTAATTCATATTGTATTGAAGTACGGCCAGAATAAATCACAGATTATCACAGGCATTAAGAGAGTTTCTAAGCCTGGTCTGCGCATTTACACCAATGTTGAGGATATGCCTAAGGTTATGAAGGGCCTCGGCATCGCTATCCTTTCTACCTCTAAAGGAATTATGACAGATAAGCAGGCTCGCAAAGACAATGTCGGCGGCGAAGTTCTTGCTTTCGTCTGGTAAGGAGGTGCATTGGTATGTCAAGAATAGGAAGAAAACCTATCGCAATTCCTGCAGGAGTTGAGGTTAAGGTTAATGGCAATGAGGTTTCCGTTAAGGGTCCTAAGGGCCAACTCGTTAACACCTTCCATCAGGATATGGCCATTGCGGTTGAGGGCAACGAAATCGTTGTTACCCGTCCCAGTGATGTAAAGGAACACCGTTCCCTTCACGGTCTCACCCGCACCCTTATCGCTAACATGGTAGAAGGCGTTACAAACGGTTTCTCAAAGCAACTCGAAGTAAACGGTGTTGGTTACCGTGTTCAGAAGCAGGGCAAAAACCTTGTTATGAACCTTGGTTTCTCTCACCAGGTAATTGTCCCCGAAATCGACGGAATTACCATTGATGTTCCCAATCCGAACCAAATCATCGTTTCCGGTGCTGACAAACAGGTTGTTGGTCAGGTTGCGGCTGAGATTCGCGAGAAGCGTCCTCCCGAGCCTTACAAGGGTAAAGGTATTAAGTACGCTGGCGAACACATCCGTCGTAAAGAAGGTAAAGCCGGTAAGGGCGCAAAGAAATAATAAAGGAGTGTATTTAAAATGGTTAACAAGCCTGATTCTAACAAGGCTCGTATCCGCAGACACATGCGTGTTCGCGGCAAGATTAGCGGTACGGCAGCTTGCCCCCGTCTTGCAGTTTTTCGCTCCAACAACAACATTTACGCCCAGCTTATTGATGATGTTAAGGGCATCACTTTAGTTGCTGCTGCATCCAACGAAAAGGATTTTGGCAAATGCACAGGCAACAAAGAAGAAGCTCGTAAAGTTGGACTTGAAATTGCAAAGCGTGCGGCTGCAAAGGGTATTGAAGAGTGCGTATTTGATCGCGGCGGATATATCTATCACGGTCGTGTCAAAGAGCTTGCCGAAGGTGCCCGTGAGGGCGGCCTCAAGTTCTAAGAGAAGGAGGAATACTTTTGGCTACAAATATTGACGCATCAACTTTAGATTTAAAGGAGCGCGTTGTTGCTATCAACCGCGTTTCTAAAACCGTTAAGGGCGGCCGCGTTATGAAGTTTGCCGCTTTGGTTGTTGTAGGCGACGGTAACGGCATCGTTGGCTACGGTCTTGGTAAAGCCGGTGAAGTTCCGGATGCTATCCGCAAGGGTATTGAAGATGCCAAGAAGAATCTCATCAAGGTTGCTTTAAAGGGAACCACAATTCCTCACGAAGTAATGGGTGAGTTTGGTGCAGGCCGCGTTCTTATGAAGCCTGCCGCAACAGGTACCGGTGTTATCGCCGGCGGCCCTGTTCGTGCCGTTTTGGAAACTGTAGGTGTTAAGGACATTCGTACCAAGACCCTTCGTTCCAAGAATCCTTGCAATGTTGTTCGCGCAACCGTTGCAGGTCTTGCAACCCTTCGCAATGTTGAAGAGGTTGCCGCAATCCGCGGAAAATCCGTTAAGGAAATTTTAGGTTAAGGAGGAGCAGCATTTATGGCAACAAGAGCAAAAAAGGCTGCCGGCCTTAAAATTAAATTGGTTAAGAGCGTTATCGGCTCTAAGAAAGACCAGATTGCAACAGCCGAGTCACTTGGACTTAAGAAAATCGGTGACGTAACAGTTCAACCCGACAACGCACAGACCAAGGGCAAGGTTAAAAAGATTATCCACCTCATCGAGGTAACTGAAGCTTAAATCCCCATTTAAACTTCAACATTTAAACCGTTATAGGATAAGAAACAGCTTCTTATCCGCTATTAAGCAAGGAGGTGCGAACAATGAAACTGCATGAACTTTCTCCCGCAGAGGGCTCCGTTAAGGATTCCAAGCGTATAGGCAGAGGTCATGGCTCCGGCAACGGTAAAACTGCCGGTAAAGGTCATAAAGGCCAAAAAGCCCGTGCCGGTCGCGGCATGAGAGCAGGCTTTGAAGGTGGTCAGATGCCTCTTCAAAGACGTGTTCCTAAGCGTGGCTTTAACAATATTTTTGCTGAGGAAATCACAGCTATCAATGTTTCGGCATTAGAGGTGTTTGATAACGACGCCGTTGTTGATGCTGCTGCATTGGCAGAAAAAGGCATCATTAAGAAGGCCTGTGGTTCAGTTAAGATTTTAGGCAACGGTAAACTCACCAAGAAATTAACCGTAAAGGTTAATGCTTATTCAGCTTCTGCTGCTGAAAAAATTAAGGCAGCAGGCGGAGACGCCGAGGTGATTGCCTAATGTTAGAAACAATTAAGAATGCATGGCGCGTTGCAGATATTCGCAAAAAGGTTTTATTCACCGTTTTGATAATTGCAATCTTCCGTTTGGGCGCTGTTATTCCGGTTCCTTTCGTTGATTCTGAGGCTTTAAGAGCAGCAGCATCGGCAACAACCGGCGGCACAAATGAATTCTTCAATTATCTTTCCGTTTTAACCGGTGGTGGCCTTGAATATGGCGCAATCTTCGCCATGTCGGTTACTCCCTACATTAACGCATCCATCATCATTCAGCTTTTATGCGTTGCTATTCCTTATTTAGAGCGTCTTTCTAAAGAGGGCGAGGCAGGAAGCAAAAAGTTAGCACAGATTACCCGTTTTGCAGCAGTTGCTCTGGCATTGCTTCAGGGAACAGTTTACTATTTCTATCTTAAGAACAGTGGCTACCTTGTTAAGGCTGCAACAAAGGGTATCGGCGCATCAATTTTCGCCGCAGTGGTAATTATTCTTAGCTTTACAGCAGGTTCAGCACTTGTTATGTGGCTGGGCGAGCGCATTGATGAAAAAGGCATTGGAAATGGTATTTCCATTCTTCTCTTTGCCGGTATCATCTCTCGTGGTCCTCAGGCAGCAATGATGTTATGGCAGTATTTAAAGCTTGGTCAATACCTCGCTGTTGTAGGCATTATCGTGGGCTTCTTGGCAGTTATCATGTTTATCGTTTGGATGACCAATGCTGAAAGAAGAATTCCCATTCAGTATGCTAAGCGTGTTGTAGGCAACAAGATGTATGGCGGACAAAACTCACATCTTCCCATTAAGGTTAATATGTCGGGTGTTATGCCTATCATCTTCGCCAGCTCAATTTTAATGTTACCCACCATGATTTTGTCCTTTATGACAAACACTTCTTCAACATGGTATAAGTTCCTTTCACTTTTCGGAACTTCGGGTATCCTTTACGCAGTGCTTTATTTCGCAATGATTATCGGATTTGCGTACTTCTACACAACTATCCAGTTTAATCCCGTTGAAATGGCAAACAACCTGCGTAAAAACGGCGGTTCGGTTCCCGGTATTCGTCCCGGCAAACCCACTTCCGATTTTATTTCAAAAATCTTGTCAAGAATCACCCTAATGGGCGCACTTTTCTTAAGTGTTATTGCAATTTTGCCGATTATCATCAGCAATGTAAGCAATATTCCCATTTCCATCGGTGGTACTTCGGTACTCATTTTGGTAGGTGTGGCACTTGACACCGTTCAAAACCTTGAATCCCAGATGATGATGCGTCATTACAAGGGCTTCTTGGATTAGAAAGGAGTAGGAATATGAAGCTTATCCTTCTTGGTGCTCCCGGTGCCGGCAAAGGCACTCAGGCTGAGATTATTTGTGAAAAACTTAATATTCCTGCCATTTCTACCGGTAACATTATCCGTGAGGCTATGAAAACCGGTACAGAAATGGGTAAAAAAGCAAAGGCTTTCGTTGAGGCTGGAAATCTTGTTCCCGATGATGTCGTTATCGGCATTATTAAGGAAAGGCTGTCAGAGAACGACTGTGCAAACGGTTTCATTCTTGATGGTTTCCCCCGCACAATTCCTCAGGCCGAGGCTCTTGACAAAATGGGCATTGCCATTGATAGGGTAATTTCCATTGAGGTTCCCGATGAGAAAATCGTAACCCGTATGTCAGGCAGACGCGTTTGTGAAAAGTGTGGCGCAAGCTACCACACCGAATACAAAAAGCCCCAAAAAGAAGGCGTATGCAACCTTTGCGGCGCAAACCTCATCTGCCGTAAGGATGATGAGCCGGCAACCGTTCTTGACAGACTTCATGTTTATCACGAGCAGACCGAGCCCTTAAAGGATTACTATGCCGCCAGTGGAAAGCTTCGCACAGTTGAAGGTCAGGAGGAAGTGGCTGATACCACTAAACTCACCCTCGCTGCATTGGAGCTGTAATCCATGGTAGTTTTAAAAACCGGTCGAGAGCTGGAGATAATGAAAGAGGCTTGCAGAATCTCGGCAGGTGCACTTAAACTGATAGGACAGGCGATTGAGCCGGGGGTTTCCACCGGCGAACTTGACAGAATGGCCGAAAAGTATATTTTAAGTCAGGGCGGCAAGCCCAACTTTAAAAATTACAACGGTTATCCTGCCACCGCCTGTATATCAATAAACAACGAGGTTATTCACGGCATTCCTTCGTTTTCGCGGAAGATTAAAGAGGGCGACATAGTAAGTGTCGACCTTGGAGCATCTTTTGAGGGATATAACGGTGATAATGCCGCCACTTTTGCGGCAGGTGACATTTCACCCGAGGCAAAGCGGCTGATGGACACGACCAGAGAAAGCCTTTTTGAAGGCATTAAGATGGCTCGTGCAGGCGGGAGAATCGGTGATATATCTCACGCGATTCAAAGCTATGTTGAAGCGAGGGGCTATTCGGTTGTTCGGCAATTTGTTGGACACGGAATTGGCACCAAGCTGCATGAAGCACCCGAAGTTCCCAACTTTGGAAATTCCGGCAGGGGGGTAAGACTTCTGCCCGGTATGACCTTAGCAATTGAGCCCATGATAAATATGGGTTCCTATGATGTTAAAATCCAACCTGACGGTTGGACGGTTCTTACCGCTGACGGTTCGTTATCTGCTCATTTTGAGCACACTGTAGCGATTACGCCAAACGGCCCCGTTATTATGACAAATCCGTAAGGTGAATGTTATGTTAAAGGGTCAGATAGTGTGTTCGGTTGCAGGGCGTGATAAAGGAAGCTTTTTGATGGTTGTCGGAGAGCATGAGAAAGGTGTTCTTGTGTGTGACGGCAAGGCAAGGCCTATTGAACGGCCGAAGCTTAAAAACAAAAAGCACGTTAAAATCACAAACTGCGTTATTGAGCAGGAAAGAGTTACAGGGAATAAAGCACTGCGCCGTTTGCTGAACGAAACAGCAAAGGGCCTACCAAAGGAGGAAAAATTAAATGTCTAAAGAAGATATGATTGAACTTGAGGGTACCGTCGTTGAGGCTATGCCAAACGCAATGTTCAAGGTAGAAATCCAAGGTGGACATCAAATCCTTGCCCACATTTCCGGAAAGCTTCGCATGAACTTCATTCGAATTCTCCCCGGTGATAAGGTAACGGTTGAAATGTCACCTTACGACCTATCCAAAGGACGCATCACTTGGCGTTCTAAATAAAAGGTTAGAAATTTAGGAGGTAAAATCCAAATGAAAGTCAGACCTTCTGTTAAAAAAATTTGCGAGAAATGCAAAGTAATTAAGCGCAAGGGACGCATCATGGTTATCTGTGAGAATCCCAAGCACAAACAGCGTCAGGGCTAAAATCCTGCGCACAGTATAATGGAGGTGCATTCATAAATGGCGCGTATTGCTGGTGTTGACCTTCCGAACGAGAAGCGAGTTGAAATCGGACTCACCTACATCTTCGGTATCGGTCTTACAACATCTAAAAAAATCCTTGCTGACACAGGCATTGACCCTGATGTTCGCTGTAAGGATTTAACTGAAGAAGATATCTCTAAACTGCGTGAGTACATCGACCACAACCTTCAGGTAGAAGGTGACCGTCGCCGTACAGTTGCATTTGATATCAAAAGACTTATTGAAATCGGTAGTTACCGTGGTCTTCGTCATCGTAAGGGCCTTCCTGTAAGAGGACAGCGCTCCAAGACAAATGCCCGTACTCGTAAGGGTCCCAAGAAGACTATCGCTAACAAGAAGAAATAAGTAGGAGGAAGATAATATGGCTACTGCAAAAGCTAAGACAACTGCTACCCGCAGACGTCGTGAAAAGAAAAATATTGAGCGTGGCGCTGCCCATATCCAGTCGACCTTCAATAATACCATCGTTACTATTTCCGACACACAGGGCAATGTTCTTTCCTGGGCATCTGCCGGTGAGCTTGGTTTTAGAGGTTCCAGAAAGTCCACTCCTTTTGCTGCACAAAGCGCTGCTGAAACAGCTGCTAAGGCTGCAATGGAGCATGGTCTCAAAACTGTTGAAGTGTATGTTAAGGGTCCGGGCGCAGGACGCGAGGCTGCTATCCGTGCATTGCAGTCTGCAGGACTTGATGTAACAATGATTAAAGATGTTACTCCTATCCCACACAACGGTTGCCGTCCTCCCAAGAGAAGACGCGTGTAACCGAAAATTTGGAGGTGTTATTCAAATGGCTAGATATACCGGAGCAGTATGCAGACTCTGCCGCCGTGAAGGACAAAAATTGTTCTTAAAGGGCGACCGCTGCTATTCTGAAAAATGCTCTGTTGCAGCTCGTGCTTATGCACCGGGTCAGCACGGACAGGGCAGAAAGAAATCATCTGAGTACGGCTTGCAGCTTCGTGCAAAGCAAAAGGCAAGACGTTTCTATGGTGTTCAGGAAAAACAATTCTATCATTATTTCGAAATTGCTGAGAGAAAGCAGGGAATTACTGGTGAAAACCTTTTAAGAATCCTTGAGAGCCGCCTTGATAACGTTGTTTATCGTGCAGGCTTTGCTTCCTCCAGAGCCGAAGCCAGACAGCTTGTTGGCCACGGTCATTTCGAGGTTAACGGAAGCCGCGTTGACATCGCTTCCTACCTCCTTCGTGCAGGCGACGTAGTTGCTATCTGCGAGAAGAGCAAGGGCAGCGAAAAGTTCAAGGCTATTTTAGAGGCTAATGCTTCTAAGCCCGTTGCTGCATGGATTGACGTTGACTCTGAGAAACTCACTGCTAAAGTTGTAAACCTTCCCGAGCGCGATCAAATCGACGCACCAGTTGAAGAGCAGCTTATTGTTGAATTCTATTCTAAATAATAGAGCAACCGTAATTTTAGTCCCAATAACAACCGTACTGTTTTTTGGGCTCATAAAAATTTATAGTGCGGAGAAATGGAGCTTTTAAATGATAGAGATTGAAAAGCCCAGAATTGAAACGCTGGATTTATCGGCTGACGGCACATACGGAAAATTCGTTATGGAGCCTCTGGAGCGCGGTTATGCTACTACACTCGGCAACAGCTTGAGAAGGGTTCTCCTTTCCACTCTTCCCGGTGTGGCAGTTACTACCGTTAAAATTGACGGAGTTCTTCATGAGTTTTCAACCCTTCCCGGTGTTAAGGAAGATATCACCGAAATCATCCTTAACCTTAAAGGTCTTATTCCCAAACTTTACACCGATGCAAGTGACAAGCGCATCTACATTGAAGCAGAGGGTCCCTGCGTGGTTACCGGTGCTTCCATTAAGTGCGATTCCGAGGTTGAGATTTTAAACCCGGACCTCTACATTGCCACACTTGATGCCGGCGCAAAGCTTAATATGGAAATGACCGTTGACCGCGGCAGAGGTTATGTACCGGCTGACCAGAACAGACCTGCACAGGCAGTTATCGGTGTTATTCCCATCGATTCCATCTACACACCTGTTGTTAAAGCAAACTTTTCTGTTGACAACACCCGCGTTGGCCATGTTACCGACAAGGGCCGCCTCACTTTAGAGGTTTGGACCAACGGTTCCATTAAGGCTAATGAGGCTGTTTCACTTTCCGCTAAGATTCTTATGGAGCATTTTGAACTGTTCCTTAATCTTACCGAAGGTGTTTCTGACAGCGAAAGCTTTATGTCTGTTAAGGATGGCGACGATAAGGAGAAGGTTCTCGATATGACTATTGAAGAGCTTGACCTTTCCGTTCGTAGCTTTAACTGCTTAAAGAGAGCAGGTATCAACACGGTTGAGGACCTCATCAACAAGACCGAAGAGGATATGATGAAGGTAAGAAACCTTGGCCGTAAATCACTGGAAGAGGTTATCGCAAAGCTTCAGTCTTTCGGTTTCACACTTCGCAGTGAAGAAGAATAATGGTTTATCATCAGTAAGGAGTGAAATTCAATGCCCGGAACTAGAAAGCTTGGAAGAACCAGCGATCATAGAACTGCAATGCTCAGAGCAATGGTTACCTTTTTGCTTGAAAACGGCAAAATTGAAACAACCGTAACTCGTGCAAAAGAAGTTCGTTCAATGGCAGAGAAGTATATTACACTCGCTAAAGATAGCAGCTTGCACAGCAAACGTCAGGCAATGGCATTTATCACTAAGGAGGACGTTGTAAACAAGCTTTACAACGAAATCGCTCCTAAGTATGCCGACCGTAACGGCGGTTACTGCCGTATCATCAAAACCGGTCCCCGCCGTGGCGATGCAGCAGAAATGGCTATTATTGAGTTAATATAGTTTCTTAAAATAAAAATATTTAGTCCTCTCATTGCAAGTTCCTTTCGGGCCTTATGATGTGGGGACTAAATTTTTTGATTTAGCGCTTTAATAAACAAGCGGTGCCAAAAAACACTTGACATTGCACCATATTTTCAATATAATATTTATTAGTGTTCGCCGCTGTGGTGGAATAGGCAGACACAAGGGACTTAAAATCCCTCGGTAGCGATACCGTACCGGTTCAAGTCCGGTCAGCGGCACCAACTTAATAAAGGCACTTAACCTTTAACATAGGTTAGGTGTCTTTATTTTTTATTGATAATACGGACTTGAACCTCCGGTTCTGCCTCTTGCGGTGCCCAAAGTTCATCACGGCTCTTAACGCCTATGAACTTTGACCGCGGCGCTTCGTTTTGCTCGCTTCATCACCCACTGGGTGCGCTCGCAACCTCACCGGTCAGCGGCACCAAAAATCCCGAATGCGAAAGCGTTCGGGATTTTACTTTTTCACTCTTCACTTTTCACTCTTCACTAAATCTCGCATTCGGGATTTTTGGAAGGTAATAAGTAATAGTGAATAGTGAAGAAGTGCGGTGTGGCTTACGCCCAACGATGTTGCACTTCGTGCAAATATATAGTATAATTTAAATGAGGTGAGTATAATGATCTCAGATATTTGGGGCTGGATTGTAGAAAATAAAGATTTTTTAATTGCTTTAATTGCTCTTATTCTTACAGTTTTGCAACTTATCGTTTCGTTTATCAAAAACAGAGAAAAATATAAAATTTTTGCTGATAAAATTGAGTTAATTACTATCGAAAATAAAAAGGTATTATTAATTAATATGTCGATAGTTAATTACTCTTCTTCGACTTTAAATATAACAAAAATGCATTTCATTAATAAAAACGATAGGGTGTTATGTAATTTAAATAAAACATGGTCAGGAGAACATTATTATCCTAAGTTTCCAGAGACAGATATACCTAGGACAGAAAGAATATTTTCAGTTCAGTTTCCAATATCAGTTCAACCTAATGGTGCGGCTAGTGTCTTGATAAGATTTGAGTCGATTAATGATTTTGTGATTTGCGACAATTTGTTGAAAGTTGAAGTTTCAACGAGTAAAACCGTGCGTAAAATTTTAATTAAATGTTAGTATAAAAGTTTTATTATAAAGGGGAATTATTATGGGATTGTTTGGACCGTCTAAAAAAGAGAAAGCTTTACAAGCTGAAGTAGAAAGATTAACAGGTTTACTCTTACCCGAACAAAGAGATATTGAAAATCTTAATCAACAAATATCCAACCTAAAATTGATAATTGCGGACTTAGATAAGACTATAAATAACAGCAATGAAAAAATTGGTACTTTGAACACACAAGTCAGCAAACTTGATCAAGAGATATTAGAAAAACGCAAACAACTTGCTGTTTTTGAAGTTGACATTAATGCTTTGGACTATGGTTTGTACAAACCTACTTTTGAGTTTGCGAATTCCGACTTATACAAAGAAGAATTAAGTAAATTAAGGGATAAACAAAAGCAATGTATTAAGAACGATAATGCCGCTTATGGTAACACAAATTGGCAGGTAAATGGTAGTGCTGCTCAAGGTCGCACAATGGTAAACAATTATAAGAAGTTGCTATTGCGTGCATTTAATGTCGAGTGTGATGATATTGTTGCTAATGTTAAGGTTTCAAATTTAGATCGCTCCATTGAAAGAATAGAAAAAATTAGCGAACAAATATCTAAATTGGGTAAAACTATGGCAATAGGTATTTCACCAGGATATGTTCGATTAAAAATTGATGAAGTTAAATTGGCATTGGATTATCAGCAGAAAAAACAAGAAGAAAAAGAGCGTCAAAAAGAATTAAGAGCACAAGAACGCGAAGAGGCGAAAGTGCTTAAGGAAATCGAAGAGGAAAGAAAACGTCTCAAGAAAGAACAGATGCATTATGAAAATGCTTTAAAAACTGTTTTGGTACAGATTGAGAAAAATGGCGAGACTGACGAATTGTTAGAAAAGAAATCGCAATTAGAAAGTCAAATTAACGATACTACTAAAGCTATTGAAGACGTTGATTATAGAGAAGCAAATCGCAAAGCAGGGTATGTATATATCATAAGCAATATAGGTGCGTTTGGAGAAAATATCTACAAAATTGGTATGACAAGAAGGCTTGATCCTCAGGAACGTGTGGATGAATTGAGTGATGCTTCGGTACCTTTTAACTTTGATATTCATGCAATGATTTTTACGGAAGATGCACCTGGATTAGAAACGGCCTTACATAACGCTTTTGAATCTAAAAAATTAAATAAAATTAATACACGTAGAGAATTCTTTGCTGTTTCTTTAGATGAAATCAAAGAAGAAGTTCGAAAGAATTTTGATAAAACTGTCGAGTGGATAGATATACCAGAAGCAGAACAATATCGGCAGTCGAAACTACTAAATAAATTTTAAAAATCTCGTTTTTCAGGCACATTTTATTCGTGTCATTAAGTTCAAACTACCCAAAAAACTCTCGTTCTTTTGAACGAGAGTTTTTTTATCCATTGCGAAAGCAATGGCATATCATCAACGATAGCAACGCTATCGTTGTATCTCATCACACCTTTAGGTGTGTATCAAAATACTTTCACAATGATGATATACAAAACTAAAGTTTTGATGATATGCAATTCCTTGCGGAATTGATGATATACAATGCTTCGCATTGATTTTTTTCTCTTTATTGCCATTTTAAACATATTGTGGTATACTTTTTATGTGTATCAAATGCGGAAGGGGTTTGATATGGGATACACGGAATATGTTATAGGCAATACCTCAAACAAGCGAATTGCGATTATAACCGATGCGCATTACTGCCACATCGCCTGGAACGGCGCTGATGCCAAGGCAAGAATGGGCTTTTTAACCGAAACCCTTAAAAAGCAATACGATTTAGCCCCTTTCGATGCCATTTTAGGCCTGGGTGATTATTCTCTTGATTTTTGGGGCTGGTACGATTATGGCTCTTACCTTTGGGAGCCTTCGGTTTCAAATACTCACAGCTTTGTTAAGGAATATCTTCCTCAGTTTCCTGCAAAAACATATATGCTCCCGGGCAACCATGAGCAGTACGGCGAGGAAAAGTGGGAAAAACTTACAGGCTTTAAAAGAGAATTTGCTCTTATTTACGGTGACAAGGTTTTTGCAATGTGCGACACCTTTGGCGGTGACCTTGACCCCACCGAAAACAGTGACGGCACCTACACCGGCATTAACACCGAGTTTTTAAAAACCGTGCTCCAAAAGCACAAGGATAAAAAGATTTATCTATGTATGCACGACCTGCTTACCGACAAAGAGAGCGAAGAGGCAAGGCAGCTTATTTTGGAAAATAAGAATATTGTTTGCGCCTTTGCAGGTCACATTCACCGTTCAATCACCAAAATTTTGCCCGATGAATGGAGAAGACTTCCTGTTTTGTATTGCGGTGGTTTCGGATTTAGCAACAACACAAATTGGGGCATAAGATTAGTTGATTTTAATTCAGAGGGCGGCGAGATTTGCACCGATTATATACCTTACATAAAAGGATAGTTTTAAATGGCTAAACGGCAAGTTCGTGGGATAAACGGATTAAAGCGATAATTAAGCGTGAATGGCTTAAGGCATTTGGGGAAATAAAAGAATAAAGGGATTTTAAGGGAAGAGGAGAAAAATTTATGGAATGGTTATTGGACATATTTTTAAATAAATACCTTTTAACGGCGACAATTTCTTGGTTTGTGGGACAAATTTTAAAGACCATAATTCATTGGCGGATTTATAAAAAATTCGATATAAGGCGCATGTTCGGCGATGGCGGAATGCCAAGCTGTCATTCGGCAACGGTTACATCCCTTGCAACAATAACGGGTATGAACTTTGGCCTTGCCAGCTTTGAGTTCGGCATTGCAGCCATTCTCGCCATTGTTGTTTGCCACGATGCAATGGGTGTTCGCCTTGAAACGGGCAAGCAGGCAGTGATTTTAAATGAAATCATTAAGGCCTTTGATGATTTATCGGCTGAAAAACTGCCCGAGGTTAAACTCAAGGAATTTGTGGGCCACACGCCCATTCAGGTTTTAGCAGGAATTCTTCTCGGCTTTTTCATGGCGCTTATTCTTCATTTTCTTGTATTTTAAAATAATAAACCCCGACACTATGTGTCGGGGTTTTATCTTTTTATTTTTTTCTCAAGTGGTTTTCCAGCACTGTTTCGTAGCGCTTAACAGCGGCGGTAACCGAATCCTCCCAGGAATAGTAAACATACTCTGCGGCATTGTTGCCAAGGGTTTCAAAGGCAGAGGGGTTTTTGCAAAGCTCGGCCAGCTTTTTGGCAAAGTCATCGGCATTTTCCTCACACATAACGCCCGAGAAGCCATCCTCAACACCTTCAGCGGCGCAGCTATCCCGAATGAGAATGCTGGGTGTATAACAAGCGGCGGCTTCTTTCACCACAAGACCTGAGGTGTCGTAGGTTGAGGGGAACATAAACAAATCGGCGCGGGTGAAAAAGGCGCGAAGCCTGTCGCGGTCATAAACAGCGCCTGTGAAGACCGTGTTTTTATAAATGCCAAGCTCTTTAGCATATTGCTCAATGGCAGGGCGGTCAACACCGTCGCCAACAAAGAATGCACGGTAGGCAAAGCCCGCCTTACTCAATTTTTTAAGGGCATCAAGAATGATTTTAACGTTTTTGTACCACATCATTCTGCCGCAGAAAAGAAACATTGGAACCTGCTTATCTATTAAATACATTCTTTCAAGCTCAGCTATTTCATTGGGGTCAGCCTTGCCTTTTTTAAAATCGGTGCCGTTGGGCATTACCAAAACTTCACCTTGGTAGCCTAAATCACGAAGACTATCACGAGCACCGTTTGATACAGCCCAAACCTCATCGGCATAGTTTATGTTGCTTAGCACAAACTTTCTTGAAATTGTGTTGAGATGCTTATTGGGAACATATTTATCAAGGTCAACATCGTATTTAGTGTGGTATGTATAAATAACGGGTGGATGATTTTCCTTGCCTAAAATAAGTTCACGGGCAAGCACTGCCGAAGCAAAGGGGCAATGCACGTGTAAAATGTCGAATTCTTTTTTTGAGAGTTCGAGGAGGGTTTTGGGTGAAAAGGGGTTTCCCACGCGGTAGGGCATTTTTCCAAGGAATTTTGCCGATGAAAAACGGAAAACCTCAAAGGGATAGTTGTCGGTAACATTCGGATATTTAGGGGTTACAACAACTGCCTCGCCGTAATTTTCGGTGATAATGCGGGCATAGTTTTCAATTGCATTTGCCACACCATCAATGGTGGGGGGAAAAGAATCGTTAAAGAGGGCTACTTTCATGAAACTTATCTCCTTAGTATAATTCTTTTTGCTCTTTGAAAATTGATATCGAAATGATGAACAAGGACAAAACAATGCTGGTGGGGGTGAAAAGAGAGTTTGCGTGGAGCAGTGCTTCCTCTTTTACAAAATAGTTTACAGCGTAGGGCGCAATTTGTGTGAGGATAACAAGTGCGCAAATTACACAAAGGGGGGTGGAAAGGGCATCACCCTTCTTGTTTTTAATACCGTTTTGTGCTTTTGCAAAATTAAGTGTGAAAATGAGCATTGCACAAATTGCAAAAAGTTCAAATACGGTTTCGGTGATTGTGGCAACCCCCACATAGGCAACAAAGGCGACAATCATCTTTAAAATCATATAAATCACGGGTATTACATAGATTTCCTTAATAATAGGCACAAAGGAAAGCTCATTTACACCGCACCACACAAAAACAATTCCGCTTAAAACGGCAAAAATCCTGATAAAGGCCTCAAGGGCGGGGGTGGTGCCTGCAAGCGGTGTGAATTTAAAGGTCTCAATGAAAAAGCAAAGGCCGAGTGCTACACTTAAAAACGCACAAACATAGGGCCAAAAAGCTGGTGGCTGGGGGCGTTTAATGTGAGAAAAAGGCACAGCGCTCAAAATGATGAGGACAGCTATAATTCCCAGCATCAGCATGGCAAGGGAGGAATAACCCGTTTTGAAAAAGCCACTACTTGTTTCAATGGTGAAAAACATTACAAGAAAGTTAAGCAGCGCGCAAACGGGTACGGCACAGCCGAGAAAAATAACCGTTTTCTTAAAATTCATAATAAATCCTTCCGAGACATAAGTATTATATATAAATAATTGTAACTTTAACTAAAGGAAAAGTCAATGAAATTAAGGGAGAGTTTATGAAAAATTCATATCTAATTATTTTGGCAGTTATTATGGCATCAATGCTTTTTTTACCTCTGGCGGCAACGGCGTTGCCATCGGCACAGGGTGATGCCGCACTTACAGTGGCACCGCAGACAGAGGATGCGGTGCGCCTCAAAACCGACACAGGAATAACCGAAATTGGAACCGATGAATATTTGGTGGGGGTGGTGGCGGCCGAAATGCCTGCCGAATACACCGAGGAGGCCCTTAAGGCACAGGCTGTGGCGGCACGAACCTTTTTAAGCTACAAAAAGGCGCAAAATGCCGAGGAGGATTATGACATTACCGCCGATGAAAATACCGACCAGGCATTTTTAAATGAGGAACAGCTTCGGGAAAAATGGGGAGAGGATTTCAGCGAAAATCTTGAAAAAATCAAGGCGGCTGTGGCGACAACCGAAAATGAACTGATTTGTTATGACGGGGCGCCAATTATGGCCGTTTACCACGCCGTATCCTCGGGAAAAACCGAAACGGCGGCAAATGTTTGGGGAAAGGATTATCCCTATCTTACAGTGGCCGACAGCATCGGTGACCTGCTTTGTCCTGATTATTTAAGCACCGTGGGTTTTACAGAGGAGGATTTCAAAAAGCAGATGGGTGAGTTTGTGGAACTTTCGGGGGAGGCGAAGGGTTGGCTTGGGAAAACCGAAAACACCGAAAGCGGCACCGTAAACAAAATCGTTATAGGCGGCAAGGAGTTTAAGGGCAGCGAGATAAGAGAAAGATTTTCCCTTAAAAGCAGCAGTTTTGATTTGATTTTTGATGGAATGGACTTTATGTTCACCGTGCGCGGCCACGGCCACGGGGTTGGAATGAGTCAATACGGCGCCAACTATATGGCGCAGCAGGGAAGCGATTATAAGGAGATTTTAAGTTGGTACTATGATGGTTGTGAAATAAAAAAATCCCTCGGTTAGGGTGTTGGCCTTAGGGATTAATTGGTTTTTCAGATAAATTTGTATGCTTTCTTGTCGCGAAAACTTGTAAGACACAAAGTATTACCACGTTTTCTTAACTTCGAAATCAAAACAAATTTATTCTTACAAAACTGCGCAGCACCTAAAAAAGAAAAATTTTTAGTGGTATAAAAGGCGAAAAGCTGTGGTAACGCTGACGCGTACCACAGCTTTTTAACACATAGACCGCAAAAATTTACTTTTTTAGGCATTTCATCCCTAAGGCCAACACCCGGAGGGCTTTTGCTTTAAAGTTCAATTCCGTTTGCGGCCTTTAAGGTGCTGCTTATAATGTTATAACCGAAGGCACTCTCCTCTGCCACTTTGAAAACCGTGTTGCAGACAAGCTCGGTGGGTTCATTATCGTGACTGTCGGTTATGGCAAGTGAGGTTACCTTAAAGATGTCACCCTCGCTTTCAATGTTTATAACCGTGTGGGTGTATTGTGTAAATCCTCTTGGCACTACATAAACTGCGCCCTGCTTTTTGGGGAAGCCTGCGCCAAATTCATCATCAAGATAAACCGAAATACCATAGGCATTTTCAATGAACGGGAACAAAATGTCGGTGGAAATAAACTGCACTTCCATTTTATCAAGGAGGGCAAGGCAGGAATTTTCAATCACGGTGTGCATATTATTAAAATCATCATCGTAAAGATAGTTGTGATTAAGCATATTTTCAAAGCGTGATTTTTTGAGTGCATCTTGCTCGGTAGTTATTGGTTTTAAAACCTGGGTGGCAGGCTTTTGGTCAGCAATGGCCTTTGTATGGAAGCCGAGGCACGAAAAGCCGCTCATAACAATAACAAATGTTAAAAGCAAAGAGAGCAAAACCGACTTTTTCATACCACACCTCCTGAATTTTATAATAATATTATATTTAAAAAGGTCCCGAAAATAAACACCATTTGGGTTACAGTTTGATATCAAAAGGATTACAAAAGCTACTTAATTTATTACAACCTTGAAATTTTTTAAAAACTTGTGCTAAATTCACAAAAGAATTCCAAAAAGTATAAAAAAACTAGTTGAAATAACAAAAAGCGTATGATATAATAGGACATATACAAGTGCGGGTAATCCCGTTTTAAAAGGAGTGCATTACATTGAGTTCTTATGACAGCAAAAAAATTCTTAATTTAGCCCTGCTTGGTCACGCCGGTTCGGGTAAGACCACACTGGCAGATGCTATTTTATATTATGCAAAGGCAACCGATAGAATCGGAAAGATTGACGATGGCACTACCGTTATGGATTTTGACCCTGAGGAAAAGAAAAGAAAAATTTCGGTTTCCACCTCGGTTTATTCCTTGGATTATAATGGCCGCCACATAAACCTGATTGATGCCCCCGGAATGTTTGACTTTGCCGGCGGTGTTACCGAGGCGCTTTCTGCTGCTGATGCCGCAATGGTTGTAATTTCTGGTAAATCGGGATTAACAGTTGGCGCCGAACTTGCTTTTGAAAAGGCAAGGGCTGCCAAAAAGGCGGTGGCCTTCTTCATTGGAAAGTTAAACTCCACCCATGCCCACTTTAACCGCGTTTTATCAGCACTTACCGCACACTACGGTGCCGTTGTTTGCCCCGTTCTTGTTCCCGTTGTTGAGGGTGAGGTTGTTACCTGCTATGTTAACCTTATTGAAAACAAGGCTTATGCTACCGATGGCCTTAACTTTAAGGAATGCCCTTACACCGAAACCGATGAAATTGCAAACATGAGAAGCATTATGCTTGAGGCAGTGGCTTCGGTTAACGATGAGCTTATGGAGAAATATTTCTCAGGCGAGGAGTTCACCCCCGCTGAAATCAAGGGCGCTCTTTGCCAGGGCATTAGAGCAGGGGAGATTTGCCCTGTATTCGGCGGTGTACAGCAGTGGGGCGATGCCGTTGGCATTACCACCGACATTTTGACCGAAATTATGCCCGGTGCCGATGAACAAAACTTAATTGTTGACGGCGAGGAGATTAAAAAAGAAATTAGCGCAGGCGATGCACCAAGCGTCTTCGTTTTCAAAACCGTTGCCGATCCCTTTGTTGGCAAGCTTTCCTACTTTAAGGTTATGGGCGGTAAGGTCACTGCCGATACAAAGCTTAAAAATGCCCGCACAGGTGAAGAGCTTAAGCTTTCAAAGCTTCTCATTTTAAAGGGCGGCAAGCAAAGTGATGTTGCAGAACTTATTGCAGGTGACATTGGCGCCGCACAAAAGCTTGGCGATGTTTTAACAGGTGACACCCTTTGTGTTTCAGGTGGTGCCGTTGCGGCCCCCGTTGCATTTGATAGGCCCTGTCTTTCGGTTGCAGTTTATCCTCAAAACAAGGGTGATGAGGAAAAGATTGCTTCGGGTATTGCTAAGCTTGCAGAAGAGGACCGCACCATTTCTTATTTTACCGATAGAGAAACCCGTGAGCAAATTTTAAGCGCTCTCGGTGAACAGCATGTTGATGTGGTGCTTTCAAAGCTTAAGGCAAAGTTCGGTGTTACTGCACTTACAAAGGCACCTAAAGTTGCTTACAGAGAAAAAATCAGAAAGCCTGTTAAGGTTCAGGGCCGTTATAAGAAGCAGTCGGGCGGTCACGGCCAATTTGGTGATGTTTGGATTGAGTTCGAGCCTTGTGACAGCGATGAAATGATTTTCGAGGAAAAGGTTTTCGGCGGCGCAGTGCCTAAAAACTTCTTCCCTGCAGTTGAAAAGGGCCTTCGTGACAGTGCCCAAAAGGGTGTTCTTGCAGGCTATCCGTTAGTTGGTCTTAAAGCGACTTTGGTCGATGGCTCCTACCACCCCGTTGACTCCTCTGAAATGTCCTTTAAAATGGCGGCTTCGGTCGCTTACAAGGATGGTATTCCAAATGCCAACCCCGTTCTTTTAGAACCTATTGGCACCCTTAAGGCTCTTGTGCCCGATGACAACCTTGGTGATGTTATCGGTGACATAAATAAGCGCCGCGGTAAGATTATCGGTATGAATCCTGCGCAGAATAAAATGCAGGAGGTTGTGGGTGAGGTGCCCATTGCCGAAATGTCTGATTTCGCCACCGCAATGCGTTCTATAACCGGTGGCAGAGCAGTGTTCACCCTTGAGTTTGAGCGCTATGAGGAGGTTCCTGCACACATTTCCAAAAAGATTATTGAGGAAAACGCACAGCAGTAAACATAAAGCCACCCGCTCGGGTGGCTTTTATTTTCAAAAAACACTTGCATTTTCATATAATGTGTGGTAAACTAACATTAAAGTAAGATGTATGTTTTAAGGAGAGTGGGTTTTGGCCCGCTCTTTTGTTTTGAAAGGAGAGATTGCTTTATGGCTTCAAACACGGCCGACCGCGTTTGGGCGCTTATAGAGGAAACGGTTAAAGCACAGGGCGTTGACCTTTGGGATGTTCGCTTTGTTAAGGAAGGCGCTTCCTACTATCTGCGGGTGTTCATTGACAGTGAAAACGGCATTGACATTGACAACTGTGTTGATGTTTCTCACGCTATTGACCCCATTTTAGATGAGGCTGACCCTATTAGTCATTCCTACTGCCTGGAGGTTTCATCCCCGGGTCTTGAAAGGGAGCTCGTTAGACCTGAGCATTTTGAAAAAATGTCGGGCAATGAGGTTAAGGTTAAACTCTATCGCGCACTAAACGGCGCTAAGGAAATAAGAGGAACTCTTACTTCTTTTGAAAACGGAAACATTTCTCTAAACGTAACAGGGGAGGATATAACCCTTTCGAAGGGGGACTATTCATCGGTGCGTTTAGCGGATTTTGATTAGTAATTTAATACGGAGGTATTTTAGAAAAATGGATAAGAAAGAATTTTTTGCAGCCCTTGCTGCAATGGAGGAGCAAAGGGGAATCCCCAAGGAATCTTTAGCCGAAAAAATCGCCGAGGCAATTGTTGTTGCCGCAAGAAAGGATTTCGGCGGCAGAGAAATTGTTTCCTGTGTTATTGACACCGAAAAGGAAATTTTCTCGGTTTGGGCAAGAAAAGAAATTGTTGATGAGGTTGAAGACCGCTTTTGTCAAATCACAAAGGAAGATGCCGCTAAAATCGACCCCAAATCGGTTGAGCAGGGCTTTGTAGACATTCCTCTTGACCCCAAAAAGTTTGGCCGCGTTGTGGCACAAAACTCAAAGAACAACTTCCGTCAGGGTGTGCGCGATGTTGAGCGCGGTCAAACCTTGGCTGAGTTCCAAAGCAAAACAAAGGAGCTTGTTACCGCCGTTGTTCAGCGTGTTGACCCCAAAACAGGCAACGCTTCTCTTACCATTGGCACAAAGGAAGCAACCCTACCGAGGGCCGAGCAGGTGCCCGATGAGATTTTAAAAGAGGGCGACCACATTAAGGTTTACATCGTTGATGTTAAAGAAACCGAGCGCGGTCCCCGTGTTATGCTTTCCCGCACCCACCCCGGTCTTGTAAAGCGCCTTTTTGAAACCGAGGTTCCTGAAATTTTTGATGGAATCATTGAGATTAAATCGGTTTCCCGCCAGGCAGGCTCCAGAACAAAGCTTGCTGTTTACAGTGCCGATGAGGAAATTGATGCAGTCGGCGCTTGTATTGGTCAGCGCGGCATTCGTGTTAACAAGATTGTTGAAGAATTAAACGGCGAAAAGATTGACATTGTTAAATATTCCGAGGACCCCACCTTGTTTATCAGCGAGGCGCTTTCTCCTGCAAAGGTTTTAACCGTTGAAATTGAAAGTGAAGAGCCCAAGGTTTGCCATGTAACCGTTCCCGATGCACAGCTTTCCCTTGCCATTGGTAACAAGGGTCAGAATGTTCGTCTTGCGGCAAAGCTTACAGGCTGGAAAATTGATATTCGCCCCGAAAGCGGATATTACGGTGAAGATGAATAGAAGTAGGGTGCTTTAAATGGCAGAAAGAAAAATACCCACCAGAATGTGTGTTGGCTGCGGTGAGCACAAATCAAAAAATGAGCTTATTCGCGTTGTTCGCACAACAAGTGGTGAAATTTGTCTTGATTTTACGGGAAAATTAAACGGTAGAGGCACGTACATTTGTAAATGTGAGGGCTGTCTTAAAAAAGCGATTAAATCTAAAAGAATTGATTCCGCTTTTAAGATGACCGTTCCTGCCGAAATTTATGAAAAACTTGAAAAGGAGCTCGCTAATGGGGCAAAATAAGGTTTTAACCCTTTTAGGCTTTGCCGCAAAGGCAGGTAAACTCTTTTTCGGAATGGATGCGAGTGTAAATTCCCTTAAGAAAAATGGGGCAAGGCTTGTTGTCACGGCAGGGAATCTATCGGATAAAAGCCGAAAGGAAATTTCATTTTATGCCACAGGTAAAAATGTGCCTGTGATTACTTTACTTGACTGTGACATTGAAACGCTTTCAAAGGCAATTGGCAGAAAAGCAGGCATTGTTGCAGTTAACGACCAAGGCTTCGCAAGGGCAATAAGCGAAGCCGTCGAATAAGGAGGTAGCGCTAATGACAAATAAAGTTAAAGTTAGTGATATTGCAAAAGACTTTGGTGTTGAATCAAAGGAAATTATTGCTATTTTAGGCGAGCACACGGCAGAGGCCAAAAAAGCAGGTGCCGCTTTAAACGAGCAGGAAATTAATATTATTTTCGAGGTTCTTACCTTAAAGCACAAGGTAAAGAGCTTTGATGACTATTTCGCAACGGGCGCCGCTGCCCGTGAGGCCGCACAAAAGGCAAGGCAGGCCGAAAAAGACCAAAAGCTTGCCGAGCAAATGGCAATTCTTGAGCAGTTAAAGGCTGCCGCCGAAGCTGAGGCTGCAGCGAAAAAGGCGGCTGAGAAAAAGGCGGCTGAGTCTGAAAGGCAAGCAAAGCCCGAGCCTAAAAAAGAGGTTAAGGCAGAGCCTAAGAAGGCACCTGAAAAGGCACCCGAGGTTAAAAAGCCTAACGTTAAAAAGGAAACAAAGCCTGAGCAAAAGACCGAGCCCAAGGTGTTTAAACCCAGTGACCCCCATCCCTTTAAGGCAAGGGAAAAGTCTGAAAAGACCCCCGGCGAGGCACCTAATCGCGGTCCTGCCCAAATTCGCCGCGTTGATACCCGCGTTTCCAATGTTAACATTGAGCGATATAACGAAAAATACGAAAACATTGCTCCCGAAAACAGCATGAGGGATAATTTTACCCGCAAGCAAAAAATCAAGCAGAAATCTCAGGATTATCGCCGTCCTCAAAGCGCAAAGCGTGAAACCGAGGCCGACAAAATGCGCAGAATTCAGCTTGAGCGCATAAAGAAAACACCGATTACGGTTACTGTTGGCGATGAAATTACCGTTGGCGAGCTTGCCGCAGCAATGAAAAAGACTGCCGCCGAGGTTATTAAGGAGCTTCTTAAACTCGGTATGATGGCAACCGTTAACCAGACCATCGACTATGATACTGCCGAAATCGTTGTAACCGAAATGGGCGCTAAAATTGAGCGCCAGGTTGTTGTTACCATTGAAGACAGAATTATGGATGATACCGAGGACACAGCAGATACCTTAAAACCCCGCGACCCCATTGTTGTTGTTATGGGTCACGTTGACCACGGTAAAACCTCTCTCCTCGATGCTATCCGCCATTCTGCCGTTACCGACACCGAGGCCGGCGGAATTACTCAGCACATTGGTGCTTACAGGGTTAACTGCAACGGTCAGGATATAACCTTCCTTGATACCCCCGGTCACGCCGCATTTACCTCAATGCGTCAGCGTGGCGCAATGGCAACCGATATTGCGGTTTTAGTTGTTGCCGCTGATGACGGTATTATGCCTCAGACCATTGAAGCAATTAACCACGCAAAGGCAGCAAAGGTTCAAATCATTGTTGCAATTAACAAAATGGATAAACCCGAGGCTAACCCCGATAGAATTATGCAGCAGTTAACCGAGCATTCCCTCGTTCCCGAGGAGTGGGGCGGTGACATTATCTGTGTTCCCGTTTCGGCAAAATCGGGCATGGGTATTGATAATCTCCTTTCAAACATTCTTCTCGTTGCCGAGGTTATGGAGCTTAAGGCCAACCCCGACAGAAGAGCAAAGGGTGTTGTTATTGAAGCACGCCTCGATAAAGGTCGTGGCCCCGTTGCCACACTGCTGGTTCAGGCAGGTACTTTAAAAACAGGCGATATTATCGTTGCAGGCACCTCCGTTGGTCGTGTTCGCGTTATGACCAATGAAAACGGTCAGGTTCTTGATACTGCAGGACCTTCCGTTCCTGTTGAAATCACAGGTCTTGCCGAAACACCTGCCGCAGGTGACGGTTTCGATGCCGTTAGCGATGAAAGACTTGCCCGCCAGCTTGTTGAACAGCGCAAACAAAAGGCTAAGGATGAACTCTTTAGCAAGGCACAAAAAGTTACCCTCGATAACCTGTTTAGTCAACTGAGCGAGGGTGAGCTTAAAGAACTCGCTATCGTTGTTAAAGCCGATGTTCAGGGCTCGGTTGAGGCGGTTAGAGAAAACCTTGAAAAGCTTTCAAACGATGAGGTTCGTGTTAAGGTTATTCACGGCGGCGTTGGTGCTGTTAATGAAACCGACGTTATGTTGGCTCAGGCATCGGGTGCGATTATCGTTGGCTTTAACGTTCGACCCGATCCCATTGCAAAGGCAAATGCCGAGAGAGATGGCGTTGATGTTCGCCTTTACCGCGTTATTTACGATTGCATTGAGGAAATTGAAGCCGCAATGAAGGGTATGCTGGCACCCAAGTTCCGCGAGGTTGAAATGGGCACCATTGAGGTGCGCAATACCTATAAAATTTCCAATGTGGGCACTATTGCAGGCTGCTATGTTACAAACGGTAAGGTAAACCGTTCCTGTCAAATTCGCGTTGTTCGTGATGGCATTGTTGTGGCTGAGGATAAAATCGATTCCCTTCGCCGCTTTAAGGATGATGTGAAAGAGGTTGTTCAGGGCTATGAATGCGGTATTGGTCTTGAAAAGTTCTCCGACATTAAAGAGGGCGATGTTTTCGAAGCATTTGTAATGGAGGAATACAGAGACTAATGGCAGGATTTAAAATCAACCGTATTACTTCTGATATAAGGCTGACCCTTTCCTCCCTTTTAAGGGAGATTAAGGACCCAAGGGTCAGTAAACTATTAAGCATTGTTAAGGTGGATGTAAGCGGTGACCTTTCCTATGCAACGGTTTATGTGAGCGCCATTGAGGGTAGTGAAAAAACCGCCGAATCGGTTAAGGCCCTTAAAAACGCAGCAGGCTTTTTGCGCCGTGAGCTTGGCAGCAAGCTTAAACTCAGAAAGGTGCCCGAGCTTCGCTTTGTGGCAGATGATTCCATTGAGCACAGCGCTAATATTTCGCGCATAATTAAGTCTTTTGACACGGAGGAAAACGATGGCAGGTAAAAAAATTTCCCTTTTGCAAACCGCAAGGTTTTTAAAAAGAAATGACCATTTTGTCATTCTAACCCACGCATCGCCTGACGGTGACACGCTGGGTTCTGCCTGTGCGCTTGCTATGGGACTGCAAAAAATAGGCAAACGCGCCTATGTTATTTGTCCTGACCCCGTGCCGAAGAAATTTGATTATTTTATGAAAAAACTTCGCAACAGGGCGTTTAAATATAAAAACGTTATTGCGGTAGACATTGCCGATGAAGCTCTGCTTGGCTCACTAAAGGATGAATTTGGCGGCAAGGTTAATCTTTGTATTGACCACCACATCTCAAACACAGGCTATGCCGAGAATCTTTTCCTTGATGCTTCCGCTTCGGCAACGGCCGAATGTGTCTTTGCGATTTTAAAGGTTATCCACGCCGTTATTGATGATAATATGGCGGCGGCGCTTTACACGGGAATCAGCACCGACACGGGTTGCTTTAAATATTCCAACGTGACTGCTCGCACCTTTGACATTGCAGGCAAGCTTTTTGCCTATAACATTAATGCGGCGGAAATCAACCGAATTATGTTTGACACAAAATCCAAAAACCGTCTTGAAATGGAAAAGCTTGTTCTTGACACGGCGGAGTTCCATTTTGATGAAAAATGTATAATTTTGTCGGTTACCCAGGAAATCCAGAAGAAAACAAAATGTTCAGGCAGTGAACTTGAGGGTGTTGCCGCCATTTCCCGCTCTGTTGAAGGGGTTTTGGCAGGCGTTACCATTAAAGAAACCGAGAAAAATGTTTTCAAAATTTCCCTTCGCACCTATGAGCCCCTTGATGCCTCCAACATTTGCGGTCGCCTTGGCGGCGGCGGACACAAGGCCGCGGCAGGTTGTACGGTGGAAGGAACCCTTGATGAGGTCAAGGAGAAAATACTTGCAAGCGTAAGGCAGGAATTGGAGGAAACAAATGCAGGGGCTTATACTGATTGATAAGCCGCAGGGCATTACCTCTTTCACTGCGGTGAGAAAAATTAAAAAGCTGGCAGGGGAGAAAAGAGTTGGCCACACAGGCACCCTTGACCCCTTGGCAACGGGTGTTCTGCCTATTTTCATAGGTCGTGCAACGGTGCTATCTTCTTTTCTTTCCGATGCCGATAAGACCTATGTTGCAACGGTTAAGTTAGGCGTTAAAACCGACACCTATGATATTACAGGCAGGGTTTTAGAGGAAAGGCAAGTAAATATAAGCCAAGCCGAAATTGATGCGGTGCTTGAAACCTTTAAGGGTGAGCAGATGCAAACGCCGCCTATGTTTTCGGCAATTAAAAAGGATGGCGTTCGCCTTTACAGTCTTGCAAGGCAGGGTGAAAGTGTTCAAATTGAGCCGAGAAAAATCACAATTTATTCAATTTCTCGCATAAGCGAAATTGAAAACGGCTCATTTAAAATGCGGGTGCACTGCTCAAAGGGCACCTACATAAGAAGCCTGTGCAATGATATCGGCGAAAAGCTTTCCTGCGGCGGAACAATGGAGGCATTAAGGCGTGAAAGCGCCCACGGATTTGACATTAGCCAATGTGTGCCGCTTGACAGCCTTACCGAGGAAAACATTGAACGCTTTGTTTTAAGTGAGGAAACGGCTGTACTTGACTTAAGGCAGATAACCGTTACTGAAAAGCAGGCTGTTCGTTTTACAAACGGCGGCGAGCTGGATATAGAACGGCTTAAAATTAACGACCCAAAGGAAAATGAATATTTCAGGGTCAAATTTAACGATTTACTTTTAGGAATTGGTTTTTTTAGTAAAGAAAAAAACAGCATTTGCATTTCTAATGTTTTAAACAAAATTTAAAGAACAGGGGGTATGGGAAATGAAGGAATGCGCTTTGGCACTGGGCACCTTTGATGGAATGCACAAGGGACATGTGTCGGTTATAAAGGCCGCCAGAGAAAGTGGCTTTGAGGTTGTTGCGCTCACTTTCCCCGTGCCGCCTAAATTCATTATTTCAGGTGAAAAGCCCGAGCTTTTAATGACCGCCGAGGCCAAGGAAAAGGCACTTGCCGAGCTTGGCGTTATTCGGTGCGATTATCTTGATTTTAATGAAGTTTGTCAGCTTTCACCAAAAGAATTCCTTGATTTAATTTGCCAAAAATATCCCGTTAAAATGATTTCCTGCGGCTTTAATTACCGCTTTGGTAAGGATGGTGAGGGTGACACTAAATTTTTAAGGGAATATTGCAGGGAAAAGGGAATTACCGTGCATGTCGCCCGTGCCCGCCAGGTAGAAAATGAGATAATCAGTTCTTCTCTTTTAAGACAAATGATTAAGGATGGTAGGGTGGCTGATGCAAATAAACTGCTTTACAAGCCATTCTCATTTTTTGGACCCGTTGTTCATGGCGATGCCCGTGGCAGAACCTTAGGCTTTCCCACGGTTAATCAGAACTATCCCGAGGAGCAGCTTGTTTTGCCAAAGGCAGGCGTTTACGCAGGGGAGACCTATGTGGGTGGTAAGCGTTATCACTGTGTTACCAACATTGGTTTCCGCCCTACATATGCGGTTAAAAAGGCATTGTGCGAAACCTACATAATTGATTTTGACACAAATCTTTACGACACTGTTTTTGAAATTCGCCTTAAAAGATTTTTGCGCAGTGAAAAAAGATTTGCCAGTGTTAAAGAACTGCAGGAGGCAATTGCGGCCGATGTTGAAAAGGTTAGGGAGGACATGCTGTGATTGAAAGTTTTCTCACCGTTGCAGGGCAGGTTGTAGTGCTTTTTCTGCTTATCGGTGTTGGTTTTATTCTGACTAAACTTAACATATTAAAGGAACAGGCAGTTTCCGCTCTTACCGATATTGCACTTTATATTGCGACACCAACGGTTATCATAAGGGCATTTTGCTCTATGGAATATTCACCCTCGGTGCTTGGTGATTTAGGACTCAGTTTTTTAGTCAGCCTTAGTGTTCACTTGCTGTTTATTGCCGTTAGTGTTCTGCTTTTGCGCACAAAGGATTTGGATAAGCGCAAGGTTATAAGATTTGCAGTTATCTTTTCAAACGCAGGGTTTATGTCTCTGCCGCTTCAGGAGGCGCTCCTTGGCAAAGATGGTGTTTTCCACGGCGCAATATATGTTGCTGTTTTTAACATTGTGCTTTGGACCTGGGGTATATTGCTTATGAGCGGCGATAAATCGAAAATTTCGGTTAAAAAGTTTCTTTTTAATCCGGGACTAATCGGTGTAGTGATTGGCGCATTTTGCCTTATGGTGCCACTGCCTGTACCCGAAATTGTTTCAACCATTGGCTCCTCTACGGTTGACCACCTTGCGAATCTTAACACGCCTATTCCCATGATTGTTATTGGCTATTATTTGGCCAACAGCGATATTTTAAAGGCGCTTAAGGATAAAAGCTGCTATTTAACCATTTTTACGAGGCTGATTTTGTTGCCCCTAATGGTGCTGGGAATTTTGTATCTTGTGGGGATTCGCGGTGCAATGCTAACGGCGTTAACCATTGCTGCTTCGGCACCCACTGCGGCGGCCACCACAATGTTTGCCGCAAAATTTGGGGGAGATACCGAGCTTTCGGTTAACATTGTATCCCTTTCAACCATTCTTTCGGTTATAACAATGCCGCTTATTGTGTCGCTGGCACAGTTTTTGGCGTAAAATAAAAAACTAACGGACTTTTTTAAAAAAGTCCGTTTTTATTTTGTTAAAATGTTGACAAAGCAAAACAAATATCATATAATAAAAGTGTCCCAAATAGGACAGTTTTTACGGAGGAAAAGAAATGCTTGATTTTTTTCTGACCAATGGCCTTACAAACGAGGAAAAGGGGCAAATTAGTAAAATGCTGGGCGAGCCCGTGTTTTATAAAAAGGGCGTGCTTGTTTACGGCGAGGGAAATTATAAGCCCGCTATCGGCGTTGTTATATCGGGACTGCTGTGTGTTAAAACCGCAGGGGATACCGATGTGACGCTGCGTTTTCTCAAAATTGGTGAGACCTTCGGTGTTTCGGCGGTGTTTTCCGAAAGCAGTGAGGAATTTGTAAGTAGGATTTATGCCGAAAAGGACAGCGAGATTTTATTTTTAGACGAGGAGCTTTTAAAGGAGATTTTTAGTCGGTTTCCAAAAACTGCTGAAAACTATATAAGGCTGCTCTCTTCTAAAATTGAGTTTTTAAATAAAAAAATCAGGCTCCTATCCTGCAAAACTGCACAGCAGGAGGTTTATGAATTTTTAACCGCCAACTGTGATGAAAACGGCGTTGTCGCCTCCCAAAATATGTCGGCGCTAAGCCATAGCCTCGGCATTGGGCGCTCAAGCCTTTACCGCTGTCTTGAACAGCTGGAAAAACAAAACCTTATAACAAAAAACGGAAAGGAAATTAAGGTGATTTATTATGAAAAAAATATTTAGTCTAATGCTTGCAGTTTTAATGCTCTGCCTGGTGTTTGCAGGTTGCGCACCGAAGCAGGCAGAAAAAACCACAATGAAAATTGCTGCTATTTCGGGCCCCACAGGAATGGGAATGGTATCCTTAATGGAGGAAACCGCCCTCGGAAATGCGAAACATGATTATAAATTTACCGTTGTTACCGACCCCACACAAATTGTTGGCAAAATAACCTCCAAGGAATTTGACATTGCCGCAGTGCCCACCAACATGGCATCTGCAATTTATAAAAAGACCTCGGGCGGCGTTAGCGTTTTAGCCCTTAACACATCGGGAAATTTGTTCATTATCGAAAAGAAAAACACCATTTCCAAAATTGCCGATTTAAAGGGCAAAACCATTTATGCAACCGGTCAGGGCGCAAACCCAGAATTTATTTTAAATTATGTTCTTAAAAAGAACGGACTTAATGTCGGCACCGATGTTAAGGTAGAATATGTTGCCGATGCAAATGCCCTTATCGGTGTTGCACAGCAAAATGATGATGCTGTTTTACTGGCCCCCCAGCCCGCCGCAACCTCGATTCTCGGCGCTATTAAAGGCTCAAAAGCGGTTATTGATATGACAAAGGAATTTGAAACAGCCGCAGGCAAAAAAATGTATATGGGCTGCATCATTGTAAGAAATGAATTTTTACAGGCAAACGAGCTTGCCGTTAAGGAATTTTTAAAGGAATATGAAGCATCGGTTAATGTTATTTTAAACGATATCGAAAAAGGTGCGACACTTTGCGAGAAATATGAAATCATCCCCAAGGCAGCCGTTGCCAAAAAAGCTATTCCCACAAGCGGCGTTTGCTTTGTAGCAGGGGAAGAAATGAAAACAGCCCTTGCCGATTACCTTGCAATTTGCCTTGCCGAAATGCCTAAACTTGTAGGAGGAGAGCTGCCCGGTGATGAATTCTATTTTACCGGCAAGTAAAAAAATATTAAAAGGACTTGCCGTTTTTGCCTTTTGGATAGGGGTATGGTATATTTTAGCCCTCGTTATAAATAAAGAGCTGCTTATTCCAACGCCATATAAGACCCTTTTGGTTCTTTTGGAGTTTGCAAAAACGGCAAAGTTTTGGCTTTCGGTGCTTTTTTCAACCCTTAGAATTGTGTCGGGCTTTTTAATTGGTGTTTTAATTGGTGCTTTTGGTGGCATTTTAAGTGTTAAGGTTAAGCTGTTTGACACGGTGTTTTCACCCATCCTTCACCTTGCTCGTGCCGTGCCGGTAGCCTCATTTATACTGCTAGCTTATGTGTGGATTAAAACCAATTTTATTCCCGTTTTTATAACCGCCCTCATGGTGGCACCCATTGTTTGGGGCACCACCGTAACAGCTATTCGGGACATTGATAAATCCCTTGTGGAAATGGGACAGGTGTTTAGGCTTTCAAAAAAAGAAATTTTATTAAAAATAAAGTTTCCTCAAATTGCCCCTGCATTTATATCTTTGGTGGTAACCGCCCTTGGCCTTGCCTGGAAATCGGGTGTTGCGGCAGAGGTTATCTGCTACCCCGAGCAGTCAATCGGTCGGCTACTTTACAATGCTAAAACCTATCTTGAAACTCCCGAAACCTTTGCTGTTACAATTGTTATTGTTATCATAAGCATTGCTCTCGAACGGCTTATGAAGCATTTCGCAAGGAGGTGGGCGCAAAATGATTAAATTTGATAAGGTCACCTTTGCCTATGGCGAAAAGCAGGTTTTAAAAGATTTTTCCCTTGAAATTGAAAATGGAGCGCGCATTTGCTTTTTCGGTGAATCGGGAAAGGGCAAAACCACCCTTTTAAGGCTGATTTGCGGCCTTGAAAAGCCACAGGCAGGAGAAATTAAAGGTGTCGACAAAAAAAGCTTTTCGGTGGTTTTTCAGGAGGATAGATTGCTGAAAAATTTGAGCGTTAGCGAAAATGTTGCCCTTGTTGGTAGCCGCCAAAAGGGTGATGAGCTGCTAAAAAAGCTGGGACTCGAAGATTATCTTGACAAAAAAATATACGATTTAAGCGGTGGAATGCGCAGGCGCGTTGCCATTGCGAGGGCACTTTGCGCAGACTTTGATGTTTTACTCCTTGATGAGGCATTTAACGGCCTTGATGAGGATAGAATTAAGGACACGGCGGCTCTTATTTTAAAGGAAACGAAGGGCAAAACGGTTATTATGATTACCCATAGTCTAGCACACGCACAGCTTTTAAATGCAACCGTTATCCATATTTAATATTGATTTTTAAATGATAGTATTATAAAATAGTACTATCATTTTATTTTAGTATAATTTCCCTTTGAGGTGCATAATATGAAATATCTTGTTGTTCTTTGTGATGGTATGGCCGATGAAAAAAATGAGGCCCTTGGCGGTAAAACTCCAATGGAGTGCGCCAAAAAGCCCAATATTGATGCTTTGGCGAAGGTTGGCGTTTGCGGTCTTTGCAAAACCGTGGCAGATGGTCTTAAACCCGGCAGCGATGTTGCAAACCTGTCGGTTATGGGTTATGACCCCCTTGTTTGCTACACCGGTCGTTCCCCCTTGGAGGCGGCAAGCATTGGTGTGGAGCTGAAAAAAACCGATGTTGCGCTGCGCTGCAACCTTGTAACTTTATCAGATGATGAGCCCTATAATAAAAAGATTATGGTGGATTACTGCGCGGGGGATATTTCCACTCGTGAAGCCGCCGAAATTATTAAAACCATCGGGGAAAAGTTAGGAAACGAGATTTATAAGTTCTATGCAGGTGTGGCATATCGCCACTGTCTTGTTGTAGAAAGCGGCACAACCGACCTTGGCACTTTAACCCCACCCCACGACATTAGCGGCAGGGTTATAACCGACTATTTAAGTGACAGCGAAAATGCCAAGGGACTTATTTCCCTAATGGAAAAAAGCTATGAAATTTTAAAGGACCATCCTGTAAATCGGGAAAGGGAAAGTAAAGGTCTTCGCCCTGCAAACTCCATTTGGCTTTGGGGAGAGGGCAGAAAGCCACAGCTTGAGGCTTTTGAGAGCAAATATAATGTTAAAGGTGCCGTTGTTTCGGCGGTGGATTTGCTTAAAGGTATTGGCATCTGCGCCGAAATGGAGACCCCCGAGGTAGAGGGTGCAACGGGTTATATCGACACGAATTTTGAGGGCAAGGCGAAAGCCGCAATTGATATGTATGAAAAGGGTAACGACCTTGTGTATGTTCATATTGAAGCCCCCGATGAGTGCGGTCACAGGGGAGAGGCCCAAAACAAGGTTCGGGCAATTGAACTCATTGATGAGAAAATTGTTAAGCCTTTAACCGATTACCTAAAGGGTAAGGGCGATTTCAGGGTTCTTATTATGCCCGACCACCCCACACCCCTTTGCACAAAAACCCACTCCCGTGAGGCTGTCCCTTATCTTATTTATGACAGCCGCAAGGAGGAAAAGGGAGTTGACTGCTTCACAGAGGAAAATGCGAAGCAGGGAGGCTTCATTTCTCACGGCCCCGATGTTATGAAAAAGCTGATTGAGGGGTAGAGGGCTTTGGTGAATTGGCTCAGCAAATTAAGTGATGCGCTGTGGGGCTTCCCACTTATTGTAACGCTTTTTTTAGTTGGGCTTTATTTCACCGTGAAACTCCGTTTTCTTCAAATTAAATTTTTGCCGAAATCTTTTCGGTATATGTTTGAAACAAAAGAGGGCGCCGACGGTGACATCACCGGTTTCGGCGCCCTTTGCACTGAACTTGCCGCAACCCTTGGCACAGGAAACATTGTGGGTGTTGCGGCGGCACTTTGCCTTGGCGGTGCAGGCTCCCTTTTTTGGATGGTTGTTACCGCTATTTTTATGATGGCAATAAAATATGCCGAGAGCTTTCTTGCCGTTAAATTCCGAACACAAAAAAACGGCAGTTTTTCGGGGGGACCTTTTTATTACATTGAAAAAGGAATGGGTAAAAGGTTTAAACCTCTTGCAAAAGCATTTGCCCTTTTCGGTAGTCTTGCTGGGCTTCTTGGTATGGGCACTGTTACACAGATAAAATCGGTTACAAGCGCGGTGCAGGGATTTTTTGACCCCCAAATAAAGGCAGTGGCTTTTAGGCTGGGAGAACAAAAATATTCCGTTTTTGCAGTTGTTTCTGCGCTTATTTTCACCCTTCTCGCATTTTTTGTGCTTGTGGGGGGCATAAAACGCATTGCAGGTGTTTCACAGTTTTTTATCCCCCTTATGGCAGGGATTTATGTCTTTTTCTGCCTTGTGATAATCCTCTCAAATTTTTGTAAACTCGGCGATGCCTTGTCCCTTATTTTAAAGGATGCCTTTAATTTTAAAAGTGCAACAGGGGGCTTTTTTGTTGCCCTTAAGGTGGGAATGTCCAGAGGTATTTTTACAAATGAGGCAGGCCTTGGAACTGCCCCCATTGCCGCCGCCAGTGCCAAAACCGATTCACCTTTTAAACAGGGTGTCATTTCAATGAGCGGAACATTTATTGACACCGTTATAATGTGCCCACTAACGGGGCTTGCAATCATTTTAAGCGGCGCCGATTTTTCGGGCGACCCAACGTTTACAATGTCGCAGGTTTTCAAAAACGGTGTGAATTTTTTAAGCGATAGATTTATGGAGGGCATTCTCACTATTTGCCTTGTCTTCTTCGCCTTTTCCACCATCATCGGTTGGAACTTTTTCGCCGTTAGTTGTTTTAGATATTTTACAAATGATAAAGGTGTTAAAATCTATAACACATTTTACATTTTAGCCGTTTTTGTGGGCGCATTTTTGCCATTTAGTGCGGTGCTGAAACTTGCCGATATTTTTAACGCCCTAATGCTGCTACCAAATTTAATAGCGTTAATCTTTTTGCGAAAAGCCATAATAAACGAAACAAACCAAAGCCTTAACGAAAGTTAGGGCTTTATTTTTTTGCCCAAATGTCGCAAAAATGTCGCAGTTATGTCATAAAATGTCGCGATTATGTCGTAGAATGTCCTCTTTTTTAAAGTTAGAATTGAAGATGCTGAAAGGAGGGAGGCACACGTGCCAAGGCAAAAAGGGTTTTGCAAAATACTAAAGGATATTTTAAAATCGCGTGTCAGCGAAACGGAAGCACAAATGCTCGTTGATGCAGGCTTCGAAATTAAAAATCCAACAAAATCGGCTGTTATAATGGCGGCGCTTTATAAAAAAGCGGCGGCAGGGGATTTAAGCGCAATAAAAGAGCTGCGCCTAATTCTTGGAGAGCAGGAGGAGGCCTTGAACACCGCTGTGGTTATCGTTGACAACATTAGAAGTGACCACCCGTGAGGTGGTGGGAAAAGGCTATGACGATTTTTGGAACTGCAAAAGCCGATACCGCGTTTTAAAGGGAGGAAAGGCATCTAAAAAATCGACTACAACGGCACTTAATTTGATTTTCAGGTTGATGCGATTTAAAGATAGCAATCTTCTCGTTGTGCGCCAGGTTATGAACACCCACAGGGATTCAACCTTTGCCCAGCTTATCAGAGCACAGGAGGCTTTAAAGGTTTCTCATTTGTGGCGCAACACGGTGTCTCCAATGGAAATGACCTACATTCCCACAGGGCAAAAAATTCTGTTTCGCGGCTTTGATGATGTTTTAAAGCTTGCCTCCACCACAGTTAACAAGGGCTACCTTTGTTGGGTGTGGCTTGAGGAGGCTTATGAAATCCCCAAAGAGGAGGACTTTGACAAGCTTGATTTATCTGTGCCGCGAGGCAATGTTCCTGAGCCTTTATTTAAGCAAACCACCATAACCTTTAACCCCTGGAGTAAAGACCATTGGCTTAAAAAACGGTTTTTTGACAAGAAAGACAAATCTGTGAGCGTTTTCTCTACCAATTATCTCATAAACGAATTTCTTGATGAAACCGACCGCGCGGTTTTTGAGCGAATGAAAAGGGAAACACCGAGGAAATATGCTGTGGCAGGGCTTGGTGAGTGGGGTATTTCAGAGGGTCTTGTCTTTGAAAATTTCGTTGTGGGCAGACCCGATGAAAACCAGCTGTCGGCCGATGCCAAGGCCTATTTCGGCCTTGATTACGGCTACACCACCGACCCCACCGCATTTATTGCAGTTAAGGTTGATGCGAAGAAACGCACACTTTATATTTTTGACGAGTTTTACGAGCGCAGAATGCTTAACTGTGATATTGCAAACAGGATTAAGGCTATGGGGTATGCAAAGGAGCGAATCAGGGCGGATTCGGCTGAGCCCAAAAGCAACGAGGATTTAAAGCGCATGGGAATTTCACGCATTGTGCCCAGCCTTAAAGGGCGGGACAGCATTTTAAACGGAATTGCTAAGATAAATGAGTTTAAAATCTTCATTGATGAACGCTGCAAAAACACGGTGAGGGAAATGAACTCCTATGTTTATGACACCCGCCGTGGGGAAAACGGTTATTTTTATCCTAAAGACAGCGAAAACCACCTTATGGATGCACTGAGATACGCCTTTGAGGATGTTAAACGAGAAAGGGAGTCTCCTTCTTTCAGCAGTCACCCGAAAAACACATCGGGTGTTACGAGAAATGACCTTTTCGGGAGGTGGGAAGCGTGATTGTTTACTGCATTGCGGTAACCTTTTTAGCGGCATTTTTATTGGGATTTTTTGCGGCAGGCTTAAAACCCTTAAAGAAAAAGGGAGAGAGAAAAGTCACAGCCATTAAAACCGATGCCGAAAGAACACTTGAAAATTTTTTAAATTACAACGGGGAAATTCAGTAGTTCCCCAAAAGGAGAAAAAATGGAAGAAAAAGAGAAAATCGCGGCCCAAAACGAGCCGCAAACCCGCCTTATGGGTTTTAAACTTTTAAAGGAGCATTTCCCCGATTTTGAAACTGAGGAGAGTGTGCCAAAGCAGGTGAGAGATGCCGCTCAGCAAAAGGGCACCGAGCTTCTTTATGAATATCTTATGTTTGAAAACCAAAAGCTTAGCGAGCAAAACAGCGAGCTGAGTGACCGAATAGGCGAATTCACAAACACCCTCGGCAATCAGCGTGATTGCTCAGGAATTATGAACCCCTTAAGCGAAGAATTTATGCGTTCGCTGTGGGGATAAAAAAGAAAGGAAAATGAAAAATGTCAATCAATTCAATTGAAACAGCAATCGCCTACACAGGCGAGCTTGACAAAATGTTTGCACAAAAAAGTGCAACCGGCTTTTTTGCCGATAACAACCTAACCGCAAAGTTCGTGGGCGGTAAGACCGTTATGATTCCCGATGTAGAGTTTCAGGGTCTTGCAGACTACGACCGCAACACAGGCTTTAGCCGTGGCGCCATTCGTGTTGCAAACACTTCTTACACAATGAAAATGGACCGCGCCCGTTCCCTTCAAATCGACCGTGAGGATATGGATGAAAGCGGCATTGCAAATCTCGCAGGCAAAATTCTCGGTGAATATGTAAGAACAAAGGTTATTCCCGAATGTGATGCCTATGTGCTTTCAAAGCTTGCAGGTCTTGCACAGACAAGAGGCAACACAGTTGAGGCCAATCTTGATAAACCCTTTAAAACCCTTGTGAAGCTTATTCAAAAGGTTCAGTCGGTTGTGGGTTACGATGAGGAGCTGGTTGCCTTTGTTGACAGCATTATGTATGCACAGCTTCAGAACAGTGAGGAGTTTTCACGCTTCATCACCGTTAACGAGTTTAAGCAGGGCGATGTTAATTTAAAGGTTAACTCCTTAAACGGCGTTGCCATTATCCCCGTTGTTAACGAGAGAATGAAAACCGCCTACGACTTTGCTAAAGATGAGGCCGGCGGCTTTACACCTGCCGAAAACGCAAAGGAAATTCTTATGCTCGTTTGTCCCAAAAAGGGTGCACACCTTATTAAGAAGACCGAAAATATGCGTATTTTCACCCCCGAACAGAATCTTGATGCCGATGCCTACAAGTTCGACTACCGCATTTACTACGATGTATTTGTAAAGAAAAGCGGTCTTGATGCTGTTTGGGCTGCCTTCGAACCCGAAATCGTAATTTTGGAGGAGTACGGTCTTGATGACGTTCCGGGCGGAGTTGATACTGCTCAAATCTCGGTTGTTGTTGAGGATGCAGACACCAGAAATTACACCTACCAGTGGTATAAGTGTGATAAAAACGGCGAAAATGCCGTTGCCGTTGAGGGCGCAACTGATGCTATTTATGTTGTGCCCGCATTTGACACAGGTGAACAGCATTACTATTATGTTGTTATCACCCTTGAGGATGCAATTACCAAGAAGAGCAGCGTTTTACTTGTAAACGTGACCTAATAAAGGGGGCCGCCGCAAAAGCGGCGGCTTTAACTTTAAAAACGGAGGAATAACAAATGGAAACAGTTAAGAAAATCTTTAACGAATATGAAAGTGCCAACAACTTTAAAGCCTCCATGGGCACAAAGGGTCTTTATGAGCAGAGCCGCATTAACGAGCGTTTTTTCATCGGCGACCAGTGGTACGGGGCTAACTGCGGCAATGATCGCCCACTTGTGCGCCACAATATTATAAGGCGAATTGGGGATTATAAAATTTCGTTTTTACTTAACGAGGACACCCGCCTTAAGTATTCGGCGGCAGGTGTTTTCTCAACAGCCGAGCAAAAGCGCAGGCTGGGGGAAATTAAAAAGCAGTTTTCCCTTGGAGAAATCAAGGGTGTTGACACCCTGGATAAGGAGAACGAAAACTCACTTATGCTGTGGGCAATGTCGCAGTACGCCAACACGGTTGCAGGCAGGGTGGGCTTCTCGGCGCTTTTGGAGCAGGTGCTCAGAAATGCTTTCATAAGCGGCACGGGGCTTCTTTATACCTATTGGGATACCGATGTTGACACAGGGCTTTATGCTAAAAACACGGGTAATAGAATCAAAGGTGAAATTGCCTGCCAGGCGTTAAAAATTGAAAACGTGTGCTTTGGCGACCCCTACTGTGAAAATGTAAGCGACCAGCCCTACGTTATTATCGCCTCCCATATGAACACGCAAGAGGTTGTGGTGAGGGCAAGGCGATTTGGCGCTTCGGCCACGGTGCTTGCCCGAATTGAAAACAGCGCGGTTAATGGTAAAATTCTTGTTTTAACAAGGCTTTATAAAGAAAATGTTGATGGCGAAACCCATATTTTTGCCATTCAGGTGTGCAGGGGCGGAATTATCAGAACCGAGTGGGATACAAGGCTTCACCGTTACCCCCTTGCAAAATTTTCCTGGGACAAAAGAGGTCAGTGCCCTTACGGAGAGAGCGAAATCACCTATCTTATTCCAAACCAAATTGCCTTAAACCGAATGATTACTGCAAATGTGTGGTCGGGAATGAGCAGCGGAATGCCCATTATGCTGGTTAACGGCGATACCGTAACAGGGGAGATAACCAACGACCCCGGACAAATAATTAAAATTTACGGCAGCAATGAGGATGTGTCAAATGCGGTTAAATACATCAGTCCTCCTGATTTTGCCGACAAGTTCCAGGGTACCGTTGATTCTCTTATTAAAAACACGCTTAACCAAAGCGGAGCAAACGAGGCTGCTCTTGGCGAAATGGAGGCCAATAACGCCACCGCAATTCAGCGCCTTAACACGGCGGCAATGCTACCCCTTGCGGCAATGCGAAAGAGGTATCACGCATTTCTCGAGGAGGTTGCGCTTATTTGGGCGGATTTTTGGATGACACAGTACAAAAACCGCGAGCTTGAAATTGCCGATGAAAACGGGGTGTGGTACCTGCCCTTTGATTCGTCAAGGTATAAAAATCTGAAGCTTTATGCAAAGATTGAAACGGTGGATTTTACCAATGGCGAAAGGCTGATTGAGGTTTTAAACAAGCTTTATGACCGTGGTGAAATTGATGCCGGAACCTATATTAACAGTCTGCCAGACAATGTGCTCGGCGACAAACAGGAACTTATTTACGCTTTAAAGGAGAAAGAAAATGACGGGAAATGATATTTACAAGCAGGCCTGCAGTCTGCTTCATTATGAGGCCACCGAAACTGAAGAGGCAAGGGAAACCGCCCTTAACTGTCTTAATAATATTTTATGTGATTTGGGCATATTCGAAGCTGTCGAAAATCTTGAAACAGAGATTGAAGTTTCTCCCACAAACGCTTTTATCACCGCCTTTGGTGTTGCAATGCTGCTGGCTGAAATCAGACTTGACACGGTGCGTCGTGGCTGGATGGCCGAGGTATATAATGTTAAGCGCGCGCAGGTAAAATCTGAAATAACCAGCCGCAAAGAGACCTTCCCCGGTGTTACGGCATAAAGGAGGAACGGTGTATGATTTACCCAACAAAACAAACGGCTAAAAAATGCAGGGTTCGGGTAAAAAGCCTTTCGGGCGGTGTTAATTTAAGAGAGCAGCCCGCCTTTGTGGAGGAAAATCAGTGCTCCAAAATTAACAATATGTGGTACAAAAATGGGTGCCTTGAAAACCGCCCTGCAATCAGCATTGATGTAAAAAACAAACTTTTTGATGTTGACAGCAGTCACGCATTTTTCACTGAGTTTCACATTTTCGACTCCAAAATTGCTCCGAGCGAGGAGTTTTCGCGCCTTGCAATGTCAAAGGAATTCCTTGATTCTATGGTGCGCCTTAAGTTTTTTCTTATTGACAGTCAGGGTGTCACACAGTCAGTGGCAGGACTTGATTTCACACGCACAAGCTTCGATGTTTTCACCATACCCCACGTTAACTGCGCTTTTTATAATCCGGGTGGCTCGGGCAGTGGAATTTATATAATGGTGACAATGTATAACTACGAGTCATCTGAAAACAATGCCCACGTGCGGTTTTATGAGCTGTCAAGCGACCACTTAGTGTGGAACAACGTGAGCGATGAAAAACTTTACATTCCCACCGTTTATATAAACGGCAGGGGAAATAACTATGATGCTACGGAGGTTAGCTTAAAACTCCCCGAGCCTGCTTTTGCAGAGCCGAGAAGTATGCTCACAGGGGCATTCAGGTGCTGCTTTACAGGTGACGGCCTTTCAAGTAAATTTAGTCTTCCCTTTGGTAAGCTTGACAACAAGGCAATAACCTGTAGCTTAAAACTTGGAGACCAAACCAGCACCTGGAGAGTTGCGGCAGGGGCAACCACTTCAAACGTTCAAACCATTGAGGGCACTGATATTGAAATGTTGGTGGACAGAGCCGAGGGCTCGGTAACCTTTTATAGCGATTCCTCATTAGCGGCCATTCCGCTTTCAAATCTTAACGCGCTGGAGATAACGGCCTACAAAACCGAACTCTCCTTTTTAGAGGCTATAAAAAGTTCTGCCTGCTACTGCGAATTTTCATCACGCATTTTTCTTGCAGGATTAGAGGGAGAAATAAACGGTGTCTATTTTTCAGCTCAGTCAAATCCCTTTTATTTCCCACAGCAAAACAAGATTTATTTAGGCACGGCGGCGCAAAAGGTGACAGCCCTTTGCGTACATTCAAGACTGCTTATAGCATTTAAGGACAGCAAGACCTACAGCATCACTTCAAAAAGCACTCAGGAATATAACCTTGAAAATATTCTTGCAGGCTCGGAGAAAATTCCCACCTTGTCAAATGTGAGTTACGATACCTTGAGCGAGGAAATCGGCTGCGACTGCGTTAAAACCATTATGAATTGCGGCAACCATCTTGTGTGGCTTAATTCTCGAGGTGCCGTTTGCACAATCGTGGTTTCAAATCAGTACAGCAAGGGAAACATTTACGAGCTTTCCCTTAACATTGAAAGCTTTTTAAAGGAAATGGATGAGGATAGTTTAAAACAGGCGGTGGCCTGCACTAAAGATGGCTACTATATTGTTTTTATCGGAAACAAGGCGGTGGCAATGGATTATACCGCAAAGGGCTTTCGCTTTGTTGCCACCTGTTCGGACCAAAAGAAAACCACCCGTGGAATTTATTGGTATATTTGGGAATTCCCCGAGGCGCTTCATTATGAAAACGCCTTTTCACTTAGCAATACAACAGTTCTCATTTGCTCGCGCATTGATAAAGATTGCTATTGGCTCGGCACCGCCACCCTTTCAGGCTGCGAGGACTGTATTCCCATTGGTTATTTTGATTTATTGAAGGTTACCAAGGCGCAAATTCAGTGCCAAATTAAAACCAAGAATTTCGATTTTGATCAAATGGGTATCAATAAATTTCTTAAAAAAGCATATTTATCTATTAAGAACGGCGGTACGGTTTCGGTGAGCCTTTATGACTCCAATGAGTTAAAGGATACAAAAGAACTTGCCTTTTCGGGTGAGCAAATTGTCACAAAGGAACTTTATTTTTTAAATGCCCGTTGCAGGGAAATTGCTTTAAGCATTTGTGCAACAGGGGAAACAAAAATTTGCTCGGTTCAGCTCGAAGCCATAATAACCGAGGTTTAAAGGCAGGGAACTGAAATGAAGGATATAATTTTTTCGGTGCTCAGCGCTGTATTCGGCTTTGCCGGTACCGTTTTTGGACTTATCGCATTTTTCAGAAATAAAAAGAGCGATGACAAGGACGAGGGCGAGAAGGAGGGCGTTGTCCTCACCGAGCTTGGCTACATTAAAAAGGGAATTGACGGCATTGAGCACCGTCTTGAAAAACAGGAAAACGCATATGTTGAGGTTGTAACTCAAATTGCCGAAATCAAAGCATCGGCAAAGCAGGCGCACAAGAGAATTGATGTGCTTGAAGAATTTAGAAAACAGGGAGGATTATAATTTTGAAAAAGGTATTTTTAGGAGCAGGACACGGTGGCGCTGATTCGGGCGCCACGGCTGGCGGCTTAAAGGAAAAGGACGTAAACCTTGAAATCACCCTTAATGTGGGGCGTGAGCTTATTCGCCACGGCGTTGAGGTGAAGTACAGTCGCACGGGTGATGAGAATGAAAAGCTTAACGATAAAATTAGTGAGTGTAACGCATTCTCCCCCGATTTAGCGCTGGACATTCACAACAATGCAGGTGGTGGCGACGGCGCCGAGGTTTACCATCATTTCGGCGGCGGTGTGGGAAAAACACTTGCCGAAAACATTTTAGGCGAAATGGTAAAGGCAGGGCAGAATTCCCGAGGGGCGAAAACCAGAAAAAATTCGGCAGGCAGAGATTATTTTGCCTTTATAAGAGAAACCGCCTGCCCCGCAGTCATTGTGGAGTGTGCCTTCCTTGATAACGAAAAGGATGTGGCACTCATAAAGGATGCCAGCGGCAGAAAGAAAATTGCCACCGCCATTTGCAAGGGAATTTTAAAAACACTTGGTATCAGTTTTGTCGAAGAACCCCAAAAGAGTGATGCACTTTACCGTGTTCAGGTGGGGGCTTACAGGGAAAAGGGAAATGCCCTTAAAATGCAGGAAAAACTGAAAGCCGCAGGCTTTGATGCAATCATTATAAAACAAGGAGAATAAAAAATGGAAGCGTTTAATGATTATATGATTCTTATCGTTGTGGCGGTTTGCCTTTGCGTGGGTTATGTTTTAAAACACCTTGTGCCCACCGATAAAATAAATCCCTTTATACCCCTTATTATGGCGGTGCTGGGAATCTTTATGAATATGTGGATAAGCGGTTTTAAAATCACTCCCGAAATTTTGCTTGGCGGAATGATTTCAGGCCTTGCTTCAACGGGCCTTTACGAAGCCTTTAAGCAGTTCATTGAGAAAAAATAAGAACCCGACCCGCCAAACGCAATTGAAATTGCGAGCGGGGGAGCGGAACCTTGTTGTATTCACAATAAAAAAAGATGTATGGAAAATTTATTTCCATACATCTTTTTGTTTTATATAACAATTATTTATCAAGTTCTGATGTGCAGTGGGGGCAACGACTTGCACCGATTGCAATTTCAGTCAGGCAGTAGGGGCAAACCTTTGTTGTGGGAGCAGGTGCCTCTTCTGGCATTGCCTCATCCTTTTTAAGTTTGATGTGTGTGAGGTTGTTAACAAGCTTAACAATGCAAAAGAGGATAAATGCCATAATAACAAAGTTGATAACTGCAGTTAAAAATGCCGAGCCAAAGGCGGCAATTTCTGGCCAGGAGTAAAAACGCCAGCCTGTTGCACCGGTTAAAAAGTTTAAAATGGGGTTGATAAAGTTTTCGGTAAGGGAAGTAACTATATCCTTAAATGCGGCACCGATGATAACGCCGACTGCAAGGTCAATAACGTTTCCTTTAAGGGCGAAATCCTTAAATTCGTTTAAAAATTTTTTAATCCAGTTCATTAAAATCTCTCCTTAAAAAGTATTTATCAATATGTTACAACGAAAATTTAAAAATGTCAATTGTTTCCTTGATTTGTAAACATAAAGTGGCTTGACTTTCTTGACTGAAACCGTAATTTGTGGTAAAAATATTGTAAAGAATATAACGGGAGTTCAAGTTTTATGATAAAGGTAGAGAAAAAAGAAAAAATGCTGGAATTCAGACCTATCACCCCCTATGACAAGGCGCTTTATGACAGTAAATTTTCTGATGGTTTCGAACGCGGCTGTGAGTTTTCCTTTGCCAATCTTTATCTCTGGGGCAGGCAAAGCATGGTAGTTCTTGATGGTCAAATCCTGCTTTTTTCACAGTTTGACCGCCGCAGTGTTTATCCTTTTCCCGTGGGTTCGGGGGATAAACGAAAAGCGCTAGATGCCATAATTGCCGACTCACAGGCTCGGGGAATTCCTTGCCGAATTTCAGGAATTTCCGATGAAGGAAAGCGGCTTATCAGAAATCTTTACGGGGATAAATTCCGTTTTCACTGCGATGAAGGTTCGTTTGATTATGTGTATTCCATTGATGATTTAGCCGATTTAAAGGGCAAAAAATATCACGGCAAGCGAAACCATATCAACCGATTTAAGGCTGATTACCCTGATTTTAAGGTTGTGCCTTTAAACGGTGATAATTTAACCGATGCGAAAAAGCTTGTGGATGAATGGTACGAAATAAAGTTAAATGAAAATCCCGATGGGGATTTTCATATGGAAAAGGCGGCTATAAAAAAGGCCTTCCGTGATTTTGATGCGCTCCAAATGGAAGGTATCGCTCTTTATGTGGGCGAAAGGGCAGTGGCGGTCACCCTTGCCTCAAGGCTTAATTTTGACACCTTCGATGTGCATTTTGAGAAAGCGGCTTCCGATATAAACGGAGCCTATGCAATGATAAACAACTCCTTCGCAAAATATATAAGAGGAAAATATCCCGAGGTTAATTTTTTAAACAGGGAAGAGGATATGGGATTAGATGGCTTAAGGCGTGCAAAGCAGAGCTATTATCCACACCATATGGTCAAGAAATGTTGGGCCTGCAAATTGGAGGAAGGCTATGATTATTAAATCTCCTGAATCAAATCAAATTCCTGCACTTCGGGATTTGTGGAAAGAGGCCTTTGGCGACACCGATTCCTTTTTAGATACATTTTTCACCACCGCATTCAGCCAGAACCGATGTCGGTGCATAAGCAAGGAAAAGGAAATTTTAGCGGCGCTTTATTGGTTTGATTGCTCTCTAAAAAAGGAGAAAATCGCCTATATCTATGCCGTTGCAACGAGAAAATCTCACCAAAAAAAGGGGCTCGGGGCTGCCCTTATGAAGGATACCCACGCTCATTTAAAAAACCTTGGATTTTTGGGGTCAGTTTTAGTGCCGTCGGAAGAAAAACTTTTCGGGTTTTATGAAAAACTCGGTTATAAAACCTGCTGTTATAAAGATTTCTTTACCGTTTCAGCGGGGAAAACCAAATGTGAAACAAGAGAAATTGATGCTGATGAGTTTGTAAAAATAAGAAGGCAGTTTTTGCCAAAGGGCGGCATTGTTCAGGAAAATGAAAATATTGCCTTTTTAAAAACGATGGCAGGCTTTTATGCTGGAGAAGATTTTTTGCTGACAGCAAGAAAAGAAAAAGACACACTTCACTGCCTTGAATTTCTCGGCAACCGCCAAAAAGCAGGGGGGATTTTAGCGGCGCTTGACTGCAAAGAAGGGAAATTTAAAACAAACGGCAAAGAAACCCCCTTCGGAATGTTTTTGCCTTTCAAAGAAAACGCACCCGTTCCCGATTATCTCGGTTTTGCATTTGATTAAAACAAAAAAATCACCCCTATGAGTCGTACTGTTAAGGACAGTATAACTAGATACGAAAACACCCGTAGTTTGTAAAACTGTGGGTGTTTTTTTCATATTCTCTTTATTCGTTGGTCAAGTTATGCTATAATACAACTGAGCGATAAATAAGAATATATAAGAGAGTGCTATTATGGAATTTAATGAAAAATTACAGGAACTCCGAAAGCAAAAAGGTCTTACACAAGTGGAACTGGCAGAATTGCTGTATGTATCCCGCACTGCTATTTCAAAGTGGGAGTCAGGTCGTGGATTCCCGAATATAGAGTCTTTGAAGGAAATATCAAAGTTCTTCTCTGTTTCCTTGGATGAACTGTTGTCCGGTGAAGAGATTCTTGCCATTGCAGAAAAAGACCACAAAGAAAAAGAAAGAACGATTCGAGACTTGGTTTTTGGTCTGCTTGACTGCGGTATGGCATTGTTACTATTTTTACCTTTCTTAGGTCAAAAAGCGGATGGCGTTATCAGAGAGGTATCGCTCCTTGCTTTGAGTGAAGTTCAGCCGTACTTAAAAACTGCGTACATTGCCTTTGTAGGTATTATGATAGTGTTGGGCATTATAACCCTTGCCCTGCAAAACTGTCGTCAAAGACTTTGGACTCAGAGCAAAAGTATTTTGTCGCTGACATTAAGCGCCATTGGAGTATGCCTTTTTATTGCAAGTCAGCAACCCTATGCAGCGGTATTTATATTTGCATTTTTGATTATCAAGGCTTTAATGCTGATAAAACGGTAATGATACGAAGCGTATCATCGATGTGACGGCTAAATTCTTTCATTCCTCATTGCTTTTCCCTAAACTTGTATTCAGGCGAAAGCCAAAATACAAACCAAAAGGATGGTAGAGAAAATGAAAAGAATTAGAAAAAGCTTTATTGCTTCAATGTGTTTGCTTACAGCGTTTGTGCTGTGGACGGTGGCAATTTGCTTTGTGGATGTCCGTGCAATTGGCCCACAAGGTTCATCTGTAGGATTTGCCGGCATCAATGGTTTTGTCCACACTTTGACAGGTGTGCATTTCAGCTTATATAATATAACGGATTGGCTCGGACTTGTGCCGATCTTTGTATGTATAGGATTTGGCATACTGGGACTGGTGCAGTGGATCAAGCGGAAAAGCATACGCAAGGTGGATCACAACATTCTTATTTTGGGCGGGTTTTATATAGTCACGATTGCCGCCTATTTGTTTTTTGAGAGCGTGGTAATCAACTACAGACCGGTACTGATAAACGGATATTTAGAAGCATCTTACCCATCTTCAACAACAATGCTGGTAATGTGCGTTATGCCGACGGCTATAATGCAGTTGGGTAGTCGCATAAAGAGCAAAGCGCTCCGTAATATCGTTGCTGTTTCAATCATAACATTTATTACCTTTATGGTAATTGGCAGACTGTTTTCCGGCGTACATTGGTTCACGGATATTGTTGGCGGTACGTTACTAAGCACAGGACTTGTAATGCTGTATCGTGCTATTATCGGTTTGGAAGTTGGGTAAACTATAATTTATCGAATAGATGATATTTGTTTAGAAAAGGGTTTTAGGTTCTCCTAACAAGTGGAAAATGATATACTTTTTCCCTGCTTGTTACGGTGTGCGACAAAAATATTGACTTCTAACCGATATTATGATATCATTATATCAAGATAGAATGATATCAATTAGGAGGTGCTATCTTTGGTTAAAGAGAATAAAGCCACTCGTACCAGACAAGTCCAATTTAGAATGGACCCTGATAAAGTAAAGCGTTTACTTGCAACCATTGCTTACGATGACAATATGCATAGTATGGCAGACTTATTTAATAAAGCGGCTGATGAATACTTAAAGAAGCAGGAAGAAAACGGAGGAAATGGTAATGGCAAATAAAATCGTATATCGAACTGAAGATGAGGTTAGAGATGGATATACTGATAAAGACGGTTTTCATAAAGGCGCAAAGCAAATATTAGGATTTGATAAACCGGAAGCGGAAGCACAACAAGGCACCGGACAGTTAACGACATTCAAGCAATTGGGATTTAAAGGAACAGGCTCCAATCACAAACCAGATGGATGGTATTTGCCAAATGATTGTGGCAACATTGCAATAATTCTTGAAACAAAGTCATCTGACAAAAGTGTTGAGAACACCTCATATATCAATGAGCTTCTCAATAATGTGAAAATAGCTAATAGTAAATATTCAACAGTAATTGGAATTCTATACAACGGCATAGAATGCAAGGTTTATGTAAATGAAGAAGAGAAAAAAGATATTCCTACAGAACTTCAAAATAAGGATTTTTACAAGAACTATTGCCTAGATTCTAGCATAGATAAACATTTGATATACAACTTGACTAGTAAAATAAATAATTGCTTACACAAAAAATTCGGCATAAAAAATCTGTATCATAGAATGATATTTACAGCATGTGCTCTTGTAGCCAAAAGATATGGTGCTCTTTTGTGTGAGGGTATGGACTATGCAACTTTCCATACAGCTATTCATTCCACATTAGCTAAATCTTTAGCTAATGATAAACGTCAGAATCAAAAAATAGGGTTGCTTCTTGAAGTGTATTCAGAAATAAAAATGAATACTAATGAAAACCAAGAAGCAATTGATAATTTCATAAAATGGGTTTCAGAAATATCTGAATGCATAAATTCAAATAGTTGGCGTGGAGAAGACGTAATGGGCATCTTCTTTAATGAATTTAACAGATATAAGAAAAAATCTGAATCTGGGCAAGTATTTACTCCAGAACACATAACCTCGTTTATGTACCGAATTATTGATGTCCATCAAACAGATTATGTACTTGATGCAGCATGCGGCTCTGGTGGATTTCTTGTAAAAGCTATGAGTATGATGATGCATGAATCTGGTGGTACTGAAACAAGAAGAGCTACAAAGATAAAGAGAGAACAACTATTTGGTATTGAATTTGACCGTGAATTGTATGCGCTTGTATGTGCAAACATGCTTATTCATAAAGATGGTAAAACTAATCTAGAACATTTAGATAGCAGAACAATAACAGCTGGTGAATGGATAAAGTCTAAACCAATTACAAAAGTATTGATGAATCCCCCTTTTGAAACAACATACGGTTGTCTAAAAATCGTTAAAAATGTTTTAGATAATGTGCCAGTACATACCGAGTGTGCTTTTATTTTGCCAGATAAAAAACTAGAAACAGATGGGAGCAATGGAAAAAGCATAATAAAAAGTCACTGTTTGAAAAAGATTATTAAATTGCCTGAAAAAACATTTAATGAAGGCGTTACTACTTCAATATTTGTGTTTGAAGCTGGAGTTCCACAAGGAGATAAAGAAATTTTTGGTTGTTATATAAAGGAAGATGGATTAGAAACTGTTAAGAATCAAGGTCGCCATGATGTAAAAGGTCGCTGGTCTGCAATAGAAGATAAGTGGGTCGATATAATACACAAACAAGTAGGTGATAGCACTGTACAATGGATTTCACCTAAAGAGCACTTGTCATATCAAATACCAATAGAGGAAACGGTTTTATGTGAGGAAGATTTTCTCGGAACGGCTCTTGATTATGTAATGTTCAATCAGGGCATTGATACTGATGAATTATACGATTCGCTATTAAGTGCTACGCTTATGAACATAGCTGTAGGAAAAGGAGGTATATGGAATAATGGCGACAATGAATAAAGATGATATGAAAAGAGCCTTATTTGGTACATATCCAACCAAGGAAATAGATACAAGTACCTGGAAGTCGTTTAAAATAGGCGATTGGTTTGATATTCATCCAACCAAAGCATATAAGTTAACGAATAGAGATCTATTTAATGAAGATGGAATAAATCCAGTGATAGGTAATTCGTCATATAACAATGGGATTACAGGATATTCAAATCTTGATACGACAGAAGCTAATATAATAACTTTTAGTGATACTACGTCAGGAACAAATACAATGTTTTATCAAGATATGAAATTTATTGGATATCCACATGTACAGGGTATGTATGCAAGGGAAGGAAAAAACATTGTTTACAATAAATATACTGCTCTTTTTATAATATCAAGTATTAGAGGAATAACGCGGAAAAGATTTGATTATTCTGATAAGATGAATAGGGACATTATTTCAAGTATGGAAGTTAAATTGCCCGAAAAGAATGACGAACCAGATTGGAAATATATGGAAGAATATATGCGAAACACACTTGAAATGGCTGAAAAAAGATTACATGTATTGCAATCAGTAAGTGAATAATTTTATATTTAGCTTCAAAACTGTCCGAAGGACAATATCACGATACGTAGCATCATATCACTGCAAGGCAAAGCAATTTCACCATATTTTGAGATAGTAAAAAGCTGTGTAGAAAATTTCTACACAGCTTTTTTACTGTCCTTACGGGTACAACCCATAAGGGTGATTTTTTATTTTACTACCATACATTCATCGATGCCGTAATATTCGAATAATTTAAGAGCATTTTCATCAATGATTTCACCGCAAATCACAATGGGCACTGCGGGCGGACAGGAAACCGTTGCCGCGGCTAAAACTCGCTCCGCACTGTCTTTAACCTTGATGCTTTCATTTGGTGAAAGGGTGGCAGCTCTTACCGACATTGCCCTTTTGCAGGGTGTAAATTTTAAAGGTTCGGTTTTAAGGGGCTTCTTTTTTTCTATACCGCACAAAACCGATTTGAGTACTGATAAATCTCCGTTTTCGGGGGAAAGCATCATAACAACGAAATCGGGGTCGGCAAATTCGGGAACAATGTTCTCACTAATAAGCATCTCGGCAAACTGTGTGCCGCTAAACCCAAAAGGCTTTGTTTTTATGGTGATTTTAAGGGGCTCATCGCCAACAAGGCAGTAACCGCACTCACTTAACTTTTCTTTAAGGCTTTTCACCTTTAAAGAAAATTCGTAAAGCTTTTCGGAATATCCATTTGTTAAGTAAGCATTTGCGGCATCCAGTGACTGCAATATTAAATATGAGGGACTTGTTGAGCCAAATAGGGCAAGGGCATTTTTTGCCCCGTCTTTTAAGATGCTCGGCGCCGTTTTCGAGATATGAAGATAGGCGCCGCCTGTTAAAACAGGCAGGGTCTTGTGAGCTGAATCACAGCAAAGGTCAGCGCCCAAATCAATAGGGTGAATCGAGGGGGTTAAAAATTTAAGATATGCACCGTGGGCGTTGTCCACAATAAGCAAAACACCGTGTTTTTTGCAAACAGCCGATAACGATTTAACATCGGTAATATTGCCGAGATAATCGGGGCTTGTAACGTAAACCGCAACGGGTTTTTCCTGTGCCTTAATGAGCGATTTGTCAAGTTCCTCGGCGGTGATAATGCAGGAAAGATAGGTGCTGTTTGCCTTGGAATAAAGCCACATTATTTCAAAATCTAGTATTGCTGCGGCGCTTAAAAAGGTTTTGTGAACATTTCTTGCGGCGGCAATAATCGGTTTTTTATTTTGGGACACGGCGTAAGTTACGGCAAGATAAAGCATTGCGCGAATGCAGTGTGAGGAACCCTCGGTGGAATAAAACGTGTTCGCCCCAAAGATTTCAGCCGCATTTTTTTCGCTCTGGGCAATTATGCCCTTTGCCTCATAAAGACTGTCAGCACCCTCAATTTCGGTTATGTCAAGTTGTTCGGCACCGAGAATGCCGCGCCCCTTATGGCCGGGCATATGGAGTCTTATTGCGTTTTTTTTGGCATATCGGCGCGCAAAATCACAAATAGGTGTGTTCATAATCACTCACCCAACTTATCCTTGATAGCTAACATAAGGGCGCATTCCATTCTTTTCTTAAACAGGGTGCAACCGTATTCATAAACGCCTGTCACAGAGCCTGTGGAATGATAAGCATTTGCGGCGCAACCGCCCGAGCAATAAAGCCGAGCCCAACAATCCTTACATTCGGGGTGGGCATAAACGTTGCAGGCGGCAAATTCGTTTTGAATTTCCCTGTTTGTAACGCCATTCCAAATGTCACCAAGCTTAAACTTTTCATCGCCCACGAATTGGTGGCAGGGGTAAAGGTCTCCCCAAGGGGTAACCGCCATATATTCCGTTCCACTGCCGCAACCTGAAATGCGCTTGTAGATGCAGGGGCCGTCGGTTAAATCCAGCATATAGTGGTAGAAGGTGAAGGGCCTGCCCTCGTCCTTTCTTTTAATCATAAGTTCGGCAAGTTTTTCGTATTGTTCGAGGACAATAGGAAGGTCATCTTTTGTCAGCTCCGAGGGGTCACCCGGGGCGCAAACAACCGGCTCCATACTAAGCTCCGTAAAGCCCAAATCCAGCATCTGCTTTATGTCATTTAAAAAGTCGGGGTTTAAATGGGTGAAGGTGCCGCGCATATAATAGTTTTTGCCGCCTCTGGCTTCAACCAGTTTTTGGAATTTCGGAACAATGCGGTCCCAACTGCCCTTGCCACTGTAATCAACGCGGTAGCGGTCGTGAATTTCTTTTCTGCCATCTAAACTTAAAACAACGTTGCTGCATTCGCGGTTTGCAAACTCAATAACATCATCATCAATTTGAAGGCCGTTTGTTGTAAGGGTGAAACGGAAATTTTTATTATACTTTTTTTCAACGCTTCTGGCATAGGCAACAAGCTCTTTTACAACCTCAAAATTCATAAGCGGCTCGCCGCCGAAAAAGTCAACCTCAAGGTTGTGTCTTGTTCCCGAATTTTCAATTAAAAAATCAAGGGCTCTTTTTCCTACCTCAAAGCTCATAACGGCGCGTTCTCCGTGGTACTTACCTTGACTTGCAAAGCAGTAGGCACAGTTTAGGTTGCAGGTGTGTGCAACGTGGAGACACAGTGCCTTAACAACCCCTGCAGTCTTTTCCTTTAAATGGCCCGCCATGCTCTCGAAAGTGTCGGGAGCGAAAAGCTTGCCTTCGGCTTTAAGAGCCAAAATTTGGTCGTAGCAGTCGGATAAATCCTCTTTTGTTACATCCTCACGAGCAGAATATTTTTTAAGCAGTGTATCGATGATAGCATCTTTTTCCTCGTTTTCAAAAAGCGCAATCATATCATAGGCAACTTCATCCACCACGTGGACCGAGCCAGAACAAACATCAAGTACGATATTATATCCGCCTAATTTGTATTGATGTATCATTAGTTTTTCCCCTTTGGAATCTATTAAAAAATGCCGCCGAGTGGCGGCATTTTATTTTGTGTTAATTATTTGCTTTCCTTTTTGCTTTCGCACTGTTGGTTAGCAATGCCACAGCTGGTTTTGCAAGCAGACTGGCAAGATGTTTGGCATTCGCCACAGCCGCCGTTTTTAGCGCTTTCGCAAAGATTCTTTGTTTCAAGTGTCTGAATTCTTTTCATTATCGTTTCCTCCAAAGAGATTATTTTTTATCATTATATCACGGGCGTTTTAAAAAATCAAGATGTATGTATTTATTGTTTGCAAGATTTTAAACCTTGCATTTTAATTTATACTTACTCATACCTACAGCCTTGACTAAAAAAACACGCAGTTCTGTGGCGGTGCCGTCAACAACTTTTGATTTATCTACAATGTACGCCTGTCTTGAATTTACGTATATGTAGATAAAGTCCTTCGTTTCGTATATACGCCATACAGCTTCATACTTTATTTTTGCTGTAGAGTTAGTATTATCTCCAATTTGTGTTAATGACATTTCATTTTCTTCAAACTCAATGTTATTTATAACACCGTGAAGCATTTTGTTTTGATTGTATTGTATTTTGGGCAAAACAAAAAACGCAAAAGCTAACATAACATTTACAAAAACAACAAGAACATATGT
>JAZPYE010000012.1:0-9870 GCA_045544035.1 Acutalibacteraceae bacterium | reverse complement strand
CTCTAAATATTGTATCTAAACACGTTTCCGTGTTCAAATCTAATTCAGATAAGCTCTTTAGCTCATTCTTACTTTAATGCTGACGCATTTATTTTGTCCTTGATTTATAAGATTTCTCTTAAGAATCGTCGGGTCCTTTTTGTTGTCGTTGTTTAATTTTCAAGGTCCGTTTTGGGCACCCCGTTTTAAGGGCGCCCAATAATAATACCAAATCGGCGACCTTTTGTCAACACTTTTTTTCAATTTTTTCAAAAATTTTTTACTATTGTTAAAAAAGCACAAGACCTTAATAACTTTTTGAAAAAAAGTGGGCATAAAGCAAATAAAAAAGCGAGGAAAACCTCGCTTTATATATTATATATAATGTATATAGTCTATGAGTACTTCTTAATTATTAAATCAAGCTCTTGCCGTTTTTCTTCCATTTGACCGAGAAGTTTAAACTGTGTGCGGCAACGGTCAAGGTTGTGGCCCACCTTATGAACCTTAAAATATGTATCGCCGTTTAGATAGTCGGTCAAAAATCTCATACCGCACTCAAAGGTCATCATTATAGCGCCCACAGGCAGCATTTCCTTTTCCCTTTGGGTGAGCATTTGGCCGCACTCTTTAAGAAAGCCCTTGGCATAGCACTCAAAAAGCTCAGTTTCAAAAATCACCTTACTTAAATCTTTTTCATCTTCGGCGGCTCTTGTGGCACCAAAACGAATACTGTCACCAAAATCATTAACCGAAAGGCCGGGCATAACGGTGTCCAGGTCAACAACCGCAAGGGGTTTTAAATCCTTTGTGAGCATAACATTGTTAAGCTTGGTGTCATTATGGGTAACACGCAGGGGCAACTCGCCCTTTTCGAGCATGTCAACAAGGGTTGAGGCAAATGCCTTGCGGCTTCTTACAAACTCAATTTCCTTTTTTGCGCTTTCGGCTCTGCCCCAAAGGTCGGCACTAACAGCCTCCTCAAAAGCATCATAGCGTTTTCTTGTATCGTGGAAATCGGGAATGGTTTCGATGAGGGTTTCGGCGGGAAAATCTGCAAGCAGCCTTTGGAAGCGACCAAAACCACAAGCCGAGGCATAAAACTCATGGGGGGTTTCGCAGGTTTGAAGTGTTACGGCATCATCAATAAAGGTGTAAACACGCCAGGCGCCGTTTTCGGTTGCGATGTGATTTTTGCCATCCTTAGTTAAAATAACATTAAGGGTCTCGCGGTCGGGGTCGCCGCCCGCGGCCAAAATCTTTTTCTTTAAAAACTCGGTAACCGACACAATGTTTGACATCAGTGCATCGGGGTCCTTAAAAACGCCGGTGTTGATTTCCTGTAAAAGATACTTTCCCCCTGTGTCTGTTTTAACAAGAAAGGTATCGTTAATGTGACCACAGCCAAAAGGTCTTGCATAAATGGCGGTTCCCTTAATGTCAAAGAGATTGGCCATTTTAATAGCAAAGCTGTTCATAATTTTCTCTCCGTTTCACCCTAAACAATAATTCCGCCGCCGAGGCAAACTTCCCCATCATAGAAAACTGCCGCTTGCCCTGAGGTTGGCGCCCGCTGTGGTCGGTCAAACTCCAAAACAGCGCGTGCCTTGTCCACAGGAATAAGCCGTGCATCATCAGCCGAATGGCGGTAGCGGAGCTTTGCCTTTACCCGCATATCTGAAGTTAAATTGTCAAAGGGAATGTAATTAATGTTTTTCACCTCAACACGGGTTTTAAAAAGATGCTCCTCATCGCCCAGTGTCACAGTGTTATCGGCTGCATTTTTACCGATTACGAATTGGGGCTTGCCAAAGGCAACGCCAAGGCCCTTTCTCTGCCCCACCGTGTAGCGAATAACGCCGCTGTGCCGGCCGATAACTTCGCCCTGCATATTAAGGTAATTTCCCTTTTTTGCAGGAACGCCGAGGGTGGTTTCTATAAAGGCGGCATAATCCCCATCAGGCACAAAGCAAATGTCCTGACTATCCGACTTTCTGTGTGTTATAAGCTTATGCTCCGCAGCAATTTCCCTTGCCTCGGCCTTGGTAAGGTCACCCAGTGGGAAAACTGCACGGCTAAGCTGCTCTTGGGACAGGGAATAAAGCATATAAGTTTGGTCTTTGGTTTGGTCCTTAGCCTTTAAAAGGAGCGTTCGCCCTGTTATATCATCTGTTTTAAGGCGGGCATAGTGACCCGTGGCAATTTTTACTGCATTAATGCTTTCCATGCATTTTAGCATTTCGCCAAACTTGATTTGTTTATTACAAACGGTGCAGGGATTGGGGGTGAGGCCGTTTAGATAATCATCAATGAATTCCTTAATAACGGTGTTTCTAAACTCCTCACGAAAATCGAAAACAAAGTGGGGAATTTTAAGCGCCTCGCAAACGCTCTTAGCATCGGCAATGTCGGTAGAGATTTCTCCGTTTTTATCATAAAGCCTGAGGGTTGCGCCAAGAATTTCTAAGCCTTGTTCCTTTAAAATCGCCGCTACGGCAGAGGAATCAACACCCCCGCTTAAGGCCACCATTATTTTATCCAAAGCTCTGCCCCCTTTGCCTTTCGTTTTCTTTTTACATTATACTTGCTTTTTTTGCTTTTTTCAAGCCTCCATTGTCTTTATAACCTCTCCCGCTAAAAAAGCCACAATTTCCTCAAGGCTCATTTCCTCGCTGAACCGAGCCCCCGCGGCCAAAGAAAGCGCCTCACTAATTTCGCTTCTTACCTCCTCCTCACTCACATTGTTATTATCCGCCACAGCTTTAAATACATTTTCTTTCATTTTTTGTTTTCTCCTTTTTTCCTACATTTTATCACACGCGCCTTGTCGAAAAAACGAAAAGGCTGTCGGCAAACGAAAAGTTTTTTAGCATTTTCACATTTATTGGCAGGTGTTTTTTATGGGAAGTTTCGTTATAGTATTTCCTGTAAATACACCCATATTTAAAAATCGGGATATAAATATTGAAAACACCCTACCGTTTGGTAGGGTGTTTTGTTATTTAAGTAACGCTTTTTTCTGCCTTATGTCGCTGCCTGCAAATGCCTTAAAGTCATAGTGGCCAAGCAGGCGGGAGAAAATTCGCGGAGTGTAGCGCTCGGCGATTTCCTCGGGGGATAAATTAGTGCTTAAAATGGTGGATTTGCCCCTTAAAATTCGGGTGTTTATAATGTTATAAAAAGCGCTTTGAACAAACTGATTTAAAAACTCGGTGCCTAAATCATCAATAACCAAAAGGTCAGCGCCCAGCACCGTGTCAAGGAAATCCTCACTGCCGCTATAGGCAAAATGCTCCTTTTCCAGGCGGTCAAAAAGGGTGCCTGCGGGGGAATAAACTGCTTCATAGCCCTTTAGTAGCACCTCGTTGACAATGGCAAGGGACAAATGGGTTTTGCCAAGACCTGCGCCACCCAAAAATACCATACTGCCGCTATCCTTGCCAAAGTTTTTGGCAAATTCGGTGCAGGCCTTTAAAATTTGGGTCATTCGCTTTTTGGGGTTAACGCCATCACTATTTTCATCGGGATAAAAATTTAAAGAAAAGCTTTCGAAGGTGCTGGTGCCAAGGGGCATTTCGCTACCCAGCTCCTGTGCCATTAAATTTCGGGCGCGAAATTTAACACACTGGCAAAACCTTCCCGAAACCTTGCCCTCATCCTTGCAAACAGGGCACTCAGGGGCAGGCTCGACAAGGCCAATGCTATGGAGCATTTCCTGCTTTTCTTTTGAAAGCGCCTCACACTTTGCCCTTATTTCATCAATTTTTGCCTTGCTGCCGCTAAGTGCTGCCAGGGCAAGCCCTGCGCCGTTTTTAGACAGCTCATATTCAATTTCCTTAAGGCGTGGATTTTCTTCCCTTGCCCTTTCCATTTTTGTCTCAAAAAGGGCAAGTTCGGCTTTCCGCTTTGCCTTTAAATTATCAAGGGCGGTAACATAATATTTATTAACCGACATTTTAAATTAGTCCTCCGAATTAAGCTTTTTAAGGAAAGCATCCATATCATAGGTGGCGGTGCTCTTTTTGGGCTGCTTTGTGGCGCCCTTTGTTTGCTCCACAGTTTTGTAGCCCTCTTTATGCCACTTTGCAAGAACCTTCTTCATATAAGGCAGAGAAAATTTACCCGTTGCATCAACGCAAACATCAAAAGCTGCCTTAATCATTTCGCGAGAAAAGCCCCATTCATTTATAAATAAGTCACAAGCTTCCCTTTCCTTGGTGCTTGGGTTGCGCTTTTCAATTCCGCAAACGGCAGTGAGCATTCGCCAAGCCGTTTCCTGACGGTTTAAAAGGGCAATTCTCTCCTCCGCCTCGGCAATGGTTGTAACCGAATTATCTGCCCAATCAAGGCAGGTTTTTTCAATTTCCCTTATGTTGCATTTTCCCTTTTGGGCACTGTACTGCGCCGCCATTAAAATGAGGGAAACATCAACCCCTGCATCATCAAGCAGCCACAAAAGGGTTGCACTTTCGTTTTCGCTCAAAGGTCGGGCAAATTTTATCTGCGCCTCGTTTAAAAGAAAGCGCACCTTCTCGCTTTCTGCCCCTCTCCTTGCAATCTCTGCTCGGGTCGGCTTAACGGCCTTGGCACGAACGGTTTTAACCGCCTTTTCTTCTTCCACGGGCTGTTTTTCCTTTTGACTGCCGATGACCCCTGCATTCACCCAATAATCAAGACAGTCGCAAACATCGAAAACATCCATTTTGAAAAATTCGGAAATAGTTTCGGGGGAGATTTCCCTTTCAGGATTGCGCAAAACAAAAAGGAGAACTCGCACCGCATCAGGGGAAGCCAGCTTTAGGTGCTTGTCTGCAAGGGAGCAGGGCACGGCAAAAAAGGGCATAAGTGCGGCAGGATTTATGAAATAACCCATTTTGATTTCTCCTTTGCTTTAAAATCGTGTTTTTATTTTATCACAATAAATTTAGTTTGTAAACCTTGAAAAATTACTCATATATGTTAAAATAAATATTGGTAAATTAAAACTGTATTCTTGTGGAGGATTTATTATGGCAATTTTAGTTACAGGCGGCGCAGGCTACATTGGCTCACACACCTGCGTTGAACTTTTAAATGAAGGCAAAGAGGTTATTGTTATCGACAATCTTGATAACAGCAGCGCCGAGGCCCTTTCCCGCGTTGAAAAAATCACAGGCAAAAAAATCACCTTTTATGAAAACGATGTTCGAGATGCCGAGGCTCTTAGAAAAATTTTCAGCGAAAACAAGATTGAAGCGGTCATTCACTTTGCAGGCCTTAAGGCGGTTGGCGAAAGTGTGGCAAAACCTGTGCTTTACTATGACAATAACCTTATCTCCACCCTGAGATTACTAGAGGTTATGTCCGAATTCGGGGTTAAGAAAATTGTCTTTTCCTCCTCTGCCACGGTTTACGGCACCTCAAAGGATATGCCAATTAAAGAGCACAGCGAACTCGGCGCCATTAACCCTTACGGCAGAACAAAATTGTTCATAGAAGAAATGCTTCGCGACCTTTTCGTGGCAGATAGCAGTTGGTCCATTGCCCTGCTGCGTTACTTTAACCCCATCGGCGCCCATAAAAGCGGCACCATCGGTGAGGACCCCAAGGGCATTCCCAACAATTTAATGCCCTACATTTCTCAGGTTGCCGTTGGCAAGCTTGAAAAATTAAGCGTTTTTGGTGATGATTATAACACAGTGGATGGCACCGGTGTTCGCGATTATATCCATGTTGTTGACCTTGCAAAGGGTCACGTTTGCGCAATAGACTGGGTGCTTAAAACCAAAGGCTGTGAGGCGTTTAACTTAGGCACAGGCAACGGTATCAGCGTTTTAGAGCTTAAAAACGCCTTTGAAAAGGCATCGGGCGTTACCGTTCCCTTTGTCATTGCTCCCCGCCGCCCCGGTGACCTTGATGCGGTTTATGCCAATCCGCAAAAGGCAAAGGATGTGCTGGGCTGGCAGGCAAACTTGAATGTTGATGATATGTGCGAAGACACATGGCGCTGGCAAAAAAACAATCCCGATGGCTATAAAGGTTAAGGGTAAAAGCTTATGCTGGAGCTTCAAATGGAAATTTTAAGATTTATTCAGTCCCTTCGTCTGCCTTTTTTGGACACCTTTTTCTCCCTTGTCACAAAGCTCGGCGAGGAAATTGCCTTTATGGCGGTGGGAATGGTTGTTTTTTGGTGTATTGACAAATTTTCTGGCTACTATGTTCTTTGCGGCGGTTTTTTCGGAACACTTTTAAACCAGTTCCTTAAAATTACCTTCCGCATTCCTCGCCCCTGGGTGCTTGACCCAAGCTTTGAAATCGTTGAAAGCGCAAGGCAGGCCGCCACGGGCTATTCCTTCCCAAGCGGTCACACCCAAACCTCGGTGGGTCTTTTCGGCTCACTTGCAAAACTTACCAAAAAGCGGTGGCTTAAAACTGTTTTCATTGTTTTGTGCGTTCTCATTCCCCTTTCGAGAATGTATTTAGGAGTTCACACACCCCTTGATGTTATCATTTCGGTTGCGGTTGCCCTTGCAATCGTTTTCGGGTTTTATCCTCTTTTTAAAAATGCAGAAAACAGCCCCAAAACAATGTACCTCATTTTAGGTGTTTTGTCGGTGCTGACCGCCGCCTACCTGGCCTTTGTCTGCCTTTATCCCTTTCCAAATGAGGTTTATCTTGCCGAAAATATTGAAAACCTTAACTCAGCGCAAAAAAATGCCTTCACCCTGCTAGGTTGCCTGCTCGGTCTTATAACGGTTTATTTTGTGGACTCAAAATATATTAAATTCGAAACCAAGGCAGTTTGGTGGGCGCAAATTATCAAGGTTGCGGTTGGCCTTTTGCTGGTTGTCGCCGCTAAGGAGCTGCTTCGTTCTCCCCTTGAGGCAATTATCCCCCACACCCTTACCGCCCGCCTTGTGAGGTACTACATTATGGTTATTATCGGCGGCATTTTGTGGCCTCTATCCTTTAAATTCTTTGCGGGGCTTGGCGGAAAAGAAGAAAAAACAAATGGTTTTAGTGATAATTAAAAAAATAAGACCTCCGTTGCCCCAGGCAACGGAGGTTTAATATTTAATTAGTCATTTACATAGGGCAATAAAGCAACCTGTCTTGCGCGCTTAATTGCAGTTGTAAGCTCCCTTTGGTGCTTAGCACAGGTGCCTGTTGCACGGCGGGGAAGAATTTTTGCGCGTTCAGAAATGAACTTGCGAAGCTTAGCAATATCCTTGTAGTCAATTGCTTCTACACGGTCAACGCAGAAATGGCAAACCTTCTTATGGGGCTTTCTGCGTGCGGGTCTTTCGTTATTCTCCACGGGATATCCCTCCATTGTTTAAAATTTTGTGCGCCTTTAGTTAAAAGGGCAGGTCATCATCACCGGAAATTTCTGCAAACTCGTTTGCGCCGGCGTTGGAATAAGATGCAGGAGCATCTGTTGTGGTCTCAGTGTTACCGCCATCACGCTTAGATTCAACGAACTGAGCGTTGTTGGCAACAACCTCGAATACTGTGCGGTTTTTACCGTCCTTATCAACATATCTACGGGTTTGGATAGAGCCCTCAATGCCTATCATAGTACCCTTTTTGAAGTACTTAGTAATGAACTCGGCAGTCTGGCGCCAAGCAACAATGTTAATGAAATCAGCCTGAGTTTCCTCGCCTGCACGATAGCGACGGCTTACTGCAATTGAAAATGATGTAACGCTTACACCGTTAGGAGTGGTTTTAAGTTCGGGGTCAGCAGTTAAGCGACCTGTTAAAACAACTAAGTTAAACATTTAGTTTCTCCTTTTACTTTTTAATAACCATTACGCGAAGAACGCCGTCGGTAATACCGGCAACACGTTCAAGCTCTGCGGGGAAGCCTGCTTCACTGGTGAAAACAGTGAAAACATAGTAGCCTTCGGTCTCGTAGTTGATGGGATATGCCAAGCGGCGCTTACCCCAATCGTCAACGGATTCGATGGTACCGTTCTCCTCGATAAGTGTCTTGAATTTTTCGCATAAAGCATTAACAGCATCATCGCCGTTCTTTACGGAATAAACAAGAGCAACCTCGTACTTATTTGCCATCTTCGTTGCACCTCCTTTTGGTCTATTGGTCCTGCCTCTCGGGCAGAACAAGGGGCTAATTTCTCATATTAGCAACCGATATTATATCATTTGTGTTTTACAAAGTCAAGCATTTTTAACTTTTTATTGACATTTAACCCATTTAGGATAAAATAATAAAGTAAAGAATTACTAACATATTTGGAGGGAAAACACAATGCTCCTTACGGCCGATGTAGGAAACACCAACATAACCCTTGGCGTTTTTGAGGATGAAACCCTTAAGTGCACCGCGCGCCTTGCCACCGACACAAAGCTGACAGGTGACCAATATGCTATTTCTGTTAAGGATGTTCTCGCATTAAACGGGGTTAACACCTTTGACATTGAGGATGCCGTTATCTGCTCGGTTGTGCCCAGTGTATCGACAGCGCTTTCCGCCGCTATTTCAAAGCTTTTCAGCATTGTGCCCTTGGTGCTTGGCCCCGGCGTTAAAACCGGTCTTAACATTAAAATCGACAACCCCGCCCAGCTTGGCGCCGACCTTGCCGCAGGCGCAGTTGCCGCAATGAATGAATACACCATGCCCTGCGTTATCATTGACATGGGCACCGCCACCACCATTAGCGTGCTGGACAAAAACGGCTGTTTTTTAGGCGGCAGCATAGGAGCGGGTGTAAGGCTCACCCTTAAAGCCCTCACTGAAAACACCGCACAGCTACCGGAAATTTCCATTTCGGCCCCCGCAAAGGTCATTGGCACCAACACTGCCGACTGTATGCGTTCAGGCCTTATTTTCGGCACCGCCGCCATGCTTGACGGTCTTCTTTCCCGCATTGAAAAAGAGCTGGGTGAAACCCCCACAGTTATTGCAACAGGCGGCCTTTCTAAGGATATTATCCCCCTTTGCGAAACCGACATCATCTATAACGAAAACCTGCTCCTTGAGGGCCTTCGTTATATCTACGAAAAAAACACCTGATAAAGGGTTTTTAATAATGAACTGTATCCTTTTGGAACAGTATCGGAGGTAATTTAATATGCAAACAACAAAACTTCAAACACAGAAGCTTGTTTTGGGCGCAATAATGACGGCGCTTGTCATCATTTTGCAGCTTATCGGCAGCTTCACAACCTTTTTCGGCCCCTTTTCAACCGCCGTTGCACTCATTCCCATTGTTTTGGGCGCGGCTATGTGCGGCACCGCCATTGGTGCCTGGCTGGGTCTTGTTTTCGGCGTGGTTGTCATCGCCTCAGGCGGTGCGGCTCTTTTCTTCGCCTTTGACATTCCCGGCACAATTATAACGGTGCTTTTAAAGGGTACCCTTTGCGGTCTTGCCGCAGGTCTCGTTCATAAGGCTCTTAAAAAAATTAACGAGTATCTTGCCGTGCTTGCCGCCGCAATTGTTTGCCCCCTTGTTAACACGGGAGTGTTTTTACTCGGTTGCTATGTTTTCTTTATGGATAGCGCAACACAAATTGCCGAAACACTTAGTTTGCCCGTTTCGGGAATGGCAGTTTTTTGGGCCCTTGCCATGGGTAACTTTGCACTGGAAATAATTTCGAACGCCGTTTTATCCCCCGTTATCACCCGTGTTTTGAGGATTTTTAAAAAGGAAGTTTAAATTAAAAAAAGACGGAAGAATCCGTCTTTTTTTGTTATATAAAAACCTCGCTCAAAAAAAGCGAACGAGTAAAAGTTATTTTCCGTTAGTCTTGTTTTCTATAGTAATACAAGAAGCGGTTAACATTCTGCGAATTCTTCCACAAAGATTTCGTTGTTTCTTATATGTAGTTTCATCAATGCTGCCAACCGAAAACAAAAGTTTAAGCCAACTTTCCGTTTCCACACACTCT
>JAZPYE010000011.1:0-93262 GCA_045544035.1 Acutalibacteraceae bacterium | reverse complement strand
CCTTGAACGTTTTGTTGCCGATTGGCATTTAAAAAATGAAATAAGCCTTCCCGAAAGAAAAAGGCAAAATGGAATAAAGGTTGCCGTTATCGGTGCAGGCCCTGCAGGACTTTCTTGTGCTGGTGACCTTGCGAAGCTCGGCTACAGCGTTACCGTTTTTGAGGCGCTTCACACAGCAGGCGGTGTTTTAAGCTATGGAATCCCTGAATTCCGTTTGCCTAAAAGCATTGTAAAGGCAGAAATTGAAGCCCTCGAAAAATTAGGCGTTCAAATTAAAACCGATATGGTAATAGGTAAGGTCTTATCTGTTGATGAGCTATTCGAGATGGGCTTTAAGGCTGTTTTTATCGGTTCGGGTGCGGGGCTTCCTTCCTTTATGGGAATTGAAGGTGAAAACAGCCTTGGGGTTTATTCGGCAAATGAATTTTTAACCCGAATTAATCTTATGAAGGCCTATGATGATACATACGATACTCCTATAAAAAAGATGAACAGTGTTGCAGTTGTTGGCGGTGGAAATGTGGCGATGGATGCCGCAAGGTGCGCAAAGCGCCTTGGGGCAGAGAATGTTTACATTGTTTATCGCCGCAGTGAAAAGGAAATGCCTGCAAGGGCAGAAGAGGTACACCACGCAAAAGAAGAGGGAATTGAGTTTAAAATTCTCACAAATCCTGTAAAAATTATCAGTGATGACCGCGGTCAGGTTCAAAAGCTTGAGTGTGTGAGAACACAACTTGCCGAACCCGATGAAAAGGGCAGGAGGAAAGCCCAAACCATTGAAGGATCAAACTTTTTAGTCGATGTTGATAGCGTTATTATGGCAATTGGAACATCTCCGAATCCTCTCATTCGCACAACAACAAGTGGAATTGAGGTAAATGCCAGAGGCTGCCTTGTTGTAAATGAGGCAATGGAAACCTCAAAGCAGGGTGTTTATGCCGGCGGCGATGCCGTTACAGGTGCCGCAACAGTAATTCTCGCAATGGGTGCGGGAAAGAGGGCTGCACAGTCAATTCATGAGTTTTTAAGTAAATAAAAAATAGTGCTTTTTAGGCGCAACCACAACATATTGTGGTTGTTCCTTTTTGTATACACAATTTTTTAAAAATAGTATAGCAAATTTTAAAAAAACTATTGCAAAAGCATAAAAAGTGGCGTATAATCAACTTAAAAGTGGTGCAAAGTGGCGAAAAAATCCATAAAAATGTTTAAAAGTGGTGAATTTAAGGAGGTGAAGGAATGGTTTTCGGTTGCTATGACCCCGCAATAGACAAAAAGGGCCGAATGGCTGTTCCTGCAAAGCTTCGCGAAAAGCTTGGCGACACCTTTATAATTTGCCGTGGCATTTTTGGAAAGCGCTGCCTTTGCATTTATTCCGAGGCCGAGTGGGAAAATCTTGTTCAGAGCATTGAGGCTTTACCTAAGGTAAAATCCATTGATGTTAAAAGATTTCTCTATGATGGCACATTTGAGGTTGAACCCGATGCACAGGGAAGAATTCTTATTCCTGCATCCCTTAGAGATTTTGCAAATCTTACCGATGAGGTTCACATTATCGGAATGGGAACAAATCTTGAACTTTGGAATCCCGATGCTTGGAAGGAAGAGAGCGAAAAGAGCACTCCCGAAGCCATTGCGGATATAATGCTTAATCTGGAGTTTTAGGTGTAAATGGAATTTAAACACATTTCGGTGCTTTTAAACGAATGTATTGAAGCACTTAACATTAAACCTAATGGAATTTATGTCGATGGCACCGCAGGTGGCGGTGGTCATTCCTTTGAAATTGCTAAAAGGCTTGAAAACGGCATGCTTTATGCCCTTGACCGTGACCCCGATGCCGTAAGGGCGGCAACAAAGCGCCTTGAGGGACTTCCCGCCGAGGTTATAAACAGTAATTTCGAAAATATGTCTGAAGTTTTGGCGCTAAAATGTGTTACAAAGGTCGATGGAATTCTCCTTGACCTTGGCGTTTCATCCTATCAGCTAGATGAGGATACAAGAGGCTTTTCATATCATAAAGAAGCACCCCTTGATATGCGAATGAGCCAAAGTGGGACAAGCGCTGCAGATTTAGTTAATAATTTGAGTGCCGAAGAACTTAGCAAAATTTTCTCAAAATACGGTGAAGAAAAATTTGCCTATAAAATTGCACTAAAAATTGTGGAAGCAAGAAACAAAAAGGTAATTGAAACCACCACCGAGCTTGCCGAAATCATTGCAAATGCCGTGCCGGCCGCCGCAAGGCGTGATGGTCACCCCGCTAGAAAATGCTTCCAGGCATTGAGAATTGCGGTTAATGATGAACTCGGCTGCCTAGAAAGAGTGCTGGATAGCGCCTTTGAACTTTTAAATGAAAACGGCGTTCTCGCCATTATAACCTTCCATTCCTTAGAGGATAGAATGGTAAAGGTTAAATTTGCCGAATATTGCACGGGCTGCACCTGCCCGCCTGATTTTCCCGTTTGTGTTTGCGGAAAAACGCCAAGGGGAAAGAAATATTCAAAAAAGCCCATTGAACCCTCACGGGAAGAACTTGAAAACAATAACCGCAGTCGCAGTGCCAAGCTGCGCGCAATAATTAAACTTTAGTAAGGAGGAACATTCGGTGGATAATGTTAAATATATGAACACAACCCTTGCCTATGATTTTGAAATGTTTATGCCTAAGGCAAAAACTGCGCCAAGGGATAACATTATAAAAATGCCCAAGGAGAAAAAGGTCTCCGAGAAGCGTAAAAACCGTGCCGTTAATGCTGTTTCTTCTAAAGCGTGGCTTGCGGTATCCCTTGTATTTTTAATGGTTATATTCTGCGCTAATATCTATATGCGCATTGCCATTAACGAGGTTAATGCCGAAATCAAGGCAATTCAAACCGAAATTAACGAGCTCGACAGTGAGTATACAAAGCTAAGTGTCGACTTTAACCGTATTATATCCTACCAGAATCTTGAAGAAGAAGCCGCTAAGCTCGGAATGCGCAAAATGGACAAGAGCCAGGTGGTCTATATTCGTGTCAATGATACTAATGTAGCCAGGGATAGCAGTGGCGCTTATATAAGCGAGGAATAAGCAGATTTTATATTTAATATAATAACTAACGAGAGTTTTTAAAAAGCTCTCGTTTAACTGCATTTATTATATATATAATATTTAAAGATAATTAACGGAGGAAAAGTATGGCTTCGAGTGTAAAACCAAATAAATCAATGCTAACCCGCATACTTGTGGTCATGCTGGCAATGGTAATTCTCACGGTGAGTGTAACCGGCTTTCGCCTTGTTTGGCTGATGATTGTTGAGGGTGAAAAATATCAAAGCAAGGCTGCTGAACAACAGCTTTACGACACAATGATAACGGCGCCTCGCGGTGATATTTATGACCGAGAGGGAAATGTGCTCGCCACAAGCGCCCCTGCCTGGAACGTTTATATCACACCCAACGGTATCATTCGAATTGAAAATGATGCTAAAAGGGAAAAGGTGAGGGCAACAATTGCCGATGGCCTCAGCAGTATTTTGGGTGAGGACCGCGAGACAATTTACAATAACACCATAAAATCTCTTTATTATGTGACCGTTAAAAAGCAAATCGATAAAGAGCTTGCCGACAAGGTTCGCCAGTTTATCGTTGATAACAGCGACCTGGGGCTTTCAAGCTACATTGGTATTGATGAAACCACAAAGCGTTACTATCCAAACGATTCGCTGGCCTCGGTTGTGCTGGGCTTCGTTGGTGTTGATAATCAAGGTCTTTCGGGAGTTGAAAGTTATTATGACACCGAGCTTACAGGCATTGCAGGTAGGGTTGTGGCGGCTAAAAACGCTCACGGAACCGATATGCCCTTCACCTACGAAAAGGTTGAAGAAGCACAGCAGGGAAATTTTGTAGGTCTCACCATTGATTCCTACATTCAGTATGTTTGTGAAAAATACATTGCTGAGGCGGCTGATGCCAACAAGGTTGCCCAGCGTGGCGCAGTTATTGCAATGAATCCTAAAACGGGTGAAATTCTTGCAATGGCAATTAAGGGTGATTTTAACCCTAACGACCCCTTTACCCTTGATGAGGTGAACAAGCAAAAGCTTGAGGGTCTTGAAGGTGATGAACGCACCCAAATGGTTAGCAACCTTTTAAACCTTCAGTGGCGAAACAAACTTGTTTCCGACACCTATGAGCCCGGTTCGGTTTTCAAGGTTATCACGGCATCAATTGCCCTTGAAGAAGGTCTTACAAAGACAACGGCTAACTATAATTGCGGCGGTTCAATAAACATTGCAGGGCAAACCTACCACTGTCACAAGCACGGCGGTCACGGTGCGCAAACCCTTATTGATGCAATGGAAAACTCCTGCAACCCCGTGTTTATAACCCTTGGTCAGTTAATTGGCTCTGACACATTTTCAAAATATTTCGAGGCTTTTGGCTTTACGCAAAGAACCGGCGTTGATTTGCCCGGTGAATCCTCCTCGGTTTATCATAAAGCCGAGAACATGGGCCCTACCGAGCTTTCATCAACAGCCTTTGGTCAAACCTTTAAGGTAACACCAATTCAGCTTATTACTGCCATAAGCGCCGCAGTTAACGGCGGAAACCTGGTTCAGCCCCACATTGTTTCGAAAATAACCGACAGTGATGGCAATGTGGTTAAAAGCATTGATACAACCGTTAAAAGACAGGTTATTTCCGAAAACACCTCGGCTACAATCCGCACCCTTATGGAGCAGGTTGTAAAAGAGGGAGGCGGTAAAAACGGTTATGTGGCAGGCTTTAGTGTAGGCGGTAAAACGGGAACTTCGGAAAAAGTTGCCGAAATGATTGCCAGCGGTCAGTCGGGTCTTTACATTTCCTCATACTGCACCGTAGCTCCTGCAAACGACCCCGAAATTGCAATTCTGGTTTTGCTTGATGAACCCCACGGCGATGCTTATTACGGTGGTACAATTTGCGCTCCCGTTGGCGCCCAAATTTTAGGTGATGTGCTTCCTTACCTTGGCTACGAGCCACAATACACCGATGCCGAGCTTGGCAGACTTGCCGTTAATGTTCCTAGCATTGTTGGAAAAACAGTTCAAGAGGCAAAATCAACCCTTACAGGAATGGGATTGACCTACAAAGTTATTGGCAACGGCAACAACGTTGTTTCACAGCTTCCCGACACAAGTCATTCACTTTATAACGGTGGCGTGGTTGTCATTTACACCGAAGAAAAGACCGAAACCGCCAAAACAACCGTTCCAAACCTTTTGGGACTCTCCCTGTCCCAGGCAAACACCGTGGCGGCTCAGGCAAATGTTAATATTCAGTTTTCAGGAAACACTAATGATACTTCGGTCAGCGTTTCCTATCGCCAAAGCATTGAACCCGGAACTACTGTTGATGCAGGAACGGTTATAACCGTTTATTTCAGAGATAATAATACAGGAGACATAGCATAAATCCGGAAAGGAACAAATTATGAAATTAAGGCAACTTTTACCAAACTGCAAAAATTTGTGTTTTGATACAGAGATTTCTTCCATCACCTCCGATTCAAGACAGGTGACTGCCGGCTCGGCCTTCGTGTGCATAAAAGGCCCCAGCGTTGATGGACACGATTTTGCAAAATCGGCTGCCGAAAAGGGCGCTGCCGTCATAATTTGTGAAAAGGATTTAGGTCTTAAAAATCAAATTGTTGTTGAGGATACACGCTCGCTTTTTGCCGAAATGTGTGGCACCTGGTTTGGTAACCCTGCCAAATCAATGAAAATCATTGGTATAACGGGCACAAACGGCAAAACCTCAACAACCTATATGCTTAAAACAATAATTGAAGCCGCAGGTCACAAATGCGGACTTATCGGCACAATTCAAAATATGATTGGCGATGAGGTTATCCCTGCTAAAAACACCACACCGGGAATTTATGAGCTTTCCGACCTCTTTGCTCAAATGCGTGATAAGGGCTGCAAATATGTCCTTATGGAGGTTTCCTCTCACGCTTTGGACCAAGATAGAGTTAAGGGAATTGACTTTGAGGCGGCGGTGTTTACAAACCTTACCCAGGACCACCTTGATTACCATATCACAATGGATAACTATCTTGAGGCAAAGAAGAAGCTTTTTAGAATGTGCAAAACTGCCATTATCAATGCCGATGATGATTACACCGAAAAGCTATTAAGCGGCCTAACTTGCAAAACAGTAACCTATTCCACCTCAAGTGATAACGCAACCTACACCGCTAAAAACATTAACTATCGCGCTGATGGACTTGAATATGAACTTGTGGGCTACAACACAATTTGCCGAATGCGTGTTAAAACGGGCGGTAGGTTTACCGTTTACAACTCAATGGCGGCAACAATTTGCGCAATGGAGATGGGCTTTTCCCTAAACGATGCCGCCGAAGCGCTTGGTAAAATGGAGGGTGTAAGGGGTAGAGCAGAGGTTTATCCCACGGGAAGGGATTTTACCGTTATCATTGACTATGCCCACACTCCCGATGGCCTTAAAAACATTCTCCGTGCATTTTATGGCTGTAAGCGTGGCAGACTTGTTGCGCTTTTCGGCTGTGGCGGTGACAGGGACAGAACAAAACGACCCATAATGGGTGAGGTTGCGGCTGCTTATGCCGATTATGTAATTGTTACAAGTGATAATCCTCGCAGCGAGGAGCCCGCCCGCATTATTGATGATATTTTAGAGGGAATGGAAAACACATCAACTCCCTATGAGGTTATTGAAAATCGTGGCGAGGCAATTAAGTTTGCTATTGAAAATGCCAAAAAGGATGATATTATCGTTTTGGCAGGCAAGGGACACGAAACCTATCAAATTTTAAAGGATGGCACCATTCACTTTGATGAGCGTGAGGTTATCGCCCAGGTGCTTGAGAACTTATAAGTTGGCGAGAGTCAAACCAACTTAAAGCAAGGAGAGTCTAAAATGCGTGAAATTGCTCCCATTGTTGCGGCAATCGTTGCCTTTGCCGCAACTGCACTTTCGGGGTTTTTTATAATCCCTGTGCTTCGAAAACTTAAATTCGGTCAAACTATTTTAGAGGATGGCCCCACCTGGCATAAAGATAAGCAGGGAACACCAACAATGGGCGGAATAATGATGGTTTTTGGCATTGTTGTTTCCTTAATTATTGCAATTTTCGTTTCCTTTTTAACACGGGGTTCACTAATAAAAGAACTTGCCGATTTAAAATTGCTCACAAATCTTGCTTTGGGACTTGCTTTGAGTGTTTTAATGGGTGCAATCGGCTTTGTTGACGATTACATAAAGGTGGTAAAGAAGCGTAATTTAGGACTTACTGCAAGACAAAAAACCTTCTTACAACTGTTTGTTTCGGCGGCTTATCTCCTCGCAATGTTTTTAAATGGAATGAAAACCCTTTGGATTCCTTTTTTAGGCGAAATCAGGGTTGATTCGGGTCTGGGACTTATCTTTTGGCCTATTGCACTGTTCTTTATTTATGGCTTTACAAATGCCGTTAATTTAACTGATGGTGTTGATGGTCTTGCCGCAAGCATAACCTTGGTTGTGGCATCTGCATTTATGCTCTCGGCAGGGCTTCTCGAAAACTTTGGATATAACACTTTAAGTGCCGCAGTTGCAGGCGCGTGTGTGGGCTTTCTTGTTTGGAACGCACATCCGGCTAAAGTGTTTATGGGGGACACCGGTTCAATGTTTTTAGGCGGTGCTGTTGTTGGCCTTTCTTTCGGCATTGGCAAGCCAATCGTGCTCATTATTGCAGGCATCGTTTATCTCGCTGAAGCATTTTCAGTAATGATTCAGGTGGCATATTTCAAAAAGACAAAAAAGCGTATTTTCAAAATGGCGCCCCTTCATCACCATTTTGAAATGAGTGGTTGGAACGAGAACAAGGTGGTAACCGTCTTTTCGGCTGTGGCACTTATCGGTTGTGCGGTAGCTTTCACACTTGTATTATTCGGATAAAATTTAAGGAGGCATTCACCTTTGGAGGAAATCAGAGCAAAAAAAAGAAAAATCAAATCTCCGCTTTTTCAACGGGGCAAAATGGACATTGCCTTTTTTGCATTAGTGTCAATTTTGCTGACTGTTGGTCTTGTCATGCTCTTTTCTGCAAGCTATGCCTATTCCTTTGCATATTTCGGCAACAGCTACCGCTTTATCATCCGTCAGGCGGCCTTTGCGGTTGTGGGCTTCATTTTGATGATGGTCATTTCCAAAATTGATTATCACATTTACCGCAAACTTTCCTGGGTGGTTTACATTGTTGCAGTTGCGCTTTTAACATTGCTAATTGTAATGCCGCCAATGATTGACGGTGTTGATTACAAACGCTGGATTGTTGTCGGTGGACTAACCTTTCAGCCCTCGGAAATTGCTAAATTTGCTATTATACTATTGTTTTCACATCTTATTGCTGCAAATCACAAGGCAATGAAAAACTTTAAATTTGGCATTTTATTCTTTGGATTTTTGCTGGCCGTTGTTTGCGGTCTTGTTGTTGCTGAGCCCCACCTTTCCGCAACCGTTTTGATTTTCGCCATTGGCATACTGCTAATGATTGTCGGCGGCGTAAGGCTTTGGCATGTTGGTGTTTGCGGCCTTGTCGGTGTTGCAGGCGGTGCCTTGGCAATTCTTACAGGCATCGTTGGTTACGGTGGGGATAGAATTAAATACTGGCTTGACCCCTGGGCTGATGCCACGGGACTTGGCTATCAAACCATTCAGTCACTCTTAGCCGTTGGCTCAGGCGGAGTGCTGGGTAAAGGACTCGGTCAGTCGGTTCAAAAGCACCTTTGGGTGCCCGAACCCCACAACGATTTTATTTTTTCAATTGTTTGTGAAGAACTCGGCCTTATTGGCGCAATGATAATCATCTTGCTGTTTTGCGCTCTCGTTTGGCGCGGTTTCACAATTGCAATGAAGGCACCCGATAAATTCGGCGCTTTGATGGCGGTTGGCCTCACCTTCCAGGTGGGCCTCCAGGCAATTCTCAATATTCTCGTTGTAACAAACACAATTCCCAACACGGGAATCAGCCTTCCTTTTTTCAGTTACGGCGGTACAGCGCTTCTAATTCTACTTTGTGAAATGGGAATTGTCCTTTCGATTTCACGAAGCTGCAGTTTACAAAAGGCTTAGTTTTTGAAAGGAATCGGTTTTATGCACATTCTTTTTGCAGGCGGCGGTACAGCCGGTCACGTAAATCCTGCGCTTGCCATTGCGGGAAGCATTAAGGAAAAGCATCCAAATGCCAAAATCAGTTATATCGGCACCGAAAAGGGAATTGAATCAAGGCTTGTAAAAAATGCAGGCTATGATTTTTACACAATTGAGGTAAGTGGCTTTCAGCGCAGTTTTTCCCTTGGCGCTGTTAAAAGCAACATTTCGGCTGTTAAAAAAGCCTTTACATCCAGCCAAAAGGCAAGGCAGCTTTTAAAAGAACTTAAACCCGATGTGGTTGTGGGAACAGGTGGTTATGTTAGTGGCCCGGTGCTTAGAGAGGCGGTAAAGCTTGGCATTAAAACCGCCATTCACGAACAAAACGCCTTCCCCGGTGTAACCACAAAAATGCTTGCAAACAGCGTTGATAAGGTTATGCTGGCAATGCCTGCCGCAATAAATCATATGAAGCTTAAAAAACAGCCTGAAATCACAGGTAATCCCGTTCGTTCAAACCTTATTTCGGCAGATAAGCTTGATGCAAAAAAACAACTTAAAATGGATGATAGACCGGTGCTTTTGTCCTTTGGTGGAAGCCTCGGTGCTAAATATATTAACGAGGCTGTTTGTGACCTTATCAAATGGCACAACGGCAGTAAAAAGTTCTATCACATTCACGCAACCGGTAAGACCGGAAACAGTGAAATGCTCAAAAACCTTAAAAATATTACTTTAAGCGATGAGGTTGATGTGAGGGAATATATCGATGATATGCAGCTTTGCATGGCGGCGGCTGACCTTGTTATTTGCAGGGCAGGAGCTATAACCCTAAGCGAACTTCAAATTTGTGGCAAGCCTGCAATTTTAATTCCATCGCCCTATGTTGCCGAAAATCACCAATTCCACAATGCAATGGTGCTCAAAAATGCAGGGGCTGCTGAAATTATTGAGGAAAAAGACCTTAGCGGTGAAAAACTCATTGAGGTTGTAAGCGGTTTAATTGAAAATAAATCAAAGCTTGAAAAAATGGCTCAAAAGGCCAGAAAAACAGCCATTGATGATGCGAACACAAGAATTTATAAAATCATAATGGACCTTTACACCGCACAATAACACAAAATAAACACTCGGCATAGAATGAAATGTAAATTTTTCATTCAAAAAGGGTGTTTTAAATGTCAAAAATAATCATAGAGGGCGGTAAAAAGTTAAATGGCACCGTTAAAATTGATGGTGCCAAAAATAGTATTTTACCCATTCTTGCGGCAACGCTGCTTATTGATGGCACATCGGAAATACACAATTGTCCCGTTCTTTCCGATGTCGATGTTGCACTGAAAATTTTATCCCATTTGGGCTGTGTGGTGAAAAGGGAAGGGCAGTGTGTCAACGTTAACTGTGAAAACGTAAACTGCGCCGAGGTGCCGCATTCCCTTATGTGTGAAATGCGCTCATCAATTGTGTTTTTGGGTGCAATTCTAGCCAGAACGGGGAAGGCGGTTATGAGCAGTCCCGGGGGTTGTGAGCTGGGGCCAAGACCTGTTGATTTACATATTAAAAACTTGAAAATTTTAGGCGCCCAAATTGAAGAGGATGGCGGATTTTTAAACTGCGCCTTGCCTGAAGGCTTTAAGGGTAAGGAAATTTATCTTTCCTTTGCAAGCGTTGGCGCCACTGAAAACGTTATGATTGCCGCAGCGCTGGCTCAAGGGAAAACGGTCATCCACAACGCGGCAAGAGAGCCCGAAATTGTGGACCTTGCAGATTTTTTAAATTCTGCAGGTGCGAAAATTTTTGGCGCAGGCAGTAATACAATCGAGATAATCGGTGCAAACAAACTGCACGACACAAGTTACAAAATTATCCCTGATAGAATCATCGCCTCAACCTATATGGCGGCGGTGGGAATTTGTGGGGGAAGCATAACCCTTAAAAATGTAATTCCCGCACAGCTTGCAGGCGTTATTGATGTTATGAAGCAGGCAGGTGCCGAAATCTTCGCAAGGGAAGAGACCATTAGGGTTAGCATGAAAAAGCGACCCCGGAGAATTTCCTCCCTTCACACACAAATTTATCCCGGTTTCCCAACAGATTCAGGTCCGCCCATTCTTGCAATGCTAACAAAAGCGCGCGGAACCAGCGTGTTTGTGGAAAATATTTTTCAAAACCGTTATAATTATGTTGATGAGCTCAAAAGACTTGGCGCCAACATTAAAACCGAGGGTAGAGTTGCGGTTGTTGAGGGATGCTCAAGGCTTTCGGGTGCACCTATTCGCGCCACCGATTTGCGTGGCGGCGCCGCCCTCGTTGTTGCAGGCCTTGGGGCCGAAGGCACAACGACGGTTGATAAAATTTGTTATATAAAGCGCGGTTATGCTGATATCGTGCGTGATTTAAAAATGCTCGGAGCAGAAATTAAAGAGGAGTAGAAAATGGAGTATAAGAACACAAATCCCCGTGGCAATTCCAAAAAGAATAAGAAGGCAAAAAAACGCGCAAGACTTAAAAAAGGCTTTATTGCCTTTCTCTTGTTATTTATCATTTGTGCAACCCTTGTCACACTTTCTCTTACGGTGTTTTTTAAAACCGAGCAGGTCACGGTAAGTGGTAACACAATTTACGAAAGCAATGAGATTTTAGAGACAGCAGGAATAAAAGCGGGAACGAATATGTTTCTCGTTTTTGATTCGGCGGTTGAAGAACGACTGATTTCAAAGTATACGTTTATCGAAAGCGTTAAATTAAAACGCACGCTGCCCGACAAAATAGAAATTAAAATAACCGAAGCCACAGAACATTATTGCTATGAGTACGCAGGTCAATTTTTTACCGCCAGCAAGGATAACCGAGTGCTTGCGAAATATTCAAGCGCCCCTGCAGGCCTCGTTAATGTAAGCGCTAACAGTCTGACAAATCTCAGCATTGGCCATAATGTTGAGTTTACAAACGAGGAAGAAGAGAATTATTTAACCAAACTTTTAAACACACTTTATGAATATGAGCTGGAGCCTACCTCGGTGGATATAACCGATATGTCGGCAATTAAGGTTATAATTTCAAATCGAATAGACGTTAATTTCGGCGGTCAAACCGAACTTGAAGGAAAAACCGCGCATTTGGCAACGCTAATTGAAAACCTTGATGAAAATAAAAGGGGAAGCGTGAATTTATCGGTTTGGTCAACAAAAAACGAGGCTTATTTTGTTGAGGACAATTTGCAATAAAAAATGCAAAAAAATTTGTTAAATTTTTTGTATAAAAATATTGAAATTTTAAATAAGGTGTGCTATTATTATAAAGTATAAAGGTATATTATGTTTTAAGGCCACCTAATAAGTTAAAAAGTGAGGAATAAAAAATGTCATTTGAAGTTTCTAACGAATTAGACAATGTTGTTCAAATTAAGGTTGTCGGTGTTGGCGGCGGCGGCGGTAACGCTGTAAACCGCATGGTTGATGCCGGCGTTCGCGGTGTTGAATTTATTGCTGTCAACACTGATAAGGCTGCTCTCTATCAGTCTAAGGCATCTCAAAAAATCCAAATTGGTGATAAGACCACAGCAGGCAAGGGCGCAGGCGCAAATCCTGATAAGGGCCGCAGCGCTGCTGAGGAATCTCGTGATGAAATCGCAGCTGCTATCCGTAGCGCTGATATGATTTTCCTTACCGCAGGTATGGGCGGTGGCACCGGTACAGGCGCTGCACCTATCGTTGCTGAAATTGCAAAGGAAATGGGAATTCTTACCGTTGGCATCGTAACAAAGCCCTTCGCATTTGAAGGCAAGCGCAGAATGGACCAGGCAGAGGCTGGCATTGCTGCTCTTCGCGAGCATGTTGACAGCCTTGTTGTTATCCCTAACGAGCGCTTAAAGTTTGTTTCTGAGCAGAAGATTACATTTAAGAATGCATTTGACATTGCCGATGATGTTCTCCGTCAGGGTGTTCAGAGTATTTCCGAGCTTATCAATGTTACCGCACTTGTTAACCTTGACTTTGCTGATGTTTCCGCAATTATGACCGATGCAGGCTATGCACACATGGGTGTTGCTACTGCTACCGGCCGCGACAAGGCAGAGCAGGCTGCACGCGCTGCAATCACCAGTCCTCTTATCGAAACCTCAATGGACAACGCTCGTGGCGTTATCATCAGCATTACCGGTTCTTCTGACATCGGTCTTGAAGAGGTTGAGCTTGCTTCCTCTATTATCGCTGATATGGCTCATCCCGATGCAAACATCATTTGGGGTGCTCAGCTTGATGACTCTCTTGAGGATACCATCCGTGTTACTGTTGTTGCAACCGGTCTTGGCGAAGAGGCTAAGAAGAAAAATGACCTCGGCGCTGACCTTTCCAGCATCCTCGGTGCTTCTGACGATGATGATGACAACACCTACACCGATGTACTTAACCTTATCAACAAGGACTAATTTTATCTTACATTTAAAAGCAACAGCCTCGGCTGTTGCTTTTTCATTTGTAAATAAATTTTTAATAGTGCCCTGTTACTTGCTTTTTACCGCTATAATATGGTATAATGTGTAAAATTCGGGTTATTCGCTCTACCCTAATCGAAAGGTTATTTTGTTTTATGGTTAAAGAAGATTATAAAATTGTTTTAAAAACCTTTGTCTGCCTCTTCGTTGCGGCAATAATGTGTTTCTTTATTTATTTTTCGGTTCAGTTCGCCTGGGGAGCTTTTTTTACTAAAAATGAAAGCTACACGGTTTATGAAACCACCGAGAGTGGGGGAAATGTTGAGCTTTACACCTTTAACCTTGCCGATGGCGTTGATGAACAATTCACTGCTCTTGAAAAGCAGGGAAAAACCGTTGTAAAGGTTTATAATCGCTCAAAGCTAACAAGCGGGCAGGAGCTTTCGGCAAACCTCATTTGCTTTGCATTTACCTTTGTAACCCTGCTTTTTCTTAACTATAACCGAATTTGGACCCTTGGCACAAAGGATAACAATAAGGTCAAGTTCGGCAGGGCCAAGAAGGATAAGCTTAAGGGCCTTAAAATAGGGCTTATTTGTTCTATTCCATCCTTCCTGCTTTTTTTGCTGGCCGTTCTTTCAAGGTTTGGCGTTTTACCACAGGCTTTATTCAGCATTTATAAGCTAGCAAATTTCCATTTATTTGGCATAAATAATATTATTTTTGGCACCGATGTCGCAATTGCTGTTTCTCAAATTCCTGTTTGGAGGTTTGCGGTTGCATTTTTGCCTCTGCTTATTTTACCCGCAATTTGCACGGTGGCTTATGTGCTCGGATATAAGGATATTTCACTTAAAGATAAATTTATTTATAAGGATAAGAAAGGAAAACACTAATGGCAGGTTTTTTTGGTATTGGAGATTTCACAAAAGAGGGACCGGGCATTGAAAAGGATGCCCCCGAAAAGAAAAAAATTGTTGTCTTTTTCGAAACCTTTTTTAGAAATTTTTGGAAATTCATTCCGCTCAATTTATTATTTTTTGCGGTTTCATTGCCCCTTGTCACAAACGGTTTAGCTTATGTTGGATACACCCATGTTGCCCGCAACACTGCCCGCGAAAAGCACTCCTTTGGGGTAAGTGATTTCTTTGAAACCATTAAGAAAAATTGGAAGCAAACGCTCATTCTCGGCATTATAAATGTTGTTATTTTGTTTGTTATTGCCGTTGACATTTATTTCTTTAATATGACGGAGTCAACCCTGGCAATTTTCGGTCTCGGCATTGCCCTGGCAAGCCTTATGGTCTTTTCCTTTATGAAATATTATATGTGGACCCTTGCAATGACCTTTAATTTTTCCATCAGTCAGCTTTTTAAAAACAGTTTTAAATTTGCCTTTTTAAACATTAAGAAGAACATTCTAGTGGGTGTTTGCCTGCTTGCGTTTTATGGTATTGTTGCGGTTATCGCACTGTACCTGCCTTTGCCACTCAGTATTATTATCGCTCTGCTTCTTGTGATATGCGTTTTACCGGGTTTTAAGTGCCTGCTCATTCAGTTTTGCACCTTTGATGCAATCAGAAAGTTCATTATCGACCCTTATTATGAGAAACACCCAGATGATGATATTGAACTGCGTTTATCTTTAGGACTCTCGGTTCCTGAAAAATATTTGCCCCACGATGATTTTGATGAAAATCAGTAAAACGGAGTGTTCATTTAGGGATAATTCGCCTAAAACAGCGACTTTTTGTAGCCTAATGTGTCAAAGCACCGCAGTATGCGTTAGCATTACTGCGGTGCTTTTTTTTTTATTCTATCAAAAATTCATCTGTTTTAGGTGCTGTGCAGTTTTGTAACTGAAAATTTATTATGTCAGCAAAGTTGCAGGACCGTGGTAATATTTTGTATATTATGAGGTACTGCTACAAAGATGCAGAATAAATTTTTGTGAAAAACCGATTTATCTCTAAGTGAACACTCAGAAAAGACCTCATCTATTGATGAGGTCTTTTCTGCTATATTAAAGGGGCATAAACGGTAGTCTGTGGATAATAAGCAAATTATCGCCGCTTTTTGGGATATCCCTCTTTGGCGCCCCTAAAACAGTATATGCCAAATTATTTAATAGGTGACTTTCTAATGAAAAGCACGCCGAGTGTGTCCTTTCCGCAGTGGGAGGAAACGGTGCAGCCTGCACGGGTGATGTAAACGTTCTTGAAATAGTTGCAGGCCTTAACCTGTTCAACAACTGAATTTACAATTTCTTCATCACAGCCTGCGTGGGTTACAAAAACGTGGTCGGGAAGAATGTCGCTTAAATCGTTTAATTTGTCGTTAACATATTCTTTAAGAACATCAATATACTTTCCTCTATACTTTTTAACAACGCCCATAGCGCCATTTTTAACCTGAATGCAGGGCTTCAGTTTCAGCAGGTTTGCGCCAAATGCTGCAACAGCAGAGCAACGGCCACCTTTGTGGAGATATTCAAGGTTATCAATAACAAATGAAGCATCACTGCAGGGGAGCATTTCCTTGATTTTTTTGAGAAGCTCCTCGGTATCCATTCCGCTTTCAGCAAGTTCTGCGGCGGCAACCATAACAACGCCAATTCCGGTGGAAAGGTTGCGGGAGTCAATAACGTAAACATTCTCTAAATCCTCAGCAGCCATTCGGGCATTATTGTAGGTTGAAGACATATCGGAACTAATGGTGAAATGAATAACCGTTTTGCCTGCATCAACTAAAGGCTTAAAGAAATCATAGCAGTCGCTGTAGTTGTTGGCGTTTGTTTTAGGAAGTTCACCTGTCTTTCGATGATGCTCGTAAATCATATCAGGTGTAATTTGAACACCATCATCAAGGAAAAGTTTGTCGCCAAGGGAAATGCCCATGGGAATGGTGTTTATATTGTAGCGTTCACGAAGTTGAACACTTAAATCGGATGTGCTGTCACTTGTAATAACAATATTACTCACAAAAAGACCTCCTAATAAACTTTATTATTATTTTACCACAAACGCCTGTTTTACACAAGAGTTTTGTAAATATTTGTAACGAAAAAAGCCTTTAAAAATTTAAACTTAAGTGTTATAATACAGATATAACAAGGGAAATTTTGTTGAATTTTGTTAGGAGAGAAGGGAAGACAAGTGGCGAAATCTCGAAAAATCAGTATTAAAATGTTGGTTTTAGCCGTTATTTGCGGTGTTTTGACACTTGCGCTGATTTTTTCTGTGCTTCACATCTTGAAGCAAAACGAAGAAATCGGCAATGCCAAAACAGCATTGGCCAACGTTCAGTCTGCCAACAGTCAACTTACGACCGAAAAGAACTCTTATGAGAGTCAGATAACTGAGAAGGATAACACAATTTCTTCTCTTGAAAGTCAGATAACCGAGAAGGATAACACAATTTCTTCTCTTGAAAGTCAGGTTGAATATTTTGAAAAGCTTAAGGCCGATAAGTTAAACCCAACAGTAAAGCCGGAGGTGGACCCCAACGCCTCCGCCAAAAAGGCTTTGCTTGAAGATGAGGCTAAAAAGCTTGCCAATCAAAAAGCTGCTGCAAAAGGTCAAAAACTCTGCTTTCTCACCTTTGATGACGGCCCTTGTGCAAACACCGGCAAGGTGCTTAAAGTTTTAAAGGAAAAGGATGCCAAGGCAACCTTTTTTGTAACAAATCAGTTTTCAAAATACCGTTATTATTTAAAGCAAATTGATGCCGAAGGTCACGCCATCGGCATTCACACTACAACCCATCGATATGATGAAATTTACAAAAGCGAAACGGCATTCTTTAATGACCTTAACACAATGGGAAATATAATTAAAGATGAGGTTGGTTATTTCCCCAAAATAACCCGTTTCCCAGGCGGTAGCAGTAACTCCTACAGCATTACACAACAGCTGGTTTACAGTGTTTATGAAAAGGGCTATCAGTATTTTGACTGGAATGTAAGTTCAGGGGATGCAACGGTAAATAAGGTTCCCAAAACCATTGCAGCAAACGTTATTGATGGTGCTAAGGGTAAGGATTCAATTTGTGTTTTAATGCACGATATACACAAAGAAACCGCCGAGGCACTTCCTACAATTATTGATGGACTGAGAGAACAAGGCTTCGTTTTTATGCCGCTTACCGAAGATAATTACGGATATCATCACAGACCATATTAAAAGCAAAAAGCCTTCGTATACTGTTAGGTATACGAAGGCTTTTTTAATCATTCTTATTGTTGTTAGAAAATACATCAGCAACTTCGCTTATGGTAATGTAAGCAAATGGGTCAATTTCGTGAACGATATCTCTCATCTGAATTACCTGATATCTATTGACAACAAAATATATCATAGATTTATCTCGGTTTGAATAACCGCCTTTTGCTTCAAGGTGTGTCATTCCGCTACCAAAGGCTTCGCTTAAAGCGTTGCATATTTCTTCGGGTGCTTCCGTTATAATAATAGCACATTTTGCCCTATCAACGCCTTCTACAATAAAGTCGATGGTCTTTAATGCGGCAGCATAGGTAACAATGGAGTATAGCGGCAGTATCCAACTTTTGAGAACAAATCCGCAAACAATATATAATAAGACATTGTATATCATTACGAAAGTGCCAACAGTGATACCAAGTTTCTTTGCAAAGATAACAGCCATAACTTCAATGCCATCCATTGCACCACCATAACGAATTGCAAGACCGCTACCGATACCTGATATTACACCGCCAAACAAAGCGCATAGCAAAAGGTCGGTTCCTGCAAGAGGAGAAGCAATGCTGACATCAATCGGAATCACATCGGTTATAAGCCATGCAAACAGCGAATAAATTGCCACCGTATAAATAGCGTATACCGTAAAAAGCCAACCTTGTTTTTTTAGCCCGAATAAGAAAATCGGAACATTCAATATTAAAAGGAATATCGAAAGTGTTAAATATTCCGGTGTTATTTGATCTAGTAATATTGATGTTCCTGAGATGCCACTGTCGTATAATTTTACCGGCGTAAGAAAAATAGTAACACCAAATGCGTTTACTATACCTGCAACTGTCAACATAAGCAGGTTTACAATACGAATTTTCTTTATATATTTTATCAAGCGCAGTTCCTCTCTTACAATTCTTTCATTATTCATTATAACATATTTATACTTTTTTTCTACTATGAATATCATAAAAAATTGTAAACTTTATGTGTATTTTATTTTTTTATTTTGAGCAAGTAGGTTCAAGTCCCGAATAAAAATGAAACACCCTGCGTTTGCAGGGTGTTTTTGGTGCGGATGAAGGGTGAGGTTGCGAGCGCACCCGGTGGGTGAAACAGCGAGCAAAACGAAGCGCAGCGGTCGAACAAAACGCCACGCTGCAAGTGAGCGTGTGTTCGGGCACCGCAAGAGGGAAGAACCGAAGGTTCAAGTCCCGAATAAAAAGGAAACACCCTGCGTTTGCAGGGTGTTTTTGGTGCGGATGAAGGGACTTGAACCCACACGATATTGCTATCACTAGAACCTGAATTTCATAAATGGGTGTGCTGCCAAGTCCCTATGAGTCCCTTGCAGTCCCCTCTAAAACCCTTTATTGATGCGGGTTTTTGACCAAAATTGCCACAAATCCACTAACCGTGCGCCCTGCACGGTTTTTATCATTTTTCGGATATTTGTTAGAACAGTTTTAGAAGTTTCACTCACAAAACAAAGTCAAATCATATATCTATGTCATCAAAATGATTCTTAGTATTTTAAAGTAATATAAATTTAGAATTCTCCAACAAACATTTTGATAAAATCGGCAATTCTTTTAGTGAGCAATTAATTTCTAAAATAGTATGCGTACCGTTTTTACGTCTGGTTTGAATCATCTTTATAAATTCCTCTTGAGTAGTAGTTTTTCCAATTAAATAATCTGTATCTTTAATAACAAGTATCTCACTGTTTTCAATATCTATCCATTTTGATTTATTACCTTGAAAATAAGAAAGCAATGCATTACCAACATCCTTTGTTGTCATGTGGCATATGTTGATATCATGGTTTGATAAACTTGTATTTAATGATAATATATCAAATAAATTGACTGCATTCATATTACTCACCATTTAAGATAAAATCCAAAACACCTGCAACAATTTCATCTGCGCCATATTTCTCAAAACTCAAAATAAAAACCTCAATGCCAAGCGCTTGCCTTGCAGTAAAACACCATTCTGTCATACCCGTTATATAATAATCAACCCAACTTCCATCTTGGCTGTCCGCTTCTTTTAAATCGTATAATCCAACATGAAGTTTGGTACTGTTATTATGTTCGGTAGGAACACATAAAAAGCAAAACCTTTTATTTGAAATTTCATCAAATTCATTGTTTGATTTTAGTTCATCAATGAGATTTTTGACCTTATGGCAATAAAACTCATATTCTAAATCTTTATTGTTATGCATACGCAAAAGTTTTTGCGTAACTTCTTCAGGGGAGCAAATATCAAGTAATTCTTTAAATATCATAAACTTAATCACCAGTTAACAGATTCTTCTATTTCAACACGTTGGCTTTGCTTGCAGTCGGGACAAAAATAGCTTGATGTCAGATTTCCGCCCGTGTGTCGAACATGCTTCATATTGCTCTGAACCTTATCGCATTTCTCACATTTATTGCAGTAAACATAGTACTGTGAACCGTTTTGTTCTACAATAACGGCGCCCTCAATAGCGGCGTAATAGTAAGTAGGCTCTGGCGTTTCAGCCGATACTGTTGCATTGTAAGCGGTTGAGTTGTTATTTTCTGCATCCTCTATTTTAGAACTGCTTTCGTTTGTTTGAGTACTCTCAGTTTTGTTGTCACTTTCAGACATTTCATCATTGTTTCCACCGCAAGCAGTTAAGCCCACACATAATAGTAAAGCTACAGCCACGCACAAAGCCTTTGTTAATAAATTTGTTTTCATAAAATTACCTCCTTGAATTTTGTAATTTTATTTTAACAAAGTCTATGGGTTAAAAAGGGGCTATCCCGCTTATTTCAGTTCGAAAAATGGTATGTTATGCTTTTTTGCATATTTTTCAATATTAGTGTTTGCCTTTCCGTAAAATACAAGTTTTTCGCAACCTTTAAATGCACCATCTTGCAAATTTTCAACATCAGACTCAAAAACAATTTTTTGTAAATTTATACATTCCTCAAAAGCATTTTCTTCTATAAGCTCGACTAATTTCGGAATAACAATTTCTTTTAGGCTTTCGCACTTATGAAAACTTTCCTTTTGTATTTCTTTCGCGCTGCCGGGGAGCTTTACATACTGAAGATTACTACAATGTGCAAATGTCTTTTCATATATGATTGTTACATCGTTCGGAATGTATATTTCACTTAAATTTTTGCAACACATAAAAGCGCCTACACCTATAACCTTCAAAGTTTCAGGCAATTCTATTTTTTTGAGATTTCTACAACCGAAAAAAGAATAATTCCCTATCCCTACAACACCTTTGGGTAAAGCTATGCTTTCCAGTGATTTGCAATAATCAAAAGCAAAATTACCTATAGTAAATACTCTATCTTCAAAAACAACTTCTTTAAGATTTTGGCAACACTCAAACGCAAAGCTTGGCACATCATTTTGTGTTGCGGGAATTACAGCTTTTTCTATTTTATTTCTTTCTTCAAAAAAATTCTTTGTAGCATCTGAAATTCTCATTTTAACACTCCTTAAGGCGACATACACTAATTTACAAATCGCAAAACACGCTCTTTGAATTTTTGTATATCAGCTTCTTCTACAATATAGCTATCAAATCCTAGCATAGTGTTTTTATCCGTGAATTCTACAGAACCGTCTATTTCAAAGCGGAGTAAATATTGATTTTTAACTCCGTTTTTATTAGTAAGGGTCAGAGTATTTGTTCTCTTGTTCCAATCCTTATCGTTTAATAGCAAACCACAGTTTTTTAATTCCTCAAGTAATTCTCGTGTGCACTTTTGAAATAAAACTCTTAAATTTTCTAAATACATTTCTTCTTGTTTTTCATGTTTCTTTGAAATTATATCATAAAATTTGTTTTCACACTCATAATCGAAATACTGTAATGGATATCTTGTGAATTCGAAAATGCAGTTGCAAATTTCCTTTAAACAGTACGGAACTCTTGATTTTATCCTGTCAGAACAATATAGCTCATTGCATAAATACATCAGAGTATCAATATTATTTTCCACAATCATATAACTATCTTTCGGATAAAGCTCTGCATCTAAAAATTCGTTATAGTAATTTACTACCATATAGCATTCGTCGCTTGTATACCAATGACATAATTTATAAATCTTAACATTATCCCTAAGATTAAAATTACACCCGATAATATTATATCTCCTCTTGGCAAAATGCAGCGCCATCGCCTCAAATGCTTCCTCTGTCACATTGTTCTCTAAAAAGGCGATAAAATTTTTCAGTTCCATTATTCTTTTCCTCTCTTAAATAAAATACCCACCGGCTACAGTATAAAAATACCATAACCGATGGGCGAAAAATAGTTCATCTTTAGAAATCTGTTTATCAATAAAGTTATACGCTTAATTGCATTAAAGAATAATCACCGTGTCTTTTTTGCGTTCTCCTAAAAAGAGATTCAAAATATTGCACTCGTTTTGGCAATTAAAATTGTGTTCTATCATAGCAAATACTTCAAGTGTTGCACCGTTGGAAAAGGAAACTGAGATATCGTGATTTTTACAAACCTTGAAAGAGGCTACGGTTGTACCTTCCAAAAGATTTTTGCAGATTTTACTTTTGTTATCTTTGTGATTTTCGAGGGCATCAAACATTTCTTCCATATATTCATCGAAATCAACGGTGTCGGGGTCAGCTTTTTCTTGCATTGGCCAAAAAGCAGCCGTTTCACTATCTGCAAACTGCGCAAAAATATCGGCAGAAGACATAATTATATCACCGTTTTGAATAACCCTCCATGTGTAGTTGCCGTGTCGAATTCTCATATCACTACCGTCAGTAAAGAAAATGGTTAACTCGTTATGTGAGATATACCACACTGCAACTTCTTTATTGAGCATTTCTTTTTCGTAATTCATATATTTATCCTTTCATATCAAATCACTTTATTATCTTTTTGTTTTTTCTTCACAAGTTTAAGTATAAAATACAATAACCAATGGGTAAAAAAAGGGCTATAACAGCTCTTTTAAAACATCAACATAATTTTCGGGGTTATACCCACCAGCAGCAGAAGGATGCCTCAGGCTATATACCTCTAATCGTTTTTCTAAAATTACTTTTGTGTTTTTATGATCTATATTGGGAAGGTAAATACACTTTCCAATATAATCATTGCTTTTGCCGATTTTTATACCTTGTTTAATTTTACCGTTCTTTATTATTTCACCGTTCTTTTTAGGACTTTCTTCATCAAGGTGCTCTTTGTTAAGGCTTGGCAAGTTGTCAAAAACCATTCTGCCAAAACATACAACCACATCAATTTTATTTTTGTTAATAAAATTAAAAAGGTTATCGTTATATATTTCGCGATGTGTCCTATCGCCGCTTTTTTTCTTTAGTGTTTCTTTTGCAACACCATCTTTTATGCCGCAAAGGACTTCAACATAATTCCCAAAATAGAAATTAGACCAAAACTTCTCACGGTGTTGTTCGGGATCTATTCCGAATGAAAGAACTATTTTATCAAAAAAACGATATGCCGAAGCTCTATTGTCGTGTGTTTTATAGTTTTCTAAATAGTTTTCCACTATTTTCTCTGTAGTATAGTTTTTCGCCTTCTTTTTTCGCCTTTTTTCGGCTTGTTCTTCGGTTTCGTTGGGTAAAAGCTCCCAATCTTCTGCGCTCCAATGGTGCGATTCGCCTAAAATTAAAATTCTTTTTGCTTTGCTGTCAGCATTCTTGCCTTTATATTCACCCTGATGCATAAATACACTCCTTGTAAATAATTCCGTTTGATAGGGAATAAATCACATATATCTTTCTCTTAGATATTAGAAATCGTCGTTCATTTAGTTTTTTAGAGGTTGAGAATAAACGCAACAGCATCTTCCGGTGACAAAATGAGATTGCGGTCTCTGGTTTCGATACTGTTTATCAAAACTTCATTCTCTGAAATGGGATGTATATGAATATTAACCACTTTGCATTCTGGGTGATTTTTAGGTGATTCTATATAAAAATGAACACCAGGGTAAGTTCCAACTTGTTTCATTTTGCTGCCGACTTTTTTAAAAACTTCGATTGCCACCCAAGAACACATCTCGTTCGCAAAAGAATTGCACAACAAGTTAAATTCATCCTCTTCAACTTCAAAGGTTATATATCCGTTTTCCCACATATTATTTCCTCCAACATTTTTTCAGTAAATATAATATAAATCATCTGACAGATTAAATGGCTTTTCTAAATTATATACTATTTCTTATATTTTTTCAACTTCGTCGGTGAAGGTTATGTCTTTGTCAAACTAATCTAAAAGGTCGTTAAGCAGATATTTTTTGTTGTAAAGGTTACAGGTACACTACCGCTCGTGAATATGTATAAATACTCTCCTTGCAAATATTTGATTTTGTTAATCGGATAATATTTTATAATTCTTTTTGTTGGTATAAAGAGTCTTGAACACTTGTAAAATAGTTCCGTTTGATAAGGTTATGGAAAAATCGCCTATTTCGTTTGACTCGACTTCGGTAATTTTTGCGTATTCAAGCTTATCCTTAATAGCTCGAAAACGTTCTTCTCGATAAGCTTCTAAGTCATCATAGTATTCTTCAAGGGAATCATCCCATTCTTTCTCTTCGTCAAATTTATAGCTTTCGCTATCGTACACAGGTGAAAACGGATTATCATCATAAGCGTCATACATTGGAATGTAGAAATCAGCTGAGGATAAAATAATCTTGTTGTTTTCAATAAATCTCCATGCATTTGTGTTGTTACTAATTCTTAATTCAATATTATTTTCGATAACCATCCACAGTTCATTGCCTGTATTAATTAGACCGGTTACATCTTTTCCTATTAACGATTTTAAGGAATTTATATCCATTATTAAACCTCCTAGTTCTTATAAATTATATCTTGATTATTATATTTTTGCAATGCCGCGGTTAAATCCTCCTTGATTTGCGCTGCAAGAGAAACAGGTGACAGTATTTTAATATGCAGCGCATACTGCATTGCCCAGCGGCGCATGGCTTGTTCGTTCACATTTACCCGAACGGTAACTTCCGTTTCGTTTTCATCAGTAAAGGTTATGTCTTTACCAAACCAGTCCAAAAGATCGTTAAGCAGATACTTCTTTGCCACAAAAGTTACGGGGATGCTTTCACCCGAAAACATATACAAATGCTCTGCCATGTGCTTTGGTAAATTGAAGCCGTTTTCCAAGCCCTTGACCTTGTTTTGCGGTTTTACGGGAGAATCAAGCAGTTTAATATTTGTAATACGGTCAAGACGGTAATTTGAAACATTGTCGTATTTATCGTAATTGCAAATAAGATAATACCTTCCGTTTGTTGCAGCAATCTGATAAGGGTTTATAATATATTCTTTCACGCTGCCATCATCATTTAAAGCGGGGCGCATCTTTTTATCTGTTTCAAAATGGTTATAGTTAAAAGAAACCTGTTTCCCTTTGGATATTGCCTCGTCAAGAATTTCAATTGTGTAAAAAAGTTGGCGATTGTTTGGTGAATTGTCGGGCAAGGTCTTTATATAGCGTACCCTTGACTTAAAATACTGATTGGAAAGCCCTTCCAGCTTGCCCACAAGCTCTTTACACTGGCTATAGGGAATGTGTTTGGAAAAAAGAAGTCCGTCAATGAGAAGTCTAAGTTCACTGTCGGAAAACTCTCTTTCAAGATAAAAGTCAGATAGAATATAGCTTTCTTCAAGTTCGCCATCTTTATTTGGTATCATACGGAGTGCTTCGCTGAAATTGATATCATACCCAAACTCAATAAGGCTTTGAATATTTCGCTTTATGCTTTTTCTATCAGCTACCATATCGTATTCGGTTTTAAGAATTTCAACGATATCCTTTTGTGAAAGTCTGTGTTCAGCATCGGTATATCTACGCAAAATATCGAGAATATTCATAATAAGTAATTTTTTCGGTTTTACTGATTTCATATAATCACCCAATTCATTATATCATCTTTGATTATATATTACAACACCCGATGGCGCATTTTTATCCCATCGTTGCCTTTATAATTAGTCTGCAGTAAAGTATTAGTGATAGTATAAAAGGAGAGTCTGTAATGAAGATTTATTTGATTGAACGAGATTATCAGAAGTTTATGTTTCTGAAAGCGTATTTTGAACAAGAAGATGTGGAGTTGGTAAACGACGGCTTTGAAAACTTTATGAAAAAAAGAAGGTTCAATGTGTGGTATCACCAGCGAATGCCTTTGGTCTTATGGACGGTGGTTATGACTTAGCGATTACTGAGTGGTACGGAAATCAGTTGCAAGAAAGAGTGCAACAATATATCATAGAACATTTCTATGGAGAACAACCTGTTGGGACGAGTTTTATAATTGAAGCGAATAAAAATAACCAATATCTTATACATACACCTACTATGCAAACACCTCAATTGATTGAAGACCCGAGAGTAATCTATCAATGTATGAGAACCACTTTAATAGAAGCAAGAAAAAACAATATTGAAAGTATTTTAATTCCAATGTTCGGCGGTTCGTGCGGTGGTGTCAAGCCGCAAATTGTTTCTAAGATGATGTGGGTTGCATATACACAACTACAGAACCCTCCTTCAAAAATAGATTGGGATTATGCAGAAAAAATAGAATTATTGCCAGAAATAAATTTCAGAATGGAATATGATTTTTGAATATATAACACAACACCCAATGGGTCGTTTTTGTCCCATTGTTGAAATTATAATAGAAGCAAATAAACAAAAAGGAGAAAAATATGAAAATAAACGTTGAAAATGAAGAAGTATATGAATTAACGGAATGTGCGGCGCTATTCACACGTGAAAACGGCTTTGTTGGCTTGGATTTTGCAGATGTCAAGTGGGCTTTTTCGGATGTGAGTGAAATAGAATTTCATGTTATAACGGCTGATTCCCTTGAGAACGTTTACGAAAAACTTAAAAAACGCCTTCCTAAGCTGAAATACGATTCTGCTTTTATAATTTTTTCTGTCAAACAGGGTTTGCTTGCTTCAATCGATTTGGCAAAAATTAATGCTGCTTATGAGCAATTTATTGAGGATTACCTTAATGAAGATGGCAAAATAATTTGGGGTTTATACGAACCACGACAAGAAGAAAATTACAGAATTTACCTTTTTTGTCCTAATAATACACCTTGATGTAAAAATAGGTGCAATTATAAAGAACTTTGTATCAACATTTTAACAAATGGCATATTTTATGTATAATAAAAGCAAATTGAATTTTATCGCGCTTTTGCTATGTGCTATTTTTGTCGCATATTGGTCAGTATAATGAATAAAAACAACAGAGAGGACGTACAAAATGACTTTTGAAAACTTTTATGCAGGAAACAGTTATACTTATGAATTTGCGGTGGCAAAAACGATAGCAGACAGGCCATGCGGACAATACAGCCCTTTGATAATTTTCGGCCCCTACGGTGTTGGAAAAACACATCTTCTTTCAGCAATAGAATGTAGCGCACGAGCTTTATATAAGAATCAAAAAATCATTCGCATATCTGCAGACGATTTTGCAGAGGAACTTATTGAATCTATCTGTAAAGGGAAATCAACATGTTTTTATGAAAAATATGATACGGCAGATATGCTTTTGATTGACAATTTTGAATTTGTAGCAGGGAAAGAGCATACTCAAGAAGAATTATTCAAAATTTTTGATAACTATACGCAAAATAAAAAGCAAATTGTATTGTGTATAAGCGGAAACCTGAGAGAATACGATTTAGCTCAAAAAATCAAATCCCGTCTTAGCAATGGAATCTTTTTGGAAATGAATTTGCCCGATGATAAAACAAAATATGCGATTGTAAATGGTATCGCCAAAGAATTACGTATTGAACTTGAGGAGCAACTAAAAATCTATCTTGTTGAAAAAACAAGCAATGCTGCAGAAATCAACGGCATGTTAAAAACCTTAAAAATGGTTTGTGAGATAACCAATGAATGTCCCTCGTTAGATAAATTGAAACATATCTCGTCTCAACGAAAAAATTCAGTATAAATCTCTATTATATTATCTTTTAATATAATAGCAACCACCCGATGGATGAAAAATATCCCATCGGGTGTTGTGTTTATTCTATAAAGCTTTTTGTTTGGCCATCGAACTTAAGTTGTATTGTTCCAATCTCTCCGTTTCGATTTTTACAAATTATGAGTTCAGGGTTAGGGTTGTTATCGATTTTGTCTTCTCCCATATCAAAATAACTATCCCTATGCAGCAGCCAAACGCTATCTGCAAGCTTTGCGACAAGAAGATGAACATCGCTGAGCGTTGGACGAAAACGGTCTTCCTGCATCTTCTCGGTCCACATAGTGATAATTATCGGTATGTTTAGATTTTTACACAGGTTTCTTAACATCATAAAATCTTTTTCAAAATCCTGTGAAATTGCTTCAAAACCATCAACTAAAACCATAGCAGGCTTTTTGCTGAAGGAAAGTATATTTTTTATATTTTCACATTCTTCGCTATAGTCAATTATTGTTATCTTAAGTTGACTTATAACAGAAATTGCGCCCTCCATCTTGTTTAACGTTTCGGAAGCAAACATTTCATCGTCTCCTTCTATGTGAGCGCTACTGAGTTTCTGAATTAGGCGCTCGACAATTTGATTGCCAGTTAACTCGTTTGTGAAATAAAAGATTTCATTATCAGACGTTATTGCCGAATTAAGAAGTAGGTCTAGCATAAATGTGGATTTCCCCATACCGGGCATAGATGCAAGGCACATAAGATAGCCGCTATTAAGATTTTTAAGACCTATTATATTGTCTAGTTGTGCAAACCCTGTAGAAACAAGCTTATTGCCAGGCTTTTTTATATGGTTTTCTTGTGCGATTTCGTTGCATATTTCTTTTATATTCTTTATCATATCCGTTCTCATTGGTTATAGAGGTATTCTGATGTTGCCGTTCTCGGGAATGTAATTATCGGGGTCAGAATTTTCTATATCAGGCGGCAAAAATTCAATTCCTCTGGCAATACACTCCTTTGCTGCAATCATAGCCGTATATATATTCTTGTATTCGCATGAATCCTCGCCTTTAATACTTTTCATTTTGTTTAAATAACTATCTATTTCGTCTAAGCCGTCGGGTAAAACATTGAAATTAAACTCGTTTCTTTCAAAATACACGCTGAAATATGCCGCATAAAACTCGGCAGGATAATATAACTTAAACCAGGCAAGGCGCAAAGCAGTTATAACATAGGCTGCGGCGTGGGCCTTGGGGAACATATAACGAATTTTTGAGCAGCAATCAAAGTACCAATCACCCAAAGGTTTTGTTATTCGTTTAAAGTATGTAGCATCTTCATCACTAAGGCGGCCTTTAGATAAAAAGCCCTTTCGTATGGATTCATCAAATTTGTATGCGGTCGCTTTATCCACACCGTTTCTCATTAAATCAAGCATAATATCCGATCTTAAGGCAATAAGTTTACTTAAACGATATCGTTCAATCAGGTGTTCAGCATTATTTATCCACACATCCGTTCCATGAGCCAATCCACTGATTTTCACAAGATCGGTAAAGCTTTTCGGTTGAGTTTTGACAAGCAGTTCCCTCATAAAATCAGTATTATATTCGGGCAACCCAAGCGTTCCTACGGTTATACCGTCAATATCCTCAGCCGATATCCCAAGGGCAGTTACATCGCTGAAAATTTTATATATCTCAGGATCCTGAATATCTACATCAACTGGAGATATTCCCGTAAATTTATGAAGCAATTTAAAAATATCAGGAACAATATATCCTAAAATATCGAGTTTTAAGATTGTATCGTGCAAATGATAAAAATCAAAAGCAGACTTTTGCGAAATTGGCAAGTAAAAACTTTCAGCCGGACAACAGGGTGTGAAATCAGCAAATTCTTTTCCTTCAGGCAACACAAGCAGACCTGTAGGATGCATACCGCTTCCTGTATGTATATTACATAGCTTATCTATAATATAATCTTTTTTATCATAAGAAATGGTCGTGCCGGATAGTTCTTCATATTTGCGAATATAACCTTCGGCCGTAAAAGGAGCTATAGAACATATTGTGCCTGCGTAAGCAATTCGTTCTTTTCCAAAATAATTCGAAAGGAACTTTTTAACACTATCCTGCGCTGTTGCCGGAACATTAAGGTCAATATCCGGTACTTTGTCCCCGTCTAAACCCATAAACATTTCATATGGAATATTGTGTCCGTCATTTTTCATTTCAGAACCACATAAAGGACAAGCTTTATGCTGCAAGTCAAATCCCGAATATACTGAATAATCGTTAACAAATTCTATATGATGACATTGGGGACATACATAATGCGGCTCTAAGGGATTAACTTCGCTTATCCCCAAAAGGTATGCAACAAAAGAAGAACCTACCGAACCCCGCGCAAATACATACTCACCCTGTTCTTTCAAATGTTTAACTATAAGATAGGCTATCATATAATGTGAAGAAAAATCATGCTCTATTATATGATGAAGTTCCGCATCGAGTCGTTCCTTTATAACGCACGGTAAAATACCGTTTGCCGTATATATGTCATTTACTTTTTTAAGGCATATTTTTTCTAAATCATTATCAGCGTTTTCGATAACAAACGGATGGTATCCCTCTATAAGTGGCACGATTTCTTCAATCATATCTGCAATAAGATTTGTGTTTTTAACAACCACTTCAAAGGCTCTATCTTCTCCAAGATATGAAAACTCTTCGAGCATTTCATCAGTTGTACGAAAATATAGCGGTGCTTGTTCTTCAAAATCGGTATAACCTTGATTTGCCATTAAAATCTTTCTTATAAGACTATCTTCTGATTCGATGAAATGCACATCACCGGTAGCGACTACAGGCTTGCGAAGTTTATCCGCGATTTCTATGACTTTACGGTTAAAGTTTTCGATTACGTCAAGACAGGTAACCTTTTTAAAACGGTTTTCAATTATATTTCCGTTTTCATCATATGTATCAGGTTCAGAGCTTTTCTTTATCATAAACTTGTTGTTATCGCGCGGCTGTATTTCAAGGTAATCATAATAACTTGCAATTTTTTCAAGCTCGGCATCACTTTTGCCTGCAATAACCGCTCGATACAATTCTCCACACTCACAAGCAGAGCCGACAATAAAATTCTCACGGTATTTATCCAGGCAGGAACGTTTAATAACAGGAGCCTCATTCCACTTTATATAGTGCTCAGCTTCAGACATCATTTTATATAAGCTTTTTAATCCCTTTTGATTTTTGACCAATACTATAAGATGTGTTTTTCGGCTAATTATTTCTTTTTCGGTTAAATTTGAAATATCATAATCTACATCGTTAACAAAGTACAACTCTACACCATAGATAGGCTTAATATTTTTGCCTTCTTTTTTAATTCTTTTAACGGCGTTAGCAATTTCAGGGTAGGCTCTTACTGAACCGTGGTCGGTAATAGCAATCGCCTTATGACCAAAATTAAAAGCTTGCCTTATTATCTCGTCGGCAGTTGCAACACCATCCTTAAAAGACATATTTGTGTGGCAATGAAGCTCAACTCTTTTGTCATATGCGTCATCTTTTCTCGTTTCATTTGAACTAGGCATTTAAAACACTCCTTTTTATTGTGTTTGTATTTTACAGCAAGCGGTGGGATAAAAATAGGACATCGGATGATGTATAATTTACATATCATGAAAAGGAGTGTTTATATGGTTTATTTAAGACAACTAAAATTAGCCTCTGTAGTTGAGGAAAAGGATGTAATAGTCGGAGAGAAACGAACCTGCTTTGGAACTATGTATCCATTTAAAATTTTTCCGCAAAAACAACTTGAATTTATAGATTTTGCACCTGTAACCATTTTTTACGGCGGAAATGGCTCGGGAAAAACCACCTTGCTTAATGTTGTTGCCGAAAAAATAAATGCTATTAGGCATTCGGAATATAACAAAAGTGCATTCTTTGAAAAATACACTGATCTTTGTAAAATATACGGAGATGAAATTCCGCAAAACAGTCAAATACTTTCAAGTGATGACGTTTTTGACTATGTTATGAATATGAGGTATTTAAACAGCAACGTCGATTTTCACCGAGAGGAGTTGTTCAAAGGGTATGGTCTACAAATGTTGAAAGCAGGGCAAGAACCAGGGTACATACAACTTCATGGACTTGATGATTATGACCGATGGAAAGAAGTGCATGCGGTTTTATCTAAAACACAATCGCAATTTGTAAAGGAACGACTTGCTCGAAATGTAGATATGTTTTCAAACGGCGAGACTGCTATGCGATATTTCACAGAACATATAGACAGGGATGCCATTTATCTTTTGGATGAGCCCGAAAACAGCCTTTCTATTAGTTTCCAAATTGATTTAGCTAAATTTATAAGTGATTCTGCGAGATTTTTCGGATGTCAGTTTATAATTTCCACTCACTCTCCTATACTGCTTTCAATAGATAGCGCAAAGATATACGACCTAGACAGTTTGCCCGTTACAACCAAAAATTGGACAGAACTTGAGAACGTGAGAAAGTACTACGAATTTTTCAAAGAACACGATTCGGAATTTAAATAGATGATATTGAGAAACTAAGTAAAATATGGTATATATATTAAGGTGATTTTTATGTCTATATATGCAACTTCAGACCTTCACGGTTTGCCGTTAACCGATTTAAAACGATTGCTTAATATGGTAAATTTTAATGATGATGATTGGCTGTTTATTTTAGGAGATGTAATTGATAGACAAAATGATGGTGGTATTGAGATTCTAAAATGGCTCTTGGAACAGCCAAACGCACAATTAATTTTAGGCAACCACGAGGCAATGCTTCTTAGTTGTGATTTTGTATTTGAGGAAATCACCGATGAAAGCATCGGTAATTTCACACAAGAAAAAATGGAGCTTTTAATGAACTATACGCAAAACGGCGGAGACATTACATTAAAGACCCTTAGAAGCTTGATGCAAACCGAGCCTGATACGTTAGCAGATATTCTTGACTACTTGCGTGATGCGCCAGCTTACGAAACCGTAAGCGTTGGCAATAAAGATTTTTTGCTTGTACATTCAGGTCTTGATAATTTCGATAAAAACAAAAAGTTTGCCGACTATACTGTCGACGAACTTATTTGGGCATGGCCGAAAATTACGGATGAGTATTTTGATGATATTATAACGGTTTTTGGTCACACTCCCACCATGTCTTATGACCACGCAAACAAAGGAAAAATTCTCAAAACAAAAACATGGATAGATATTGATGTAGGAGTACCCTATGGCAATTCGCCCGTATTATTAAGATTAGACGATCTTAAAGAATTCTATTTGTTTTAAATTTTTTGGAATTGAGATTATTTGTTCCCTATATTTATAGAAAAAAGTCAGTCCCAAGGTTTTAACCTCGGGACTGACTTTCTAAAATTTGTGTTCTATGATCCAAGTGAGTATTCCATCGTAGCCTTTGCTGCCATCTGCAACAGATAGGCCAAGAGAAATAAGCTCGGGTTGTGTGTAGCGAAGCTTTACATTGTTAAGTTGCAATGTCATTAACATTGTAAAAACACCAATGCGCTTATTGCCGTCAACAAAAGCGTGATTATTGGTAAGAGCAAACATAAATCTTGCTGCTTTTTCACAGGCCGTTGGATATGCTTCGCTACCCTCAAAACCGGATATAGCACTGTAAACAGCAGATTCTAAAAGACTTTGGTCGCGAAGTCCGTGACTGCCACCGGTACGATCAATAAGCTTATCGTGGAGTTCGATTATTTCTTCAACTGTAAGTAATATCATTTAGCTAACTCCAGTAATGCTTCCATATTTTCGTCAATAAGTTTATCGGCGGCACCATCAATTTTAGCCTTGCGCATCTGAAGAGCAGCGGCAATGTTATTGTATTCATCAAAATCAACAACGACATATCTCGGCTTGTTGTTTCTTAAAATAACAGCCAAACCGCTTTCGTCAACAGTGCGGACAACCCTTGAAAAATTTTGATTTGCTTCGGTCATAGCAACTAAATTATCGGTATTAACCATCATTTTTATCACCTCTGGTATTATTATACCCGAAATATAGGATAAATGCAACCTATTTTTCAAAAAATATTGTCTTCTCGACAAGAACCATTTGGCGTGGAGCTTTTAAACTTGTGAAATAAGTGTAAATTAACATTTTTTTAAAATTTCATATAACTCTTTACTGTTATACATAACCCTACATAACTCTACGGAGTGAGATTAGAATGGTAAAAGAGTGACAAAATCAAGGTTGACAAAGGGTTTTCCCCATGTTAAACTAATAATGACCTATTTAAAATAAAGCAGGAGTGTTTTTAAAAGATAACGAAAATTGCAATGTTCCGAGAGGGTTAGTTGCGCTTGTTTGTTATGCTTGGCTCCTGCGTATAGGGCAAAGGCAAAAGGACTGCAAGTGAGCACTTATCCTTCGGGGTAGGTGCTTTTTTGTTATCTTTTTGCCTTCTTTTTATGCTTTGTTCTCCGGTAAGTGATGGAAACAAAATAAATGCATAAAGGGAGGTGGTTCAAAATGACTGTATTTGACATGGGAAGTTAGTTGCATCAAAGGTTTGGTGCCGAGTACAGCAGTCTGAGTTCTGCGGCAGACTGTGAATCACCAGCAGAAAACCTTTAAAGTCGGGTTAGACTTTATCAGTCGATGCTCTAAGGCTGATTATCCGTAGGACCGAAGAAGTGGAAATGCGCAACAAAAGATGTCTACCAATGTTTACCACGAAAAAAAGAGACATTTTAGGTGAAAATCCAAGGTGAATTCAGGCATAAAAAATCGTCCAAACCCGCATTATTAAAGGGTTTGGACTTTTGGTGCGGATAACAGGACTTGAACCTGCACCGAGTTGCCCCGACTAGAACCTGAATCTAGCGCGTCTGCCTATTCCGCCACATCCGCATAAAAAATTTACGATACCTACCAATTATATTATGAAATAGAGGTTTTGTCAACCGAAGATTAACAAATTATTTTTTAAAAATTCTGCAATAATTTATTCAAGGGCAAAATCCTCTTTTGTGTAATTTTTATCAAGTGTTTGTTTTGATGGAACGCGCTTAAAGGGGTCATAGCGGTATTTTAAGCAGTGGTCATCGGGTTCGGTAACGCCACGGTGGCGACAAATCATTTCATCATTAAAAGAGGAAGGGGAGGAGTGCTCGCAATATTTGCAGGCCTTGTGGAGTTTCTTGTTAAAAACAGGTTTAGACATAATAAATCACCTTTATTCCATAGAATAGAGTTTGTAAAGCTCGCTGTAAAGTCCGTTCTTTTTTATAAGTTCTTTGTGGTTGCCCATTTCCTCAATGCCATTTTCGGTGAGCACAATGATGCGGTCGGCATTCTTAATAGTGGTAAGGCGGTGGGCAATTGTTAATGTCGTTCTGCCTTTTGAAAGCTTTTCAAGGGATTTTTGAACAAGCAGCTCGCTTTCGTTATCAAGGGAGCTTGTAGCTTCATCAAGGATAAGAATAGGAGGATTTTTTAGGAAAACGCGGGCAATGGAAATTCGCTGTTTTTGACCGCCCGAAAGCTTAATTCCACGCTCTCCTACATAGGCGTCGTAGCCATCGGGAAGCTCGCAAATAAATTCATGAGCACCGGCAAGTTTGGCTGCCTCAATAATTTCCTCATCGGTAGCACCAACCTTACCATAGGCAATGTTTTCTTTAATGGTGCCTGAAAAGAGGTAAACATCCTGTGCAACGGTGCCAATATTTTCTCTTAGTGACCTAACCGTTACCGATTTAATGTCAGTGCCATCAATGGTAATAACACCATCACTTGTTTCATAAAAACGGGGGATAAGGGAACAAATTGTGGTTTTGCCACCACCCGAGGGGCCGACGATGGCAATATTTTCACCAGAACTTATGGTAAGGGATAAATCTTTAATAACATTGCGGGTTTCGGGGGAATAACGGAAGGAAACATTTTTAAACTCAATTTCACCTTTTACACCGCTTAAAACGGTTGCATTTTTGCTGTCGGTGATTTCGGGTTCAATGTCCATAATTTCATTAAAACGTTCAATGCCTGTCATGCCGCGCTGGAACTGCTCGGTGAATTCTACAAGGCGCCTTACCGAGGTTGTGAGGGTTGTAACAAACATAAGGTAGGCTATGTAATCGGCGGCGGAAATTTGTTTAAAGTAAATGAACAAAGCGCCTGCTGCCACAACAACAATATACATTATACCATCGAAAAGGCGGGTGAAGGACTGAAAAGCACCCATAATCTTATAAACCCTTGATTTAATGTCAAGGAACTTTGAGTTGCTTTTGTCAAACTTATCCTTTTCAAATTCTTCCTTTGCAAAGGATTTAACAATTCTAATTCCAAGCAGGCTGTCCTCAACGGCGGCGTTGAGCTCGCCAACCTGCCTTCTAGATTCTCTAAAGCCCGTTTTCATTTTCTTTCTGAAAATTGAAAGAACCAAAACCGATGGGGGAATAACCGCAAAAATTATAAGGGTTAAGTAAAGATTTATATTGCAAAGAATAATAAATGAGCAAACAATTTTAATTCCCGCAATAAAGAATTCCTCGGGGCAGTGGTGGGCAAATTCAGTAATATCAAAAAGGTCGGAGGTGATTCGGGACATTAAGGTGCCGACCTTTGCGTTGTCGTAATATGAAAAGGAAAGCTTTTGCAGGTGCGCAAAAAAGTCATAACGCATTTCTGATTCAATTTTTGTGCCCATAATGTGACCGTAGGTAGCCATATAATAATTTGCGGCAGTGTCAATAATGCGAAGGGCAAGGTAAAATGCGGTGCAACCGAAAATGAGAGTGAGGGTTAAATTGCCGCCTTCGGTCACGGTTTCAGTAATTTCCCTTACAATCATTGGCAAAAACAGTTCGCAAAGTGTCGTAAGAGCTGCGCAAAAAAGGTCAATTATAAGCGTTGCTTTGTGGCGCTTAAAATAGGGCACAAAGCGGCTGAACATTCCAAAAAAAGATTTTTTGTTCTTCAAATAAATCACCTAGAATTCATAAATACAATGTAATTATATAATTTTTTTGCTCTCAAATCAAGAGTTCATTATTTGTTCATTGAATTTGAAGTTAAAATATGGTAACATTAATTACATAAGGAGTTGGTTTTATGTTTAAAAAGTATATCCTACCTTTAATTATTACGCTTTTGCTTGGTGCGGCGGATTATTACGTTATGCTTCCCGCACTGCACGTAAAATCGCCGGAGTTTTGGACATTTTTAATTTTCCTTATTGCCGTTTACCTCATTTCCTTCCTTATTATTAAAGCAGGCAGGGGTATTTTTAAAATTTTCAAAACGGGCTCCTTTTCTGTGTCTGTAGAAAAGGAAGAAGCACAAAAATTTGTTAAAAAAATCAAGGGCAAAAAACTGCTTATGGTAATTATTTCGGCTGTTGTTTTGGTGGTTGTTGCCTTGGGTGCAATTTTCGTTTCATCCTCACCTGTGTTTAACGCCGCGAAATATCAAAAGATGCTAACGGTCACCGAGGGCGATTTCTCGAAGGATATTGCTGAAATTCCCCTTTCCAAAATTCCCGTTGTTGACCGCGATACAGCCACACGCCTGGGAAGCAGAAAAATTGGCGAGGTGGTGGAACTTGTTTCCCAGTTTAATGTGTCTGATTATTACACTCAGATAAACTTCAAAGAGGTTCCCGTTCGTGTATCTCCTCTTGAATATGCCGATGTTTTAAAGTGGTTTGTAAACAAACAGGAAGGCATTCCTTACTATGTTAAAATTGATATGGCAACGCAGGATACCGAGCTAATTGAACTTGAAAGTGGTATGAAATATTCTCCCAGCGAATATTTTGCCCGAGATTTAATGCGCCATGTTCGTTTTGCACACCCTACAAAAATGTTTGAGAAAACCACCTTTGAAATTGATGACAATGGCAATCCTTATTGGATTCTTTCTTATTATGATTATACAATCGGTTTCTTGGGCGGTAAGGATATTACGGGTGTTGTAGCAGTAAATGCTGTCACAGGCGAAATGAAGGATTATAAGGTGAAAGAGGTTCCCGAGTGGATTGACACCGTTTATTCCGCAAATATGCTAATTCAGCAGGCCGATTTTTGGGGCGCTTATCAAAACGGCTATTGGAACTCCATTTTCGCTCAAAAGAATGTTGTTGCCACAACCGATGGCTATAACTACCTTGCCATTGATGATGATGTTTGGCTTTACACAGGCATTACCTCGGTTGTTAGAGATGAATCTAACATTGGTTTTATCCTTGTTAATATGCGAACAAAAGAGGCCAAGACCTTTTCGATTAACGGCGCCGAGGAATATTCTGCAATGGCATCGGCTGAGGGTATGATCCAGGAAAAAGGTTATGTTGCCACATTCCCGATTCTCGTTAACATTGAGAACATTCCGTCCTATTTCATAAGCCTTAAGGACAGCGCAGGGCTTGTAAAGGCATATTCTTTTGTTTCGGTTTCAAATTATCAAATTGTTGGCGTTGCCGATACCCTTGAAGGCGCGCAAACTGAATATATCAGGCTTCTTAAGAATTCCGATATTATAAACGAATCTGCAAATTCGACTACCGATATTTCAAAGGTTACTGCTACCGCAAAGGTGGTCGGTATTGAAACGGCGGTTGTTAATGGTAATTCAAAATATTATATAAAACTTGAAAATATCGAGGAAGTTTTTGTTGCCGACATTTCTCTTTGGGATAAACTCCCCTTTATAGAAGAAGGCGACACCGTTAGCATTGAATATTACACCGATGCAAACGGTAAAATAACGGTGATGGCAATAGGCGATACCTACAAAATTGAACCATAACCATTGGAAAATGAAATAATAAAGGTAGACACATGTAAACCGTGTGTCTACCTTTTTTATGCTAAAATATAACGAGGGGCATATAAAAATAGAGAAAATAAACGAGTATGGAAAACAAATGTCTAAACAATCATATTATTTAGATATTTTATTAATAATATCTTTTCCAAAGAATCCTACAACTGCACCAATAGCAAGCGCACCAACACCCACTATAAGTAGCCACCACCAAGCAATACTATCTTTGGTTTTTGTGGTAGTATCGTTAGGTTGAGTGTCAACCGGTTTGTTTGTTAATGATTCATCGGGAAGTTGTTCTATAGAACCATCATGTGCTGCTGCGCGTTTTACAATTACAGTGTATTCTTTCTTATCACCATTTTCAGCAGTGCAAATTACCTTAACAGGGTTATCCTGGCCTGCAGCAAGGTTCTCGCCGCCTTCTACTGCAACAGAAGCTTTACCATCTGCCGCCGAACCGCTAATTTTTACACTGGTGGTTTCATAAGGCAACCAAACTACATACCTAGTGGTATCGGTATTAAATGCAGGAGAAAGTAAAAAACCATCCACAGAAATGCCCGAAAGTTTATTATTGTCACTTGCTTTGTAATTTGGGTCCTGCGCCCTGTTAACAGAAATTGTATAGGTTTTCTTAGCACCGTTTTCTGCTGTTACAGTAACTGTCACCTCGGTTGTTTCATTAGTAATAAGAGTGGGGTTATTAACTGAAACCTTTGCCTTACCATCTGCGGCAGTAGCGCTGACATTAAGCTTAGATACCTCAAAAGGAACGCTAGCAGTGTAGCTTGTTGTTCCTGCCGAGAATGCTGGAGATATTGTAGCATTACTTACGACAAGACTTTCAAGATTGTTATCAGTTGCAAGAGGAGAAGCGACAGTTTTTGAATATGTAACGGTACCAAGATTGGTATCTGCGCTACCATCAGAAGTTTTAACATCAGTATAAGAGATTTTGATGTTAGTACCTGCTGTAATAGGTTTAACCTTAAATGTAGCAGTAAATAAAGTTTTATTGCTATTTATAGGGTTGCTTAAGTTGTTATCATAAGCAACAAAATTATTATTGTTAAACTCAACCACCCATGGAGAACCAATATTTTGAGTTGTTTCAAGCAAGGTGACCTGGCTACTGTCATAAGACAGCGTGCCTGAAGCGCCAAAAATACCGCTACCTTTAAGGTTAAAACTTAATGTGATAGTGTCCCCAGCGCGAACGGTATCGGGACCGGTCAAACTTGAGCTTGCGCTTGCCGCCGAAACTGTCATGGGCAAGATTAACGCAAAGCATAAAACAAAAACGGTTAATATTGAAATCGCTTTTTTCATATTCTTTCTTCCTATCTTGCGGTGATACTACCTTTACCGAGTATCTTAGCTTTTACTTGAATAAAGTCGGTAATAGAAATGCCATTATCTCCATTAGTATCAGCTGCTGTTGCATATATATCGGTCAAAGTAGACTTTTTAAGCACGTGAGCTTTAATAGCGATCATATCAGTAATAGTAATATTGCCATCGCCATTGGTGTCACCCGTTATTATAATAGTGTAAGTTGCTTTTACAGTGTTACCGTCCATGATTTTAACAACCATACCCGTGCCAACCGCTGTGTTGCCACTAACCTCAGACTTGCCTTTATAAACCTTACAAAAAGAACCTTCATTTAAGCTGGACAACAACGAAGTAACCGTTGTGCCGGCAGTTATCTTACTAATTTTGTCATCAATTATGGTGTGCTTTGAAGAAGTAACAGTAGAAGGCACTTTTGAATCTACAGTAATTGCAAAGGTATCAGTTTTTCCATAATATTCGACAGTTACAGTCTGTTTTCCGTTGTTCATATTATATTCAGCAGACCAGGTCGTTATTTCGGCGGTTGTTTTGTCATCATAATATGCAGTTATTACCATTCCCGTAAAATCTATATTTTCATCTTCAAAATAGTTCAATTTATTAGGTTTAGTGGTAACTTTTATTGATGTTAGATTCTTACTGTGTGTAGCATCGCAGGTGTTACAATTATAAAGAATATTTCCTCTCTTATCAGTGGTGCCTTTGTCCCAAATATGCACCCCGGTTGCATCGATAACTTCTTGCTTTATCAGCACTTTTTCACAACGAGAGCAATGTTTTCCTTCGGTTAAACCGGTTTTAGAACAAGTTGGATTAACTTTATTATTAATTACCTCTTTGTGACCGATGGCACTCGGAAATCGTTTTTCTATAAAACCACAAAAAGCACATACGTATTTTTCTTCTCCTGCTTGTGTGCAGTTTGCTTGTTTTATGGTTTCAATTAACTCCATCTTGTGGTTGCCTTCTTCAATAAGCAGCAATGATTTAAAAAGCACATTTCCTGTTTTATCTACTGCGCGTACAATCACATAACCGGGTTTTAACGGAGAAATGGTGGCTGTAGATGTTTTAATTGAAGAACCCGAAGAAATAATATTAGAGGACACCTTTGTTATTTTAGAAGTTGTTTCATCAGAAATGATAAAATCAAAGTCTTTGTTTGATTCGTACTCTAATGTAATGGTTTCATCAGTTGTTAGTTTATAATCATATACCAAACTTAAATTTGTAACATCAAAAGTGAGGCTTTCTTCATTATAAGTAATAGTGATAGTTTGTTCCCCAATTTTAGTCTTGTCGTATCCCGACGCCATAGAAGGTGTTACAGTAATTTCTTCAATGGTTCCTTCGTTAAAAATCCCGGCAATTTTGGCACCAGTTATATCAAAATCTTCTAAGTTAACATAATATTCTGTTTTATATGGTAATGAAACAATACTTAAGCTTTGGGCTTTTTTGGTGAAATTTATACTATTTCCAATAAGTTCAGGATACATATAATTTGATTCCGATGGTATTTTCCAAACATTTTCAAAATCAAAACCACTAAATGTAGTTTGTGATTGTAAAAGTCCGGCAGTGCATTTTATTGCTCCGTTATCGCCATATGCCCCAGCTGAGCTAACATTGTTTAAATAATAGCAATTAACGAATTTCGCATCTGGATTTAAATCAACAAGAAGACCAGAAATCGCACCTTCGGTTACATCGGATTTTACATAACCAACGTTGTAACACGACCGAATTATATTATGATTTGTTCCGGATATTCCACCAGCACACGAATAAGAATCATCGCCATTTATCGCTCGAATATATCCGGTGTTAAAACAATCTTGTATTAATCCTGCGTTGGTGCCAGCTATTCCGCCGGCATAATCTGTGGAATATATATGTCCTGTGTTATAACAATTTTTAATAGTTCCATCATACACTATACCAACAATGCCACCCAATGTGATTGAACCGGTTTCATCTTGAGTTTTTATATCACAAGTATTAAAACAATTCTCAATAATTCCATTATCATTACATCCAGACACACCGCCTGCACTTCCATATTTAATAGAAATATGTCCATCTTCTACACCTAAGTTTTTAATAATTCCACTGTTGGTGTTAAATAAACCGGCGAAAACAGTCTGTTCAGATTGAATATTTATAATAATGTTTTTTACACTGTATCCATTTCCATCAAATACACCTGTGAAAGATTTATTCGTGGTTTCTGAACCTATCGGTTCCCAACCGGCACCGCTATTATAAAATGCTCCACCTTTAGCAAAATCAGATTCTGTAAACACAATATCTTCTATCATTTTATAATGTGCATCAGGATAATTGCGAACATTATTTAAATGTACTTTAGTTTCTATTAGGTATGGATTGGCTACCGTACCACTACCACCTGCAAACTCGGTAGTATTTTGTGGCCTTTCAACAATTTCAATATCGAAGGTTGTTGATGCTCCGCAATAAGTAACTGTAAGTGTTTGTTTACCAATCTTGGTATTATCAAATCCTGTTACGGTTACCTTAGAATCGGTCATGTCAATGATATCCGGTTGCTGATCTTTGTATGAGATTCTTATTTTACCTCCGGTAAGATTAAGTGTTTCGTTGTTTTTAACATATTCCGTTTTGCTTGGTAAAGTTTCCACCGCTATTGTTGTCTCTGGATAAATTATATTATCACACAAAATACCGCTGTTAGTTTTTAATGTATTCCATTTTTCTGGTGAACCGCCAAAATACACCGTTTGTAAACCGCTTGTATTATAGAACGCATTATCGCCAATACTCGCCACACTGTCGGGGATGGAAATTGAAGTGATGTTAGAACAATTATAAAACGCGCCGTAGGGGATTTGTGTAGCATCGGTTATAGTTACCGATTTCAAACTTGATGGGATATAGTAGTATTTGCTTGAATTACTTGAATATTTTTGATTCGTTGTACCGCTTTCACTATTTGATGAAGCATATCCAAATATATAACCAAACACAGCTTGCTGCGTGCCATTTGCATTTTTTGAAGAACCCACGAAGGGTAGGGTTATGCTTTCAAGGCTTGAGCACTCGTGAAATGCACCGTCGCCTATCCACTTTACGCTGTCTGAGATGGTGACGGAGGTGAGATTTGTGCATCCTTCAAATGCCTTAGAACCAATACTTATCACGCTGTCTGGAATGGTGACCGAGGTAAGGTTTGTGCAACCCTCAAACGCCTCAGAATTTATATTTGCCACGGGGTAGCCACCCAAGGTTGATGGAATTTCCACTGCACCGCTAATATATGTGTTGACACCGGTTATGGTTGCTTTTTCATTGGTAAAGGTGTAGGTATAATAACCGCTCGTTGCTGCCGCACTTGCAGTAAAGCCAAACAACCCTATCTGACAAACTGATATTATCAAAAGTATTGATAATAAAACTGATAAAAATTTTTTCATAATTATATATCCTTTTTTAAATTTAAACAATGACAACAACTACTGTTGTGATAAGTAATAATCCATCTGCGCCGATAATAGCGAGTTTTTTTATAAACACTTTTGAGCGTATCTATAAAACCGGCGTTCGTTTTACACTTGTCATAATTTAACCAACTTTTCACCATCCTCAAAAGTAAACCTTTTGGAATTATCTACATATGATATGTACTATCATAAAACACCCTGAATGACAACCTTTTTATCGATATTTTGAAGATTTTGGGAAAAGTTTAATCTTTAAATTGTTTTTATAAATATTATCAAAGATTTTATATATTGGTAAGGTTTAATTTTAGCGTTTTTTCATATCGTGTCTTATAACACCGATAATGCTGGAAGAAATGGTAAAGACTTCGTTCACAATGCCTGCAATAGAACCTGTGAAAAAATCATAGATTATCATACAAAACGAAATAGGGAAGGAGAAAAAGCGTGTGATTTTCGGTTTTTGCATTGCAAAGGATACAACGGCAATAAGAGAAGCGATTGTGGGCAAAAGGCTGAAAAGACCATTCCAGGTTAAATAAGAAAACACAATGTTTATCAGGCAAAAAACAACAATCCAAAATTTTTTATTTACCCATTTTTTGCCTTCGTTTAAATATACAATCTCACGCATAACACCAATGAATGTGACCGCAACAGCAGAAAATGCACCAAGAAGGGCATAATGAAGCATCCAGGTTAAATCGGCGGTCAGCTTCCAAAGAAGAAGCTTTTTTCTTTCCCTTTGCTGGTAGATAATGAAGCTGATAACAATTCCCAAAAAACCGACTAATTGAGCAATAATTTTCATAAAACACCTAATAGAGTAATAATCTTGAATTTTAAATTCCTACCGCTTTTGGAATTGCCTTGATTATATCACGGTTCTTAACCGTTTTCAACATTTAAAACAAATCAAAATATGATAAAAAGCAAAAGCCGTGGAAACCCACGGCTTTTGCTTTTTGAGAGAGATTTATTCAGCATCAAGGTTTTGCTCGAAAGCAGCCTCAATGTTTGAATCGTAAGATACAACGGGTTTAACTTCTTTTTTCTTAACATTTCGGTCAATGTAGTTTTTGGTAATCTTCATAACCAGGGGAGCCAGAACAAGAACGCCTATGAGGTTCGGAATCATCATAAGACCGTTAAAGGTGTCTGAAATATCCCAAGCGAGGGAGGAGGAGAGCACGGCACCGAAAATAACGGTGATAACGTGAATAATGCGGAAAATGAAGGTGGTTTTTGAGCCAAAAAGGTATTCCCAAGCCTTTGAGCCATAGTGTGACCAACCGAGAACGGTGGTGAAGGCAAAGAGGAACATTGCAATGGCAATGAACTTTTGACCAATGTTACCCCAATGGAAAACCTCGTTAAAGGCACCTGCAACAAGTGTTGCATCGGTAAGACCTTGGGCAATTTCACCTGTTTCAACATTGAATGCGCCTCCTGCGAGACCGCCTGAGGTAAGAACAACGAGTGCTGTCATTGTGCAAACAATCATTGTGTCGGCAAACACCTCGAAAATGCCCCACATACCCTGTTTTACAGGCTCTTTAATATTTGAGTTTGAGTGAACCATAACCGAGGAGCCAAGACCTGCTTCGTTTGAGAAAACACCGCGCTTAAAACCGTTGGTCATTGCAATGATAACACCGCCAATACCGCCGCCCACAAAGGCTTCGGGCTTAAATGCGTTAACAAAAATTGCCTTAAAGGCAGGAATGATTGACTGATAGTTAATGCCGATAATTACAAGACTTCCAGCAATAAAAAGCACCACCATGAAGGGCACAATTTTTTCTGCAACGCTTGCAATTCTTTTAAGACCGCCTAAAGTGATAAGTGCGGTAAGTGCCATAATAACAATACCTATAATAAGGTTGTAAAGAGAAACATCGCCGAAAACAGTGATGGAAGAAAGAGCCTTAACATCAAATGCAACTGCAACGTTTGCGACAATTTTGTTAACCTGACCCATGCTACCAATACCGAAGGAGGCAAGCATTGTAAAGATTGAGAACAAAATGGCTAAAACGGTGCCAATCCACTTACAGCCTTTTTTGTTGCCAAGACCATCTTTAAGATAGTACATTGCACCGCCCGACCATTCGCCGTTTGCGTTTTTGCGGCGGAAATACATACCAAGCACATTTTCGGAATAGTTTGTCATCATACCAAAGAATGCGGCAACCCACATCCAAAAAACTGCACCTGCACCGCCAATGCAAATTGCTGCGGCAACACCGGCAATATTACCGGTACCAACCGTTGCTGCAAGCGCTGTGCACAAGGCCTGGAAGGGAGAAATTGAACCCTTTTCCTTGCTGTGGGAAATAACATCCTTTTTAAAAAGACTGCCAATTGTGTTTTTCCACCAATGTCCAATGCGTGACACCTGAAAAACCTTGGTAACGAGGGTGAGGATAATACCCGTGCCAATAAGCAGCACAAGACCGGGAATTCCCCAAACAACACCGTTAACCGCGCTGTTGATTTCTGTGATTTTTTCAATAATTGCTTCCATACTTCCTCCTGAAAAATAAAAAATGGTCTGCGCAAAACGCAAACCACTAATAATACAAACATAAAAGAAAAAGCATTGACTTTGTCCTTTTGCCTGAGAGATTAGCGTAAAATCGCTTTGCACCTTCGGCACCCAATTTAATGGGATTCTCCAAAGTTATGTCAGCTTACAGTCCTCATCCCGAATGGGAAGCCTGAGAGTGTTACTCCTTCGGCAGTTAAAAACTTTTCCTGCAAGCATCATACATAATTTATTAAGTTTTTATGAATTATACACCACAAACCGACATAATGCAATAGCGTTTTACAAAAATTGTCGTTTTAAACAATTCTTTGCTCAAATCCACATAATTTTATAACAAATTGTTAATTATTTATGATTTCATATTTTTAGTTTCCATAAATGGGGGGGTTGCTTTTTTAACAGAATACTTGAAATGGCCGAGTTGCGGTGTTAAAATATTTTTATCCAAATTTGTGGAGATGACTTAAATGGAAATTTCATGGATAACTTTAGCAATAGCGGCATTTGTTTGTCTGCTGATTTTGTTAATCAGTTATATTTGCTTTAAAATTGCTTTTTTTGTTGACCGTAAAAATAATAGGGTGGGGGATGATATTCAACTGCCCGAGGGAGAAATTTATCTGCCCCACCGTGAGCAAATTGTCAAGTGGGCAAGCGAAACCAGAGCAATGCCTCATAAGGAATTTATGATAAAATCCTTTGACGGCCTTGACCTTTGCGGGAAATACTATGAGTTTAGTAAGGATGCCCCTATTGAGCTTATGTTTCACGGCTATCGCGGCACTGCCGAAAGGGATTTATCAGGCGGTGTTCAGCGATGCTTTAAGCTGGGCAGAAGCGCTTTTATCGTTGACCAGCGCTGTTCGGGCAAAAGCGGCGGTAATGTTATCACCTTTGGTGTCAACGAGCATAAGGACTGCCTTAAATGGGTTGAATTTATGGTGGAGCATTTTGGAAGCAATGTTAAAATTATTCTGACAGGCATTTCAATGGGCGCTTCCACCGTTTTAATGGCAGGAGGAAAGGAACTGCCAAAGAATGTTATTGGCATTCTTGCCGACTGCGGCTTTACAAGTGCTAGGGATATAATAAAAAAGGTTATTGGCGATTTAAAACTTCCTGTTAAGCTTTCTTATTTCTTTGTAAAATTGGGTGCTAGAATTTTCGGTCATTTTGATTTAGAGGAAACCTCGGCCATTGAGGAAGTTAAAAAATGCAAGGTGCCCGTAATCTTTATTCACGGCGAGGCCGATGATTATGTGCCTTGTGAAATGAGCAAACGACTTTTTGAGGCCTGCAATTCAAAAAAAGAACTTGTAACTGTGCCGAATGCGGGTCACGGCCTTGCGTTTCTTGTGGGAAACGAGCTCTATTTTGAAAGGGTAACAAATTTTAAATATTAAAAATAGCACCGCAGGTAACTGCGGTGTTTTCACATTATTGTCCACTTTAAATATACTGATTATTGGAGGTGGACTATGGAAAACTATGTTTTAATGGCACTTGTAGCAACCCTTTTCACATGGCTTGTAACAGCGCTTGGGGCGGCAACTGTTGTGTTTTTTAAAACTCCAAATCCAAAGATTTTAAACATAATGTTAGGCTTTGCCGCAGGGGTTATGATTGCGGCAAGTTTTTGGTCACTTTTGCAGCCTGCAATTGAAATGGCGGAAAATGTATCGAGAATACCGCCTTATATTGTTGCAACGTTGGGCTTTTTATGTGGTGCTGTGTTTATCTGGGGCTCTGACAGGGCAGTAAGCTTTGCAAGAAAAAGAGCAAATCATTTTGATGACAAAAACAAAAAATTCAATAGAATTCTAATGCTTGTGCTATCAATCACCCTTCATAATATTCCCGAGGGCTTGGCTGTAGGTGTGGCTTTTGGTGCGCTTAAAAACGGTTATTCAAAGGAAGCGTTGCTTGGTGCAGTTTTAATAGCATTTGGAATAGGTCTTCAAAACTTTCCCGAGGGTGCCGCCGTATCTCTGCCTTTGAGGCGTGAGGGAGTAAGTGCTAAAAAAAGCTTTTTACTTGGCCAGGCATCTGGAATGGTGGAGCCGGTTGCAGGAGTGTTAGGTGCTGTGCTTGTGGTTTTTGTGGAACCGCTGCTCCCTTACGCACTGTCCTTCGCCGCAGGTGCAATGGTGCTGGTGGCCGTTCATGAGCTTATTCCCGAATGCCAAAGAAATGAAAAAGAAAATTCTTATTTTTCAACAATGGGAATAGTTTCAGGCTTTGCCTTAATGATGCTGCTTGATGTTATGCTTGGATAAATTTTAAAACCCGAACACCTAGGTGTTCGGGTTTAGTTTGTGTAAGGATTATATAAAATCCGCATTTTAAATTTTTTAATTGGTTTTTACGATGTCCCAATTTATCAGTTCGCTAGTATGTTGGAACCCCTACATATTTTAAGGTGATGTTTTATAGTTATAATATCCGTTTTGTATCTACTCGACATATTAGAATTCATTTGCTTAAATTTATAATTGAGTATACCATTAGACCAACACCAATACCGAAGAATATACAACCATATATCTCTGTTAATTGGTTTGCAAAGAAACCTACCGTGCCACTACCCAAGGCACACAATATCGCATATAATAATTTTTTCTTTTTCATACAACAACATTCCTTTTACTAAATTCTTATTTATCAGTTGGACTATATCATAAACTATATCTATAATCAACACTTTGCGAAGCAAAGCGCGAAACTTCTTCACTATTCACTATTACTTATTACTTGCCAAAATCGACTTCTCAGAGAATAGTGAAAAGTGAAGAGTGAAGAGGTAAAAAGTAAAATCGACAAGCTTCTGTCGAAACTTGTCGATTTTGGTGGGAGCGGGTGGATTCGAACCACCGAAGTCGAAGACAACAGATTTACAGTCTGCCCCCTTTGGCCACTCGGGAACACTCCCATATTAAGTTGTGGGCTTTTGCGCCGCGAAATGTATTATAGCATAGTGAGGTGATGATGTCAAGCATAAAAAACTGAAAATTTTTAAATTATTTTCGTTGACAAATGTTATATATAATGTTATAATCTTTTAAAATAATCTTTAAGTTAGATCCTGTGAGGTCGGCAAGATTGACATATCATTAACCAAAAATGCTCTTGGGGCATTTTCTTTGTGTGTGTTTATCCTGCCTTGCGGTGGGATTTTTTTGTAAGTGAGGTTTTAAAAATGACAATGCATTCGGCGAACAAGGAAAAACTTCAAATGGTTACTCCTGACACTTGCCGCAGTGCCTTTGTTTCTGTTTTCCCTTCACTTGCTGACAAAATTTCTAATTATGTTTTTTTACCCGGTTTTTGCGATGTGCATGTGCATTTTCGTGAGCCGGGTTTTTCTTATAAAGAGACCATAGCTACCGGCAGCAACGCCGCAGCCCACGGCGGCTACACTGCGGTTTGCACAATGCCGAATTTAAATCCCGTGCCCGACTGCGCCGAAAATTTAGAGCAGCAGTTAAAGTTCATTAACGAGGCCGGTATCATTAACATTTACCCCTACGCCGCAATTACTGTGGGTCAAAAAGGGGAGTGCCTCTCTAATATGGAATCGCTTTCCAAAAACGCCATCGCATTTTCCGATGATGGTAGGGGCGTTCAAAATGATGCCATAATGGAAGCCGCAATGAAAAAAGCAAAAGAGCTTGGCAAAATGATTGTTGCCCACTGCGAGGTTAACGACCTGCTTTTCGGCGGTTACATTCACAAGGGCGAATATGCTGAGGCTCACGGACACAAGGGCATTTGCAGCGAAAGCGAATTTTTGCAGATTGCAAGGGATATTGAACTTGTTAAAAAGACAGGCTGCGCTTATCACGTTTGTCACATTTCCGCAAAAGAAAGCGTTGATATAATAAGAAAAGCAAAATCACAGGGAGTTAACATTACCTGTGAAACAGCGCCGCACTACCTTGTGCTTGATGACAGCTATTTAAAGGAAGAAGGCAGGTTTAAAATGAACCCGCCCCTTAGAAGCGCCGAGGATAAAAAAGCGCTTATTGAGGGAATAAAGGATGGCACTATTGATATGATTGCTACCGACCACGCGCCCCACAGCGCCGATGAAAAATCAAGAGGTCTCGAAAAAAGCGCCTTTGGAATTGTTGGCCTTGAAACAGCGTTTAAAGTTATGTACACCCACCTTGTTAAAACGGGAATTATTACAATGCAAAGGCTTATTGAGCTTATGTGTATAAATCCGAGACAGCGTTTTAACATTCCTTTAGGCGAGGATTTCTCGGTTTGGGATTTAAGCGTTAAATCAAAGGTTAATCCCGATGAGTTTTTATCAATGGGCAAAGCCACACCCTTTGAAGGGCAGGAGCTTTACGGCGAATGTTTGCTTACTGTGTGCGGCGGAAAAGTTGTTTACAAAAAAGAAATTTAAAGATATAAAGAGATTTTTCAGGAGGAAAATTAAAAATGGCAAAGCGTACTGACATCAAAAAGATTTTAATCATCGGCTCCGGTCCTATCGTTATCGGTCAGGCGGCAGAGTTTGACTATGCAGGAACACAGGCCTGCCTCGCTCTTAAGGAGGAGGGCTACGAGGTTGTTCTTTGCAACTCCAACCCTGCAACCATTATGACTGATACCACCATTGCCGATAAGGTTTATATGGAGCCGCTAACCCTTGAATATGCGGCAAAGATTTTGCGCTATGAGCGCCCTGATGCCATTGTTCCCGGCATTGGCGGTCAAACAGGCCTTAACCTTGCAATGCAGCTTGAACAAAAAGGCATTTTAAAGGAATGCGGTGTTGAGCTTCTCGGCACAAGCAGCGAAAGCATTGAAAGGGCAGAGGACCGCGAAATGTTCAAGGAGCTTTGTCAGTCCATCGGTGAGCCCACCATTCCTTCTGAAATCACATACAGCCTTGAGGAGGCTAAAGCTGCTGCAGCAAGAATTGGCTATCCTGTTGTTTTGCGCCCCGCATTTACTTTAGGCGGCACAGGCGGCGGCTTTGCTTACAACGAGGCAGAGCTTATTGAGGTTGGTACCAACGCATTTAAGCTTTCTCCCGTTCATCAGGTTCTAATTGAAAAGAGCGTTAAGGGCTATAAGGAAATCGAGTTTGAGGTTATGCGCGACTCCAACGACCACGCTATAACCATATGCGGTATGGAAAATATTGACCCTGTCGGCGTTCACACAGGCGACTCGCTGGTTGTTGCCCCAATTATGACCCTTAATGACCACGATTTAAAGATGCTGAACGACAGCGCAATTAAAATTATTCGTGAGTTAAAAATTGAGGGCGGCTGTAATGTTCAGTTTGCACTTAATCCCCATTCAAGCGAATATTACCTCATTGAGGTTAACCCCCGCGTTTCTCGTTCTTCTGCTCTTGCTTCAAAGGCAAGTGGCTATCCCATTGCAAGGGTAACTGCAAAAATTGCCGTTGGTATGGCCCTTGAGGAAATTGCAATTGCCAACACAACAGCGGCATTTGAGCCGAAACTTGACTATGTTATTGCAAAATTACCTCGTTTCCCCTTTGATAAATTCACCACCGCTTCAAATGTGCTTGGCACTCAGATGAAGGCAACAGGTGAGGTTATGGGTATTGGCTCTAATCTTGAGGAATGCTTGCTTAAGGGCATTCGTTCCCTAGAGGTTGGCGTTAACCACCTTTATCATAACAAGTTCGATAATATGTCGGATAATGACATTTTAAAATATATCAGCGAATTCCGCGATGACAACATTTTTGCCATTGCCGAAAGCCTTTATCGTGGCGCCACCGTCCAGCAGATTCACGAGATTACAAAAATCACTCCTTTCTTCCTTGAAGCAATTAAAAACATTATCGACATGGAAGAAACCCTAAAGAAAAATCCCTTTGACATTGAAATTTTGAAAACCGCAAAGAAAATGGGCTTTTCCGATAAATATGTTGCAAGAATGTGGAACTGCGATGAACTAAAAGTTTATGATTTCCGCAAGGAGCATAATTTGTTCCCTGTGTTCAAAATGGTTGATACCTGCCACACAGGCGCTTATATTCCTTATTTCTACTCATCATATTCGGGTGAAAACGCTTCAAAACTTACTGATAAGAAAAAGATTGTCGTTTTGGGCGCAGGTCCCATCCGTATCGGTCAGGGTGTTGAATTTGACTATTCCACCGTTCACGCTGTTACAACAATTAAAAATTCGGGCTACGAAGCAATCATTATTAACAATAACCCCGAAACCGTTTCAACCGATTACACAACCGCGGATAAACTCTATTTCGAGCCCTTAACTCCCGAAGATGTTATGAACATCATCGAGTTTGAAAAGCCTGAGGGCGTTATTGCGTCTTTAGGCGGTCAAACTGCAATTAACCTTGCCGAGCCTTTAATGCAGCGCGGTGTTAAAATTATCGGCACCGATTGCGCCGCCATTGAGCGCGCCGAAAACCGCGACAGCTTTGAAAAGATTTTAAACGAGCTTAACATTCCCCAGCCTAAGGGCAGAGCAGTTACCAAAATAGAAGATGGTATTGCCGCCGCAAAGGAAATCGGTTATCCAGTTCTTGTTCGCCCCAGCTTTGTGCTCGGCGGCAGAGCAATGCAGATTGTTGCCAACGAGGAGCAGCTTCGCCACTACCTTAAAACCGCCGTTGAAATTGATGAGGACAAGCCCGTTCTCGTTGATAAATACATTCAGGGTAAAGAGGTTGAGGTTGATGCCATTTGCGATGGTCGCGATGTTTTTGTGCCCGGAATTATGGAGCTTGTTGAGCGCACTGGTATTCACTCGGGCGACTCAATCAGCGTTTATCCCACCTTCAGCATTTCAGATAGGGTTAAGGGCACCATTTTGCAGTATGCTAAAAAGCTGGGTCTTGGCATTGGCATTATCGGTCTTTACAACATTCAGTTCATTGTTGATGAAAACGACAATGTGTTTATTATCGAGGTAAACCCCCGTTCTTCCCGTACCGTTCCTTTCCTTTCAAAGGCAACGGGCTACAGCCTTGCTGACATTGCAACCGAGGTTATAATGGGCAAGAGCTTAAAAGAGCAGGGAATCTTTGATATTTATCCTACCGAGAAAAAGCGTTGGTATGTTAAGGTGCCGGTTTTCTCCTTTAACAAAATCAGAGGACTGGATGCATATCTCTCTCCCGAAATGAAGTCCACCGGTGAAGCAATCGGTTACGATGATAAACTTAACCGCGCACTGTTTAAAGCACTGCAGGCTTCGGGAATGCATTTGCAAAACTACGGCACTGTTTTTGTCACCATTTCCGATAAGGATAAAAATGAAGCACTGCCTCTAATTCGCCGCTTCTATAATCTTGGCTTTAACATTCAGGCAACAAAGGGAACTGCAGAATTCTTAAAGAAAAATGGCATCCGCACTCATATGCTGAAGAAAATCAGCGAGGATAGTGAGGAAATCCCCAACGCACTTCGCCAGGGTCACATTGCCTACGTTATCAATACTCGTGATATTGATTCAACCGGCTCTAATAACGATGGTCACGAAATTCGCCGCCACGCTATCGAAAACAATGTGACAATGTTTACAGCCCTTGACACGGTTAAGGTTTTACTTGATGTTTTGGAAGAAACCACACTTACAATTTCAACTATTGATGCTTAAAGATTAACGAGTATTTTAAGAAAGTATGAGCGAAAAATCTGCCTTTTAAAAACAGAGTTTGGATTATTCGCTCTACACTAAGGTGAAAAATGAAACAAGGATTTTTTGAGATTACCGAAAATGTTGCCTTAACAAAGGACATTTTCAGAATGAAATTAAAGGGTGACACCTCTGCTGTTACCGCCCCCGGTCAGTTTATAAATATTAAAATTGACGGTTTTTATCTGCGCCGTCCAATTTCGGTGTGTGACTGCGAAAAAGATATTATCACCATCATTTACAAGGTTGTTGGTCACGGTACCGAGGTTATGGCACAAATGAAAGAGGGAAGCCTCAATGTTTTAACAGGCCTTGGCAATGGTTATGACACCGCCCTTTCGGGTGATAAGCCCCTGCTTCTTGGCGGTGGTGTTGGCGTTCCGCCCCTTTATATGCTTTGCAAAAAACTTACTGCCGAGGGTAAAAAGGTCAAGGTTATTCTCGGCTTCAATAAAAAGCAAGAGATATTTTACGAGGATGAATTCAAAGCTCTCGGCGCCGATGTTATTGTTACAACGGTTGATGGCTCTTACGGCGTTAAAGGCTTTGTTACAAATGCTATGGAAAATGTGGATTACACACATTTTTACACCTGCGGTCCCGAGCCAATGCTTAAGGCAATCTTTAATGCATCAAAAACCTCGGGCAGCTTAAGTTTTGAGGAAAGAATGGGCTGTGGCTTTGGCGCCTGCATGGGCTGCTCCTGCAAAACCGTTACGGGCTATAAGCGCATTTGTAAAGAGGGCCCCGTGCTTTTAAAGGAGGAAATTTTATGGTAGATTTAAAGGTAAATCTCTGTGGTATAGAACTTGATAATCCCATAATTCCTGCTTCGGGAACTTTTGGATTTGGTTATGAATTTGCCGAACTTTATGACATCAATATGCTCGGTACATTTTCTTTCAAAGGCACCACAAAGGATGCTCGTTTTGGCAACCCAACCCCTAGAATTGCCGAATGCACTGCAGGCATGATTAACGCTGTGGGACTTCAAAACCCCGGTGTAGATAAGGTTATTGGCGAGGAACTACCAAAGCTTTCAAAATGCTTTAATAAAAAGGTTATGGCCAATGTAAGCGGCTTTGCAATAGAAGACTATGCCTACACCTGTAAGCTGCTTGATAAAGAGGAACAGGTTGGCTGGCTTGAGGTTAATGTCAGCTGTCCTAATGTTCACGGCGGCGGCATGAGTTTTGGAACCTCCCCCCAGGCGGCTGCTGAGGTTACAAAGGCTGTCAAATCTGTTACAGCAAAGCCTGTTATCATCAAGCTTTCCCCAAATGTTACCGACATTGTTTCCATCGCAAAGGCTTGCGAGGAGGCAGGGGCTGATGGTATCAGTCTTATTAACACGCTTCTCGGAATGCGAATTGATTTAAAAACAAAAAAGCCTATCATTGCTAATACAATGGGCGGTTTCTCGGGTAGTGCAATTTTCCCTGTGGCTGTTAGAATGGTTTATCAGGTTGCAAATGCCGTTAAAATTCCTGTTGTTGGAATGGGCGGCGTAACAACGGCAGAGGATGTTATCGAAATGATGCTTGCGGGCGCAACGGCTGTTCAGGTAGGTGCCGCAAACCTTGTTAACCCCTATGCCTGCCGCGATATTATAAACGATTTGCCAAAGGCAATGGAGAAATATGGAATTAGCAGTTTAAAAGAAATTATTGGAGGTTGTAAATAATGGGTAAGGATGTTATTGTTGCTTGCGACTTTGCAAGTGCTAAAGAAACATTTGATTTTCTTGATAAGTTCACTGGCAGAAAGCCTTTTGTTAAAATCGGTATGGAGCTTTTCTATGCCGAGGGCCCCGCGATTGTTAAAGAAATTAAAAAACGCGGACACAAAATTTTCCTCGATTTAAAGCTTCACGACATTCCTAACACTGTTAAAAAGGCAATGAAGGTGCTTTCTAACCTTGATGTTGACATTACGAACCTCCACGCAGGCGGCACCGTTCGTATGATGGAAGCAGCTTTAGAGGGTCTTACCCGTGAGGATGGCACAAGACCCCTGCTTATTGCTGTTACACAGCTTACCTCAACCGACCAGGAAAGCATGGAGAATGACCTTTTAATTAAGGAGCCTATTGACAAGGTTGTAATGCATTACGCCGCTAACGCCGCAAAGGCAGGTCTTGATGGCGTTGTTTGTTCACCTTTGGAGGCCGAGAAGGTTCATAACACCTGCGGCAAGAGCTTTTTAACCGTTACACCAGGTGTTCGCTTTGCTGATGGTGATATTGGCGACCAGAAGCGCGTTATGACCCCGGCCGAGGCAAAGAAAATTGGCTCCGACTACATCGTTGTTGGACGTCCTATTACAGCAGCAGCCGACCCCGTTGCGGCTTATGAACGCTGTGTTAATGAATTTGTTGATTAGGAGAAATTAAAATGGAAGGTTATAAAAGAGAATTTATTCAGTTTTTAGAGGGTGCAGGCGTTCTAAAATTCGGCGATTTCACCGCAAAGTCGGGTAGAAAAATCCCTTATTTCATTAACGCAGGCGATATTAAAACAGGCGAGCAGATTTGTAAACTTGGCGAATTTTATGCAAAGGCCTATTTCGAGAAGGTGGGCAACAAGAAAACCGTTCTTTATGGCCCTGCCTACAAGGGAATTCCCATTGCCGTTTCGGTTGCAGTCGCACTTGCTAAAAACGGCCTCGATGTTCCGTTCTTCTTTAACCGCAAAGAGGAAAAAGACCACGGTGAAGGCGGCGTTTTCGTCGGCTACAAACCCACCGAGGGCGAGGAAATCGTTATTGTTGAGGATGTTATCACAGCAGGCACCGCAATAAGAGAAAGTATGTCAATTTTGTCTTCACTCAAAGGCACAAAGGTTGTAGGGGCATTTGTTATGGTTGACCGCAAGGAAAAGGGCCAAACCGAAAAATCTGCAATGGCTGAGGTAGGCGAGGAGTTCGGCTTCCCGGTTTACTCGGTTGTTGATGTTTATGACATTATTGAGTACCTTGAAGAGGATGAGAAAAACAGAGAAAACGTTGAAAGAATCAAGAAATATCTTGAGGTAAACGGCGCCAAAGCATAAATTAAATCCGAAAGGGAGTTTTAAATAATGCGTTCCTTAATTGATATCACCGATTTTACCACCGAGGAGCTGGAAGAGCTTATAAAATCGGCCTGTGATATTATAGAAAATCCCAAAAAATACAGCGAAGCCTGCAAGGGTAAAAAGCTTGCTACGCTGTTTTTCGAGCCTTCCACCAGAACCAGGCTCAGTTTTGAGGCCGCAATGTATGAGCTGGGCGGCAATGTTATAGGTTTTAGCGAATCTAACAGTTCCTCTGCCGCAAAGGGTGAGAGTGTTGCTGACACTGCTAAAACTATCAGTTGCTATGCAGATATTATTGCAATGCGCCACCCTAAGGAGGGCGCACCGCTTGTTGCAGCTAAAAACGCTACAATCCCTGTTATCAATGCAGGCGATGGCGGTCACTGCCATCCAACCCAAACCCTTGCCGACCTGCTTACAATTTACAGAGAAAAAGGCGGCTTTAATAACCTAACCGTTGGTTTTTGCGGTGACCTCAAATTCGGTAGAACTGTGCATTCCCTTATAAATGCACTTTCAAGGTATAGCGGAATCAAGGTTGTACTCATTTCTCCCGAGGAGTTAAAACTCCCAAGCTACATTAAAAAGGACACCTTAAAGAAAAATAATATCCCTTATGTTCAAACCACCGACCTTGAGGAGGTCATAGGGGAGCTTGACATTCTTTATATGACTCGCGTTCAAAGAGAACGCTTCTTTAACGAAGAGGATTACTTGAGACTTAAGGATAGCTACATTTTAGAGCCTTCAAAGCTTAAAAATGCAAAGGCAGAATTGAGCATAATGCATCCGCTGCCAAGGGTTAACGAAATCAGTGTTGCCATTGATTCAGACCCCAGAGCTTGTTATTTTAAGCAGGTGCTTAATGGAAAGTTTATGAGAATGGCACTCATCTTAAAACTTCTTGAGGAGGCAAAAAGATGAATATTGATTCAATAACTAACGGAATTGTAATTGACCACATTACGGCGGGCCGCGGAATGCGCCTTTATGAGCTTTTGGGTCTTGATAGTGTTGATTGTTCGGTTGCGATTATTAAAAACGTTAACAGTAAAAAACAAGGAAAAAAGGATATTATTAAAATCGATGCGGATATTGCCGTTGATTTCGATGTTATCGGCTTTGTTGACCCCGATGCCACCGTTAACATTATTAAAGATGGTAAACTTGTGGAAAAACGCTCCATCCCAATGCCAGAAACACTTACAAATGTAATTAAATGCAAGAATCCGCGTTGCATTACAACCACCGAGCAGGAGCTTGACCATGTTTTTCGACTTACCGATAAGGGAAACAAGGTTTACCGTTGTTTATATTGCGAAACCAAGGCAGGTCTGTAGTTTTTTTGCACAATAAAATTCGATTTTTTGCGGCAAAATGTAACAATTAGCGCCTTGACACAAAACCATCTATATGCTATAATTATTCCATTGAAAACACAATATCTAGTCCCTGTGACTGACGGATTTAAGTGGAGCACCACATGGAGCAGGGAAGTTTGGGCTTAAAAACCCTTTCAGTCGACCGTCTGGGCATATTTAAACTCAAACAGTGAGTTCAAATATGCCCATTTTAATTTTTTTGGAGGTTAGAATAATGAAAAAAGTCGGCATTGTTATGGGAAGCGATTCCGATATGCCTATCGTAGAAAAGGCAATCGGTGTCTTAAAAGATTTCGGGATCCCCTATGAAGTACATATTTATTCTGCCCACCGCACACCCGAGCAGGCAAGAGATTTTGCTTGCCACGCCCGTGAAAACGGTTTTGGCGTCATTATTGCCGCCGCAGGAATGGCAGCTCATTTGGCAGGCGCCATTGCCGCTAACACAACCCTGCCCGTTGTTGGAATTCCTTGCAGCAGCGGCGGTCTCGGCGGCCTTGATGCGCTTCTTTCCACTGTTCAAATGCCTTCAGGCATTCCCGTTGCAACCGTTGCCGTTGGCGGGGGAGCCAACGCCGCAATTCTTTGCGCACAAATTTTAGCGGTTGAGGATAAAAAACTTGCCGAAAAACTTAATGTAAAACGAATTAATGATGCGAACGACGTTCTCGCTAAAGACGCCGCATTGTAATAAACAATTCTTTAAAAAAGAGGAGAAAAAGTTATGGAAAACAAATTGCTTTACAGAGGAAAAACAAAGGATGTATTCGCACTTGACAACGGCAACTGCCTTTTAAAATTCAAGGATGATTGCACCGGTAAAGATGGCGTTTTTGACCCCGGTGAAAATTCAGTAGGTCTTACAATTGATGGTGTTGGCGATGTTAACCTTCGTATGTCAATTTATTTCTTTGAGAAAATTAATGCCGCAGGCATTAAAACTCACTATGTTAATGCTGATCTTGAAAACACCACAATGGAGGTTTTAAAGGCAAAGGTTTTCGGACACGGTCTTGAGGTTATCTGCCGCTATAAAGCTGTTGGTAGCTTTATCCGTCGCTATGGTGCTTACATTGAAGATGGTGCTGACCTGGATGCTTATGTTGAGACTACTCTTAAGGATGATGCAAAGGGCGACCCGCTTATCACCAAGGATGGTCTTGTTGCCATCGGTGTTATGACAGAAAAACAGTATGATGACATTAAGGATATGACCCGTAAGATTACAAAAATCGTTGCTGATGACCTTAAAGAAAAGGGCCTCGACCTTTATGACATTAAGTTCGAGTTTGGTTATGATGCTAACGGTGATGTAATGCTCATTGATGAAATCGCATCGGGTAATATGCGCGTTTATAAGAATGGCGAATATATTGATCCAATGACACTTTCTAAACTTTTCTTCGCATAATTTTTAAAGGAGTAAACTAAATGGGCGGTTTTTTCGGTGTTGTAAGCCATAGTGATGCCATTGCCGATGTTTTCTTCGGCACTGATTATCATTCACATCTCGGTACTCGTCGCGGTGGTATTGCCGCTTGGGACAAGGAACTTGGCTTACAAAGAGAAATACACAACATTCAAAATTCACCTTTCAGAACAAAATTTGAAAAGGTTTTTGATGAAATGCAGGGCACATCGGCAATTGGTTGCATAAGCGACTTTGACCCCCAGCCCCTCATTATCAGTTCAAACCTCGGCACCTATGCTATTTGCGTTATTGGTGCAGTAACAAATGCAAAACAGCTGATTGATAATTTTCTTTCTTTCAGCGGTGGTCATTTTTGCGCAATGACAGGTGGCGCTGTTAACAGCACCGAGCTTGTTGCCGCTCTTATCAATCAGAAAAGTGATTTTGTTGACGGCATCAAATTTGCGCAAAAGGAAATTAAGGGCAGTGCTAATATTCTTATTTTAAAGGATGATGGTGCAGTCATTGCCGCTAGAGACCGCCTTGGTAGGCTTCCTATCCTTGTAGGCAAAAATGAAAAAGGCTACTGTGTTACCTTTGAATCCTTTGCTTCAATGAAGCTGGGCTATGCCGATGTTAAAGAGCTAGGCCCCGGTGAAATCGTTGAAATCACTGCCGATTCCTGCGAACAGCTGGCGGCGCCGGGAAAGAAAAAGCGAATTTGCTCATTCCTTTGGAGCTATTATGGCTATCCTACCTCAACCTATGAGGGTGTCAATGTAGAAATGATGCGTTTCAAAAACGGTGCAATAATGGCAGAAAATGATGCAAAACAATGTCTTTCAAAGGATATTGATTATGTAGGCGGCGTGCCTGATTCGGGCATTCCTCATGCCATTGGATATGCTAATGCAAGTCACACTCCTTACGCCCGCGCCTTCATTAAGTACACACCAACCTGGTCAAGAAGCTTTATTCCTGCAAGTCAGACTGAGCGTAATAGGGTAGCGAAAATGAAGCAAATCCCCGTTCACGATTTTATTAAGGATAAAAAACTGCTTTTTGTAGATGATTCCATTGTTCGCGGAACACAGCTTAAGGAAACGGTTGATTTTCTTTATGATAACGGCGCCAAAGAGGTGCATATGCGCTCGGCTTGTCCTCCTATTATGTACGCTTGCAAATATCTAAATTTCTCCCGCGCTACAAACGATAACGAGCTTATTGCTCGCAGAGTTATTCTTGAGCTTGAGGGCGAAGATGGATTTAATCACATTGATGAATATACCGATTCTTCCACCGAACGCGGTCAGAAACTCAGAAAAGCTATTGCTGAAAAATTCAATTTTGCTTCTCTTGAATTCCAGACCCTTGAGGGTATCATAAATGCAATTGGTATTGATGAATGCGAACTTTGCACCTATTGCTGGAACGGAAAGGAATAAAAAATTATGCATAACAAATCTAAATCTGACAGCTATGCAGCCGCAGGTGTTGATATCACCGCAGGTTATAAGTCGGTTGAACTGATGAAAAAACATATTGCCCGCACCAAAAACGAGGGCTGCCTTGATGACGTTGGCGGCTTCGGCGGTTGCTTTGGTCTTAATCTTGAGGGTATTGAAGAGCCCGTTCTCGTTGCGGGAACCGATGGCTGCGGCACCAAGGTTAAACTAGCTCAGCTTCTAAATAAGCACGATACTATAGGTATTGATGCTGTTGCAATGTGCGTTAATGATATTATTTGCTGCGGAGCAAAGCCGCTTTTCTTCCTTGATTACATTGCTTGCGGCAAAAACTATCCCGAAAAAATCGCCGATATTGTTGGCGGTGTAGCTGAGGGCTGTGTTCAGGCAGGCTGTGCTCTTATCGGTGGAGAAACTGCAGAACACCCCGGTCTTATGCCTGAGGAGGATTATGACCTTGCAGGCTATTGCACCGGCATTGTTGATAAAAAGAAAATGCTTGATAATAAAAAGGTTGCCGAAGGCGATGCAATTATTGCTCTGGCTTCAACCGGTGTTCATTCAAACGGTTTTTCTTTAGTTCGAAAGGTATTTGATATTGAATCGGTCGACCTTAACGGTTATAAGGATGAGCTTGGTGGAAAAACACTTGGCGAAACGCTTTTAACACCTACCAAAATCTATGTTAAATCTATGCTTGCTTTAATGAGCGAGGTTGAGGTTAAGGCTGTTTCTCATATTACAGGCGGCGGCTTCTATGAAAATATTCCGAGAAGCCTGCCTGATGGTTTTTCAGCTAAAATTAAGAAGAGTGATGTTCGCGTGCTTCCTATTTTTAACCTTATTGCAAAGGTTGGAAACATCCCCGAACGCGATATGTATAACACCTTTAATATGGGTGTTGGTATGAGTGTTGTAGTTCCCGCCGCAGATGCCGAAAAGGCAGTTGAAATTCTTAATACAAACGGCGAAACAGCATATATCCTAGGTAGCATCGTTAAGAGCGATGAGGGCGTTATTTTAGAATAAAACATAAACTCGGTGGTGTAATTATGCTTCATGCCCGTATTGCCGTTCTTGTTTCAGGTGGCGGCACAAATTTGCAGGCGCTGATTGATGCACAGAAAAATGGAATTATTAAAAGCGGCGAGATTTCCCTTGTTGTTTCTAATAAAAGCGATGCTTATGCTCTGACTCGTGCCGCAAATGCCAATATAAAAACGGCGGTTATTGAAAAGAAGGGCAACCCTTTCTTTGAGGAACAGCTAATAGAAAAACTTGACAGCGAGAAAATCGATATAATTGTTCTTGCAGGCTTTATGTGCATTTTATCGGAAAGGTTTACAAGACATTTTGAAAACCGCATTATAAACGTTCATCCGTCACTTATTCCATCCTTTTGCGGCGAAGGTTTTTATGGTCTTCGAGTTCACGAGGCTGCTCTTAACTACGGAGTTCGTGTAACAGGTGCTACGGTGCATTTTGTCAATGAAATTCCCGATGGCGGCAAGATTATTTTACAAAAGGCTGTTGAAATAAAAGAAGGGGACACCCCCGAGGTTTTGCAAAAAAGAGTTATGGAACAGGCCGAATGGAAAATTTTGCCCGAGGCCTGCGAAATGGTTTGTAAAGAAATTTTAAAAGGTGAGGAAAAATAAATGAAGGTTTCAACTATCAAAAACGAATTAAATTCATTGGCCTATCATGGCAGAGGTATCATAATCGGAAAAAGTGCTGATTCTAAAAAGGCGGTAACTGCCTATTTTATTATGGGCAGAAGCGAAAACAGCCGCAACCGCGTTTTTGTGCTTGAAGGCGATGCCATGAGAACAAAGGCTTTTGATGAATCCAAAATGACCGACCCTCATCTTATAATTTATTATCCTGTTCGCGTGCTTGGTAATAAAACAATTGTTACTAACGGTGACCAAACCGACACTATTTATGACCTTATGGACAAGCAGATGACCTTTGAGCAGGCTCTTCGCACCCGCGAATTTGAGGATGATAAGCCTAATTTCACACCCCGCATTTCGGGCATCATTCGCCGCGAGGCTGATGGAATGAATTTTGCAATGTCAATTTTAAAATCTGCTGAGGGCGATGATTCCTCTTGCGAAAGATTTACATACGCTTATTCAAATCCTATTCCAGGCAAAGCTAAGTTTATCCACACCTATAACGGCGATGGAAATCCGCTGCCTTCCTTTGAGGGAGAGCCTAAAACATTAGAACTTCCCGATGTTTCCATTGATGAACTAACCGACCTTATTTGGAATAACCTAAATGAAGATAACAAGGTTTCCCTTTTTGTAAGATATATTGATATCGAAACAGGCGAGAGTGAAACCAGAGTTGTTAACAAAAATAAATAATTGGAGTTAAAGAAAATGAAAGAATTTGAACTTAAATACGGCTGTAACCCTAACCAAAAGCCTGCAAAAATTTTTATGCACGATGGAAGCGAGCTGCCCATTGAAATTTTAAACGGCAGACCCGGTTTTATTAACTTCCTCGACGCCTTTAACTCCTGGCAGCTTGTAAAAGAGCTTAAGGAGGCACTCGGTATGCCTGCTGTTACCTCTTTTAAGCACGTTAGCCCCACCTCGGCTGCTATCGGCTTACCCCTTTCCGATAAGCTTAAAAAGGCTTGCTTTGTTGATGACATCCCTGGCCTTGATGAGTCACCCCTTGCCTGTGCTTATGCCAGAGCCCGCGGAACCGACCGTATGTGCTCCTTTGGCGACTGGGTAGCGCTCTCTGATGTTTGCGATGTTGCAACTGCAAACCTTATTAAGCGTGAGGTTTCTGATGGCGTTATTGCCCCCGGCTACGAGCCCGAGGCTCTTGAAATTTTAAAATCCAAGAGAAAGGGCACCTATAATATAGTTAAAATTGACCCCGACTATGTTCCTGCACCAACCGAACATAAGCAGGTTTATGGCATTACCTTTGAACAGGGAAGAAACGAGTTTAAAATTAACCGTGAGCTTCTTTCTAACATTGTAACCGAGAAAAAGGATATGCCCGAAAGCGCTGTGCGTGACCTTATTGTTGCACTTATTACCCTCAAATACACACAGTCAAACTCCGTTTGCTATGCGGTTGATGGTCAGGCAATCGGTGTAGGAGCCGGTCAGCAGTCACGTGTTCATTGCACTCGTCTTGCAGGCGGCAAGGCTGACACCTGGCAGCTTCGCCAACACGATAAGGTTTTAAATCTGCCCTTTAAAGATACTTTAGGTCGTCCTGACAGAGATAATGTTATTGATGGATATATCAACCAAAACGAAGAGGATGTTTGCGCAGATGGCAACTGGCAAAAGTATTTTACCGTTCGCCCTGAGCCTTTCACTCGCGAAGAACAAAGAGCCTATCTTGATACCATCACGGGTGTTGCCCTTGGCTCCGATGCATTTTTCCCGTTCGATGATAACATTGAAAGAGCCAAAAAGAGCGGTGTTTCCTACATTGCAGAGCCCGGTGGCTCCATTCGCGATGATATTGTCATTAACTGCTGCAATAAGTACGGAATGTCAATGGCATTCACAGGAATGCGCCTTTTCCATCACTAATTTTTGGAGATTTTTAAATGAAGGTTTTAGTTGTAGGTGGCGGCGGCAGAGAACACGCCATTATTAAAAAAATCAAGGAAAATAAGACTGTTGAGCAGATTTTCGCCCTTCCCGGCAACGCCGGAATGAGCGAGGATGCTGTTTGCGTAAATATCGGTGCAAAGGAAATCGACAAAATCACTCAGTTTGCCTGCGATAATAAAATTGATTATGCCGTTGTTGCACCAGATGATCCGCTCGTGTTGGGCGCTGTTGATGCCCTGGAAGAAAGAGGAATTCCTTGCTTTGGTCCCAAGGCAAATGCGGCAATTATTGAAGGCAGTAAGGTTTTTTCTAAAAATCTTATGAAAAAATATTCCATTCCCACCGCAGCATATGAAGTGTTTAACGATATGGAAAAGGCACTGGAGTACCTTGAAACTGCCCCTGTTCCCACCGTTATTAAGGCTGATGGACTTGCCCTCGGCAAGGGTGTTATTATTGCTATGACAAGGGAAGAGGCTAAGGCTGCCGTTCGTTCAATGATGGAGGACAAAGTTTTTGGTAAAAGCGGAGATAACATTGTCATTGAAGAGTTTTTAACAGGCCCCGAGGTTTCGGTGCTTGCCTTTACCGATGGCGAAACTCTTGTTCCAATGGTATCCTCAATGGACCACAAAAGAGCAGGGGATAACGATACAGGCCTAAATACAGGCGGTATGGGAACTGTTGCCCCCAACCCTTATTACACTAAAGACATTGCCGATGAGTGCATGAAAACAATTTTTTTGCCCACAATGGATGCAATGAACAAAGAGGGAAGAACCTTTAAGGGCTGCCTTTATTTTGGACTTATGCTAACTTCAAATGGCCCTAAGGTTATTGAATATAACTGCCGCTTTGGTGATCCCGAAACTCAGGTTGTTTTACCCCTTTTAAAAACCGACCTTTTAACTGTTATGATGGCAGTAACAAACGGCACGCTTAAAGACATCAAGGTTGAGTTCAGTGAGAAAAGCGCCTGCTGTGTTATTATGGCTTCAAAGGGTTATCCCGAGGCCTACGAAAAAGGATATGAACTTAAAATAGGCGAATCGGTTAAAAATGACACCTTTGTTGCAGGTGCTGCAAATAAGGATGGCAAGATGACTACAAACGGCGGTCGAGTGCTGGGTGTTACCGCCATTGCCGAGGATTTAAAAACCGCAATAAGCGGTGCCTATGAAAAGGTTAAAGAAATTGAGTTTGCAAATGCGTTTTATCGCAGTGACATCGGCAAACGCGCACTTAAAGCTTTGGAGGAGAAATAGTAAAAATGGTATATCGCATTTTTGTTGAAAAGAAAAAAGAACTTGCAAATGAAGCAAAAGCGCTTTTAAACGATGCCAACACGCTCCTTGGTATCACAACACTCAAGGATGTTCGCGTTATCAATCGTTACGATGCCGAAAACATTACCGAAGAGCTTTTTGATTACGCCGTTAAGACCGTTTTCTCAGAGCCCCAGCTTGATATTGCAAGTAAAGAGATTTCTCTTGATGGCGCCACTGTTTTTGCCGTTGAGTTTTTGCCCGGTCAGTTCGACCAGCGCGCCGATTCTGCCGCGCAGTGCATTCAGATTATCTCTCAAGGTGAACGCCCAACAGTTCGCTCTGCAAAGGTTTATGCCCTTTATGGCGAATTGAGGGAAACTGAAATTGCCGAAATTAAAAAGTATGTTATCAACCCCGTTGAAGCAAGAGAAGCAACAATGGAAAAGTATGACACACTTAAAGCAAATTACGAAATACCTACAACAGTTAAAACACTTGATGGATTTATTAACCTTGATAGAAGCGGTCTTGAAGCATTTGTTAAGGAATATGGCCTTGCAATGGATGCTGATGACATTGCATTTTGTCAGGATTACTTTAAATCCGAGCATAGAGACCCCACCATCACCGAAATCCGTATGATTGATACATATTGGTCTGACCACTGCCGCCATACAACCTTTTTAACCGTTATTGATGATGTTGCATTTGAAGATGAGCTTCTCCAAAGTGCATATAACGATTATATCGCAGTTAGAAAAGAACTCGGCAGAACAAAGCCCATTTGCCTTATGGACCTTGCAACCATTGCTGTTAAGCATTTAAGGGCAAACGGTAAACTGGATAAACTTGATGAATCAGAAGAAATTAACGCCTGCACCGTTAAAATGGATGTTGAGGTTGATGGCGTTAAGGAGCCTTGGCTTCTTCTTTTCAAAAATGAAACACATAACCACCCCACCGAAATTGAACCCTTTGGTGGCGCTGCAACCTGCATTGGAGGAGCTATTCGTGACCCCCTTTCAGGTCGTGCCTATGTTTATGGTGCAATGCGCGTTACAGGCGCTGCTGACCCCTTAAAGCCTGTAAGTGAGACAATTAAGGGCAAGCTGCCCCAAAGAAAAATTGTTACAACTGCCGCAGCAGGCTATTCCTCTTACGGCAACCAAATCGGTCTGGCAACAGGCATTGTCGATGAAATTTATCACCCTGGCTATGCCGCAAAGCGTATGGAAATCGGTGCAGTTATTGCCGCCGCCCCTGCCGAAAATGTAAGGCGCGAGGTTCCGGCCCCAGGCGATATCGTTATTTTGCTTGGCGGCTCTACCGGTCGCGATGGCTGCGGTGGTGCAACAGGCTCCTCAAAATCTCACACCGTTTCTTCTATCGAAACCTGCGGTGCAGAGGTTCAAAAGGGTAACGCCCCTGAAGAAAGAAAACTTCAGCGCCTTTTCAGAAACAAAGAAGCTACTTTAATGATTAAACGCTGTAACGACTTTGGCGCAGGCGGTGTTTCGGTTGCCATAGGTGAACTTGCCGATGGTCTCGAAATTGACCTTAATGCAGTTCCTAAGAAATATGATGGTCTTGATGGCACCGAGCTTGCAATCAGCGAATCACAAGAACGCATGGCAGTTGTTGTCGAAAAAGAAAACGTTGAAAAATTCTTAAAGCTGGCAGGGGAGGAGAACCTGCAAGCTTGCCCCGTTGCTGTTATCAAGGCTGAGCCTCGCCTTGTTATGAATTGGAACGGTAAAAAAATTGTTGATATCAGCCGTGAATTCCTTAATTCAAACGGTGCCGATAAACACATTAAAATCACTCCTGCCGCCCCCGCTATTAAAGAAAAAGAAATTGTTGGCGGATTCGGTGAAAACCTTAAAAAGATGGCCGATGACCTTAACATTTGCTCAAAACGCGGCCTTTCCGAGCGTTTTGACTCCACCATCGGTGCGGGCACAGTTCTTATGCCCTTTGGCGGTAAAAATCAGTTAACTCCCATTCAGGCAATGGTGCAGAAGATTTCCGTTGAGAAAAAGCACACCGATAATTGCTCGTTTATGTCTTGGGGTTATAACCCGTTCATCACCGAACAAAGTCCCTATCACGGCGCTTACCTTGCTGTTGTTGAATCGGTTTCAAAGCTTATTGCAACCGGTGCTTCTTTTGAGGATGTTTATTTAACCTTCCAGGAATATTTTGAGCATCCCGGAAAGGATGGCAAGCGTTGGGGCAAACCCTTGGCTGCTTTGCTTGGTGCCTTTAAAGCACAAATGGAACTTGGTATCGGCTCTATCGGCGGTAAGGACTCAATGAGTGGTTCTTTTGAAGACCTTGATGTTCCTCCGACCCTTGTTTCATTTGCTGTTACCACTGGTAAAACAAGTGATGTTATTTCAAATGAATTCAAAAAATCCGGGAACAAAGTTATTAAACTGTCTCCCGAAATGGATGCCAACGGTCTGCCTGTAACAGCATCTCTCATTGACCTGTTTAATACAGTTACTACCCTTATGCGTGACGGTCAGGTGCTTTCCTGCTATGCTCTAGGCCTTGGCGGCATTGCAGAAGCAGTCATGAAAATGGCAATGGGTAACGGTTTTGGCTTTGATTTTAGCAGCACCCTTACCTTAAAGGATATTTTTGGTTATTCTTACGGTTCCTTTGTTTTAGAGGTTACCAATGATGTTGCCCTTGGAACTGTGGTTGGTACCGTTACTAATAAGGAATATATTTCTTACAATGATGAAAAGGTTTGCATTAATGAACTACTAAGTGTTTATGAAAATAAGCTTGAAAGTGTTTATTCCTGCAACATTAAAAACACCGCAAAGAACACCCAAAACTTTAACTTTAGCAGTAGTGAACGTGTAACTCCTGCAATTAAGGTTGCTAAACCTAAAATCCTTATTCCTGCATTCCCCGGAACAAACTGTGAGTTTGATTCAGCAAAGGCCGTTCGCGATGCAGGTGCCGAGCCCGAAATTGTTGTTATTAACAACTTAAGCGCCGCAGGAATTGGTCGCAGTGTTGAAACCTTCGCAAATAAACTTAAGGATGCCCAAATGATTTTCATCCCCGGTGGTTTCTCGGGCGGCGATGAGCCTGATGGCAGCGGTAAGTTTATTACTGCATTCTTTAGAAATGCACAAATTAAAGAGGGCGTTTCTGACCTGCTTGATAACCGAGATGGTTTGATGTGCGGCATTTGTAACGGCTTCCAGGCGCTTATTAAACTTGGCCTTGTGCCTTACGGTAAAATTATCGACACCGATGAAAATTGCCCCACATTAACCTATAACACCATTTCGAGACACCAGTCGAGAATTGTTTACACCCGCGTTGCCTCTAATAAATCTCCCTGGCTTGCAGATACCAACGTTGGCGATGTTTTTGCAGTTCCCATTTCTCACGGTGAGGGTCGCTTCCTTGCAAGCGAGGAGCTTGTTAAACAGCTTGCTGCTAACGGTCAAATTGCAACACAGTATGTTGATTTAAACGGCAATGCAACTGCCGACATTCACTTTAACCCCAACGATTCAATTTGTGCTATTGAGGGAATTACCTCTCCCGATGGCCGTGTATTTGGTAAAATGGGTCATAGTGAGAGAATCGGCGCAGGTCTTTATAAGAACGTTCCAGGTAACTATGATATTGGTATGTTCAAAGCAGCCGTTAAATATTTTAAATAGGAGGAAATAGAATGAACTTTTTTGAGGAACTCAAAAACTACGACAGTGAGGTTTCTGCCGCTTGCGATTTAGAGCTTAAGCGCCAACGCCACAACATTGAACTTATTGCCTCTGAAAACATCGTTTCTCCCGCTGTTTTACTTGCCGCAGGTGGCGTGCTCACTAATAAATACGCCGAGGGATATCCCGATAAGCGTTACTATGGCGGCTGCCAATGTGTTGACATTGTTGAAAACATTGCTCGCGAACGCGCTAAAAAGCTTTTTGGCGCAGAGCACGCTAACGTTCAGGCCCACTCAGGTGCAAACGCTAATCTTGCTGTTTTCTTTGCACTTTTAAACCCAGGTGACACCGTTATGGGTATGAACCTGCAGCAAGGCGGTCACTTATCCCACGGTTCACCCGTTAACATTTCGGGTAAGTATTTTAACATTGTGCCCTACGGCGTTAATGAAATCACCGAAATGATTGACTATGATGAAATGAGAAAAATTGCCATTGAGTGTAAACCTAAACTTATAGTTGTGGGAGCCAGCGCCTATTCAAGAATTATCGATTTCCCTCGTTGCAGAGAAATTGCCGATGAGGTTGGCGCATACTTAATGGTTGATATGGCTCACATTGCAGGCCTTGTTGCCGCAGGTGTTCATCCATCTCCCGTGCCTTATGCCGATGTTGTAACAACCACAACCCACAAAACTCTGCGTGGTCCCAGAGGCGGTCTTATCCTTTGCAAAAAGGAACTTGCCGCACAAATTGATAAGGCGATTTTCCCCGGCACACAGGGCGGTCCTTTAATGCATATTATCGCTGCAAAGGCTGTTGCCCTCGGAGAAGCTCTAACCGATGACTTTAAGGCATACCAACAGCAAATTGTTAAAAACGCAAATGTGCTTTGCAGAGCCCTTATGGATAATGGAATTGAAATTGTTTCAGGCGGCACCGATAACCACCTTATGCTTTTAAAACTTTTAAACACTGATGTAACAGGTAAAGAGCTTGAGCATAGACTTGATGAAGTGCATATCACCGCAAACAAAAACACAATTCCCAACGACCCGAGAAGCCCCTTTGTTACAAGCGGTCTGCGCATCGGCACACCTGCTGTAACCTCTCGTGGCTTTAAGGAAAACGAAATGAAATTTATCGCAAACTGGCTCACTGATATAATTAACGATTTTGATGGCAATAAAGAAAGAGTAAGCAGGGAAGTTCAGGAACTTTGCGAACAGTTCCCAATTTATTAAAAACAAATGGAGGGCAAAAAAATGGCATACAAAACCGACATTGAAATTGCACAGGAATGTAAAATGCGCCCCATTACCGAAATTGCTAAAATCGCCCATCTTGATGAGGATATGATTGAGCAGTACGGTAAATATAAGGCAAAGGTTGATTTATCAATTTTAAAGGATGACAGCCGCAAAAACGGCAAACTTGTTCTTGTAACTGCAATCACTCCCACCCCTGCAGGTGAGGGTAAAACAACTACCACAATAGGTCTTGCCGATGGTCTTAAAAGAATTGGCAAGAATGTTACCGTTGCTCTTCGTGAACCCTCTTTAGGTCCTGTTTTCGGCGTTAAGGGCGGCGCCGCTGGCGGCGGTTATGCTCAGGTTGTTCCCATGGAGGATATTAACCTGCATTTCACAGGGGATTTCCACGCCATTGGCGCCGCAAACAACCTGCTTGCGGCAATGCTTGATAACCACATTCAGCAGGGAAATGCTCTCGGTATTGATGTTCGCAAAATCACATGGAAGCGCTGTGTTGATATGAACGACCGCCAGCTTCGTTTCATAACCGATGGTCTCGGTGGCAAAGCAAACGGTGTTCCCCGTGAAGATGGCTTTGATATTACCGTTGCAAGTGAAATTATGGCTGTTTTGTGCCTTTCAAATTCTATTTCCGATTTAAAGGAGCGCCTTTCAAGAATTATCGTTGGCTACACCTATGATGATAAACCTGTAACCTGCGGCGAGTTAAAGGCTGCAGGTGCAATGACTGCACTTTTAAAGGATGCAATTCGCCCGAACCTTGTTCAGACTCTTGAAGGTACCCCCGCATTTGTTCACGGCGGCCCCTTTGCAAACATTGCCCACGGCTGTAACTCGGTTATGGCAACAAAAATTGCCCTTAAAATGGGTGATTATGCCATTACAGAGGCAGGCTTTGGCGCTGATTTGGGTGCTGAAAAATTCCTTGACATCAAATGCCGTATGGCAGGCCTCACCCCCGATGCCGTTGTGGTTGTTGCCACAGTTCGTGCCCTTAAAATGCACGGTGGCAAGGCTAAAAACGATTTGGGCACCGAAGATATTGCCGCACTTGAAAAGGGTATTCCTAATCTCTTAAGACATGTTTCAAATATGAAAAATGTTTATAAGCTACCCTGTGTTGTTGCGGTTAACCGTTTCCCAACAGATACCGATAATGAAATTGATTTCATTATCAAAAAATGTCGTGAGCTTGGTGTTAACACCGTTCTTTCAACCGTTTGGGCCGATGGCGGCAAGGGCGGCGAGGAACTGGCAAAAGAGGTTGTTCGCCTTTGTGAAGAGGAAAAGGGTGATTTCACCTTCTCTTATGAACTCGATTCCACAATTGAAGAAAAAATCGAATCGGTTGTTAAAAAGGTTTATGGCGGCGATGGAATTATCGTTACCCCCGCTGCTAAAAAGCAAATTGAATCCTTAACTGCACTGGGCTTTGATAAATGTCCTGTTTGCATTGCAAAAACGCAGTACAGCTTTTCCGATGACCCCACAAAGCTGGGCGCACCCGAGGGCTTTAAGGTAACCGTTAGAAATGTTAAAATTTCAGCAGGCGCAGGCTTTATCGTTGTTTTAACAGGCGATATTTTAACTATGCCGGGTCTGCCGAAAGTTCCTGCAGCAGAAAGAATTGATGTTGATGAAAACGGCAAAATTTCGGGACTTTTCTAAATTAAATTTTAAAAGGCAAGGAAAAATCCTTGCCTTTTTCTTTATTTTTGCCGATTTTATGTTATAATAAACATAGTAAGTTTTGAAAGGGAATAAAAATGCAAATTGTAAATGATATTAAATACATTGGAGTTAATGATAAAAAGCTTGATTTATTTGAGGGGCAATATATTATACCGAATGGTATTGCATATAATTCCTATGTTGTTTTAGATGAGAAAATTGCTGTTTTTGATTCGGTTGACATTCGCTGTGCCGATGAGTGGTTTTTAAATCTCCAAAATGCTCTTGATGGCAAAGAGCCCAATTACCTTATTATTCAGCATATGGAGCCCGACCATTCTTCCAGCATTAAGGAGTTTTTAGATAAATATCCAAACACCAAAATTGTTTCATCATCAAAGTCTTTTGTTATGATGAAAAACTTTTTTGGCAATGATTTTGCCGAAAATCAGGTTGTTGTAGGCGAAGGGGACACCCTAAGCCTCGGAAGGCATAACCTTACCTTTGTCACCGCTCCCATGGTTCATTGGCCTGAGGTTATTATGACCTATGACACCACCGATAAAATTCTTTTTTCTGCCGATGCCTTTGGTAAGTTCGGTGCTCTTGATATAGATGAAGATTGGGCGTGCGAGGCTAGAAGATACTATTTCGGTATTGTTGGAAAATATGGTGTTCAGGTGCAGTCGGTGCTTAAAAAAGCCGCTAATCTTGATATTAAAATTATTTGCCCTCTCCACGGGCCGGTGCTTACCGAAAATCTGGATTATTATTTAAATCTTTATAACATTTGGTCCACTTATCAAAGTGAGAGTAAGGGTGTTTGCATTGCATATACTTCGGTTTACGGCAACACTAAAAAAGCAGTTGAATTTTTAAAAGAAAAACTAATAGAAAACGGCTGTGAAAAGGTTGTTTTAAACGACCTGGCACGCTGCGATATGGCTGAAGCAGTTGAAGATGCCTTTCGCTATGATAGAGTTGTTTTGGCAACCACAACCTATAATGCGGATATTTTTCCCTTTATGCGCGCCTTTATTGAACATTTAACCGAACGTAATTTTTCAAACAAAAAGGTTGCCTTCGTTGAAAACGGCAGTTGGGCTCCAATGGCAATAAGGGTTATGAAGGGAATGCTTGAAAAAAGCAAAAATGTGACCTACTGCCAAAATGAGGTAAAAATTCTTTCGGCATTAAACGATGAAAGCAAAGAGAAAATCTCGCTTTTAGCAAAAGAACTTTGTAATTAAGGAGAAGGTTTTATGACCATTGTTTTGCTAACGGCACTTGGCGTTGGCGGTGCCACAGTTATTGGTTCGCTTATTGGCTTTTTCTTTAAAAAGCTTTCACACAAATTTTCTGATATTGTTCTTTCCTTTGCCGCAGGCGTTATGCTTGCAGCCGCAGTTTTAGGCCTTATTTTACCATCACTTGAATTCGGTGGTGAATTTGGTGTTTTAATAACGATTGCAGGCGTGTTTGTGGGTGCAGTTTGTCTTAATGTTATTGACAAGGTTGTGCCACATTTGCACAGTCTTATGGGGGTTAAGGAAAAAAGCAATGAGCTTCACAAGGTGCTCCTTTTTGTGGCCGCAATTGCAATTCACAATTTGCCTGAGGGCATTGCCGCAGGCGTTGGCTTTGGCTCGGGCGATAACTCACAAGCTTTGCTCATTGCAGGCGGTATTGCACTACAAAACATTCCAGAGGGCATGGTTATTATTGCTCCAATGCTCGCCGCAGGTGTTTCACCGCGCCGCACATTTATTGCGGCACTTTCAACGGGTCTTGTTGAGGTGCTGGGAACCCTGCTTGGCTACTTTGCTGTGTCGGTTTCAACCTTAATTTTACCCTTTGCCCTTGCATTTGCAGGCGGAACAATGCTTTTTGTTATCAGTAATGATATGATTCCCGAAACCCACGCACATGGAAATGAAAGAGGGGCAACCTATGCTCTGCTTATTGGCTTCTGTCTGATGCTTATTATTGATACTGTTCTTTAAATTTGTTGCAAAAACTGTAAATTATGTTATAATAAGTTTATAGCTAATGTAAAGGAGTTATTAAATATGGAAAAGAAAAATATCTATGCCGGCACAAAAACAGAGAAAAATCTTTGGGAGGCTTTTGCAGGAGAATCTCAAGCCCGCAATAAATATACATATTTTGCATCGGTTGCAAAAAAGCAGGGCTTTGAGCAAATTGCTGAGCTTTTCCTCAAAACCGCCGAAAATGAAAAGGAGCATGCAAAGCTTTGGTTTAAGGCACTAGGCGAAATGGGCGATACAGCCGAAAACCTTTTGCACGCCGCCGAGGGTGAGAACGCAGAATGGACCGATATGTATGATAGAATGGCAAGAGAAGCCGAAGAAGAAGGATTCTTTGAATTAGCCGCTCAGTTCAGAGGTGTTGCGGCCATTGAAAAGGCTCACGAGGAACGCTATCGCGCGCTTCTTAATAATGTTGAAACTGCTGCTGTTTTTGAAAAGAGCGAGATTCAGGTTTGGGAGTGCAGAAACTGCGGTCATATTGTTGTTGGTAAAAAAGCCCCCGAACTTTGCCCAGTATGCAAGCATCCTCAAAGCTTCTTTGAAGTTAAAAAAGAAAATTATTAATCCTAAATTAAAATCACTTGCACAAACTGTGCAGGTGATTTTTTATAAAGAGTACGTTATTATGGTTTTATCTTTAAAAATGTTTTATAATAACCTGGAAAGAGGGTGCTTTTATGAAAAATTCAAAATGGTTTATAAAAAACATAGATTCTCTTTCCGGAAAAACCGTGGCTGTTACCGGAACAACAGGCGGCATAGGCAAAGAATTATGTCATTATCTAGCGCAACTTAATGCAAATCTTATCCTTCTTGACAGAAACTCAGCGCTAAGCAGTGAGCACTGTAAAGAACTAGAAAATAATTTTCCCCATATAAATGTAAAATGTGTTAATGTTGACCTTGAAAATTTTGATTCTGTAAAAAACGCAGTGAATGTTTTAAAACAAGAAAAAATTGATGTTTTCATTCACAACGCAGGGGCTTATAGTATACCTCGCAAAACCTGCACAACGGACTTTGATAATGTTTTTCAAATTAACTTTGTTTCGCCTTACTTTATTATTAGGGAATTACTGGAAAATCTTAAAGCGGTAAACGGAAAGGTAGTAATTGTATCGAGCATTGCTCATAACTATTCGAAAATTGATTTAAATGACATTGATTTCAAAACAAGAAAGCAGGCCTCGCTCGTTTACGGAAACGCAAAGCGCTTTCTTACCTTTTCACTTTTTGAATTGTTTAAGACAGAAACCAATGCTTCGCTTTCGGTTACTCACCCCGGAATTACCTTTACAAAAATCACAAATCACTATCCTAAGCTGATTTTTGCGCTCATTAAAAACCCAATGAAAATAATTTTTATGAAACCCAAAAAAGCCTGCCTTTCGGTGCTTAAAGGTGTTTTCGCACCCTGCGGTTATCATAGCTGGATAGGGCCTAGACTTTTTGATATATGGGGATTACCAAAGCTAAAGCCTCTTAAAACCTGTACAAAATCAGAAAGTATAACAATCGGTAAAATTGCTGATAAGATATATAACAACTTGTTAAACTCACAGGAGGAATAAAATGAATTTTTCAGAAATTGCCCAAAACCGTCAGTCCTGCCGCAATTATGACGCCGAAAAAGCAGTTGAACAGGAAAAGCTTGATAAAATTCTAGAAACAGCAAGGTTATCTCCCTCTGCATGCAACGGTCAGCCGTATTTAATAACCGTTTGCAAGGGCGATGCAGCAAAAGAGGTGGCAAAGGCCACAATGGGAATGGGCATGAATAAGTTTGCCGCCGATGCCCCCATAATGCTTGTCATTTCCGAAATGCCTTATGTTAAATCCGCCGCACTTGGTTCCAAACTAAAACACAACGATTATCGCTCTATTGATATTGGCATTTTGTCAGCATACATTACTGCAGCGGCAACGGAGCAGGGAATAGGCTCTTGCATTCTTGGCTGGTTTGACAACGACAAAATTCGTCAAATTTGCGATTTGGAGGGCGATGTAAGATTAGTTGTGACTTTGGGTTACCCACACGAACAAGACAGTTTACGCGCCAAAAAACGCAAGGATTTAAGCGAACTGGTTAAATTTAAGGAAGAGTTATAAATTTGCTATGATTAAAACACCCGAAAACACGGGTGTTTTTCCTTTTAGATCTAAAAAATTACCGAACACTTTAAAACGCTTGCAAAGTATTTTTAAAAACTGTATTATTAACTCGCAAGGAGGTAAATTATGAAAATCCAAATTTTTATCGATAAAAACAGGGAAGAGCAGGTCATTGTTTATGCTAAGGAGAGAAACGAGCTTGTAGAAAAAATTGAAAGCCTGGTAAAGGGTGAAGATAACCTTATCGGTTTTAAAGAAAGGGAAATGATACCCATTTCACCGTGTGATGTTTATTGCTTTGTTGTGGAAGAAAACAAAATTTTTGCAATAACCGAAAACGACAATTTTCAGCTTAAATGCAGGCTCTATGAACTGGAAAAGCTGCTATCTGAGGATTTTATTAAAATCAACAAATCCTGCATTGCTAATTTAAAAAAGATTAAAAAATTTAGCGCTGCCTTTTCGGGTTCCTTGCAGGTGATTTTTAAAAATGGGCGCACCGATTATGTGTCCAGAAGAAATTTAAAAAACGTTAAAGAAAGGTTAGGTATATAAAATGAATGTTTATTTGAAAAAGTTTTTATTAAGGGGTCTTGTTTTTGGTGGCTTTGGTCCCATAATTCTTGGCATCATTTATGCTATTTTACAAAAAACGGTTGATGGCTTTTCTCTAACGGGCGGCGAGGTGCTTTTAGGAATTGTTTCAATCTATATTTTAGCCTTTATTCAGGCGGGAGCAAGTGTCTTTAATCAAATTGAGGAATGGCCTGTTATGAAATCGCTTCTTTGCCATTTTTCGCTGCTATATATTACCTATGTGGTTTGTTATTTAATCAACACATGGATTCCATTTGTTCCGGCAGTAATAGGAATTTTTACAATTGTATTCATTGTGTTATATTTCATAATTTGGTTTACAGTTGTTATATGTACTAAAATTGCAAGTGATAAATTTAATGCAAAGTTGAACACAAAAGGATAGGTGCTCACTGCAAAATGTATGCTATTGAATCTAAAAACCTTACAAAAAAATATAAAGATTTAATTGCGGTTGACACTCTTAATCTTTCGATAGAAGAAGGAGAACTGTTTTCTTTGCTTGGATTAAACGGTGCGGGAAAGACAACCACAATTAAAATGCTATCCTGCTTAACACAGCCCACAAGCGGAGATGCTTTTATAAATGATAAAAGTGTTTGCAAAGATTTTGCCGCTGTAAAACAGTTGATTGCGGTTTCGCCGCAAGAAAACGCAATCGCTCGCAATTTAACGGTATATGAAAATCTTAAACTAATATGTGACATTCACAAATTCACTAGGCAAAAGAAAAAAGAAAAAATTGCTGAACTAACCGCACAGCTTGGACTTGATTCGGTTATAAAGAAAAAAGCGGATAAGCTTTCAGGCGGATGGCAAAGAAGGTTAAGCATTGCTATGGCACTTATCAGCGAGCCGAAAATTTTGTTTCTTGATGAGCCTACGCTGGGGCTTGATGTAATTGCGAGAAGTGAACTTTGGGATTTAATCCGTTCTCTTAAAGGTAAAGTTACCATTATTTTAACTACACACTATATGGAAGAAGCCGAGGCTTTATCCGATCGTATCGCTATAATGAAAAACGGTAAACTTCTTATTTGCGGCAGCGCTGATGAAATTAAGAGGGCATCGGGCACAGATAATTTTGAACAAGCATTTATCCATATCGTTAAGGGGGTGTCGAAATGAAAATGCTCGCATTTGCAGCAAGAAACTCAAAAGAGATATTGAGAGACCCCATAAATCTTTTGTTTGGTATCGGTTTCCCTCTTGCTTTGATTTTTTTGTTAAGTTTTTTGCAATCAAATATACCTGTTGAACTATTCGAAATTGAGCATTTAACACCTGGTGTCACGGTTTTTGGTTTGGCTTTTATGACGCTGTTTTCTGCGACTAACATCGCAAAAGACAGAGACAGTTCTTTTTTACAGCGACTGTACACAATGCCGCTGACCCCGAATGATTTTATACTTGGATACACTTTGCCCGTTATCCCGATTTCGATTGCCCAATGTATTGTTTGTTATGTTGCCGCGATTTTTCTTGGCCTAAAAATCACAGTAAATATTTTTTATGCTGTGATATTTATTATTCCGATTTCGGTGCTCTATATTTCCTTAGGACTTCTTTGCGGAAGCGTGCTGAATGATAAGCAGGTTGGAGGTATCTGCGGCGCTCTGCTTACAAACCTTTCGGCGTGGCTTTCAGGCGTTTGGTTTGATCTTGATCTTGTGGGCGGCGTTTTTAAGAAAATTGCTTATATGCTTCCTTTTGTTCATTCGGTAGAACTGGAAAGAGCGGTGCTTTCGGGAAGGTTTTCAAAAATCCTCGAGCATCTTTGGTGGGTGTTGGGATACGCGGCCGCATTTATTATATTATCGGTATTGCTGTTTTTGAGACAAATGAAAAGAAATTAGAAAACAAAACCATTTACTGTTTTATTTCAGTAAGTGGTTTTGTTTTAAATGCTCATTGAACTTTGTGTTTTTAAATGATATAATGATTGTGTAATATTTTCAAAGGAGTTTTTTATGAATTTTTCGGGTTTCCAAAAGCTTACTTTGCTTGATTTCCCTGGCCATGTGGCCTGCACACTTTTTTCAAAGGGCTGTAATTTTCGCTGTCCTTATTGTCATAATGCTTTGCTTGTGACAGGGGAGGAGTGCGGCGATGAGTTTTCGGGTGAAGAGATTCTTTCCTATCTTAAAAAAAGAAAGGGAATTCTTGACGGCGTTTGTTTTACGGGCGGTGAGCCCTTAATCCAAAAAGAGCTGCCCGATTTTATTCGGAAAGTCAAAGAACTGGGTTTTCTTGTTAAACTTGACACCAACGGTAGCTTCCCCGAAAGGCTTAAAGAGCTTGTAGGTGAAGGACTCGTTGATTATGTAGCGATGGATATAAAAAATTCGCTTTCTCGTTACGGTGAAACGGTTGATATAAAAAACTTTTCCACCGAAAAAATTGAAGAAAGCATTGATTTCCTAATTGGCAGTTCGGTTGATTTTGAGTTCCGCACAACGATTGTGGCAGAATACCACACCATACAAGATATAGAGGACATTGCCAAAAGAATCAAGGGTGCCAAAAAATATTTTTTGCAAAATTTTGTTGATTCGGGTAGCTTAATCGGTGAGAATTTGCACGCTGTAAGCCGCGAAACACTAGAAGAAATGCGGAAAACAGCTCAGAAACATCTAAAAAATGTTGAGGTTCGCGGCATTTAAAAAACACAATATCTAGTATTTTTTACTATTGACAAACCCATATATGTATGTTACAATTGCTTCGACGCCATAAATAAAGGTAAAAAAACAAAGAAAAATGAGGGAGGAAAAAGTCATGTATAAGGTTATTAAACGTGACGGAAAACTTGTTGATTTTGATTTAAGCAAAATCAGCACCGCTATTACACAGGCTTTCGAAGCATGCCAAATTGAATTCCACAGTGATGTTGTTGATTTCTTGGCACTTAAAGTAACTGCAGAATTTGCACCAAAGGTTGAGGACCAGAAAATCTCTGTTGAACATATTCAGGACAGTGTTGAATCTGTTCTTATTAAAGCAGGCTACAGCGAAGTTGCCAAGGCTTACATTATTTACAGACGTCAAAGAGAAAAAATCCGTAATCTTAATGCAACAATGGTTGACTATAAGACCATCGTTGATAACTATCTTAACATTAACGACTGGCGCGTTAAGGAAAACTCCACCGTTACCTATTCTGTCGGTGGTCTTATCCTTTCAAACTCAGGCGCTGTTACCGCTAACTATTGGCTTTCTGAAATTTATGATGATGAAATCGGCAATGCTCACAGAAATGCCGACATTCATCTTCACGACCTTTCTATGCTCACAGGTTACTGTGCAGGTTGGTCCTTAAAGCAGCTTATTCAGGAAGGCCTCGGCGGTGTTCCCGGTAAGATTACCTCTGCTCCTGCAAGCCATCTTTCCACCCTTTGCAACCAGATGGTAAACTTCCTTGGTATTATGCAAAACGAATGGGCAGGCGCTCAGGCTTTCTCATCTTTTGATACCTATCTTGCACCTTTTGTTAAGGTTGATAACCTCACCCAAAAAGAGGTTAAGCAGTGCATCCAGTCCTTCGTTTACGGTGTTAACACACCTTCTCGTTGGGGCACACAGGCACCATTCTCCAATATTACTCTTGACTGGGTAGTACCGAGTGACCTTGCCGAGCTTAACTGTATTGTTGGCGGCAAGGAAATGGACTTTAAATATAAAGACTGTCAAAAAGAAATGGATATGGTTAACAAAGCCTTTATTGAAATTATGATTGAAGGCGATGCTAACGGTCGCGGCTTCCAGTATCCCATTCCTACCTATTCTATCACCAGCAACTTCGACTGGTCTGATACCGAGAATAACAGACTTTTATTTGAGATGACCGCTAAATACGGTACACCTTATTTTTCTAACTATATCAACTCCGATATGGAGCCCTCCGATGTACGTTCAATGTGCTGCAGACTTCGTCTTGACCTTCGTGAGCTTCGCAAAAAGTCCGGCGGCTTCTTCGGTAGCGGTGAGTCCACCGGTTCTATCGGTGTTGTTACCATTAACATTCCCAGAATCGCTTATCTTGCTGAAAACGAGACCGATTTCTATGCCCGTCTTGACCATATGATGGACATTGCCGCTCGTTCACTCAGAGTTAAGCGTACCGTTATCACAAAGCTTCTTGATGCAGGTCTTTATCCCTACACCAAGCGTTATTTAGGCTCCTTTGATAATCATTTCTCAACCATCGGTCTTGTTGGTATGAACGAAGCCTGCCTTAATGCAAAATGGATTCGTGCAGACCTTACAAATGAGCGCGCTCAGGAGTTCACCAAGAACGTTCTCAACCACATGCGTGACAGACTCTCTGACTACCAGGTTGAGTACGGCGACCTTTATAACCTTGAGGCAACACCTGCTGAGTCTACTGCTTTCCGTCTTGCAAAGCACGACCTTAAGCATTATCCTGACATTATTACCGCAGCAAAATCCTGCGATGATACTCCTTACTACACCAACAGCTCACACCTTCCTGTTGGTTACACCGAGGATATTTTCACTGCTCTTGACATTCAGGATGAGCTTCAGACCCTTTACACCTCTGGTACTGTTTTCCACGCTTTCCTTGGCGAAAAACTGCCTGACTGGAAGGCTGCGGCTGACCTTGTAAGAAAGATTGCCGAAAACTACAAGCTTCCTTACTACACCATGTCTCCCACATATTCCGTTTGTAAGAACCACGGTTATATTTCCGGTGAGGAATACACCTGTCCCGATTGTGGCACCGCAACCGAGGTTTACAGCCGTATTACCGGCTACTATCGTCCTGTTCAAAACTGGAATGATGGTAAGTCTCAGGAATATAAGGACCGTAAGGTTTATGATATTGGAAACTCCAAACTTAACAAGGAACCCAAAGCCGAAAAGGTTGAGGAGGCACCAGCTTGCGATTGCTGCGAGGCTGTTAAAGATGGTATTTATCTTTTCACCACCGCAACATGCCCCAACTGCAAAATCGCTTACTCACTTCTTGACAAAGAGGGAGTGGCATATGAAAAACTTCTTGCCAATGAGAATGCAGAGCTTACAACTGCTCTCGGCATTAAGCAGGCGCCTACTCTTGTAGTTATCAAGAACGGTGAAGCTACAAAATACATCGGCGTTTCCGACATTAAGAAGTTTCTTCAGGCATAAGGAAAACAAAAAATGTATGATATAATTATTATTGGCGGCGGCCCTGCGGGGCTGACCGCCGCTGTATATGCCCGTAGGGCAAACAAGACTGTTCTTGTTATTGAAAAATCCACATTTGGCGGTCAAATAACCTTTTCGCCCAAGGTTGAAAACATTCCCGGTTTTGCTCAAATCACCGGCAATGAGTTTGCCGAAAAGCTTGTTGAGCAGGCTTTAGGTTTAGAGGCTGAGGTTGAATGCGCCGAGGTGCTGTCTATTAAAGATGGCGAAATTAAAACCGTTGTAACCGATAGCGGCGAGTTCCAGTGCAAGGCTCTGATTATCGCTACAGGAGCAAAGCACCGTATGCTGGGCCTTGAAAGGGAAGAGCAGATGGTCGGAAACGGAATTTCCTTCTGCGCTGTTTGCGATGGTGCTTTTTATGAAGGCAAAACGGTTGCTGTTATTGGCGGCGGTAACTCAGCATTACAAGAGGCATTGCTTCTTGCCGAAACCTCAAAAAAGGTTTATGTTGTTCAAAATCTTGACTATTTTACAGGCGAACAAAAACTTGTAGAGCAGCTTAAAACCAAAAGCAATGTTGAAATTATCTTAGGCACAGTGGTTGATGGTTTAGTAGGCGATGATGAGCTTACTGCCATTAATCTCTGCCGCGTGGCCGACAGCGAAAAATCAACCCTTAAAATTGATGGAATGTTTGTTGCTATCGGCTTAATTCCGCAAAACGAGGCATTTGCCGACATAATTAAACTTAATCAGTTTGGTTATGCCGAGGCCGATGAAACCTGTGTAACTTCCGCAAAGGGTGTTTTTGTTGCGGGTGACTGCCGCTCAAAGGCTATCCGCCAGGTTGCTACTGCTGCGGCCGATGGCGCTGTTGCAGCCCTTGCTGCCTGCAATTATATTGGTTAAAATTTAAAACAGTCCAAGGTATTAAGCCTTGGGCTGTTTTAGTAGGAGAAAATTAAATGACTTTCGAAACACAGCGCCTTATCCTTCGCCCTTGGAGAGAAGAAGATGCTAAAGATTTATTTGAATATGCGAAAGACCCCGATATAGGTTATCCTGCAGGCTGGCCTGCTCATACAAGTGTTCAGAACAGCAGAGAAATTATTAAAAATGTCTTAGCTGCCCCCGAAACCTATGCGGTGTGTCTTAAGGGAAATAACAAGCCAATCGGCTCTGTTGGACTTAAAATGGGCTCTGCTACGGATTTAACCGATAGGGAAGATGAATGCGAGCTTGGCTACTGGATTGGTAAACCTTTTTGGGGACAAGGACTTATTCCCGAAGCCTGCAGAGAAATCTTACATCACGCTTTTGAGAATTTAAATATGCAAACGGTTTGGTGCGGTTATTATGATGGCAATCTGAAATCACGCAGAGTGCAAGAAAAACTGGGCTTTATTTATCATCATACTACCGAAAATGTAGGAGTTCCTTTATTAAACGAAAATAGAACAGGACACGTTATGGTGTTAAAAAAGGAAAATTTCTCGCTTTAAAAATCCCTTATCACCATTGAGAAAAATATAAAAGTACGATATAATAATTTTAATAAACTTAACGAGGTGTACTATGAGTAGCTTTGAAAATTTAAGAATTGTAGACAATTTCTATCAGACATCGTTGTTCTTTCCTATGCCCACTGTAATTATCAGCACACTTTGTGAGGATGGAACAACGAATCTTGGTCCGTACTCACTTGTTCAGCCATATTATGTTGCAGGCAAGGATTATTACGCCATGCTGCTTTGTTGCCGAAATTCATCAAACACGGCGCAAAATATTTTACGTAACGGAAAATGTACCCTTAACTTTATCGATGATAAGCCCTCAACCTTTAAAGAGGCTGTCAAACTCTCCTGGCCTGGGGATAAACCTAGTGAAAAAATGCCCAAGTGCAAATTTAAACTTGAAAAAAGCCTTTTGGAAGAGGAAACGGGCGAGGTAAGGCCAATGGTTTTAACCGATGCCATTGAAGCGATTGAATGCACCTGGATGAGAGAACTTGATGGTGCCGATAAGGATTTACCCGGTGAGCTTAACGGCTATGAGGCACCCTATCACGATTTTAACGGCATCACAAGCAAGTTTGGCGCACATTTTATTTTGCGCGTTGATAAAATTTTAATGAAGAAGAAATACCGTGATGCTATCATTAACGGTGTTCGCTCAAAAGATTTTCCGGCCCTTCCCGTTGATTATGGTTATCGTGACAGCAAAAACTTTTGGTTCCATAGAAAAACAAAAATGCGCGCTGAGCTTTTACAAATGCGCCAGGCTTCTCTTGAATCGGTGCGCTATGCCGCCGACCGTGCGGATGACAAGGTAAAATTCACCGATGATGCACTTAAAACAGTTCTTGCCGTTCCCAGAGTTTTCTTGCCTCTTGTTCTTAAGGGCTGTGTTGATTGGGCGAAGGAGAACGGAGTTGAGCTTATCACGCAGGAACATATGCAAATCATTAACGATAAGCGTGCGAAAGAGAAAAATAAAAAGTAATGAAAAATTATGATTTTGAGGTTAAAGAGCGTTTTGGAAAAACCGAGGCTTACGCTGAGTATGCTAATAAGACCGCTAATTACACAAGTGAAAATTGGCAAAAAGCAACCGAAGGACTAAACGCTATCTTTGAAAAATTTGCCCAGTGTATGAAAAACGGTTACACCGCCGAATCGTTAAACGCACAAGAGCTTGTAAAAGAACTCCAGCTTTTCATAACAAAAAATTTCTATACCTGCACCAGTGAAATTTTAGCCGGTCTTGGCCAAATGTATGTTGCCGATGAACGCTTTAAAGAAAACATTGATAAGCAGGGAAGCGGAACCACAAAGTTTGTAAGTGAAGCAATTAAGACTTATTGCAGTAAATAGAATCTATTTTTTGGGAGAATCACGATGACCTTAAAACTTTTTATCTCAGCAATAACAAAATTTATATTAGGTGTGGCTTTAGTAGGTCTTCTTATATTTTTACCCGCAGGAACTTTAGAATTTTTTAACGGTTGGCTACTTATGGGAATTTTATTTATCCCAATGTTCTTTGCAGGAATTGTAATGATGCTCAAAAATCCCGACCTATTAAAAAGCAGACTAAACGCAAAAGAAAAAAGACAAGAACAAAGTCTTGTTGTGAAATTAAGCGGTCTTATGTTTTTGCTTGGGTTTGTTGTTGCTGGACTTGGATTCCGATTTAACCTATATACCTTGCCAAAAGGTGTCTCTATTGGTGCGGCGGTGGTATTGTTGGTGGCATACATTCTCTATGCCGAGGTGCTTAGAGAAAATACATATTTAAGCCGTACTATAGAAGTGCGGGAAAACCAAAAGGTAATAGATACAGGACTTTATGGAATTGTTAGACACCCAATGTATAGCGTAACCTTGCTTTTGTTTTTATCAATGCCTTTGGTACTAGGCTCCATGTATTCGTTTCTAATTTTCCTCGCATATCCTTTTATCATAGCAAAAAGAATTAAAGATGAGGAAAAATTCCTCGAAAAAGAACTCGACGGTTACCGTGAATACAAACAAAAAGTCAAGTACCGCTTGATACCGTTTATTTGGTAACAGTAAAATAAAACCCATTTGTAAGGATGAAAGCAATGATTATTTTAATTACAGGTGCTTCGCACACTGGCAAGACTGCCCTTGCTCAAAAACTACTCGAAAAATATAAATGCCCATATCTATCAATAGACCATCTTAAAATGGGTTTAATTCGTAGCGGCAACACTGAGCTTACACCTTTGAGTGATGACAGTGCCTTGACAGAATATCTATGGCCGATAGTTCGCGAAATGATTAAAACTGCCATAGAAAACAAGCAAAATCTTATTGTTGAGGGTTGCTATATTCCGTTCACTTGGCAAGATGATTTCGATAAGGAATATCTCGACCATATAAAATATTATTGCCTTGTGATGAGCGAGAATTATATAAGAAACCACTTTGATGATATTAAGAAATTCGCCACAGTTATTGAAAAACGCATTGATGATGACTGTTCGATTGATGGCTTATTGCAAGATAACTCACAGGTTTTAATGCTGTGCAAAAAGCATAATGTAAACTATGTGCTTATTGATGATGAATATAAAATATATATTGATTTATAACCAAACAACCGCTGAAAGCGTAAAAACTTCAGCGGTTTCTGCTTTTTTACGCTCGCGTTCTTAATCACTCTCTCTTGCAATCTGATGTTCAACTCCAGACACGCCGGCCTCCTCAACGGCGGTGCAGTTATGTGGTGATTTGGTGATTTGGGACAAAAACTTAAAATGCGATAGATATTATTTTTGTATTAAATAAAGGACTTTATTTTCTTGATCATTTATGTTATGATAAAAATACTATAAGATAAAAGGATTGTTTAATGTAGCAATACTTTTTCGGGGGAATGCTAAATGAAAAGAATTATCACATTTATATTAATATTCATCTTTTGTGTTGCTACTCTTGTGGGGTGTGGCAATAATGAAAATAAAGAAGCTCCTCCAAAAGAAGTGAAATTGACTAATATTAAATTTATTGGAAAAGACTATTTCGATGTTTGGGAACAACTCGAAGAAGATGGTTTTACTAATATCACAACTGAGGCTGTTGACGGCTTGACATCTGCAGAAGAAGATAAAGATGATACTGTGGAAAGAGTAACTATTGACGGCGATGAAACATATGAAAACGGTGCTGTTTACATGTCGAATGTTGAAGTAATAATTTATTACCATAACATTAAAACTGTATATGCTCCTTTCCCATCAGATGAAAGACCCGAAGAAGAGTTGTTTGAAAGTGTAAAAAAACGATTTGAAAAAGAAGGATTCACTAACATTAAAGAATCACCAATTGAAGATTTGATTTTTGGTTGGTTAACCAAAGATGGTGAAATCGAATCAATAACAATTGATGGTGAAGAAACTTTTGACGATTATACCTCGTTCAATTTTGATACTGAAGTTGTTATAAAATATCATACATTTCCCAAAAGTGATGATACCGAAGATTCTAAACCCGAAGATACAACTGAAGAAGATTTAGAGGACACCAAAGAACCTGAAAAGCCAAGAAAACAATTTTATTCTACAAATGATTATGAAACCGCCAAGAAAGGTAATACTGGAGTATTCTCATATAAGAAGAAAAATACCGGTTACGATGTTTATTGGATAATAGATTTAGATGAAGGTTATGCTTACAATTTTTCAGAAGGTAATGACAACCCAATATGTGACAAGTATAAAATCTCATCTGGACATCTAAATGATAAAATAACACTTAACATAAACGATGATGGCTATAAGGTGACATGGTATTTGCACTTTAAATATAAAAATGCTCCAGAAACTCTTGTTTTAAATGAACATTTAGGATTAGGACCATTAGAATTTTCAACTACAAGTTTGGATGATGCATTAAGTATTCGTAATACTAAAACGATAAAAACATATTAATCATAAAACACTAAAATTCGATACACAATAAACCTAATACTTACACTATGTGTGTTACAGTATATTAGAGTAAACCTCTCTGCCGAACTTCAGCAGAGAGGTTTATTACTATCTATCGAAAGAAACAGGCTTTGTATCGTTTGTTGCAAAAGCGTTAGGACCAGGGTCTGACATTGAAAAATACATTTTAGCAGCCTTTGTTGTGCCAAAATCACGGTTAGAGCCTGAGTTTTGAACCTTGTTAAAGGCATTGCGGAACATTTGATTGTGCGCTTCCTCACGATTTAAAAGGAAGTCGATGGTCTCACGCACCTTTTTGTCATCAATCTGACGGTAAAGGTATTCATAAACCACCTTTGCACGCTGTTCGGATGCGATATTGCTGAGTAGGTCTGCACACAAATCACCCGTAACCGTTACATAATCGCCCGTCCAAGAGTAACCCGATGCATTGATAAGACCGGGGTTAAGACCGAGAATTACGTGGGACTGAATCTCACCACAAGGCACCTTGTCTGCATCAACATCGTGACCGTTTAAGAGATTGATGGTCTGCGCTACCATTTCCATATGACCGAGCTCCTCAGCCGCAATGTCAAGGAATAAATCCTTGATTTCAGGGTCTTTGATTCTAAAACTTTGCGACATATACTGCATAGCCGCCTTAAGCTCACCGTTGCCACCGCCAAGTTGTTCTTGTAAAAGCGCGGCATACTGCGGATTAGGTTTCTCCACCGCTACAGGATGAAAAAGCATTTTTTCGTGTTTAAACATAAATTTACCTCCGTTAATTTTCTATTACTTACTTTTTCCATTTTCCTTACCGATATACAAACACGCAAATATATCCGCTCATTTGGAGGTGACCATATCAAAATTTGATACGCAGTAAACAAAGAATAAGAAAATTTTCAAAAAATCTTGTAAAAAGCATAAATTTCGACCATCAAAGTCCGTTTTATAGTACAGTAGGTGTATTACAATAAAATCACAACAGGAAGAAAAGGAGAATTTTTATGGGACTGTTTGGAGATTTGTTTGACCTTAACGGCGATGGAAGATTGGACACACTTGAGCAAGCATCTGAATTTACTGCATTTATGAACTTGCTCGATTTAGAGGAAGAAGAAAACAGCGAAGACGATACAGACAAAGAATTTTAAGGAGGATAAAAAATGAGTTTTAAAATTGGATTTACAGCAGAAACAGAGAAAAAGGAACAGCGCATTTCTAAAAATACACAATGCAACAAGGAAATCACAAGCAACGCAAAGGAGGTGCTGATATGGCACAGATAACTGTTGAAGAAGTTTACAACGGTACAAAGTACAGTGTGATGAGTGCTGCGATAGCAGAGTATCTAAAGGACGGTCGGCCTGCGGAGTAAGATGAGCGGACTTGGGTCGATATGCTACTAGTGAAGCACGCACTAATTGCAGCAGACAAAATGAAAATTGAGGGCGAGCAAATAATACTACAGAATAGAAATTATGAAATCGCATAAAAGTAAAATAATATAAAATAATATAAAATAATAATTATTATTAAAAACCTTGACGAAATAAGAAAAGTGTGATATAATTTAGAATCAAATAATTATAATAACATTTAATGGATCCAGCTGTCTGCAGAGGAAGCTGGATCCATCTTGTTTTTTTGCAGCAAAATTGACTAAATATAAAAGGAGATAGAATTATGGAAGTTCAACTTCAGGAGCTTATTGAACAGATTAAGAAGGATGGTGTTGAAACCGCTGAAGCAGAAGCTAAGGCTATCGTTGAAGCGGCAAAGTCGGATGCCGAAAAGATTATTGCCGATGCACAGGCACAGGCAGATAAAATCTTGAGCCTTGCAAGAACTGAAAACGAGCGAATGACGAAATCAAGCGAGGATGCTATTCGTCAGGCGGGTCGCAATCTGCTTATTTCTTTCAGAGAAAGTGTAACAAGAGAGCTTAATGCTATCGTTAGCGAAAATGTTACTGCTGTATATTCATCGGATGCATTCAAAGAGCTGGTTATCAGCATTGTTGAAAATTGGGCAAACAAGCCGGATGCAGAAGATATCGCAGTGATTTTGAATACTCAAGACCTTAATAAGTTGGAAGAAACCTTACTGGCAGCACTTAAAGAAAAAATGTTAAAGGGTATCACTTTGAAGGCGAATGATAATTTTGACGGTGGATTCCGCATCGCTGTCAATGACGGCAGCGCATATTACGATTATTCGACAGAGGCAGTTGTGGATATGCTTTCAAATTATCTTAGCCCTAAGGTTACCGAGCTTTTGAAAGAGGCGAAGTAATAACTATGGCTGAATATTATTTAATATCGCAGTTGCCGTCTTTGGATGGGATAAGTGAAAATACTCCCCTTCCGATTACCGAAGAACGATTTGCAGAGCTTTGCAACCGTTTTTTAGGAAAAAGGGCGCAGGAAATGCTGAGTAAGCTTACCCTATCACCTCCCAAAAACAGCGAGGACTCCGGCTCTGCATTGATTGATGCCTGGAACGAAAGCGAGCGAAACCTTCGGTTCGCTCTTGGCAAAGTTCGGGCAGAGAAAATGAAGAAGCCATTTGATACAGAGAATAGAATTTTTCCAGTGGAGTATATCAAGGCAGCGAGTGCAGCAATAGAAATCGAAAATCCAATGGAAGCAGAAAAATATCTAAACAGTTACCGCTTGGAAATCTTAGAAACGTTAAGACCTATGGATAGTTTTTCTGAGGATTATATTTTCTATTACGGACTAAAATTAAAATTGCTTCTTCGCATAAGGCAGTTTGATACAAAGAGCGGAGAAAAAGCATACAAAAATATATACGACTCCTTTTTAAATGGAGATAGGTTGGAGGCAAAACAATGACCGAAAATAAAGGAAAGGTAGTAAGCATAAACGGAAACTTGGTGTCGGTAGAGTTTGACGGCAACGTTTCTATGAACGAAATATGCTATGTTTTTGTGGGTGATACCGCCCTTAAAAGCGAGGTTATCCGTATAAAAGGCAACATTGCTCAAGTACAGGTTTATGAAATGACCGATGGTATTCAGTGTGGGGATACGGTTGAATTTACGGGAGATATGCTCTCAGCAGATCTTGGCCCCGGATTGCTCGGTCAGATATATGACGGACTGCAAAATCCACTTCCTGTTTTAGCTCAGCAGGCAGGCTGGTTTTTGGAAAGAGGGATTTACGCAGACGGACTTAACACTGAAAAGAAATGGGAGTTTACACCGACTGCACAAGTCGGCAACATTGTTCGTGCGGGCGAATACATCGGAACCGTGCCCGAAGGCCCGTTTACACATAAAATTTTTGTTCCCTTTTATCTTCTTGGAAACTATACGGTAAAATCCATTGCCGAAAAGGGCGAATATACCGTTAAGGAAACGATTGCAGTTTTAACCGATGAACGTGGTCGTGAAATACCCGTATCTATGTCGTTTAAGTGGCCTGTTAAACGTGCGGTAAAATGTTATAGTGAGAGATTGGCACCTGCCGAAACAATGGAAACCAAGGTGCGACTTATCGACTCTTTCTTCCCTGTAGCAAAAGGTGGAACCTATTGCACTCCCGGACCGTTCGGCGCAGGTAAAACGGTACTACAGCATACCACATCAAAATATGCGGATGTAGATATCGTTATTATCGCCGCCTGCGGAGAACGTGCAGGTGAAGTTGTTGAAACACTGACTGAGTTCCCCGAACTGACCGACCCTAAAACTGGTCGTTCACTTATGGAACGAACCATTATTATATGTAATACTTCCTCTATGCCCGTTGCCTCCCGTGAAGCTTCGGTTTATACTGCGGTAACACTTGCTGAGTACTATCGCCAAATGGGACTTGATGTTCTTATGTTGGCAGACTCAACATCTCGCTGGGCACAGGCGATGCGTGAAATGTCGGGCAGACTTGAAGAAATCCCCGGTGAAGAGGCTTTCCCTGCATACTTGGAATCCTATATTGCGGCATTTTACGAAAGAGCAGGTTGTGTTCGTCTCCCCGATGGCAGTACCGGTTCCGTTACCATTGGCGGCACTGTATCCCCTGCAGGCGGCAACTTTGAGGAACCCGTAACACAGGCGACTTTAAAGGTTGTAGGTGCATTCCACGGTCTTTCCCGTGAACGTTCGGATGCAAGAAAATATCCTGCCATTGATCCGCTTATCTCTTGGTCAAAATATAACAGCGTTATTGACGGCGAAAAATTGGAATTTTGTAAAGACATTCTTCATCACGGTGACGAGATCGGCTCAATGATGAAGGTTGTCGGTGAAGAAGGTACTACTCTTTCTGATTACATTACCTATTTAAAATCTGAAATGCTCGATGCTGTTTATCTGCAGCAGAACTCCTTTGATTTGGTTGAGGCAAACTGCGGAAAACAGCGTCAACGCTATGTTACCGATAAACTCGTGCATATTTTAGGTAGTAATTATGCTCTTCAAAATAAAGATGATGCGCGAGGCTTCTTTAACCGTATGCGCCAGAAATTCATCGACTGGAATTACACCGAGTTTGAAAGCGAATCGTTTAAAAAAGCAGAATCTGAGATCGATGAATTGTATCGTAAGGGTGACGGCAAATTAGCCGCACCTGCCGAAAAATTATTAAAGGACGGTCAATGAGAGTGAATAAAGTATATAATCGAATAGAATCCATTACCGGTAATGTTATCACTGTCCGAGCAAATGATGTTAAGTATAAGGAATTGGCACAGATCAACACACGTTTCGGTAAGTCCTTGGCTCAGGTTAATAAAATTGAGGGAGATATTGTTTCTCTGCAGGTTTTTGCCGGTGGTCAGGGCGTTTCTACAGGAGATGAAGTGCGCTTTCTCGGTCACGAAATGCAAGTGTCTTTCAGTGAAGATTTATTAGGTCGTATATTCAATGGCTCTGGTGAGCCGAGAGATAAAGGTCCTGCACTTAAAGAAAATATGAAATCCATCGGCGGCCCTTCCGTTAATCCCACTAAACGTATTCTTGCCAACCGAATGATGAGAACCAACATTCCTATGATTGATATGTTCAACACCTTGGTTGTTTCTCAAAAGTTGCCCATTTTCTCTATTTCGGGTGAGCCGTACAACCAACTTCTTGCACGAATTGCAATGCAGGCAGAAGCCGACGTAATCGTTCTTGGCGGTATGGGTCTTAAATATGATGATTTTCTATATTTTAAGGATGCGCTTTCCAAGGGCGGAGCTCTCAGCAAAACCGTTATGTTTATTCATACTGCTTCCGATCCTACCGTTGAATGTATGATGATTCCCGATATGGTATTGGCGGTAGCAGAGCAATTTGCACTTCAGAATAAAGACGTATTGGTGCTCCTTACCGATATGA
>JAZPYE010000010.1:0-1631 GCA_045544035.1 Acutalibacteraceae bacterium | reverse complement strand
CCTGTTGCGGTGCCCTGTGTGCGCCTTGGCGACGGTGCGCCTGCGTTGCACACAGACCGCGGCCACTCGCTCAGGTCGCTTGACTCCGCCACAGGCGGCGCTCCCATCGCTCCCCAGTTGCTTTCATATATCTTTCTCCTTTTCTGCGGCTGATAAGGCCCCCTTGTGTAAAGGGGGCTGGCAGAAATCTTTGATTTCTGACTGGGGGATTGTCTTTTGTCGATGCATTACAATCCCTCCGTCTGCGCTTGCGCGCAGCCACCTCCCTTTGCACAAGGGAGGCTTTGGTGCCTACAATCATTTTACAAATTACGCTGTTAGTAACTGTAAAAGGCAGGAGATTATACCGCTGGATTTACTTTTTGATTTTGCCGTGCTATGATAAATAAAAAGGCGGTGATGTTGTGGCTATATTTAAGAAAAGATCCTTTTGGAATTATTTTTGCCAGCTTGGTGGATTGTTTTTTATTGGTTTGTTCATCTTTATATCATACAAGGACCAAACAACAACTATCGGTGGAATTCTAACAGGTGTAATAATAGGGATAATCATTTTTACTCTTAGCACAATTTTTATGTTTTTTAATTATAAAGCTTACCTCTCCATAGAGGATGGTCGCATAATAGGAAAATATCACTGGTTTGGAAAAATTGACTGTGATATTTCTGATGTCGCATTTGCATTGCCACAAATTAACACTTTATCGATTTTACTAAAAAATGGAAAACGCCATGTAATTATGGGCATTGAAAATCCATGGCCATTGGCAACAGAAATTCGCCGTCAAACCTTTGCTTTAGAAACAGAAAACCCTGGCCCACTGCACAAGAAACTAGAGATCGAACAGACTGCACGAAAAAAGAAACTGTTTTGGGTTCTTGGCGGTATTGCTATGATGTTTGTAAACATCTTCATTGCTGCCGCTCTTACTGGTGGTAGGGATATGTATGACTTTAGCAAACTGGATTGGATACTCTTTGCCACAATGGGAGTTCTAGAACTCGCAACAGTAGTATTGACCTTCTATTTTGCTAAACAGTGCGGCAAGTATTTGCTTCCTATTGAATACTTGAAATTCCGATTAAAGAGTGCATATATAGCATCACAGTCTCTTCCCTCAGGAAACGCAAAGCGAATTTATACAGACGAAAATCATGTCGGCAGAATTATTGTTTATGGCTTTCCCAATGATGAGAGCGTTTATTGTTGCGTGCAAGAATTTATCGGAAACTTTGAACTTAAAACAACACGCATCAGCGAAATCTATGCAAGTGAAGATCTTCTTGCTGAAAATGCAGATTTCAACATTTATTTTGATATTACCGATTATTTTCATTAAGCATAGCGGAGTGGGAAAACCACTCCGCTTTTGTTATGTATATGCTTTTTGTGCAAATTGAGTTGAAAAAGACACGAAAATCCTAGTATTCATGCGATTTTTTCGACTTTTTGTCCTATTATAACACATTCCTCCACTCTTCTGACAATTCCTGTTGCGGTGCCCTGTGTGCGCCTTGGCGACGGTGCGCCTGCGTTGCACACAGACCGCGGCCACTCGCTCAGGTCGCTTGACTCCGCCACAGGCGGCGCTCCCATCGCTCCCCAGTTGCTTTCATATATCTTTCTCCTT
>JAZPYE010000009.1:0-32074 GCA_045544035.1 Acutalibacteraceae bacterium | reverse complement strand
GAATAGTTCCAAGCACCTACGGTATTACCACTCCAATTGCCGGGGGTGGCATAGAAAGAACTGGTGTAATCATAGCTTTTGGGAGTTGCTGTGGTGAATGCGCCGGTTTGAGGCAATTCAACCTTAATCTGGTTAACGTTTGCAGGAACAGTGATGCTGTTCTCGCCATAACCAAGAGTGTCGTAGCTTGTAGTGTCAGCGCCATCAGCAAAGCTTAATGCGCTGGAATCGGTTTTGCCGATAAGTGTCCATTCGCTGCTTTCATCTTTTCTGCCGTAAACAAAGAATTCGAATTCTTTTAGGGCTTCACTACCAAAGCCAGCCTTAATGTTAAGGGCTGCGGTGGCTTCAGATGCAGCCTTTGCGGTTGCACGCATAGCGTAATCAAAGCTGAAGTTAGAGCCGGGGATTACGTCATAAATAACGTAAGGACGCTCAAGTGTACCGGCCAGTGTTTTTATGTTTGCACCGTCACCGGCTACCAAATGGCCGTACTCACCTCTAAAGCCGGTAACGCCATCAATTGAACCGGTTTCCGTATTGCTTGTGGAGGTTGCTCCGGTTGCATCAGTGTCGGTAGCGTAGATAAACTGCTTTTCGGTATCATCAGCTGCGGGTTTGATTTCAAATGAAACCCAAACACCGCCGAGCAACACCAGCACTGCCATCAAGACACTGAGAATTTTTTTGGAAATTGTTTTCATTTTTCCACCTCGTTTAATATTTATAAATATTATATATTAAAAAAGTCACAGTTAGTGCGACGGGAAAAATCCCGCCACACTAGCCGTTTTCCTTATAATATTTTTCAGATGGGCAGAATTACTGCTGGGTATCGATAATATGCTGTGCTTCGGGGTCGAAGGTGTTGGCGATTGTAGACCAATCTTCATCATAAATAGTGTCGAAGCAAGCCTTACCGATAGTATCCTGAAGCTCTTTGAAACCAAGAGAGAAGCAAATAACTGCAGGGCGCTTTAAGAAGTCTTCTTCAAAGTAGGTAAAGATTTCATCATTCCAGTTGTAATTTTCCTTGTCAATGGCATCAATCTGGTCCTGATAGTAATCAGAAGCAAAACGAGCAAGAATATATGCAACTGCGCCGTTTTTATTCTTTGCGTTAAGCGGGATAGCTTTGCCACGGATTTCACCCATTTTGTAGTGAGTGTCAAGCTTGGGGTCGCGGGGGAATGCGGTGAGGAATATGTCACCGTTTGCCAACTGCTCGCCAAGGATATCATCTTCGGTTTGACCACGCCAAGCGTACCACATACAAACCTTGCCGCGCTTAAACAGGTCAAGTGTCTCTTCGCCTGATTTAATGGGAACGTAGTTAGGATTGGTATAGATTTCCTTATAAACTGTCATTGCGCGTGTTACATTTTCGTCCTTTGCGTTACTAACAAAGCCTGTGTCTGTGAGTTTAACAAAGTCAACACCTGCTGATGCAGTCATTGCAAAATGAAGGTTAACATCATAAACTGAGCCGTAAACTCCGTTGTCAGAGTCGGAAACGCGCTTTACAATGTCAACGAAAGCATCCCAGGTCCAGGTGCCTGCCTTGTACTGATTGTTAGGCCATTCGCTTTCGGGAATGCCTGCATCAATAAGGATTTGCTTGTTAACCCAAAGGTCGCTGTCACAACCAATGTCGGGAATAAGATAGCACTTGCCATCCCAACGCAAGCTCTCAATATAGCCCTTCGCTTCATCAAGAATGACATCATTAAGATCCATAAGGTCATCAAGAGGAGAAAGAATGCCTTTATAAAGGAGAGAGGGATAGTCCTGGTTGGTGAAATCATAAACATCGGGTGCCTCATCGGACATATGCAGTGAAACCAGTTTCTGCTGCATTTCGGAATAGCCGTTGGAGGAGATATAGGTTACATTCTTACCGCCGGTAAGCTGGTTGTAACGCTGTCCTTCCATTTGGCAACCGAGAGACTCAATGGAGCCCGGAACCAAAACAGTGATGTCTTCACCAAGTGTTTTGATTTGTTCCTGAATTCTGATTTGGTCGGGTGTGTCGCCATCAGCCTCACCGCCGCCTGAAGACATGCTTACGTTAGTTGTGCTACCGCCGCCTGAACAGCCGACAACAGCCATAAGCATAAGCATTGCAATGAGCAGTGCGCCTAAGCGAATTAACTTAGTTTTCATAATGATAATACCTCCATTATTTTCTACAATAATAATACCAAAAGAAATTTAAAAAGTAAAGAAAAATTATTGATTTTCACAAAAAATTTATAGTTTTTTCAATTCTTTGTTAGTGAAATATGCAAAATCGACCAACTTTTTCGATTTTAACCCTTTAAATTTCCAATATTTTGATAGCAAATCGCAGGATTTTACTTACGAAACAGCGCCTGAAAAATAAAACAGGAGACGCTTACAGACATCTCCTGAATTTTATCTTTGTCTAACCTCAAATTAACCAACAATACCTGTGCGTTCAATACTTTCTGTGAAGAAGCGCTGGAAGATAATGAACACAATGAGAGGAATAAAGATTACGAGCATTGCGCCGCACTGCCTATAAGCAAGGTCGGCACCATCGGGCAGCTTGTTGGTATTATAGGTCATAAAGGTTTCAAGCTGAGCAAGCTGGGAATTGAGGGTTTCCATTTTATCATAGAAGAAAGTGGTGAAAATGCTGTCGTTCCAATAAGCAACAAAGGAAAGAAGCAAAACTATGATAATTGCGCCGCCCGAAACGGGAAGCATAACGGTTAGGAAGGTGCGAAGGGGTCCGCAACCGTCAATGTATGCCGCATCTTCAAGCTCGGCAGGGAGACCTAAGAAAAACTGCCTGTAAATGAACACGAAAAGACCCGAACGGATACCTGCGGCGAAAAGGGCAGGTATGTACATTGCCCAAGGGGTTTCAAGGAAGTTGACAAAAAAACCTGTTCCACCGAAAAGCTCAGGGATTTTGCCGATGAAGGCAAAGTCAAAATAACGCATTCCAACAACCTGAGGAATGATGATACTTTGAGGGGGAACCAGAATGGAAAGCACAACGCCGATAAACCACACGTTTTTAAGAGGGAACTTAAAACGGGCGAAGCCATAGCCTGCCAAAGAGCAGGAGAATACCTCAATAAGAGCGCTGACAACAAACACAAGAGCCGTGTTTTTAAGAGCGTTGCCGAACTTCATCTCGTTTGCAACGTCAAGAATTGTCTGGAAGGTCAGACTCTTGGGAAGCCAAACGATAAGGGGGTCCTTAACCTGCTCATAGGGTCTTATTGACATTGTAATCATATAAAGAATGGGATAGAGCAGAATAAAGGCAAGACCCGCAAGAAGAATGTAACGGAATATTTTTATGCAAATGGAGGCAATTAGTTCTTTTTGTTTTTTCTTAAGTAACATTCTGTGTCTTACCTCCTTGTGCTGGTATCAGGCAGCGCCTTGTTAAGTACCGCAAACACTATTCCGATAAATGCCATCGCCATTGAGAAGTAAAGCACGGCAAGAACCGAAGCGTGCGTGTACTTAAGGTACTGAGCATCGCTGACCATTTGGTTGATTATTATGTTTTGTGACACATTCGTAAAGCTATCTATAATAGAGTAGATAACCGAGAGGATAATCATAGGAGAAATCATAGGCATTGTGATTTTCCAGAAGTTATCCCAAGAGGAAGCGCCCTCAATTTTAGAAGCTTCGTAAATGCTGGGGCTGATGGTCTGGATGGCTGCCAGGAAGATAAGAATCTGAAGGCCGCATTTCCAAAGCAGATTAAACATTGAGTTTGCTGTTTTGGTGAGGAATTCAGAAAGTTCGGTTGGAAGCTGAAGCTCCTGAATGATGGTTTGAATGTTGGTGATTTCAAGCATTGAACCCATTTTTTGGCCCTCAAGCATAACGCTTGCCATTGGGTCGCCTCGAATAATATCAAGAGCCGCGCCACCCGAAAGGATTACGGGCAAGAAGAATACCGCGCGGAAAAAGGTTTTGCCGGGATATTTATCATTGAGAAGCACCGCAATCATAACACTGATGATAACGATAATGGGAACCTCGTAAAGAAGATTGGCAAACACGCCCACAAGGTTCTTAAGAAGGTCAGGGTCTTCAAGAATGAACTGCTGGTAAACACGGAAGTTGTTCCAGGTAAGCTCCATTCCGTTTTGAACGAAGGTGATATCGTTAAAGGAATAGATAAGCGATGTAATAAAGGGGCGAAGGAAGAAAATGATGAAACCGATTATCCACGGCAAAATAAAGCAGTAGCCGTAAAGGGCCTTTTTTCCCTCATAGGAAAGGTGAAAAAGCTTGGATTTTCTTGCAATGTTACGGGTTGCTTTTTGGGTACTCATTATTCTTCACCTCTCTCTACTAACAAATAATCATTAGCCTTAACCGTGCCGTAAGGAGTCACGGCATCCAGCTCGCCAAAGTTTATTAAAATTTGCTTATCGGTGTCAAAAGTAACAAGGCGAACGCCGTTATCAAGAATAACGTGATTCTTAATAACCCTTGAGCCGAGAGCCGAATAAACATCCTCAAGCTTGTTTTGGTACTCAATGATTTGCTCTTTTCTGGCGGAATAGGATGCACCGAAGAGATACTCATAATCTGTATCCTTAATTACGGTAACATCGCCGTAAACCACCGAGAACTTAATGGAAGAACCGCTTTCGATTGCCTTAAGGAACTTCTCATAAAGATTTGAATGCTCGTTGATGCTTACGGTTGAATATTCCTTAACGCCCGACATAACCAGCTGATAGAAAGGAACATCCTCATCGGTTAAATCGTAGCCCGAAGAGTTTGTGGGAAGGTCGGCAAGGAATTTTCCAACGTTTAACGCGTAGTCGTTAGGCGCGTAAAGCAGGTCATCCTTTGCCACCTCGTTTACAACGCCTTTGAGAATTTCAACGGCATCACCGCGGCTATAATAAACCTTTTTGTTAAAGTCGGAAACAGAGTAGGTTCCAAGGTTAACATAGGCCGAGTTAAAGCCGTTCTTTGTCATATTCGCATTGTACTTCGTAATGATGCTTTCAAGTGTGTCGGGTTTGGCAAGGAAAATTTTATTCTTTGCCTTAACGCCTGTGCAAACATCATAAATTGCATCATAAATTGTGGAACCGCTTATTCTAACGGCGCTGTCTCTAAAAGAGAAGAAGCCGTTACCGTTTTTAGAAATCTTAAGCAGGTTGTGCTCAAGATAAAGGTTACCGTTTACAAGGGTTTGAAGCTCTTTAAGAGATTTCTTGTTTCCAAGAGCGCCCTTAATTGTAAATTTCTTTTGAACCTTGCCGGAGGCGAGGGCCGAATCCATTTCAAGATAGGAAACAACCAGTTCACCCGAAACCTCATTGGATAACTCGGTTACAACGGTTTTTGCCTGGTCAACGGTTGTAAGCTTCTTGAAGCGGGTCATAGGAATGCCGTAGAAACTTTCCTCTTTGTTAATACCGCCGTAAATCTCAAGGAAAAGCGAGGGTGTGGTGGGCACAGTCTGCTTTTCAATGTTCAGATACTCGCGGTAGAACTTGGCCATTTCGGAATAGCCCGAGCCCTTTTCTAACGGCAGGTAGGCTACCTGCATTGTGGTGATGAGGGGCTGTTCGTAAGCGTAAACCTCACTACCTGTAAGCTGTGAGTGACCGCCGGTGGCATCAAGTGAAACCGTGTCGGAGCCAACCAGCTTAAAGGAGAAATAGGCCCGGTTGTAGGTTCCTGCCTCATTTGCCGAAGCGGCGTTAACGTAAGCAGAGGATGCGCCGTCTTCAATAATGGCGAAAAGCGAGGTTTTATCGTTCTTAATTCCCAGAACGGGAAGGGCGGTGTTGGCGGTTAAGGTGGACTTTTTATAAGGGCTGAAGGCCTTATCCATACCGTAAACCTGAAGGTTTACTGCCTTTGCTTTTTTCTTGCCGTTGTTATTGTAAACAAGGGCACCGCTGCCATCGGGAACAAGCATATAACCCTCTTCGCCGTAAGCAGATGCGCCGAAGCAAGGAAGAAGCGAAATATCGGTTAAAATGTTTTTGTCAATCTTTGTTGAGGAGGATGAGAAATCACTGCTTACAACAAGACCTTTTTCGTTTATCTCTATGTGAAGCTTAATAACGATATTTCCGCCTACAAGCGTATAGGTTGCAAGATAACCGTTTTCGGTTTTTGCAAAGGTAATATTTTTGTTTTTATCGGTTCCCTGATAGCTGTTGTAGGTTCTTCTAGCCTTAGAAGTAACGTTGTAAACAGCTATGGTGAACTGTGAGTTTGCCTCGGCATTTTTTGCAAGGCCCTCTTCGGAAAAGTCGCGGTTTACAGGATTTGAATACCACTTTGTGCCGGTTACTTTTGATTCGAGGTAGAATTCACCTGCTCTGGAACCGTTTGAAATGAGATAAAGCGCATAGGTATCATTTTCGGTTACGAGTTCAAAAACATCCTCGCCGCCCTGGATTTTTCCAAGGGTCTTAATGGTTTTGGCAGGTGTGGGTGTACTTTCATCGGCGGATTTAGCCGCGCTTGCCGAAAGGCCGACACAACCAAGGCAAAGGCAGAAAATCAAAACAAATGCTAAAATCTTTTTAAACATAAATTTCTTTCCTCCCTTTATTGATTGAATCTGAACGCGATTTCGTTAACGATTGTTGCGCCAAACATAACGATTTGTCGCACAAGCATAAATACGATAACCAAAACCAGAATAATTACAAGTGCAACGAGAATATCAAGTACCATTGCAACCAGCGCTTCGCCTGCATCGTACCTCTGGCACACACGAACCGACTGATAAAGCAAGAACAAGGTGTAAATAAGACCGATGGTGGTAATAATTCCCATAATAGCGTTTTCCTCGTAGGTGAGGAATTGGCTGATTATAAGATTTGCATAAAGTGTTATGGTGTAAGGAATAACTGCGGCGCAGGTACCTGTGAACACACGCCTCAGGTTTCCGTGACCGAATTTAAGGCTGCCCACAACCAGTTCACTAACTGTCCAGATTGCTATAAGACCAACTGTTTTAGCAATGAGGAAGAACGCGTTGAAAGTGGTCATATTGTTCCTGTTGAAGATAAAGCCCGTAGCAAGGTTGCTCATTACCTCACCCATAAAGAACAGGACCACAACAACAACCGAAGCTATAACTGTATGTCTTGATTGATCGGCATAAAGCTTATCGTAGAAATCAAGGGGATGTAGCATAATATATCCCGGTCGGAAAAGCTTCTTTTCTCTATCTTTAATGTTATACTTTGCCTTAATTTTGGGCCAAAACTTTTTAAGGATAAGCAAAGCAATTATCAGGATAACTGCTATGATAACTGCAGGCGCAAAATACTCTCTTGCAATGTCGGAACGGTGAAGGCGGAAAGCCTTTGAGTAACCGAGACGGTCCTGACCGAGGTTACAGTAGTACATTGCCTGCTCATAATTTCCTTCCTGCAGGTTTGCGCGACCGAGACCACGGTAGGCAAGCTCAAGGTTAGAGTTGTAGGAAAGCACCGTCTCCCACTTGTCATAAGCCTCGGCAAAAAGACCCTCGTGATAGAGAATGGTTGCCTCGTGTAAAAGAGCGCCGTAGTCGGTTGTTCTGAAAACGGTAACCTTTCCTTTTTCCTGGTCAAGCACCAGCAGGTCATCGCCAACGGTTTCAATGGCAACGGGAACGCTGAAGGTGCCCTTTTGGTTACCGATGGAGCCAACGATGTTAAGCAGGTTGCTTTCCTTATCATATTCAAAAACTCTACCCATAACAGGGTCAAGAACGAATACGAAGTTGTCCTCGGAAATGGCTATATCGGAAAGATTTGTTTTATACTCAATACCCGAAACCCAGGCGGCCATACGGTCACCGTAAATGCTCTTGTCAATAGGGTCGGGACCCATTTCAGGCTCAAAAATATTGGTGCCCACAAAGTTAAGTCTGCTAACGCAGTCAGAAGTGCAGGTATAAACAAAGTTATCATCATCAATATCAATTGAGTTAATAGCGATAGGTGTGAGGTTTTCGGTGTAATCAAGCTGTTTGTCGGTCATAAACTGGCGCCAGAACATACTTGCAACAACCTCGGCAGTTACCTCAATTTTGTTTGCGCCGAAGAAGCCGCCGTCAGAGCCATCAGCACCGTAAACAATGGTGCCGTAGTAGAAGCCTTCGCACAAAACATAAACGTTGCCAAGGTCATCCATAACGGTTTTAACGGGTTTATACATAAGGTCCTCGGGGAAGTTTTCGCTTTCGGGTTTTAAAAGAGTGTGAATGATTTTACCGTCAGGCTCGCAAACCAAAACGCGGGCGTTGCCTGTGTCACAAATCAAAATTCTGCCACCCTCGGTAACGAAAATACCTTTGGACTCGCTGAAGGTTACATATTCCCTCTTACCGTCCTTAATCGAAAAGGGAACGATTTTATTGATAATTTTATAATCCCTGTCCAGAACGACAATGTTAGAATCGCCTGTGTTCAAGATATAAAGCTTATCATTTCTATAATACATATCACGGGGCTGATTAAACGTGATTTCTTTGCTGTCACCAATGCTGAGCAAATATTCATAGCCGTTGGGAACATCGGTAACATTGCCCCAGGAGTCATAGTTGTATGCATCGTTTGCGCTGGTTACACCGGTAGCAAAGGCAGGAATTGCTGTCGCCAACAATATCAGCGCAGAAATTGCAATGCACACAATAAGTTTTGCTGTTTTCTTACGCATTTCTCTTACTCCTTTATACCAGATGTAGCCATTGTTTCAATAACACTTGACTGTGTGAATAAAAATACCAGAATAGGCGGCAACATAAGAATTACGGCAGCCGCAGAAGCCGTGCCCATTTGAGAGATACCAGATGCTGTTATCTGGTTAAGAAGTGCGGGCAGAGGTTTCAGATTTTCTTCGGTGATAAATGCGCCGCCTGCAGAGTTCCAAATGCCCTGGAAGGTGAACACGATAAGGGTTAGCCATGCAGGTCTTACAGAGGGCATAACGATTTTCCAAAGAATTCTGAACATTCCGGCGCCGTCAACCTTGGCAGCCTCAATCATAGCGGTTGGAAGCTGTGACATAAACTGCTGCATAAGGTAAAGACCCATTGAGCCCGCGGCTGCAGGAAGAATTACCGACCAATAGGTGTTCATAAAGCCTGTGCGGGCCATAATAACAAATTGGGGAATCGCCGTTACGCCGCCTGTAAAAAGAAGGGACATAACAATGATTTTTGAAATTGCCTTGCGGCCGGGGAAATTGCTCTTTGACAGCGGGAAAGCCGCCATGGAACTGAGCACGATGTGCAGACCTGTTGCAACAACCGATGTGAACAAGCTGTTGAAAAGATATCTTGTGAAGGGCACCCAGGAGTTAAGAACTCTAATCCACAAAAGATAGTAGTTATCTCCCGTGGGGTTGATAACGAAAAATCTGGGTGGGAAGGTAAACAATTCATCAAGGGGTTTTAAAGACTGAAGAATTGCATAAACGAAGGGAAGCGCCGAAAAGACACCGAACAAAATGAGGAAGAATGCGATGACAATGTTACCGCCAATGCTTCTTTTAATAGGTTTTTTCATTCTTCTCCCCCCCTTAAAGCGCTGTGTACTTGCTAAGCACTTTGGAAATGAGGCTGTTCATTGCAAGCATTACAATGAATAGCACGGTTGCCATTGCGCTGGCGTAACCCATTTCATAACGCACGGTACCATAGTCGGTCATGTGCTGAATAATAGTGCTTGCCGCATAGTCGGTGGAGGGGTTGCCGCAAAGGGCGGTTGCAACCGCACCGGCTGAGAAAGCAGTGCTGATTTGCATAACAGCACCGAACATAAGTTGAGGTCCCATTGCAGGGAGGGTGATGTAGATAAGCTCCTGGAAACGGTTTTTAATACCGTCAATGGAGCCTGCCTCGTACATACTGCGGTCAATACCCTGAAGACCTGCAACGAAGGAAAGGAAGCCTGTACCGAAGCTCATCCAGATTTGAACAACCATAACGATGGGCATCATATAGTTGGCATCGGAAAGCCAGGAAATAGGCGTTGAAATGATTCCGTACTGAAGGAGGATTGCGTTGAGCCAGCCGTACATATCACCACTGAATATGAAACTCCAGATAAGGTATAAGTTACCCGAAATAGAAGGTGCATAGAACAGGAAGGTCATTGCTGTTCTCGCCCAGGGAGACAGCTCGTTAACGAACCAGGCGAGAAGCAGGCAGCCAAAGTAACTTATAGGGCCGGTTACAACGGCAAAAACAAGTGTATTTTTAGCGGCAACAAGGAAAATGTCGTCGTTCAAAAACAGGTTTATGTAGTTATCAAAGCCCACAAATTCGGGTGTTTGAAGCAGGTTAAAGTTTGTAAAACCTAAAACCATTGATGCTAAAACAGGTATAACCGTGAAAAAGCAGAAAAGCAACATGAACGGAGCGATAAGAAGATACTCTGACTTGTGATTTTTTATCTCGTTCAAGGTGTATCTGAACTTTTCACCGCGACTTTTTTTAGTTAATTCCATTTATATGACTCCTTATTACCGAAAAGTTAATTGGCAAGGCCGAACTCTTTGCGCTTACGCTCAATTTCGTTTTCGATGGTCTTGTTGTAGCTTAAGATAGTCTCGCGGGAGTTGTTCGATGAGAAAACAACCTTACGGAATGCGTTAATCAGGTTGCGTTCAAGGAAATAGCTACCGGGAATCTGGTCGATAGTGAAGGATTTGTTCCACTGTTCGGTGATGATTTGTTGTTCCTGATAGGTCCAGGGAAGGTTGCCGAGAGCCTCAACGTTTGCTGTTGCAAAACGACCCGAGGGACCAAGCAAGGCCTCGATTTCCTGACCGAACTGTGTTTGGGCATCGGTGGAAGTGAACCAGTCAAGGAATGCCCATGCCTCATCTTTATGCTCACTGCCTGCCATAATAAGGCCGCAAGCGGTGCTTGCATTTACAGAGTTGTCAAGGTATGTCTTGCCGTTGGCATCGGTTTTAACCGTGCCTGGGATACCTGTCATTTCCCAAAGTCCGTCAATTTCGGGAGCGGCCATTTTAAGCTGACCGTACATTGTGTATGCCGATAAGCCAATGGGCATATCACCCGAACGGAAACGGTTAAAGAAATCGTACTGATAAGGCAGACCGTAAGTCTTGTAGAAATCGGTCCAGGTGCCGAACACATCAATACCCGTCTCGCTATCAAGGTTGGTGGATGCAAAATCATCGGCATAAAGCTTTTCGCCGCTTTGACGAAGGAGTGAATAGAAAACGCCAAGGTCAACCAGCATTACGTTGGAAGCGTTTGCATTAGGAATGCCCACGGTCAGGTTTTTGTGCTGAAGAACACGAATTGCCTGATAAAGCTCTTCCCAGGTTTTGGGAGGTTCAACTCCGAGTTCATTAAGAATATCGGTGCGATAGAACATCATTGTGAAGGTCTGGGTGATGGGAACTGCGTAATAATCGCCTTCGTAATAGTAGGAATCCATTGCGGTGGGCTGAAAGCGGGATTTAACCTCGTCAAAGGTATCAAAATCCTTAAGGCCTACAAGGCCGTCGCGCATTGCCAGGTTTACAGGCTCGGCTTCGCCAACGAAAAGAACAACGTCAGGGCTGTAACCCGAAAGGGCGGCCTGAACAAGACTTTGTGTAACAAGGCTTACCTTAACGCTGACACCGGTTTTTGGTGTGAACGAGCTGTCAGACAAGGTTTTTAAAGCATTGGCCTGGTCACGGCCAAGGGAAACCCAAACCTTAATTTCGGTGTCGGTTTTACCGGAGGTTCCGATGGTTGAATAGTCCTCAGTGAAGGAGCCGATGAAGCTCTTAAACTGGAATGCAACGTTCTGGAAGAAATTAACCTTCTTGGTATCAATGTCTTCGGTGCTTGTCGCAATGGTGATGGTATCGATTTCAAGGGGATGTGATTTTACGCTTGACATAAGGCTTGAAACACCCGATGCATAGGAGTTCAGCGTTGAGACGCTGGAGGGAACATCCTCGGGGTCCTCAAGAAATCTCTCAAAAAGATTGATAAGCTTATCAAGGGCAGAGAAGTTACCCGAAGCCTTGTTACCGAGGGCGATGGCGGCATCGTAAATTCTCTGACATTCATCCATCATAGCCTTAACGTGGTTATAATAGTCATTAAGCTCATCTTCAAGGTGATAATCGCGGTATGTATCGGGGGAGGCGCTTGTAATCATAATGATTTCACGATAGAAGGCGTTTACCTCGGTGATGAGTTCCTGCAAATCAAAAACGATTTGAGACATCTCGCCGGTTACAACCTCAAGCTTAATTTGGTTCGTGCCCTTGTTAAGGTGAATGAGCCAAGGTGTTTCCTCGCCGCCGAAAACGTAATCCTTCCACTTGTTGTCAAAATGGAACTTAATGCTTTCGGCCTCCTTAAAGGGAACCTCGCCGTTAATGTAGAGTCTGCGGTATGAAATCATACCTGTCTGAATGTTTTGGCGAATTCGCGCGCCTAAATAGTAATAACCCTCCTCGGGGGCCTCAACCTCCCAGACAATGTACTGACCGGAGGAAGAATAGTTTGAACCGCCGATGATATTATAACGCATTTTAACGGGGTGAGAAGGTGAAGTGTCGGGGCTTGTTCTGTCATACATTGGGTAAATCGTTGCAGAGGAGGTGTACAAGGGGGTCTCGCCCTCATAAACCTCTTTGTATTCAAGGTTTGAAACGGTTTTACCTGCAGAATATTCGGAATAAGAAGGGATTTCAGTGGAATTGTAGAATTCAAGATATTCAATTGCCCACTGTGAAAGTGAGCCAATAAAGGTGATTGTGTGAGTTCCTTCTGAAAGATAAAAGCTGTAGGGATCGGCAAAGGTGCCTGAAAAATCGCGCAAGGATGAGGTCATCCAATCGTTAAGGGTGACCTGCTTCGGACGAATGTCGTTTCCTCTTTCGTCCTGCACAATTTCATCGGCGCTTTCAAAATGCTTAAGAAGGGCTAGCTGCTGCGCCTCAAAGAAGGGCTCCTTGTCATCAAGCTTCATGCCGATTTGAATGTTTTTGGCATTTTCATTGAGAGAATAATAGTTAAGTCTCAAATGATAGTTGCCAGCCTTGGCTACGTTAAAGGTCCAGGTCACCTCGCCGTTGTCGGATTTCCAGAGAAGGACGTTGGCCTTTTCTCCAAAATCGCCAACAACAACCTCGCCTTCTTTTGCAGTGAAGTTTTGTGCAGCATTGATTTTAATGGAGGCATCGGGTGCGCCCTTATCGGCATTAGCCTTAAAATAAACGCTGTACTTGTTCTCATAATCCGCATTGGTGGCGGTTGCCGCTGTGTCAGCCGTTTCAGCACAAACGGCCTGCGACCCGAAGACCACAGGAAGCAACAGCACAGTTGCCAGAACTACGCAGAGAGCTCGCATGATGGGTTGTTTTTTCGTTTTCAAGAACTTCATCTGTTTCACCTTTGCATTTTAATATGATTTATATATAATATATTAAAAATATATTATTTAAAAAAAGAACACCAAAAACGACATTGTTTTACAAATGCCGCTTTTTTACTCGGTTTTAAATTTTATAATTAGGGGCTACTAACCCAATATTTGTATATTTTTACTATTTTAGTTTAACAGTTTCACCGCAATTTGTCAATACAAATTGAACAATTTGTGTAAAAAAAAGGCAGCCTTTTTGCCTATTTTTCATAGAAACCCTGAAATCAAAAAAAGTAAATCCACAAAATGTGGATTTGTTTTTTTTACACACAATATATGTCTTTTTTCGACAAAACAAACCCTCGTTTAAACATAAGGTCAATTAAAAAACACTGAAATTATTATGGCTTTTAATCAAAAAGTTTTTCCTCCCTTCATATATATAATTTCAGGAGGGTTTGTTTATGTTTTTCTCTTACCTTTTGGAAATTGCTTCTTCTCTTATTTATTTAGCGCTCCACGTCACCACCCCCGGCTCTTTTCCGCCGCCCCTTTCAAAGGAAAAGGAGGCCGCACTTATTGAGCGAAGCATTAAGGGGGATAAAAACGCGCGAAACAAGCTTATCGAACATAATTTAAGGCTTGTTGCCCACATTGTAAAAAAATATTACACCGAAACTGCAGACCAGGAGGACCTTATTTCCATCGGCACCATAGGCCTCATTAAGGCCGTTTCAACCTTCAAGCCCCAAAAAAGCAGCCGCCTTTCCACCTATGCCGCAAGGTGCATTGAAAATGAAATTTTAATGCATTTCAGAAACCTTAAAAAATGCTCCCACAACGTGATGATTTCCGACCCCATTGACACCGACAAGGATGGCAACTGTTTAACCCTCATTGACATTATTGCCGATGACAGTGACATAGGCGATGAAATTGACCTTAAATTGCGCCTTGAACAGCTTCGGGAGGTTATAAAAAAGACACTTGACAACCGTGAAAAGCTTATTATAACAATGCGTTATGGTCTTGGCGGAACAAAGGAATACACTCAAAGGGAAATTGCCGCTAAACTAAAAATTTCAAGGTCTTACGTTTCCCGAATTGAAAAATCAGCACTTATTAAGTTAAAGGAAAATTTGACAAAATAAAAAGGCGGAGTTTATCCGCCTTTTTTATATAATTTCCAACCTCATAATGTAAAAATCAATATATTCATTTTCTATTTTGAAAAAATCGGGGTGTGTTGCTACTTTTTTAAATCCGAATTTTTCGTAAAGATGAATTGCAGCGCCGTTATCACAGCGCACCTGCAATTCAATAATTTCAAACAAATTTTCCCTGCCAAAATCAATTATTTTTCTAATTAGCTCGCTACCGACACCTTTGTTCCAATGGCTTTTTGCAACCGATATTGCTAAATCTCCGCGATGGCTCATTCTGCGAGGCAAACGGTTTAAACTTGCAAGACCCACGATTTGTCCTTCATATTTGGCCACAAGCATAACACTATCTTTTGAGGTTTCAAGACCACTAATATATTCTGCCTCTTCCTGTGTGGTAAAAGGCATCCCTTCCCTTCCAAAGGTAAGGTTGTCGGTTTCGCCGCCTACTCGCTTTAAATATTCTAAAATTTCTGCGGCATCTATCGCATTAGCTTTTTTAACAGTAATATTCATTTTAAAACCTTTGCTTTTCGTATTACTTTGACTTCCCTTTTTAAAGAGCTGTCGCCAAATAACGACTGAGGGAGTTTTTATTCCTCCTCATTTATTTCCTCTCGCTCGGCGTGCCTCTTCTTGCCGCGGGAAAGCACCTTAACATCATCACGGTTAAACTTTGCAGGGATTTCGCTGTTTTCAAATTTGACCAGCATATTACCCGTTAAGAGGTTAATGTCAACAACGGTGCCCACACCATCCCTTGTTTTAACGGTTGCGCCAACATTTGGGGAAATTGAGTTAAGGTATTCGTAAGCATTCTGTTCATACTTAAGACAGCACATAAGTCTGCCGCAGCTTCCCGAAATTTTGGTGGGATTAAGGGAAAGGCCCTGCTCCTTTGCCATTTTAATGGAAACGGGATGAAAATCATCCAAAAAGCGCTTGCAGCAGTAGGGCTGACCGCAAATACCAATGCCGCCCAACATCTTTGCTTCATCGCGAACGCCGATTTGCCTTAGTTCTATTCTTGCGTGGAACTGAGAGGCAAGGTCTTTAACAAGCTCTCTGAAATCCACCCTGCCATCGGAGGTAAAGTAGAAAAGCATTTTGCCCGAATCAAAGGAAACCTCTACATCAACCAGCTTCATATCAAGGTTTCTTTCTATTACCTTTTTCTCACAAAACTCAAATGCAGCCTTTTCCTTTTTGCGGTTTTCCTCCACTTTCTGCAGGTCCTTTTTCGTGGCAAGCCTTAAAACCTTTTTAAGGGGCTTCACAATGGTGTCATCGTTAACCTGGCGGTTGGTTTCACAAACGGTGCCGCACTCATCTCCACGGGCGGTTTCAACGATAACCGTTTGACCTAATTCAAATTTAACCGAGCCGGGGTCGAAATAATAGGCCCTGCCGTCCTCTTTAAATTTTACCGAAACAACTTCAGTCATAAATGCCTCCAAGTTTAAAAATTAAGAAACCAAAATTCCCACAAGGGCAAAGCGCTTGCCCTCTTCTAAATCGGGAGTAATGGTTAAGGTAACACTACCCGGGGTTTCACTCTCGTAAACCTTTGTGCTGTTATAGTAAACACCCCAACCGCCTTCAAAATCAGAATCCATTTCAGTTTTAACATCGCCCACCTGAGCCACTGCTTTACCGCCGTTGCCCTTGTTGGTGCGCTCAAAGGACAGGAAAATGTTGGATACGTTTTCGAACTCAAATTTTAACGGTTCGCCGTTAGTGTTTGCCACCCAAACGCCTTTAACCTCGTTAACCAAAATATCTTCAATAGCAAAACAGCCAAAATCACTGGGCTCAAGCTGACCTGCGTGATAAATTTTTGCATTTTGATATTTAAGATTTGTAAAGGGCTTGTCGCATTTAATATCGTTAAAATCGGCAATGTTCATTTTTAATGATTTTTGGAGGCAGTCAGTAACTAAATCAGCAATAAGTTTATGTCCTGCATCGATGGGATGAACACCGTCGTTTGAAAGGGTTGACCATTTAAGCGTTCCGTTTTCAAGGTCTTCCCAAACGGCATCCTTATAACTTAAATAAGGAATGTCATAGTGTTTTGCAACCTTTAAATGGCTTTCCTGTGCGCTGCCGCCGTTTTCATCAACCATTCCCACGCAAAGAACTGCCGGAGCGGTTTTGGAATTTAAAATCTTGTAAATAAGGTTATCGTAATATTCTTCAGCAGTAAAGCCGCTTAAGCCATCGTTAACCGAAAACTCAACCAAAACAAAGTCGGGATTGTGGCAAAGGACATCACGGTCAAGTCGGTGAATACCCACAAGTGAACCTGTTGCGCCAATACCTGCCGAAACGAATTTGATTTTTGCATTTGGAAAATTTTCCTTAAGCCATTTTTCAATAAGGCAGCCATAATGATTTTCAAAGCAGGATGCATTGCAGCCCGTTGTGATAGAACCACCGATGGTAACAAAGGTAATCTCTTCACCGCGCTGGGCCTTTTGTGCAAGCTTTAAAAAACGGTAGGGGTTGCCAAAATTTGAAACTGCTCTTTTGTTTCTTACATCATTGAAAAGAATTTCTGTCATTTTTATCACCTACAAATTACATATAAATCCGCTGAAAAATAGCGCTAAATTTATATTAGTATTAAGCAGCGGGGATTTTTGTGTTATTAAATCATTAAGTCGGACAAGCTTTGAAAGGGTCACACTATTATTTACGCTGCTTGGCAGCTTTAAATTGACCGCAAATTTAAGCTCCCTTAAAAACTCATTGGCAAGGGCTCTGTCCTTATCCATTTTTGCTGTGATTTTAAGCATGTCGTATTTCCTGCCACCGCCCATATAAATCTCCAAAAATTCCTCGGCGGCGGTGTAGGCCTTGGAAAAGGATTTCTTTTTCAGCAGCGCGCCTGCTCTGCCAATGTTATTCCTTGCGGCAGAAAGGGCGGCATAAATCACCTCATCCTCTACCCTTGGGTTTTGCTTTTTAAGAAAAGCGGCGGCGGCCTCGGTAGGCGGCGCTGTAAGACTTAAGGTCACACAGCGGCTTAGCACCGTTTGAAGGAGGGCTGATTTATTTTCGGCAAGTAAAATGAACACCGTTTGTCCCGGTGGCTCCTCAAGCACCTTTAAAAGTGCATTTTGTGACTGCTCATTTAAGGTGTGCGCCTGTTCAATTATCATAACACGGCGGGGAGAGCTTTGGGGTTTTATGAAAGCATCGGCTCTCGCCTGCCTTATTTGCGCAACGGTAATGGATTTTTTCTTGTCCTGCAAAGTGGTAACGCTAACATCGGGGTGGGTGCCCGCCTTTAGCATTTCACAGCCCTTGCACTGCCCGCAGGGGGCATTATCACCGCTTTCGCAAACTGCGGCGGCAGCAAGAAAGGAGCACAGCGTTCTTTTGCCAAGGCCTGCCTCGCCCTCAATTAAGATTGCATGGGGAAAGTGATTGGTCTTTACAAAATTCTTTACCGTTTCACTAATTCTCTCATTTGAAATAAGAGGAAAAATCATAACACAAAACCGACCTTTTTCATTGCCTTGTAAAGTGTTTTATTTGCTACATAAGAAGCCTTTTCGGCACCATTTTTATAAATTTCCTCAAGGGTCTTTTTATCGGCAATCAGCTCATCATACCTTGCCTTAATGGGGGCAAGCTCATCGGCAACGGCCTCGCCCACAACAAGCTTAAACTCGCCATAGCCCTTACCCTCAAATTCCTTTGTGATTTCATCAAGGGTCTTGCCTGTAATGGCAGAATAAATGCCCATAAGGTTGTTAATGCCGTGCTTTTCTTCGCCAATGCAAACCTTGGCCTCGCTGTCGGTAACGGCACGCTTGAACTTTCTGATAATGTCATCTTTGCTATCGAGAATAGCCACCCAGGCGTTAACATTTTCATCCGATTTTGACATTTTTTTGGTTGGCTCCTGAAGGGACATAACGCGGGCACCGATTTTGGGAATGTAGGGCTCGGGCACCGTGAACACGTTGCCGTAAACCCCGTTGAAGCGGTTAGCAATGTCACGGGCAATTTCAAGGTGTTGTTTTTGGTCGGCACCAACGGGAACAAAATCGGGCTGGTGGAGGAGAATATCGGCCGCCATTAAAACGGGATAGGTAAAAAGGCCTGCGTTAACATTGTCTGCATGGCGCTGGGATTTCTCCTTAAACTGTGTCATTCTGGATAGCTCACCAAACTGTGTGTAGCAGGAGAGAAGCCAGGAAAGCTGTGAGTGCGCCGCCACGTGGGACTGCACAAACATTGTGGATTTTTGGGGGTCAAGACCTAGGCTCAAAAGCAGTGCGCAGGTGGAATAAATCTGTGCGCGAAGCTTTGCAGGCTCCTGCCTTACGGTTATTGTGTGCAGGTCGGCAACGGCAAAGGTGCATTCAAACTCATCCTGCATTTTAATCCAATTTTTAAGAGCGCCTAAATAATTTCCCAAGGTCAGCATTCCGCTGGGCTGAATGGCGCTTAATACTCTTTTTTTGTTTTCTGCAGCATTTTCTACCATTTAAATTTTTCTCCTGCCTGTGCTAATTTTTTCATACCCAAAACGATTTGCTCATCGCTGGGAGTTGAATAATTAATTCTAAAACAACTGCACTTTGCCGATTCATCGGGCAAGAATGCGGTGCCGGGAACAACGGCAACTTTAAGTTTTAATGCCTCGTTCACGAAGGAAAGCATATCAACGCTTTCGGGAAGCGTGCACCAAGCGAACAGACCGCCCTCAGGGGTGGTTCTAGCAATTTTGCCGCTAAAATATTTATCAAACTCGCTAAGGCAAAGCGCCGCTTTTCTGCGGTAAATGCCTTTAAGCATTTCAAGGTGCGCTTCATAATCACACTTTGTCATAAATTCATAGGCGATTTTTTGAGAAAGAATGTTTGTGTGAACATCCTGGGTTTGCTTTAAGGCAACAACCTTATCAACCAAAGTGCTGTGACCAATCATAAAGCCAACGCGCATTCCCGGGGATAAAACCTTTGAAAAGGTGCCTGCATAAATCACAAGTCCCTGTTCATCAAAGGATTTAATACAGGGCAGTTCCTCCCCTGCAAAACGGGTGTCGCCGTAAGGATTATCCTCCAAAATGGGAATATTATATTTAACGGCCAAAGCGTAAACCGCTTTTCTTTTCTCCAGGGACATTGTAAGACCTGTGGGGTTTTGGAAATTAGGAATAGTGTAGAAAAATCTCACCCTTTTGTCGGTTTTAAAAATTTCCTCAAGCTGGTCCAAATCAGGGCCGTCGGGCAGCATATCAACACCCTTTAAAACGGCGCCCATACTGCGAAAAGCGTTAAGGGAGCCAACAAAGGAGGGGTTTTCGCAAACAATGGTATCCCCACGGTTACAAAGCGCCTTGGCGGTAAGGTTCATAACCTGCTGTGCGCCTGCTGTGATAATGATTTTATCAAAGTCCTTGACAACACCGTGTTTTTTGCCCATATAATCTGCCAGCTTTTCTCTTAGGGGCATGAAGCCCTCGGTTACGGAATACTGCAGCGCCGCAATGGGCTCACGCTCTAAAATTTCACCCGTTATTCTTGCAATGTCGCGGGTGGGAAAAGCCTCTCCTGCAGGGTTGCCTGCCGAAAAGGGAATCATACCGGGCTGACTCGAATGCTTAAGTATCTCACGAATGGCCGAGGGCTTAACCCCTGCCGCATTATCAGAAAATAAAAAATCCATTTAAAAACACTTCCGAAAAATCAAAATATATACGAAATAAGTATACCATAACCTTTATTTTTTTACAAGTGCTATTAAAGATAAAAAAATATAGACTTTTTAAAATATTTGATGTATAATAATTGTAATTATTATTTAAGGAGTCTCTACTTATGAAAACACTTAAAAAAGTTTTGGCACTTTGTCTCGCTGCCCTTTTGGTTTTAAGCTTTGCAGGTTGCCACCAAAAAAACGAGGTCGCCGTTAAATCGGGTGATGAAACCTTCACCAGCGCCTTCTATATGTGCGCCCTTATTAACGCTGATATGGCTGCACGCACAAAGGTTGATGAAGCAAAGAAGGCCGAACAGGAAACCTCCTCATCTACCTCATCCACCTCATCTACCACCGATTATTTATCCGAGGAAATTGACGGCAAGGATTTTGAAACCTATGTTAAGGAGCAGGCTCTCGCTACACTGCGCCGCTTTGTCTATGTTAAGAAAATGTGTGATGAAAAGAAACTCACCATTTCCGACCAGGATAAAAACAACTCCTTCACTATGACCGAGTATTACTGGAATTACTATGGCTATGCATCCTTGTTTGAAGTAAACGGCGTAAGCCTTGACACCTATAAAAAATACACCCTTTACAGCCTTTATGAGGATAGGTATTTTAATTCTATCTATGGCGAAGGCGGCGAAAAGGCTGTAAGCGACACCGACATTAAGAATTTCCTTTACAGCAACTATGTTATCGCCGACATTCTTTCGGCTTCTGTCGCCTCTAAGAAGGACTCCGAAAAGGCTCTTGTTCAGACCGAGTTTGAAAAGTACAAGACTCGCCTTGAAAACGGCGAGCCCTTTGAAAAAATCTACAAAGAGTATAATAAAGTAAAAGAGGACACCACCTCTTCTTCAACATCCTCCACTGCTTCCTCTGCAACCTCCTCCGTTGCTTCCTCTGCAACCTCTTCTACAACCTCCTCCACCGGAGATAAAGCTTTATCCCCTAAAGATTCCTATGCTCAGGTTGTTGGTAATGAGGAAACCTCATATTCCAGCAAGCAGTATGAAACCATTAAGGCTATGAAAACAGGCGAAGTTAAATTCGTTAAGGATGATGAGAGCGGTTACTATTACCTCTTTGTTAAGGGCGACATCACTGCCGACCCCTACTACCTTGAGGGACAAAAAGAAGCCGTTATTAACGATATGAAATTTGATGAATTTGATGCAGCAGTTGAGGCTGAGGCCGCAAAAGTAGATCTTGAAACCGTTGCATTTGCAATTAACCAGTTCAAGGTTAAGAAAATTAAGTATCCCTATTAATAACAGCATTTTTCAGGAGAGAATCCCAAATGAAACACATTGACATTCGCAAGCTTTTTGAAACTGCAGAGCAGTATGTCGGCAAATCGGTTACGGTTTGCGGCTGGGTAAGAACGGCAAGAGATTCTAAAAATGTCGCCTTTATCGAGCTTAACGATGGCACCTGCCTTAAAAATATTCAAATTATCATTGATAAGGAATCGGGTATAGATTTAAAGGATGCCACAATGTCGGGCACTTCCCTTTGCGTTGAAGGAACCTTGGTTGAATCCGAGCGTAACGGTTATGAAATCACCTGCGAAGGCCTTAAAGTGCTTGGCACCTGCGCCGCAGATTATCCTTTGCAGAAAAAGCGCCACTCCCCCGAGTTTTTGCGCACCATTCCTCATCTGCGTGTTCGCACCCGCTATTTTGAGGCTCTTTTTGCAGTTCGTGACCAGCTTGCTCACTCCATTCACGAATATTTCCACAAAAACGGCTACCGCTATGTTCAGCCCCCTATTATAACAGGCAGTGACTGTGAGGGTGCAGGCGAAATGTTCCGCGTTACAACCCACGGCTGGAAAACCGACTTTGAAACCGAAGAGGAATATTACGAAAATGATTTCTTCGGCAAAAAGGCAGGCCTTACCGTTTCGGCACAGCTTGAAGGCGAAATGGCCGCAATGGGACTTGGGAAAATTTACACCTTCGGTCCCACCTTCCGCGCCGAGCATTCAAACACCGTTCGCCACGCCGCCGAGTTCTGGCACGTTGAGCCCGAGGTTTGCTTTACAGATATAAACGAGCTCATTGAAATCATTGAGGATTTCATTAAGTATATTATAAAGGATGTTCTTGATAACTGTCCCGAGGAAATGAAATTCTTTGACCAGTGGGTTGAAAAGGGTCTTATTGAAAAGCTAAACGGCGTTATTTCAAGCGACTTTGTAAAGCTTGATTACACCGATGCCGTTAAAATCCTCGAAACCTGCGGTAAGGAGTTTAAGTACCCCGCAAAATGGGGCGATGACCTTCAGACAGAGCACGAGAAATATTTAACCGATGAGCACTTTAAAAAGCCCGTTTTCGTTGTTAACTATCCTAAGGATATTAAATCCTTCTATATGAAGCAAAACCCCGATGGCAAAACCGTTGCCGCAACCGACCTGCTTGTTCCCGGCATTGGTGAAATCATTGGCGGAAGTGAAAGAGAAGCCGACCTCGATAAGCTTCTTAATGCTATGAACGCTAAGGGAATGGATTTATCCTCCTATGGAAACTACATTGACACCCGCCGCTACGGCAGTGTCGAGCACAGTGGCTTCGGCCTCGGTTTTGAACGCGCCCTTATGTATTTAACCGGCGTTTCCAACATTCGCGATACCCTCTTGTTCCCAAGAACAGTCGGTTCACTTTAATAAATTTAAAAGAGGGTGCTTTTGCACCCTCTTTATTTTTAAGGAAATGAAAATGAAAAGATTTTTAAGCTTTTTGCTTTGTTTTTTATTGCTTTTTTCCCTTGCCGCCTGCAAGAAGGAATCAGATTATACATCGGCAAATCAAAACAAAATAACCCTAACGGTGAAACCTGGCAGCCTTACAGAAAACGACGTTACCCTTGTTATAAAGAACAACACCGATGAAGCGGGAAATTACGGCTACCCCTTTCTTTTACAAAAGCAGGAAAACGGAAAGTGGTATTTAATTAACGAAAATCAGGCCTTTATTCTCCCTTCCATTCTGCTCGAGCCAAATAGTGTGGCAGAGCACAAGGCTGTTTTTGAAGGTCCCCTTTCAAAGGGAAAATACCGAATGATTAAAAACTTTTATCTTGACAGCAGCACAGTTACCACCCAAATAGAATTTGAGATAAAATAAAAAAGCGGGCTTGACCCGCTTTTTTTAATGCAAAAATATGTAGCCGAGGCCCATTAAAACGTAAAGAGGGCCGAAGCAGTAGACCATAAACATTTCGGTGTGGGGCACCTTGGTTTGGAAGCAGTCGGTAACGGCAAGACATTCGAATATATAGGCCGCCGCACCGCAGAAATAGGCAATGCCCTTAATTAAATACTGCACCTCGTGGATAGCGAAAGAAATAAGGAATAATAGTGCCGCTAGGGCAACAAAAACGTTTCGCAGTACAAGAAGAACATAGTCAATTTTAGGGTGTAGCTTGTGGGGCAGGTCCTGCCTGTCGGGAATGGTGACATCAACCGTGTGTTTAATTTGCTCAATCAGTTTGGGCATTTTTTGCTCCTCCGAAATTAAAATTGGGGAAATTTATAAAAATATTTTACCACATTTTTTCGGAACTTGCAATTAAAAAGGTCTTAAAACAAAGATTTGCCTTTACACTAAATTTCAAGAAGCTCCGAAAAATTGTAAATATAATAATCGGTGGCAGCCTTCATTTTATTTACATATTCCTTTGAGGATTCATCATAAACACCGCAAACAGTCATACCTGCTTTTTTTGCAGTTTGGTTGGCATTCAGATTGTCATCGAGGAACAAAACCTCATTCACATTCTTGCCAAGCTTGGCCGCCACCATTTTATAAATTTCGGGGTCGGCCTTGGTGGCCCCGAAATCATCGCAGGACCACACATTGTCAAAAAGTTCATAAAGCTCAAGCCTTTTAAGGCAAGCATCTAGGGTTATGTGGGGGCTGGCGGTTAAAACATTAAGGCTTGCCCCCCGTGTTTTAAGTTCCCTTAAAACACGGGAAACGTTTTCCTTGGCAGGAATATGATAAAAATAGGCCTCTGCCAGATATTTTTTCATATCCTCCACAATTTCCAAAAGGCTTTTTTTAAGGCCCAGGCTTATGAAATATTCGGCAGTGCCCTTAACCCCCAGTGGAGTTATAATGCTAATAATGTCCTTTTCATAAGGAATACCGTTTTCATCCAAAATACGAAGCATTGATGAAACATAGGCAGGCATTGAATCAACAAGGGTGCCGTCAAAATCAAATAAATACGTATCCGTTTTATGCTTCATATTTTATTTCGCCTCTGATAATGGTCTTTTTAATCTCAAAGCTTTGGTCGGTTATGATAATATCCGCATCCTTCCCCTGCTCTAAAGAGCCCTTGCGGTGGGCAATACCGATAACATTCGCCGCATTCAGCGATGCACAGTTAACGCACTCGTGAAGGGGAATGTGAGAATTTTTATAGGCGTTCCAAACACCGCAGTTAAGTCGCAGCACACTGCCTGCAACGGTGCCATCGGTAAGGCGGCAAACAATATCATTATAAACAATCTTTGCTCCACCAAGGGTGTATTCCCCAAAAGGCAATCCCCCTGCAGGAAGACAGTCGGTTATAAACACAAGCTTTCTTCCCTTTAATTCCCAAACCAAATCATAAAAGCATTTATCAACATGGAATGTATCCACAATAAGCTCGGTGGTAACATCGCTGTCAAGCGCCGCCGTGGTGGCGCCGGGTGCGCGGTGGGAAAGAGGTGACATTGCATTAAACAGGTGTGTTACATGGCTAACGCCTGCCGTAATACCCGCCTTTGCAGTAGCATAATCGGCATCGGTATGACCCATTGAAACCACCACATCGGTATCTTGGCAGATTTTGCGAATGGCAGAGAAATCATTTTCATCAGTTTCAGGTGCAAGAGTTATAATTTTAATTATGTCTGAATATTCCTTAACAAAATCAGCATCTGGTTTTAAAATGTACTTTTCATTCTGTGCGCCCTTTTTACTTTTGTTTATAAAAGGACCCTCAGCGTGACAGCCTAAAATTTCACTGCCCTGCCAGCTTTTGCTCTTTTCCTTAAGTGTGCGGCAGACCTCCAACGCCCTTTTGATAACCCCCATATCAACGGTCATTGTGGTTGGAAGATAACCCGTTACACCATTTGCAAGAAGACCCTTTGACATAATTTCAAGGCTTTCCTCCTCGCCGTCGCAGGTGTCTTTGCCAAGATAGCCGTGAATGTGAAGGTCAATTAGCCCTGGGGAAACAAAGCCGCCCTTTGCATCAATAACCTGTGCATCCTTTGGGATATCCTTTTCATCCACAATGCCCTCAATAACACTTGAATAAATAAGAGCACGGTTTTCAACAATGCCATCCTTTAAAATGATTTTGCCGTTAACAATTGCCTTCATTTTATCACCTTGCTTTTTAAAATCTGCAATGTTTTCAATGATTGTCTTCATTTGTTTCCACTTGCTTTCCATATCTGCAACCAGTTTAAACTGTGTTCTGCAGCGGTCAAGGTTTTGGGTAGCGTATTTTGTTTTAAAATAGGTGTCACCCTCAAGATAATCGGTTAAAAATCTGATTCCGCATTCCAGCGTCATCATCTTAGCGCCCTCGGGCAGGAGCAAAATTTCATCCCTTGTGAGCAGTCCACCACAGCCCTTGATAAAGCCCTTGGCGTAGGTTTCAAAAAGGTTAATATCCATTTGCACCTTGCTTAAATCCTTTTCATCATCGGCCGCGGTTGATGCGCCAAAGCGAATGGAATCGCCAAAATCGTTAACCGAAAAGCCCAGCATAATTGTGTCAAGGTCAATGACGCAAAGTGCTGTTCTTGTCTTTTTATCAAGCATAACATTGTTAAGCTTTGTATCGTTGTGGGTAACCCTAAAGGGCAGGCGACCCTGCCTTTGTGCATCGAAAAGGGTGTTGCAAAAAGCTTTTCTCGCCTTAACGAATTCAATTTCTCTCTGGGCTGTGGCAGCGCGACCAAGAGGGTCTTTTTTAAGGGAGGCTAAAAATTTCTCAAACCTATCGGGGGTGTTGTGAAAATTGGGAATTGTCTCATAAAGCTTATCCACGGGGAAATCAATAAGCTGCCTTTGGAACTCGCCAAAAGCAATTGCCGATTGATAAAAATCATCCGCCGTTTCGGGTGCTTCAAGACAAAGGGCATCCTCAACAAAGTCATAAAGTCTCCAAAAACCGCTCTCCCCCTGATAAAATGCCTTGCCACTTTTGGTGCGAACAAGAGAAAGCACCCTGCGCTCATCCTCAGTCTTGGTTTTTAAAAACTCGGTAACCATTTCTATGTTGTGCATTACCTCTTGGGGCTTTTTGAACACATTTGTGTTAATCCTTTGCAGAATGTAACGCTTTGTTTCCCCATTTTTCCTTTTGCCAACAACAAGAAAGGTGTCGTTAATGTGACCATTTCCGTAAGGCTCTAAAGAATCAGTCGTTACATTTGTGTCAAATTGCAAAAAGGCGTTAAGCCTTGTTTTTATATCAATTTCTCCCATAAAATCACCCTAGTATTTCTTTCTAAGTCTTATTTTATATGATTTTTAAAATATTTCTATAAAAAATACTGTGTTTTTTAGAAGAATATGATATAATTATCATAAATTTAAGATAATTCTTAAAAAAATATGCTAATATTACCGTAAAAGGGGGTAAAAAGATGGGAACTTCTCTTGAAATAAATGACATACTTCGTGAATTTCACAAGATTTCAGGGCTTCGCATTTCAATTCACGACACCGAGTTTAACGAAATTTTTGCCTATCCAAAAGGGCTCTCTCCATACTGTGCCATAATTCAAAGCAATAACGCCCGAAAAAACGAATGCGTTAAAACCGACCGCTTGGCCTTTGAAAATGTTAAGGAAACGGGGAAAACAAAGGTTTATCGCTGTGCCCACGGGCTCATTGAAGCCGTTGCTCCAATTTATCATTATGGCATTATTTCAGGCTTTTTAATGATGGGACAGGTCTGTGATAACAAGGCAAAATATGCCGACATTATTACCGCACCGCTAAAAAGCATCGTCGGCAATACAAAACAGATAAACGAAATTTTCCTTGGAATTAGAAATGTTCCCACCGAGCTCATTAATTCTTATGTTTTAATAATGCAGGTCATTGCTGAATATGTGACCTCAACAAATCGTCTGTTTTTTGGCAACGAGAGCATTCCAAGGCTTGTTATGAAATACCTAAAGCAAAATTATTCCTCAAAAATAACACTTAGGGCGCTTGCCGAAAAGTTTTCCTGCTGTGAATCAATGCTAATAAAAAACTTTAAAAAGGAATATGGCACCACCATTATGAGCGCATTAATGGACATAAGGCTACAAAAAGCAGCCGAAATTCTTAAAAACAGTCGCCTTTCGGTAAAGGAAATTTCCTCGCTTTGCGGCTTTGCCGAGCAAAATTATTTCTCCAAAGCCTTTTCAAAGAAATTCGGATGTTCCCCCAATGAATTTAGAAAAAATTAAAATTTAGTCCTTAAACAATAGAAATCCACTCTTAACTGATATGCACCCCAAAAGTTAAAAACTTTTAGGGTGCATATCAGTTATTTTTATTTTGACTATTCCTTATCTACATCATCTGCAAACCTACAAATGAATGCATTGGGTAGGTATCTTCCAAGGCTATTTTTACTGGAAGGTCGGCTAATGGTCTTTCCCCTATAATTCATAATCGAGGAACTTCCGCCATCTAAATTCATTGCCTGATAGGCCTTGTGTCTGAGCATTATTTCAGCAAGGTCATCAACGGTGGCTCCAATGCTGTGCCCCACCTGGCGGCCATCAATTATCAGCATTAAAAATTCTCCGCTTAGGGTCTGGGCAACGGCGCTTCTTGGCTGAAGCCCGTATCCAAAAGTTCCCTGAACATATTTTTTGCCATCCACTATCAGTGCGGGACTGAACTGAACTCCCCATCTGTAATCAGTAATGCTTTCGGGGTTATAGTTTTCAATGTATAATTTACAGTCCTGTTTAAATCCAAAGAATTTAAGTTTTTCTATAGGCTCTCCGTACTCAACACCATCAAGCACCATGCTTCCCATAGCCGAACCGCCATCGCCATCACCGTTTACATCGACAAATCCACTTGCGTTTATTGCAACAAGTGCGTTGTTATCCTTGGCGAATTTCGTGATTATATCCCCGTGTGTTCCAAATTTTTGTGCTTTTACAACATCGACCTGCGCTGAATCTTTTATAATTGCCAATAAGCCTTTATACTGCTCTCCTACAACCTCTACAATCAGTAAATTGTTTTCATTGTCGAGAACCTTGATTTTTTCGCCAAAGGTGGTTTTAAGGTCGATTTCATCATCCAAGTTTTCTATAAGCAGCTTCTCATAGGAGGTGATTTCCTTGTCCGCCATATAGGCCTTTAGCGACTCTCTATCCACTTCCCAGAATTTCTCGTAAAAGTTTTCCTCTTCGGTTTGAACCATTGAAACCGTGTTGCTGTTATCACCCTCGGTTTCCCATTTGCTGGCAAGGCTATCTTGCAGGGCCTGTCCTTCATAGTATGCCTTCATAGCATCGTTTATAATGTACTCCGGAATAAACGCCGTTGCAAGCCACTGGTGTTTTCCCGTTGTCATGGCGGTTTCAATGTATATCCCTCTCCATTTCTTTATAAAAGGGATATCCGAAAACACTGCTGTACAGTACAGCACCGCTAAAGCTAACAGCACCGAAATCACCGATATTATAATTTTTTGCGCTTTGGAAAGCTTTTTCTTTTCTCGCACGCTATTGTGCTTTGCCATTCTTTTATTTCCCCTGTCTATGTAAATACGCTTTTAAATTTTAAGTCATTTGTGCACTAAAAACACAAATTTATATTATTATAGCATACAAGCTTGGTGGGTGCAAGGGTATAAACCGCAGGCAAAAAGAAAAACCACCCTCGGGGGAAGTTAATTATTTATACTATCACACAACCTTATATTTACATACATTGTAAAAGAGGTGAGATTATGAATTGTGGTTTTAGCATCCCTAATGCTAAAGCTTTGCTTTTAGGTGGGAAAGAAGCACCCGATATTTTCGGTACTGTGCACTTTTATCAAAAGGCAAACTGTGTGCTGGTGGTTGCGGATATTAAGGGGTTGCCAAAAAACAAAAGCGGTTTTTACGGGTTTCATATCCATTCGGGGCCTTCCTGCGGTGGGGATGCTTTTGCGGAAAGCGAAAGCCATTATAACCCTGAAAATACCGCCCACCCAAACCACGCAGGCGACCTTCCGCCCCTAATACTTTGCGGCGACATGGCACATCTTCAGGTTTTAACCGACCGTTTTACCGTTTCCGAGATTATCGGAAAAACCGTTATTATCCATAATATGCCCGATGATTTTAAAACACAACCCTCTGGTAATGCAGGAGATAAAATCGCCTGCGGAGTAATTAAAAAGCCGTAAAATTCACGGCTTGTTTTAATAGCATAAAATCTGAAATAAATCAATGCGGAGCATTGTACATCATCAATTCCATAGGAATTGCATATCATCAAAACTTTAGTTTTGTATATCATCAAGCCGACAGTTTTTTGATACACACCTAAAGGTGTGATGAGATACAAATGCGACTTGTCGCATTTGATGATATACACGCTAAAGCGCGATGATATACCATTGCTTTCGCAATGGATAAAAAAATCCTCGTTCCAAAGAACGAGGATTTTTTGGGAGCTTTGAACTTAATGACACGAATAAAATGTACCTGAAAACTGAAAATTTTTGAATTTCAATATTAAGTTTGGTCTATTCTTATATCAATGGACTTCAACTTGTGATTTTTTGCATAATGATATCCTTCCGACTTGCGTATATAATCAAAGAAGTTTTCGTCGATATCATCACTCCATAAAGTATCTTCAAGATAGCGATTTTCTTCATCAGGAGAGAACATTATACTTACTCGTAGCTGATAATATTCATCTTCTCCATCCGGATATTGTCTCACTAAATCATAGTAAAACATATCTTGCCCCGTAAAATCATAAACACCATACTCATTTAATAAAAGGTCTTCTTCAATGGGGGTCTTGCACATTTCTTCAAAGATTCCTATTATTTCATCTAAAGAATTACTAATTGAAATATTTTTCTTTAAATACTCCAATAATTCCATATCATCACCGCCTTGGGAGTATTATATGCTTGTGTCAAATCAGGGACAAATCGCCCTTGGCTCCCTCGTCAGAGGGAGGCTTGTGTTATTACAAGCATTTCTTTCAATTTAATATAACATTTTTTGCTTTGATTTTCAAGTTATATATAAGAATAGAGTTATCCCAAAATCACGAGATAACTCTATTTTTGATGGTATGACAAAAATCATACCGACATGTTGAAAATCATACCATAAGAAATTCTGTTAAAAACTTTGTTTTTAAAGTAAAACCGCCAAAAGTATGACGGATATTCCTGCCTTGGCTTTTAAATTGAAATTACCTATAAAACATTATACATATTTTGTAGTCGCATTTGCTCGACACATTATTATTTATAATTTAATTATAATCCCAATGTATTTTAACATCACTTGTTAATCGTTCGTCCCATTGCTCATCCCATCCTGCAGGTTTCATCGCAACTTCACAATATATATCTGTCAAATTTTCGCATCTGGCAAAACACTGCCCTCCCACATTCTTTACAGATAATGGAATGGTGATTTGCTTTAAACTTTTACAGTTTTCAAAAGCTCTCACCCCTATATTCGTAATAGACGATGGGATTTCTATAGATTCTAATTTCGTGCACATTTTAAAAGCGCCATCACCTATATGTACAACGGAATTTGGAACGATAATTTCTGTTAAGTTACAAGACCAAAAAGCTTCATCGCTAATTACAGTAATCGAACTGGGGATAAAAACATTTGTTATGCCGGTAGCAAAAAAGGCTCGTTCTCCGATTGATTTCACAGGAAGTCCTTTATAAATAGAAGGTATAATAACATTAGTATCCTCACCGTTATAATTTGATACAATACAATATGTCTCATCATAGCTTAATGTGTATTCTAATCCAGAAGTTCCTATTGTTGTGTTTTTATCAGTGCTTTGTGTGATGTGAGTTCCTATTTGTGGTCTTTCATCAATATCTTGCGTTGTGTCCGTTTGCGATTCGGATGGTGTGTTGGTCGGATTGCTACTTGTTTCTGTTGTCCCACACGCAGACAAACAGAAAAGCATACAAATAGCAAGCAATACTGAAATTAATTTTCTAATCATATTTTTCCTCCTAATGTAATACCATATTGGGATATTTTTATTATACCAATATGGGATAATAATGTCAAGAGGTGATTTTATGAGATTAAAAGAAATCAGAAAAAGCAAAGGTATATCACAGCTTAAATTGGCGATGGATTTAAATACTAATCAAAATACTATCAGTCGATATGAAACCGGTGAACGCGAACCGGGTATAAACGAACTCATTAAAATCGCAGATTATTTTAATATATCTATCGACTATCTGTTAGGTAGAACAAGCAACCCTAATATACAAAAATAGACCGTGAAATTCACGGCTTGTTTTTTTGTAACGTAATCACGGTTAACAGCCGCTACGGTTGCGGTGCCCAAAAGTTGCGGATGGCTCTTAACACCTGCAACTTTTGACCGCGGCCCCTCAATCACACTCGCTTCATCTCACACCGTGAGCGCTCGTGTTCTGACTACCGACTTCGCCCGCCCAGTCGGTAAAGCACGTGGATAATAACCCTTTCATAATTTCAAAACCAATTTCAAGGCAAAAAGAAAACCATCCACAAGG
>JAZPYE010000008.1:0-136286 GCA_045544035.1 Acutalibacteraceae bacterium | reverse complement strand
TTTGCCTCAAAACTTGAAATACGGCAGTATCCTCAAGTTTTGTCGGCTTTGTCTTGTACGAAAATTTTTAGTTTAGCAGGTTAAAAAGTTTTTGCCGCCGGATTTTTTATTCGGCGAAGCAGGAAATTTGAAGCAAGGCTGGCGCCTTGCAAAAATAAGTGCAAAGCCGCAATATAAAAGGCGGCGAGCGAAACCGTGACAGGTTTGAGTCCTGTCACACTAAAAGAAGAATGCGGAGAATCTTAATTCTCCGCATTTATTATAACCTATTATTATGAATTAAATATTAAATTATTTACTTTTTTTGGATTTTTTAGAATGTTTTTTCCAAATAACCCAAAGGGGAGTGGAAATAAACAAGCTGGAAGTACAGCCCGAAATAAGACCAAAGCCCATGGGAATTGCAAAGCTTCTAAGTGAAGAAAGACCAAAGAACTCGGAAACAACAACAATGGTGAACACTGCAAGAAGTGTGGTAACGGTTGTGATAACTGTACGCTTCATAACCGAGTTAACGCTGTCGTTAACAAGGTCACCAAGGTCGGCATTGGGCTCTAAGCGGCGGCTTTCACGAACACGGTCGTAGATAACGATGGTGTCGTTAAGTGAATAACCAAGAATGGTTAAAACAACGGCCATAAAGTTTGAGTCAATGGAAAGGCCGAAAACTGTGCAGGTGAAGAAGGCAACGAGCACGTCAAGAATAAGTGCAACAAAGGCTGTGATAGCTGCCGAAACACCGCCGATTTTGCGGAAACGAATTCCAACATAAACCACAACAAGTGCAGCGGCCAAAAGCACGGCAACAAGTGTCTTAATAAAGAAGGAGGAAGCAACAGTTGCGCTGATTGAGGTTGAGTCATAAAGCGAGGGAGCGTTGCTCTTGAAGTCAGTTGCAAGCTTTGAGGTGATTTTTTGCTGAATTTCAGCATCAATGGAATCCTTGCCTGCAAAGCTTAAGGTTAAGGTTTTGGTGTCGCCTGCAATTGAGGTGCTCTCACTTACAGTTACAGGAACACTAGTGATGGTTTTAACAGCTTCGATAACCTTGTCGGTAGAAATTTCGCCTTCATAGGAATAGGAAATTCTTGTACCACCGCTAAAGTTAATGTCTAACTTAACGCCCACAAAAAGTGTGATAATAATGCTTACCGCCAAAACAGCGGCATAGATTATAACTGCAGGCTTAAAGGTTTTCATAAAATTAATTTTTTTATTGAACATCTTTAGCACCTCCATAAAGCCAGGGCTTTCTAAGGAACTTGAACTGAGAAATACCCTTAAGCATAATTCTGGATGCCAGAACACCCATTATAAGGTTGAAGATAACACCGATAACAAGGGTGTAACCGAAGGAGTAGATAGAGCCTGTAATGGCGGTTCCGAACCACTGCATAATGGGGGAGAAAAGCTTTGCAAAGAAGCTGTCTGGTGTACCAAAGGCGCCCATAAGAACAACTGCAACAATAATGATGGTAACGTTACCGTCTAAAATAGCGCTCCAGCTGTTTTCAAAGCCGCTTGCAATGGCACCATCAATGGTTCTGCCGCGCTTAAACTCATCCTTAATGCGTTCTGCGGCAATAACGTTGGCGTCAACACCAACACCGATGGAAAGAATGATACCCGCAATACCGGGAACGGTAAGGGTAAAGCTATCGGCGCCGGGGAAGTAGCCCGACATACAAGCGATAGAGCCTGCAAGCTGACCCAGCAGGGAAATTGCTGCAACCAAACCGGGCAGGCGGAACAGAACAATCATAAGAATGCAAATGAGGACAAAAGCAATGGAGCCTGCAATGAGCATTACATTAAGTGCATTAGAACCGAGGGTGGGGGAGATAACCTGTAACTTTGAATCATCAACAGTTAATGCGAAGGGAAGGGAACCGGCGTTGATTTTGTTTGCAAGGTCATTTGCCTCATCGGCGCTTGCCATACCGTCAATGTAAGCATTGCCATCGGTGATGGCCGTTTTAACGGTTGGGGCGGAAATCATTTGGTCATCCATCCAGATGGAAATGGTTTTGCCAACAAGCTTTGCGGTAGCAGTTGCAAATTTTGATTTACCCTTTTCGGTAAAGGTCAGGTGAACAACATACTGTGAAACACCTGTGGTTTCATCCTGAACAACACCTGCTTGAGCCTTTTCAATGTCATCGCCACCCTTTAAGATAACGGTGTCCTGAGTTGTGCCCTCACAGAAGGTAAGAAGCGCAGTTTCACCCAGCTCCTGAACGGCTGCTGCAGCATCAAAGTTGCTTTCATCGGCTGCCCAGGGGAAACGAACGATGATTTGATGGTTTTGATTATCAGCGTAAACCTCACTGTCGGTAATGTTGTTGTTAACAAGACGGGTTTCGATAATGGTTTTTGCGGCATCCATATCTTCATCGCTGATTTCGGCGTTTTTAATGTCGGGCGAGAAAACTGCCTCAACACCGCCTCTGATATCAATACCCCAGCGGATATCATTAGCGCCCTTAATGTAAACAGTGCGGGTATCGCCGTAGTAGTTGTCAATACCGAAGAAGGCGGTAAATGTCAACACAAGAATTAGCGCAAGGACTATGAAAAAAGTCGATTTGCGTGCGCGCTTGGATTTCATTGCTTTTTCCTCCAAAATTTGTATTATAAAATATATTATATATTTATTTTGTCATTTAGTCAACTTAAATCTTTAAGTAGCTTTTCAAGGCAGGCATATTTAATTGCAACGCACAAAACCTTTGAAGCCGATTTGATTTCATCAACTGAAGGGTAGGAAGGTGCAATTCTCATAACCGAGTCGGTTTCATCTTTTCCGTAGGGGAATGGTGCACCTGCGGGGGTCAGCACAAGACCAACCTGTGCACAAAGGTCAACAACCCGTTTTGCACAGCCGTTTAAAACCGAAACACAAATGAAATAACCACCCTTAGGGTTGCTCCAATGAACGATTTCGTTTCCTTCAAACTGACTGTTCATTTCATTTAAAACTGCCTCAAATTTGGGGCGGAGTATTTCGGCGTGCTCCTTCATGTGGGCTTTAAGCGCATCAATATTTTCAAAGGCGCGTGCGTGGCGAAGCTGGTTCAGCTTATCAGGGCCAATGGTCTGGAAGCTCATTCGCTTCTTTAAAAACATAACATTTTCGGGACTTGCCGCCTGGGCTGCAACACCGGCACCGGGGAAGGTGATTTTTGAGGTTGAGGTGAAAATGATGGGTAGATTCTGATTACCCGCTTTTACGCACTCATCGTAAATGTTTAAAAGCTTGTCACCATTCTCATAAAGGTCGTGAATAGCATAGGCATCATCCCACATAATTCTGAAGTCCTTTGCCGCAGGCTTTAAGGCCGCCAGGCGGCGAACAACCTCATCGGAATAGGTAATACCCGAGGGATTTGAGTATTTCGGAACACACCAAATTCCTTTAACCTTCTCATCTTTAACGAGTTCTTCCACCATATTCATATCAGGACCGTTTTCATCGCAGGGAATGGGGAGCATTTTAATTCCAAAATATTCGGTTATTGCAAAATGCCTGTCATAACCCGGAACGGGGCAGAGAAACTTAATTTCTCCCTGCTTCATCCAAGGCTCACAGCCAAAGCCGTGGGTCATTGCCTGGGCAATGGTGTCAAACATCATATTAAGGGAGGAGTTGCCGCCAACGATAACCTGCTCGGGGTTAACATCTAAAATTTGTGCGAACAAATCCTTGAGCTCAATAAGACCATCAAGACCACCGTAATTTCGGCAGTCGGTGCCTGTACGGTTTTTAAAACCAGAATCGTTTCCAACAAGGTCAAAGATTCGGTTACTAACATTCATTTGGTCAAAGCCGGGCTTTCCTCTCGACATATCAAGAGCCAAATGAAGTGTTACAAGATGTTTAAAATCAGATTTGACAACCGAAAACTCCTTTTGGAGTTCTTCCTTTGTCATATTAAGGTAATTACTCATTAATTTGCCTCCTTGGTTACTAACTAATATATAATATTATAAAATTAAGAATTTTTCAAGAGAAATGTGAAAAAACGGGGAAAGAAAAAGAAAATTCGGAAGGAAAACAAGGGTTAATAAAAGTTTCGGCTATTTAAAACGATGTTGACCTTCGGTCAAATGATGTTGTGCCTTTGGCACAAATAAAAAATCCAAAAGCAAAAACTTTTGGATTTTCGGCAGGATACTCTGCGCCTTTTGTTTTTCGAACGCTGCGGGCGTTACCGAAAAAACTTCACTGTAGGGGACTTCACACTCTCAAAATGCTGACGCGCATTTTGAGGTGCTTCGACGAACCTACGGTTCTCATCCTGCCACACCAAAAACATTGTCCCAATAGGGAATGAGGAAAATTTTCAGCTTTCGGCAGGATACTCTGCGCCTTTTGTTTTTTCGAACGCTGCGGGCGTTACCGAAAAAACTTCACTGCTCGAGACTTCACACTCTCAAAATGCTGACGCGCATTTTGAGGTGCTTCGACGAACCTACGGTTCTCATCCTGCCACACCAATAAGTAAAAAAACAAGAACTCCCAAGTTTGGGAGTTCTTGTTTTTGGCTGGGGTGGCAGGATTCGAACCTACGAATGCAGCAGTCAAAGTGCTGTGTCTTACCGCTTGACGACACCCCAAAATGGGTATAAAAAAAGATGGGGTGGATGATCGGATTCGAACCGACGGCCTCCAGAGCCACAATCTGGCGCTCTAACCAACTGAGCTACACCCACCATAGATACTTGATTATTATAGCATAGAAAAATGATTTGTCAATAGAAAATTTGGAAAAGTTAAAGTACCTTTTTAAGCCTTGGTACAACGAGTTTATTAAGCAAAGTAATTGTTGCAAACTGAACAATCAGCAAAATAAAAGCTTGTGGAATTCGGGAAACGAGAACCGCAGCAAAAGGTGTTCCGTAAAGCAAATGAATCCATAAAGAATTGATAACAAGACCTAATATAAACTGATTTATAAAAAGGCAAAAGAAAATCTTTAGAGCGTTTGTTTTTTTATAAAGGAAAATGCCGAAGCAAAGGCCCGTAAGCATTGCCGTTAATGTAAAACCGAAAAAGTAAGGACCGATAGGGAATAGCACTGCGCCTAGAAAATCGGCAAGCCCACCTAAAATAAGGGCATAAACAGGGCCAAAAAGCAATCCACAAAGGGCAACCGCAACAAAGCCAAACCCAATTTTAGAGTTCCATACCGAGTAGGATAAAAAGCGAGATAGAATTATCTCAAGGGCAAGCAGCATTGCCGTAGCGGTGATGTTTTTAAGATTTTTTGACATAAAAATAACCCCTTCCTCGCACATAGGGCAGGAAAAGGATTCTTTAAGTGCCATATGAAGCGGGATGCAAAGCACTAACCGCAGCCAAAAAAGCTTTCGTCCGCTTGGCAACTCCCCGTCCAAACGGCACTTGACGCTAGCACTTTTACTCTTCTATTATTTGCAAGCACTAGTATAATAAAAAAAACAAATTTTGTCAATAATTTACATAAAAATATCATTATATATGGCATTCTAATCTTGACACGACATAAATGTAGTGGTAAAATAAACTCGTTGGGTTATTTAATTTTAATGTTATTTATATACTTTATATATTTGATGCTAAAATTTTTAATATTGGGGAGAAACTACGGTCCCCGTTTAGAACAGGCGCACCTTGTTTTAATCTGATTTTTTGTTTGTTCTACCAAAAACCGTATTTTTATATAGGAGGTGCATTTTCGAATGCCAGAATCAATTTGGTTTTATGTAATCTTCGGAGCCATTGCCTTAGTTCTTGCAATTATCGGATTTGCTATCGGTCAGCTTTACCGCCGCAAGTCTGCTGAAGCTTCCATCGGCTCTGCTGAGGCCGAGGCTAAAAGAATTTTAGGCGATGCTATAAAAACTGCCGAAACCAAGAAAAAAGAAATGCTTATTGAAGCAAAGGATGAAATTTTCCAAATGCGTCAGGAAACCGACCGCGACCTAAGAGAGCGTCGTAGTGAGGTTCAGCGTCAGGAACACAGACTCCAGCAAAAAGAAGAAACCCTTGACAAAAAGATTGAAAACCTTGAAGCCAAGGAAGAAAAGCTTCAAAAACGCGCTAAGGAAATTGAAGAAAAAATTGAAGAAAGTGAGAAAATCAAACGCAGTCAGCTCGAAATGCTGGAAAGAATTTCTGGTTTTTCAAAAGAACAGGCAAAGGAACACTTGCTGTCGGTGCTTGACGGTCAGCTTGCTCACGAAAAGGCCGTTAAGATTATGGATTATGAGCAAAAGACAAAGGATGAATCCGACCGCCTTGCTAGGGAAATCATCGGCCACGCAATTCAGCGCTGTGCCGCCGACCATTCATCGGAGGTTACCGTTTCGGTTGTTAACCTGCCTAACGATGAAATGAAGGGTCGCATCATTGGTCGTGAGGGCCGTAACATTCGCGCTCTTGAAACTGCAACAGGTGTTGACCTTATTATTGATGATACACCCGAAGCTATCACAGTTTCTTCCTTTGACCCCATTCGCCGCGAAATTGCCCGTTTAACCCTTGAAAAGTTAATTCTCGATGGCCGCATTCACCCCGCAAGAATTGAAGAAACCGTTGCAAAGGCAACTGCTGAGGTCGAGGCAACCATTAAGCAGGAGGGTGAGCGCGCACTTATTGAATCGGGTGTTCATAACCTTCACCCAGAGCTTATTCGTTTGCTTGGTAAGCTTCGCTATAGAACAAGTTATGGTCAGAATGTTTTAAAGCACTCATTAGAGGTTTGCCACATTGCAGGTCTTATTGCTGCTGAAATGGGTGCCGACATTGGTCAGGCAAAGCGTGCAGGTCTTCTCCACGATATTGGTAAGGCTCTTGACCACGAGCAGGAAGGCTCGCACATTCAGCTTGGTGTTGAGGCCGCTAAAAAATACAGAGAAAGCGAAGCAATCGTTCATGCAATTCATGCTCACCACGGTGAGGTTGAGGCTAAAACGGTTGTTGCCTGCATTGTTCAGGCGGCCGATGCCATCTCTGCTGCCCGCCCAGGGGCTAGAAGAGAAAACATTGAAAATTACATCAAGCGTCTTGAAAAGCTTGAAGAAATTGCTAATTCTTTCGGTGGCGTTGAGCGCTCCTTTGCTATTCAGGCAGGTAGAGAAATCCGCATCGTTGTTAAGCCCGAGCAGGTTTCCGATGATGATATGGTTCTCATTGCCCACGATATTGCACAGCGCATTGAAAATGAACTTGAATATCCCGGTCAGATTAAGGTTAACCTTATTAGAGAAAACCGCGTGACCGATTACGCAAAGTAAAAAACCAAACGCCCTTGAATTTTAGTTTCGGGGCGTTTAATTTGTTTGGAGTGAAAAATGAAGCAATTTAATGTTACGGGAATGAGCTGTGCCGCCTGCAGTGCAAGGGTCCAGAAGGCAGTTTCAAAGCTTAAAGGTGTTGAAAGCTGTTCGGTTAATCTGCTGACAAATTCGATGAGTGTTGAAGGTAGTGCTAAGTCTGAGGAAATCATTTCTGCAGTTGCTGCCGCAGGCTATGGTGCCACCGAAAAAGGGGCACAAAGCGTTCCCCAAAGCAGCGAAGAGGAGCAAATTTACAAAAACGAAAAGTTAATGAAGCTAAGGCTCATTTTATCGGTAATTCTCCTTTGTGTTTTAATGTACCTTTCAATGGGTCACACAATGTGGAGCTGGCCACTGCCCAATTTCCTTGCAGAAAACTATCTTGCTCAAACCATTCTACAAATGCTTTTGGCCACCGCAGTGGCTGTTATAAATCAGAAGTTTTTTATAAACGGCTTTAAGGGGATTTTCAAACTTTCCTTTAATATGGATACCCTCGTTGCCTGTGGCTCATCAGCGGCATTTATTTACAGTCTTTTTGTACTTTTTCAAATGACGGCGGTAGATTTATCCCATCAGGCACACCTTATTCACGATTTGTATTTTGAATCCTCTGCAATGATTTTAACGCTAATAACGGTTGGAAAAATGCTGGAGGCTAGGGCAAAAGGAAAAACCACCGATGCATTAAAAGCCCTTATGAATTTAAGTCCTAAAACCGCCACGCTTATCGTTGATGGTGAGGAAAGGATTGTTCCTGCCGAAAGCGTTAAAATTGGCGATATTTTTGTTGTGCGCCCAGGGGAAGCCTTTCCTGTTGATGCAACTGTTTTATCGGGTGCCGGTGCTGTTGATGAATCGGCGCTAACGGGCGAGAGCGTTCCTGTGGATAAAACCGAGGGTGACAGTGTTTATGGTGCTACCATCAATAAATCGGGATTTTTAACCTGTATAGCCACCAAGGTTGGGCAGGACACCACCATTTCTCAAATTATAAAAATGGTCAGTGATGCTGCCGCAACAAAAGCACCTATTGCTCGTTATGCCGACAAGGTTTCGGGCGTGTTTGTTCCCGTTGTTATAGTTCTTGCTGTTATAACCGCCATCGTTTGGGCGCTTATTGGCCAGAGCGCAGGCTTTGTTTTGTCCCGTGCAATTTCGGTGCTAGTTATCAGTTGTCCCTGTGCGCTGGGTCTTGCAACCCCCGTTGCTATTATGGTGGCAAGCGGCAGAGGTGCTAAGGATGGCATTCTATTTAAAACGGCGGCAAGCCTTGAAACACTGGGCAAGGTTAAAATCGTGCTACTTGATAAAACAGGCACCATAACAAAGGGTGAGCCTCAGGTTACCGACATTGTGGCTAAAACCGATGAAAAAGAACTTTTAGAAATTGCTTACTCCCTTGAAAAGTTGAGCGAACACCCATTGGGTAAAGCCATTGTAGGCTATTGCGAGGAAAAGGCGGTTGACTTAAAGGAAGTTAAAAATTTCAGCGCCGCCCCTGGAAACGGCGTTGTGGGTGAAATTAACGGCGAAAAGGTTTTTGGCGGCAGCGCAAGGTTTATCGGTGAAATCATTGGGATTTCGGATGAAATTTTGAGTTTGTCCGACAGTTTTTTAAATCAGGGCAAAACGGTGCTTTATTTTGCCAAGGATAAAACCCTGCTGGGCTTTATTGCCGTTGCCGATGTTATAAAAGAGGAAAGCCGTGAAACTGTTTTAGGACTTCAAAAAATTGGTATTGAGGTTGTAATGCTTACGGGTGACAACGAAAAAACCGCCAAGGCAATCGGAGATAGCGTTGGCGTTAATAAAATCTATGCAGGGGTTATGCCTCAGGACAAGGAAAGAATTGTCCGTGAATATAAGGCCAAGGGCAAAACTGCAATGGTTGGCGATGGCATTAACGATGCTTTGGCCCTTACCAGCGCTGATGTTGGTGTTGCCATTGGGGCAGGTGCCGATGTTGCCCTTGATGCGGCCGATGTTGTCCTTGTTAAAAGCCGCTTAAGTGATGTTTTAGCGGCGGTCAGCCTTAGCCGTAAAACCATTAAAAACATTAAAGAAAATCTGTTTTGGGCATTTTTCTACAACTGTGTGGGCATTCCCGTTGCTGCAGGCGTGTTTGTTCCTTTTGGAATAACACTGACCCCAATGCTGGGTGCCGCCGCAATGAGTTTATCAAGCTTTTTCGTTGTTACAAACGCGCTAAGACTCAATTTCTTTAAAAGTGAAACTAAATCCCGAAAGGAAGGAAAGAAAATGGAAAAGACCTATAAAATTGAGGGTATGATGTGTCCTCACTGCGAAGCAAGGGTTAAAAACCTGCTTGAAGCCTTACCCTTTGTTGAGGCCGCCGAGGTTTCTCATAAAACGGGAACTGCAAAGCTAACCTTAAAAGATAACGCTGAAGATAGCGCTATAATAAAAACCGTTACCGATGCGGGATATAAAGTTTTATAATGATTATGAAGGAGAGAGAAATATGTATCCAATTATGTTAAAGCCTGCCGTTAAAGATTACCTTTGGGGTGGCACAAGACTTAAAACCGAATTTGGCCTTGAAACCGAAGCGGAAATTGCCGCCGAGGGCTGGATGCTTTCCTGCCATAAGGATGGCGCAGGCGTAGTAGAAAACGGTGAGCTTAAAGGCAAAACCCTGCCCGAAGTAATAGAGCTTTGGGGAAGCAAAGCGGTTGGCGAAAAGGGCGCCGCGTTTAAGGATTTCCCAATTCTTATAAAGCTCATTGATGCAAAGCAGAAGCTTTCGGTTCAGGTTCACCCCGATGATGCCTATGCCCTTAAAAACGAGGGCGAGTTCGGCAAAACCGAAATGTGGTACGTTGTTGACTGCGAAGAGGGCGCAAAGCTGATTTATGGCTTTACCGAAAATATTTCACGCGATGAATTTAAAAGGCGCATTGAGGACAACACCTTAACCGATGTTTGCAATTTTGTACCCGTTAACAAGGGCGATGTGTTCTTTATTCCCGCAGGAACTCTCCACGCAATAGGAGATGGCATTTTAATTGCCGAGGTTCAGCAAAATTCCAACTCTACATATCGCGTTTCCGATTACGGTCGCCTTGGCGCCGATGGCAAACCCCGTGAACTTCACGTGCAAAAAGCCATTGATGTGACCCGATGCGAAATCCCAACCGTGCCTTACGGCCAGGTTGGCGAAATAAAAGCTGATGATAACAAAACCACACGCCTTTTGGCACAGTGTGATTTGTTCACTGCAAAATCGGTTAAATTAAACGGTGAAATGACCGTTTTAAACGAGGAAAGCTTTGTATCCCTCCTTTGTCTTGAAGGAAGCGCCACCCTTAAATGGGATAACGAGGAGCTTGCCCTTACAAAGGGAAAAAGTGTTTTCGTTCCCGCAGGTGTTAAATGCAGCCTTTGCGGTAGCGGCGAATTCCTTTATGTAAATATGTAAAAAACAAAAAGTGCGGAATTTTAATTCCGCACTTTATCATTTTAGGTTTTTGACATTTTCATTACAAGATTATGGGGGAGAAGCTTGCCGAGAATTCTATAAAGCTTGTAAAATGCGCTTTCGGTGTAAACCGCGTTACCTTTTTTTGATTTTTTAAGTGATTTATAAGCGATTTTTTTAGGGTTTACACGGGGGAGTGTGTCGAAGGTTCGGCTTGTGCCCGGCTTAATGTCGGCAAGGGCTAAAAACTCGGTGTCCATCGGTCCCGGGCACACCGCCATAACATTGATTTTACGTTTTTTTAGTTCTTCGCGCAGTGCCTTTGAAAAGCTGAAAACATAAGCCTTTGTTGAACTGTAAACCGCCATTCTGGGGTTTGGTGCAAATGCGGCAATGGAACAAATGTTAATAATTTCTGATTTTTCCTGCATAAAGGCAAGGGTTATATTTGTCATAAGGGTTAGCGCCTTGCAGTTTAAATCAACCATTCCACCGCAATCTTTTTGAGGCATTGTGTCAAAATCGCCAAGTTTACCAAAGCCCGCATTGTTAACAAGCAGCCTAACATTGGCATTTGCGTTTTGAAGCTCATTTTTATAGGCTTCAAGGTCGCTTCCTTTGGTTAAATCAAGGGCTAAAACCTTGATTTTTTTATTGCACTCGGCAATTTGTTCTAAAATTTCCTTGCGCCGTGCAATAATCCAAATTTCATCGTATTTTTCCTTTGCCACGGCCTCAACATAAAACCTTCCAAGGCCTGATGATGCACCTGTTATAACTGCAATGTTCATAAACTGTTTTAAACCTCCGAACGTTGATTTTGACCCATTTTAAAATAGGGATAAAAATAATCGCCTAAAAATTATCATAATCAAAAACAACTGCTCTGTCAATACTTGTTCTTTCATTTTCATCGTACCTATGTTATTATATTTTTATAGACTTAAAGGAGAGCGTATGGAGTTTATTTTAAAAAATCCGATTTTAGTGTTTATAATTGCCATAAACCTTGTGGCGGCGGTTATTTGTATTGCTGATAAAATGAAGGCTGTCCACAAAAAACATAGGATAAGCGAAAAAACGCTGTTCACCATATCATTTCTTGGCGGTGCTATATTTATGTACCTTACAATGCTTGTTATCCGCCACAAGACAAAGCACAAACGCTTTATGGTGGGATTGCCGCTGATAATTCTTCTTCGCGCTGTAATTTTGCTGCTTGTGATACAATATTTTCCTAATTTTTTAATGTAAAAAAAACATTGTAGAAAGGTGAGGTGGTGGCGGTTTTGAAAATTACGAATTTAAAAGATAAACTAGTGGCCATCGCCACTGTTTTAGTCGTTGCAATCATTCTTTGGGTTTTTAAGGCACCTTGCATTTTTAAAGCATTGTTTAACATAGAGTGTATCGGTTGCGGAATGACAAGGGCATTACTTTCAGCAATTAAGCTTGATTTTGTTTCGGCTTTTTCTTACCACAAAATGTTTTGGTCACTACCAATTTTAGTACTTTATTTTTTATTCGATGGTAAAGTTTTCAAGAATAAAATCATAAATATTACAGTACTCCTTTTAATCGGCATCGGCTTCCTTTTAAATTGGGCTTTTTAGGTGTCGAAAAAGAGAAATTTTTGTTGACACAATATGTAGCGCTATGTTATAATAATAACAACTAAAAAGCGTTAAAAACGCAGATAGGGGAATGTATTATGTATTGTAAAAATTGTGGCGAAGTTATGAATGATAACCAGGCTATCTGCCTTAAATGCGGTGTTAAGACCGGCGAAGGCAACGCTTTTTGTGCTAACTGCGGTAAAGAGGTTGCTGCAAATGCAGCTGTTTGCCTTAACTGCGGTGTTGCTATTAAAGCAGGTAACGGTGAGTACTTAAACGGTAAAGATAAAATCGTTATGGCACTTATCTGCTTCTTCCTTGGCGGTCTTGGCATTCACAACTTTATGATGGGCGAAACCAAGAAGGGCATTGTTAAAATCGTTCTTTCCATTTGCTGTGGTATAGGCAGCATCCTTGCTCTTATCGACTTCATTAAAATCCTTACGGATAAATATGTTGTTGACCCTGACAAAGCATTCTAAGTTTTGCTTAAACTCGCCCTTGTAAGTTTTTTTACAAGGGCTTTTTTTATGGGAGGTTTTCTAGTGTTTTGTACCAATTGCGGAAGAGAAATTGATGATAAGGCGGCAGTTTGCCTTGGTTGCGGCTGTGAAGTTAAAAATGCACGTAATTCCGTTAAAGATACGGGAAGCATTGGTTGGGGTTTCCTCGGCTTTTTTGTGCCTTTGGCAGGCTTTATTCTTTGGGCGGTGCTTAATGATACACAGCCTAAAAATGCCAAAAAGGCAGGTATCGGCGCCATTATAGGCATTATTGCATCGGTTGTTGGTGCAGTTCTTTTGTACGTGCTCTATTTTGCGTTTATTTTTCTTATGGCAGGTCTATCTTTTTAGGATTTAAATTTAAAGAGACCGTTTTTTAAAGTTCGGTCTCTTTTACATTTTAAGGGGAATAAAAAAGTGTTTAATTTTTTTGTTAGTGATGAGAACAAAACAGGAAATACCTTTATCATTTCGGGAAAAGATTTTAACCATATCAAAAATGTCCTGCGAATGAATAAGGGAGATAAGTTTTTTGTAAGCTGCAAAGGTCAAAGCCATCTTTGCGCCCTTAAGGAGTTTGGTTTAGATAGCCTTGTCGCCGAAATTTTAGAGGAAAATTGTAATGATACAACGCTGCCCATTAACATCATTTTGTTCCAAGGCCTTCCCAAAGGGGATAAAATGGAGCTTATCATTCAAAAAACCGTGGAGCTTGGCGTTAGCGAAATTGTGCCCACCGAAATGAAAAACTGTGTTGTTAAAATTGAAGAAAAGAAGAAGGAGTCAAAGCGAAACCGCTGGCAGGCAATAAGTGAGGCCGCCGCAAAACAGAGCAAGTGCAACTTTGTGCCTGAAATCAGCAAAATTTCCTCCTTTAATGATGTTTTAAGGCGGGTGAAAGATACCGATTTATTTTTAGTGCCTTATGAAAATGAGGACGGAATTTTATCCACAAAACAATGCCTTAGCGAAATTAAAAAGGGTATGTCAGTTGGCCTGCTCATTGGTCCCGAGGGCGGTTTTAATGATGCAGAAATTGAGGCGCTAAAGCAGGCGGGAGCTAAAACAATTTCTCTCGGCAAACGAATTCTTCGCACCGAAACGGCCGCAATAACGGCGGTTTCAATGTGTATGCTCTATGCAGAAATGATGGTGGAAAATGATTAAACTCCCCGAAGATTTTGAAAAAAGAATGACCCGCATTTTAGGGGAAGAGTTTGAGTGCTACAAAAATGCACTAAACGCAGAGCCTTGCCGTGCATTCAGGGTTAACACAAATAAAATTTCCCTGAAAGAATTTGAGAAAATAAATCCTTTTGGCAGCGAAAAAATTCCTTATGTTGAAAACGGATTTTATCTTAAGTACGATAAGGTTGGAAACCATCCTTACCACCACGCAGGGCTTGTTTATATTCAGGAGCCTGCGGCAATGGCACCTGCTAAATGTGTTGAAATTGACCCCGATTGGTGGGTGCTTGATATGTGCGCCGCCCCTGGTGGCAAAAGCACTCAAATTGCAAACAAGCTTTACAAAAACGGCGTGCTTGTTTCCAATGAAATCATTGCATCAAGGTGCAAGATTTTAAGCGGCAATATTGAAAGATTAGGCATCAAAAACGCGGTGGTAACCTGTGCTGACACGGCATTTCTCGCAAAAACATTCCCGAAAACCTTTGACCTTATTATGGTGGATGCCCCTTGTTCGGGGGAGGGAATGTTTAGAAAAGAAGCGGCGGCAGTCAGTGAATGGAGCGAGGAAAACGTTTTAAAATGCGCCGCAAGGCAGGCTGAAATTTTAGGAAATGCCGTAAGGCTTTTGAAAGATGGCGGAACAATAATTTACGCCACCTGCACATTTTCTTTAGAGGAGAACGAAATGGTGGTGGACAGCTTTTTAAAGGCCCACCCCGAATTCTGTTTGGTAAGGCCCAAAAGCGAAGTTGTTGAAGCCACCGCTGACGGCATTAAGTTTTCAGGCTGTGAAACCGAGAATATTCATTATGCCCGCCGATTTTATCCCCACAAAGGCAGGGGAGAGGGTCAGTTTATGGCGGTGCTTAAAAACAAAAACAGCGGCGAAAGACCTGCTATTGTAAAAAAACCTACACAAAAAATCGACCCTTCGGTTTATAACTTCCTAGATGACGTTTTAACCGACTATGACAAAACCGCTATTAAAATGGTTAACGGCACCCCCGTTTATTTTGAAAGTGATTTTGATTTAAAGGGCATAAAGCCCTTTTTATGCGGTGTGACCATTGGTGAAATTCGCAAGAATTATATTTTACCGCATCACCAACTTTTTACCGCTTTAGGTGATAGGTTCAAAAGAAAAATTGAAATTTCCTTAAATGATGAAAGAGTTTTAAAATATCTTCACGGTGAGGAAATTGAGGTAGAGTGTAAAAACGGCTTTGCTACCGTGCTTGTTGACGGCGTGCCGCTTGGTGGTGTTAAGGTTGTTAACGGCACCGCTAAAAACTATTATCCAAAGGGACTACGAATAAATTTATGAAATATGAAAACATTGTAAAGGGTGTGTTTTTAAGCCGCCCTAACAGGTTTATTGCCGAGGTTTTAATTGATGGCATAAAGCAAACTGTTCACGTTAAAAACACGGGGCGGTGCAAAGAACTGCTAGTAAAGGGAAACGAGGTCTGGCTTCAAAAATCAGATAACCCTTTGAGAAAAACCGCCTATGACCTGATTTCTGTTAAAAAGGGCGATTTACTTATAAACATGGATTCTCAAATTCCAAACGCCGTGGCGGCTGAGTGGCTTAAAAAAGGAAATCTTTTTTCAAAGCAAGCGGTTATTAAAAGGGAGGTCACCTTTGGAAACTCCCGCTTTGATTTGTTTATTGAGGATGGCAACCGCAAAGCCTTTATTGAAGTCAAGGGTGTTACCCTTGAAAACGATGGAGTAGCAAGTTTCCCCGATGCGCCAACCGAGAGGGGCGTTAAGCATATAAATGAACTTATAAACTGTGTAGAAAGCGGATTTGAGGCTTATATCATTTTTATAATTCAAATGAAGGGTGTTCACCTTTTCACACCTAATTTCGATACCCACCGAGAGTTTGGCCAGGCGTTTAAAAATGCGCAGGAAAGCGGCGTTCGGGTTATTGCCCTTGACTGCATTGTAACCGAAAACTCTATTGAGGCTGATAATTTTATAAACCTTAAAATTTAAAAACCACGAACCGCATAGGCGGTTCGTGGTTTTGCTTTTAAAATCATAATATTAGCCCGCTTTTTTTCTAGACAGTAAAAATGTAAATATTAAGCGAACCGTAGGTTGGGTCAAGGGTAACAATTATATATTCACAAGGCGTATCGCCTGCGGGTAACGTGTTAAAGGTTTTTTCGGTAACATTATAAAAAAGGCAAACCGAATTGTAATAGTAAACGTATGGCAAAAAGTAATTAAACAACTCGCCGTTTTCCTCATATGAAATCCAATTTTTGTTTTCAACCACATCATTTAAAAGTGTATCAAGCTTTTTCTCGGGCAAATAATATCCGTAGTTTTGCACAGTCACAAAACGGCGATTTTCATCATCAAAGATTTTTTGCTCATCGGAAAAGGCATCAAAGGTGGCAGAGGGCAGGGAAAGGCCCGTTACTGCGTTTACAAAATCAATTTTTGAGTTAACCGTGTCAATGTGGTCATCGGCAAGCTTTATAAAACCTGAAACGAGGCAAAGAGCAAAAATAAGAACAAGTGAAACCACCGAAAGAATTATAAGCGCAAGCTTTGCTCTTGTTAGTTTTAAAGCTGAAAACACAAGAGAAAAAACCGAGAGGGGAATAAGGCAAAGATAAATCCACCAAAGTGAAAATTTGGTAAAAATGTTAAGGATTAAAGCGGCTAAAAGGCACACACCTAAAATGCAACAGGATAAACCGCAAATTACAAACCATAATTTACCGTGAGCCTTTGTGTCGGTCATCGAAAATCACCTCATTATAATTTTTTGCTGATGTTTAATTTATTGTAACATAGCAAATATTAAAATTCAAGGACTAGGGCTGTTGAAAATTGTCAGAATTTGTGTTATAAAGGTAAAAAGAGGTGAAAAGTCCGAAATGGGAAAGCTAAAGAACTTTTTTTCAGCCAGAAATGTTTATATGATAGTCTCCTTGACTGTTTTAGTTGCGCTGCTCCTTGCAGGCTCTTTTCTAATCGGCCCTATGCTTGCCGATGCGGTTAAGGACCCGCAAAAATTCAGAGAAAGTCTTGGAAGTGGCTTTGAAAGTTACCTAATTTTTATCGGCATTCAAATTTTACAGGTTATTTTTGCTTTTATCCCAGGCGAAGCGGTTGAGTTTGCGGCAGGCTATGTTTTCGGCGCGTTTTTGGGAACTGTGCTTTGCATTATCGGTGTAGCCATAGCAACGGCTGTTATCTTTAGTCTTACCAGATTGCTGGGCAGAAAATTTACCGAAATAATGCTGGATAAAAAGGACCTTAAAAAGCTTAAATTTTTAAATGATGAAAAAAATCTCGAGTGGATTTTTGCCATTCTTTATTTTATAATCGGCACCCCGAAGGACATTATTACATATTTTGCAGGCATTACTAAAATCAGATTTGGTGTGTTTATAGCTATAAGCACCCTTTGCCGAATTCCGTCAATTTTAACCTCTGCCATAGCAGGGCAGGCTTTAGGGGAGGAAAATTACCTTCTTTCGGTGATAATTTTTGTTTCTTCTGCCCTAGTGGCGCTGGGAGGCTACTTTATTTACTATAAAATTTCGAAACGAAGGACAAAGAATTAAAGCGGCAACACCGCTTTTTTCTTTTTGAAAAAATTTAAAAAATCTATTGACAAATATTAACAATAGGGCTATAATATACAAGGTTAGCAGAGGCTAACTGCCTTTTTTTGACGGTAAGTTAGCCTTGGCTAATCCTCAAATTTAACGGAATTCGCGGTGATACTGAAAAATGACCTTATTGGAAGCCCAAGAGGGCAAGGAATACATTATTGAAAAAATATGTACTGATGATGAAGAACTTGATTCATTTTTGTTTTCTCTCGGTTGCTACAGCGGGGAAACCATCACCGTGGTTTCACATTTGAAAAACAGTTGTATGGTGTCTATTAAGGATGCGAGGTACAACATTGATAATCAGTTGGCAGAAGCAATCCTTATTTTCTAAAAAAATCGGCACTTTGCCGATTGTTTTTTGAAAACGAGTTAGCCACCGCTAACCGATTTGCGTAGAATGGATTTAAAGGAGGAAAATTTTATGAGAATTGCCCTTGCAGGCAATCCTAACTCAGGAAAAACCACAATGTATAATCGCTTAACAGGCCGCAACGAGAAGGTGGGCAACTGGGCAGGCGTTACCGTTGATAAGAAAGAACACCCTATTAAAAAGGCTTATTATAAAGGGGAAGAGGAGCTTATTGCCGTTGACCTTCCCGGCGCCTATTCAATGTCACCATTTACAAGTGAAGAAAGTATCACCAGTTCCTATGTTAAAAAGGAGAATCCCGATGTTATCATTAACATTGTGGATGCTACAAATTTAAGCCGTAGTCTTTTTTTTACAACCCAGCTTTTGGAACTCGGCGTGCCTGTTGTTGTCGCTCTTAATAAGAGTGATATCAATAAGAAAAAGGAAACCGTTATTGATGAAAAGGCATTGAGTGAAAAACTTGGTTGTCCCGTTGTCAGCACAATTTCCACTTCGGCTGATGGTTTAAAGGCTGTTATCGAGGCGGCAGTTAAGAGCATTGGCACAAATCAAAAAGCACCCTATGTTCAAGGCGAAGCTGATTTAACCGATAAAAAGGCGGCACAAACCGCTGACCGCAAACGCTTTTCTTTTGTTAACGGCATAGTTAAAGAGGTTGAAACCCGCAAGATTTTAACCAAGGATAAAAATTTCGGTGATAAAATTGATGCGGTGCTCACAAACAAGTGGCTTGGAATTCCCATTTTTGCCGTTGTTATGTTTTTTGTTTTCCAAATTTCTCAGGCTTGGGTGGGCCCCTTCATTGCCGAGGGCGGAACACTTTTTGGTCTTGAAATACCCGGCCTTGTAGCCCTTATTGATATGTTCAAGGAATGGGTTGGTACACTGCTTGCAGGAGGAAACGATTTTCTCGTTGCATTGCTTACAGAGGGCATCATAGGTGGTGTCAGCGCCGTTGTAGGCTTCCTGCCACTCGTTATGGTTATGTACTTCCTTATCGCTCTTTTAGAGGATTGCGGCTATATGGCCCGTGTTTCGGTTGTTCTTGACCCCATTTTTAAAAAGGTAGGTCTTTCGGGCAAATCGGTTATCCCCTTTGTTATCGGCACAGGCTGTGCTATCCCTGGTGTTATGGCCTGTCGTACTATTCGTAACGAGCGTGAGCGCAGAGCAACCGCAATGCTGGCTCCCTTTATGCCCTGCGGCGCAAAGCTTCCCGTTATTGCCCTTTTCGCAGGCGCATTCTTTGAAGATGCTTCCTGGGTTGGAACACTGATGTACTTTGCAGGCATCGTTATTATTCTTCTCGGCGCAATTCTTATTAACAATATTACAGGTAACAAAAACAAAAAGTCATATTTCATTATTGAACTGCCTGAATATAAGGCACCATCATTTACACGTGCCTTCGGTTCAATGTGCTCACGCGGTTGGGCTTACATAGTTAAGGCAGGAACAATCATTCTTCTTTGCAACGCTGTGGTTTACATTATGCAGGCATTCAGTTGGAACCTTACCCTTGTTGAAGAAGGCGCAGAAAGCACATCCATTCTCGCTTCCATTGCAGGTCCCATTTCAATTCTTCTCATTCCCATCGGTGTTAAGGCCTGGCAAATGGCAGCTGCCGCTGTAACAGGATTTATTGCAAAGGAAAATGTTGTCGGCACTTTGGCTGTTTGCTATGGCATTTCCAATCTTATTGATACCGAAGCTCTCGAAATGGTTGAGGGTGCAGGTGCAGGCATTGCTGAGGTCTTTGGCATTGGCTCTGTTGCCGCTTTGGCTTACCTTATGTTCAACCTTTTCACACCTCCTTGCTTCGCCGCAATCGGTGCGATGAACTCTGAAATGAAGAGCGCAAAATGGCTTTGGGGTGGCATCGGTCTCCAAATGGGCGTGGGCTACACCGTAGCTTACCTTGTTTATACTGTTGGCACCCTTATCACTGCTCCTAAAACTCTTAATATCGCAGGTGCCGTGGCAGGCTTTGTGGCAGTTGCAATAATGGTAATTATTGTAGCCGCCCTCATTACAAACACAAACAAAAGACTTAAAGCAGAACAGGATTTAAAGAATAAATAGTTATGGAAAATTACATTATTATTGCAATAGTTGTTTTGGTTCTCGGAGCATCAATTTTTCACCTTGTAAGGTCAAAAAAGAGGGGAGATGCCTGCATCGGTTGTCCTTACGCCAAACAGTGCGGGGGCAAGAGCTGTGGCTGTAATAATCAAAAGCAAAGCGACCTCCAAGACAAATAACTCAAAAGGGATGCGAGAACGGAACGTACCCTTAAGGATAAATCAGTTTTGTAACAAAACTGATTGCACCTAAAAAAGATAAATTTTTATTGGTATAAAAGGCGAAAAGACACGGTAATGCTGACGCATACCGTGTCTTTTTAACACATTAGACCGCAAAAAGTTGCTTTTTTAGGCGTTTTGTCCTTAAGGGTACGTTCCGAAACCGCATCCTTTTTTACTATGAATTAACCATTTTTTGTATTGCAAACAGCCGTTTATTATGGTATAATATTTTAAAACTAAATACCGATATTGCGGCATTGTCTATTTTAAGTCGGTTCACTTGTGGCGATGTTGTAGCGGTAGTTAAATAAATAAAAGGAGAAAACTAAAATGGCAAACAGATTTGTACTCAACGAAACCAGCTATCACGGCAAAGGCGCAATTAATGCAATTGCAACCGAAATCGAGGCAAGAGGCTTTAAAAAGGCTTTCGTTTGCTCCGACCCCGACCTTATCAAGTTCAATGTTACTAAGAAGGTAACCGATATTCTTGATAACGCCAACATCGCTTACGATATTTACAGCGATATTAAGCCCAACCCCACTATTGAAAACGTTCAGAACGGTGTTGCTGCCTTCAAGGCAAGCGGCGCTGACTGCATCGTAGCCATCGGCGGCGGTTCTTCTATGGATACCGCAAAGGCTATCGGTATTATTATCACTAACCCCGAATTCGCCGATGTTCGCTCTTTAGAGGGAGTTGCTCCCACCAAGAACCCCTGCACACCTATCATCGCTGTTGCTACCACTGCAGGTACCGCTGCTGAGGTTACAATTAACTATGTTATTACCGATGCTCAGAACAATCGCAAGATGGTTTGCGTTGATGTACACGACATCCCTGTTGTAGCTATTGTTGACCCCGATATGATGGCTTCTATGCCCAAAGGCCTTACTGCCGCAACCGGTATGGATGCTTTAACTCACGCTATTGAAGGATATATCACCAAGGGCGCTTGGGAAATGAGCGATATGTTCCACTTAAAAGCTATCGAGCTTATTGCAAAATCTCTTCGTGGCGCTGTTGAAAACACCGCCGAAGGCAGAGAAGGTATGGCTCTCGGTCAATACATCGCAGGTATGGGATTTAGTAATGTAGGTCTTGGTATCGTTCACTCAATGGCTCATCCCTTGGGCGCTTTATATGATACTCCTCACGGTGTGGCAAACGCTATTATTCTTCCTACCGTTATGGAATACAATGCTCCCGAAACAGGCGAAAAGTATAGAGACATCGCAAAGGCTATGGGTGTTGAGGGTGTAGATGCTATGAGCCTTGAAGATGCAAGAAAGGCTGCTATCGATGCTGTTAAAAAGCTTTCTGCTGATGTTGGCATTCCTGCCGACCTCAAGGAAATCGTAAAGAAAGAAGATATTGACTTCCTTTCACAGTCCGCTTTTGATGATGCCTGCCGCCCCGGTAACCCTCGTGAGACCAGCGCCAGCGAAATCAAAGAGCTTTATCTTAAATTAATGTAATTTTAAAATTTAAAAGGGTGTGTCGAACGGAACGTACTCTTAAGAATAAATCAGTTTTGTAACAAAACTGATTGCACCTAAAAAAGATAAATTTTTAGTGGTATAAAAGGCGAAAAGACACGGTAATGCTGACGCATACCGTGTCTTTTTAACACATTAGACCGCAAAAAGTTGCTTTTTTAGGCGTTTTGTCCTTAAGGGTACGTTCCGAAAGACACACCCTTTTTTTATCCACCCGCAAAAGATGGCTTTAGTTGAAAACTACGGGATACGGTGCGCTCTTGTTTTTAATGTCAACTCATAAAAAATTTGCACCTGCGCGGCCCTCTTGCGGTGCCCAAAGTTCATCACGGCTCTAAACGCCTATGAACTTTGACCGCGGCGCCAACAAATTCTCCCTTTACCGTCCACCGGACGCGGTCGAATGTGTTGCCCTGCATCCCGAACGCATCTGAAAGCCTCTCGTTTAGCCGTCTTTGGCGGTTTATAAGGCTTTCTGCTCAGCCAAAATATTGTCTCCCCGCATCTTTTCTCCACTGTTTACGCCTGCTCCAAATCGCACTGTGGGATGAAATGTGGCCGTGGAAACAAGAATAATTCCAAACCAAAACAACAAAATAACACAACAAAAATATGTGGTCATTTTATCTCTTGCCAACTGTATCGGTATTATATATTATTTGTGCCTTAAATTCAAGTGTGTAAAATTTACTACGCATTAACCAAAGAAAAAGCATTCGATATTTTAGTGGTAATCTTGGGTTAGTTCCATCGAATTTTCTACCCTTAGAGATTTTAATGCCTTCTTAAATTGAACGGTGAAAAGGATAGCGGTAAAAGTTACGGCTATCACATCGGCCACAGGCTCTGCCGTATAAACACCCATTGTCTTATCCGCAATCAGTTGCGGCATCAGGTAGATAAGCGGTAAGAGCAGAACAAACTTGCGAACAATCGCCACAATGATGGAACAAGGTGCATTGCCGATAGATACAAAGGTCATTTGGCAAGCAATCTGAATACCGAAGATGCACATCACACCGCAATAAATACGAAGTGCTTTCGCTGTGAAATCAATGAGTGCCGTATCTGGTGTAAATATCCCTGCAAACATTTGCGGCAACAGCATGATTGCTCCCCAAATGATAAAGGAGTAGGTGAGACAAGATATAAGCAACAGCCTATAGGTTTTCTTTACACGCCCCACATTTTTAGCACCGAAGTTATAGCTAAGAATCGGCTGAGCGCCCTGCGCAATACCTTGCATTGGTAACATTGCAAACTGCATTACGCTTGTAAGTATGGTCATAGCGCCTACTGCAATGTCACCGCCGTATTTTAAGAGCGAAGAATTGAAGCAAACCGAGATGACACTTTCACTGCTTTGCATAATAAAGGTTGCCGTTCCAAGAGCAATACAAGGGAAAACAAGTTTTCCATCTATGCGGAGATTTTGCCTTTTGAGTTTCAGATAGGTTCTCTTACCGCAAAGGAAGGTAAGCACCCAAACGCAAGAAATAGCTTGGGACAAAATAGTGGCAAGCGCCGCTCCTTTAACACCCATATTGAAACCGAAAATAAAAATAGGGTCGAGAATAATATTGCTGACAGCACCTATAAGCACTGTAATCATACTGATTTTGGTATAGCCCTGTGCTGTGATAAATGAGCCCATACCGAGTGTTAATTGAACGAACACAGTACCGATGGCATAAATGTTCATATAATCGTTGGCGTAGCCGATGGTGTTTTCGCTTGCGCCGAACATCAAAAGTAGGTCTTTATTCCAAATCAGCAAAACGGCGGTCAGAACGGCAGAGATAATCAGTTGCAGAGAAAAACAACCGCCCATTATTTTTTCAGCAGAGTCGTTGTCACCCTCGCCCATTGAGATAGATGCCTTCGGCGCGCCGCCTGAGGCAATCAGTGCCGCAAATGCCGAGATGATCATAATGATCGGCATACATACGCCGACACCTGTAAGCGCAAGGCTTCCATCACCCGGCATGTGACCGATATAGATCCGGTCAACGATATTGTATAGCATATTGATAAGCTGGGCAACCACCGTCGGTACTGCCAGTTTGAACAGCAGTTTACCAATCGGTGCTGTGCCGAGCATTTCTTTGTTATCGCTCATAAATACGCTCCGTAAAATTAAAAATTGCAATGTATATTGTATAACATTTGCGTTTATAATTCAAGTTGTCAGATGTTTTTAATTATAATTTTTTTCAGAACAGTTTTGAAAATTTGCGAAAATTATTACAATTTCAGTGACTATATGTTATATTTGCATTAGTGCAAATTGCACTGGTGCAAATTATTGTTTGCTTTAACTCTATAACCAAGAGGTGATGATATGGCTCGTGCAGGAACGACCACAAAATATGAGATCATACAAACGGCATCTGAGTTCTTTTTTACGGAAGGCTTTTCCAATACTTCTCCACGAATGATTGCGGAAAAACTGGGACTTAGTACCGGTAATATTACATATTATTTTAAGAGTAAAGAGCATTTGCTACTAACAATCGTTGAGGAATTATGCAACTTTCAGTGGAATATGCTAAAGGCGGAAATCGATAAAGGTATCGGCTCGGCGGCCTCTATCTGTCTGGAAACGATGACTGTCGCCGTAGCCTGTGAAGAAAGTGATATTGCAAGAGATTTCTTTATTGCTACCTTCCAAAGTGAACTTTGTCGCAATCATCTGCGCCAAAATCACGCTGATCGAGCAAAGAAGATCTTTGCGGCGGAATGCGTTGGCTGGGCGGATGAACAGTTTCATCAAGCAGAGCTTCTGATACAGGGACTCCAATATTCCGCCATTGTTCCAACCGATGCAAACATTCCTTTGAAAATGAGGCTCTCGGGAGCACTTAACCAAATTTTGAGCATCTACAACATTGATGAAAAAACACGGCAGGAGGAAATTCAGAAGGTTTTGGATAAAGACTGTCGTGAAATCAGCAAGCGAGTGCTGGAAGCATTTACAGGCTTTGTTAAGGAAAAGAATGAGAAGACGCTCAGTGAAGCACAAGATGCTCTTTTAAAGAAAGAAGCCTAATAACCTTACTTGAAATAAGCGGCGATATGCCGATTCACATAATCCCGATACTGAGGAAACGATATGAAAACAAAATTCAAACTTTCAAACAGAATATTCAGCCTTGTACTGGCACTTGTGCTGATGGTGGGTATACTGCCGATGACGTCGTATGCAGCCTAAAGCGAAGCGGCAACACTTCCAATTAGAAGCTATGATGATAATCGGTATGCTTATTCTGATAACCTGACTGTGTATTATAAGCACAATAATTACTTGTATAAAACGGTCTTCTCAAATATTAAGAATTTAAGTAATGTGGGTCTGTATTCTCTCACTTCTACTAACAGTATGATGCTTGACGGAAAACAAGGACTATACCTTCGAACAGTTGCAAATCAATACAGCGGTTATTACGCAACTCTTTCCCAATTGCCTCAAGAAACAGGTAAGTCTATTAGTCTTTATGTAGGTAAAAACAGTAACTATGCCGTAAATATAAGCAAACCGGTCGTTACCGTTACCTGCTCCGATACATAGAAAATACTGATGTGCATAAAAAAGATTGTTCTTAACAGCTCAAGTCCGTTAAGAACAATCAACATGGTCGAGGCGACAGGATTCGAACCTGCGGCCTCTGCGTCCCGAACGCAGCGCTCTACCAAACTGAGCCACGCCTCGACATATTAGGTTTTAGAAATTTAAGAATGTAATGCAAATATATTTAGCAAAAGAGCGCTGCTACTCCGCTACTCTTGCGGTGCCCAAAGTTCATCACGGCTCTAAACACCTATGAACTTTGACCGCGGCGCCTTTTTGACCATCGCTTCATCACTCACCGAGTGCGCTCGGTCAAAAACTACCAAACTGAGCCACGCCTCGATATATTAAAATTCAGGTCAAACCGTTTTTAACTCACATTATTATATGACATAAAAGCTTTTTTGTCAATTAAAAAACCGCATTAAATTTTTAATGCGGTTTTTCCTATTATTTAATGAATTTTGGTTTAAGATATTTAAATAACTCGCCGACTCCTAAAGTGAGGGCTACAAAGAGCAGCACGAAAAGCAGGCCAATAAAGCCGACTGAATTAAGAGCGAACACACGTGCTAACGGAGTTATCACCATTAGAATTACAAAGACAAAGCACACGGCGGCTGTGATGCATAGATTTTTGTTTCTAAGGAAATCAAGGTGAATAATCGAACGGTCACTCGAAAGATTGAGGGAGACTGCAATTTGGCAAAGTGAAAGGGTGGCAAATACAAGGCCGCTTCCGCCGATTCCAAAAGCAATAACACTCAAAACGGTGAGTATCACCGTTTGTGAAATTGCAAGGGGAGAAATGGTGCTGTCGAAAACCGTGGCGTAACGCTTTTTGGGAGCCTGCTGTTTTGTGCTTAAATCGGTCGGCTGTGAGCCGAGAGCAATAGCAGGGAAGAAGTCGGTTATAAGATTTATGAGCAGGAGATGCACTGCCGCAAGTGGCGGAATCTTAAATATTATAACGCAAAGAAGAACGCAAAGAAGCTCTGCCAGGTTGCAGGCAAGCAGATAGTGAACACATTTTTTAATATTATCAAAAAGACCACGGGAGCGAAGAATTGCACGCACAATGCCCGAGAAATGATTATCGGTTACCAAAACATCGCAGGCGCCTTGAGCCACATCGGTGCTGGTTTTGCCCATTGCAAAGCCGATGTCGGCAATTTGCAAAGCATTTGCATCTTCAACATCGGTTCCTGTTACCGCAACGGTGCGCTCCTTTGCCTGCCATGCCTTTATGATGCGCAGCTTATCACTGGAATTAACTCTGGCAAAAACAGAGCAGCTTTCAATAATTTCGGCAAGTTCCTCATCACTCATTGCGCGAAGCTCCTCGCCGGTTATTGCCATTTCATTTTCCTTTAAAATGCCAAGGTCCTCGGCAACGGCTTTGGCGGTGCTCAAATGGTCACCGGTAAACATAACCGTTTTAATGCCTGCCTCTGTACCGATTTTAACGTATTCCAAAACATCGTTTTGAACATTATCTGTCATTGCAAGAAGGCCAACCACATTTAAATCGCTTTCAAGAAGCTCAGGCCTCAATATGGCAGGAATTTCATCAAGCACCTTTACCGCAATGCAAATCACATGGAGTGATTCATTGGCAAAGGAATCGATTGCTTTGAGATAGTCATCATAGTTTCCTGTGCAATATTTAAGCACGGCCTCAGGGGCGCCCTTGACAACGGCAACGGGATTTCCGTCAAGCATATTAACGGTGGTCATAAGCTTTCTTTCGGGGTCAAAGGGGATGCTCATAAGGGGAGGATAAAGATTATCACAGCCCTTTTTGTTCATATTAAGCAGGCGGATGCTGGCATTAAGCACAGCCTCATCAATTTGATTTGTGGGGTGCAGTTCATCGTTTGAGGATTCGGTGCACATAAGAGCAAGCTTTAAAAGCAAAGCGCTTTTGTCATCAAGGTTCTCTGAAACCTCAATAACATCGTTGCCCATAAATATTTTAGAAAGCACCATATTGTTGGTGGTGAGAATACCTGTTTTATCGGTGCAGATAACCGAAATACCGCTCATTTTTTCAAGGGATGCAATTTTCTTTGGCACAATGTTGCCCGAGAGCAGGCGGGTGACACCCATTGCAATGACAACGCCGTTAATGGCAAGAAGTGATTCGGGAATGGCGGCAACAACAAGGGAAAGGGAAATAAGCAAATTTTCAAAAAAACGTGTAACAAAGCCAAGTTGTGAGAGGGTTAGCAGTAAACTTAATATAAAGAAAAGCGAACAAATAACGAGGGAAATCACATTAAAAATCTTTGCAAAAACACCGAGATGCTCGGTTATTGTGGATTTTTCCTCGCCCGAATCCTTTAAAATGATGGATTTTTTTCCGATTTCGGTGTTAAGCCCCGTGTCGGTAACAACGATTTTAGCGTTTCCGTGGATAACCGAACAGCCTGCAAAAACCATATTGCAGCGGGCATTAACAGGCGCAATGCTATCAAGCAGGGCATAAGGATTTTTTTCGGCAGGCACCATTTCGCCTGTGAGCATGGCTTCGTTGCACCTGAATTCGTTTGCACAAATAATTCTGCCATCGGCAGGGATATAGTTTCCGAATTTAAGGCAAACAATATCTCCAGGAACCAAATCCTTTGCAGGAATGTTCATCGTAACGCTGTCACGAATAACCTCGCATGTGCTCATTGAAATTTCATTAAGAGAGGAAAAAACCTCCTGTGATTTCTTTTCAAAAAACGCGCTAACAAGGGCTGTTGCAACGAGAACCAGCAAAACAGCAACCGAATCCCACCAATTTGCGCCGTGCATTGTGTCGCTGAAAGAAAGAACGCCGAAAATCACAGAAATAACAGCCAAAACAATTATATAAACGTTTTTAAACTGTGACAAAACGCACCCCCAAAAGGTGCTGTCTTTAGTGTCGGTTATAGCGTTTGGACCATATTCCAAAAGGCGCTGCTCCGCAACACCGCGTGGCAGACCTTTTTCGGCATCAACATTAAATTCGTGTAGAACTGAATTGGCATCTGCATTATGCCATATCATAAAAAACCACTCCAAAAAGCATTAAATTTTATAGGCCTTCGTAAAATTTCTTAATTGCATCAAAGGATTCATCAGAAATCACATGTTCAATTTTGCAGGCATCAAAATCGGCTGTGGCGTGCTCAATTCCAAGCTTTTCGAGAAATGCTGTGAGCACCGTGTGTCGGTTGTAAATTTTTTGAGCAATTTCTGTGCCCGTTTCGGTAAGTGTTATGAAGGAATTATCATCAACGGAAATAAATCCGCCGTTTTTAAGAAGATTAACCGCACGGCTGACGCTGGGCTTTGAATAACCTAAATGTTCAACAATATCAATGGAACGCAGGGATGGCTTCTCTTTGGATAAAATCAGAATGGTTTCAAGGTACATTTCGCCCGATTCTTGTAAATTCATTGTTTTAAACCTCCTTGCACATAAATATACATTATATATTATACCACAAATTATTCCATTTGCAAGGGAAAATACGGTGGTTGATTTTAGTGGCAAACTGTGCTAAACTAAGTTTGTTAAATAAAGAGGTTGGTGTTTTTTATGAAACGGTTTTTATCAATTTGTCTTTGCTTTGTCATTATTCTGTCCTGCGGCGCTTTGATTTGCGGTTGCTCAAAAAAGCAAAATGCGGAGAATGAGGAGAGCAACGTAAGTTATATGAGCGAAGAGAATGCCTCACCCTTTGGCGATGAGTATTACAACATCATCGGCACAGGAAAGACTTCTTTTTACTTTGAATGTATTGACCCTAAAGACTCCGTTCAAAGATTTAAAATCAACACTAGTTTAACCTATGTTCTCGGGGCGCTCAGAGAAATGGGAATGATTACTTCAGGCTACGGCCAGCCCATAACAACAATTATAGGTGTTGAGGCCGATGAAACAAACGGCTGCACCTGGGTGCTTTATGAGGATGATAAGGCCGTTAAAGGTAACTACGAGGAAGTAGTGATAACTAAAGGAAAACGGTATTCCTTCGTTGCTGAGTATAAATAATAAAGAAGCAGCTTGTAGGCTGCTTCTTTATTTTTCCTTGTAAATCATTTCGGTAAACTCGGTGCCGCAGGGCAGGGGAGTTTTAAGGGATAAAGCGTAAAGGTCGGTGGCGTTTCTTTCGGCGGCAAAAATTTTGCCTGCTGTGTCACCCAGCTTTTCAAAATCACCCGCACGCATAACTAGGGGGATTTTGGTAATGGAATTAAAAATTTTAATCAGCTCCTCACCCTTTTTGGAAAATGCCAAAACGCGGGCGTAGGGTGGGGGAGCTTTTAAATAATCAGCCCTTAAATCAAGATATGCCGATAAAACGAGGCGGCGAATTCGGGAAAGGGTGTAGCGCTTTGTTTTAATAAGGGAGTAAAGTTCCTCAAGGCTTGTGGCACTCTTCGCAGCGGCAAAAAGGCGGTTTTCAATGCCCTCGCTAATATCGGGGAGGTTGCGAAAATCCGAAAGCTGGGCACGCCTTAACTTTCCTAAAATATCGGTTTCAATTCGCCTTATATCCGACACGTTTGCATTCTTTATGATTTCAAAAGATGTTTCGGGGCAGAACGGTTTTATTGCATCAATTTCATCTGTTAAAATAAGGGAACGAAGCTTAGAGGCCGAAAGGAAATTTCCCTTTGCTTCATTACTGTCGTGAGCAGTGCCTTGGCGTTTAACGCAGTATGGCTTTATTGCGCTGTTTAAGCGGTTTAATGCGCTTATATATTCGGTTGCTAAAATATCATTGGGGTTGGCAAGAATATGGGCGGCGCGCTCATCAATTCGGCTTACCGCCGTTTGCCTGGCTGTTGCAAAGGTTACGCCGTTTTTAAGCTGAGAGGTGATAAGGTCACGGAAATTTTTATCGCTGAAAATTTGAGAGGTGCGGCTTATCAGGTCAATGTCGGCACATTCGCTGCCGAAATAAAGGGAGTTTACAAACACAAGGCTATTCATAATTTGAACGGCGCCCTCGGCAAAGGTTTGTGCCGTTGCCATTGCCCAGGGGGTGGGCAGTTCAATGCACAAATCAACACCGTTTTGAACTGCGGCTTTGGCGCGGTCAAATTTTGAGAAAATCGCAGTGTCGCCACGCTGAACGAAGTTTCCGCTCATAACGGCAATAACGGCATCATTTTCTTTTTTTGCCTGCTGGGTTAAATATTTATGCCCATTGTGCAGGGGGTTAAATTCGGCTATAATACCTGCAATATTCAAAAAAACACCTCTTTTTTCCAAAAACCCTTGAAAAAATATTACATTTGGGATATTATATATAAGTGTATGTCAGTATTATTTTATCACAAGTTCAAAGCTTGTTCAATACTGTATTTAAAATTTAGGTAAAGGTGATTAAAATGAAAATTTTCGTTGTTAATGCAGGCAGTTCTTCACTTAAGTATCAGCTTATTGATATGACCGATGAGAGTGTTCTTGCAAAGGGTCTTTGTGAAAGAATCGGTGTTACAGGCGCCATTAAGCATACCGCGGCTGATGGTCGAGTTTATGCCGCAGAAATTCCTATGCCCACCCATAGTGAGGCTTTTGAGGCCGTTGTTTATGCAATGACCAAGAGTGATGCAAAGGTTATCGACTCCTTTGATGAGATTTCCGCAATCGGTCACCGCATCGTTCAGGGCGGCAGCATCTTCTCAAAATCCACCATCATCACACCAAAGGCTCTTGAGGATATTGATGCTCTTGGCGAGCTTGCTCCTCTTCACAACCCTGCACACGTTTTGGCAATCAGAGCCTGCATTAAAACCTTTGGCACCGAAATTCCTCAGGTTGCAGTTTTTGATACCTCTTTCCATCAGACAATGGAACCCAAGGTTTACATGTATGCTCTGCCTTATGAGTACTATGAGAAATATCAGGTTCGTAAATACGGTGCACACGGCACCTCTCACCATTTTGTCGGTGACCGTGTTCTTGATATTGAAGGTGACCGCAATAAAAAGGTTATCACCTGCCACCTTGGCAACGGTTGCTCAATTACCGCAATTAAAGATGGCAAGTGCTTTGACACCTCAATGGGCTTTACACCCCTTGATGGCTTTATGATGGGCACTAGAACCGGTACACTTGACCCTTCGGCTGTTACCTTTATTGCTAACAAGGAAAACTTAACACCCGATGAAATGTCCAACATCTGCAACAAAAAATCAGGTGTATTCGGCATTTCGGGCGTTTCTAACGATAACCGTGACGTTGCTGCCGCTGCCCAGCAGGGTAATGAGCGCGCACAGCTTGCAATTGATATGCAGCGTTATCAGATTCTTAAATTCGTTGGCTCCTACATTGCAGCTCTTGGCGGTGTTGATGCCATTGCTTTCACAGGCGGTATCGGCGAAAACGATGCTGAGCTTCGTGCCTACATTTGTGATAGCCTTGCATTCCTCGGCGTTAAGTGCGACTACGAGGCAAACAAGGTAAGAGGTAAGGAAATTAAAATTTCCACCGATGATTCCAAGGTTAATGTTTACATTATTCCCACCAACGAAGAACTTGCCATTGCAAGAGATACCTTGGCACTTATTAAATAGGGAAAGAAAATAATGACTGTAAACGAAATTAAAACTCAAATTTTGCAGGGGAAGTTTGATAAAAGCTTCTCTCTGCTTTATAAAGACACAGCTGAGGCCCACAAGCGTTATTTGTCCGCCTGTGACAGCTTTTGCGCCACCTTTGGTGAGGCGGGAGAGGTGCGCCTTTTCAGCGCCCCCGGTAGAACCGAAATCGGCGGCAACCACACTGACCATCAGCACGGCAGAGTGCTGGCGGGCGCTGCCGATATGGATGTTATTGCCGTTGCTTCAAAGAATGATGATGGAGTTATTCGCATTGAATCTGAGGGCTTTGGTACTGATATTATTAATTTAGCCGATATTTCCTATAAAAAAGAGCAGGAGGGAACCTCGCTTTCCCTTGTTCGCGGAATTTGCGCCTTTTTTAAGGAAAAGGGTTACAGCGTTGGCGGCTTTAATGCCTACACAACCTCTAATGTTTTAAAGGGCTCGGGTCTTTCCTCATCTGCCGCTTTTGAAGTGCTTGTTTGCACGGTTTTAAACTGCCTTTACAACGAATCAAAACTTTCTCCGATGGAGGTTGCTCTCATTTCCCAAAGAGCCGAAAGGGAGTATTTCGGCAAGCCTTGCGGACTTTTAGACCAGTGCGCCTGCTCCTTTGGCGGTTTTACGGCAATGGACTTTGCTGACCCGGCATCTCCAAAGGCCGAAAAGGTTGATTTTGATTTAAGCGCTTCGGGCTACACCCTTTGCGTTGTTAACACCGGCGGCAACCACGCCGATTTAACCCAAGATTATGCCGACATAACCCTTGACTGCAAGGCGGTTGCAAATTATTTTGGTAAGGACTTTTTAAGGGATGTTTCCTTTGAGGAATTTAAAAAATCACTGCCCGAACTTAAAGGCAAGGTTTGCGACAGGGCAATTTTGCGCGCCCTTCATTTCTTTAATGAGGATGCCCGCGCAGAAAATCAAAAGGTTCTTCTTAAAGAAAAAGATTTTGAGGGTTTTTTAAAGCTTGTTAAGGCATCGGGTGATTCATCCTACCGTTTCCTTCAAAATGTTTATTCCGCTACCAATTCGGCAGAACAGGGAATAACCCTTGCTATTGCCTTAACCGAGGAAATTCTCGGGGAGTGCGGCGTTTGCCGCGTTCACGGCGGCGGATTTGCAGGCACAATTCAGTGCTATGTTAAAAACGAATGCTTTGAAAACTATAAATCAGAAATCGAGGCCGTTTTTGGCAAGGATTCCTGCATCCCCCTTAAAATTCGCTCGGTTGGCGGATATGAAGTGAAATAACAAAAAAGAGCGGTTAAAACCGCTCTTTTTTTGTTGTGTATTTTCCGTTGCCGAGAAGGATTTTCTCGCCATCGGGTGTTATTAGCGTTGCTGTGCAGTTGGGAGGAATTACAGCGTCAATAAAATATTTGTCCGAATTCTTTTGCACATCTACACTTATTTTTCCTCGAACACAGTGGAAGGTACAGCGAAGCTCATTTATACTATCTAAAAGCTTTGGCGCAATGGTGATTTCTTTGTAATTATCCTTGCCTGTGATACCTGCGAAAATGCGGTAGTAATCGGCAAAAATACCCGCAAACATAGGATGGTCGCCCGACATCATACCTTCAAGATTAAGCCATTGCTCGTGCAGTGTAGTGGCGTCATATTCAAGCACCTGTCTGCCGAAGCTTGGGTACTCGGTTCCGTGGAGCATACGGTCAAGAATTTCCATACCTTCCTTGTCCTGTGACAAAACGCGAATTAAAAATCTTGTGCCGGTAATGCCGGTGTAGTGGCGATATTCATCCACCTCGCGAATGTGCTTTTTAAGGGCAGCTAAAATCCCTTTTCGATGTTCGGGTTTTGCCACATCCATTCCGAGTGCCACAAGGTTCGGGGTCTGCTGACCATCGGAGAAGCAGCACTTTTCCTCATCGAAATATTTTTCGTAGAACTCATTTAAATAAAACTCTATGAGCTCGGAGTAATATTTTTTATCTTCGGCAATCCCCAGTTTTTCGCACAGCTCACAAAGATAACGAAGCTGGTAAACGGCGGCGCAAAGTCCTGCTTCACCGCCAAAATGGAAGCATTTTTTGTAGTCGTTTTCAGGGTTGTCAATGGGGGCGCACCAATCGCCAAAGGTGGTAACAAAACCGTTTTCCTTGTAGGTGTCAAAGCTCTTTTCCACTACCCATTTCATTCTCGGGTACATGAGTCTTTCCACATCCTCATCACCGTAATGCTCTGCCATAAGCTTTGGAAGGGTTATAATGTCGCCATCCCAAAGAGGGAAGCAGCCGTTGGGGTCAAACTGGTTATATATATTATTGAGCCAATGGCGGTAGTAGCCCTGCATATCAAGGCTATGCAGGCAAAGCTCCTCATAGGCCATAGTATCCATAAGGCAGGGGGTGCGCTCATCTCTTACGGCACAATCGGTGGGGTGGCTCATAAAATTCGAACAGACCGACCTCATAGCATTATCGTAAAAACGCTTTATCATAGCGTCATCGCAGTAAAAATCACTGTCATTTTGAAGCGCGGCACCAATGGTAATCTTTTCGGCGGATATAAGTTGAGCTGTGCCTTCTATGCGGATTTCGGCATAGCGGAAGCAGTGGTAGGTAAATCTAGGCTCATAAACCTCGGTTTCATCACCTTTAAGAATATAAACATCGGTTGCCTTGGCGTTGCGGTTTGTGAAGGTGTTAAGGCTTCCATCGGGGTTTATATGCTCCGAATGGGTGATGATAACCTTGGCACCAGGCTCACCGGCAATCTTGATACAAAGGAATCCTGCTCCGTTTTCCTTAAAGTCGCAGAAGGTGACCGCATCGTTTCGGGCTATAAGCTCTGTGCATTCTTTGCGGCTCAGCTTTCGTATGGGGGCGGTATATGTGTTTAGAACATTCTCTTGGATTTCCGATATTGCGGCTTGGGTCCAGTCGTTTGTATCTATGTATGATTCGCTCCAACCCGCAATTTCAAGGTTCTTATCGTATGTTTCACCGTGGTATATTGATGATGAAACGATAGGTCCATTATGGGTTAACCAACTTCCATCGGTAGTTATAACCATATGGTCTCCGTCTTTAAACTGTATAGACACAGCCGCCCAAGCTCTTTTTTTACCCTCGTAAACCCAACCCCAGGGATTGAAATCCGAGATGGAATATCCCGTTCCTAACATTATGCCGATGGTGTTATTATCAGTGGTTAGCAGTGAGGTCACATCATAAGCATCGGCAGCGCAGGTGTTTGGAAAACTTTTTGGGCTAAGCATAGCGGGGGCTAAAATTCTGTCCCCAACCCTTTGGCCGTTTATGTATAGCTCATAAAATCCTCTGGCAGCAACATAAGCGGTGGCAACGGTTGGCTGTTTATTTATAAAGAAGGTTTTTCTGAAAAGGGGATTTGCCAAATCTGTCGCTGTTATCCACTGAGCATCGGCGAAAACCTCATCCATAAGACCGGTTCTAAATCGGCTTACACCTGTGAGATGTTCTTCCCCAAGCACCGACTCTATAATTACTTTATATTCGGTGTCAGGCTCTAAGGCTTTTCCGCTGTGCTTTACTGAAAAGGTCTTGTCCGATTCTACAAAACCGCTGTCCCAAAACAGTTCATCTGTAAAACTAATGACCTGAATTCTGTATTTACTTTGGTATACGTTATCCTTATCACAAACAAATTCCCAGGAATAGTGGGGGAATTTAGTATCAAGACCGATTGGCTCGGAGAAATATTCAACTTTTATGTTGCAAATTTCGGATTTCATAGTATTACCTCCTATTTAAGGAAAGTATAGCATATTAATAAAAAAACTTCAATTAAAATATTGTTTAATGCGCAAACTTTGCAAAAAAAGAGTAGTTCCGCTGGAACTACTCTTTTTGTTCTTATTCCTCGCCATAAAGGGCGGGCATTTTTCTTTTGTGTTCGCTTACCCTATGATAGCGGTCTATAATTGCCTTGTCGTGGTCGGTGGCAATGCCTGTATCAATATATTTATCAATAGCGGCATAGGTAACCCCCATTTCGGCTTCATCGGTTTGACCCTCAAAAAGGCCTGCGCTGGGGGCTTTTTTTATAATGTTTTCGGGGGCACCCAAAAACTCTAAAAATTCATATACCTCTTTTACGCTTAAATCGGCAATGGGGTTAAAGTCACAGCCGCCATCACCCCATTTTGTGAAATAGCCCATATACCTTTCACTGCGGTTTCCCGTGCCTGCAACAAGCAGATTTTCTGCCGCCCCTATGGCATAAAGGGTTATCATACGAAGGCGAGGAGCAATGTTTGTAAGTGCCTGATTATTGAGGCTTGTTTTATCCTTAACGGCGTTTATAACCGATGCCTTGCAGTCGGTTAAATCAACGGTTCTCGTTTCAATGTTAAACAGTTTTGCAACCTCTAAACCGTCATCCTTATCTTCGCCGAAATTTCGTGCTGATTCGCAGGGCATAATAACGCCTACGGTGTTATCGGTAGCCTTTTTGCAGAGAATACCCACAAGGGCGCTGTCCTTTCCGCCGGAATTTCCGAAAATAACCCCTTTAGCACCGCTTTCGGCTAAAAGCTTTTTTATAAACTGAACTCTGTTTTCAAGCTCAACGGCATAATCGCGCACAAACAATCACTCCTTAACTATAAATAAATTTTATAGCCCGTGAATGTTTTTGTCAAGTGCATTTATTTAGTGTAGGGTGCAAGCTCAACTCTTATAAAATAACCTTTATCGTGGCTGCAAACAGGGCATTTTTCAGGCACGTTAGTGCCTTCAAAAACATAACCGCAGTTAAGGCAAATCCATTTGCATTTAACATCGCTTACAAAGAGCTTGTTTGTATCCAGCAGCTCCTTAAGCAGTGCGAAGCGTTCACCATGGCTTTTTTCAATTTCAGCAATATTATGAAAGGTTGCAGCAATCTGATGGAAGCCTTCCTCCTTTGCAATATCGCCAAAGGTTTTATAAACGGGGCTATACTCCTCAAATTCGTTGTCGCTTGCGTACTGAAGAAGCTTTGCAACATCGTTTGTCACATTAACGGGATAATCACCGTCCACTGTGATTTTTTCGCCATCAAGGTCTTTTAAATAATTATAGAAGATTTCGGCGTGTTCCTTTTCCTGACCCGCTGTGAAGGTGAAAACAGCCTCAATAACGTGAAGATTCTGCTTTTTAGCAATCGAGGCGGCAAAGGTGTAGCGGTTTCTTGCTTGGGATTCGCCTGCAAAGGCGCGCATAAGATTTTCTTTTGTTTTGCTTTGGCTGAAACTTGTTGGCATTTTAATTTCTCCTTTTTTGTTTTTTCTTATTTTTTCATTATTTTAGTAAATTATGCAAAGGGGAAACAAAAGGGGACCTTTCCGTTTAAATCGGCACAATCCATTGGGTGCTCCTTAATGTTTTGATTATCATAGGTTCTGTAGTAATAAAGTTTTTTATCTAAATCATAACCGCAGGTGTAAACGGTGGTGACATATTTATTATCCTCGGTTTTAACGGCGCCTCGAGGCACCTGAACGCTGTTTAAAATATGAAAAAGTTCGTTAATGCCTTTATTCTTTTGAGCGGGCGTAGAATTTGCCTTTAAAAAGGCCGTGCGCACAAAGCGGGAAGGGGAGGAGTAATCCCCCGGCAGTCCAAGGGCTGCCTGACCATTTGAATAAACCTTAAGACCATAAGCCTTTTCAAAAGCATTTTCACCCTGGGTGTTGCTCAAATTAGCATAGCGGCAAAGGTTGTTAAGATGAAAATCAAAGGTGGGGTTGTTTGTTAAAACGCCCACGGGATTTTCGGTGATAACAATCCCCTTTGCGGTGGGCTCTACGGTGATGGCGCGCTCTTTATCCGCAACAATAAAGTGAAGCTGTGCATTGGGTAGCTCCTGTGAAAAGGCCTCGTTTGTTATATTGGTTTTGCTTATAAGCTCCTCGGCTTCGGTTACGCTTGTGGCTTGCGACAATACCCAGGGAATGAATTTAAATACAGGAATTTGAAAAAGCCTTTCTTTATCTGTGTCGTAAACGGCGTTGCCCACAAAATTAAGGCCCGCCATGGCAAGGCCCTTCTCATTCATGGCATCGTAAAGTAAGGGAAAACTGTCTTTAATGAAGGCGGTGCCCATAACAGCGTGGCATTTTGAGGGCTTTTTTTCAAAATTGTAATCAAAATTACGGGGAATAACGCAAAAACACTCCTTATAATGGTAGTGTAGGTCGAGAGTTCTGCCAAAAAAGGCGGAATTTGGGCAATAATGAATAGCAGTACACATAAAAATTAGTCCTTTTTCAATGTATTATAACCATTTTTATGAAAAAATTCCTTTAAAAATACTCGCTTGTCAATAGTTTTGAAGGCAATAAATGGCAAAAATGCGGTGAAATTCACAAAAATAAACAAAAAACGGGAAAAGTTTGTGAAAAAATCATAACTGAGCGCTCAAAAAATCATTTAAAACAACGAAAAAATTTTTAAAGGAACTTTTTTCCGAATAACGACTTGACTAGGATTTAAAGTTGTTATATAATTTGTATTTGATGATGATGGGGGAATATGCACTTGTTTGCAAAATAAAAATGCCTGTATTTTGCAAAAAAGTGCCTAACCGCATCCGTTGTTGCGAAAAAAGAATTCGTAAAATTTTGAAGGAGTGATTCATAACCTATGAAGCCTACAGACATGGTAAAACCTGTACAAATGGGTAAAACCACTCGTATGAGTTTTTCGAAGATTAATGAAGTTATTGACATGCCCGACCTCATTGAAATTCAAAAGAACTCTTACAAATGGTTTGTCGAGGAAGGTTTAAAGGAAGTTTTCCGTGAAATGTCGTCTATCACCGACTACACAGGAAATCTTGTTCTTGAGTTTATCGACTACCGTTTGGACGAGCAGCCCAAATACGATGTAAATGAGTGCAAAGCGAGGGACACCACCTATGCTGCACCCCTTCGTGTTAAAACAAGGCTCTTAAATAAGGAAACAGGTGAGATTAAGGAAAGCGAAGTTTTCATGGGCGATTTCCCGCTTATGACCGAATCGGGTACCTTTGTTATTAATGGTGCCGAGCGTGCTATCGTTTCCCAGCTTGTTCGTTCTCCCGGTGTTTATTTTGATGAGAAGATTGAAGAGAAAACCGGTAAAAAGCTTTTCTCCTCAACAATCATTCCTAACCGCGGTGCTTGGCTTGAATATGAAACCTCACAAAACGAGGTTCTTTATGTTCGCATTGATAAGAACCGCAAGTTGCCCCTTACCACCCTTATCCGCGCTCTCGGTGTTGCTACAAATGACCAAATCCGTTCACTCTTTGGTGAGGATGAGCGATTAAGCGTGACAATGGATGCCGATGAAATCAACAACACAGATGATGCTTTGGTTGAGGTTTATAAAAAGCTTCGCCCAAGTGAGCCTGTAACCGTTGAAGGCGCAAAGACCTATCTTGAGCAGCTTTTCTTTGATGTTCATCGTTATGATATGTCAAGGGTTGGCAGATACAAATATAATAAGAAGCTTTCTCTTGCTCCCAGAATCATCGGTAAAACACTTGCTCGCCCCGTTATAGACCCTATGACAGGTGAAATCCTTGCAGAGGCAGGCAACAACCTTAATCGTGAAACCGCATTTATGCTCCAAAATAAGGGCGTAAACGAGGTTTATTTAGATGTTATGGACAGCGAAGGCAAGCGCAGCGAGGTTAAGGTTCTGTCAAACGGCATGGTTGACATTAAGAACTTTATCGATTTCGATGTTAAGGATTTAGGCATCAACGAAGATGTTTCCTTTGTAGTTCTTCGTGACATTCTTGAAAATAACGAGGGAGAAGAGGCTTTAAAAGAGGCTATTGCCGCCAGTGCCGACCTTCTTATCCCCAAACACATTACAGTTGATGATATTTTTGCATCCATCAGCTATTTCCTCGGTCTTCCTAAGGAAATCGGAACAATCGATGATATCGACCACCTTGGTAACCGTCGCATTCGTTCGGTAGGAGAACTTTTACAAAACCAGTTCCGCATTGGTTTCACCCGTATGGAACGCGTTATTCGTGAAAAGATGGCTCTTCAGGCATCCGAAACAGAAAGCATCACACCTCAGTCTCTTATTAACATCCGCCCCGTTGTTGCAGCCATTAAGGAGTTCTTTGGTTCATCACCCCTTTCTCAGTTTATGGATCAGACAAACCTTCTTTCTGAGCTTACACACAAGCGCCGTTTGTCTGCTCTCGGCCCAGGCGGTTTGTCAAGAGATAGAGCATCATTCGAGGTTCGTGACGTTCACTATACCCACTATGGTCGTATGTGCCCCATTGAAACCCCTGAAGGTCCTAACATCGGTCTTATTTCCTATCTTGCAACCTTTGCAAGAATAAATGAGTATGGCTTCATTGAAACCCCCTTCCGCCGTGTTGATAAAGCAACAGGCAAGGTTCTTGATGAGGTTGTTTATATGACAGCCGATGAAGAGGATGATTATATCGTTGCACAGGCAAACGAACCTTTAACCGAGGATGGCACCTTTGCCAACAAGCGTGTTAACACTCGTTATCGTGACCTTTTCCAAGAGGTTGAGGCTGCTCGCGTTGACTTTATGGATGTTTCTCCTAAAATGGTTGTTTCGGTTGCTACCGCAATGATTCCCTTCCTTGAAAATGATGATACCAACCGTGCGCTTATGGGCTCTAACATGCAGAAGCAGGCGGTGCCACTACTGCGTACCGAAAGCCCCGTTGTTGCAACCGGTATGGAATACAAGGCCGCTGTTGACTCAGGCGCTGTTGTTCTTGCAAAGCGTGAGGGCACAGTTTCTTATGTAAGCGCCGATACCATTAAGGTTACTGCTGAAAACGGGGAAATTGATGAGTACACCCTCATTAAGTTCCTTCGTTCAAACCATGGCACCTGCATAAATCAGAAGCCTATTGTTGAGGTTGGACAAAAGGTTATTAAGGGCGAGGTTATTGCCGATGGCCCTGCAACCTGCAACGGTGAAATTTCACTTGGTAGAAATGCCCTTATCGGCTTTATGACCTGGGAAGGCTATAACTACGAAGATGCTGTTCTTATTAATGAAAAGCTTGTTCGTGAGGATATGTACACCTCCATTCACATTGAGGAATATGAGGTAGAGGCAAGAGATACAAAGCTCGGCCCCGAAGAAATCACCCGCGATATTCCCAACATTGGTGAGGATGCACTTAAAGACCTTGATGAGCGCGGTATTATCCGTGTTGGCGCTGAGGTTAAGGCAGGCGACATTCTCGTTGGTAAGGTAACACCTAAGGGTGAAACCGAGCTTACCGCCGAAGAAAGACTGCTTCGTGCAATCTTCGGTGAAAAGGCTAGGGAAGTTAGAGATACCTCCCTCCGTGTTCCCCACGGTGAATACGGAACAATCGTTGATGTTAAGGTGTTCAGCCGAGAAAATTCTTCAGAGCTCTCTCCCGGCGTAAATCTTGTTGTTCGTTGCTACATTGCACAAAAGCGCAAGATTTCCGTTGGTGATAAAATGGCAGGACGTCACGGTAACAAGGGTGTTGTTTCCAGAATTCTCCCCAGTGAGGATATGCCCTTCTTGCCCGATGGCAGACCTCTTGATATCGTTCTTAACCCCCTCGGTGTTCCTTCTCGTATGAACATCGGTCAGGTTCTTGAGGTTCATTTAGGTTATGCCGCAAAGGCTCTCGGCTGGAATGTTTGCACACCTGTTTTTGATGGCGCGCACGAATCCGACATTAGAGAGTGCCTTAAGATGGCAGGCCTTTCTGAGGATGGTAAAACCATTCTTTACGACGGTCGCACAGGTGAGCCCTTCGACAACCCTGTAACCGTTGGTTATATGTATTATCTTAAACTCCATCACCTTGTTGATGATAAGATTCACGCTCGTTCAACCGGTCCTTATTCCCTGGTTACCCAGCAGCCTCTCGGCGGTAAGGCACAGTTCGGTGGTCAGCGTTTCGGTGAAATGGAAGTTTGGGCTCTTGAAGCTTACGGTGCCGCATACACCCTTCAGGAAATCCTTACAATTAAGTCTGATGATATCGTTGGCCGTGTTAAGACCTACGAGGCCATCGTTAAAGGTCAGAACGTTCCCAAGCCCGGTGTTCCCGAATCCTTTAAGGTTCTTATTAAGGAACTCCAATCACTCGGTCTTGATGTTAAGGTGCTTGACAAGTTTGATGAAGAAATCGACCTAAAGCAAACCTTTGAAGACGATGATGATATCGGCTTGCCTGTTGTAACCGATGAGCCCATTTTTGAAGAAGATAGTGTTGCCGACAACCTTGAAGGCTTTGGCCTTGAGGATGAAAACGGCGAAGCAATTTCGGAAAACGATTCTTATGAAGATTTTTCCGATAACGATGAAATGTAATGGAGGTAAGGCAAATGGAAGGTATTGAATTCGAATCAATTAAAATAGGCCTGGCATCTCCCGAGCAAATCAGAAGTTGGTCATACGGCGAGGTTACAAAGCCTGAAACAATTAACTACCGCACCTTAAAGCCCGAGCAAAACGGTCTTTACTGCGAGCGCATCTTTGGCCCCACAAAGGACTGGGAGTGCCACTGCGGTAAATATAAGCGTATTCGCTACAAGGGTAAAATTTGTGAACGCTGCGGCGTTGAAATCACACGTGCAAAGGTTCGCCGTGAGAGAATGGGTACAATTGAACTGGCAGCCCCTGTTTCTCACATTTGGTACTTTAAAACCAACCCCTCAAGAATGGGCCTTGCTCTTGACGTTACCTCAAAAACCCTTGAACAGGTTCTTTATTTCTCACAGTACATCGTTACCGACCCCGGTAGCACACCACTGGAGAAAAAACAGCTTTTAAATGAAAAACAGTACCGCGATATGCGTGAAAAGTATGAGGACGATTTCGAAGCTGGTATGGGTGCCGAGGCAATTAAGAAGCTTCTCTGCGAAATTGACCTTGACAAAACCTGCACCGAGCTTCGCGAGGAGCTTGAGAGCGCAACAGGTCAAAAACGTGTTCGCATTATCAAGCGCCTTGAGGTTCTTGAAGCTTTCCGTGCTTCAGGTAACCGCCCCGAATGGATGGTTCTGGATGTAATTCCCGTAATTCCGCCCGACCTTCGTCCTATGGTTCAGCTTGACGGCGGTAGATTTGCTACCTCCGACCTTAACGACCTATACCGTCGTGTTATCAATAGAAACAACCGTTTAAAGAGACTTCTTGAACTCGGCGCACCTGACATCATTGTCAGAAACGAAAAGAGAATGCTTCAGGAAGCAGTTGACGCTCTTATTGATAACGGTCGTCGCGGCAAGCCTGTTACAGGCCCCAACAACCGCCCCTTAAAATCCCTTTCTGATATGTTAAAGGGTAAGCAGGGTCGTTTCCGTCAGAACCTTCTCGGTAAACGTGTTGACTACTCCGGTCGTTCGGTTATCGTTGTTGGTCCTGAACTTAAAATGTATCAGTGCGGTCTGCCTAAGGAAATGGCACTTGAACTCTTCAAGCCCTTCGTTATGAAGCGCCTTGTGGAAGAGAAAAAGGTTGTAAACATTAAATCTGCACGCAAAATGGTTGAGCGCGCAGGCGCTGAAATTTGGGATGCACTTGAAACCGTTATTAAGGAACATCCCGTTCTCTTAAACCGTGCTCCCACACTGCATAGACTTGGTATCCAGGCATTTGAGCCCGTTCTTGTTGAGGGTAAAGCACTGAAACTCCATCCCCTTGTATGTACCGCATACAACGCCGACTTCGACGGTGACCAGATGGCTGTTCACGTACCCCTTTCGGCTGAGGCACAGGCTGAGGCACGCTTCCTTATGCTGGCTGCGAACAACCTTTTAAAGCCTTCGGATGGTAAGCCTGTAACCGTTCCTACACAGGATATGGTTCTCGGTTCCTACTATTTAACACTTGTTAAGGCAGAGGAACCAGGAACTAACAAGGTATTCCGTGATGCCAACGAAGCCTTAATGGCTTACAATAACGGCGTTGTGGGACTTCACGCCCCCATCCGTGTTAAAATGTCAAACGAAAACGGCTCTAAGCTTATTTGGTGTACAGTTGGTCTTATTATCTTTAACCAATCCATTCCTCAGGATTTAGGCTTTGCTAATCGCAGTAATCCCGATGAGGTTTACAACCTTGAGTGGAGTTTTAAGGTTAAGGACCCCTCCAAGAATGTTATTGAGTCTAACGATGATATTATTCAGAATAAGGTTGGCAAAAAGCAGCTTGGCAAAATCATTGACAGATGCATTGCCTGTCACGGCACAAGCGAAACCGCTATTGTTCTTGATAAGATTAAGGAAACTGGCTTTAAGTATTCCACCAAGGGCGCTATCACCGTTGCCGTTATCGATGCTGTTATTCCTCCTGCAAAGGCAGAAATTCTTGCCGATGCCGAATCACAAATCGAGCGTGTTAACCGCAACTACAAGCGCGGTCTTATCAGTGATGAGGAGCGTAGCCAGCACGTAATCAAGATTTGGAACAAAGCAACCGAAGATGTTGCCGATGCACTTAAGGGCAACCTTGACGAGTTCAACCCCATCTTTATGATGGCGGATTCCGGTGCTCGTGGTTCCATGAGCCAGATTCGTCAGCTTGCAGGTATGCGCGGACTTATCGCCAATACCGCAGGTAAGGTTATCGAAGTTCCCATTCGTGCTAACTACCGTGAGGGCCTTAATGTTCTTGAATACTTTATTTCCTCTCGTGGTGCCCGTAAAGGTCTTGCCGATACCGCTCTTCGTACTGCCGACTCGGGTTACCTTACCCGTCGCCTTGTTGATGTTGCACAGGATGTTATCATTCGTGATGAAGACTGCGGTACCGATGAATTCCTTGTTGTTTCCGATATTAAGGATGGTAACCATGTTCTCGAGACCTTAGAGGAACGCCTTGTTGGCAGATACCTCTTTGAGGACTTTATTGATGAAGCAACCGGCGAAATCATCGTAACAAAAGATAAGATGATGACCGAAGACGATGCCAAGGCAATCGTTAATGCAGGTGCAACCGAGGTTAAGATTCGTTCAATTCTTACCTGTCACTCTGAAAACGGTGTTTGTAAGAAGTGTTACGGTGCTAACCTTGCAACAGGTAAGCCCGTTACCGTCGGAGAAGCTGTTGGTATCGTTGCTGCACAGTCCATTGGTGAACCCGGTACACAGCTTACCATGCGTACCTTCCATACCGGCGGTATCGCATCTACCGAAGATATTACACAGGGTCTGCCCCGTGTTGAAGAGCTCTTTGAAGCCCGTCGCCCCAAGCGTTGCGGTCTTATCAGCAAAATTGATGGTACCGTGCGTATAGTTGAGGAGAAAAAGAGCAACGTAATTGTAATCAACGGCATTAAAAATGGCGAAGCCGTTGAAGAAAAGGTTGTCATTCCTTACGGAATTCGTCCTCTTGTTAAGGATGGCGACCAGGTTAAGACAGGCGATTTACTCCTGCCCGGTGCAAAATATCCTCAGGATATTCTCGATGCAATGGGCCCCGGCGCTGTTGAAGACTATATCATTGCCGAAATCCAAAATGCTTACCGTACACAGGGTGTTGATATCAATGATAAGCACATTGAAATCATTATCCGCCAGATGATGAAGAAGCTTCGTGTTACCGATCCCGGTTCAACCACACTTTTACAGAATGTTAAGTACGATTCAGGTGAGGTTTATGCCGCCAATGCCGAAATCTTCGCAAGAATTCAGGCAGGCGAGGAGGGTCTCAAGCCCGCACAGTATGAAGCAACACTTCTCGGTATCACAAAGGCATCTCTTGCAACCAAGTCCTTCCTTTCTGCCGCTTCCTTCCAGGAGACCACCCGTGTTCTCACCGAAGCTGCAATTAAGGGCAAGGTTGACCCGCTCTTTGGTCTTAAGGAAAATGTTATCATTGGTAAACTCGTACCCGCAGGTACAGGTATGAAGGTCAATGAAATCAATCCTGATGATGCCGCTCCCGATTTTGAAGAGGGAACTGTGTTTACCAATGCAATCGGCTAAAAATTGTAGTTGACAAAGCAAAAGGTTTATGATAAACTGTTAAATTGTGAGAAAATGCGTTAGTTTTCTCCCACAAAATTTTATATTACGCAGGCAGGGGAGACCCTGTCTGCGTCGTATACATTTTTTAATAGGAGGTGTAATATGCCAACCTTTAACCAGTTAGTTCGTAGTGGACGTGAAACGGTAGAGAAAAAGGCAAAGGCTCCTGCTCTTCTTAAGGGATATAACTCCATGAAGCGTAAGGCAACCGATGTTGAATCTCCGCAGAAGCGCGGTGTTTGTACTGCCGTTAAAACTGCTACACCTAAGAAGCCTAACTCTGCTCTCCGTAAAATTGCCAGAGTACGTCTTTCTAACGGCATTGAAGTTTCTGCTTACATTCCCGGTATTGGTCACAATCTCCAGGAACACAGCGTAGTTTTAATCCGTGGCGGACGTGTTAAGGACCTTCCCGGTGTGCGTTACCACATCATTCGCGGTACCTTGGATACACAGGGTGTTGCAAAACGTATGCAGTCCCGTTCTAAATACGGCGCAAAACGTCCTAAAGCAGGCGCTGCTAAGTAATTTAGGCAGCAAAACTAAAAACGACGAAATCTCTGCTAAAACTAATCAAGCAGGTTTATTATATATGTATGATAAACTCTCTGCTTGGTGCCACGAGAATTTTGTCACTCGAGTACCTATGATATCATAAATGTGAAGGAGGGAAGCGAAGTGCCAAGAAGAGGCTTTATCGCTAAACGCGATGTATTACCCGATCCGCTTTACAATTCTAAGCTTGTAACCCGTCTCATCAACAACATTATGCTTGATGGTAAAAAGGGTGTTGCTCAGAAGATTGTTTATGGCGCATTCGACATCATCGCTGAAAAAACAGGAAAAGAACCCTTAGAGGTTTTTGAACAGGCTATGGAAAATGTTATGCCCCAACTCGAAGTTAAGTCCGTTCGTAAGGGCGGTGCAACCTATCAGGTTCCTTTCGAGGTACGCCCCGAGCGTAAGCAGACCTTAGGTTTGCGTTGGATTTCCACCTATAGCCGTAACCGTTCTGAAAAGACAATGAAAGAGCGTCTTGCCGGCGAAATCCTTGATGCAATCAACGGAATCGGCGGTGCTGCTAAGAAGCGTGATGACGTTCATAAGATGGCAGAAGCAAACAAAGCGTTTGCTCATTACAGATGGTAGTATTTTACTAATATTTTGGAGGTTACTATGCCAAGAAAGGTATCACTTGAAAAAACAAGAAATATTGGTATTATGGCTCACATCGACGCCGGTAAAACAACAACTACCGAACGTATTCTTTTCTATACAGGTATTACTCATAAAATCGGTGAAACACACGAAGGTAATGCCGTAATGGACTGGATGGAGCAGGAACAAGAAAGAGGTATCACAATTACCTCTGCTGCAACCACCTGTTTCTGGAAGGACCATCGTATCAATATTATCGACACTCCCGGACACGTTGACTTCACCGTTGAAGTTCAGCGTTCACTTCGCGTGCTTGACGGTTCTGTTACCGTTCTTTGCGCAAAGGGCGGTGTTGAGCCCCAGTCTGAAACCGTTTGGCGTCAGGCTGATGAATATAAAGTTCCCCGTATGATCTATGTAAACAAAATGGACATTATGGGCGCTGACTTTTACAATGTTCTTAAAATGGTTAAGGACCGTTTCCAATGTAACGCTGTTCCCATTCAGCTTCCTATCGGCGCTGAAGATACTTTTAAGGGAATCGTTGACCTCGTAAACAACAACGCTATCGTTTATTATGACGATAAGGGTATGGATGTTCGCGTGGAAGAAATCCCTGAAGAAATGAAGGAACTTGCTGCAAAATATCGTTCTGAAATGATTGAACAAATCGTTGAACAGGATGATGAATTGATGATGGCTTACCTTGAGGATGGCACCGAGCCTTCCGTTGAGGATATGAAGCGCATTATCAGAAAAGCAACAATCGAAAGCAAGATGGTTCCCATCTGCTGCGGTACTTCTTATCGCAATAAGGGCGTACAGCCCCTTCTTGATAACATCGTTGATTATATGCCCGCTCCTACCGATGTTGAGGCTATCAAGGGTGTTAATCCTGATACTGATGAGGAAGAGGTTCGTCATTCTTCTGACAGCGAGCCTTTCTCCGCCCTTGCATTTAAGATTGCTACCGACCCCTATGTTGGTAAAATCTGCTTCTTCCGTGTTTATTCCGGTACCGTTGATGCAGGTTCTACCGTATTTAACTCGGTTAAAGACAATAAAGAACGTATGGGCCGTATTCTTCAAATGCACGCTAACCACCGTGAAGATATTGAAACCTGCTATGCTGGTGATATCGCCGCAGCCGTAGGTCTCAAAAACACCACAACCGGTGATACTTTGTGCGATGAGAAACACCCTGTAATTCTTGAATCAATGAACTTCCCCGAGCCCGTTATTCGTGTTGCTATCGAACCCAAGACCAAGGCTGGTCAGGAAAAAATGGGTATCGCTCTTGCAAAGCTGGCTGAAGAAGACCCCACCTTCAAGGCTTACACCGATGAAGAAACAGGACAAACCATCATCGCCGGTATGGGTGAGCTTCACCTTGAAATCATCGTTGACAGACTTCTTCGTGAATTTAAGGTTGAAGCAAACGTAGGTGCACCTCAGGTTGCCTACAAAGAAACCATTCGCCAGGCTGCAGATGTTGATGAGAAATACGCTCGTCAGTCCGGTGGTAAGGGTCAATACGGTCACGTTAAGATTAAGGTTGAACCCAACGAGACAGGTAAGGGTTATGAGTTTACCAACGCCATTGTTGGCGGTGCTATTCCTAAGGAATACATCCCCGCTGTTGATGCAGGTATCCGTGGCGCAATGCTTTCCGGTGTTCTTGCAGGCTACAACGTTGTTGACGTTAAGGTAACACTTTATGACGGTTCTTACCACGAAGTTGACTCTTCTGAAATGGCATTTAAGATTGCCGGTTCAATGGCATTCAAGAGTGCTTGCCGCAAGGGTGACCCCGTGCTTCTCGAGCCCATTATGAAGGTAACAGTTCTTGTTCCTGAGGAATATATGGGCGATGTTATCGGCGACCTTAACTCTCGCCGTGGCGAAATTCAAGGCTTTGAAGATAGATCAGGCGTTAAGCAGATTAATGCTAGAGTGCCTCTCGGTGATATGTTCGGTTACGCTACCGACCTTCGCTCCAAAACACAGGGCCGTGGTCAGTATGTAATGGAACCCGACGGTTACAAAGAGGTTCCTAAGAGCATTTCTGAGAAAATTATCACTGCTAGAGCAAAGAACTAATAACTTTTTGCAAAAAGGTCTTGAATTTTCTATGACTTTTTGATAAAATGAATAACGTAAGTTAAAACTTCAAAATTTTAAGGAGGAAATCCAAATGGCAAAGGCAAAATTTGAACGCACTAAGCCCCACGTAAACATTGGTACCATTGGACACGTTGACCATGGTAAAACCACTCTTACTGCTGCAATCACCAAGTATCTTTCTTTAAAGGGTCAGGCACAATTCGAGGATTATGCAAACATCGATAAGGCTCCCGAAGAGAGAGAGCGTGGTATCACAATTAACACCGCTCACGTTGAGTACGAGACCGATGCTCGTCACTATGCACACGTTGACTGCCCCGGACACGCTGACTATGTTAAGAACATGATCACCGGTGCTGCTCAGATGGACGGCGCTATCCTCGTTATCGCTTCTACCGATGGCCCCATGGCTCAGACTAAAGAACACCTTCTCCTTGCTCGTCAGGTAGGCGTTCCTTACATCGTAGTATTCATGAACAAGGTTGACCAGGTTGACGATGAAGAGCTTCTCGAACTCGTTGAAATGGAAATCCGTGAGACTCTTGACACTTATGAGTTCCCTGGCGATGATACTCCTATCATCAAGGGTTCTGCTCTTAAAGCTCTTGAAGCTCCCAACGATCCTTCCGATGCAGCTTATGCTCCTATCGCAGAGCTTATGGATGCAGTTGACAGCTACATTCCTACTCCTGACCGTAAGGCAGACCTTCCCTTCATCATGCCTGTTGAAGACGTATTCACCATCACAGGTCGTGGTACTGTTGCTACCGGTCGTGTTGAGCGTGGTCAGCTCAGAACTTCTGAAGAAGTTGAAATCATTGGTCTTACCGATGAGAGAAAGAAGACTGTTGTTACAGGTATCGAAATGTTCCGCAAGATCCTCGACTATGCAGAGGCTGGCGACAACATCGGTGCTCTTCTCCGTGGTATCCAGAGAACTGAAATCGAGCGTGGTCAGGTTCTTTGTAAGCCCGGTTCTATCAACCCCCACACCAAGTTCCATGGTCAGGTTTATGTTCTGAACAAGGACGAGGGTGGCCGTCATACTCCTTTCTTCAACAACTATCGTCCTCAGTTCTATTTCAGAACTACTGACGTTACCGGTGTTATCACTCTTCCTGCAGGCACCGAGATGTGCATGCCTGGTGATAACGTAGAGATGGATGTTGAGCTTATCACTCCTATCGCTATTGAAGAGGGTCTCCGCTTCGCTATCCGTGAAGGTGGCCGTACTGTTGGTTCCGGCGTTGTTACCGCTATCAACTAATCACTGAATTTCAGTAAATCAAAAGGTCTAAGGTGCAAACCTTAGACCTTTTTTCTTGCCATAATATTCTTATTGTGTTAAAATCAATTTAGAACATTTTGGAGTGTGTTATGAAACTTATACTTTCTTCTTGTGATTTTAAAAATGAAAATTCAAAGCAGTTTATCCTTGATAATATTCCAAAACCCCTCAATGAAATTAAGGTTTTGTTTATGCCTGATGACTGCGCATCAAAGAAGGAAATTTTAAGCGATAAATTTTATGACCGACTTGTGTCATTTGGTTTTAAAAGGGAAAATATAACGGTGCTTAATTATTACGATGCCGAAAGTTTTAAAAATTTAGATATTGATATGCTTTATTTAAGCGGCGGCAACACATTTTCGGTTTTGCACCGAATAAGGAAACATGGCTTTGATAAGGCAATGACCGATTACATTAAAAACGGTGTAATTTATGTCGGCGGCAGCGCGGGAGCCCATCTTGTAAGTGCAAATATTGAGCACGTTTTAAAATATGACCAAAATACCATCGGAATTACCGATTTAAGCGGTTTAAACCTTTTTGACGGAATTCTTATCTGTCATTTTTCAAATGAGCGAAAGGCGCATTTTGAAGCCCTCAAAGCCGAGGGGAAATATAAGGTTGCTGCCCTAACAAACGATGATTCATTACTAATAGAAAAATAGCAGTCCTTGGACTGCTATTTTTTATAGAAGTTTTTTATATCTTGCATAATAAAAAAGGTATTGCTGAACGATTCCTTCGAAGCCCCTCGTTTCCTTTGGCAGGCCTTCGGGGAACAGCCTTTCCATTGCTCTCTTAATCCAGACATCTCTTGGGAAGGCATCAATGCGGTACATTCCAAAAAGTAGGGTGCAGTCGGCAACCTTTTCTCCAACACCGTAAATTTTAACAAGCTCGTTTCTTGCCTCATCAATGGGCAATTTTGCAATTTTTTGTAAATCAATTTCACCCGATGCCACTTTTTTTGCGGCATCAATGGCATATTTTGCCCTAAATCCACTGCGAAGCACCTCTAAATCTTCCACTGTCAGTGAAGCTATTTTTTGTGCCGTGGGGAAGGAGTAAAAACCATTTCCAAGGTTTTCACCAAAGTTTTCGCAAAGGCGCTCTATAATGCCTTTAATTCGCTCTATATTGTTATTTTGGGAAAAGATAAAGCTACACAGTGCCTCCCATGAATTCTGCCTTAAAATGCGAATTCCGCCACCAAGCTTTGCGGCTTCTTTTAAAATTGGATTATTGGATATTTTAGAAATTATCTCACCGTAATCGGTTTTAAGGTCAAAATAATTCTCCCAAAAGGCTTTGTAATCAAGCAGGGAAGTATTATAAAGAATGAGGGTGTCGCCGCTTAATTCAAGTTCTAAATATTTATCCCGAGCAACACCGCACCAAACACCGTTTTCTTTTTCTTTCCAGCGGAATGCCTGACCGCAGTCAAGGGTTTCGGACAGAGAAAAGTTGGTAACCCCCGAAATATGTAAATTATTATTTTTGGCAACAAATTTTAGCATTAATTTCACCCTTTTACATTGTACCACTTTTGTGTTATACTTACAAGGAGGTGTTTTATTTATGCGAGATGATATTTGCACTATTCCCATAAGTGAGGTTTTTGAGGAAAATGACGGCTGTCCCATTTGCCGAATGTATAAAACGGTAGAGGAGCACATTGTGTCCTACATTATGGGCGCCGCAATGATGGAGCCTGATGTTCGCCAGGTGACCAATAAAACAGGCTTTTGCGAAAAGCATTACCGCCAAATGCTAGGTAGGAGAGGCAGACTTCAGCTTGCTTTAATGCTGGAATCGCATCTTGATGATATAAATACCAACATTTTATCGGATAAGCTACTGAGAAGTAATAAATCAAAGGGTCAAAGGGCAAAAACCGTTACTGATTCCTGCTTTATTTGCGATAAAATTGAGTGGGGAATGTCAAGAATGATTGAAACCCTTTACAAAACCTATGAAACCGAAAAAGATTTCAGGGAAATGTTTAATAATCAGGAAATGTTCTGTATGCCCCATTTTGAAATGTTAATGTTGGGTGCAGATAAGAAAAAAATGTATTCTCAGTGTGGCGAGTTTATTAAAAACCTCACCCGAATAACCCAAAATTATTCGGCAACGCTTCATGATGATGTTAAAAAATATTGCTCAATGTACGATTACCGAAACGCAGGAGAAAATGCCGATTGGGGAAACTCCAAGGATTCGGTTGAGCGTACAATTTCCTTTTTAATCGGCACAAAAATAGAGTGATAATTTTATAATATAGGGTTACATAAAACGACAAAAATCCCTTTTGTGGATAAAAAAATGGCTTAAATAAGCCAAGTTGTTCAACTTACCCACCGAGTTATCCACATTTTTATGTAAACCAAAAATCTTTTTGGTGGATAACTTTCTTTCATAGAAAAGTGAATATAACTGTAAAAAAATAGCAATAATAGTTTTGAGAGATAACTGAAAGGCTGTGTTTTTATGGTTAAGGGAGTTAACAAAAAAATCATTGAAATTAACAATACCGAAAATGAATTTTTTGAAAAAATTATTCTTTATGTGTCCCCAAAGGCAGGGGCGCCGAATTCCGCTAAGGTTAAAAGGGCGGCAAGTGAGTTGGTTTCAAATTTATCAGGGGATTCTCTTAAAACAAAAGGACTCAGGGAAATTTTAGAGCAAAAAAGAAGGCAAAAAAAGCGGATTATAATTTTCTCGCTTTGCGCCGTGGCACTGCTTGCCGTGGCAACGCTGCTTATTTTGTTGTGATTTTAAGGACAAGGCAGTTTGCCTTGTCCTTTTTCTATATATTGTGTTTGTCGAATTTTGTCTTGAATAAAGGAGAAGTTTGCTGTATAATATTCATTAGATTACTGAGGGGAGTTAGCTATGGCTAAAAAGCGTTTTGGTGACCGCAAAGAGGGAAGAAGGCTTCGCAGCATTGACCCTATGATGGCAGTTGCGCCTTATATTATGAAAACCCGTTCGGGCTCTTCTAATATGATTTCAGATTCAATTGACATTGAAAATATTGAGAAATACATACATAAAAAGCGCCAAGAAGGTCTTAAGGGCTTCGGAATGCTGAATGTTTTGATAACGGCATATGTTCGCACCGTTGCCCAGCGCCCGGGTGTTAACCGCTTTGTTTCAGGGCAAAGAATTTATGCAAGAAATGAAATTACGGTTGCATTTGTTATAAAGAAGGAGCTGCGCCTTGATGCTCCCGAAACGGTGGTTAAGGTTGTGCTTAAACCCGATGACACCGCCCAGCAGATTTATGAAAAGATTAAACAGGCGGTGGATGAAAACCGCAAGGAAGGGGACAACAGTGCCTTTGATTCAGCGGCACGGTTTTTCAGATATATTCCGGGTTTGTTGCTAAAATTCGTTATGTTCATTCTTAACCTTATGGATTATTTTGACCTGCTTCCAAAAAGTCTTATAAAACTGAGCCCTTTTCACTGCTCGCTGTTTATAACCTCAATGGGCTCCCTTGGTATTCCTCCTGTTTTCCACCATCTTTATGAGTTTGGAAATGTGCCTATGTTCTGCTCTTACGGAGCCAAAAGAAATGTAGTAGTGTTAAATAAAGATGGCAGTGTGGAGGAAAGAAAATATATTGATTACACGGTTAACACCGATGATAGAATTTGTGATGGACACTATTATGCGTCGGTTATGAAGATGATTAAGGAGTATCTTAAAAATCCTGACCGACTTGATGAGGTCCCCGAAATTAAAGAAGATGTTGAATAACAAAAAGTGAACGCTTTGTACACAAGCGTTCACTTTTATTTTTGCTTTTTAAAAAGGCTGTCACCGTTAAAATCAACCCCCACAATAAGGGGGAAATCCTCAAAAACAAGTTCTTTTATCGATTCACAACCAAGGTCATCAAAGGCAATTACCTTTGATGCTTTAATGCAGGTGGCGTAAAGTGCGCCACAGCCGCCAATAGCGCAAAGATAAACCGCACCATTTCGTTTTATCGCCTTACACACCTCATCGTTTACATCACCTTTGCCGATAATACATTTAAGACCCAAATCAAGAAGCCTTGGTGTGTAGGGGTCCATTCGTGATGAGGTTGTGGGACCGCAACTGCCAATGGCAAGATTATCGGGGGTAGGGGTTGGTCCTGCATAATAAATCGCGGAATTTTTAATTTCAAAAGGTAATTTTTCGCCGCTTTCAAGCAGTGTGAAAATTCTTTTGTGCGCCGCATCACGGGCGGTGTAAACCGTGCCGGAAAGCAAAACCCTGTCACCGATTTTAAGTTTTTTTATGCTCTCGGGCAGTTCAGAAACATTTATTTTGTGTGTTATCATTTTTCGGTTAAACTTTCGAAAACGGCTTCAAATTCTTCTTCGCTTCTTTTGGCTGCCTCACAGTTTTCCTCAACCTGATTTTTAACATCTTTTAGGGAGCTTAGCAGGGAATCAATTTCACTAAGGAAGCCGTCAGATGTTTTGTTAAGCTGCTCTCTAAGAGCGGCAAGGGAGGACTGTGCTTCATCAATGGCAATGAGATTTTTGGAAATTTCCTCATTTGTAATTCGGGAATTTTCATTTGTTCGCTCAATAATTGCTTTGGCGTTTGCCTGAGCTACTAAATAAAGCTTTCCGATAACCTCGCTAAGGCGCTGAATCTCGGCATATTTTTCTTCAAATTCGTTAAGTCTTGCGGCGATTTCATCCTTTTCCTTTAAAAGGGAATCATAATTTTCCTTAGAAAGGGAAAGCTCACCGTTTAATTTTTCAAGCTCATTTGTAAGGGAGGTTTGTTTATCATTAAAAGCGGTGTGCATTTTATCGATGTAATTTATAACATCGTTTGTGTTAAAGCCGAAAAGACTTTTTCTAAAACCAATAGACATTTTTTTGCTCCTTTTATACAGCAAATTTCGACATCGTGGTCGTTTTTCACTCTCATTATAGCAATAATTTATTTTTTTTACAAGTATTATTATATAATCTTATAATATTTCTTGAAAATTTGTAACCAATGTAGTAGAATATAAAATGAATAATTATGAATATTTATGAAAGCGGTTTTGTTTATGACAAGAAAAGAAGCAAGAGAACAGGCATTTGTTTTGATTTTCGAAGAAATGTTTCGAAACGATTCTCCCGAAGAAATTTTAGAATATGCAAAAGAGATTCGCGAAATTGAAATCGACGATTATTCCAAAGAGGTTTTCCTCGGTGTTTGTGAAAAGTGCGACGAGCTTGATGAAGAAATTTCAGGTCACCTTAAAAACTGGAAAATTGAACGAATTTCAAAGGTTGCTCTTGCCATTCTCCGCTTGGCGGTTTATGAAATCAAGTTTATTGAAAGTGTGCCCGAATCGGTTTCAATAAATGAAGCGGTTGAGCTTTCTAAAAAGTTTTCGGTGGCAGAGGATGCTTCCTTTGTTAACGGAGTGCTTGGAAATATTGTAAAATAAGGTGAGTTTTGTGCAGGCGGCAATAACGGTAAGACAACTGAATATGTATGTCAAATCGCTACTTGATGCAAATCCAAAGCTCAGTTCCATTTGCGTTTGCGGTGAAATTGCAAACTTCCAAAATCATTATGCAAGCGGACATCTTTATTTCGCCCTTAAGGATGATGCGGCAACCATTCGCAGCGTAATGTTTAGAAGCAGCGCTCTAAGGCTTAAATTCACACCCCAAAACGGTCAAAAGGTTATTTGCTTTGGCAGGGTTTCGCTTTATGAAAAGGATGGGCAGTATCAGTTTTATGCCGAAAATATGCTTCCCTTTGGTGAGGGTGAGCTGGCTGCCGATTTTGAGCGCATTAAGGCTGCTCTTTTAAAAGATGGCCTCTTTGATGAAAAGCGAAAAAGAACCCTTCCAAAATTCCCAAAGCGTGTAGGTGTTGTAACCTCGTCAAGCGGTGCCGCTATTCACGATATAACAAGCGTTTTAAACAGGCGCTATCCCATTTGCACTCCCATTTGCTACCCCGTTAATGTTCAGGGGGCAACAGCCTCGCAGGATATGGTGGCTGCCCTGGAAAAAATTTATAAAAGCGAAAATGTTGATGTTATAATCATCGGTCGCGGCGGTGGTTCATCCTATGACCTTTGGGCATTTAACGATGAAACTTTAGCCAGAACCATTGCCCAAAGTCCAGTGCCGGTGATTTCGGCTGTGGGGCACGAGAGCGATTATTCCATTTGTGATTTGGTGGCCGATGTTCGCGCGGCAACGCCTTCGGTTGCGGCTGAACTTGCCGTGCCCAATATGGAGGAACTTCTAAAAGAGCTCAAATTTAAAAAACAACTGCTGGCTTCGCTTCTTAAAGGAAAAGTGCAGGTTTTGGAAAACAAATTAAACGCCGTAAAAGAAAGCGCGGTTTTCAAGGATGCAAACGGCGTAATAATAGATAAAAGGGAACAGCTTCGCCTTGAATCGGTACGCCGCTTTAAAGAGGGTACTGATAACCTGCTTTTAAAGAATGAAACCGAACTTCGAGAAAAAATTTTAAAACTTGATTCTTTAAGTCCCTTAAAGGTGCTTTCCCGTGGCTACAGCGTTGTTGAAAAGAAAAACAGCGTTGTCACAAGTGCTGCCGAGCTTTCGGTGGGCGATGAAATAAAAATCACCCTGAGTAAGGGTAAAATCAATTGCAGTGTAATTTCAAAGGAGGAAAATGATAATGGCAGCAGAGTTTGATTTTGAAACCGCATTATCACAGCTTAATGAAATTGTTGATAAAATTGAATCGGGTGAATGCTCACTTGAGGAATCAATAAAACTATTTGAGCAGGGCATTGAACTGTCTGACACCTGCACCAAGAAACTTGATGAAGCAAAGAAAAAGGTGCTCAATTTAACCTCAAAGGAGGGTGAGTAATGAGCGAATCGTTTATTAACGAATATTCCGATATAGTGGAGGCCTGCCTTGAGAAAAATCTTGTGGGCGCCAGCGATTCCTACAAGGCTGTTATCGAGGCAATGCGTTACAGCACTCTCGGTGGCGGCAAAAGAATTCGCCCTGCAATAATGCTTATGTTTTATAAGCTTTGCGGTGGTACTGCCGACAGTGCCGTAAACTTTGCGGCAGCCCTTGAAATGATACACACCTATTCACTCATTCACGATGATTTACCCTGCATGGATAACGATGATATGCGCCGTGGAAAGCCCGCTTGCCACAAGGCATTCCCCGAAAACATCGCACTGCTTGCAGGCGATGCACTTTTAACCGAGGCATTTGGCCTTGCCCTTAAAACAAAGGGAATTGCGGAATATCGCATTATCGAAAGCCTTTCGGTTTTGGCCGAATGCGCAGGCGTTAACGGTATGATTGGCGGTCAGGTTATCGACCTTAAAAACAACGGAAATGTAAATTCCCTTGAAACCTTAACCGAAATGTATCGCCGCAAAACCGGCGCGCTTATTTGCGCTGCAGTTAAAATCGGTACTATTCTTGGCGGTGGCAATAACAAACAGGTGCTGGCAGGTGAAAAATTTGCCTACAACCTTGGCCTTGCCTTCCAAATAATTGATGACATTCTTGATGCCACAGGTGATGAAAGCGAGCTTGGCAAACCCATTAACAGCGATATTAAAAATGGCAAATTCACCTTTGTGACTGCCCTTGGAATTGATGCCTGCCGTGAAAAGGCAAGAAGCCTTACGGCCGAGGCAAAGGAAATGCTGAATGTTTACGAGGGCAATAAAAAGGAAATTTTAGCCCTTACAGAACAGCTTTTAAACAGAACATACTAATTGACAGGACCGTGAATTTTTTTGGATTACAAATTTTTAAGGCAGATTAACTCGCCTGATGATGTTAAAAAACTTAATAACAGTGAACTGAAGATTCTGTGCGAGGAAATCCGTGACTGCCTTATCAAAACGGTTTCAAAAACGGGTGGACACTTGGCATCAAACCTTGGCGTTGTTGAGCTTACCGTGGCACTGCACAGTGTTTTTTCCACACCTAAGGATTCGGTTATTTTCGATGTTGGTCACCAGTGCTACACCCATAAGCTCTTAACAGGCCGCCTTGACCGTTTCGACTCTCTTCGTAAGGAGGGTGGACTTTCGGGATTTATGCGCCCCTCTGAGAGCGAGCACGATTCTTTTATAACGGGGCACAGCAGTAATTCTATCTCTGCGGCTTACGGAATTTTTGAGGCAACATCCCGTAAGGACAGCACCCACGCATCCATTGCGGTTGTGGGTGATGGCGCTATGACAGGCGGTATGATTTACGAGGCCCTTAATAACGCAGGTGATGCCGAGGGACCCTTTATCGTTGTTCTAAATGACAATAAAATGTCAATTTCCAAAAATGTGGGCGCAATGGCAAGGTATTTCAGCGTTATTCGCACAAAGCCTCGCTACTACCGCTTTAAGCATAATTTCCAAAAGTTTTTAAAGAGCATTCCCCTTGGTAAATATATCTATGCAGCAATGTTTAGGTCAAAAAAAGCCCTTAAAAATGCAATTTATAAATGCAATATTTTCGAAAGCATGGGCTTTAGTTATCTTGGCCCTGTTGATGGACACGATATTGCCAAGCTTAAAAACATTTTCACCATTGCGAAGGAGCAAAATCGCCCTGCAATCGTTCACGTTATGACTAAGAAGGGTAAAGGCTATTCCTTTGCTGAGGAAAATCCCAACGCCTACCACGGCGTTTCCTCATTTGATATTGAAAAGGGCGTGGAGTCATCTTCAAAAGAAACCTTTTCCTCGGTTTGCGGTAAAACTCTTTGCGAGTTGGCCCAAAAGAATGATAAAATTTGCGCTATAACCGCCGCAATGTGCGAGGGCACGGGACTTGGCGCCTTTGCCGAAAATTTCCCCGACCGATTTTTTGATGTTGGCATTGCTGAGGAGCACGCAATGACATTTTCGGGTGGCCTTGCAAAAGGTGGAATGAATCCATTTTTCGTGGTTTATTCTTCATTTTTGCAAAGGTCTTATGACCAAATCATTCACGATGCCGCCATTGCCAACATTCCCGTTAAAATTTGTGTTGATAGAGCTGGTGTTGTAGGTGAGGACGGCGAAACCCACCAAGGCCTTTTTGATGTTGCATTTTTAAGCACTGTTCCTAATATGCAAATTTATTCCCCCGCAAATCTTACAGAGCTTGAGTTAACCCTTAAAAAGGTGGCAGACAGCGATGAACTTTGCGCGGTTAGGTATCCCAGAGGAACTGTGGAAAATAAAACACCATTTACCTATGATGATAAAGAATTTACGGTTTTTGGTGATAAAAGCGATGTTGCTGTTTTAACCTACGGCAGGGAATTTAACGAGGTTTACGCCGCTTATGAGCAATTAAAGGCAAACGGCTTAAGCATTACTGTTATAAAGCTTAATAAAATTTATCCTTTAAGTGATGAGCTTGTAAAGACTGTTTTAGGTTTTAAAAAGGTTTATTTTTACGAGGAAAGCATTAAATCAGGTTCGGTTAGCGAGCATCTTGCCGCAAGGCTGCTTGAAAATTCATTTGGTGGCAGCTTTAAGGCGGTTAACATTGATAACACCTTTGTTCCTGCTTGTGATGTGGAAGGGACAATAAGAAAATTTAAGCTTGATGCACAAAGCATTGTTAAAACACTGGGAGAAAACTAAATGAGTGATAAAATCAGGCTTGACACGGCAGTTTTTGAGGCAGGCTATGCCGAAAGCCGTGAAAAGGCTAAAACCCTCATAATGGCAGGCAATGTCTATGTAAACAACCAAAAAGCAGACAAGGCCGGCATGACAATTAAAACAACCGATATTCTTGAGGTGCGCGGTGCCACACTTAAATTTGTGAGCCGTGGAGGACTGAAACTTGATAAAGCAATGACCGTTTTCGGCATTGATTTAAAGGATACTGTTTGCGCCGATATTGGCGCCTCAACAGGCGGCTTTACCGACTGTATGCTTCAAAACGGCGCCAAAAAGGTGTATTCCATTGATGTGGGCTACGGTCAGCTTGCTTGGAAGCTTCGCTGTGATGAGCGTGTGGTGAATTTGGAACGCACAAACTTTAGGTATGTAACAAGTGAGCAGGTGCCCGACAGCCTTGATTTTGCATCCATTGATGTTTCTTTCATTTCACTTGCCCTCATTTTGCCCGCATTAAATCCCCTTTTAAAGGAGAGCGGAAAAACCGTGTGCCTCATTAAACCTCAGTTTGAGGCAGGCAAAGAAAATGTGGGTAAAAAAGGTGTTGTTCGCGACCCTGCCGTGCATATTGCAGTAATCGAAAAAATCAAGGGCGTTATCCTTGATAATGGTTTTAGCATTTTAGGGCTTGATTTTTCCCCCATAAGAGGACCTGAGGGCAACATTGAATATCTTGCCTACATTGAAAAAGACACTACCCCCGAGGATAAAAGCGGGGCTAACATAAAGGAACTCGTTGAGAGTTCTCATATTTTAACCGAAAAACAGTAAAGGAGGGAAATGCAAGTGAAGGTTGCAGTTTTACCCAATCTTGATAAACGCGGCTGTCCCGAAACGGTTGATAACATTGGTAAGCTTTTAAAATCCTTGGATATTGAAGCCTACCTGCCGGAGGACATTTGCGGAAGTTATTATCTTCACGCAAGTGAGGAGGAACTTTTTAAAACAGCCGATGTTATTATAACGGTTGGCGGCGACGGAACCATTATCCGTTTTTCCAAGGTTGCCGCAAAATATGATAAGCCGATTATCGGCGTTAATGCAGGTCGCCTCGGCTTTCTTGCCAACATTGAGCCCAGCGAAATTCAGCTTCTCTCAAAGCTTAAAACAGGGGAGTACACCACAGAAAAGCGTATGCTCCTTGATATAAAGGTAGTGGAAAACGGTAAGGAGGTTGGCTCCTTTTGCGCAATGAACGATGCCGTTATCACCTGCGGTTTTATGTCCAGAATTATCGATGTAAGCGCCTACGTTGAAAACGACAGCATTAACTACCGTGCCGATGGCATCATTATTTCTACCCCAACAGGCTCCACGGCCTATTCAATGTCGGCGGGCGGCCCCATTGTTGACCCACAGGTAGAAAATATGACAGTTACCCCCATTTGCTCACATTCTCTCACTGCAAGACCCATTATTTTAGGCGGTGACAGGGTTGTTAAACTCAAGGCATTTTCTAAAAAGCGTGCCGACATTTTCCTTTCGGTTGATGGCAGAAAATCTTTAACAGTTAAACCCTACACCGAAATTTATGTTACAAAATCCGAGAACAGTGTTAAGCTTATTCGTCTGAATGACCGTTCCTTTTATAAAACACTTTCTATGAAATTCAGGGAGCACTAAAATGAACAAAGCTAAACGACAGGAAACAATCCTTAAAATAATTGAAAACAATATCATTGTAACCCAGGATGACCTTCAAAATGCCTTGCTTAATGCAGGCATTGAAGCAACACAGTCCACCGTTTCAAGAGATATTAAGGATTTAAGAATTATTAAAGCCCTTGATAGAAACGGCACCTATCGCTACATAAATCCTGCAAAGGAAAAGGGCGAAAAGGTGGTAAAGCCGCCCTATAATCATTATGCCGATGTTTTCGGCCACGCTGTGGTTTCAATTAACAGCGCAATGAACGATGTTGTTATTAAATGCTATCCCGGTATGGCAAGTAGTGCCTGTGTTGCTGTTGATAACCTTTTTGGTGATGACATTCTCGGCAGTCTTGCAGGTGATGACACCATTTTCATAATTACTCGTGATACCGAAAGAGCCACCCGACTTGTGGCAAAGTTAAAAAATTTATTGTAATTTTGGCGGTGTGATATGTTAAAATATCTGCATATTGAGAATATTGCGGTTATTGAACAATCAAATATTGATTTCACAAATGGATTCAATCTCCTAACCGGCGAAACCGGCGCGGGTAAATCCATTATTATTGATGCCATAAATGCGGTGCTGGGCGAGCGCACTTCAAAAGAGCTCATTCGAAACGGCGCCGAAAAGGCTACCGTTTGCGCCCAGTTTGACTGCCTTACCGAGGACATCATAAACGCCCTTTCAGAAAATGGACTTTCCCCCGATGAAAACGGTGAGCTTTACATATCCAGAGTTTTGTCGTTAGAGGGAAAGGGAAGCATTAAAATTAACGGAATTCCCGTAACAGCCACCGTTTTAAAGGAAATCGGCAAGCTTCTCATCACCATTCACGGTCAGCACGATAATCAAAATCTCTTAAATCCTGATATGCACATTTTTTATGTTGACCGTGTTGCCGAAAATGAAAAATTGCTGGAAGATTACCTTCAGGAATATAAGCTCTTTAAGGAGATAAGAAAAGAAATTGCGAGCCTTGAAACCGATGAGGATGAAAAGGCGAGAAAAACCGATTATCTTAAATTCCAAATAAATGAGCTTGAAGCCGCAAACATTAGAGTGGGCGAACTTGATGAGTTAAAGAAAAAAATCGCCATTGCCCGCAGTTTTGAGCATAATTTAAAGCTTTTAAACAAGGCCGCCGCTACATTTAGCGGCAGTGAAGGGGAAAGCGGCGTTATTGATGGGGTTGATTCGGTTAAAAACCTGCTCCTCTCTACAAAGCTTAAAGAATATGATAACGATATAAGCTCCCTTGAAGAAATTTTGTTGAAAATTCGAGACATTGCCGCTCATATTGAAAATTTTATTTCAAACGATGAATTCAGCAGCGAAAACCTTGATAAAATGACCGAAAGACTTGATTTACTTCGCCGTATTATGTTAAAATACGGTGACAGCGAGGAAAAACTGCTCCAAACCTTAAATGAGGCAAAGGCCGAACTTGATAAAATCACCTTTAGCGATGAACGCATTGAGGAGCTGGAGGAACAGCTCAGTCAGTCTCAAGAGAGGCTTATCCAAAAGGCAAATGCCCTTACTGTTTCAAGGCAAAAAGCGGCAAAGGGTTTTGAAAAAAAGGTTTGCGAAATTCTTTCCTTTCTCAATATGCCCGATGTTAAATTTGTGGTTGAATTTAAAAAAGGGAAATACACCCGCCTTGGCTGTGATGAGGTACAGTTTTTAATCAGCGCCAACGCAGGCGAAAACGCAAAGCCCCTTTCAAAAATTGCCTCGGGCGGTGAGCTTTCCCGCGTTATGCTGGCAATCCAAAATGTGTTGCTCAACAAAAACGAGGTTCCAACCCTTATTTTCGATGAAATTGATGCGGGAATCAGCGGCCGCGCTGCCGATAAGGTTGGTAATGTTCTTAAAAATGTTGCAGGCAGCCATCAAGTTATCTGCATAACCCATTTAGCGCAAATTGCCGCAAATGCCGACACTCATTTCCTTATTGAAAAGACTACAAGCAGCGGCAGAACCTTTACAAACCTTACAAAACTCAGTTATGAGGGAAGAATTCACGAGCTTGCCCGAATTATGTCGGGTGCCGATATAACAGAAAATATGTATAATTCCGCTAAGGAATTGTTAGATAGGAGAAGTTAAAATGAAAATTTATGAAGAACTTGTTGCCAGAGGACTTATTGCCCAGGTAACCGATGAACCTGAAATTAGAGAGCTTGTTAACTCCGGTAAAGCTGTTTTCTATATTGGCTTTGACCCCACTGCCGACAGCCTTCATGTTGGCCACTTTATGGCTCTTTGCCTTATGAAGCGTTTGCAGATGGCAGGCAATCGCCCCATCGCCCTTATCGGCGGCGGCACAGGATATATCGGTGACCCTTCGGGCAGAAGCGATTTAAGAACAATGATGACCCCCGAAATGATTCAGCACAACTGCGACTGCTTTAAGGAGCAAATGTCAAAGTTTATTGAATTCGGCGAGGGCAAGGCCCAAATGGTTAACAACGCCGATTGGCTTTTAAAACTTAACTATATCGATGTTCTCCGCGAGGTTGGCGCCTGTTTTTCAGTTAATAATATGCTTCGAGCCGAGTGCTATAAGCAAAGAATGGAAAAGGGTCTTTCCTTCCTTGAGTTTAACTATATGATTATGCAAAGCTATGACTTTTATCACCTTTATAAGGAGTATGGCTGCAATATGCAGTTCGGCGGAGATGACCAGTGGTCTAATATGCTTGGCGGTACCGAGCTTATTCGTAAGAAACTCGGTAAAGATGCCTATGCTATGACCATCACCCTGCTAATGAACTCTGAAGGCAAGAAAATGGGCAAAACCGCCAACGGCGCAGTTTGGCTTGACCCCAAAAAGACAAGCCCTTATGAGTTTTATCAGTATTGGCGAAACGTGGGCGACCAGGATGTTTTAAAATGCATCAGAATGCTTACCTTCTTACCTTTAGAAGAAATTGATGCTATGAACGACTGGGAAGGCAGCAAACTTAACGAGGCTAAGGATATTTTAGCTTACGAACTTACTAAACTCGTTCACGGCGAGGAAGAGGCCACCAAGGCAAGAGATGTTTCAAAATCCCTTTTCGGCGGCGGTGCCGATAACGCTAATATGCCCACCACAACTCTTACCGATGATGATTTTACCGATGGTAAAATCGGTCTTTTAGACCTTCTGGTTATTGCAGGTCTTGCACCCTCGAAGGGTGAGGGAAGACGTCTTGTTCAGCAGGGCGGCGTTTCGGTTGATGATGAAAAGATAAGCGATGTTTCTTTACAGATTGAAAAGGAAAAAATCGCAAACGGAATTATTATTAAAAAGGGTAAAAAGGTGTTCCATAAAGTAACACTGTAATAAAAAGACCTCTCGGTTGAGAGGTCTTTTTTATGCACCTATAAATGCCTCCTTTGTGTAAAGGGAGGTGTCACCACAGGTGGCAGAGGGATTGTTATCCCACTGTTCTTTGTAAAATTATTGAAATCTAGAAACAGGTGTGGTAAAATTTAATTAAATAGACGGAGTTTTGGGTTTGATTTTGATTGCATTTTTTAAGGGGGATAATGAAAATGGATTTAACCGAGTTGGTATTATCGTTGCTCATAAGTGCGATTATTACAGTATTAGTGTATATGTTTGTTCCACTTATAATAATTATCAGTAGAAAAAAATTTCGCAAAAAAACAATAAAATTAATTATAATTTTTAATGGTCTTGGTGGTTTCCTTCTTTTTACGGTTATTTACGCATTGCTTGGTAATGAAAGCGGTGCAAGCGTTTGGGTTGCTATCTTGTGGTCAACAATTGCTAATTTTATTTTAAAAAAGACATCTTGCTTCGAAACGGAAGAAGCAAATACGGAAGACATTGATACGAGTGATGAAACAAAAAAATCAGTTAAAGAAAACGACATATTATTTTGTCGCAAATGTGGCGAAAAGCTTATTGATGGCAGTCAATTTTGCCGCAAATGCGGAACAAGAATTATAGAAACACCTATTTTTCAAGAAGAAAAAATAGGCGAAATCGAATTTTGCAAAAAATGTGGTGCAGATGTGTCGAATGACACGGATTCCTGTCATGTGTGTGGTGAACAAATTATCAAGAAAAAGAATATTAATTCATTGTAGTTAGGAGGAAAGATAGTGATTTGTAATAGATGTAATAATAATTTGCCGGACGATAGTGAATTTTGCCAATATTGCGGAAAAAAGTTGGAAAAAGGTTTTTTTGTTTCTACAGAAATTCTTGATGAGCAAATAAGCAGTGATGAAAATTTGGAATCGCCTTTAGTTAATGATATTTCAGAGAAAAATAATTCTATTGATTCTAAATTTGCAGAATCTTCAAAAGCAGTTATTAAAACACAAGGAAATATTGAAAATAAGGATGTTCCAAAAAAAGCGAATACGATTATACAAAATATTCCTAAAAAGAATGCTAATAAAAGTGTTGAAAGCAAACTAATATTTTTTTCTAATATTTCTGCAACCACACTATCTGCGATATCTTTTATTGTATCTTCAATTTCTTTGATGGCTTTATTTACCATAACAAATAGCTCTGATTTGCTGAGTGAGTTTTTAATAGAATTAATTATATTTTTAGCTTTTGGAGTTTCGTTTGGAATTTCTTTGTCGTCATTTTTAAAAAAGAAATTTAAACTTTTAGCTTCTATCTCACCCGTGCTAGTCGTTGTAAACATTTGGTTAACAACAGTAAATTTCAACTGGTGGTTTTCAGAGTTCGCAGATGTTGTGTGTGTAATAGGAGTAGTAAGTGCAATTTTGATTTTTATTTTCTCTCTTTTTCCTGTTTTTTTTGTTACAAATAACAAAAGAAAAACTAAAAGATATAAAAGCATCAGATACAGGGAATCGTGTTATAAAAAAATAGACAAAATGCACGGATATCTTGAAAGAGGTATAATAACAAAAGAAGAATACGAGAAAACAAGAGAAGATATTTTAAAGAACGTAATTCCTTAAATCGTTTATAGTGTAGGTGTCACCTAATCAAAATTAATACAAAATGAAAACCGACCATCGAACTTCGATGGTCGGTTTTCATTATACAAAAAACTCTTTAATTTTAGCAATGGTTATATTAAATTTACAAGTCAAGCTGACTACATAAATATTCGCCCATATTTATCATATTGTCGTTTATGTTTTTGTTCGTATTTATCTCACTGATAATTCTTTTTCTTCCTTTAAACAGTGACTTAAATAATCTGACAAACCAAAAGACAGGCAATAAAACGGGAACTTTTTTCAGTATTGGATATTTCTTATTCATAACGCTAAAGGGAAGAAAGAATCTGTTAAAAATATGCTTTGTGGAACTTTTACTTCCCCTGCTTATGGTAACAGCGTTTTCAATATTTCCAAAACTGCCGCCCGAAATAATGAATTCCTCTAAGCACCTTGTTAATTCATCATGCTCTTGCACGTTGCCGTTTTCATCGCCAAACCAAACGCTGGATAATTTTATCACGGCTTTTGCAAATTTATCTAAATTAAGGGACTCTAAAATTTTAAAGTCAAAATTCAAATTCATTTTATGCCGCATTACCCATAAATCCATTATTGGTCTTACGCCGCATCCACCGCTTTTAAAATGTCCTGCCATATGAATTATATGATAGGTAAAAAAAGAAACGTCATCTAACACAAGATTTCCATCAACCACCAAAGCATTATCAAAAGCATTTGCAACGGGCAAGGCTTTGTCATCAGACAAGGAATAATGAAACTCAATGCGCAAACCTAAAGGTGTTGTCATAGAACGATGGTGGTCGTTAGAATCCATTTTTGGAGTGTAGGATAGTTTTTCTTTTAGCAAACTGAAAATTTCGGCAATGTGGTGTTCATACACAAGAACATCAATATCTCTGCTTATTCTCATATAATCCTGCGGATAATATTTACTTATAACGCTGCCCTTTAATAATATAAAAGGGATTTTATTCTCGTTTAGCACTTTTGAGAAAGTATTTAATTCAAAACGCTGTTGTTCGGTTTTATAAAAAGAAAAAACATCTGTCCTTTTAAACTTTTCACAAACGCTATATCCTGAATTTTGCAACGAAACTGACACCATGCTTTGAACATCGTGCTTTCGGGATAACTTATATAACCTTTCCTCATCAAAGTTTTCCGGTAAAACCGTTGGCTTTTGGGTGAGAGCATAGCGCAACAAATCTATTAAAATCTTTTTTTCCATGCTCTCACCACCTTTAAAACGTTAAATAATCGTTAATCAAAAATAAGTTCACAATCGTACACATCTACGCCGCTGTCTTGAAACACTTCTTTCAGTCGTGCTTTAAGTTCTTGCTTGGTAATGCCGCGTTTTAAAATTACCTGTAAAAATCCGCCGCCACCTGCGCCGCAAATCATTTGCCCATCTATTAAATCGGCAATGCTGTAAAAAATTTGGTCAATGCAGGTGTTTGTGCAACCGGCATCAAGTTTTTTTGATAATAGCCAATGCTCATTAAGCAATTTCGCAAATCCGTCAACATTTCCTTTTTCTAGTTCAAAACGCATTAGCACAGCCAAACGCTGAATACTATAATGAACAGATATAGATGTTTCATCATTACCGATGTATTTGCCAACAACTTCACGCAGTAGGTTTCTTGCCAGTCTACGCTGACCTGTGTATATAAGTGCGAGTCGGTCGTTTAATTCGGTTATTGTCTCATCACTTACATTAAGCGGTTGACAACTAACTGTTTGATTAAGTCCCACACGACTTGTTACCATTTTAATTCCAGAGATAAGTCCACCAACTTGGTCTTGCCAACCACCACCAGTAGACATTAATTGTTCCATACAAATAACAATATTATATATGTCTTGTGATGAAATATCCAAACCTATTAACTCATATAGAGTTTTAACACACGCAGCTGCCAAAATGGAACTTGTACCAAGTCCGCTTCCCTTAGGAATATTAATAACCTTTGTATTAATGTAAATACCGCCACCAAGCTTTGCACATATATCACTAATAGACATATTGCCGCTTATTGGAATAATTTTACAAGCAAGCAGTGCCGCCTTATGAAGCGCAAATTCATCATGGGGATTATGACAATCCTGAAGTTCTGTTATGTCATCGGTAAATTCCTTATATGCGCCTATATCAGTGGATGCAAGTATAATTTTATTTTCATTGAGTTTTTTTGCCGTCACTTCAATTGGAAGTTCACCGTTTAAACTCACAGCAGCATTTAATACAGTGCCGCCATGTTCAATACAATAAGGTGGCGTATCAGACCATCCACCGCCAAAGTTGACACGAACGGGCAGTCTTGTAACTACCTCATCTTTGACAATTTTAGCATCATCACAATAGGGAATGTTATTGACTGATGACTGAAAAATAGCATCGGAAATGGTCTTAAAACATATATCCGCGTATGTGTTTTTATCCGTAAGCTTATGAAGATACCAATAGATACGGATTTTTTTAGAAAACTCATCCGCTTTAATCGAGCTTAAAGAATCCGCCGCACTTATTAAATGATTTTCTATGCGCTTATTTATATCAACGGTTAAATTTTCCGCAGGTATACTATTATCAATAGCCTGCAATATGGAGCTGGCTTTAATTTTATCTGAAAGTCTGTCCTGCCATAAAAGAATTTGGGTTACATCTGCACGATTAAAAGAATCACAAAGGGAAATCAGTTCGTGTTTGGTGTTTTTACCATCCATAACCGATAATGTTTCTTTCACCGCTTCCTCAATGGTGTCACAAATCGGATAAAGTTTGCTTTCCCACAAAACATTGGGTATTTCTTTTCCAAACAGTTTGTTTTCTTTCGGGTTGTCATTCACGCCGAACATTCTCACAACAAATTTTCCATCGTTAAGTTTCAAGCCGTGAAGAACAACATTGTCGGGAATGGTTTCGCCATTTAGTGTCACTCCCGAAAGAACACAGCCTTTGCCAACAACGGAATTTCTATTAATATAAGAATCTTCAATGTATGAACCTGAATTCACGGTTGCTTTAAGGCTGATATAGCTATTACTTACAGAATAGTTATCATCGGTAACATTCGAACAGATATTGCCCTTCCAGCCAAGAAAATGATATGCTTTTATTTGATCAGTCATTAATGAAAGCAGTTCTTTTGTTGTTCCAAAATGAACAAATGAAGCAGGGGAGAGGCGAATAAGTTTCATGGAATAGGGGGAAAGAACATTCCAAAGTTCGGTTCTGCACTCATGAAGTTCATCAGAAAATTCGCCTTCCGGTGTTTCTTTATAAAATTTTTCTAATGTTGCATTTGTGGCTAAAGGATAAAGAAAATCCGCATAGAAAGAAAGCCTTACTTTTTCATTGATATACTTCTTAGGGTCAGAAAAAACAAGATTATATAAGTCTGTTAGAATGTTGCTGTCAAAAATTACCGCACCTGTATCAATATCAACATTTCTATTGTCATCAACTGCACCTGATGAAATCAATGTATCAATACTCTGCTTATGCAAAAAAGAGCCAACGTTTCCGTTTTCATCACTTAAAAATACTCCGTGGTTTTTGCCTGTTTCCACATTTTCTTTAATAGAAAGTGCAGCGGCGCCTTTTGAGTAAAAATCAATCTGAAGCGCGTTAAAAATTAAAAGCGCATCACCCGAACAAACCAGCATTCCCGATGAAATTCTGGATGCCACTGTAGACATACCAATCATAAATTCATCAAACAATGTGGAACGGCGACCAAAGGGAAGCAAACGCGGCACTGGGCTAAATAACTTACCACAAGCCGAATACTGCGGCACACGTTTACTATCCCCACCCGAGTGAATAACAAGAATTTTCTTGTCAAACGGATAAGGATTGTTTTTCTTTCTTTCTTCAGCACTTACATATAACAGCGCATTTAATGTCGCTCCACCTGAACCCACGCGTTTTCCATCGGGGTCAGGAAGCACAGCATAATGTGTCCCTTCTGGAATTTGTCCAATCTTTTTACGATATTCTATCTGATTAATATATCCATTTGCCTGAGCTTCATTTGATGCAGTCAAAATAACATAATCCCAAAACAAATTATTGGGATTATGCAGTATATCCTGATAATATGATAGTGCATCCTCATAAGACTGCTTTTCAAACAATGTTTTATAATCGCTCATACTTTTATACCCTTTATATAATGTATTTGAAATTAATATAAATTTTTATTATTTTTCTTTTACAAAATTACGGTCAAAGTGCCAATTTATATTTCTTTTAACTATTTTTGCAGGTGTACCTGCGACCGCAACATCTGATTCGCCAATATCGCCTGTCACCGTTGAATTTGCACCCACGATAGAATTATTATGAATATGTGAGCCCTTTAAAAGCATTGCCCTATAGCCCACCCAGACATGATTGCCAATTTGAACATCTTTTGAAGGATTAATTCTTGTAAAGTTTTCATCAAGTATTGCATGTCCATCACCTGTGCGCACATCAATTTCACTTGAAAACAGGCAATCTTCACCAATAGTAATTTTTGTACCTTCAATTGAGCTCAACTTAATAACACCACAAAGATTTGAATTTTTACCTATAACAACAGTATTATTATTGTCCTCAATATGAACTGTTAAATCTGCAATATAGCAGCCCTTTTCAATAATGATTTTATTGTTATTGCCAAATACTTGCACGGTCAGTTTTTCTATAACACAATTAGAATCAACAAAAACATCATTGTTGATGGATTTTTTAGAAAAGGAAATTTTACTTTTACCTCTAACTAAAGAATTTATTTTAACTTGATTTGCTTTTTTATTATTATATTTTATATGCAACAGATTAAAAAATTTAACGAAAAATGCACTTGTTAAAATCTTTTTAAGTAATTTTTTCACATTATTCACCCGCATATAATTCTCGACGTTTTATAATTCTATCGGCCTCGATAACCGACAGTCTTTTAACTGTATTTTCGCCCATAACCACTGCGCCCACATTTATATGTACGCCCTCTTCTATAAAACAACCGTGGTCAATAACCGCCGCCGCATTAATAATACAGCAGTTTGAGATATAGCTGCCTGCGCCAATAAAAGCTTGAGGAAACACAACTGTGCCCTCATTAACAACAGCAGACCTTGAAACAAAGGCAAATTTTGAAATAATTGTAGGTAATTTACCACCACTGGCCTTAATTTCCTTTTGCCACTTTAGCCGTACTTCATTATTACCAAAAGCAGGATATATTTCGGTATTATTATCTATAAATTTTTTATAATCAGAGCACTTGCCAAATAATTTGCACTTTGTTTTTGTAGGTCCATAATTTATGGCAGTGCAACCCTCATCATAGTGGTCATCTAAAAAAATTATTTCATCATAATTGCCGTTTGCAAACGCTACATCATAAACCGCATTACCGTGTCCGCCTGCACCTAAAATAACTAATCTCATAATATCCTCTTTTATCCAAATAATTCATAGTGTTGTTGTGAAAAAATTAATCTCTTTGGAAAACATCTCTTGTGTACACTTTATCTTTAACATCATCCAAACAGCTATCGTAACGATTTGCAATAATAACATCGCACGTGCTCTTAAACTTTTCAAAATCATTAACAACTTCTGAACCAAAGAATGTACTGCCACTTTCCAAAGTAGGCTCGTAAATAATTATTGTCGCGCCCTTTGCTTTAATCCGTTTCATCACACCTTGAATTGCAGACTGACGGAAATTATCTGAATCAGACTTCATTGTCAAACGATAAACTCCAATTATAACCGTTTTTTCATTCGATTCATCATAATTAACTGAATTACTATATGAATAATATCCTGCTTTATTTAACACCTGGTCAGCGATGAAGTCTTTACGTGTTTTGTTGCTTTCAACAATAGCGCCAATTAAATTTTCGGGAACGTCACTATAGTTTGCAAGCAACTGTTTAGTATCCTTTGGCAAACAGTAACCGCCATAGCCAAAACTGGGATTATTGTAATGACTGCCAATACGAGGGTCCAAACAAACACCATCAATGATATTTTTCGGGTTAAGACCCTTTGATTCCGCATAAGTATCCAACTCATTAAAATAACTTACACGCAAGGCAAGATATGTATTTGCAAATAGTTTAACTGCCTCTGCTTCGGTAAATCCCATACATAGAGTGTCAATGTTCTCTTTTATAGCTCCCTCCTGCAAAAGCATTGCAAATTCCATTGCAACCTTATTAAGCCTGTCGCTTCCATCGCTTGAAACAATAATACGGGAGGGATACAAATTATCGTAAAGTGCTTTAGATTCTCTCAAAAACTCAGGACTGAATATTATATTCTTGCTTCCTGTTTTTTCTCTTATTGAGGCGGTATAACCAACCGGAATAGTGGATTTAATAACCATAATGGCATTGGGATTAACCCGTGTTACAAGTTCAATTACAGCTTCAACGGCAGAAGTATCAAAATAGTTTTTATTGCTATCATAATTTGTCGGTGCTGCTATTACTACAAAATCCGCATCCTTATATGCTGATTCACCATCCAAAGTAGCAGTTAAATCGAGTTCTTTTTCCGCTAAATATTTTTCAATATATTCATCCTGAATTGGAGATTTTTTGTTGTTTATTATTTCCACTTTTTCAGGGATAATATCCACCGCTGTGACATGATTATGTTGTGCTAAAAGAATTGCTATGGATAGTCCGACATAGCCTGTTCCTGCAACAGCAATTTTTTTATTCATATTATACTCCTTCAACCATACAATCTTTTCAAAGCCTTGTTTTTTTGCTAAACGCTTCTAAATAACAGACTCGATTTTTCTCAATATTTTACACACCAAAAAGGCAAGTTTATATTTTAATGGTACATATTTATTGAAAACAAATTTTCCCCTTGAAATTACTTCTCTTAATATTTCTTTTTGCTGTTCCGACATATTTTTGCAACGAATTGCAGAACCAAGCCAAATACCTAACAAATACATTGATTTTAAATAAAACTCTCGATTGCATTTTTCAAAAAAACACGTTATGTTCCAAAACGATTCTAAATGAGAGAATATAGCATTAGTCTTGCTTTTCCACAAATCATCAGACATACTTTTTTGTTCACAATTATTATGAATATAATAATACACAAATGGCTGTTCCGTGTAAGCTATGCGTTCTGCGTAATAAAACGCTCTGGGAATAACAGGAACATCATTATTTGCTTTTTTCTTAACAGGCATTTCAAATTTTAAAAACAATTCTTTTCGAAAGATTTTATTCCATAATAAATAATTAAAATTATCTTCCTTGACCACTTTTAACAACTGATTAAGCGCATGATGCCCTGTAACAGTATGTACCGAACAATCCTTGGTAATTGAAATGCTTTTATCATCCACTTGGCTTGTTTTTATAAAACCGCACTGCACAATGTCTGCATTTTGAGTGTTCGCAATATCCAGCATTTTCTCATACATTGACGGATGTACCCAATCATCAGAGTCAAGAAAGCCAATATATTTTCCGTGTGAAAAAACAATGCCTGTATCCCTAGCTTTGGCAGCGCCCTGATTATCTTGATTTAAAAGAAATACATTTTGATTCTTTTCACAAATACTTTCACAAATACTTTTGCTATTATCTGTGGAACCATCATTAACTAAAATAATTTCTATTTTCTTTACCGTTTGAGCCAATAAACTATTAACGCAACGTTCAATACTATCTTCGCAATTATATACAGGTATAACTACACTAATTTCTATAGCCAAAGCTAAACTTCCTCCTTAAACATTCTATAAAGAAAAAATACTTGATTTTTTATTCAAAGTATTATCGCTTATTTTTTTATTCCCTTATCCAAATAATTAATAAGTTCAAAGTCAGAACCTCGGCTTAATTTTACAATGCGGGCAAATATGCTAACATTTGAAAGTCCCGCAATAATACCATCACAGTAAGACAATGTATACATATCACGAAGCACTTCAAGACCCAATTTGTAATGATGATTTTCACGGTCAGATGTGCTTTTCATTACGGTTTCATCGCCATCGGTTCTAATAACATCGTTAAAAAAGACAACCTTGTCACCGTATTTTGACTTAAATACTTCAATCGCCTGCAAATCATCTGTAGCTAAAAATATTTGTTCAAAATCGTTCTCATTTATAGCTTTATCAACTGCCGATAAGTATTCATCGGTGGTTACCATATTAGGATGATTTTTATAATGGCGTTTAAAATCAGCTCCTCGCACATGAACAGCCAATGTTTTTTTATCGCCAATTGTTTCTTTTATACTGTTTTCGATAAAAGGCTTACACACATCATTCAATTTTAAATGGCGGTTAACCAAATCGGCCATTGCATTCATATAATCATCACTTGGCATATAACTTGAATCCATACCGCAAATTGATTTAATATACTGGCGTTGATAATAATTGTGTTCAACCACAGCACAGCTTTGCTCTGCATCTTCTAAGCTAATGTCAGATACAGGGCAAAAATAATATTCAAAAGGATTAGTTGTGCCGTTAACAGGATGATTTTCATGATAACAAGAGGCTTCCGGAATTTTAAGCACCGGCACCATACCAAAACGTTCGGCAAAAAATATTTCGGCAAATAAAAATCTCAGTTCTGCAAATAAACCATCGCAACCCATAGTTTGAGCAATATAAACGAGTTTTCCATCGTTTTTATCGCCTAATTTTTGGATATTTATTCTGAGCGGATTTTTGCCGATTTCAAGAACTTCATCAACAAAAGCATTGTCATTTATACGGCGAATGCACCTTTGCAAATAATTTAATTTTTTGTGATTTTTTATATGTTTTTTAATATTATTTAACATATTAACTCCTACGTATTTTTTTTGATATCATCTTAAAAAATGCCTTTTTTTCATCCTTGCTTAATATGAAAATATAATTAAGAGATAAACCTAAAATTGCTACAGCTAAAACTGCCAAAATTAGTTTCATCCAGCTGTCAACGGTAACGAGCAGGCTTATAGCATACACAATGAGTGTGATTATCGCCGTGGAAATAATGCTCTTTAAAATAACCTTGCCAAAATAAGTGAATTCTATATTTAAGAGTTTTGAACAATACATAGGCACAACAATACCGTTTTTTATAATGTTAAAGAAGGTGCTTACTCCAACAACAATAAGCATTTTAAAATAAATGTTATCTGTCAGCTGCAAAAGAACAAAAACGCTGCCGCAAGAACACAGTGCCGTTATAATTGTAATTATTGATAAGATTTTAACCTTATTTAATGTTGCAAATATGTTTTCCAGCGGATACACAATCAAAGAGATAGGATATTCTAAAACTGTAATGATTGTAAGCATTGCAAGTGTTCCTGCATCCTGAGTAGGTGTCCAAAGTTGATAGAAGGATTTACCGAAAACAATAACAAATGACACCGGTACACTTGCAAATAAAGCCATTAATTTTGTTGCAAAAAGCAGTTGGGATTTCATTCCATCATTATCATCTTTAGCATAGCTTATGGTTAGTTGCGGCGCAAAAACGCTTGACACAGTAACAAATAACGACTGAATATAGGTAGGTATGGTTTTAGAAACAGCTACTATTCCCATTGGTCCAGCACCAACAAATAAATTAGTTATCAATAGGTCAAGACCGGTTGATAACACATTGCCAAGTTGGGCAACACTGTTCCAAACACCCGCCGACACTAATTCTTTAATTTTTGAAAAATCAAAATATTTTTTCTGAATTTTTACCATGGGCATAAGTTTTTTTGTGTAATACATATTAACAAAAACAACATACACACCACTTATAAAGGTAGCAAGTCCAACATACCATACCTTTGGCAGAAGTAGGGAAAAGGCTCCGATTAAAATAGCCGCCCTTAAAAGGTGGGATTCTATATTTCTAAGTGAAACAAGCTCTAATCTGTTTTTTACATAGGCTGCATTTGAAAATATGCTTCCTATTATGGAAACAATCATTGCGCCAAAAATAAAGGTCCACAATACACGAACATCAAAAAGAATTGAGCTTGGTACATCTACAACCTTGTTTAGAAAAATCAATAGCAGGGTGCAGGGGATTGATATTACCAGTGATAAGAACAAGTTAGCAAAGAAAACCGATGTGTAATATTTTTTTACATTTTCATAATCTTCTTTATAAAAACTGATTGCAATAAATCGACCTGCCATTGAGTTTAATGCAGTTACTAAAATTTGAACATAGCTTACAAAGTTGTTTGCAAGACCGACAAAACCGTAAGCCGTACTGCCCACAGTTTTGATTATATACGGTGTCAAAAAGAAGCCAATGCCAATATTGACAGCAAATGCTATTAATTGCGCGATTATATTTATACTTAGTCTCTTAGCAGAACTTGTTTCACTCATTATATATCCTCGTTTATTAAATATTGCTGCTAAAACTTTCTCCAAACCATTTTATTGATTATACCAACATAGCTTTGAATCAGCTTTACAACCTTTGTAGATACATTTGTATCGGCATATGCCGGTACGGTGAGTCCGTCATCGCCGTTTTCTTTCATGGCAACTGCCAAATCAACCGCCTGCAATACCTGTTCAGAGGTAATGCTACCGATTGTAAACACGCCCTTGTCCATAGCTTCGGGGCGCTCTGTGGAAGTTCTGATAGAAACTGCAGGGAATTTAAAATAAGAGCCCTCTTCAGGAATAGTGCCACTGTCAGAAACAACGCAAAAAGCATTTTTTTGAAGATTATTATAATCAAAGAAGCCCAGTGGCTCATGCTGGATAACGCGCTTATCAAACACAAATCCACGCTTTTCAATATATTTTTTAGAACGGGGATGGCATGAATAAAGAATGGGCATATCATAATTTTCTGCCATTGCATTTACAGCGTTCATAAGCGCAAAAAAGTTTGATTCAATATCAATGTTTTCTTCACGGTGAGCTGACAACAAGATATATTTACCTTTCTCAAGTCCTAAACGCTTTAAAACATCACTGTTATCAATACGGTCTTTATGAGCGTCCAAAACCTCTGCCATTGTAGAACCTACAACATATGTATTTTCAGGTCTTACACCGCAGTCTAAAATATAACGGCGGGCGTGCTCCGAATAACACAAATTAACATCGCTAGTTACGTCAACAATGCGGCGGATAACCTCTTCGGGCAAATTCTCATCTTTACAGCGGTTGCCTGCTTCAAGGTGGAAAATCGGGATTTTTAAACGTTTTGCTGAAATAACGCAAAGGCAAGAGTTAGTATCACCTAAAACCAAAACTGCGTCGGGCTTTTCTCTTTCAAACAGTTCATATGATTTTGCCAAAACATTACCCATAGTCTGGCCTAAATTATCACCAACTACGCCCAAATAAAAGTCGGGTTCTCTTACCTCAAGTTCATCAAAAAACAGCTTGTTTAAATTATAGTCATAGTTCTGACCTGTATGAACAATTTTCAAATCGAAATATTTATCACATTTTTTTGCAATTTCAGATAGTTTAATAATTTCAGGTCTTGTTCCCATAACAATCATTAACTTTAACTTTTTCATTTTTTACACCTCAAAATTTTTATAAATATCTTTATGATTTTTCACCCACAATAACATATCGGCAACCATTGTATCATAGTCCGGTATTTCCACCTTATAATCGCCCATAAACGGTATTAAGGATTTATCTACCCTGTTTTTAGAAATGGGTATGACTTTTCTATTATTTGGAAAATACTTTTCAAAGACTGTTAAAAGTTCATATTTTGAAATTGAAGTATCAGGTGCGCATTGAAACAGACCATGTGCCTTTTGCAATAAAAGCTGTTCGATAACACGTGCAAACTCAATGGTTGTAACGCCTGTCCATATTGCATCGGTAAATCCGTTTACTTCGCCGTTTTGGCGCAAAAACCAAGGGAATAGACTGTCCCCGTTAGAATCAGGGTCCGGGCCTATTAAGGATACTCTTATGGTAATATCCTTTTGATTTATCAGTTCACCGATTGCTTTTGTTTTAGCATAAAAACTTTCACCATCAGGAGTGTCATCAATATTATAACTACCTTTTTTGCCGGAAAAAATACAGTCTGTACTTCTATGAACGATTACCGTTTTTGTATCATGTGTTATTTTTTCAAGATAGTGCGGTAAAAAACAGTTGATATATGAAGCCTCTGCTTTATCCTCTTCGGCTTTTTGATTAACCACAGCGGTAAAGTTTAACACTGCGTCATAACAACCAGATTGTATGGTTTCTTTTATGCAGTCTAAATCATAGAGGCTTTCCTGTATTGAATCATAATATCTGCAAGGCTTAGAATCATATCCTGTCACATCGTGTCCGTTTTCTCTGAAATACAAACCGACAACTTGACCAATAATATTGGCACTGCCCATTATTAAAACTTTCAATATCATTCCTCCGTCCCTGCAAGTTTATCTTTAATATATTGAAGCGATAATAACTTTTCCTTAACCGCATCAACATCTAAAAGTTCGGTGTTATTAGAGTTAAACTCACTAAGCAAATTTCGGGTTGTGTCACCCTTTACAAAATACTTATCATAGTTAAGTCCGCGTTTATCACAGGGAACCCGATAAAAATCGCCCATGTCAATGGCGTTGGAACACTCCTCATTGGTAAGCAATGTTTCATACATTTTTTCGCCGTGGCGAATGCCGATGACCTTTATATTATCCCTATCACTGCCAAACAGCTCACACACAGCCTGAGCCAATGTTTCTATGGTACAAGCAGGAGCTTTTTGAACAAGGATGTCACCGCTTTCGCCCTTTTCAAAAGCAAACAACACCAAATCCACAGCCTCTTCAAGGGACATAATAAACCTTGTCATTGAAGGCTCTGTAATTGTAATTGAATTACCGTTTTTAATTTGGTCTATCCAAAGGGGAATTACACTGCCGCGAGAGCACATAACGTTGCCGTAGCGGGTGCAACAAATTTCAGTGCTTTTAGTTGTTCGGCTTTTTGCAACGATTACCTTTTCCATCATTGCCTTTGACGTACCCATTGCATTAACTGGGTAGGCGGCCTTGTCGGTAGAAAGGCATATTACCTTTTTTACTCCCTCATCAATGGCTGCGGTAAGCACGTTTTCGGTACCTAACACATTAGTTTTAACAGCCTCAACAGGAAAAAATTCACAAGAAGGCACCTGCTTGAGTGCAGCTGCGTGAAAAATATAATCAACCCCATGTATAGCATTTTTAACCGACTGAATGTCACGGACATCGCCGAGATAAAAACTTATTTTGTCAGCCACCTCAGGCATTTTTGCCTGGAATTCGTGGCGCATATCATCCTGCTTTTTTTCATCACGCGAAAAAATTCTGATTTCACCAATATCGGTTTTTAAAAAACGATTTAAAACCGCATTGCCAAACGAACCGGTACCACCTGTAATCATAAGTGTTTTATCCTTAAATAAAGACATTAAACGTTCCCCCTAAAATAATTTTAAAATTCGTTTCTTTATTCTGATTAAATAGTAAAGAATATTGTAAGCAAAAGAGAAATACTTTTTTCTGATTATTTTTCCTTCCGCTTTCACCTGGCTTATGGCATTGCCCGTTTCAGAAATACCTCCGCCGGCATAAACGCATACGGGTATATCAATATAGTAATACTTTGCACCGTTTACAAATGCTTTTACCATTGAATCGTAATCGGCACATATTTTAAGCGATGTATCAAATTTTTCAAAGTTTTTAACAGCATTACTACCCATAAAAATGCTTTGATGACAAAGTCCTGACTCCAAAAGATATCGTTTATCAATTTTGGAGGACTGTTTATGTATTTTACCATCTTTAGAGTAATCTCCGTATATAACACTGTTAAGGTTTATGTCGTTCTTGTTAAAAAATTCTGCAACATTTTTTAAAACCATATTGTCATACAGTAAATCACCACAATTGAGCCACATCACATAATCACCCGTTATGTGCTTCAACGCTTGATTCATACCAGCATAAACCGAAGTGTCCTTCTCTGTGAATATTTTAATTCTGTCATCATTCGGTATGTTTTTAACTGTATCATCGGTAGAAAGGCCATCTTTTACTATTATCTCAATGTTTTCATAGGTTTGCGATAATATTGACTGTATTGTTTTTTTAATTCTTTCTTCCTCATTCAAAGAAACGACAATTATACTAAATTTAATATCTTTCATAAATACTCACGCTTGTTTTTATTTTAATCTTGAAACAAATATTTTGCACAAAAACAGGTAATAGGCCTTAATGGGGAACAAGAAGGTTATTAACCTATACTTTAAACTATTTGTTGCATTTTTACCAAATAAATTCCAGGTAGAAAATTTGTAAGGATATAACCCTTTTTGCTGGAGTGTTTTCAAAAGCTGCCTTGCATCATTTACACTGCCCGCAACTTTTAGGTAGTGCCACAGGGCCGCTTCTATGCACAGTAAACAGCGATATTCAAGTTCCTTTATAATTCTGTCAGACAGTTGCTCTTTAATACAGCGCTTTTGTTCCTCTAGATATATTTCGTGAAGCAGCAACATATCTTCAAAATGTTTTTTGCTTTTTTCACGACTTTTCTGATGCATTGCCGAGCCTTTTCTTTGGCGGTAAATGTAAAGTTTACTGCCGGTAAAAACATTTGTGTGCTTGCGGTATTTAACCTGGAGCACCCACAAATAATCTTCGCCATACCTTAATTTTTCATTAAAAAGAATATTATTTTGAGTTAAATATTCTCTTCGGCATACCAGCAAACATCCCGATGCAGTTGCACCCTCTTTATTCTTGCCGTCAATATTAAAAGTTGTTTGTTTGCTTTCATATATGTAATCTTCTTCACAGGTGTCATAATGCAGTTCAAACACATCGGCGTTATATTCTTCCAAGCTTTCATAAATCTTTTTAAAGCAATTTTTAACAATTAAATCATCAGGGTCTATAAACCATATATATTTACCTGTAGCATGCTTTAAACCGTTGTTTCTGGCAACCGAAACGCCGCAGTTTTCTTGTTCAATAACCTTGATGTTTTTATGCGCCTTGGAATAATCAAACAAAACGGATTTTGAATTATCGGGCGAACCATCAATCACCGCAATAATCTCAAATTCATCTTCTGCAATATCCTGATTATATATAGAATCTAAGCAAGCAGGTAAAAATTTTTCTACATTATACACCGGTAGTATTATACTTAATTTTATCATAACCATACTCCAAACTGAAGTTCCAAATTGTTAAAGTTTGCTGATGACCGTACGAAATATAGCATTAACAGCGCTGTTATAATCCAAAATGCTATGCGGCGGTTTTGGATTTTTCCCTGCGACTGGATAGCATCGGGTACTGCCAGCGCGCCGTAAACACTGAAATACATGGCCATTCTGAAAATGTTGTCGATATTAACAACAAATGCCTGTATAACAAGACCAATTACCATAGCCGCGAACCACGGTTTTCTATAATCATCGTTTTTAGCATCAAAACGGGTGAACATATAACAAAACAGTAATATACAAAACTGAACAATAAAGCCTAGAATAGAAAGTCCTGTTGTCTTATCGGCGTATTGGGCCAAATCTTCATTCCAGGCGAGTTGTTCAACCGCTCTGTTTATAAAAGAGGGGAACAAGTAAGATACAGCTAGCGCCGCAAGGGCGGCAAACCAATATTTAAAGTTAATTTTTAAATTTTTAACGAAATAAAAAACTGCAAATATTAACGCTGATGAATGGAATAGGGAAGCTAAAAATACCGCCAAAGCAAAATGTATTGGTTTTTTTCTTACCGCAAAATCGTATGCAAAAAAGCAGATACCCATTGCCAAGGTTTGGCGCAGTCCTGTCATAGAAAAGTAAAAGTAAGACTGTGTTATTAAAATCAGCATACTGATAAAATAATCTTTGCTGTATTTATATGTTACATAACAAAATCCGCCCATATATACGGTTGCAATAAAAACGAACCAACCGCGATAGGAAAAGCCCAATTTACTAAAGACGTTACCTAAAAAATAATAAAATGGGTCTTTGCCTTCATCTGTCAAAACTCTACGCCAAGACTCCGCAAGGGTTTTTTTCGAATGATAGGCAAAATAATTGATATATGCTAAGTTATCTTCGGTAAAATCATATCGGCGATATCCGCTTATAATAACGCCAAGTAAAAATATAATGAATATGACAAAACCTTTTGTTTTTGGATATTGCTTTGCAACAAAAGATAACACAAAGCATAATGCAATGTATGCTAAAATAATAGGCATTATAGTTCCTCGCTGTGATTAATAAGCTTTTTATATAAATCGATATATAAATTTACGTTATTTGTAGATTTAAAGTTTTGGGTGGCAAATTCCCGACAATTAACAGAATAAGATGATTTGCCTCTTTTGATAATTTCGGTAATTTTATCATAAACCTGACGGACATTTTTGTTTTCAACAACATAACCGCAGCCTTCACCTACAAGTTCGGGGTTAGCGGTGGAATTAAAAACAATTACAGGTGTACCGCAACAAAGGGCCTCGGCCGTAACCTTGCCAAAGGTTTCTTCACTTGACATTTGAACAAAAACATCTGCCATAGAATAATACTGCGCCAGTGTTTCTTGACCGTCAACAAAGTCTATAGAAATTATATTGTCGGGCAATTTAATTTCGGGGTCCATTTTACCAATTAAAATGATTTTATAATCCTTCGGTAAAATGCTGCTGAGTTCTAAAAATAAATTGATACCCTTGCTAAGCTTACCTGTATCTTTCCAAGCGGTTGCAACACCTAAAACAATGTTATAGTCAGTTAAATTCATTTCTTGTTTAAGTTTTAAAGCATTATCGCTTGGCTTAAATATTTCGGTATCAATGGAATTGTAAATGCGGGTTAAAACATTCGCCGATTTAAGGTACGACTGCTTTGCTTCATTTTTTAACCAATCAGACACCGACACAACGGCATAGTTTTTCAGATTACCGAAATATCTTTTTTTATCAGAATACATTTTTTTCGAAAAATCGAAAAACCAACTCTTATTATCGGCTTTTATTCTGACACAGTTATGGCATCCCGTTTTCCACTTGTAACACTTGTCGGCAGTATAGTGGCAGCACTTACCTGTAAAGTACCAGCAATCATCCAACACAAACACGGCTGGTATATTTTTCTTGGAAATATATTTCATTAACATACCAAAATTGATAAAGTTGCCGTGTATTACCTGAATATGAATAATATGGGGTTTGATTTTTTCAATGTGTTTTAGGAGCCTATATGTAGCGATATGGGAAAAATACGCCTGCAAACCTAAAAATCTCGACAAAAAAGCGTGTAACTTGTGGTCATATTTGTTGCCGATTTGGTAAAATTCTTCACCTTTAATATAGTTTGGCGTAGCAACGAAAACCGTGTTGCCGTCTTTTTCAAGAGCCTGCTTTATTTCGGCAAGGGATTTCCCGCTGCTTCTACTGCCGTATATACCGTTTATCAATAAAACTCTCAAGAGTTTACCCCCAAATATTTTTCAAAATGTTCTCTGAGCATTTTTTGAATGTAATTTATATCGTGATTTTCTTTTCCGCAATTAAATCCCTTTAGGGCATATTCATTAAGTTTTTCATCGCTACTTAGAAGCATACGCAGTTTCGGTTCAATCTCATCGCGCGAAGCGGCAACAACTGCAGCATCTCGATTAAGTAGATAATCAATTGATGCAACATCTGTAGCACCTACAGCAAAGGTGGCACGCGCCATAACAAAATGGTCAACGATTTTTGTTGAAAAGGATTGATGGACTAGTAATCTTTCTTTGAATCTAAAGGATTCAACATGCACTAACACATCGGCATCTGACTGAATTTCAGGTATTTTATCGGCAGATATCCTGCCCATAAATTCGATGCTTTTAGTACTATTAAACTTTTCTTTTATACTGTCGCTCAGTTCTGTAGCGGAATATATTATTAATTTATGCCCTTCATTAATTTTATCTAACGCCTGTCCTATGTGCCAAAGCTCTTCCCAGCGATGAATACCTAAATTACCTGTGTAAACAAGCTTTTTAGCCTTAGGATATTCTGCTTTTAAGGGTGGGGGGGCTGAAAAATCGGCGCCTTTAGTACAAATATAACAATCTTTTTTAAAATCACGCTCACACTCGCGTTTTTCAATGTCGGACACAACATACATATATTCACATTTATCGATGGTTTTCTTCACACTGCCGCGTTGTGTAAGTCGGTCAAACCAAAAGAAAGGATTAAGTGAAAATAGCCTTAAGGTGTAATTATCGTCACCGTAATAAGCAACTGATTTTTTACCGCTTACTTTTTGAACGTACTGCTGAACAGAGTTCATATAACTTTCTTTGAAAATGGGTAAAAACAGCAGGTCTGCATCAAAATCGCGAATGATTTTTTCAAGCTCGGGGGTGCGCCAACGGCCAATCCACCAAATAAAACGCCTTGCCCAAAAGAAAATGCGCCATTTTTTGGTTTTAATTTTATACAAAAAACCTTGTTGCTTTTGCGAAAGGGTGTGGGCAGCGGAAAAATTTTCAACCGTTCTGCCAACTTTTTTGTTTTTATGTAGCAAATTTGCGATAATATCATTAACCGTTATTTGATAATATTTTGCGTTAACATTGTTATCGGGCAAGCCGCTATCGCAATAGATGTTTAAAAATTCAACATTTTCCATACCCTCAAAAATGTCACAAAAAGTTTTACCGAAATTATTACCGCGATTCCACGGCGCAATTGAAACCACTATTATTTTCATTGTTTTTTACACCTTTTTCTGTGATGATTGTAGTAATAACTTAATACAAAAATTAAAGCATTAAAGCCAAAAAAGTTATATACCAATTTGAGTAATTTTTGTCGTCTTCCACTGCTGAATTTAATAATATACTTAATCTGCTTTAAGGATTTTTTAATATCTTTTTTATATTCTTTATCGAGAGTGGAAGCAAGGCCAATGGTTATGTAATACTGATACGCAAGAAAAGAAAGGAGCGATTTATTTAACTGCGTAGAAAAATCCTTAGTCTGAAATAAATCAGCGTATTTTTTTATTGTTGCAATATAGTCGATACAATTTTTGTGCCGTTTAGCTCCTTTTGCAGAAGTAATCGAACCTTTACGAAAAACATGAATATAACTTGCTATTTTAAGAATTCCATAGCTTTTAACACACTGTAAAAACCGCAAATTCCAATCAATGTCCTCTATTACAAGAGTTTCATCAAAATACAGTTTATTTTCTCGCAAAAAATCGGTTTTAATAATTTTTGTCCAACAAGATATTTCATATTGATTGTTTTTTACAAGCCAATCAAAATATTTTTCAATTTCATCACTTGAAAAGTCCGGAACATCATTATAATCTACTACTGTTTTTTTAGCATTTGGTGTGTCTGCAACATAGGTTGCACCGGTTTGTAATATATCTACCTCGTTTTTTGACAGATAGTCATATATTTTTGTAAAATAGTCTTCATCATAAATGCAATCGTCATTATCAATGCAATATACATATTTACCATTTGCCTTGTCAAAACCAATATTTCTTGCCCTTGAAGCACCGCCGTTTTGCAAATGATAAACCTTCACTCTGTTGTCATTTTCTGCATACTTATCACAAATATCGGGGCTATTGTCGGTAGCGCCATCATCAACAACAATCACCTCATAATCGGCAAATTTTTGTCGCTTGATGCTGTCAAAACACGCCTGTAAATATTTTTCGGCGTTATATACAGGTATTATTATACTTAAAAACGGCATATAATAATCCTCCAAATTTAAAATAGTTTTATAATATTGTTTTTATGAAAAGTAGATTTTTCTAAGTTTTTCCACAACATTTTCTACCGAAAACTTTTCAATAACTTTTCGGTTATATATGACCATTTCTTCGCGTTTTTGGGGATTTTCTAACAGTTTTATTATAGCATCTGCAAATTCTTTTGCACTTTTGGCATTACACAAATAACCACCGTTATCATTTTCAATTAAATCGGTGTTACCCCTTATGCGGCTTGCAACACACGGTAATTCCATTGCCATTGATTCCATCAAGGCAACCGGAAGACCTTCTTGCAACGAAGGAAAAATAAATAAATCGGTTATTGCACAAATTTCAGGAATATCTCTGCGATAGCCTAAAAGTTTTACTATGTTTTCCAAACCAAATTCTGATATTTTACTTTCTAAATAATCTTTAAGTTTTCCGTTGCCGCAAATAAGATATACAACATTCTCTAATCCGATTTGTTCTTTTATTATTTTTAATGCCTCTAAAGCAATAATATGGTTTTTCCTGTCAGTAAGCTCACCGATAGATAAAAATACCGTGTTGTTTTCGGGAATATTCAATTTGTTTTTTATTTCAAATTCATCGGCAGCACTTTTACTGAATTTTTGCAAATCAACGCCTACACCAGGAACATAATATACTTTTTTCGCATGAAATTTTTCTCGTGCAAGAGTATAATCCTCTTTATTGATGGTAATAAGTGTATCGGTAAAACGTGATAAAAACTTTTCTATCGGGTAATAGATAAGCCAATTCTTTTTGGACGCACCCTTATAAAAATGAAAGCCGTGCACGGTATATATTATACGGGGATTCTTTTTAGAAAAAATAGACACCAGCCGTGTAATAACGCCACCCATTGGTGTATTGCAATGAATTACATCATAATCATTGTCTTTAATAATCTGTTTTAAGCGTTTATACGCGCTTATATTATCCTTTGTAATAGGTGAACGCGTAAAAGGGATATTAAACACTTTATCGGCATATTCCATTGCAAGACCGTTTTTTTCGGCTAAATTATTCCTTGCGGCGACATGAACCTCATATCCGTTTTCTTTAAGCAACTTCATAAGTGGTTTATGAAACTGACAAATATGACTTTGAACGGTAGCAACTAATAAAACTTTCAAAGCAGTCCCTCACTTTAATTTAAGATTAACGTATTTCCAAAAAGATTTTGTAATTTTTCCACAGTATCATCAGATAATACAACACCGCATTTTAAGGATTTATCTTTTAGTTCTTTTCTATCATCACCCGGTAAAACAATCTTTTTACCGGCAACACTTTTTGAGTTTCTAAGAGTTTTAATATATTCATCAGCTTCCAAATAAAAATCGTCGCCGTAAACAATTTTAGGGTCTATCGAAATAAAGATTTGACCAACGTTCATGCCCTTACAGTCATTTGAATAAAATTTGCCAACCTTGTTTAAATAAGCTGCCCCAGAGAGCATACCTGAAAGCATATCAATCATCATAGCAATACCATAACCCTTAAAGCCCGCCATTGGCAGAACAAATCCCTTTATTGCTTCAATCGGGTCATCTGTAGGATTGCCATTAATGTCTAGCGCCCAACCTGGTCCTAATTTTTCGCCGTTTAATCTACAGGTTTCAAATTTTGATTTTGCAACTATGCTTGTTGCCATATCAAGTATAAAATTATCTTGTGTTAAAGTTGGAAATGCAAAAGCAAAAGGGTTTGTTCCAAGCATTTTTTCTAATCCGTTTACAGCAGGCATGGCTGCCGGCGAATTGCTGCAGGTGAAACCTATAAGACCTTTTTTAGCCATCAGTTCGACATAATAATAAGCTGGACCATAGGTATTGGCATTATTAACAAAAACTGTATGTATGCCATATTTATTCGCCTTGTTTATAGCAATTTCCGTTGCACTAATAGCTGATAAAATTCCTACACTACTTTTTGCATCAATTTTAGTAAAGGAAGGAGTTTCTTTTGTTATTTCAATATCATCAGAACTAAACTGACCGGATTTCAATCTATCAATGTATGCCGGTAGCATACGAATTCCGTGGGTATGTACGCCATTTATATCCGCATCCAACATACATTCCGTGATTTTTTTTGCATTGGTTTCGTTAATACCGAGAGCTTTAAGTGATTTAATACTTAACTCTTCAAGTTGTTTTAAAGAATATCTTTTAGCATCATTATTTTGCATTTAATTTAGCAACTTCCTTTTGTTCTTTAAATGTTTTTGCTGTTTCTGTACTAATAACAGTTTCTTTTTTTACAAAAAGCTGAATTAAAGTTAAAAACAAAATTTTTATATCTAAAAACAATGATATGTTCTCTACATACCATTCATTTAATTCAAAACGTTGTACCCAATCAACACTATTTCTACCATTAACCTGTGCCCAGCCAGTAATTCCCGGTCTAACAGTAAAAATTGTTTTTTCTTTTTCGTTATACTCTTCATACTTGCAAGGATGATATGTAAGAATAGGTCGCGGTCCTACAAAACTCATATCACCTTTCAATATATTTATCAACTGAAAAAGCTCATCTAAACTAAGTTTTCTTAATATTTTGCCTACTCGTGTAATTCGCGGGTCATCATCAAAAGAATAAGCACCGGTGCCTTTTTTTTCGGCATCAACACACATTGTTCTGGCTTTATATATTTTGAAAACTTTTCCGTCCAGTGTTAATCTATCTTGAACAAAAATCGCCGGACCCTTTGAATCAAGCTTTATAGCAATTATGATAAGTAATAATATCGGCCAAATTAATAGAAGCATTATCAATGAACAAGAAAAATCTATCCATCTCTTTAAATGTTTTTTATAAAATGTTTGTTTCATACCATTAACCAACTTTTTTAAATAATTTACAAAAGCAAAATTTTGATGCCTCAACAATAAAATTAATAAAAATCTTTAAAATGATGGCCGAAATAAATATTGTCAAAGTTATGATAATCCAATTGAACGGGAACAGAATATGTGAAAAGCATGAAATAATCGGTCTTTGTATTATGTAAATTTCCAAAGTGAAATTAGCAATAAAATTAACTGTTGCCAATAACCATTTTGGAAATCCCTTAAACCAATTTTCAAGCCCAAAAACAAACGCAACCAAGAAAAATATTGCAAGCAATAACGAAATTTGAACAAAAATTTGATAATTCAATAAAACGGTATTTGCTCTTATCATCGTTGTTAAGAAAAAGTATAAAATTAAAAACACAATAGAAAAGAAGCAGAAAAAGGCCTTTAAAATATTACTGCTTTTTATATTGAACTTTCTAATGTATGAACCGAACATCATTGCAATAAAATAAGGGAAAGCAATCATCCAATGATTGGTGTTATTCATTTGATATGCCGTTTTGTCAAAAAAGAAAACATATGTTATAATCCAAGCAAAAACAACAACCGCAAAAATTGTTAAAAACCACTTTTTGTCGTTAATTTTATTTATTAAAAAGAATGGTATGTAAAGTAAAATAATTGTGGCAGCAAAAACAAAAAAAGACGGAAATACAAATGCAGTAAACCAACCGATATTATTTATGTGCTGTATTGTTGTATATCCGGTTATTATATAAAAGATGACGCCAACAAACACAGTTGGATATATTCTCAATACTCGTTTTCCATACCACGAAAGGAACTTTTCGTTAGTTTCCCTTGTTAGAACAAAACCGGAAACAACAAAAAACAACACATCTCCCAAAAGACCGCCAACTGCCAAGCTTTTAATAGGGTAGACGTCATTATAGTGGGTGTTAGTAATTAGACATGTTGCAAGAAAGCGCAAAAATACAAAAGCCAAAACTATATTTTTGTTTTGATAAGATTTTACAGCTAATAATTTTTTTAAGGAAAAATTATTCAATTTAACGCTACCCCATTTCAGACATATTCATTGCATAAACTTATGAAAGTGTGCACTTAAAGGCACCTGTTAGAAGCAGTTTCATTTGTTCGCCTTAATTTTTTCAATTATTATTTTTGTTTCGTTATGTACTTTATTAAAGTAATCTGACGGTTTTTCTGCAATAGTTTTTTCAAACTCGCGGTTTTCGGCTATGCCTGCAGTCATTATGTTTTCAAATTCTTTAGCGGTGTATTTTGTATAATCGCAAAATGCCCGCGCAAGAATAACCATAGAAGAACCGAGCCTATAATGCTCGCACAAAACGTTTTCGGCGGGCAAAAGATTGTTGCAGTTAACCTTGCCTACGCCGCCTACGCCGAATTTTATATTTGCAGATTTTAACTTTGATACGATTTCATCAACCGTTCCATCGGTATAAAGTTCAAACATAAATTTTTTATGCTGGCTTAAATGCAGGTCATTAAGGCCGATGTATATTTCATCAACACCATCAAGCTTTATAACCTCATCAATGCAAAGTCGTGCTTCATCGGTTTCAAGTAAAAGAATTGTTTTGACCCTGCCGCACACTATTTCATAAAATGTTTCTACTTCCTTTGCCGATTTCCACATTGGAAGCATTATAAAATCTGCGCCCGCATCAATAACGGCGTTAATTTCATTTTCGGAACCATCGTGTATTGGGTTAACCCTTACAAGAAGCTTTGATTTGTTTATAGCCGCTCTTATGTTTTTTACATCTTCGATGGTGTGGTGATTTTGTACCGTGTCAAGCCCGCCCTGCCGCTGGGACTTGCCAATATATTCCATATCAATAAAAATTCGGTCAACGCCGGCTCTCTCGCAGGCTTTGGCAATATCAGCATCGTTTGTTATGTAAAAATACTCTAATGACATAATTTATACCGTCTCAAATTCTTTTTCTTGTTTTTTGTTGGTTTTGTATACATACCGAAAAACTCTTGAGAAATTTTTACCCAATAAATCACAATAATTATACCACTATCAATTACAAAAATCAACACTTTTAACAATAATTATATTATATAAATAAGATTTATAATACAATATTAGCGTTTTTATCGCATAACAAATGGATTTCGGGGTATTTATCCACAGGGTAAGACCACCAAAGTAAGTTTTCATATAGCCACATAGACAAAGTTAAAGGCACGGACTGTGAAAAGTCCGTGCCTTTTTATTTAGAATTTTATGACATCGTTCATATCATACATGCCTGGTGCTTTGCAAGCAATAAATTTTGCGGCTTTAACCGCGCCTGCGGCAAAAACCTGTTTTGAGCCGGCGGAGTGGGAGAGGGTGATAACCTCATCACGGCCCGCAAAAATAACGTCGTGCTCGCCGACAATTGTGCCGCCACGGACCGAATGTATACCGATTTCATTCTTTGCGCGTTTTGCACGCTTTGAATGTCGGTCATATTCGTACATCATTTTATCATCAAAAACGCTGCTCAAAGCATTTGCCAGCATTATTGCGGTACCCGAAGGGGCATCAAGCTTTTGGTTGTGGTGCTTTTCAACAATTTCAATGTCAAAATCATTGCCAAGCACTGCCGCCGCCTTTTTGGAAAGGGCAACCAGCAGGTTTACGCCAAGAGAAAAATTAAAGGTAAAGAAAACGGGGATTTCCTTTGCGGCTTCCTTGATTTTTTCAATTTCATTTTCAGTGTAGCCCGTGGTTGCCAAAACAACGGGAATGTTTTTTGCTTTTGCAAGCTTTAAAATTCCGTCAAGGGCGCTGGGGTGAGAAAAGTCGATAATGACATCGGCTGTCTCTTTAATATCCTCGGCTGATTTATAAACGGGGTAGCCACGGGAAATGTTTTCGCTGATATCAAGACCGCAAACAATGTCAGCGTTTTCATCGGATTTCACAATATCGGTTATAACGCCGCCCATTTTTCCGCCGCAACCGCTTAAAATGATATTGGTCATTTTTTCACATCCCATTTAATTTTATTTTAAAAGACCGTATTTTTTAAGAAGGGCAAGCATTTGTGCCTTGTGCTCATCATCCATTGTTAAAAGGGGAAGGCGAAGGGGACCTACATTCATTCCGAGCATCGCCATTGCATCCTTAACGGGGATGGGGTTAACATCCATAAACAGGCCGTTCATAATGTCTAAATAATGCTTTTGCATTTCCTCGCTCTTTGCCTTATTGCCATCAAAGAAATGTTGGCAAAGCTGGTGAAGTTCAGCGGGGAAAATGTTGGAGAACACCGAAATAACACCAATGCCGCCAAGCTTTAAAATATCATAAACCTGGTCATCGTTGCCTGAATAAATGCCAAGGTCATCGCCACAGGTTTCGCGAATTTGACGTACGAGCTCGAGGTCGCCACTGGCTTCCTTGGTTGCAACAATGTTGTCAATTTTGGAAAGCTGTTTGTAGGTGTCAACAGCAATCTTCATACCCGTTCTTGAGGGAACGTTGTATAAAATCATAGGAAGGTCAACGCTTTTTGCAATCTCGGTGTAGTGAGCAATAAGGCCTCGCTGTGAGGTCTTATTATAGTAAGGGGTCACCTGCAAAAGTGCATCGGCACCAAGAGTGGCGGCTTCCTTTGAAAGCTTAACCGAATAAGCGGTGTCGTTACTACCTGTTCCTGCAACAATGGGAACACGGCCGTTTGCTACCTCAATGGCTTCAGCAATAACCCTAACGTGCTCCTCGTGGGAAAGGGTAGAGCCTTCGCCGGTTGTTCCGCAGATGATAAGGGAGTCAATGCCTTTTTCAATTTGGTCGTTAACAAGAAAGCGGAGTGCATCATAGTTTACGCTGTAATCTTCATTAAAGGGGGTAACAAGCGCTGTGCCTGCACCGGTAAAGATTCTTTTTTTCATAAAAAACACCTTTTTTAAAAATTAGTCCATGTAACCCTCAGCACAAAGAAGCTCAGCAAGCAGAACTGCGCCGCCTGCGGCACCTCTTAAGGTGTTGTGGGAAAGGCAAACAAACTTGTAATCGTACTGTGAATCCTCTCTGAGTCTGCCGATGGAAACTGCCATACCGCCCTCAAGGTCACGGTGGAGCTTGGTTTGGGGCATATTATCCTCGGTGAAATAGTGGAGGAACTGTTTTGGAGCGTGGGGAAGGGCAAGTTCTTGAGGACGGCCACTGTAATTAGCCCAGGCTTCAAGAATTTGTTCTTTAGTGGGCTTTTTGCCATCCTTAAAGGAAACGAACACTGCAGCCATGTGACCATCGGAAACGGGAACACGAATGCACTGAGCGGTAAACTTAGGCTCGGTGGCATTAACAATTTCGCCATCCTTAACCTTACCCCAAATTTTAAGGGGCTCCTGTTCGCTTTTTTCCTCCTCACCGCCAATAAAGGGAATAACATTATCAACCATTTCGGGCCAGCGCTCAAAGGTTTTGCCGGCACCTGAAATTGCCTGATAGGTGCAAACCAAAACTTTATCTACACCAAATTTTGAAAGAGGATAAATTGCGGGAACATAGCTTTGAAGCGAGCAGTTGGATTTAACAGCAACAAAGCCACGCTTTGTGCCAAGGCGCTTTCTCTGGCTCTCGATAACCTTTGCGTGGTCGGCATTGATTTCGGGAACAATCATGGGAACATCTTTAGTGCCGCGGTGTGCACTGTTATTGGAAATAACGGGGCACTCGTGTTTTGCGTAAAGCTCCTCAAGTGCTTTGATTTCATCCTTTTTCATATCAACTGCGCAGAAAACGAAATCAACCTGACTTACTATTTCCTCAATATCCTCAGTTGCACTTAAAACAACCATGTTTTTAAGTTTTTCGGGAATTGGTGCAGTCATTGCCCAACGGTCTTTAACACATTCCTCAAACTTTTTGCCTTTGGAACGGGGGCTGGCAGCAAGAACTGTCACATCGAAATTTGGGTGGTCGGCTAAAAGAAGGCAAAAGCGCTGACCTACCATACCTGTAGCGCCGATAATACCTACTTTGTAATTTTTCATTTTGGGTCACTTTCCTTTGAAAAAACTTTTGGTTGCTATTAAGCGGAATTTGCAATATAATATAAAAGCAAGCCTTATTTAATATATAACCATTAATTAAATATAACATTGCTGAATTGGTTTGTCAAATATATTTTATTCATTACACTGCCGAAAGGTTAATATTATGAAAAAAAGCGATTTTTACTATGATTTACCTGAAAATCTTATTGCACAAACACCAATAGAGCCGAGAAATTCCTCAAGGCTTATGGTACTAAGTAAAGCAAATGATGAGATTTTACACACAAATTTTAACCATCTTGATGAGTTTTTAAGGGCAGGTGACTGCCTTGTGCTTAATAATACAAGGGTTATGCCCGCAAGAATTTTTGGCACCAGGGTTGACACAGGCGCAGTTGTTGAGTTTGTTCTTTTAAAACAGGAAAGTTCTCTTATTTGGCAGGCCATTGCAGGCCCCGGCAAAAAGGCAAAAACGGGAACCGAATTTAAATTTTTAGACAAGCTTTCAGCCACCGTTATTGATGTTTTGCCCGATGGCAACAGGGTGTTAGAGTTTAACTGCGATGGCGAGTTTTTCAGCGTTTTAGATGAGGTAGGTCAGATGCCGCTTCCACACTATATCAAGGAAAAGCTCAGTAACAGCGAGCGCTATCAAACGGTTTATTCAAAAGAGCTGGGTTCCGCCGCCGCACCAACCGCAGGTCTTCATTTTACAAAGGAAATGCTTGAAGATTTAAAGAAAAAGGGCATAAAAATTGCCTATGTCACCTTGCACGTGGGTCTTGGCACCTTTAGACCTGTTAAGGTAGATGAAATAACCGAGCATAAAATGCACTCTGAATGGTACTGCATAAGTGAGGAGGCCGCAAACACCATAAACGAAACCAAGGCGGCAGGCGGTAGAGTAATTTGCGTGGGCACCACAAGCTGCCGAACACTGGAGAGCGCCGCAACAAAATTCGGCGGAGTAAAGCAGTGCTCCGATTCCACCGATATCTTTATTTATCCAGGTTATAATTTCAAATGCATTGATGGCCTTATAACCAACTTCCACCTTCCCGAAAGCACGCTTATAATGCTGGTTAGCGCATTTTATGGTTATGAGAAAACAATGAAGGCTTATAAAACCGCAGTGGATGAAAAATACAGATTTTTCAGCTTCGGCGATGCGATGATAATTCAGTAAAGGATTTTTTTAGCTATGTATAAACTTTTAAAGCAAGAGGGAAACGCAAGGCGTGGTGAGTTTATCACCAACCGTGGTGTTATTAAGACCCCTGCATTTATGAATGTTGCCACCTGCGGTGCCATTAAGGGCGCTGTTTCGGCGCAGGATTTAAAAGAGGTTAACTGCCAGGTTATGCTTTCTAATACATACCATCTCCATGTTAGAACGGGTGATGAAAACATAAAGAAAATGGGTGGACTGCATAGGTTCACCACCTGGGACAGACCTATTTTAACCGATAGCGGCGGATTTCAGGTGTTTTCCCTTGCTCAACTGCGAAAAATTAAGGAAGAGGGTGTAACCTTTTCTTCTCATATTGACGGCCGAAAGATTTTTATGGGGCCTGAGGAGAGCATGCGAATTCAGTCAAATCTCGGCTCCACCATTGCAATGGCATTCGATGAGTGTGTTGAAAACCCTGCAGAGCATTCCTATGCCAAGCAGTCCTGTGCCAGGACAACACGCTGGCTTAAGCGCTGTAAGGCGGAAATGGCGAGGCTTAACGGCCTTGATGACACAATTAACAAAGAGCAACTCCTTTTTGGTATAAATCAAGGTTGTACCTACAATGATTTGCGTGTTGACCACATGAAGGAAATTACTGAACTGGATATGGATGGTTATGCCGTTGGCGGTCTTGCAGTTGGAGAGCCTACCGAAATTATGTACGATGTTCTTGACCATGTGGTGCCAGTTATGCCACAGGATAAAATCCGTTATCTTATGGGTGTTGGAACACCCCTTAATATTCTTAATGCGGTAGAAAGAGGAATTGACCTTTTCGACTGCGTTATGCCCAGTCGCAACGCCCGCCACGGTCACCTTTTCACAAGCGAGGGCATAATAAATATTAACAATGAAAAATATATGCTTGATGATTCTCCCATTGATAAAAACTGCAATTGCCCCACATGCAGGCAGTTCTCCCGCGCTTATATAAGGCACCTTTTAAAGGCAAACGAAATGCTTTCCCATAGGCTTTGCGTAATGCACAATTTATGGTTTTATAACAACCTTATGACCGAGATAAGACAGGCGCTGGACGAGGGCCGCTTTGCCAAATATAAACGGGAAAAGGAACAAATTCTTGGAAAAAGAATTTAACACTTGAAAAATTGGAAGGTTTTAGATATAATAACATTATCGAATTTAATCGGAGGTAAAAAAATGAACGCATTTCTTTTAAATAATGCAACAGGCGGACAGGGTGAAGGCGGAATCGGAGGCACCATTCTCTATTTCGGTATGATTATCTTAATGTTCGTTGCAATGTATTTCATTATGATTCGCCCTCAGCGCAAAAAGCAAAAGGAAGAAGCAAAAATGCGCGAGAATCTTCAAATTGGTGATGAAATTCTTACCATTGGTGGTTACTATTTAAAGGTTGTTTCTCTTAAAGAGGACAGCATTGTTGCCGAAAGTGTTGCCGACCATACCAAATTAAAGCTTGCACGTTGGGCAATTCAGCAGAACCTTACCGTTCATGACGACCAGTCAGGCAAATAAAACATCAAAATGAAAAGGGACTTGGAAATTTCCAAGTCCCTTATTTTTTATGTAAAAAGTGAAATGAGCCAGGGGATACCATAACTGACAAGGGCAACGATAAGCCCTGCAGTGATAATACCTGCAAAAATTACAGGAAATGCCTTTTTGAAGCGCACATCAAGAATATCGGCAACGAGGGCTCCCGTCCAGGCGCCCGTTCCGGGAAGGGGGATTGCAACGAAAATAAACAGACCCCAAACAATGAATTTGTTTATGCTTTCACTCTTTTTCTTTGCTCTTTCATCAAGCTTTTCAACAAATTTTCTCATAAACTTAAAGGTTTTAAGCCATTCAAAGATTTTTCTAATAAACAAAAGAACAAAAGGAATGGGCAATATATTGCCGATAATACAAATAGGCAGCGCAATATACCATTCAATTCCAACGATTGCCGCGGCAATAAGACCGCCGCGAAGCTCTAGAATGGGGAGCAGGGAAATGATAAAAACAACCAATTCAGCGCTTACATATTCCCTTAAAAATTCTACAACGGTTTCTACCATGGCCGATTAACTCCTTTTAAAGCGAATGAAAAAAGATTATTAAAGTTTTCAACAATGTCAATGTCTGCCTGGGCGGGTTTTACAAGAAGGAAATAAATTATAACCCCCAAAAGGCATAAAACAAGGCAAAAAAGAATTAAAATAATTGGTGAGTTGCCACGATTTCGGCCGTTTTTATAACCATTTCTGTTGTTTGCAGGGTTAATAAGTGAGAAAGTTTCGTTGTATTTCTTAAATACATCGGCGGTAAATACCGTTTCATTGTCCTCGCCTTCGGCAAAAACAAGGTCACTGCTACTAGGTAAAACAGTATCATTTTCAGTAGCATCCTCATCGGTATCATCAGCGGTGGTATCCTCCACAAAGGTGTTTGCCTCGTTTTGTGCCGCAATATTCTCTAAAGAAACGGTTTCTAGTTCTGCTTCGCTCTCATCAGTGTTATAAAGAGAGTGCTCCGTTTCCACCTCTTCGGTGTCCGTTTCGGTTATGGTTTCGCTTATTTGCGCCTCGGTTTCACAAGGTGCCTTAAAAGTTTCGGCTTTGGAGGAACTTAAAATTTCAGGCTCGATTTCGGAACTTTCTAAAACGGAATTCGTGGCGATGTTTGATTCAAATTTGTTTTTTTCTTTAATGTATGGATGCACGAGATTTTGCATAATCTCCCTACGGCCATCCTTATTATTTGAAATCATAATTATTGCTTGGGGACCCTGTTCAATAACACAGCCAAGCAACTGTCCACCTGAGGTAACAAGGGGAATGCTTTGCTTTAAGAGGCTTGTTTTGCCATCGCCTGCAATTCCGTAAAGAGAATTTTCGACCTCCTCAAAATCGCGGCCCACGGCTTTTGAAATAATGTTCAAAAGACCTGTTTTTCCATAAAGTTCGCCACACAAAAGGACAACGCGACTTCTTGCAACGGCAACCTTAATGCAGTTTGCAAAGTCTTTTAAATTATCCACCTCGGCGGTCAGCAGGCGCATTCTGCAACAACCGCAAAGATTAAATTCCATTTCGAAATCCTTTTTAGTGTTATAGTAGACAATATCGAGTTTAATATTTTCTAACACTTAAAAGCCTCCTAGCCTAAGTTTAATGGTATAAAGTTTTAGCTTTTGGTGGAAGTATCATCAGGGTTTTCACCGACTTCGGCGGATGATGAAATCGCTTCGCTTTCGGTAACCTGTGAGGCTTCTGAAGAAACCGCCGATGAACTTTCTGATGAAGTGGGGGAAGATGAGTTTTGTGATGCAGTGCTCTCGGTAGATGTTGTGGTTGATGAGCTTCCCGTGCTCACACTTGTAGTAGTGTTTTCACTGCTTACTTCCGACCCGGCGCTGCTTACCCCAGATGTGGCAGAGGAGGTGGGCACCTGAGAACTAATGGGGAAGAAGGGTACCGATGAGATTACACTCGAGGTCAGCGCTGACTGGGTTTTGAAGGGATTTGTGATTCCCTTTGTGTCATACCAAATTTGGGGATAGAGGACATTGGTGTTCACATAAGCATTGTGGGTGTCAACTGTGCTTTCATTTAACCTTGTTTTTCGCGCCATAACAACGAGTCGGGCATCGTTAAAATCGTAAGCGCAGGTAACAAGAGTTAGAATTTCATCACCCTCGTTAGCATCAACCGTTGTACCGATGAGGCTTCTTTTCTTTGCCTCCTTAATCCACTCGTTAAAGGAATCAGCATCATCAAAACTGTTTCTTAAGAAATTGTAGAGATAACCGTTGTCATCCTCGGGCTTTGAGTTAATTAAGAACACCGAGAACACACGATATTCACTTTGTGTAAAGCGGGTGGTGAGTGTGAAGGTGGGATTTTGCTTGTAGAAGGATAAATTCTTGTATTTAAGCAGGTCGGCAAACATATTGCCATCCTTCATATTATGACCGTAAATTACAAGATTTTTACTGCTTCCCTCGGCTGAAATTATATCGCGATGGTCAAAGAAAAGCGTGCCGTAACGGCTTTTTTTATTTTCAAAGTTGTGGTCGAGGTAATAATCATTGTCATCGGTTTGACAAACGGGATTGTTAATTTTAGTGTTGGGGATATTTATCCACGCCACTATATCGGAATTGATTTTAAGCAGTGGGTCAAAAACGGCGTTTAAATCGGTTTCATTTTCGCTTTTGTCTTCGCTAATTGCCTCGTTCCAAATTTCCTGCGTTTCGGTGATGATGTCGTTTTGCTGTTTTTCGGAAACAAAGTAAGCCAGCAGGTTAACGGAGGAAACAACAAAGGTGAGAATTAAAACCACGAAAAAGCAGTTAAAAACGATTTTTTTGGTTTTAAGTGCGATACTACTTAATTTTGTCTTTATATTCGATGCAAAAGCCTTTGCGCCACCCACGATTTTTTGAGATATATTCTTCACGGTTTTAAATATACTGTTACATTCAATTCGTTCAATTATGCCGATTTCCTTTGCCGCATGTGTGCGGTGCTTGAGGTTTTCGGTTTCATCATCGGATTTTGGCACAAGGAAGGTGGAAAGACTTGCCGCAAAATCATTCTTATCAATAATCGGCAATGGGGTTTCTTTAATTTCCTCCGGCAAAACCGACATTTCCCCTTGAGGCTGGGAATAAAGAATGTTGATTTTTTCGCCTTGAAGGGTGCCATCCGGCATGGTTTCGGGTAAAAAACAGGCATACCTTCTCGCAAGGTCAAGGGCTGTCATAGCGGCGAAATTTCTAATCTTTTCACGGTCATAGCCAACGCTCAAATTAAGTTTTCTAACCCAAATGTGCTGGCTGTCGGCAAGGCAAACATAAACAAGGCCCACCTCTTTGCCTTCCGATTTATCGGGGCCTGCAACCCCTGTTATACCAACGCCAAGGTCTGCGCCGTGCAGGCGGCGCACATTTATTGCCATGTGAGCGGCAGTTTGCTCGCTTATGGCACCGTAAGCCTCAATAATTTCATGGGGAATTTGAAGCTCATTTATTTTTATTTCGTTTGAGTAGGCAATTATACCTGTTTTAAAAACCTTTGATGAGCCCGAAACCGAGGTAATCTTTTGGGCTACCATTCCACCCGTGCAGGATTCAGCCGTGGCAAGGGTAAGTTTTTTCTCAATTAGAGCATTAACGGTGGCGGCATCAAGACCTTCGGCGTCGATGGCATAAATGTTTTCGGCGAAAAGTTCTTTTATTTTTTCAATGACAGGTTTACAAAGTGCCTCGCTAACGGTGTCATCATTGCCCTTTGCGGTTACACGAATCATGCACTCTCCGGGGGAGGCATAGGTGGCAACGGTTGGGTTGCTGCTTTTAACCAGGTCACCAAGCATTTCCTCAATTTTGGATTCACCAATGCCGAAAATGCGAACATAGTGGGAAACAAGCGCCGAATCGGAAATGCCGTGAAGGTAGGGGAACACGGCGCTTTCAAACATTGCAGTGAGCTCATTTGGTGGTCCGGGAAGCAGGAAAACACGCTTTCCGCTTTTTTCAATGCAGTAGCCCGGTGCAGTGCCCACAGGGTTTTGAATGACAGCGCTGCCATTGGGGGCTAAAGCCTGCTTGTAATTTGACTCGGTAGGAATGCGACCTGTGGAGGCAAAATAATCATCAATATGATTTTTGCTGGCTTCATCCATAACAAGGGGAAGTTTTAACGCTTTGGCAATGGTTTCTTTGGTTATATCATCACTTGTTGGGCCAAGACCACCTGTTATGATAATTACCTCACTTCGCTCAAAGGCATACATAAAGGTTTCTTTAAGGCGCGAGGCATTATCCCCAACAGCCGTTTGATAAAACACATCAATACCAAGCTCGGAGAGTTTATTTGAAATATAAACAGCGTTTGTGTTGGCAATATTACCAAGCAACAATTCCGTGCCTACGCAAATAATTTCTGCATTCATAAGGTGGAACTCCTGAAATTAGTTAATGTATGAAAACTCGGTGCCGTTAACAGCCATTTCAACCAGCGCCTCAATGTCAAGTGCGCTTTCGGCGACGGTGCATTGCTCCTCGGTAGGGCGAGTTTTAGGGTGCTTAGGGGTGAATACGGTGCAGCAGTCTTCGAAAGGCAAAATGGAGGTTTCAAAGGCGTCAATTTTTCTTGAAATTGAAATAATTTCTTCCTTGTCCATTCCAATTAATGGGCGGAAAACAGGCATATTACACACACTGTCGGTAACGGCGATAGCAGGCAAAGTTTGACTTGCAACCTGACCCAGGCTTTCCCCTGTTATAAGCGCTAAACAGTTTTGTTTTTTTGCCAGGCGCTCAGAAATGCGCATCATCATTCGGCGCATTATAAGGGTGAAATATTCCTCAGGGCACTTTTCACCGATTTCCTGCTGAATTTCGGTGAAGGGAACGATTCCAAGCTTTATTGTGCCGCAATATTTTGCAACCTTTGAAAGTAGGGTTCGCACCTTCATTTCGGCACGAGGGCTTGTGTAAGGCGGGCTTGCAAAATGAATTGCATCAAGACAAAGCCCACGCTTTGCCATTGTCCAAGCGGCAACGGGGCTGTCAATTCCACCTGAAATGAGAATGGCGGATTTTCCTGCGGTGCCCACGGGCAGTCCACCTGCGCCGTGAAGCTGACCGGCTCTTATATAAGCGGCGTAGTCTCTTATTTCAACAGTTATAACCTCATCAGGATTATGAACATCAACCCTCAAATGGGGGAAGGACTGCAAAAGCTTGCCGCCAACCTCACGGCAAATTTCGGGAGATTTTAAGGGGAACTGTTTGTCCGAACGCTTTGCCTCAACCTTGAAGGTTTTAATGTTTTTCATTGTTTCGGCAAGGTAAAGGGGGGCAGTTTCGAGAATTTTATCAAAATCCTTTTCTGCAACGCAGCAACGGGAATATGCCGCAATGCCAAAAATTGTTCCCACACGCTCTAGGGCTTCTTCAAAGGGAAAATCATCACCTAAAGGCTCAATGTACATTGTGGACTGCGCCTTTTGTATTTTAATGTCGCCAAATTCCTTTAAATGGCGCTTAATGTTGGTGACAAGGGCATCTTCAAAGGTGAAACGGTTAAGTCCTTTAAGGGTAAGCTCGCCGTTTTTAACAAGTATAATTTCTTTCATTTTCTAAGCTCTTTTCAATATTTTTGAGGCGTTTTTAAGTTCATTTGCCAAAATGTCGATTTCTTCTTTTGTGTTATTCTTGCAAAAACTGATTCTAATGGAGGAATCAATTTCTTTGTCACTTATGCCCATTTCTTTCAGCACATAGCTTTTAACACCTTTAGCGCAGGCGCTGCCGCTTGAAACGAAAATGTTTTTTGATTCAAGAAAATGGAGCAGGGTTTCCGATTTGTAACCCGAAACGCTTATGTTCAAAATGTAAGGCAGAGCATTTTCGGGGGAGTTGATTTTAACAAGACCTGTGTCAATTAAAACACTTCTTGCATAAGAATTGAGTTCGGCTATGTAGGTAATGTTTTTGTTTATGTCGCCAAGTTCATTAACGGCACCTAAAAGGCCGCAAATTGAGGGCACGCCTTCGGTTCCCGAACGCAGCCCCTTTTCCTGCCCACCGCCGAAAACGGTTTCTTTAAGGTTTACACCCTTTGCCTTGAACAAAACGCCAACACCTTTTGGGCCGTGAATTTTGTGACCGCTTAAGGTTAGCAGGTGAACACCTAGTTTTTTAACATCAATGGGCAGTTTACCAAAGCCCTGAACTGCATCGCAGTGGATAAGGGCAGGGGAGTCGGCTTTTTTAATGAGGGCTGAAATTTTTTCAACGGGCAAAATTGAGCCAACCTCGTTGTTAACCAGCATCATGCTGACAAGAATGGTGTTCTTGTTAATTGCATTTGTCATTTCGCTTTCGGGAATGGTTCCCTTTTCATCGGGGTGTAGGTAAACAACCTCGAAGCCATCGCCTTCAAGCTTTTTAAAAACATTTAAAACCGAAGGGTGTTCAATCGCAGTTGTAACAATTCGGTTGCCACGGCGTTTGCCGGCATTGACTGCGCCTAAAATGGCAATGTTATTGGCTTCGGTGCCGCCCGAGGTGAAGAAAATTTCATCCTCACGGCAATGGAGCGCCTTTGAAACGGCAATGCGTGCATTGGTCATCTCGCTTTCGGCTGCAAAGCCCATTAAATGAAGTGATGAGGGGTTGCCCCAATTATCCGTAAGACAACGGTTTATGTTTTCTACAGCGCTTTTGCAGGGCTTGGTTGTGGAACTGTTGTCAAGGTAAATTATTTTATCCAAAGAAACATCTCCATAAGTTAATGAGATTTAAACATATATAAAACATTATATAATACTTCTTTCCATTATACAAGTTTTTTTCATCGTAATATTACAATATTTTTCGGCAAAAATTAGTAATAGCCGAAAAAGGAGGATTTTATGAAAAAGGATGTTTTAATAAAACTGATTTCATTTGCAACGGCACTGATTTTGGTGGCGGCGGTTTTTATCTTTAAAAGTGATGGCGAAAAGAATGAGAACAGCAAAGAGGCGACAGCTATATTTTATGATTTTTCATCGGCAATAAGCAAGGTTAGCAATTTACTCGACCTGTTTTTAAAGGCCGAAGGTGATGATGAACTTGATGAAATTGCAAAGGACCTTTATGATGAGTTGCGCAGGGCTCGGCAGGATTATACCCTTTTAAATTTGCAAAGTATTGAAAGTGGGCTGGACAACTTTTTAAATCTCTCGGGAGATTATGTTTTGAAATATGCCGATGATATAAAGCAAGGCAGGTTAAGCCTCGAACAAAAACAAAAAATTGAAAAGTTGAGCCAAGTGTCAAGCCTGTTTGCCGAGGAAATATCAAAATTGGAACTGAACGAGGGTGAAAAGGATATAACCGAGGAAATTAGAGAGCGTTACATTAGGGCAAACCGAGAAATTTCGGAAAAAACAGAGAGTGAACTTTCGGAATCGGTCTTGGAGAGTCAGCCGAATAAGGTGGATGACAACGGTAGTGGTAATCCGCTTTTAGCCTCTAAAGAAATAAACGAGGAAGCGGCCAGGGAAATCGCGGAAACCTATATTATGACAAATGAAAATATAATCGTTGAAAAAATCAAGGAAAATGAAATCGAGGGTTATAAATTCAAAACACCCCATGAGGAAATTTTTATTTCTCTAAAAGGTGGGTTTGTTGTGTCCTTTTCGAGAAACCTGGTGGGAGAGATAAAAAACTTTAGTGATGAACAGTGCCTTGACCTTGCCGAAACCTTTTTGTCAGCCTATCATTCGGCAAATTTCGTTCCACGTTATTTTGAAAGCAGGGAGCAGGTGTGCTATATTGTTTTTACCACAAAAAACGGAGCGACCTATTGTAACCCCGATAGGATAGAAATAACCGTTTCAAAACAGAGAGGGGAAATTGTTGAATTTAAGGGAGAGCAGTTTTTGCTTAATCACCGCAACCGAACTTTGCAGGCCCCAAACTACTCCGTCACTGAGGCACAGTCGAAAATCCCACAAAACCTTTCGGTGGAGCAGGTGTTGCAGGTTGTGTCAATGTTTGATGGCAACGAAAAAAGCTGCTATGAATTTTATTGCATAGATTCAGGCGTTGAGGCAGAATTAATTTATGTTAACACCTTGGATTTAAAGGTCGAGGGAAGAATACCACTCTTAAAAAATAAAAATTCCGCTTTTTTAAAATAATGCTTGATTTTTTAAAAGTTGTGTGATATTATATTAAAGCATTTGATTTCGCCGAACCTTCAAACGGCGGGTTTAATGCCGTAAAACGACATTAAAACGGGTGGTCCTCTGCCAAGATTTTAGTTGACACGAACGCCTGAAACAATTAGGGAGGAAATAAAAATGGACGCTGTAAAAGAGTTAACAGCAGGTATGATGAAAGAAGACGCACCTAAGGTTTCTATCGGTAGCACTGTTCGTGTACACGTTAAAATCCGTGAAGGTGAGCGTGAGCGTATTCAGGTTTTCGAGGGTACTGTTATCGCAAAGAACAACAGCGGTATTGCTGAAACCTTTACCGTAAGACGTATTTCCTACGGCGTTGGCGTTGAGCGTGTGTTCCCTGTGCATTCTCCGAATGTTGACAAGGTTGAGCTCGTTCGCAAGGGCCGTGTTCGTCGTGCAAAGCTGTACTATCTCCGTGATAGAGTAGGTAAAGCTGCTAAAGTTAAAGAGCAGATTGGCTAAAATATCAAGAAAAGAGCTTTTGGCTCTTAAAGAGGTGTTTTAAGGGGACAAAGCATTTTGTCCCCTTTTAATTTTGTTGTTAGGTGGTGTGATTATGCAGTCTGTTTTTTCAGCTATAAAGGAAAAAGGCCTTGTGACCAAGCGTGATATTTTTGAATGGTTAGAGGTTATCGTTACCGCAATGGTTGCAGTTGTTGTGGTTTTTACGCTTGTTTTCAAGGTGGTCACAATCGATGGCGGCTCAATGAGAGAAACCCTGCATAGCGGTGATAAGGTCGTAATCAGCAATCTTTTCTACACCCCAAAACAAAAGGATGTTGTGGTTATTTCCCGCAACATTGATAACTCCTACGAAAGCGGGATTCAGGCCCCGATTATCAAGCGTGTAATCGCAACCGAGGGTCAAATTGTGGACATTGATTTTAACACAGGTATAGTTTATGTTGATGGTGTTGCCCTTGATGAGCCCTACACCCGCACACCTACTAACCTTTCTTATGACATTAAGTTCCCTGTGAAGGTGGATGATGGCTGTGTCTTTGTTCTCGGTGATAACCGAAACGATTCCCACGACAGCCGTTCCTCACTTATCGGAAACAACGGAATGATTGATACCCGTTATATTTTGGGTAAGGCGATTTTAAAGGTGTTTCCCTTTAGTGAAATCGGAGGGATTGAATAATGGCACAAACACAAAATATTCAGTGGTTTCCGGGGCATATGGCCAAAACCAGGCGACTTATAAAGGAAACCCTTAATATTGTCGATGCCGTTGCTGAAATTGTTGATGCAAGAATTCCTTTAAGCAGCCGCAATCCAGAGCTTCACAGCATTGTTGCCGACAAGCCAAGGATTATTTTGCTTAACAAATGCGATATGGCCGACCAAAGGGTAACAAATCAGTGGATTGAGCACTACGCAAAGCAAAACATTCCCGCAATCGCTGTTGACTGCCGCACGGGCCGAGGTCTTGATAAATTTAAAACCGTTACAAAGGAAACACTTGCCGAGAAGCTTGAATATTATAAAGGCAAGGGTATGGTCGGCAGGGGACTGCGCACAATGGTTGTGGGCATTCCTAATGTGGGAAAATCCTCTTTTATTAACAAAATGGCAGGCGGCAGCAAGGCAAAGGTTGAAAACCGCCCCGGTGTTACAAGGGGAAATCAGTGGTTTCGCATTGATAAGGATTTAGAACTTCTTGACACCCCAGGTGTTCTTTGGCCTAAATTTGATGACCAAACGGTGGGCGAACGCCTGGCATTTACAGGCGCTGTCACCGATAGAATTCTTGATGTTGAGCTTTTGGCTGTGAGACTTCTTGAAATTTTAATGCAGGAATACCCCGAACTGCTCGCGGCGCGTTATGGTGAACTGGATTTTGAGGTAGAGCCTTACGAACTGCTGGAGCAAATTGGAAAGCGCAGGGGCTTTTTGCAAAGAGGAAACGTTATTGACACCGAAAGAGCTGCAAATATGCTATTAGAGGAATATCGTAACTGTAAAATCGGTAGAATTACATTGGAAAGGGTGTAAGCGTTGCCTGATTTTTCCTATGAGAACGAAAAAAGAGAAAAAGGCTACAAATTTGTATGCGGCATTGACGAGGCAGGCAGGGGACCCCTTGCAGGCCCTGTTTGTGCCGCTGCAGTTATTTTACCGCCCGATTTAGATTTTGAGGGTGTAAACGATTCAAAAAAGCTGAGCGAAAAAAAGCGGGAAATGCTTTATGATGAAATCACCGAAAAGGCTGTTTCCTGGTCGGTGGCCTTTGCGAGTGTAAATGAAATTGAAAAATATAATATTCTGGGCGCCACCTATCTTGCAATGGAGCGTGCTGTCGAAAGCCTTAAAATCCCTGCTGATTTTGCACTTATTGATGGCAATAGAACGCCAACGGGCCTTAAAATTCCAAGTCTTACCGTTGTTAAGGGCGATTCTAAATCCTTAAGCATTGCCGCCGCATCCATCATTGCTAAGGTAACGAGGGACCATTTGCTTGCCGAATACGATGCAATTTATCCGCAATATAAATTTTTGCAGCACAAGGGCTACGGCACAAAGGTACATATTGAAGCCATAAAGGAGTTTGGTCCTTGTGACATTCACAGACCCTCCTTTATAAAGAATTTTATAAAATGAAAAATACTGAATTCGGAGTTATGGCAGAGGATAGAGTTGCGGCCTATCTTAAAAGAAAAGGTTTTTACATTGCCAAAAGAAATTTTAAATGCCGTTACGGCGAAATTGACATAATTGCAGAGGATAAGGATACCGTTGTATTTGTTGAGGTAAAGGCAAGAACAGGGGATTACCTTGTGTCACCCGCCGAGGCGGTGGATAAGCACAAGCAACGCCGAATAATTGCCACTGCAAAGGATTATTATGCTAAATCACATTGCTATCTAAAACCTCGATTTGATGTTGCAATGGTAACAGCCTTTAAAGATGAGGATGACAAATGGCAGTTTGAACTTGAATATCTTAAAAATGCTTTTTATTTGGAGAAGGGTAATGGAGTTTTTTGATTTACACTGTGACACACCTTTTAGGTGTTTTACCGAAAAAAAGGATTTTTTGAAAAACGACCTTGATATTTCCTTTGAAAAGGCGGGTTGCTTTAGCAAATGGAGCCAAATTTTTGCAGTGTGGGTGAGGGAGGAAACGCCCTCACCCTTTGAATTTTATAAAAGTGTTCTGAAGGATTTTAAATCAAAGTTATCGGGTTGTAAATGTGACTCCTTTACACCTCTTTTTTCCATTGAGGGCGGCAGTGTTATTGAAGAAATAGACTATCTTGATGAAATTAAGAAAGATGGTGTCAGCGTTATAACACTCACCTGGAACGGAAAAAATAAAATCGCTTCGGGAGCCAATGAAAAGGGTGGGCTCACGGCATTTGGCGAAGCGGTTATAAAGAAAATGAACTGTCTAAAAATTGCTACCGATTTATCCCATTTAAATGAGGAAAGTTTTTTTGATGTCATATCTGTTACCGATTTTCCCATTGCCACCCACAGTTGCTCAAAAAGCGTATTTAGTCATAAAAGAAATTTAAGTGATAGAGCGCTTATTGAAATTGCTCAAAAGGGCGGCATTGTTGGAATATGTCCTTATCCCGAATTTTCGGGCAAAAATTCCTTTCAAGCGGTTTATGAAAACATTTGTTATATGCTAAGTTTAGGCCTTGAAAACCATATTGCATTCGGCTCTGATTTCGATGGCGCTCAAATGAGTGTTGAACTTCGGGATATATCGTATATTCCGTTTTTAAGGGCTTATCTTTTGAAAAAAGGTGTGGGTGAAGAGCACCTAGACCTGCTTTTTTATGAAAATGCAGGCAATTTCTTTCGAAACATTTGACAAATGGTGTATTTTTTAATAAAATTATATGGTATATGAAATATTCGGGAGGTTCCCAAAAATGAATTATAATAGTACAAGAGATAACACCCTTAAGGTTTCGGCTGCCGGTGCCATTGCAACGGGCATTGCGCCTGATGGCGGTTTGTTTGTGCCCGAAATGGTGCCAAAATTAAGTGATGGTGATTTTAATGCCCTTAAGGGTATGAATTATATCGAAAGAGCAGTTTTTGTTTTTAAAAAATTTCTTACCGATTTTAAAGAGGAGGAACTTGAATACTGCGCAAAGGGTGCCTATAGCGGCACCTTTGAAAACGATGTCCCTGCACCGCTTTATACACTTAAAGATGGTACCCACATTTTAGAGCTGTGGCACGGCCCCACCTGTGCTTTTAAGGATTTAGCACTTCAAATCCTGCCTTACCTGCTTACCACCTCGGCAAAGAAGGTATCGGCGGCAAAGGAAACCGTTATCCTTGTTGCAACCTCGGGCGACACAGGAAAGGCAGCCCTTGAGGGCTTTTGCGATGTTGAGGGCACAAAAATCATTGTTTTCTATCCAAGCGATGGTGTGAGCCCCATGCAAAAGCATCAAATGTGCACACAAAAGGGCGAAAATGTAAGTGTTTGTGCAATTAAGGGCAATTTTGATGATGCTCAAAGTGCCGTTAAAAAGATTTTTACAGATAGCGAGACCGCAAAACTTCTTGAAGCCAACGGAATGCAGTTTTCTTCTGCTAACTCAATTAACTGGGGTCGCCTTGCACCGCAAATTATCTATTATGTAAGTGCCTATTGCGACCTGCTTAAAAAGGATGAAAATGTAAGGACAAACGGCTTTAACATTGTTGTTCCAACAGGTAATTTTGGTAACATTTTAGCGGCTTATTATGCTAAAAAAATGGGTGTTCCCGTTAAAAAACTTATTTGCGCTTCCAACGCAAATAATGTTCTCACCGATTTTCTTAAAACGGGAACCTACAACAAAAACCGCGATTTCTACACAACCGTTTCTCCCTCAATGGATATTCTTATTTCCAGCAACCTTGAAAGAATGCTTTATGAGCTTTCCGACCACGATGATGCCTTTGTTGCAAAAATGCAAAGCGATTTGGCACAAAAGGGTATGTACACCGTTTCTGATAAAGTTAAAGCACGCTTTAGTGAACTTTTCTACGGCGGCTGCTGCGATGATGAAAACACCTTAAAAACCATTGAGGAAACCTGGGAAAAATTTGGTTACCTTTGCGATACCCACACCGCCGTTGCAGTAAATGTTTATAATAATTACGTTAACGAGACAGGGGACAACACTGAAACTGTTATTGCTTCAACCGCAAGCCCTTACAAATTCTGTGCAAGTGTGCTTTCCGCTTTTGGCGAAAAAGCTCCCGAAAAGGAGTTTGATGCGGTAGATTTGCTTAGTGCAAAAACAGGCGTTAAAATCCCTGAGCCACTGCTTGCTTTAAAGGATGCAAAGGTTAGATTTACCGATATTTGCGAAAAGGATAAAATTAAGGATTTTGTCCTCGATTATCTTAAAATTTAAAAGAAAAATACCCGATTTTTAAAGTCGGGTATTTTCTTAGAAAAAGGATTTTTATTTTGCCTTAAAAGTTGTGCAAGCGGTTTCGCCCTTCTCGCAGGAATTGCAGTAACCAACTTGGATTGCGCCCGCCTTACAGTGGTCGCTTTCGGTGTGGTAGGTGCAGTTTTTAACCTCGCACTTAATTCCGCTTATAACATCTTTAATTGAGCAACAGTCTGACATTTTTTTCAGTCCTTTCTTTGGTCTTTATGACCAAAATTAGTATGCCCCTAAAAAACTGTTTTTTGAAGGAGAAGTGAAAAAAATTGAGCATTTTTGCAATTTCCGATTTACATTTGTCCTTTAGCGCCGATAAACCTATGGATATTTTCCGTGGCTGGGAAAATTATGAGGAAAAAATTAAAAAAAATTGGTGCAAAATCGTTAAGGAAAATGACACCGTTGTTTTACCCGGAGATTTGTCTTGGGGGCTTAAAATAGAAGAAACGAAGGCTGATTTTCAGTTTTTAAACGACCTGCCCGGCAAAAAAATTCTTTTAAAGGGCAACCACGATTTGTGGTGGGGAACAGCCAAGAAAATGCGAGAATTTTTAAAGGAAAACGGTTTTTCAAAAATCGATTTCGTTTTTAACAACTGTATCGCAGTCGAAAACTTTGCCGTTTGCGGAACAAGAGGCTGGTTTTTTGATGACGGCGGTGACAAAAAGGTTCTGCTTCGTGAGGCAGGCAGACTTGAAGCATCAATTAAGGAGGCCCTGAAAACTGGACTTGAGCCGCTTGTGTTTTTACACTATCCACCTGTGTTCGCAGGTCAGGTTTGCGAGGAAATCTTTTCGGTTTTAAAACGGTATGATATTAAAAAAGTTTATTACGGTCACGTTCACGGTGCAGGTAAAGCGGGTGTTGTTAACGAACATAATGGCATAATGCTTAAATTAGTGTCCTGCGACAGCATCGATTTTACACCATTTTGTATAAAATACTAAAAAATCAAAAAAATTGAAAAAAGTGGTAGAAATATTGTAAAATATATGATATAATTTTATGAGATACGGTCTGCGGCTTAAAAACAGCGACCTAAAATATCGGAGGTTTAATTTTATGAGTTTAAAAGCAACAAAAAAAATCGAAACAAATCGTTATGAGCTTGAAATTGTTATCGATGGGGAGAAATTCCGTGCAGCCATTAACGATGTTTATCGCAAGAATGGCAAGAAAATCAATGTTCCCGGTTTCAGAAAGGGTAAAGCACCCTTAAGCATTATTGAAAAGTTCTACGGTGTAGAGGTTTTCTTTGAGGATGCTCTTAATCTTTTATATGCTGATGCAGTTGAAGGTGCCGCAAAAGAAGCAAACCTTAAAATTGTTGATGATAAAATGGACTTTGACCTTGTTTCAATCAGCAAGGAGGATGGCGTTTGCTTTAAGGTTGCTCTTACAACCTATCCTGAGGTTGAGGTTTCAGAGTATAAAGGCTTAAAGGCTGAGCGCGTTATCGCTGAGGTTACCGATGCTGAGGTTGAGGCTACCCTTAACTCTCTTGCAGAGCGCAACTCAAGAATGGTTGCTGTAACCGACAGAGCAGCCGCTCTAGGCGATACCGCTGTTATTGATTTTGAAGGCTTTGTTGATGATTTTGCATTTGAAGGCGGCAAGGGTGAATCGCACTCATTGGAACTCGGCTCAGGCCAGTTCATTCCCGGCTTTGAGGAGCAAATTGTTGGCCACAACACAGGCGATGAATTCGATGTTAATGTTGAGTTCCCCGCAGAATATCACGCTGAAAATCTTGCAGGCAAGCCCGCTATTTTCAAGGTTAAGCTTCACGAAATCAAGGTTAAGGAGCTCCCCGCACTTGATGATGAGTTTGCTAAGGATGCAAGTGAATTTGACACTCTTGATGAGCTTAAGGCAGACATCAAGGCAAAGACCCTTGAAAGAAAGCAAAAGGCTAACGAAGAGGATGTTGAAAATCAGCTGGTTAACACCGTTGTTGAAGGCCTTAAGGGTGAAATTCCCGAGGCTCTCTTTGAAAACCGTGTAAGACAGTCGGTTCAAGAGTTTGATTATCGTTTACAGTCTCAGGGTATGAATTTACAGATGTACATGCAGTACACCGGTTCTTCCATTGAGGAGTTTTCTAAAACCTTCCGTCCTCAAGCAGAACAGCAGGTTAAAATGCGCCTTGCTCTTGAGAAGATTGTTGAGCTTGAGAAAATTGTTCCCTCTGATGAAGAACTTGAGGCAAAAATTGAAGAAATGGCTAAGGGCTACGGTGTAACCGCTGAGCAGGTTAAGGCTGCAATTCCTATGGATGATATTTCCCTTGATTTGGCAGTTTCTAAGGCTATTGACTTAATTAAGGATAACGCTGTTATCACAGATGTTAAGGAAAAGACCGAAAAGAAGCCTGCTGCAAAGAAGACCACCGCTAAAAAAACAACTGCTGACGGCGAAAAAAAGCCTGCCGCAAAGAAAACTACAACTAAAAAGGCTGCCACCGATGGCGCAAAGAAGCCGGCTGCTAAAAAAACCACTACTAAAAAAGCAGCAGCCGATAAAGAATAATTGATTATATTTCACTTTTTCAGTTCATACTCATATATATAATTCGGAGGTGTCGTTATGGATATGAATTTAGTACCTTATGTTGTTGAACAAACAAGCAGGGGAGAGCGCTCTTATGACATTTTTTCTCGCTTGCTCAATGATAGAATTATTATGCTTTCCGACAAGGTTGATAACGCATCGGCCAGCATAATCATTGCTCAAATGCTTTATCTCGAGGGACAGGACCCCACTAAGGATATTAATTTCTACATTAATTCCCCCGGTGGCTCAGTTTCCGCAGGTATGGCAATTTATGACACAATGCAGTACATCAAGTGTGATGTTAGCACCATTTGTATGGGTATGGCTGCAAGCATGGGCGCATTCCTTCTTGCCGCAGGTACAAAGGGCAAGCGTTATGCGCTTCCTAACAGCGAAATTATGATTCATCAGCCCCTAGGCTCTGCCGAGGGTCAGGCAACCGATATTCTCATTCACGCTCATCACATTGAGAAAATCAGAGAAAACATCAATCAGATTTTAGCAGGTGCAACGGGTAAGGATATTGAGGTTATTCGCAGGGATACCGAGAGAGATAACTTTATGTCTGCCGATGAAGCCGCTGAATATGGACTAATTGATAAGGTTATCACTAAAAGATAGAGGTAATTTCAGTGCCAGGTAAAGACAGTGAAAAAAATCGGGTTCGTTGCTCGTTTTGCGGTAAAACCCAGGATGAGGTTGCGCGCCTTATTGAAGGCCCCGGCGTTTACATTTGTGACGGATGCATTCAGTTTTGCAATTCTCTGCTTTTTGATGATGAAGAGGAGAGACTGCCAAAAAGCAGGCGTAAAAAGGATAGGCAAGATGATTTCACCCTTTTAAAGCCTGCCGAAATTAAGGCAAAGCTCGATGAATATGTTATTGGTCAAGAAGATGCCAAAAAGGTGCTTTCGGTAGCGGTTTATAATCATTATAAAAGAATTTCCGCAAAGCGGGAAAATGATGTTGAGCTTGCTAAAAGCAACGTTTTAATGCTGGGCCCCACAGGTGTTGGTAAAACCCTGCTTGCCCAAACTCTTGCTAAAATTTTAGATGTTCCCATTGCCATTACCGATGCCACCACCTTAACCGAGGCTGGCTATGTTGGTGAAGATGTTGAGAACATTCTTTTAAGACTTATTCAGGCTGCCGATTTTGACATTGAGCGTGCACAGCGAGGCATTATCTATGTTGATGAAATTGACAAAATTGCAAGGAAAAGCGAAAACGCTTCCATAACCCGCGATGTTAGCGGCGAGGGTGTTCAGCAGGCGCTTCTTAAAATTTTGGAGGGCGTTGTTTCAAATGTTCCGCCCCAGGGTGGCAGAAAACATCCCCAGCAGGAATTTATTCAAATTGACACCACCAACATTTTGTTCATTTGTGCAGGCGCCTTTGATGGAATTGAAAAGGTTATCGAACGCCGCCTTGGTGGCAGTTCTTTGGGCTTCGGTGCCGATGTTAAGTCACCAAAAAGCATTGAGGAGCAGTCTATTAAAGAGGTTGCAACCCACCAAGATCTTGTGAAATTTGGCATGATTCCCGAGCTAGTTGGTCGTTTGCCTGTTATAACTGCTCTATCCCCTATGGATGAGGGGACCTTGCTTCGCATAATGACCGAGCCTAAAAACTCAATTGTTAAGCAGTATCAGGCGCTTTTTGCAATGGATGGCATTGAACTTGAATTTGAAGCCGATGCTTTAAAAGAAATTGCAAAAATAACAACCGAAAAGAAAACAGGCGCTAGGGGACTTCGTTCTATTATTGAGGGCATTTTGCAGGATATAATGTTTGAGGCGCCATCAATTGATGATGTTAAAACGATTACTATAACCGTGGAAACGGTTAACGGCGGTAAGCCCACAATAACAAAAAAAGAGAAAAATAAAAAATAGAAAAAATCCACCGATTTTCGGTGGATTTTTTTCACATTGTGCACCTTTTCTCATATTATGTTATAGAAGTTAGTCGTTCTAATTTCAAAACATAATAGGAGGCTTTATAAATGTCCGAAAACAATTGCTATTCAGGAGGATTCCGCGAGGCTGTTTGCATTGATGCAGGCAGGGTTTATGATTCCTGCTGTGCAAGAGACTGTCTTGAAGATTTAAGGGTGTATTTCACGCCATCGGGTCAGGAAACCATTAACAATGCAACGGGAGTTCACGTGAGAAATGCCGAGATTCTGAAAACCTACATTGAAGTTGAACCTGTGAGCTTTAACAAAGGCTATTATGCCTGCGATTTAACCTTCTATTTCCTTATTGATTTAGATGTTTATTCGCCCGCACCTTCTGCCCCCACAACCGTTCGTGGTGTTGCATCCTTTACAAAGCGCGTTATCCTTTTCGGCAGCGAGGGCAATGCCAAAATTTTCTCAAATGCTGTCACCCGTGAAAATGATTTTGACCGCCAGTTAAACGAAAAGAACAATATGCCCCGCGTGGTTGTTCAGGCGGTTGACCCTGTGGCACTTGATGTCAAGTTTTGCGAGCTTAAAAACTGCTGCGAACCTCAGGTTTCTTTCCCCGAGTGCATTTGTAATTACATGGGTCATAACCTTAAGTATGATTGCTCGGATGGCACGATGGCGGTTTATGTAACCTTGGGTCTGTTTACCATCGTTCAGCTTATAAGAAATGTGCAAATGCTGGTTCCCGTTTATGATTTCTGTATTCCTACAAAAGAGTGCGGCAGCACCGATGACCACCAGCCCTGCGATGTTTTCAGAAACATTAAATTCCCCATGTCTGATTTCTTCCCGCCCAGCCCCTGCGATGGTGAAACCACAATCACCTCTGCCTGCGAAGCTTGTGATGAAGAATAAAAAAACACCCAAATGGGTGTTTTTTTAAAAGTTATTTGAGTGATGATGTATCGAGCAAATCAAAAGTTTTAAAGAAAGGCGCAATTTTCTCGATGATTTCATCAATGCCACCTTCGCTGTGACTTTCAAAATTCATTGGCATAACGGGGTCGTGAACGCTGAGCCTTAATAGGAACCATCCATCCTTGTAAAATGCACGAAGTCCTTCACGGTTGTCATCGGCGGCAACAAACTCATTATTGTCATTTACAAATTTTTCAAGGTCAGCAATAACACCTTGACCGTATGTACGAAAATCATCGGCTAAAATCTTAAAGCGCACCTCTTTTTCCTCGGCAGGCATTTTAAGATTTTGGAGAAGACTGTCAATATCTTGACCACGGGCTAGTTCAATAACGATTTTGGTAACAAGGTAGGCGCCATCATCTAAGAAAAAGTTTTCTCTAAAGGCGGCGTGACCCGAGGTTTCAATGGCAAGGGGGCAGTCGATACCCTGCTCATTTAACTCGATGGCCTTGTTGATAACATTTTTATAACCGCGCTTATAACGGTAGTGGTTACCCTTTAAATTCTCGTTAATAAATGTTTTAAGCCCTGCGGAGGTAACCGAATCGGTGACTATTGTGGCACCCTTGGCATTTTCGGTGGCAATGATTGAGGCAAGTGCAATGAGCCTGTTGCGATTAATTTCGGTGCCGTGGCAGTCAACACAAGCGGCGCGGTCAACATCGGTGTCAAAAATAAGACCTAAATCGGCGCCGGATTTTTTAACTGCCGAGCAAATGCTTTCCATTGCGGTTTTATCCTCAGGGTTTGGAATGTGGTTGGGGAACATGCCGTCAGGGTTTAAGAACTGACTACCTGAAATATTAGCGCCCAAAGGTTTAAGTACATTTTCAGCATAAAAACCGCCTGCACCGTTTCCTGCATCTACAATAATATGATAACCTTTAAGAGGGGCTTCACCGTTTTTAACGCCGTCACAAATCATTTTTCTAAGTCTTGCGGCATAGGTTATCATATAATTTTCTTTTAAAATGCTGCCTTTATTTTCATCGATGAATTTCTTTTGCTCATCTGCAAGGGCAACGATTTCGCTAATATCCTTTGAGTCAAGACCGCCCGATTTAACAAAGAATTTAAGGCCGTTTCTATCAAAGGGGTGGTGGGATGCAGTTATCTGAATTGCGGCATCGGCATTAAGGTCTATAGTGGTCATAAACATTGCGGGGGTTGATGAAAGACCGCAATCGGTAGCCGTTGCACCTGACAGTGTTATTGCCTTTAAAACCTGAGCCTTGATAATCTCTGCGGTGATTCTTGAATCGTGACCAACCGAAATTTTAAGGTCCCGAGGGTTGGCGCCATTTTTATTACAAAACCAAAAGATAAAGGCATTTGTAATGTCAAAAACTGCCTGCTCGGTAAGATTAACGGTGTTGCCGCCTTTCTCACTTGCAAAACCGCGGATATCGGTTCCGCTTTTAAGCTCAAGATAACTCATAATTTTAAAACTCCTTTAGTAAAACAAATAACTTGCGGCTAAAACGCAAATCAAAATAAATAAAACACAGCAGGAGGTAATTATAACCGATTTTATAAAAATAAGCCTACTCCTGTGATTTTTTGCCATAAAACTCACCTCAAATTAAGTATCGCCGAAATTAGGGCGATTTAAACGGAGGCGTAAAATAATGGTTCAAAGCATTAGAAGCAATAATTTAAAAATTGTGCTTTCCGCCGATGAGGTCAACCGACTTTTTGGCGGTGGCACAATTGATTTTAAAAATGAAAAAACGGGGAAAATAATGGATAAAATTTTAAATCACGCCGCAAAAGCATTGCACTTTGAGCCATCCTCAAAAAAAGTAATTGTGGAAATCTTCAAAAAGAAAAACGGTTCGTGCATTATTTATTTTTTGGATGTTTGTCAAAAATTAAAAAGGGAAGCGGTGCTGGAAATCGGCAATGTGGATGATTTAATAACCGCTGTTCAGCAGCTTAAAAATTGCGAATATACCATTTACCTTTATAACGGGGTTTATCGAATAATCACCAAAATTGATGCTTTGGGTGAAGAGATGATAAAAAAAATGTGTGAATTTTCAAAAATATATTTTGAAAAAGAACAGGTGGCAAAAACCTTGGAATATGGGGTTAAAAAGTTTTAAAGTGCTTTAATTTTTTTAACACGCTCTGCCATATCTTCGGCAAAAATATAACTGCCCGCAACAATAACATCTACACCGGCTTTAACTGCAAGCGGGGCCGTTTCTTCATTTATACCGCCATCAATTTCAATTAAAACATCAAGACCACGGCGTGTAATTTCCTCTTTGAGAATTTTAACCTTGCGAAGGGAATCGGGCATAAACTTTTGACCGCCGAAGCCTGGCTCAACCGACATAACAAGCACCATATCACAAAGGTGCAAAAACGGGAAAATCTCCTCAGGCTCGGTGCAGGGCTTAATGGTAAGGCAAGGCTTGCAGCCGAGTTCTCTTATCTGTTTAAGGGTTTCTGCAACAGGTGAGCCAGCTTCAAAGTGAAAACCGAGATAATCCGAAATGGGTGCAAATTTCTTTATGTAACGATGGGGCTCGGTTATCATAAGGTGAACATCAAGGGTTAAATCTGTGTTTTTTCTTATTGCTTCAATAACAGGAATGGCAAAGGAAATGTTAGGCACGAAAACGCCATCCATAACATCAAGGTGAAGCATGTCCACCTTTGCTTTTTCAAGATTTCTCACATCATTTTCAAGATTAAAAAAATTAGAGGACAGCATTGATGGTGATAACAGTGCCATTTTAAAAACTCCTTTGCAAAACTAATTTCGTAAATAAGAACAGCCTCTTATACCCATATAAAAATATTAACATAACATTATGTTAATTTCAAGGCATTAAGTATATAAAAATTAACTTGACATGGGCTAAAATATGTGGTATAATCGCCTTTGTAAATATACCCCTGCACTTACTCTGCGGAGGGAGGGAATGTAAATGAGTCAGGTAAAACTTAAAGAAAATGAATCACTTGATAACGCATTGCGTCGTTTTAAAAGACAAACTTCTAAGGATGGCGTTATTCAGGAAGTGCGCAAAAGAGAGCATTATGAAAAGCCCTCTGTAAGGCGCAAGAAGAAGTCGGAAGCCGCCCGTAAGCGCAAGTTCCGCTAGGAAATTACTTATTTTAAAAAAGTGGCTGCACATGTGTTTTATGTGCAGCCTATTTTTTATTTGTGAGGTAAAAACCTTGTTGAAACCCAAATTTAAATTTGATAAAATAACCAATATTTCTCTTGAATTTTTAAAAGAAAACGAGATTTCGGCTCTTTTGTTAGATGTTGATAACACCCTTTCAACCCATCACGGTCAGCAGCTTACCCGTGGTCTTGAAGCCTGGCTTGATGAAATGAAAAACGGCGGTATAAGGCTGCTTGTTATCTCTAACAGCAAAGAAAAAAGGGTAAAGCCCTTTTGTGAGAAAATCGGGCTTCCTTATATAAGTCTTGCCCTAAAACCCTTGCCATTTGGTTTTTTAAAGGCAAAAAAAGCTGTTAAACTAAAAAGGGAAAGCATTGCGATTGTTGGTGACCAAATTTTTACCGACTGCCTTGGTGGAAATTTAGTGGGCATAAAAACAATTTTGCTTAACCCAATTCTTCCTGAAGATGGTTTTTCTTTTAAAATCCGAAGAAAACTTGAAAAGAAACTGCTTGAAAAATATAAATTCTAAAGGAGCGTGAAAAAATGTCGGCTAGATTTGGTCCCGCAGGAAATTCTGTTTCCTTTGCACAAATGGGCTATAAACACAGTTTGCAGGTTCCGGAATATATAGTTAAAATGGAACTTAATGCCTTTGAATACCAGTGTGGCAGAGGTGTTAACATTGGCCTTGATAAGGCTGCGGCTCTCGGTAAACTTGCAAGGGAAAAGGACATTGCTCTATCCCTTCACGCCCCTTATTACATTTCAATGTCCTCGGTTGAGGAGGAAAAGCGCCTTAATTCAATTAAATATATTTTAGACAGCGCGGCAGCAGTTAACGCAATGGGTGGCGACCGTATTGTGGTTCACACAGGCTCCTGTGGCAAAATCAGCCGTGAATATGCTTTGGAACTTGCCTGTGATACCATGAAAAAGGCCATTTCAGCACTTGATGAAAATGGTCTTGGCAATATCCACATTTGTCCCGAAACAATGGGTAAAATAAACCAGCTTGGCGATTTAAACGAGGTTTTGACCCTTTGCGAACTTGATGAAAGGCTTATTCCTTGCATTGATTTCGGTCACCTAAATGCCCGCACAGGCGGCTCCCTTAAGGATTTTTCCGATTTCGAAAAGATCTTTTCGGAAATTGAAAACCGCTTGGGCTATGACAGGCTTAAAACCTTCCACTCCCATTTTTCAAAAATTGAGTATACGGTGGGCGGGGAGAAAAAACACCTTACCTTTGAGGACAATGTTTTCGGCCCCAATTTTGAACCCGTTGTTGAACTGATTTTAAAGAAAAACTGTTCACCCACGATAATCTGCGAATCCGATGGAACTCAGGCCGAGGATGCGCGCCAAATGAAAAAATATTATGAAAGGCTGTGTAATGAAAATGATTAATTCAAAAATCCTTGTAATCAACGGTCCTAACCTTAATATGTTGGGTCTTCGTGAGCCCACAATTTATGGCAGCAAAACCCTCAGTGATATTAATTCAAATATCCAAAGCTATGCCAGTGCTATGAAGCTTACCTGCGATTTCTTTCAGTCAAATTGCGAGGGAGAAATTATTGATAAAATTCAAAGTGTGCAAATGGGTTATGCAGGCTGTATTATAAATGCAGGTGCCTACACACACTATAGTTATGCAATAAGAGATGCAATTGCTTCGGTTGACAAGCCTTTCATTGAGGTGCATATGTCAAATGTTCACGCTCGTGAGGAGTTTAGGCACACCTCGGTTATAAGCCCCGTTTGCAAGGGAGTTATTGCGGGCTTCGGTGCATCAAGTTACCTTCTTGCAGTCAGCGCAATGCGTGATTTAATCAAACTTTAACTATTGACAAAGTTTAATAAATATTTTATAATTTACAGGTAATATTTTGCAGTAAACAGTGTTTTCTGCACAGGCATAAAAATTTGGAGGAATTAAATTATGGTAAGTGCTGGCGATTTTAGAAATGGTGTAACCTTCGAAATGGATGGTAAGGTTTATCAGATTATTGAATTTCAACACGTTAAACCGGGTAAAGGCGCAGCTTTCGTTCGTGCTAAAATCCGTAATGTAATCGAGGGTACCGTTCTTGAGCGCACCTTCAACCCCAATGAAAAATATCCCACTGCTTTTGTTGAGAGAAAGGATATGGAGTATTCCTACAACGATGAGGGCCTTTACTATTTTATGGACCCCGAATCCTATGAGCTTATTCCCGTTGGCGCTGATGACCTTGGCGACAACTTCAAGTTTGTTAAGGAAAATATGGTTTGCAAAATTCTTTCCTACAAGGGCAAAGTGTTCGGCGTTGAACCCCCCACATTTGTTGAACTTGAAATCACCGAGACCGACCCCGGCTTTAAGGGTGACACCGCAACAAATGCAACAAAGCCTGCAACACTTGAAACAGGTGCTGAAATCCGTGTGCCCCTGTTCATTAACGAAGGCGATAAGATCCGTATTGATACCCGTACCGGTGAATATATGGAGCGCGCATAAGAAAAATTTGGAGGTAAATAACAATGACTATCGGTGAAAAAGTTTCTTATATAAAGGGCCTCGCTGAAGGCCTTGGCCTTGAAAACGATACTAAAGAAGGCAAAATTTTAAACGCAATCATTGATTTGCTCGGTGACATTTCCGAAGAAATCGACTGCATTGAAGAGGATTATGCCGAGCTTTGCGAGCAGGTTGATGCCGTTGATGAGGACCTTTCTGCTGTTGAAGATTTAATTTATGAAGATGAAGACGATTGCGACTGTGACTGCGATTGCTGTGACTGTGAGGATGACGACCTTTATGAGGTTGAGTGCCCCAAGTGCAATGACATTATCTATCTTGACGGCGAAATGCTTGAAGAAGAGGGAATTACCTGCCCCAACTGCGGTACTGACCTTGAGTTTGACTTCGATGGCTGTGATTGTGATTGCTGTGACTGCGACTGCGAGGACGAAGAATAATTTTACTGCATTTTTAAAGGGCGTACCACGGTGCGCCCTTTTTTAATACTATTAAAACGGTGATTTTATGGTTGACTTAAAATCTGAAATTGAATTTGCGCCCATTTTGGAATCGGTAAGGGAAGATGCTGTGCCTGTTATTATTGCAGCGGCAGGAACCTCTAGCCGTATGCAGGGTATTTCAAAGATGTTTGAACCCCTTTGCGGCGCCCCTGTTGTTGTTCACACCCTGCGTGCCTTTGAAAAAAGTCCGTTAATCAGCAATATTATTCTTGTTACTAAAAGCGAGGATATTTTAAGGCTTCAGCTTCTCGTTGATGAATATGGCATTTCTAAAGTTACCGATATTGTTGAAGGCGGAAGCAACCGACAAGAGTCGGTTAAAAACGGCCTTTCGGCAGTTGATAAGAATGCGCAAAATGTCCTTATTCACGATGGCGCAAGACCCCTTGTTAGTCAGCGCGTTATAGAGGGTGTTGTAGGTGCACTCAAAGAAAACAAGTGCGTTGTTTGCGCAGTTAAAGCAAAAGACACCATTAAGGAAATCGGTGATGATGGCTTTGTTATTAAAACCCTTAATCGCGACCGACTTATAAGTGTTCAAACGCCCCAAGGGGTTAGAGTTTGTGATTATGCCGAGGCACTGTCTAACGCCGACACTGCAAATTTCACCGATGATGCTTCCATAATGGAAAGCATTGGCATTAAAACCTTTGTTACCGAGGGTGATTATAAGAACATTAAAATCACCACAAGAGAGGATTTAAAGGTAGCAGAGGAGTATCTTAAAGAGGGAGGGGAGACCTTATGAGAATTGGACACGGCTATGATGTTCACCGTTTAACCGAAAACCGCAAACTTATTTTAGGCGGTGTTGAAATTCCTTTCAATTTGGGGCTTCTTGGGCATTCCGATGCCGATGTGCTTATTCACGCCGTTTGTGATGCGCTTTTGGGTGCTGCGGCGCTGGGTGACATTGGACGGCATTTCCCCGACACTAGTGATGACTTTTTAAACATTGACAGCCGAATTCTTTTAAGACAGGTTTGCTCACTCCTTAAAGAAAAGGGCCATAAAGTTATTAACCTTGATGCAACCGTTATTGCTCAAAAGCCAAAGCTTGCCCCATTTATAGAGCAAATGAGGGTGAACATTGCCGAGGATTTGGAGATTGATACTACCTGCGTAAATGTTAAAGCAACCACCGAGGAAAAACTTGGCTTTACAGGGAACCTTGAGGGTATTAGCGCCCACTGTGTTGCACTTATTGATTAATTTTATCATAAACCGCTGCTTTTTATCATAATTTTGATTTAAGAGGTGGCGGTTTTTGAAGGTTTATTTTATGCTTAGCCGTAATGGCTTTATTGCAATAATTTGTGCGGTTGTGCTTGCTTTTTTGCTTTTGGGCACACTTAAAACGACCCTTATTCCCGAAATAAGGGATGGCGACACAAATGAAAACCGTGTAAATTATCTTTTATCTTTAGGCTATAAAGTATCCGAAACTCCCGCTTCTTTTAAAGAAACTGTTGTACCAAACAGCTATGGCGATGAATATGAGAAATATTTATCGCTTCAGGCGAAATCTGGGTTTCCCTTAACTGATTACAAGGGTAATTCGGTACAAATTTATGAATATAAAGATGATTTTGATAACAAAGTTACATTGATTGTTGCTGAGGGTAAAATAATCGGCGGCCATATTTTCGGTGCCGAAACAGGCGGAATAAAACCACTCCAAAAAAATAAGGAAAATTTAAATGGAAACAATAAGAATTGATAGAATGCTTTCAAATGTGACAAACATTTCCCGCAGCGAAATTAAACGCTTTATAAAAAAGGGAGAGGTCACCGTTAACGGCAGGGTTGTTAAAACGGCAGATGAAAAAATCGATCCCAAAAGCAGTGAGGTTAAGCTCAAGGGACAAACCATTGGCTACAACGAATTTGTTTATATAATGCTTAATAAACCTAAGGGAATTTTAAGCGCATCAAACGATAAAAACCGCAAAACGGTGGTTGACCTTGTGCCCGAAAACCTTAAAAGACAAAAACTGTTTCCTGTTGGCAGGCTTGATAAGGACACAACAGGACTTATCATAATAACCAACGATGGGGAATATGCCCACAAAATAATTTCACCGAAAAATAAAACGGGAAAGGTGTATATTGCTACTCTCGATGGTGAGCTGAAAGAAGAACTTATATCTGAATTTAAAAAGGGAGTTGTCCTTGCAGATGGCACCAAATGCCGCCCCGCAAGCCTTGAAATTTTAGAAAGCAACATTGCGCGACTTACCCTCTTTGATGGTAAATATCACGAGGTCAAAAGAATGTTTGGTGTTTTCGGCCTTGGCGTTAACGAGCTGCACAGAGAGCAGATAGGAAACCTTCGTTTACCCGAAAAACTTGAAAGCGGCAAATGTGTTCTTATGAGCGCTGATGATGTTGAAAAAACGCTATAACAGGCAATAATTCGCAATTTTTTAATAAGAGTTGGACATTTTAAACAAAATCAAAAAAAAACTTTGGCTAATCTTAATTATAGTAATTCCGGTTTTGGTTTGTTATAATATTATATGGATTTTTATTTGTCATAGGAGGTTAAATTTACATGGCAAGTTTATCACTTAAAAATGTATACAAAAAGTATCCTGGCGGCGTTATCGCTGTTTCTGATTTCAACCTTGAAATCAAGGATAAGGAATTCATCATTCTCGTTGGTCCTTCCGGTTGCGGTAAGTCTACAACCCTTCGTATGGTTGCAGGTCTTGAAGAAATTTCCGAAGGTGAAATTTACATTGGCGACCGCCTGGTTAACGATGTTGCTCCCAAAGACCGTGACATCGCAATGGTTTTCCAGAACTATGCTCTTTATCCCCACATGACCGTTTTTGACAACATGGCATTCGGTCTTAAACTTCGCAAAACTCCTAAAGAGGAAATCAAGCGCCGCGTTGAAGAGGCTGCTCGCATTCTTGACATTGAGCATCTTCTCGAGCGTAAGCCCAAGGCTTTGTCCGGTGGTCAGCGCCAGCGTGTAGCTTTAGGTCGTGCCATTGTTCGTGAGCCTAAGGTATTCTTACTTGATGAGCCTCTTTCAAACCTTGATGCTAAGCTTCGTGCACAAATGCGTACCGAGATTTCTAAGCTCCACCAGCGTCTTGGAACAACATTTATTTATGTTACCCACGACCAGACCGAAGCTATGACAATGGGTACCCGTATCGTTGTTATGAAGAGTGGTCTTATCCAGCAGGTTGACACACCTAACAATCTTTACAAATATCCTTGCAACCTCTTCGTTGCAGGCTTCATCGGCTCTCCACAGATGAACTTCATCGAGTGCAAACTCTTAGAGGAAGACGGAAAATATTTTGTTGAATTCGGTTCTGAAGACACCAAGACCCGCGCAGGTATCAAATACCGCATTGCTCTTCCTGAGTCTAAGAACAAGAAGGATTGCCTCAAGCCCTACATTGATAAGGAAGTTATTATGGGTATCCGCCCTGAGGATGTTCACGATGAGCCCGCTCTTATAGAGGCTAACCCCGATGGCATCGTTGAGGCAGATGTTGAAGTTACCGAGCTTATGGGTGCTGAAACCTACCTTTACATGAACTGCGAAGGTCAGACCATTAACGCACGCGTTAGCCCCAACTCCACCGCACGCCCCGGTGACAAGATTAAGATTGCTCTTGAAACTGAAAAGATTCACCTCTTTGACAAGGACACCGAGCTTACTATCACCAACTAATTGTGAATTGTTTAAAACGGCAAAGCATTGCTTTGCCGTTTTTCTTTTTTTATATGATTTTACTATTGACATAAATTGTATAATTGTATACAATTATACATGATGCCGCATAAGGCAAAAAGATTCCAGGTTAAGAGGTACAAAAAATGGGAATGAATTTAACACAAAAAATCATTAAAAGCCACTTGGTTGAGGGTGAGATGATAGCAGGGGAACAAATTGGTATTAAAATTGACCAAACCCTAACCCAGGATTCCACCGGCACAATGGCTTATTTACAGCTTGAGGCAATGGAAATCGGCCAGGTTAAAACCCTTCGCTCGGTTGCTTACATTGACCACAATATGCTTCAGCAAAGCTTTGAAAATGCTGATGACCATAAGTATATCCAAACCGTTGCCGATAAGCACGGAATTTACTTTTCAAAACCCGGCAACGGCATTTGCCACCAGGTGCATTTGGAGCGCTTTGGTATTCCGGGTCAAACCCTTTTGGGCTCTGACAGCCACACACCTACGGGCGGCGGTATCGGTATGCTTGCAATGGGCGCAGGCGGTCTTGATGTTGCCGTTGCAATGGGCGGCGGAACCTACTATATGAATATGCCCAAGGTTTTAAAGGTTGAACTCACAGGACAATTAAAGCCTTTCGTAACCGCAAAGGATGTTATTTTAGAAGTGCTTCGCGTTTTGAGCGTTAAGGGCGGCGTTGGCAAGGTTATTGAATATTGCGGCGAAGGAGTTAAAACCTTAAGCGTTCCCGAGCGAGCAACTATTACTAATATGGGTGCAGAGTTAGGCGCTACAACCTCAATTTTCCCCACCGATGAAACAACTCTTTCCTTCCTTAAAGCGCAGGATAGAGAAAAGGATTTCACCCAACTTTGCGCCGATGCCGATGCGGTTTATGATGAAGAAATCACCGTTGATTTGTCGAGCCTTGAGCCTCTTACAGCGCTTCCTCACAGCCCCGACAATGTTAAAAAGGTTAAGGAAGTTAAGGGTGTTAAGGTTGACCAGGTTATGATTGGCAGCTGCACCAACAGTTCTTATCTTGATATGATGAAGGTTGCCCGCATTTTAAAGGGCAAAACCGTTCCTGCACATGTTAGCCTTGTTATTGCTCCCGGCTCAAAGCAGGTGCTTAATATGATTGCAAGAAACGGCGCCCTTGCCGATATGATTGATGCGGGTGCTAGAATTCTCGAATCGGGTTGCGGTCCCTGCATTGGTATGGGTCAAGCCCCCGCAAGTGATGCTGTTTCCCTTCGTACAATTAACCGAAATTTTAAGGGTCGTTGCGGCACAACCTCGGCAGGTGTTTACATTGTAAGCCCCGAAACTGCTGCTGTAAGCGCTTTGGAAGGCTTTTTGACCGACCCCAGGACCTATGCTGATAAGGTGGATTTGAGCGTTCAAATGCCCGAAAAATTCGAAATTAACGATAATATGATTGTCTCCCCCAGCAAAACCCCCGATGAGGTTGAGGTAATTAAGGGTCCCAACATTAAGCCTTTCCCCGTTAATGTGGCTACACCCGAAAAAATTGAAGGAATTGCCCTTATTAAGGTTGAGGATAACATTACTACCGACCACATTATGCCCTCAAACGCAAAGCTGCTTCCTTTCCGTTCAAATATTCCGCATTTGTCGGATTATTGCTTGACCCCCTGCGACCCCGAATTCCCGGCACGTGCCAAGGCAAACGGCGGCGGTTTTATCGTGGGCGGTGAAAATTACGGTCAGGGCTCCAGCCGTGAGCACGCAGCGCTTGTGCCTCTCTATCTTGGTGTTAAGGCGGTGCTTGCAAAGAGCTTTGCAAGAATTCATAAAGCAAACCTTATCAATTCAGGCATTTTGCCACTTGTTTTTGCAAACCCTGCAGACTATGATACAATTTCAGCCGATGATAAAATTGTTATTGAAAATGCCGTAGAGCAGGTAAAATCAGGTAAGGTTACTGTCAAAGTTAACGGAAAAGAAATTAACATGATAATTGAGCTTACCGATAAAGAGCGTGAGGTTCTTTTAGCAGGCGGTAAGATTAACTCCATAAAGATGAAAGGATAGACTAAAATGTACGATTTTAAAGAAACACTTGCAAAATTTGAGGCAATTTTAAAACAGCAGGCCGACCGCGTTGAACGCCTTAAAAACGAGGGCGATTTTGTAGATTATACAAAACTCCCTAAAATCGTTATTGGCGTTGTTGGCGGCGATGGCATCGGCCCTATGATAACAGGTCACGCTCAAAAGGTGCTTGAGGTTTTGCTTGCCGATGATATTAAGACAGGAAAAATTGAAATCCGCACAATTGAGGGCTTAACCATTGAAAACCGCGTTGCCAAAAACAAGCCCATTCCCGATGATGTTTTAGCCGAGCTTAAAAAGTGCGATGTTATTTTAAAGGGCCCTACAACCACACCCCAAAAGGGCGACCCCTGGCCCAATATTGAAAGTGCTAATGTGGCAATGAGAAAGGAACTTGACCTTTTTGCCAATGTTCGCCCCGTTAAAATCCCCGAACAGGGCATCGACTGGACCTTCTTTCGTGAGAACACCGAGGGTGAATATGCTCTTGGCAGCCAGGGCGTAAATGTCACCGAGGATATGGCCTTTGATTTTAAGGTTATTACCTCTCAGGGAACTGACCGAATTGCCCGCGCCGCCTTTGATTTTGCCCGCAAGAATGGAAAAACAAGGGTTACTGCCGTTACAAAAGCCAATGTTATTAAAACTACCGATGGTAAATTCCTTGAGTGCTGTAGAAGAGTTGCTGCGGAATATCCCGAAATCACCTTTGATGAGTGGTACATTGACATTATGACAGCAAAGCTGGTTGATGAAAAGCGCCGTAGAGATTTCCAGGTTATAGTGCTTCCCAACCTTTATGGCGATATTATCACCGATGAAGCCGCTGAGCTTCAGGGCGGTGTTGGCACCGCAGGCAGCTCAAACCTTGGTAAGAAATACTGTATGTTTGAGGCCATCCACGGCTCCGCACCTAGAATGGTTAAAGAGGGCAGAGCAATTTATGCCGACCCCTCAAGCGTTATTCGTGCCGCCGCAATGTTACTTTCCCACATTGGTTATGCCGAAAAGGCTGAAAAACTTTCTACCGCACTTGAAATTTGCGGTCAGACTGAGAAAAAGCTTGTTATGACAGGAAGAAGCGACGGCGCAACAGGTGAGGAGTTTGCAAACTATATTCTTGAAACAATTGAGAGATTATAATTATGGTTAGCGAAAGTGTTAATCTGACAAACAGGGTTTATGACTATCTCAAAGAGCAAATTCTTTCGGGTAATTATGAAAACGGAAGCTCTATAACCGAAAACAGCGTTGGAAAAGAGCTAAATGTCAGCCGAACACCCGTTAGAGAGGCTTTAAGGCAGTTGGAGCTGGGCGGTCTTGTTAAAATTGTTCCAAACAAGGGCGCAGTTGTTCAAAACATTTTAATTGATGATATTAAAAACATTTATGAAATAAGGTCGCTTATTGAAGGCGTTGCGGCGGCTCACGCTGCCAAAAATGCCAGCGATGAAGAACTTGCCCGGCTTAAAGAAATTGTTGAATTAACCGAATTCTATTTTAGTCGCGGCGATGATAAAAAGCTTCGCGATTTAGATGGAAAGTTTCATCAATGCCTTTATGAGATTTGCCATAACCGAATTTTAAAGCATATTTTAGATGAGCTTCACGATTATGGAGTTCGTTACCGAGAAAAATCTATGCAAAGTAAGGGAAGGGTTGAAAAAACCATAACCGAGCACAAGGGTATTATGAATGCCGTTTTGCAGCGCGATGATAAGAAGGCTGAACAGCTTTCGGTTTTACACGTTAACAACGCGCTTAAGAATATCCTTGAACAGGAATAAAAAAGGCGCTCTTCTCTGAAGAGCGCCTTGATTTTTTAAACCTATTTGCAGAAATTATCGATATAACTGTCAATAGCGGCTTTAATAACCTCAATGGCATCATCTCTGCCGCAAACCTCTTTAACCGCTGTGTCCTTGTTTTCAAGGTTTTTATAAACGGTGAAGAAGTGGCGCATTTCATCAAAAATGTGGGCAGGGAGCTGGTCGATGCTTGTGTAGTGATTGTAGGTGGGGTCGCTAAAGGGAATTGCGATAATTTTTTCATCGTTTCTTCCATTGTCCATCATGGAAATCATTCCGATGGGATATGCTCGCACCAAGGTCATGGGCTCAATTGACTGTGAGCATAAAAGCAGAACATCAAGAGGGTCCTGGTCATCACCATAGGTGCGGGGGATAAAGCCATAGTTTGCGGGATAGTGGGTTGAGGTATAAAGAATGCGGTCAAGACTTAAAAGGCCGGTTTCTTTATCAAGCTCATATTTTTTATTGCTTCCCTTGGGAATTTCAATAACACAAACAAAATCCTCGGGGTTAATTCTTTTGGGTGAAATATCATGCCAAATGTTAGACATTTTCTATGCCTCCTATTCTTTATTAAATGATACACCCATTTTTTAAAATTTACAAGGGAAAATGTGAATTTTCCATTGACAAAACTGAAGATTTGTTTAATACTGATTAAGAAATTTAAGTTTTGAGAGGTTTTTATGGTTAAAATACTTTTTGTTTGCCACGGCAACATTTGTCGAAGCCCTATGGCAGAGTTTTTAATGAAGGATTTGGTTAGAAGAAAAGGGGAGGAGAAGGAGTTTTTAATCGCCTCTGCCGCAACCTCAAGAGAAGAAATCGGAAACGGAGTTTATCCGCCCGTAAAACGCATTTTAAGCGCAATGGGGATTGATTGCTCTAGCAAAAGGGCACGACAGGTGACTAAAGAGGATTATGCCGAATTCAATTATATTGTTTGTATGGATAGAAACAATATGCGCAATATTAAATATATAATCCCCGAGGATAGGGATAATAAAATTTTTATGCTTTTATCCTTAACCAAAACTCCCCGCGATGTTGCCGACCCTTGGTATACAGGGGACTTTGAGGCGACAAAAAACGATGTTATCCTCGGTTGCGAAAAGCTTTATGAGCATATAAAAAAGCAGTCTTATTAACGAGGCTGCTTTTTATATTTATTAAAGGCAAATTTTCTCTTAAAAATGTTGCTCTTATATAAAAATTATGATATAATATATAAGTATTTTTATGTCTAGGGTAGAGCGAATAATCCAAACTCCGTTTTTAAAAGGCGGATTTTCGCTCATACGTTGTTAAAATACTCGTTAATCCGTAAGGATTAACTGCGTTTTGTGCCGCATCTGAACAAAATTCGCTCTTTTAAAAATCTTTGACCTCAAAGAGAGAAGATTTCGAGTGATTTTTATTCAGTACAGGCGCAGTAAGGCTGACGCCTTACAAGAATGAAATGGGTAAAAAGCGCCGAAATAAGCCACTTTGAGGCGAGTTCGGATTATTCGCTCTACCCTAAAGCAAAAAGGTGGTGCTTTGTTTGAGAATTGTGGGCATTGACCCCGGTTATGCTATTGTTGGCTGGGGTGTTATTGAATATAACCAGAATCGTTTCACAACCCTAAAATACGGCGCCATTACCACCCCTGCGCACACCGATTTTGATGAGCGCCTAGAGAGCATATACACCGATGCTTTTACACTGTTCCAAAAGGCAAAGCCCGATGCGGTAGCTATTGAAAAGCTTTTTTTTAACACCAACACCACAACCGCCATTGATGTGGCGCAGGCGAGGGGAGTTATCGTTCTCGCCGCCAGGCAAAACGGCGTGCCCGTTTTTGAATATACACCGCTTCAGGTAAAGCAGGCAGTCACTGGCTATGGCAGGGCAGAAAAGCGGCAGGTTATGGAGCTTACAAAGCAGTTTTTAGGGCTTAGCGAGGTTCCAAAGCCTGATGATACCGCTGATGCTCTGGCTCTGGCTATCTGCCACGCTTATTCAGCATCAACAACCTATGCAAAACTTGTTAGGGAGGCAAAGAAAAAATGATTGCATCTTTAAACGGAAAACTTGTTTACACCGATTCTTCCTCTGCCGTTGTGGAATGCGGCGGTGTGGGGCTCAGATGCCTTGTCACAAGCAACACATTATCAAAGCTTCCCCCCATTGGACAAGATGTTTTTCTCACAACCTTTATGGCTGTTAAAGAGGATTCCATAACCCTTTTTGGTTTTTTAACTGTAGAGGAGCTTGAAATGTTTAAAATGCTGACCTCGGTTAGTGGAATCGGCCCCAAAACAGCCCTTGCTATTCTTTCGGAGTTTACCCCCGATAGAATTACGCTGCTAATTATTAGCGGCGATGCTAAGGGATTGTCCACAGTTTCAGGCCTTGGACCAAAAAGTGCCCAGAGAATTATTCTTGAACTCAAAGACAAGTTCGGCAAGAGCACCGACCTTCGTGGAGCAAGCCTTTCAGCCCCTGCCCAGGGAGGGGAATTAAGCGCTGTTAAAGAGGCGGTTGCCGCACTTGTATCTCTAGGATTTTCAAGCAGCGAGGCATTTTCAGCCGTAAGCACGCTTGATGCAAGTTTAGACACACAGCAGCTTATAAAGCTGGCATTAAAACAACTTTCAAAAAGGTAGGTGACCCTAAATGCTTGAAGATTTTGATTTTGAAAACCGTGTGGTTTCTCCTGAATTTTCAGGAATGGATGATGACACCGAAATAACCCTGCGCCCCAAAACACTGGATGAGTACATCGGTCAAAGCAAGGCCAAGGAAAATCTTAATATTTATATTAAGGCTGCCAAAATGCGAAATGAAAGCCTTGACCATGTTCTGCTTTACGGCCCTCCCGGTCTTGGTAAAACCACCCTTTCGGGCATCATTGCCAAGGAGATGGGTGTTAATTTCCGCGTGACCTCCGGCCCGGCAATCGAAAAGCAGGGTGACCTTGTAGCTATTCTTACAAATTTAAACGAGGGCGATGTTCTTTTTATTGATGAAATCCACCGCCTGCCCAGAAATGTTGAGGAAATTCTTTACCCCGCAATGGAGGATTTTTCTCTTGATATCATAATTGGTAAAGGCCCTTCGGCTAGGTCAATTCGCCTTGATGTGCCTCACTTTACCCTTGTTGGCGCAACAACCCGTTCGGGTCAGCTTTCAGCACCTCTGCGCGACCGTTTCGGCGTTCTTTTGCGCCTTGACCTTTATACCCCTGAGGAGCTTGCCGAAATCATTAAGCGTTCGGCAAGAATTCTGGAAATTCCCATTGATGATGAGGGCGCTTTAGAAATTGCATCCCGTTCCCGTGGCACACCGAGAATTGCCAACCGCCTTTTAAAGCGGGTTCGTGATATTGCTCAAATTCAGTTTAACGGCGCCATCACCGAAGAGGTTTCAAGAACGGCGCTTGCAAGATTTGAAATTGATGAGCTTGGCCTTGATGATTTTGACCGCCGTATGCTTACAACAATTATAAATGTCTATGGCGGCGGCCCCGTTGGCCTTGACACCCTTGCCGCTGCAATTGGGGAAGAAAGCATAACGCTTGAAGATGTTTACGAGCCTTACCTTATGCAAATCGGCTTTTTAACAAGAACGCCCCGAGGCCGCTGTGCTACAAGCCTTGCTTATGCACATCTTGGCATTCCGTTTAGTGAAAACACCGCAAACAAAGAAAAGGACACAAGAATTCAATGCGATTTGTAAACGATTTTTTTGATTACGAGCTGCTCGATGCCGATTCGGGCCAGCGCCTTGAACGCTGGGGAGATATTATCCTTATCCGCCCCGATCCACAAATTATTTGGAGCGGTGATAGAGCGGACAAGCGCTGGAACAACGCCCACGCTGTTTATCACAGAACAAACACCGGTGGGGGATACTGGGAGCCTTTAAAAAAGGTGCCCGATGTTTGGAGCATTAAATATGGTGATTTAACCTTTCGCCTAAAACCAATGGGCTTTAAGCACACAGGGCTTTTCCCTGAGCAGGCGGTTAACTGGGCAAAGGCTTATGAACTTATTAAAAATGCTAATAGACCCATTAAGGTCTTAAATCTTTTTGCCTACACGGGTGGCGCCACTGTTGCCTGCTTAAGCGCAGGTGCTTCGGTGACACACGTTGATGCCTCAAAGGGCATGGTGCAATGGGCAAAGGAAAACGCTGTGGCATCAGGTCTTGCCGATAAAGAGGTCAGATGGCTTGTTGATGACTGCCTTAAGTTTGTAAAGCGTGAAATTCGCCGCGGCAACCACTATGATGCCATTATTATGGACCCGCCGTCTTACGGCAGGGGGCCTAACGGCGAGGTTTGGAAGCTTGAACAACAAATTGAGGAGCTTTTAACCGAAACGGGAAAGCTTTTAAGTGATAATCCGTTATTTTTCTTTTTGAATTCTTACACAGGCGGTCTTTCGGCAACAATTCTAAACTATATGGTTAAAAACTGTGTTGCTAAAAATCTTTGTGGCAAGGTTTACACCGATGAAATCGGTCTTAAGGTTACTGCAAAGGACATTGTGCTGCCCTGCGGAAACACTACCATTTGGGAAAGGTAATTATGAAGGATAACATTATTTGCGTTAAGGGTGTGTCTTATGAATACACCGATGCTGATAACAAAAAGCAGGTGCTTGAGGATTTTAATTTAGAAATTGAGCGTGGTAGCTTTACGGTTATTATCGGTCATAATGGTTCGGGAAAATCCACCCTCGCAAAACTATTAAACGGTCTTTATAAGCCGACTAAGGGGGACATAACCGTTGATGGTCTATCTACCCTTGAGGCAAAAAATGAATTTGAAATAAGGCGCCGTGTGGGTCTTGTTTTTCAAAATCCCGATAATCAAATTGTGGCCTCGGTCGTTGAGGATGATGTTGCTTTTGGCCCTGAAAATTTAGGCGTCCCCTCTGATGAAATCAGAATGAGGGTTGATGAGGCGCTAAAGGCTGTGGGTATGTATGACCATAGATTTAAATCGCCACACCAGCTTTCAGGCGGGCAAAAGCAAAGGGTTGCTATTGCAGGAATTATTGCAATGAGCCCCGAATGTATTGTGCTTGATGAGCCCACCGCAATGCTTGACCCAATGGGCAGGCAGGAGGTTATGGAGACCCTTTTGAGACTTAATCGTGAGTTTGGCATTACGGTTGTTTTAATAACCCACTTTATGGAGGAGGCCGAAAATGCCAACCGCGCCGTTGTTATGAACGATGGCGCCATTGTGCTGGATGATGAGCCCAAAAAGGTTTTTGTCGAAATTGATTTTCTTAAAAAAATCGGCCTTGCCGTGCCGCAAACCAGCGAACTGCTTTATAGACTTAAACAAAACGGCGTTAATGTTAACACCGATGGTATTTCGGTGGAGGAATGCGCGGCGCAAATTGCGGCGGCATTAAAATAAATTTTTTAAGTTTTAGAATGGGAGGAGGAAAATCACTTGTCTATCATAGAAGTCATGGATTTATCCTATTCTTATTCCGGTGGGCTACCAAGCCCCACGGCAGCAATAAGTAACATTAATTTAAAAATTGAACAGGGCGAGATAATCGGCATTATCGGTCACACAGGTTCGGGAAAATCTACCCTTGTACAGCATTTAAACGGACTTTTAACTCCAACCTCAGGCAAGGTGCTTTTTGAGGGCCAAGATATTTGGGAAAAGGGTACTAAAATTAAAAAAATCCGTGAAAAGGTTGGCCTTGTTTTTCAGTATCCCGAATATCAGCTTTTTGAGGAAACCGCTAAAGAGGACATTGCCTTTGGCCCTAAGAACATGGGAATTACAGGTGATGAACTCACTGGGAGTGTTATCAGTGCTGCAAGGGCGGTTGGTTTAAAGGATGAACTTTTAGATGTTTCTCCCTTTGATTTATCGGGTGGTGAAAAGCGCAGAGTTGCTATTGCAGGCGTAATGGCTATGAATCCACAGATTATAGTTTTTGACGAACCGACTGCAGGGCTTGACCCACAGGGCAGACAGGATGTCATTGATATTATTCATAATTACCGTGAAGCCACAGGTGCCACGGTTATCATAATATCCCACAGTATGGAGGATATGGCGCAGATAACCGATAAACTGCTTGTTATGAACAAGGGTGAACTTGTTAT
>JAZPYE010000007.1:0-120945 GCA_045544035.1 Acutalibacteraceae bacterium | reverse complement strand
GACATAAATAATGAACTTTCTCTTTTCAAGCGTAACAATTCTTTTTCAAGGTATGCTGTGTCATAAACCTGAACAAGAGTATCAACGATGAATGTTCTAAATGGTTTTCCTTGTTCACTTGCAATCGCTTGTAATCTTTCTTTCATATCTGCATCCAGATAGATTTTAACTTCTTTAAGATTGTTCTTCTTTTCCATTTTTCTTAACTCCTTTCATTAAAGTTTTAATTTCATTTTTTCGCTTTTTGAGTTTCTCACGTTCGGCGGTAGGCAAATTCGCACTATTGCTCAATTTTAATAAAATTTCTTGCAGTTCGTTATTAAGTACAGCTTCAATATTTAATTCGTGTTGGGTAGTTGCCAAATCATCTTCAATTAAATTTTGCAACCAGCGACTAACAGACATATTACTTAACAAAGCATAATACTTGATTTGCTTTTTTATTTCTGGTGTTACATAGCAACGAACATCAACCAGTTTTTTCATATTCTTAACTCCTTTCGCTATATTGCTTATTCGCTTAATATAAGAATGTGAAAAAGGTTTTGAAATTGAGAAATGTACTGTGCGAAAGTAAATCTACGTAGTAGCCCAATATGAGTGTCACACGAACATTCGTAATTTGCGAATGTTCATCTGGGACGCTCATAATATTGGGTTATTATAAAGTCCGCAGACTTTGTAATAAAAAAATATCTCGCATACTTATTTTAGAAAAAATGAAAGGAGTGCTATTTATGGCATACGAATTAACCGCCAGCGTTCATAAGGGAACTTGCTCATCTTCCAGTATCGCTCATAACCGAAGAACTATCGCCGTTCCACACGCTTGTAAAGAAAGAGAATGTTTGAATATACATTATGTGGATATGGATTTGGAAGAAGCATATCATTTTTTTGATAAAGCTCTTGAAGAATATAATGCTGGTAAAAAGCCATCAAGGCGAATAAGCGACTATCTCAAACACATTACCGAGCAATACGAAAAAGGCGAACAAAAGTTACAAGAAGCAAAATCCCGTGGTGCAAGTTCCAAAGAGCTTGCTATGATAAAATCACGATACCCCAAACCGTATTTTGAACTGATAGTTTCAATCGCCAACTGTGATATTTATGATTCAGCTTTCAAAAACGGTGGCAACTGTGAAAATCTTTCCCTTGCTGTGCTTGATGAATATATGAAAGATTTTTCCCACCGCAATCCCAATTTGTTCGTTTTTAATGCTATCTGTCATCGAGATGAGCTAAACTCTGTTCCACATTTGCATATTTGCTACATACCTTGGACTAATGAAAAAGGACGTGGTTTGCCAGTTAGAGTTAGCGAAAATGGTGCTTTCAAGCAACAAGGTTTGACAACTGGGGAGCGTGGCGATTCTGGAACAATCGCCTTTCAATATCAGGAAAGACAAACCTTGTCGGAAATTGCCCGAAAGCACCAGATAACCATTGTCCAAGGTAAGCACAAGACACCAAAAAAACATTTGGCAAAAGAAGAATACATTTTACGCCAAGAACAAGAAAAGGCAAAGGCAGACCATAAACTCATAAGCGGTCAAGCAGATGAACTGATAAGGTATCAAGATGAATTTATAAACTATTTACGTTCCAACGGAATAGAAGAATCGTTTTCCGAACATATAGAAAATTTATCACTCAAACAAGATTTGATTGTCTATGAACAGCAGAAAAACCTGAACAAAAAAATTCTTGCTGAATGTTGGCAAGATTACAACAGTTTTACAGCTTCCTTTTTTACAGCATATCGTGAAAATAAGAAAATGTTATGGGAAGAAATAAAAAAGGCAAGAGAAACATCACACTTAAATAAAAAGCGACTGGAAGATTTGATTTATGATATTACAGATGGTTCCGACTTTTTCATCGTAAAGATATTCAAGTTATTTGTTGCCTTATTTATGGCAATAGGAAATATCCATTATGATAACGAAATTGAAAAACTACAGCTTGCTAATAAATCGTTAAAAGAAAGTGCAAGGCAAGTTATGAACCAGAGTAACGATATATCGGCGATATTAAGAAGCAGACAGTTAGAAAACATCGAACAAGCATTAACAGAATATGAAACAGTTCTTGAAAGTGCAAAATCCTTTATTGAGAATACAACAAAACAATTAGGTTTAATTGCTATCCAAGAAACCAGTAGATAAACACCAGATATATCACAAGTACGGTTTATTTATTAGTTCTTTTATGTTATAATGAAATCGAATAAATAAACTGATAGGATGGTATGAAATGCACAAGGATGTAAAAAAACATCAAATGACAAATACACAACTATTTATACTCTCTCAAAAAGTTTGCCAATGGTGGAATGCTGTTTTTATTCAAGCAGACCGATTTTTTGATGTGTTAAATACATCGCACGGTGGAACACCTTGGGATAACTGCGAAAAAAACAGTATGTTTGTTGCTGACAGAATGTTTTTAATTACGGCAATTCATAATGCCGTAGAAGATTTGCAAAAATTAAACATAGAGCTTCAAAGAGAAAAGGACAATTCTTTGCAATCTGTTCTTAACGATATTGATAAAATTGCACCTTGGGAAGATTTGAAAAATTTAAGAGATATGAATGTTCACGATTTGGACTATCTTGTAGAAAAAGGACAGAAAGAAGAAAAGTTTCGTAGCAAGGTCAAACTTGGAAACACAGAAGTTCTTACAACTGCGGCTTGGACACATATAAACCACGATGAAAATGTAATTTTAGTGGGAAACATTAAAATCAAAGAATTGTTATCGGTTATGGAAACTCACTTGCCATTTATCAGGCAAAAGACCAAGAAAGTGTACGAAAAAACTCTGTTTGGAAAAAATAAAACGGAGTGAAAATCACTCCGTTTATCTCTTTGTTATATACTATTTTCCTATACATCTTTCGTGGAAACGATTGATGGCAAACATAAACTTTTCATCAAGTGTCAATGTTGTATGTGAGGGGTCTCCATCGCGAATGCGTAAAACTCGCCTAATCTCTTTCGGAATAACCACACGACCAAGGTCGTCGATTCTACGAACTATTCCAGTTGCTTTCATATATACATTTCTCCTTAAATTTCAAATCGTGATACTATTATTTGTTGTTTGTGGGAATTTATACTGACTTTAAAACTCAATTTTGAATTTATATTCTCTCAACTAACGAGAGGTGGAAATACAAATTATTTTTGCTATAATATAATCAGACCGGTCAAAAAACTTAAAGGAGAAATGAGTTTATGACATTTGGAAAAACTATAAAAGATTTGCGAATTAAAAATGATATGACCCAAGAAAAACTTGCGGAACTTCTTAATATTTCGCCACAAGCAGTCAGCCGTTGGGAAACGAATTCCGCAATGCCCGATATTTCACTTTTGCCGCCACTTGCTAATTTATTTAATGTAACAACCGACTTTTTGCTTGGTATGGACACATATAAAAAAGACCTGCGAAAAGCGGAGTTCGATACAGCTTGCTTTGAATATTGGAAGCATGATGACAAGGAGAAGAATTATCAAATCGCGGTAAAAGCCGTGGCAGAATATCCCGGAAATATGGAATATACTGAATGGCTTGCTTCGGCAGAATATTATATAGCTTTTGAAAGGCGTGGAACGATAGACGAAAACAATGAGGAAGAGTTTAATAGACTAATCGATAGTGCTATTAAACATTATAAAATTGTTTTAGAAAACAACCCTTCGCAAAAACTGCATGATAGCGCTCTACACGGAATAGTTTTATCTTATCATTGGAAAGGTGATTTAGAAACAGCTAAAAAATATGCTTTAACCGAAGAAGATGAAGACAAAAGAAATGAGTTGCTTGTTTGGTGTCTTGAGGGTATGGAAAAAAGAAAACATTGTCAAACACTTTCAGAACAAAAACTAATGCGTTTTATTTCTTCGCTTCAGTTTGGTTATAAAACCTTAGACGTTTGCAACGCTATTGAGCAAATTATATACATTCTTTTCCCCGATAAGAATTTTCAATTCCACAACAATATATTAACCTATAATTTAATTGATAAAGCATTTTTCCTTTGTGGTGAAAAGAAATATGATGAAGCCATAAAAGAACTTGCAAAAGCAAGATACCACGCCGAACAGGATACAATATTCTCAAAACAAAGCAACTACCAATACACCGCACCATTATTTAACTTGGTGAGCGGTGAAAAACTAGCAAGCGATGCTATCGAAACCCCTCTTGACGGCTTCAGAGCTGCACTCACCAACAACCACTGCTTTAACCCAATTAGAGAACGAGAAGATTTTAAAGCGTTGCTCAAATAATATAAAAACGTGAAAGCGGAGTGGAAATCCACTCCGCTTTCGTTACATATGTGTTTGGTTTAATTTTTATAGAATCTTAAATATTTTATAGTCAACATTTAAGATTCTATTAGAATCTACTTGACTTTTTTGTTTTTTGTGTTATAATACAGATACAGATTAATAAAAAAGGAGCAATACTATGTTAGAGCAAATGAGATTTTCCAACTCATCTATTCCTGTAACAACCGTACTTAATGATATCAACACCGTGAACTTCGGTGGACTTGACCTTCAGCCGTCTTATCAACGCGGATATGTTTGGAAAGATGACTTTAAGGACAAGTTAATCTATAGTGTTATCAAAAACTATCCCACAGGAAATATCAGTGTACGTGTGCTAAACGCGCCAAACGCAAAAGGTGCTAGATCAGAAGTTGTTGATGGTCAGCAAAGATTAACTACTATCCGTGATTTTGCGACCAATCAATACATAATTAAAAGTGAATGGTCAAAGAAAATAATTGAAGTAATTAAAGATTATTATGAACAAGCCAATGTTAAAGACGAAAGTGTTGATAAGCTTGTTAGAAAACTTTCGAATAAAGGCAACGTACGACTTAAATTTAGCGATTTGCCCACTATAATTCAAGGTAATATAGGTTCATATAATATTCCTATGACATACATCGCTGATGCTAGCGACCATCAAGTACGCGAATATTTCAGATTTCTGCAGAATCAAGAAAGGTTAAGAGCAGGCGAAATTATAAACTCTATGCCAGCAACAAATCTTGAGTATTTTCTCGAAAGTATTGCACACAAAAACCTTTTTCTCGATACAATCGGATTTGTGGACAATCGTGCAGAATTTGACAAAATATTTTATAGCATTATAGGATTGTTTGACGGAAAAATTTCTTTCGGAACAACAGATAAATCGATTCAAGGTTATGCTGCTAAAGCTGACACACCTACATCGGGTTTAGATCGCACAAACACTATGGTATCTCAAATCAACAGTATATTATCCATAGAAAAATCCGTATTAACTAATACTAGAAAAAGGTTTCTTAAATACTTATTGCTGTTAGCTGGACTGAATTATGTTGATTTTAGCACAGATGCCGAAAACAAGCTAAAGCGCCTAAAAGAAATTGATGATAAACTTTCGGTTTTCTTTTCTGCTAAAGCAAATGTTGTTGAAGAAGAATACGCTGGATATTCAAATGAAGTAATCGAAGAAATGCGGTTAATCGCCCTCTTAACCAAGGGGGGACATTCATTGGCCAGAGTTGAAAACAGAATGGAAATTCTAGCATATTATATAAACAACATCGCTACTAAGACCGCACCCTCTGCGATTAGATTGATAGAAGAATAAACTAAAGCATTAAACAAAAGCGAGGTGAATTTCACCTCGCTTTTGCTATGTATAGGTCAAAATGTGCTGTTTTTCGTCAAAAATTTTTCATCAAAAAACTCCCGAACCCCCAGTATTTATAAGGCTTTTTCGCACTTTTGTGTTATTATAACACAAGCCTCTATTCTTCTCACAATACCTGTTGCTTTCATATATAAATCAATCTCCTTATCACATTTTGTAGGGGCGATTCACGAATCGCCCGTTTGGGTTTCGTGAAGAATTTGACGGGCGATTCATAAATCGCCCCTACAACACAAAATTTACAAATTGTGTTGTATATTACGAGCGAACGCGAGTAACAAGGTTCACTCAGGTGTCCAAAATTTCCAATTTTGGACACACCGTGTGGTTCTTATTATCTGTATTTTGAGGAGATTTATACTGCACGAATTTACTTTTGAGATTAAATACGATATAACAAACCACACAAGGTAAAATAAATGAACGTCAAAGATGTTGTTGCGAATAGGTTTAAGTTTTTATGTGAAGAAAAGAATATAAAAATATACGAATTGGCTAATATATCCGGAGTTACCCCCCTCAACTGCTTATAGCATGATAGACACAACCAGACGTGATATATCTATAACTACAATTAAAAAGTTTTGCGATGGCTTGGAAACAACTTTAAGGGGAATTCTTTTCAACCCCTGAATTTGATAGTTTAGACCAGGAAATTAAAAAGTAAAAAATTATAAATATAAATGTAAAAACAAAGTAGAAAATCTACTCCGTTTTTTTGCTTTACATAGGTCAAAATCCTGTTTCCATTTAATGTGTCAATTTCCATTTTGTGCTTGTTATCCAAATATAATTATGATATAATAATATATATTATATATATTGTATAATTTTTGCAGATATGCACTACATATCGGAAAGGAAACAGCATGGAAAAAACAATTTTCATCAAACTATCGGCTATAATGTTAATTATGGCGATGCTGTTCTCAACAGTTCCTCTTACTGTCTGGGCACAAACAGCAGATATTATTACCGACGAGGTTCAAGACGAAGTCGTCTTGCCCGACGACGATGATGCCGAAGACGATACGACTGACATCTACGCAAATACGGTATACGTCTCAGACAGCAGTCAGCTTACTGCCGCCTTGAAGCAAAAGTTCGGGGCAATCTGCATTGAAGCAGATTTTGTTCTGGACCAAACCTTTTATGTGGTCAGCAATACCGTTATCTTTTCAACTCAACCGCGTACGCTAACTCGTGATCCCGGCTTTGGCGGGGACATCTTTGTTGTCGGCGAATATGAAGATGGTACTATGTGTGAAGAACCTGTGACCTTAACATTGGGTCATACCGAATCTTCCGACAAGGACCTTTTAACCATCGATGGTAATCGCGATAACATGACCGTTGACGTTACCGGCTCGGTGATTTTTGTTGTATGTAACTCACAAGCTGACCTCTACGAGAACGTTACAATTAAAAACAACAAAAAAGTTGGCAATAATAAAACACTTAACGAAGCATACGGCGTTTCTTATCCAAACTATATCGGTGGCGCAGTTGCCATTATAACCGCCAAGGCTTCAATGAATATCTATGGTGGTACATACTCAAACAATGCTATCAACGATATCACCGACACATCTACCGAAGAAGGTCAAATCTCCACCCAAGGTGGTGCTATATATAGTTTTGGTCTTTTAAATGTATACGACGGCACTTTTGAAAACAACTATGCCGGACGTGGCGGTGTGTTCTATATATACCGTGTAGCCAACATTTACAAGGCCGATATTAAAAACAACACCGCTTCTTCTCTTGGCGGTGCAATTTACATGCCTAACAGTACCGGTGCACGCCTTTATATTGGTGGCGAAAGCCCCTATGGTGAAAGCCGTGTATACTTTACAAACAACACAGCGTCCAGCTACGGCGGCGCTATATATGCACGCAATATTTTAGATGTTCAAAACACCTATTTTGTTGAAAATCAATCCCTTTCCTCAAGCGGTGGTGCTATCGCGGCATTTTCTATGGTGTTGACAATCAGCAACAGCTTTTTTGAAGAAAACACCGCTAAAAGCAATGGTGCCGCTATCTATTATACAGAAGAAAACGGCAAAGACTCGCTCGAACTTACCGTTGTAAGCACTGCATTTAAAAGCAACCAAGCTGCATCATCAGGCGGCGCAATTTATATGAGCTCGAATGCATCTGCCTACATGGAAAACGTAAACTTTACTTTAAACACCGCCAGCAAAAGCGGTGCTGCCATATATCTAAAAAATGGTCATATAGACATTGACGGTGGTACATTCAGCCAAAACAGTTGTTCTACCAACGGCGGTGCGATTGCAGCCTTGGAAGAATCTTCTATTAAGCTTAATGAGATTACAACTTCCGGCAACAAAGCTTCCAAAGGTGGTTTTGCATATTGCGAAAAATCCACTCTACATATTTACAACAGTAAACTTGAAGAAAACACCGCTACCGGTGACGGTGGTGCATTGTATTTATTCACAGAAGCATCCGGTGGTGTTTATGCTACCGCCTTCAACAAAAATGTTGCCAACGGTAATGGCGGTGCGATTTTTGCATACACCGATGGTTACACAGCAAAAACATCTCTCGAACTGCACAGTTGTACTTATACTTATAACACGGCTAACTGCGGCGGCTCAATTTATGCTTCTTCCCGTTCGGTTATAGACCTGTTTAACTCTACCGCAAAGTACAACACAGCCGAAAAAGGCGGCTTTCTGTACCACACCACAACCAATACCAAAATCAACCTTGCCAGTTTAATACTTGAAGGCAACACCGCTACAACAGGCGGCCCTATCATTTGGGGTAACTCTACCGGCGCCATATTAAATCTTGACAAGTCTTTATACATTGACAAAGAATATGTTGGCACTTTAGATGATGCATATTGGGCAACTGCTATCTATAACAAACTTAAAGTTAATCATGTAGTTATTGAAATTCCTAATTATATCGGTTATAACGGTGCCGAAGTCGTGCCGGAATTGCCCGTAAATCCCACCAACATCGCAAATGCCGACGAATTGGAAAACGCACTTGCAGAAGGTAAAACCCTTTTAAGAATCACAGCAGATTTCCAGATAGACCGAACCTTCTATATTTATCGTAAAACTACAATCTACTCTGTAAATGCACACACTCTTACAAGGGCACCCGGCTTTAGCGGAGATATATTTGTAGTAGGCGAGCACAGTGACGGAACACTTTGCGAAAATTCCGTAATACTTACTCTTGGCGACCCCGAATCAACACAACAAAATCTACTTACCATCGATGGTAACCGTGACAACATGACCGTCGATGTGACCGGCTCTGTAATTTTCGTTGTATGTAACTCTCAAGTTGACATCTATGAAAATGTTACAATTAAAAACAACAAAAAGGTTGGCAACGAAAAAACCCTAACCGAAGCTTACGGCGTATCTTATGTAAGCCGTATCGGTGGTGCAGTAGCCATCATTACCTCGAAAGCTTCAATGAATATTTACGGCGGCAAGTTCCTCAACAACGCTGTCAATGACATTATCGACTCATCTACCGAAGAAGGTCAAATCTCCACCCAAGGCGGTGTTATCTACAACTTCGGATATCTTAATGTTTATGGTGGCACATTCGAAAACAACTACGCTGCTCGTGGTGGCGTTTTCTACTGCTATCGAACTACAAACATTTATAAAGCCGATATTAAAAACAATTACGCCTCTGATCTTGGCGGTGTCGTTTACATGCCCAACAGCACAAGCGCTATTTTAAATATCGGCACCCACAACGACGTAGTAAAAAGTAACGTCACATTTACCGGCAACTCTGCTGTAGAACACGGTGGCGTTATTTACGGTAACAACAAAATCTCTATCCAAAATGCCACTTTTACAAACAACAATGCCACTTCAGGCGGTGTTATTATTGCCTATAACGCAATATTAAACATTAGTGACAGTACCTTTAATGAAAACACCGCCTCAAAGAACGGTGGCGTACTATACATTTCAGGCCACAACTCCAGAGAGGTTGAAACCGACCTTAATATAGTTGGTTGTACCTTCAACTCCAACACTTCTGCCAACAACGGCGGCGTATTATACCTGCACAATGGTGCGGTTGCTTTAATACAAATTGTAACCTTTAACGATAACTCAGGTGCTAACGGCGGTGCTATCTACTCAACCGGAAGCTATCTTACTATGGAATCGTGCACCTTAACTGAAAACTCTGCCGATTCTAACGGTGGCGGTATAGCATTATACTCATCTTCAACTGCTATGCTGAACAAACTTACTGCAAATAGCAACAGCGCTAAAGTCGGTGGTTTTATTTATAGCAATACTGCTACAATGAACCTCTACCGTAGCAACATTGAAAACAACTCCTCTATAAGTAATGGTGGTGGTATGGCCTTATACGCCGGCAGTACTTCCAACATCTACGCAACAGAATTTAAAAACAATCACTCAGGTTCCTCTGGAAACGGCGGTGCATTATTCCTTTATACAAATACTGCCGAGGTTCTTGTTCATTCTTGTACCTTCACCGAAAATAGCGGAAATTACGGTGGTGCTATCTATGCATCCAACAAAACGATTGCAAAATTTTACAACACCACCGCTACAAATAACTCTGCTGTTAAGGGTGGTTTCTTTTACGAAACCACAACCGGAACAACTATCACAATGGTTGGTATTAACTTGTCAGGTAACACCGCCACCGATGGTGGTAATATCATATGGGGTAACTCTACGGGTGCAATATTGTATTTAGATAAAACTAAATATACCGATTCCGATTACACGGGCACACTTGATAGCGCATATTGGAACACTGCTATTGTAAACAGCCTAAAAGTGCGCGAATGCAACGAAGAAATCCCTAAATGGCTTGACTATCAAGAAGAGACTTATGACAATATGGCAGATGCCGTAGATGTCAGCACAGCCACACAATTAGAAAATGCCATCAACTCTGGCGCACCTTATATCCGTATCATTGTTGATATTGAGGTAGACCGCACCTTCTACATTACCGGCAACACCACAATTTTCTCAACTCTTCCGAGGAAACTAACCAGAGCACCCGGTTTTGGCGGTGATATGTTTGTGGTTGGTCAAAATGCAGAGGGCAAAAGTGCGCTTCTGTTAGGTGGCAACGCTAAACTAACTTTAGGCAATCCCCAGTCTACAAAAGAAAACCTTTTGATTATCGATGGTAACAAGGATAACATGACTGTTCCTGTTAATGGTTCAATACTGTTTATATGTTATAGCAGTCAAGTATACCTTCACACCAACGTAACCGCCATTAATTCCCATAAAACTGATAATGAACGTACTTACAACGAAGCATACAAACTCCCCCGCCCCAACCGAATTGGCGGTGCTTTGGCGGTTGTTGCAAGTGGTTCGCTCAACATTTACGGCGGTATATACAAAGACAATCTTATTAACGAAGAAGACTCTTCTTCCGAAGAAACCCGTAACTGTACTATCGGTGGTTTAATCTATAACTACAGTAATGTATATATCCACGGCGGAACCTTTGAAAACAACCAAGCTGCTCGTGGTGGTATAATTTATAATTACAGCATTTTAAATATCTCCGGTGGTAACTTTATTGGCAACGTTGCCACAGTTAGCGGCGGCGTGATTTATTCACCTAATACCGCCACTAGCCACACATACATCGGCTCTTCAAAATCAGATGCCGCAACTGTATTATTCCAAAACAACTCGTCTACCAGTAACGGCGGTGCTATTTGTTCTTCCGCGTTGTGTGCGTTAGTTATTTACGGAAATACCACCTTTGATGCAAACACATCCGATAGCAACGGCGGTGCTATCAGTTCTTATGGTCAATTAACCGCACGAGATACCATTTTTACCAACAATACCGCTAAAAGTAAAGGCGGTGCCGTATACACCGCTAATTCCAGCGAAACCTACATAACACGTTACAACGAGTTTACAAATTGTACGTTTAAAAATAACCAGGCTACATTGGGTGGAGCAGTATCAATTTACTCAACCAATGCAGAGTTTGCAAATGGTGGCATTGCAACCATTACCGATTGTACTTTTACCTCTAACATAGCTGCCTCTATGACCTCTACATCGGCTGCAAGTTACGGCGGCGCAATCTATGTGGAACGCAAATCCTCTTTAACTATAGACAACTCTACATTTAAACAAAATACGGCCAGATCAGAAGGCGGCGCCATTTACGCCGGCGGTACTTCCACCGTAAAAATTTCTGATTCTGACTTTACCAAAAACCTCATTGAAGACAATGGTAAACACGGCGGTGCTATTTCTATCCACAGTGTAAACCTCGACGTAACCTCTACGAAGTTTACAAGCAATGTCGCGCAAGCACAGGCCGGCGCACTGTACATTTCTTATTCCAGTAGCTATGACCAAAACTCCTCAGTTTCCCTTAAAGACAGTACTTTTACCGGCAACTCAACAGGTGGTCTTGGCGGTGCTATCTATGTTACAAAACAAACCGTAACAGAAGAAAAACGTATTCTCAACGCAAGTAATACTGAATTTAGTAAAAACAGTGCTTCTCAAGGTGGTGCGATATACTTCGTTTCAGGCACTACCGCATACATGACGGATATAACGTTCACAAAAAATTCCGCCCTTGAAGGCTATGGCGGTGCTATCGAGATATCCGGTGGTATCGTAGAAATCGACACGGCAACCTTTACAGACAACACTTCTGTCGGCAGCGGTGCGGGTATTGCCCTTATTTCGCAAGCAGAACTCACACTTAATGCCATTACAGCAACCAACAACGCAACAGAGGCAAGCGGTGGCTTTATTTACGGTGAGAACTGCACATTAAACATGTACAATAGCCAAATAAAAACCAACTCGGCCGAAAATAATGCCGGTGGTATCGCATTGTATGCCGGTGCAGCAGGAAATATCTACAACTGCGAATTTATTGGTAATACTGCCGGTGGTAATGGTGGTGGTATATTCTTGTATACCAACCTAACCCCATGTATACTACACAGCTGTACATTTACCGGTAACGAAGGTGCATACGGCGGTGCAATTTATGCCTCAAATAAGGCAATTGCAAATATTTATAATGTTGTCGCACGCAATAATGCTTCTAACAAAGGTGGCTTTTTGTACCACACTACAACTAATACTGAAATTACACTTGTTGACGTAACAGTAGCAAACAATACCGCTACTAACGGCGGTCCTATCATTTGGGGTAACTCTGCCGGTGCAACTCTGAATTTAGACAAGTCCAGGTTTACCGATGAAAACCATACCGGTACTATGGATTCTGACTACTGGGCAGCTGCTATCTACAACAAATTGACAGTTAATTACATTTCTGCAACAGTGCCTGCTTGTCCTAAATACGAAAGCAAAAGAACCGTTGATGACTCTACCTCTACAAATAAAAAACCGGTATCTGTTAATGACGTATTTAACCTTGCAAAAAATTCGAGCGACGAAGACATTAACACCGTCTATGCAAAACTGCCTAAGTTAGATAACTCCTCCAACCTTATGAGCAAAAAGGTAACCATCTTCCCTAACATCAATGGTCAAGACGTCATGGTTGACTCCTTTATATACCCCACCAACGGCACAGCCGATAACTGTAATGTGGGCGCAGGTCTTTTGATTTATCAAGCGATGTGCTACAAAAAGGCATATCCTGAAGAAGAAGTCTATATAGACCTCTCTTACTACCGTTTCTCTATTGAAGCAGCTGTTAATATAAATAGAAACAGTCGCTACTTTGGTTATATGCGTCAGCTTGGTGGAGATGCCAACTATGATAAATATGGCTTTGTACGAATTTCTTATTTGCTAATATCAGCGGCAAAAATGGGTATACACGTAACCGCTATCGGTCACATTGATGCATATCCACTTACCGCCAACACTATGGGACTATATGAATACTTCACTTCACAACTAAATGACCCGTGTGACCCTAATTATGTTTCAAATCGTGTTATTGGCGATTACCTTAACTTCTGCCAGATAGATTGGACCTTGCAAAATAAAGGTGGTACCGATATGATGCACACCAAAATGTGTGCAGTATCACACTATCTTGACAAAGACGGTAATGTTCATCGCAACGCTGTTTGGTCTAGCAGTACTAACCTTGACGGCATTAACTCTAAAGGTGTAAACGCCAACTGGAAGCAGCAAACTGCAACCATCATTACAGGTCACGAGGCAATTTACAAAACCGCTGTCAACTACTTAAGACTAATCACTCAATACAAAGAGCAGGAAGGCATCTATGAATTCCAAAACCTTGTCAACCGCCTCTCAACAGAGCAGGCACAACTCATTTTGTCGGGTAACGGAAATCTAATTCCTGAAAACGAACAAATTATATATCTTGGCACTGAAAACGATGCCGTATTTGAATTGTATTTTACTCCCTTGGGCGGTGATATTCTTGCCTGGGATGAAGTACAAAACCCCTACTGTAAATATTTGCGTAAACTTTACAACTCAGAAGACTACATTATATTTACATGGAACGCCGCAGAATATAACGGAAGCTTTGCATTTGGTAAACAAATCGAAAGCATGCTTATCGCTGCATTCCATGACAACCGTAATGTAAACAATAAGATTTACGGTAGAATGGAACACTTTGATGCAACAAGCTTTGATGACCTTGAAGTAGGCGTAGATATTGGCTACAAATCTTTCAATGAAATGTTGTTTGGCGAGGTACATAATAAGGATTTACAATTCTCTTATGTTGAAAACGGACAACGTTATTACGTAACCTTGCTCAACTCGATGAACTTCCACAGCGGTTCAATGTATTACCAGTCAAATTTTGCATTAGTAATAAAAGAAACCGACTGTAATGAAAACAGTGTTTTCTTTACGATTGCCGATGAAACCACCAAAGGTATCGTTGAGCACGCTTATGATTACAGTGAAGAAAAAGAATATATTCCTGACACTTTGGCTGATGGATATAAATATTATTCTTGCTTAAACTGCGATAAAATTCATATCATTGAAACCATTCATCGTGAAGGCAACTGGATTATTGATAAAAAAGCAACCACCAAAGAAAACGGAGTAAGACACAAAAATTGTTTGGCTTGCGGTATATTACTCGAATCTCAAGAATATACCGTATCTCAAGAAGAATCTTCGCTCTATCTTGCAGATGCAACAGGACGCACATTCTCGGCAACCATTGAAAACGAGCAAAGATTAAAATTAAACAAAACTCCACAAACCTTTGAAGCAGTAATCAATGTTCCAAAAACATTCAACGAACGCGCAGGTGTTATTATAGGAAACTATGATGAAACAAGTCTTAACAAACTTACTTTTGAAATCTATACTTTAGGCAGAGTTCGTCTATTCCTTGTTAATAATGGTGAACGTTACGATTGCTTGTTTGACACAGACGTGCGTTCGGATAAACCCGTACATGTTGCGCTAACTGTTGATGGAACCTTGGCAACTCTATATGTAAATGGTAAGCAAACCGAAACCAAAGAATTACCATTTGGCTTGCCAACCTTGACTAACGATTATATAATCGGCGGTGATGCAAGGTCTTGTAATGTTGTTTACTTTAAGGGCACATTATATTCCGTTAATATGTTTGACGATGTTAGAACAGCTGAAGAAATAGAGAGAGATAAACTAGTTGTTGCTGCAAACGAAGACTCCTTACTGATTTCAAAATATTACACAGCCAAGTCCGAGTCTGCTATCTCATACGTTCCTTCCGGCAAAACCTTTACACAAACCTCGCAAACTAAATTAGGAAGCCTTTCGAAAACGCCATTAACAATCGAAGCCGTTATTCATCTTCCGACAGACTATGGCGAACGAGGCGGCGTCATTCTCGGAAACTATACCGAAACCGGAACTAACCGCCTTAATTTAGAGGTTCATTCAGAAGGCAAACTCAGGCTCTACTTTACCAACAATGGTGAAACTAACGACTGCATTTTTAATGTAGATGTACGTTCTGATGGTCCTGTTCATATCGCTGTAGTTGTCGACGGTCTTGTGGCTACTGTTTATTTAAATGGTGTTGCAAAAGAAAGCGCTACACTTACCTGCGCACTTCCTTCTGTGTTAAAAGACTTGAAAATAGGTTCCGATAACCGAGCAAATAACACCCAGTATTTTAAGGGAACTGTTTACTCCGTTAACCTATTTAGTTCTGTGAGAACAGCTGAAGAAATTAAGAACGATATTATTTTGGTAAGCGGAAACGAAAGCAATGTTATTTATTCAAGATATTTTGCTATCGACAGCGCTGTTTGGCACGATTCAAGCGCTAATGCCGAAACATTTAGCAACACTAAGAAGCACATTCTCGGCACTCTGCCTACAACACCTCAAACATTTGAAGCAACAATCAACGTTCCTAAGGATTTTGACGAACGAGTAGGCGTTATTCTTGGAAATTATAACGAAACAAGCCTTAACAAACTTACCTTTGAAATTTACACTTTAGGCCGAGTTCGTCTCTTCCTTGTTAATAACGGTCAAAGATACGACTGCTTGTTTGACACCGATATACGTTCCGATAAGCCTGTACACATAGCATTAACTGTAAACGGAACTATTGCAACACTCTATGTTAACGGCAAAGAAAAAGAAACAAAAGAACTGCCTTTTGGTTTGCCAACCTTGACAAACCCCTACTATATTGGTGGTGACGCACGAGGCGGTAACGTTGCATACTTTAAATGCGGTATTTACTCGGTTAACCTATTCAGTGATGTAAGAACAGCCGAAGAAATTCTTGCTGATGTATCTCATGTCTCAAATGATGCAGAAAACCTCATCTCATCTACTAATTTTACTTCAACTGTTATTACAAACAAAATCGTTGACTCTACTATCATAGGAAGAGAGTTTACTGCTAAAACACCGGTGTCAATCAACAATTATTTAAATGCTTCTGCCCAGACCTTTGAAGCAACAGTTTATGTGCCAAAAGATTTTGATGAGCGTGCAGGTGTTATTCTCGGCAGATACGACGAAACAAGTCTTAATAAGCTTACTTTTGAAATTTATACTTATGGTAGAGTTCGTCTCTTCCTCGTCAATAACGGACAGAAATACGACTGCTTGTTTAATACCGATATACGTTCAGATAAGCCTGTGCACATCGCACTTTCTGTCGACGGAACACTTGCTACACTTTACGTAAACGGCGAAAAAACGGAAACTAAAGAACTGCCTTTTGGTTTACCCACAATAACAAGTGGTTACAAAATTGGCGGTGACGATCGTTACTGTAATGTTGTTTATTTCAGAGGAACAATTTATTCAGTTAACCTGTTTAGCAACGTAAGGTCTGCCAACGCAATTAAGAATGATATGGCTTCAATAAATCACAACGACCCCTCGCTTCTCTATTCTGCAACCTTCGCCAAAAATGTCTGCGAGTTCTTTGGGCACAACGAAAGCGACCCGATAACCGATTTTAATGCTTCTTTGGACGGCTGTGGAATAAGCCATACCGTATGTCTTGTGTGCGATAAAATAGTTAACTACTACAAATCACCCGCTATTTCAAGCATTATAGAAAGTATTAAATACGAGAATGCCACCGGTCTTGTAACCGATACTGAAATTGGCGGATTTAAGGTTAACACTTCTCTGCCCTCTGCTCCTAAAACCTTTGAAGCTCTGATTCAATTAGATAAAGACTTCTTCACCCGCGCCGGTGTTGTTATAGGTAACTACGATGGCAGTGAAAAAGACCAAATTAACTTCGAGATATACACAAACGGCACACCTCGACTTTATTACAAGGTAAACGGCGTAGCGTATACCTACAACTTTAAAACCGATATTCGCTCCGATTCGCTAACTCATATTGCATTAACTATTGATGGTCTTAATGCATACCTCTACGTTAACGGCAAATTAACAGAAACCGTTATTCTTGAGGCAGAGCTTCCCGAAAATGCACTCGATGGATTTATAATTGGTAGCGATAATCGTACCGGAAACGCCCAGCATTTTAAAGGCACAATCTATTATGCAAGCATGTTCTCTGATGCGAGAACAACCGAAGAAATCGCGGCTGACCTCTATATTGCAACAAGCGATAGCGATGGATTATTATTTGCTAAAAGCTTTATGAACTCAGACGAAAATTAAAGCACTTAAAGTCAACCATTAAACATTGTTGATTAATTTAAGTTCGATTTTCTCGGTAAAACAAAAACAGGAGCAGAAATTTCTGCTCCGGTTTACTTATTTTATATTTTATTTATTCATCAACTCATTAATGTTTTGAACGGTTGTGCGAACTAACAAGTCTCCTGCTGCATGGCCGGCCATTCCGCTTGAAACATAAGCCGAATAATGACTACCCTGCTCAGCTTTTTTGGTGGGAAGATAACCATAGTTTCCGCAAGAAAGTTGTACAAGGAAAGTTTGTGATGCTTTGCTTCTTGCTTTAATTTGATTTCCAAAATCAAGGAAAAGCTCGTAAGGATTAGTAGCAAACACAATGTCGCCAAGTCTTATAATATGTACCTCAATAGGAACTACGTCTACCGTTTCCTGCAACTGACTTCTCAAAACAACACCTGCGTGTATATGCATCTTTGCGCTGTCTTTAAAGTCAATCGTTCTGTCTCCAACCTTTTCGGCAAATGACTCTATAGCGCTAATTGCTGCATCTTTTTCGGCTGGTGTTACTCGACGAAGTGGCATATCAATGGTTATTCTTTTATGCTCAAACTTTGCAGAGTCAACATAATCCTCATCACGAAGACTCTCAAAAGCATAGAAAATTTCATTTGCAATTCGTCTACCTATAAGTGTGCAGCCACTAACATCAAACATCGACGGGTCTGCTTTTTTGGTCACTACATTATTTCTGATAATGTTAGGGTCGTTAATAGGAGTTTCAGGCTCTACCCAACGCACTAAATCACGAGGGCACTGGTCACCTGCAGCAGAACAAAGACCAAGCACAAAAATATCTTCACCATATTCTTTGCGAAGAAAAGCTTTTACTTTGCCCCAATAATCCGAAGAAATAAAGCTTCTGTGTTCAAGCACTTGTGCAGGACAAGCCACGTTTGCAACTACGCCTGTCAATTTCTTATCAGCAGTAAAAGTGAAAAGCATCTCTATGCCACTATCATTTCCTGCCTCCAATTCGGTGAATGTTGCCGTATCGGTATCGCCCCACATTTTAGCCGAACCATCAGTATAGCAAACACGTCTGCACAAGCCAACAGCTGCTCTGCCAAAGCCTTGAGCATACATTCCTTCTTTACGATGTTCCCAAGCTTGTTTTGCAGCTTCGGCAATACGGTCAGCAAGAAACACGTGAGCTTCTTCATCTTTTAAGAGGTCATCACCTTCGTATGACACCAACTTCTCATATTTTAAACTCGGCACAATCGACTGTAAAACACCGATAGCAGAACCACTCATGGTAGTAGTATCAGCTCTTCTGCCGTAATCGGGAGCTGTGTGCGTATGAATGGAGTTAATCATAACCTTATCTACAGGAAAACCATCAATGTTAACAAGTCTTTCTCTTACCGATTCAAGTAAATGATGGCTTGTTGAAACAAGGTCACACGAACAGAAAATCGCACAATCGTCACCACATTCGATAGCCATAGCCGTAGATGTTATAGGCGTTTCAACCTCATCGGTAATTCTTTCGTAAAATTGACCTGCAAGGTTTACTTTTCTGCCGTTAGGAACGAGGCTAACCTCACTCCATCCAATCTTAATTTTATTCATACTTGTCACCTGCTTAAATAGATTTTAACTAACCAGTAAATCAAAGCGATTGTAATGATAAACAAAACCGCCGTATATGTACTTTTATTGTATCACAAACGTATAACACTGCAAATAATTAAATATGTGATAATACTATCACTTGAAAGTGATAGTATTGTGTGATATAATATAAAAAACGAGGTGAAAGTCAATGGAATTATTACAGTTAAAATATTTTTGCGATTCTGCAAAAACAGAAAATTTTTCATCTACTGCTGAAAAATACAAAGTGCCGCCATCTGCCGTATCGCAAAGCATAAAACGTTTAGAAACAGAACTAAAATGCCAGCTCTTTACTCGACAAACAAACAGAGTAAAACTCAATTCAAAAGGGAAAGCATTTTATGAAAAAGTTCGAGAAGGTTTGAATTTGCTTGAGGATGCAAAAAGAACTATTAAAGACGATACATATTCTAAGATAACAATTAACATTTTTATCAACAGTAGAATAGTTATGCAAACGGTAGAAAAGTTCAGTCAAATATATCCTCAAGTAAATATTGTAACAAGGTATATGATTCCCCCCGAACAACAGGATTTTGACTTTATTATAACTGATACAGAACATATCGGAACATCATTTGTTCGTGAAAAATTAATTAAAGAGGATATTTTATTGGCAGTTCACAAAGATTTTATGTCGGCATCAAAAAAATCTCTTGACAGCTTGGAGTTAAAAGACACACCATTTATATGCACAAATCCCGGAAGTAGTTTACACCGTATTACTGAAGAAGTATGCACAAATCTTGGCTTTTCTCCACGTATTGCCATTCGCAGCGACGACCCTTACTATGTCCGTAAATGTGTAGAAACCGGACTGGGAGTTTGCCTTATGCCGTCGCACTCTTGGCAAGGGCAATTTTCAAAAAACGTTTTACTTAAAAATATTGCCAATTATTCTCGTACAACATACGCCTATCGAAGCAAAAGCGCTCCTCTCTCAAAACACGCCGAAATATTTTTAGAAATGCTTAAAACCGAATTTAAAACAGCGCAATTGTGACGGCGCTAAAGACCTTCTTCTAATACATCTACAGCCATAAACATAATTGAATTTAGTTCAATTATGTTATATAATAAACGCAAAATATTGCGAATTAAAACATTAATACCATTAAGCAAACACGAATAATCCGAACCTGCCTAAAACGGCATTCTTTCGGCACTTTTCGGTTTGACATCACCCGTAGGCGTTAGCCTGACGGATTCTTCCGCACCAAAAATCACCGAAATTCTGCCCGTTTTAGGTCGCAGAATTTTAAAGAGTTGAATTTTTGGCTGTGCGAGGCACAAAACGCAGTTAATCCTGACGGATTAACGAGTATTTTAACAATGCAAAGACGAAAATTAAGCCTTTAAAATCAGGTTCGGATTATTCGTGTTTGCTTAATATATCAATTATACTCTAAATCCCTAAAAATATCAATTCTTCTTTGCAAAATGTTTATAATATGTTTGAGGATTATAATTGATGTGTTACAAAATAAATATTGACAAAACTCAAATTCGTGTTATAATTGTAATGTTCATTTGGGCCATTAGCTCAGTTGGTTAGAGCAACCGGCTCATAACCGGTCGGTCCGGGGTTCGAGTCCCTGATGGCCCACCAACAAATGAACAACTTATATTTAGGGGTATAGCTCAGCTCTAAGAGCAGCGGTCTCCAAAACACAAGTGCCGGGTGAGGTTGCGAGCGCGTCTGGTGGACGAAACAGCGAGCAAAACGAAGCGCCGCGGTCAAAGTTCATAGGCGTTAAGAGCCGAGATGAACTTTGGGCACCGCAAGAGGGCATAACCCGAGGCGATTTACATATAACATTCATAATAACATTTAGGGGTATAGCTCAGTTGGTAGAGCAGCGGTCTCCAAAACCGCGTGCCGAGGGTTCAAGTCCTTCTGCCCCTGCCAAAAATCGACAAGTTTCGATAGAAGCTTGTCGATTTTACTTTTTCACTATTAACTCTTCACTTTTCACTCTTCTCTCTCGAAACTTGTCGATTAGGTAATAAGTAATAGTGAATAGTGAAGAAGTGAAGGTATCCGCTTCGCGGATGATTTAGAATTTATTGCGAGAGTTCGAATTCATACGCAAAAATGGCAAAATTATCTTTTTTGTAGCCCCTGCCAAAAAGGAAGCACTGACCTTTTAGTCAGTGCTTCCTTTTTAGTTTGTGTTAAAGCCTTAACCCAATAAAGCATAACAAAAGTGATGAAATTCTTTTAACGCTGTTTTTGCGGCAGTGCCATTTTGTGCATCACCTGAAATTGGGTCTTGACATTTAATAGTTAGTCTTTTATTATAATTTTGTATTTAAAGCACAATACTATATAGTATAATTATTTTACAAAAAGGAGTTGTGTTTATGTTAAAAAATGTACCTAAAATTATACCCCCCGAGTTATTAAAGATACTTTGCGAAATGGGCCACGGCGATGAACTTGTTATTGCTGACGGTAATTTCCCGGCCATAGGCCAGCGTGTTGTATATATGACCGGTAACGGCGCAACCGAGGTTTTGGAGGCTGTTTTAGAACTGATGCCCCTTGACACCTATGCACAGCCTTTGTTTCTTATGAAGGTTATGGATGGCGACAAGGTGGAAACGCCCATTTGGGATGAATATAAAGCTGTTGTCAAAAACCATTCCGATGCCGAGTTTGAAAACATCGACAGATTTGAATTTTACGAAAGAGCAAAAAAAGCATACGCTGTTATCGCCACAGGAGAAAGCGCACTTTATGCCAACATTTTGCTTAAAAAAGGCGTTATTTAATTTTCTTTTGTCAACAAAAAAAGAGTGTGGTTTCCCACACTCTTTTAATTTTTTTAAAATTTGGTTTAAGCCTTGCCAACAGAGCCGAAAAGTTCCATCTTTTCTTTAACGGTGGCTTTAATTGCTTCGTATCCGGGGGTGAGAAGCTTTCTTGGGTCAAAGCCCTTGCCGCTTAAATCCTTACCTGCCTCAACATACTCTCTGGTTGCAGCAGCGAAAGCAAGCTGGCACTCGGTGTTAACGTTAATTTTGGAAACGCCAAGAGAAATTGCCTTTTGAATCATCTCAGCAGGGATACCTGTGCCGCCGTGGAGAACTAAAGGCATTGTTCCTGTTAATTGCTGAATGGCATCGAGAGTATCAAAGGAAAGACCTGCCCAATTTTCGGGGTACTTACCGTGGATATTACCAATACCTGCAGCAAGCATTGTAACGCCTAAATCGGCAATCATTTTGCATTCTTTGGGGTCGGCAACCTCGCCGTTACCAATAACGCCATCTTCCTCGCCGCCGATAGCGCCAACCTCAGCCTCTAATGAAAGACCGAGCTCATCACAAATAGCAACGAGTTCCTTTGTTTTGGCAATGTTTTCCTCAATGGGATAGTGTGAGCCATCAAACATAACGGAGGAGAAGCCTGCCTCAATGCAAGCCTTTGCGCCTTCGTAGCTGCCGTGGTCAAGGTGGAGAGCAACGGGAACGGTGATGCCCAGTTCCTCAATCATACCCTTAACCATTCCTACAACGGTTTTGTAGCCGCACATATATTTACCTGCGCCCTCAGATACGCCGAGGATAACAGGGGAATTAAGCTCCTGAGCGGTGTTTAAAATTGCTTTGGTCCATTCAAGGTTGTTAATGTTGAACTGACCAACGGCATACTTGCCTGCTTTTGCTTTCGATAGCATTTCTTTTGCAGAAACTAACATAATTTTTTGCCTCCAAAAAAATTTTTATTTACAATACCTATTATATACCAATGCACCCCTGAAATCAAGGGCAATTCGCTTAAAATTCCTTATTTATAACGGTGGGGGGAGTTTCCAGCTTTGAGGGGTCGGCAAGGTAGGATTTAAAGCGGCGGAAGGCAATTGCAAAATAGCTTCCCGAACAAATTCTTTCATCCATAACAACACCTATGGGCATACATTTTTCAAAATGGATTTCTTTTCCCTTGCGCTTTGGCACTTCCCTTGAATTACCCATTGCAAAGAACACGCTTGTTGTGCCGAATTCATAGCAGTGGTGGTAAATGTGGTTGGTGCGAATGCTGGCAAGGTTTGAAATTACAAGGCTTGCGTGGAAAGGGCTTGCCTTGATAATTGATTTCGGCAGCAGGCCATGGCGGTCCATCCATTTAAAAAGGGCAACGCCAACAGGGAGTAGCCCCGGAATGTTAAGCAGCACCTTAATGAGCTTTTCGGTTGGGTTGGCATCGGGGGTTTGGCGGTTTTCCTCAACAAACTGGTTTATTTTGTTGTTGACATCAAAAAGGGTGTCCTCAAACTCAAAATACATTTTTGTCATGGTGCCGTTGTCGGTTTGACCCGATTTTAGCACAACCATTCCAACGGGGAACTCGGTGCGGGCGTAAATTCGCTTGTTCATTATAAAACGGTTAAGCTGAGGGTATTCGGCCGCAGTCCTTAAATAAGCCGCAAGGATAAGGGCCATGTGGGAAAAGTTGTGTCCCTCTTTACGCTTTGCGTTTATGTATTTTTGCATGGGTTCAAGCGGGATATCAATGGTAATCATATTCATTGCATCATAACGCTTGTCCATAATAAATGGCGCAACTGTGTACATGGGGTCGGTATCCCTTAGTCTTTTGCCGTCAGCTCTTCTCATAAAATAACCACCTTAAAAGTTTATACATACATAATACAACAAATTTCTCCCTTTTTCAATGTTTTATTTGGGCGGAAAAAGAGAAAGGTGGGTGTTGACAAAAAATTCTATTTTTAGTATCATATATTATTATATTAACAATTCCTATAAGGAGAGAAACACATTGAAAAACAGCGAAAAGAGTATGGAAACGATTGTTACTCTGGCTAAGGGCAGAGGTTTTGTTTATGCAGGCAGTGAAATCTACGGCGGCCTTGCAAACAGCTGGGACTACGGCCCCTTGGGTGTTGAGCTTAAAAACAATGTTAAAAAGGCTTGGTGGAAAAAGTTTGTTCAGGAATGCCCTTATAATGTGGGTCTTGACAGCGCTATTATTATGAACCCCGAAACCTGGGTGGCTTCGGGTCATTTAGGCGGCTTTTCTGACCCGCTTATGGACTGCAAAAACTGCAAAACAAGGCACAGAGCCGATAAGCTTATTGAGGACTATGTTGCCGCAAACGGCCTTTCCGATAACCCTGCCGCTATGAGCGATGCCGAAATGGCACAGTATATTAAGGACCACGGCATTGCCTGCCCCGACTGCGGCTCACACGATTTCACCGATATTAGAAAGTTTAACCTTATGTTCAAAACCTTCCAGGGCGTTACCGAGGACAGCACCTCTACACTGTATCTCCGCCCCGAAACAGCACAGGGTATTTTCGTAAACTTTAAAAACATTGCCAGAACAACCCGCAAAAAGGTTCCCTTTGGTGTGGCACAAATCGGCAAATCCTTCAGAAACGAAATCACCCCCGGTAACTTTATCTTCCGTACCCGCGAGTTTGAGCAGATGGAGCTTGAATTCTTCTGCAAACCCGGCACCGACCTTGAATGGTTCGAGTTCTGGCGCGGTTACTGCCGCGATTGGCTCTTAAATCTCGGTATGGATGAGGAAAGCCTTAGACTTCGCGACCACGATAAGGATGAGCTTTGCTTCTATTCAAAAGCAACAACCGACTTTGAGTTCTTATTCCCCTTCGGCTGGGGTGAATTATGGGGCGTTGCCGACCGCACCGACTATGATTTAACCCAGCACGCTAACCATTCGGGCGAGGGTATGGAATATTTTGACCCCGAAACAAATGAAAAGTATGTTCCCTATGTTATCGAGCCCTCTCTAGGCGCTGACCGTGTGCTGCTGGCATTCCTTTGCAACGCTTATGATGAGGAAACCGATGAAAAGGGCGATACCCGTGTTGTGCTTCGCCTCCACCCCGCACTTGCTCCATTTAAGGCAGCAGTTTTGCCCCTTTCAAAGAAATTGAACGAGGGCGCCGGCAAGGTTTACGCTGAACTTTCAAAATACTTTATGGTAGATTATGATGATGCCGGCTCCATCGGTAAGCGTTACCGCCGTGAGGATGAAATCGGCACACCATTCTGCATTACCTACGATTTCGAAAGCGAAACCGATGGCTGTGTAACCGTTCGTGACCGCGACACAATGGAGCAGGTAAGACTGCCCATTGCAGACCTTAAAAAATACATTGAGGAAAAGCTTGAATTCTAATTATTAAAAAAATTATCCGACCGTTTTTAAAAGCGGTCGGATTTTTTTTATTTAAACTTTGTAAGGCCTGTGGGCGCTGAACTTATAGCATAAATACCGCTGATTTTTACGGTATCGGTATAGGTGCAGTTGATAACCTTAACATAATCGTAACTGGTATCGTTTATGTAAACGGCATATTCCGTATCGCTGATTTTCTTGTATCCAAGATAATCAGGTCCTGCTCCACCGCCAAAATTGCCTTGCATATAACTGTATGTTTTGGTTGCACTGTCATAAACGGTGACGGTCTCTCTTGTTTCATCATCGTTTATTCGTTCTTGTTGCAATAATCTCATTTCGGCGATTTTAGCATCGTCAATATTGAATAAAGATTTTGCGGTTTTTTCAAATTCAGCAGCAGAATAATAATATGTTTCACCGAAATAATTAAATTTAACATCCGCTTCTTTTGTTTTATACCGTGTTTCCATAAATACGGTCTCTGCCGTTAAAACCGGATTTTCATCATATCGTGTGTTAGAGTAATTTAAACTCCTCCAACTGATTATAAAATTAGCATTTTGATATGCTGTTCCAAAATCCATCTTTGCAGAACAGTCATCACATTTATTGTCTTTGTTTTTATCTGCACAGGCAACTTTTTTGTCAAACTTCTCTTTACAAAGTGTGCACTCTCCGGAATGGCTCCAGGTGTTTGGAATATTATCAAAGGTATATTTTATCTTGTGATTGCACTTTGTTTCACTAGGTGTGGAGGCACTCGGTGTGCTTGATGTTGCGGGTTTACTGCTTTCGGTAGGCTCGCTTGAACTATTAGTGGGTATTGAAGATTCAGAACTGCTATTCGTTACCGTGCTTTCGGTGGGCTCGCTCTCGACTGTTGCTTCGCTGCTGGTTTCTATTATAGTTGTATCACTACTTGTATCGGTATCACTTGCGGTATTATCTTTGTTACAGGCACCAAGTGAAATCACCATAACAACCGCGAACAGTAACACAAATATTCGTTTCATAATTTTTGACCTTCCTTTTCTAAAAAAGATATGAGGAAAAATCCTACTTTACTTTTTATTATATATAAGATTTTAAAATTTGCAAGGATAATAACCGCTTTTTGTGTTTTGTTTCCCTTTCTTCCATTCTGTCTGCACCACTCAATAAATATTCGCAAATCTATCGTAAAAACCACCCGCAAATAAAACAAGGAGTATATATTGTCCTTTTGTAGGGGAGGGGTCGCCCCTCCCGCAACGATAATTCAAAACATAAAAAACGCCACCGCAATTCGGTGGCGTTTAATTTTTATTTGCTTTCGGGTTTCATTGTGGGGAACAGGATTACTTCCCTAATGGTGTCGGAATTTGTCAGCAGCATAACCGTTCTGTCAACACCGATTCCCATACCACCTGTGGGGGGCATACCGTATTGAAGCGCAGTTAAGAAATCCTCATCCAGCATTTCGGCCTCATCATCACCACGGTCCCTGAGTTCAAGCTGCTTTTCAAAGCGCTCACGCTGAACATCGGGGTCGTTAAGCTCACTGTAGGCATTTGCAAGCTCGCTGTGGCAAACAAAAAGTTCAAAACGCTCGGTGAGTCTTGGGTCTAAAGGCGATGCCTTTGTTAAGGGGGAAACCTCAACGGGATACATTGTTATAAATGTAGGCTGAATAAGTTTTTCTTCAACCCTCTGGTCAAAGCAGGCATAAAGAGCGTTGCCCCAGGTTTTATCTGCTGTGTCGGCAAGCTCCACGCCGACTGCCTTTGCGGCGGCAACTGCCTCGGCATCATCGGTTATGGCGCCGAAATCAATGCCAACATATTCCTTAACGGCATCAACCATTGTGAGCCTGCGCCAGCCGGGGGTGAGGTCAATTTTTTCACCCATCCACTCCATTTCATAGGTGCCTAAAATTTCCTTTGCGGCGCCTGAAATAATGCCTTCGGCAATGTCCATCATATCGTGGAAATCGGCATAGGCCTGATATAACTCAATGGAAGTAAACTCGGGGTTGTGCTTGGGGTCCATACCCTCGTTTCTGAAAATGCGACCGATTTCATAAACCCTGTCCATTCCGCCAACAATAAGGCGCTTTAAGGGAAGCTCGGTGGCAATTCTCATATACATATCGAGGTCTAAAGTATTATGATGTGTGATAAAAGGCCTTGCTGTTGCACCGCCTGCAATAGTGTTAAGTACAGGGGTTTCAACCTCGATATAATCCATATTATCAAGGTATTCACGCATAAATTTTATAAACTTTGAACGGATAACAAAGTTGCGCTTAACCTCAGGATTAACAATAAGGTCAACATAGCGCTGGCGATAACGAAGGTCGGTATCTTTTAAGCCGTGAAACTTTTCGGGCAGGGGCAAAAGGGATTTTGAAAGCAATTTAATGCTTTGTGCGTGAATAGAAATTTCCCCTGTCTGGGTTTTAAACACAAAGCCCTCAAGACCTACAATGTCGCCAATGTCCATCTTTTTAAACTGAGCATAAGGCTCCTCGCCAACGTCGTCGCGGCGAACATAGCTTTGAATATTAGCAGAGGTATCCTGAATATTACAAAAGCTTGCCTTGCCCATAATGCGGCGGCTCATAATGCGGCCTGCGATTTTAACGGTTTTGCCCTCGTATTCCTCAAAGTTCTCTTTAATATCAAGAGCCTTTGCATCAAAATCAAACTTTGTGATAACAAAGGGGTCATTGCCTGCCTCTTTTAATAGGCTAAGTTTATCGCGGCGCACCTTTATTAGCTCGTTTACATTAACCTCAGCATTAACATTGTTGTTTTCTGACATTTTTCTTCACATCCTTCGCGCTGTTTTTTAAGAAAAATTTTTTATTTAGAAATGGAAAGAACCTCGTAAACGAATTCATTTGAATTCACTTCAACGGTAACCTTATCTCCAACCTTTGCACCAATGAGCGCCTTACCAACGGGGGATTCATCGGAAATAAAGCCGTTATCAGGGTCAGCTTCAGAGGAGCCAACAACCTTGAATTCCATTTCCTCTTCAAATTCAATATCTAAAACCTTAACCTTTGAGCCAATCTGAACCGATTTAGGTCTGCCTTTGGAATCGGAAATAAGCTCATAGTTATTGAGAATAACCTCAAGGTCAACAATGCGGGCTTCAATTTTAGCCTGCTCGTTTTTTGCCTCATCGTATTCGCTGTTTTCCGAAAGGTCGCCATAACCTCTGGCGATTTTAATTCTTTCGGCAATTTCGGCTCTACCGACTGTTTTTAAGTTTTCCAGCTCCTCCTGAACCTTTTTAAGACCATCGGGAGTGAGTTTGATTACCTTAGCCATTGTGAATGAACTCCTTAAAAATTATAATAACGGAACCCTTCCGTGACCAATCGAACTGCCGTGCAATATACACAGTCATATTTCAATATTATATATATAATTTACAAATATGTCAAGAAAATAAATTTTTCCTTAAATTATTTACAATTTTACCGCCAAAGTTTATAATATAAACCGAGGAAGCTATTCCTCGGTTTTTTTGTTTTCCTTGTTCTTTTTGCTCGGTCTTGGGTCGTAGGTCTTAAGAAACTGTTCCCATTCTTCCTCGCTTAAATTTTCGGCGTGGGCGGAATATTCAGCATAAAGCCGATTGGAAATTTTTTCATAACCCTTCTTTAACATATACCTTGCCCGAAGGTCAATTATGAGCATTGCTGTGGCGCTTACAAACACCACTAAAATGGGCAGCAGATGCGCCCAATAAAATTTTCCGTTAAACCCTAAAATGCCTGCAGGGTCTATTAGCATTTTTCCAAAACAAATCACAGTCCAAACACTAACAGGCAGGCTGCAAATGGCGGTGCCCAGGGGAATTTTAAAGCCATTAAAAACAGCGCCCAAAAGTCCCAACACCAAAAATGCGCCAATGGTGTAAACGGTGTTTAGGTTTGTAGAAATTTCCTCGTTAAACCAAATTCCCAAAAGCACCATCAAAGCAAAAACTGCGGCGTAAATGTAGCTTACAAGGTAAGCCACCCTAAAACCGCCGTAAAGAGCGCCATCCTTTTTGGCATAGCGAATGTTATATTTTTCTTCGCTTTTTAAAGTATATTTTAAGATGGTTTCGTTCATTTTCATTTTTAAAATCACCAAAAAATATTTTATCATAAATTTTGTTATTTGTAAAGTTGAAAGGAATTCTAAAATTATGGCAACACTTAATATTGTAATGGTTGAACCCGAAATCCCCCAAAACACAGGAAATGTGGCGCGAACCTGCGCCGCAACAGGGGCAAGGCTGCATCTGGTTGGTCCCATGGGATTTACCATTGATGACAAGAAATTAAAAAGGGCAGGGCTGGATTACTGGCATCTTCTAGACATAACTTATTATGAGAGTTTAGAGGACTTTTTTGCAAAAAACAAGGGCGAATTTTTCTTTTTCACAACCAAGGCGCTAAACACCCATTCCGATGTTTCCTACCCCGATAACGCATACCTCTTTTTCGGCAAAGAAACTAAAGGCTTGCCTGAGGAATTGTTGCTCAGCAACCGTGACCGCTGTGTAAGAATTCCTATGATTAACGATGCCAGAAGCCTAAACCTTTCAAACTCGGTGGCGGTGGGGGTTTATGAGGTGCTTCGCCAGTGGGGCTACCCAGAGTTGCTCAATAAGGGGCAGTTGCACAACCACAAATGGTAAATTTTTTACATTTTAGTATTGAAAAATGCTAAAAATGTGGTAGAATAAGAATGTTAAGAATTTAACTAAAGAAAGGAAATCTTAAAATGAGCGCTTTAAACAAAAAGACCGTTGACGACATTAACGTAAAAGGTCAAAAAGTTTTGGTTCGTTGTGACTTCAACGTGCCCCTTAAAAATGGTGTTATCACCGACGACAACCGTATCGTTGCCGCTCTCCCCACAATTAAAAAGCTTATCGCTGATGGCGGTAAGGTTATTCTTTGCTCCCACCTTGGCAAACCCAAGGGTGAGCCCAAACCCGAGCTTTCTTTAGCACCTGTTGCTGAGGACCTTTCTAAGAAGCTTGGCATAGAAGTAAAATTTGCTGCTGATGACAATGTTGTTGGCGAAAACGCAAAGGCTGCAGTTGCCAATATGAAGGATGGCGATGTTGTTCTTCTCCAGAACACCCGCTACCGCGCAGAGGAAACCAAAAACGGCGAAGCATTTTCTGCTGAGCTCGGAAGCCTCGCTGACATCTTTGTTAACGATGCATTCGGCACCGCACACCGCGCACACTGCTCCACTGTTGGCGTTGTTTCCCATGTTAAGGAAGCTGTTGCAGGTTACCTTATCGGCAAAGAGCTTCAGTATCTCGGCAATGCCGTTAATGACCCTGTTCGCCCCTTCGTTTGCATTTTGGGCGGCGCAAAGGTTGACAGCAAGCTGCCTGTTATCGAAAATCTTTTAACCAAGGCAGACACCCTTATCATCGGCGGCGGTATGGCTTACACCTTCCTTGCTGCTAAGGGCTATGGCGTTGGCACCTCACTTATTGATGAAACCAAGATTGACTACTGCCGCGAAATGCTGGAAAAGGCAGCAGCAAAGGGCGTTAAAATTCTTCTCCCGGTAGATTGCACCATTGCTAAAGATTTCCCCGACCCCATCGATGCTCCCATTGATGTAACCGTTGTTGATGCAGATAAAATCCCTGCTGATATGATGAGCCTTGACATCGGCACCAAAACTGCCGAGCTTTATGCAAACGAGGTTAAGAACGCTAAGACCGTTGTTTGGAACGGACCTATGGGCGTATTTGAGAACCCCACCCTTGCTAAGGGCACATTAGCAGTGGCTAAAGCTCTTGCCGACACCGATGCTGTTACCGTTATCGGCGGTGGCGACTCTGCCGCAGCAGTTAACACCATGGGCTTTGGCGATAAAATGACCCACATTTCCACCGGCGGCGGCGCTTCTCTTGAGTTCCTCGAGGGTAAAGACCTTCCCGGCATCGTTGCTCTTAACGATAAATAAAAAACAAAAAATTCGTAGGGGCGCTCAATCGCCCCTACTTTTGTGTAATATCAATACGTTCGCGTAATTTAAAGGAGAAATTAAAATGGATAAAGCAAAAAGAAATGCAGTTATCGCAGGTAACTGGAAAATGAACAAAACCCCCGCCGAGACCACTGCTCTCATTAACGAAATGAAGCCTTTAGTTGCTGGTGCTGACTGCAAGGTTGTTCTTTGCGTTCCTTTCGTTGACATTGATGCCGCTGTTAAAGCAGCCGAGGGCTCTAACATTGAAATTGGCGCAGAAAATGTTCACTTTAAGGCAAGCGGCGCCTACACCGGCGAAATCTCTGCCGAAATGCTCACCGCCTGCGGTGTTAAGTATGTTGTTATCGGCCACAGCGAAAGAAGACAGTACTTTGGCGAAACCGACCAGACTGTGAATCTCAGAACCCTTGCCGCTTTAAACGCTGGCCTCACCGCCATCGTTTGCGTTGGTGAAACCTTAGAGCAAAGAGAGCTTGGTTACACCGAGACCCTTCTTAAATTCCAGACCAAAATGGCTCTTACCAATGTAACTGCCGAGCAGCTTAAAAATGTTATCATCGCCTACGAGCCTGTTTGGGCAATCGGCACAGGTGTTACCGCAACTGCCGACCAGGCAGATGAGGGCAACGGCTTTGTTCGTGAGGCTCTTGCCGAGGTTTACGGCAAAGAGGTTGCCGACACCGTTACCGTTCAGTACGGCGGCTCAATGAACGCAAAGAATGCCGATGAGCTTCTTTCTAAAATCAATGTTGACGGCGGTCTTATCGGCGGCGCTTCCCTTAAAGCCGAGGACTTCTCCATCATTGTTAAAGCCGCTTCTAAATAAGGATGACAGAAAATATGAAAAAACCTATTGTTTTAACCATTATGGATGGCTTTGGCTTTAACGACGAAAGGGAAGTTAACGCCATTTACGCCGCTAAAACACCCTGCCTTGATGAAATCTTTTCCACCTGCCCCACAACTAAAATTGGCGCTTCGGGAATGGATGTAGGCCTGCCCGATGGTCAAATGGGCAACAGCGAGGTGGGACATACCAACATTGGCGCCGGTAGAGTTGTTTATCAGGAGCTTACCCGCATTACAAAGGCCGTAAAGGATGAAACCTTTTATTCAAACGAGGCATTTTTAGCAGCCGCCGAAAATTGCAAAAAGCAGTGCAGCGCACTCCACCTTATGGGACTGCTCTCCGATGGTGGCGTTCACTCCCATTTTGACCACCTTGTGGCTCTTGTGGAATTTGCAAAACGCCAAGGACTAAGTGAGGTTTACATTCACGCTCTGCTTGATGGTCGTGATGTTCCCCCTGCCTCTGCTGCTGATTTTATTGCCGCTCTTAACAAAGAACTTAATAGAATCGGTGTTGGCAAAATCGCCACCGTTATGGGCCGTTTCTATGGAATGGACCGTGACAACCGTTGGGATAGAGTCGGTCTTGCTTATGCCGCTTTAGTTTACGGCGAGGGTGTTAAGACCACCGATGCCGAGGCAGCTGTAAGAGCTTCTTACGAGGAAATTGATGGTGATGGCAAGCACATAACCGATGAATTCGTGCTTCCCACAGTTGTTGAGGGTACTAAGAGAATTAAATCGGGCGATAGTGTTATTTTCTTTAACTTCCGCCCCGATAGAGCCAGAGAAATCACCAGAACCTTTGTTGATGATGAGTTTGCAGGCTTTGAGAGAATCGGCGGCAGACAAAATGTGTTCTATGTTTGTATGACACAGTATGATGCCACAATGCCTAATGTCACCGTTGCCTTTAAGCCCCAGTCCTTAACCAACACTTTAGGTGAATTTTTAAGCAAGCAGAACCTTACACAGCTTCGCATTGCCGAAACCGAAAAGTATGCCCATGTAACCTTCTTCTTTAACGGCGGCATTGAGGCGCAGTATGAGGGCGAGGATAGAATTCTCGTTAACTCACCAAAGGTTGCAACCTATGATTTGCAGCCCGAAATGAGCGCTGTTCCCGTTTGCGACAAGGTTTGCGAGGCTATTTTAAGCGGCAAATACGATGTTGTAATTTTAAACTTCGCCAACTGCGATATGGTCGGCCACACAGGCTTTTTCGATGCCGCAGTTAAGGCAGTAGAGACCGTTGATGCCTGCGTTGGCAGAGTAACGGATGCCACCCTTAAAATGGGCGGCGTAATGCTACTCACCGCCGACCACGGCAATGCCGACTGTATGATTGACACCGATGGCTCACCCTTCACCGCCCACACAACCAATCCCGTTCCCTTCTCGGTTATCGGAAAACAGTGTGAGCTTCGCGAGGGCGGCAAGCTTTGCGACATCTCCCCCACCATCATTAAACTTCTCGGTCTTACACAGCCCGAAGAGATGGACGGCGAAAGCATTATTTTATAGTTTTCTTTAAAACAAAAAGCACCTTGTGTTGCTAAAACACAGGGTGCTTTTACTTATTTTTCAAATTTTGCTTTTATTTGCTCGTTAACAATAGCGTTCATTACAGGAATAATTTTTAGATCCTCTTCATTTATACTTATTTCTGCAATATCTTCTTTTTCTCCACATTGAGGAAAATTCACAAGCCAAGTTTTCGCGGTGCGTTGTTCCAAACAAATCCAGCCTTGCATACCTTTGTGAACTCCATCATTAACGTACTTTTCTTTTTCAACAATTACTTCTACACAATCCATCATTTTCATATTATTTTCCTCCATAAGGTGTTGTTAACTGAATATGTCCATTTGGATATGCCATCCAACCGGTAATAAAAGAAACGTTTTCAGTTTTATCTTTTCTTGGAATTTCAATACGAATACTAATTCGTTGCCCATCTTTATTTAGTTTGCCTAACACATAATTGCCCGAAATATATTTTTCTAACCCTTGTTTATTAATTTCGCTCTGCAACCACTTTGCATCAGTAACTGTATATCCCCATTCTTTGAATAACTTTTCTTTGTTATGAGGATATTTGCCTTCGGTATTGAACAAATAAGGATCAAATTTGCTGTAAGCGCTATCTGCCGAACTTTTAGTCAAAACATCTTTATAGGAAATATCCTCTAATATACAATGACAAAACAAATGGTGCGGCCATTTAGGAGTTTTTTCTTTTGCAAACCAGCAGCCATCAAGCATTAAACACTCTTGGCAATGATTATCTGTCAAATACCTATGTAACCATTTGTTCCACTTTGATACTTTCGGAGGTTCTTCACCCCACACTGCCGCTTTCACAACTTCTAACAAATTACTCATTCTTATCTTCCTCTTTCATTATACATTTTTTCATCAAAATTACAACACTTCAAATTCCTCCACCGCAACTTTATGCAGGCGCTGAATGTGGCGGGTGCTGTAGCCGAAGGCTTCGCCAAGGGCCGAAAATGTTGCGCCGTTTATGTATTTTTCTCTTAACACCTGCCTTAAAACAGGGCTTGCCACAAGGGAGATTTCCTCGCTCAGTTTTTCGGTTTGCCAAAGCGCCTCATTTTTTTCTTTCCTTTCGGCATCAGACAACTTAAAAAACTTTTCTCGGCTTTCAAGGCGGCGAAGTAAGGCTAAATTTGCCTTATAGCTCTTTAAATAATCAATTTTTTCTTTATATGTCATTTATGTTTATTACTCCCGCTTCTAAATATGCCGTGAACTGACCGTAGCTAAAGTGTGTGCCGTGCTTTTTGTTATATTCCTCGGTTTTGCGGATTAGCACCTGCATGGGATCGTTTTTTTGGGCTTCCCTGGCGGCTCGCTGTTTTGCCCAAAGGGCCTCGCCCTGTTTTCGGCAGGTTTCATTGCAATATTCCTTGCCGGGTGCGATTTTTCGCCCACAGCATCGGCAATAGCCACCTGCCGTTTCATAAAAGTTCCTGCTTTCACACCTTGGGCAGCAGTGAAATTCCTCAAAGGGCGGCTCGGTTTTTCCCTGGCGCTCGATTTCGGTTTTAGGAGCAATAAAGGATGTGTAACAATTTTTACAAACAAACATTTTTTCTTTCTCTTTTCCTTGACTTTTGGTTTTGTGTGTGATAGAATGAAAATACGGAATTCCGAAATCCATTTTTAATTTTAAGGTTAAAATTTTGGATTGTCAAGGTTTAAATTACGAAATTCCGTAATTTTGTGACATTGCACAAAAAAGGGAGTAAAATACAAATGGAACTTTATGAGCGCATTGACGGTCTGTGTCGAAAGAACTCGGTTTCGGTCACAACCTTGTGCAGAGACTGTGGCATTGCCAGAGCGAATTTATCAGATTTAAAGATGGGCCGCTTAAAATCCCTGTCGGCTGTTAATCTTTCAAAAATTGCAAATTATTTTAATGTAAGTATAAATTATCTTATGGGCGAGGACAGCAGCGCCGAGGAAAAGATGCTAAAGGCGGCGCTTTTCGGCGGCGAGGCAGAAGTTACCGATGAAATGTGGAACGAGGTCAAGCGCTACGCTCAATATGTTAAGGAGAGAGAAAATGGAAACTAACGCCCTTTACACATTGGCAAGGGAAAACGGTGTCACTGTTGATTTCTTCCCCCTGCCCCTTTGTAAATCGGCCTGCGTTAATGTAGATGGTCGCGATTATGTTGCCCTTGATAGCACGGTGCGGGGCTGTGAAGAACGGGTTTACCTTGCCCACGAACTTGGTCACTGCCTATCGGCGGCATTTTATAATCTGCACTCCCCTCTTTCCTCCCGAGGAAAAGCCGAAAACAAAGCCAAGGCCTGGGCAATTAAAACCCTTGTCCCAATTGCCGACCTTAAAAAGGCAATGGCAAGCGGTGTTTGCGACACCCAAAATCTTGCCGACCACTTTGGTGTTACCGAAGCTTTAATGGAACAAGCCTTATCCTATTACAGTAATAAATAAAGGAATGAAAATTATGGATTTAACAACTCTTTTTAAAATTCACTATGGTCTTTTTGTGCTGACCACAAAGGACCAAAAACACAACGGCTGCATCGTTAACACCGTTACCCAGCTTACCGATACACCTAACCGCATTGCCGTTACGGTAAATAAGAAAAATCTAACCTGCGAAACCGCCCTTAAAACCGGCATTATGAATGTTAATGTTTTAAGTGAGGCAGCGCCCTTTTCGGTTTTTGAGCGCTTCGGTTTTAAAAGCGGAAAGGACACAAATAAGTTTGAGGGTATTGATTTTGACACCACCGAAAACGGTCTTGCTGTTTTAAAGGAATTCGTTTGCGCTGTCATTTCCCTAGAAGTGGAAAGCACTTTGGACCTTGACACCCATATTCTTTTTGTTTGCAAACTTTCCGATGCCAAGGTAATAAACGATGAGGAGCCCATGACCTACGCTTATTACCATAAAAATGTTAAACCCAAACCCCAAAAAACAGAGAAAAAGAGTTTTGTTTGCAAAATTTGTGGCTATGTTTACGAGGGCGAAGCCCTGCCCGAGGATTTTATCTGCCCCTGGTGCAAGCACGGTGCGGCAGATTTTGAGGAGCAATAAAAATAAGGTTGACTGCAACCGGGTTTTGTTGTAAAATGTCATTTGTGACATTTTTAAGAAGGGGGGAAATCATAAATGCGCCAAATTTTTGAGGGCGATGTTCACGACATTGTGGTTATGGAAAACGGCGTTTGCTTTGTTTTCACTGCCGAAAAAGAGCAGGAAACGGCAAAGGTTGAATTTAAAATGATTTCCTTCGAAACAGGCAAAATGTCAAGGGTTACCAAAAATGTTTATTTCCTTGCAAAGTTCGGCACCCGCTATAAAACCATAATGCAGCACTGCTCAAACTTTGCCGAGGCAAGGGTTTTAAATCTGCCGCAGGACAGAATTTTTATCCTTGATAATCACGACGGCAACGCCGTTTTGCTGGATAGCTTCGGCCTGCCCCTTTGGATGAGCCAAATTTCTTATAAAGGCACACCACCCGATGATATTGCCTTTGTGCAGGACAGCCTTTGGGCCTGCTTTAAGGAGCATAATGCCATTATAAAATTTAACCTTTCCAATATGCGTGAGGAACTTCGCATCGGCGGCGGCAAGGGCTCTCCCTTCAAGGCGCCAATTCGGCTCACCCCCACCGAAAACGGACTCGCCATTTTGGGCGCGGCCGACAGAAGGCTTTTGGGTGTAAACCTGAATGATTATTCCATTACCGAAATGTACACCTTTGAGGAACCCGTTAAAAAATACCTTAAGGCCGATGATTTCGAGTTTGTCATTACACAGTCGGGGCTTTATTTAATTTAATAGAAACAAAAACAAAAAGGACAGCAGGTTAGGAATGTACCCTTAAGGGTACGTTCCGTTTGCTGTCCTTTTTTATGTTCACATAAAGTTTTATTCCTCGTCGCTACCGGTTTCGGTGCCGCTTGTTTCCTCCGATGAGGTATCGTGTGAAGTATCGGCAGAGGAGGTGTCTGTGGAGGTAATTTCAGAGGAAGTCACCTCCGGCACGTCAGATGAGGTGTCAGATGATGTATCCGATGAGGTTTCAGACTCAGTAGTCGAGGTGGTGGATGAGGTTTCAGACTCAGTGGTCGAGGTGGTGGATGAGGTGACCGATGAGGTCGCGCTCACGGCGGAAGAAACAGGCGAGGAGGTTGTGCCGCCCGAATTTCCTGTGCTGCCTCCTGAACTGCCCGAACCTGAATCGGTGTAACCGCTGCCAAACCAACGGGTTTTATCAACGCCGTTAAGCTCCATATAGGTTTCGGGGGTTACCGCGTCGTAGATAAATGCGTGAAGCATTCCTGCAACATATTCATAGTTATAATAAACGCAGGATTCACCGTAGGGTCTGAAATCAGAATCAATAATGTATTCAGGCATTGCAATTCGCATTTCCTCAAAGGTGACATCCCCCAGAAATACGCCTGCAAATTTCAAAATGTCGGAATAGGAAAGTGAGGTTTCGGCGTAAGGAATAAGGGTTTTGATGAGCCTCGGATAATCCTTTACAGACATCGAAAGCGCCTTTTCGAAAAGTTTGTTCATTACCTCGCGCTGCCTGTCGGTGCGGCCGAAATCATCGCTGACACCATCAGCCGTGGAGGCATATCGAATTCTTGCCCAAGCAACGGCCTGAATACCATTTAAAACCTGCTCGCCGGGATTTTCGATGAACGGGGCCTCGCTTTCCGGAATACCCAATTCAATGCATTGCTCCAAAATAAGCTGGTTTGCACGGTGGCTGCCGTTAATTTCGTTTTTCTGCACATCAATGGTAATGCCGCCAACAGCATCGATAATATCAGCCATGCCGAAAAAGTTAACGGTGGCATAGTGCTTTATATCAAGACCGAAAACCTTGTTAAGGGTTTTAACGGCAAGGGTGGGGCCACCCTTTGAATAGGCGCTGTTAATCTTGCCGTAGGAATCGCCAATGGGCACAAAGCTATCACGCATTACCGAAATGATTTTGATTTTATTGCTTTCGGTGTCAATGCTCAAAATCATAATGGAGTCGCTACGGCCTGTGAAATCATCGGGTTCCCTTGTGTCAACGCCAAAAAGGGCAACGTTTATGATGCCTTCGTTTATGGGCACAATGGAATCGATTTCGGCGTCCTTATTAAATTCGTTGTTATGGTTATAGTCAAACATGTTTCCAACAATCAAAACGCCTACAAGAAGAACAAGACAAAGGAAAATCGCAACGACACTTATAATAAATGCCGTCTTTTTACCCTTTGAAAGCTTTTTGAACCAGCCTCTCTTTTTGGCTTTTGTTTTTTTGCCGTGCTTGCCCTTGCCTGAGGTACTATAAGAGTTCAGGTTTTCCATTTCCATTTTTCTTTACTTCCCTGTTTGTTATTCTAATAATTAAGTATATACTATTTCCTTTATAATTAAAAGAGGAAATTTGTAAACTTTAAAAATTTTTTGAAACAAGTTCCATATAAATCTCGTTTTTGGAAAAGACGCTGTCCCTCGCCACGGCCTTTGCGGCGGCCGATGCACTCATTCCCTTTTCCATAAGTTCTTTGGCCATTAAAACCGCCTGCTCTAATGTGAGTTTCTCGGTTTTCTCCTGTTTTTTGCCCTCAACAATTAAAACAAACTCCCCTTTTGGGGCGTTTTCACCGTAAAACTCGGCTGCTGCTGAAAGGCTCAGCCTCTCCACCGTTTCGTGAAGTTTGGTAAGTTCCCTGACTAAAGCAATTTGCCTATCCCCAAAAAAGCTTAGCATATCCTTTAAGGTGGCTGTTAGCTTGTGGGGGGCTTCATAGAAAATCATTGTGCGCTTTTCGTTTTGAAGGGAGGCTAAATGCTCACGCCTACTTTGTTTGTTAACCGATAAAAAGCCCTCAAAGGTAAAGCGGCCGCTCTCCATTCCCGAAATTGCAAGGGCGGTGACAAGCGCGCTGGGACCCGGCACCGATTCAACCAAAACCCCTTTTTCGTGGGCAAGACCAACAAGGTCTTCACCGGGGTCGGAAATGCAGGGCATTCCCGCATCGGTTACAATAGCGCAGTTTTCGCCGTTTAGAATTCGGCCTATTATTTCCTCACCTTTTTCCCGTTTGTTGTGCTCGAAATAGGAAATCATAGGCTTCTTTATTCCAAAATGATTAAGCAGTTTAACGCTCACCCTTGTATCCTCGGCGGCAATAAAATCAACGCTTTTTAAGGTTTCAATGCCGCGAGGGGAAAAATCTGATAAATTTCCAATGGGGGTGCCAACAACAAAAAGTTTTCCTGCCATTTTTTATCCCTTATACTTTCCGTAAATTTTAAGCATTTCGGGGCTTAATTCCCCGTTTTCCTCAACATAAAGGGTATCTAAAACACGCATTCCCGTTTTGCCTCCTCGTTTTCCTTCAACAAGTAGTAGCCAGGGCTCGCAGCCTTTGCTTTTTGCAACAAAGCGCATTTTTTTAGGCTCGATTTTTTGTTCCCTCATTTTTGCCAGCAGCTCGGCAGTTCTCTCGGGGCGGTGGCACATACAAAGCCTGCCGCCAAACTGCAAGAGCTTGGCCGCCGCTATTAAAATATCATCAAGACAGCAGGCCGTTTCGTGGCGGGCCACTCGGTCTACACTGTCAGGGTTAACAATACCTGCCCCTGCCGCCTTGTATGGCGGGTTGCAGGTGACAAGGGTGCACTCCCCAAAGGGAATTTTGCCCTTTAGTTCCTTTAAATCAGAACAAATCGGGTTAAATTTTTGAAGGTTTAATTCCTCCTTTGTCTTTTGACAAAGGGAAATTGCCTCTTCGCTTATATCAACACCGTATGCCTTTTTAAGCTTTTTATCGCACAGCATTAAAAGAGCGATTATCCCACACCCTGTGCCAAGGTCACAAAGGGTTTCATTTTCCTTTGCCCCGGCAAAACGGGAAAGCAGCACCGCGTCGGTGCCAAAGGTGTGATGCTTCGATACATTTATCTTAAAATCTCCGCCGTTAAGCGGCTCTTTTTTTACTGCCTGCTCCATTTAACGCCCTGCGGGGTGTCCTCAAGGACAATTCCCATTCCTTTAAGTTTATCTCTTATGGCATCGGCGGTGGCAAAATCTCTTGCTTTTCTAGCCTCGGTACGCTGTAAGATAAGCTTTTCAACCTCGGCATCTAAATTATCATCCTTTTTATTGTAACCAAGACCCAGCACACCGCACAGCTCATCAAGGGCTTCCTTGCAGGCTGTAAGGGTGTCCTTTTCTGCGCCCTTTGAAATAAGGGTGTTAATATCGCGGATAAGACCGAAAACTGCAGCCAAAGCATCGGCGGTATTTAAATCATCATCCATTGCGGTGATAAACTCATTCTTTCTTGTGTGGAGGAATTCGGGTGCTTCCCCGCCGTTTTCGGCGTGAGAAACAGCAAAATCAAGGTCTTTAAAGCAGTTATAGATTCTATCCAGCGCATTTTTGCTCTGTTCGATTATATCGGTGCTGTAGTTAACAGGGCTTCTGTACTGTGAAGAAATCATTAAATAGCGAATGGGCTCGTAGCCGTAAACCTTAGCGACCTCGCGCACAGTGAAGAAGTTGCCGAGGGATTTTGACATTTTGCGGTTATCAACATTGATATAGCCGTTGTGCATCCAAAAACGGGCAAAGGCGCAGCCGTTGGCGCACTCACTCTGGGCAATTTCATTTTCGTGATGGGGGAAAATAAGGTCCTGACCGCCGCAGTGAATGTCAATGGTGTCACCAAGGTAGCGGTTTACCATTGCCGAACACTCAATGTGCCAGCCTGGGCGACCCTCACCCCAGGGGGACTGCCAAAGAGGCTCGCCGGGTTTTGCGCCTTTCCAAAGGCAGAAATCCATTGGGTCTTCCTTAACTTCGCTAACATCAATTCTGGCGCCTGCCTCCAAATCCTCTAAAGGCTGGTGGGATAATTTTCCGTATTCTTTAAACTTCTTGGCTCTAAAGTAAACATCGCCCTTTGATTCATAGGCGAAGCCTTTTTCTTCCAGTTTTTTAATAATTTCAATAATTGCATCAATATTTTCAGTAGCTTTAGGGTGAACGGTTGCCTCTCTAATATTAAGGCCTTTTGAGTCAACAAAAAATTCCTCGATATATCGTTTTGCAATTTCGGGAACGGTGGTTCCCTCCTCATTTGCCTTTTTTATAAGCTTATCATCAATGTCGGTGAAGTTCTGCACAAAATTAACGGTGTAGCCGCGCCACTCTAAATATCGGCGAAGCACATCGAAAACGCACAAAGGCCTTGCGTTACCAATGTGAATAAAGTTGTAAACTGTGGGTCCACAAGCGTAAATGTTAAGTGTGTTATCCTTTAAAGGAACGAGCTCCTGCTTATCCCTGGTTAATGTGTTAAATATTCTCATTCTTATTTTTCTCCTCTGCTTTTTCCATTTTTACAATGCGCTGTTCAAGGCGGCAAAGCTCTTGAGCAACGGGGTCGGGAATATGAATCTGGTCAAGGGGCACAACCTTCATTCCGCCGCGTTTAACAACACGGGCCGGAACACCCACAACGGTGCTATCGGCGGGAACCTCCTCTAAAACAACGGCGCCTGCGGCAATTCGCGCATTGTCCCCAACCTTAAAGGGGCCCAGCACCTTGGCGCCACAGCTTATCATAACATTGTTGCCAATTGTCGGGTGGCGCTTGCCTGTGTCCTTACCCGTTCCGCCAAGGGTCACACCCTGGTAGATAAGAACATCGTCTCCGATTTCGGCGGTTTCTCCAATAACAACCCCTGCGCCGTGGTCAATAACCAGGCGGCGGCCTATGGTAGCGCCAGGGTGAATTTCAATTCCCGTTAAGGTTCTGGCCCTTTGGGAAATCACCCTTGCCCAAAATTTTAAACCGTGGCGGTGCAGAAAGTTTGCCCGCCTGTACATTCTTATTGCCTTTACACCGGGGTAAAGGAAAAACACCTCTAAAAAGCTTCGTGCAGCGGGGTCTCTATCTCTCACTGCCTTTACATCTTCTACCCATCTGAAAATAATAATCACTCTCCAAAAAAAACGCCTTCGGGAAAGCACCTGCTTTCCCGAAGGCGAAAAAATCGCGGTTCCACTTCGATTTGTAACTCTTTTTGCCTTAACGCGGCCTAAACGCAAGCGAGATACTAAAATTCCTCTTTCCCCCACTTGTGCTGACGGGTGCATTTGGCAGGTGTCACGCTTAAGCCCCGTTTCAGTCACGCGGGACTCTCCCTGAAAGGCAACTTTACCTGTTACTTCTCCCGATAAACGCATCTAAATATTATTTTATCTTATTATATGCTTAATATTACCTTTTGTCCAGCATTATTTTGCGCTCTTAACAAATTCCCCATTCTGAACAAGGTAAACGGCGCCCGAAACGGCGCAAAGAATGGTGGAAACCCAAAGGGCAACCGAAACGGCGGCAAAAAGGATTTCATTTAGAATGGGAAAAGCCGGGAAAAGGTCCACAAACGCCAAAACAGTGATGGTGAAAATGATTGCCACCATTTGGCTCACGGTTTTTGCCTTGCCCCAAATGTTTGCGGCAATAACCTTGCCGCCGCTGGACGCGGCAACAAGTCTTACGGAAGTAACAAGGAATTCTCTTAAAAGGGTTATAAAAACCATCCACAAAATGCCTTCCCCAACGCCTGCCTGCAAAAAGGCCAAAAATGCGGCGGTCGTGAGCATTTTATCAGCCACAGGGTCTAAAAATTTGCCAAAATCGGTAACAAGGTTTTGCTCTCTTGCAATTTTGCCATCAAAAAGGTCGGTTAAGGCGGCGGCAATGAAAATAGCAAGGGCAACAACAAAGTGACCCTTAAAGTTAAGCATCATAAAAAGTAAAAACACAGGTGTTGCAATTATTCTTGCAACGGTTAATTTATTAGGCAGGTTCATCTATCTTTTCTCCCAACAAGTCGTATTCCATACAGTCGTTAATCTGCACCTTTACAAAATCACCGATTTCTAGCGGCAATTCGCTTAAAAAGAACACCTTTCCATCAATTTCGGGGGCATCGGCCTCGCTCCGGCCAAAGTAGCAACGAATGTAGCTATCATATCCCTCAATTAAAACGGTGACTGTTTTGCCGATTTTTTCCTCGTTCTTTTCCGCTGCAATGGTCATTTGGTCGGCCATAATCAGTTCCATTCGGTCCTGCTTTGTTTGGGGCTCAACCTGGTTTTCGAATTCTGTGGCAGGGGTGTCCTCCTCGGCGGAATAAGGGAAACAGCCAAGGCGGTCAAACCGCATCTCTTTAATAAAGGCGTGCATCTGACTAAACTGCTCTTCCGTTTCTCCGGGGAAGCCTGTTATAAATGTGGTGCGCAGTGTGACCGAGGGGATTTCACTCCTTATTTTGTTAAGAAGGCTTCTAATGCTTTCCTCGTTTCCCTTTCGGTTCATTCGCTTTAAAATTTCTCCATTTACATGCTGGAGAGGAATGTCAAAATATTTTATAAGCTTGTCGTTTTCCCGAACTGTTTTAATAAGCTCATCGGTTATCTTTTCGGGGTAGGTGTAAAGTGTTCTAATCCACTTTATTTCCTCTATTTTTGAAAGTTCATTTAAAAGCTCTGCAAGTTTTGGCTCACCGTAAAGGTCGGTGCCGTAGGCGGTGGTGTCCTGCGCCACCACAATTAACTCTTTTACACCGTTTTTAGCCAGAGTTTTTGCCTCTGCCACAATATCCTCGATTTTTCTCGAGCGCATTTTACCTCTTATCATAGGAATGGCGCAGTAGGTGCAGTGGTTGTTGCAGCCCTCGGCAATTTTTATATAAGCGCTAAAGGGGTAGCCGCCCAGTATCCTTGGTGTGTTAAGGTCTAAATCCTCTTTAGGGCCGTAGGAATTCTTAGCCTTGCCGTCAATGGCCTCTCTGACTAACCTTGCAATGTCTTTATTTGAGCCGATGCCAACAACCAGGTCGGCCTCGGGAATTTCCCTTGTTATATCATCGCGGTATCTTTCAGCTAAACAACCTGTTACGATAACCGCCTTGCAGTTACCGCTTTTTTTATACTGCGCCGCCTCTAAAATGTTTTCAATGGCCTCGCTTTTGGCCTCCTCAATAAAGCCGCAGGTGTTAACGATAATAGCATCGGCATCGGCTTCACTCGATGTGATTTCAAAGCCTGCATCCTTTAAAAGGTGGAGCATCATTTCGGCATCTACCTGGTTTTTGGGGCAACCGAGGGATACCACCGCAATCTTTTCAGACATTACATTTCCTCACATTCATAAAGGGCATTGGAATAATTTTTTAAAACCGCCTTAATATCGGAAAATTTAAATCCCTTTCGCATTAGTGCGTTGGCGGTGCGGCGGAGGTTTTCCTCATCCCCCACCTTGTTTTTGTATTTTTTCTCAATGAGCGCCTCAATTTGCGCCCTTTCATCGGTTTCATCATCGGCTAAAACCGCTTTTGCCAGGTCACGAGGTATTCCCTTTAAAATCAGCTTTTGCTCGCACTCTCTTTTTGAGCGGTGCTCGCTAAGATAATTTTGTGCCAGTCGGGCGGCTAATGCCTCATCATTTAAAAGGCCGCTTTCCTTAAGGCGGCAAACCGCCTTTTCGGCCGTTTCCTTTTTAAAGCCTGCCCTTATAAGCTTATCCAAAAGGGCTTTTTCGCTATGGTCCGAACGCGACAAATACCACAAGGCCCTGCTCCTGGCTCTAACAAAGTCGGAAGCGGCCCTGTGGTTTTCTATTTCGCTCTGTTCCATCTGCTCACCCTCAAAAATTGATGCGGTGAGCAGATAGTCGCTGTCAAGTTCTAAAACGGTGCCGTCGGAAAAGGTCACATAATTCAAGTGCCTTTTTGGCGGACTAACCGACAAAACTGTCTTTTTCATTAGTCAACTGCAATGTCAATGTTAACCTTGCGGCGGCGCTTGGGCTCCTCAGCGGGAGCGTCGGCCTGAACAGGCATAATGCCGGGAACCTCATCTTCCGCCTCCTCGGTCTTTTTGCCAAGGTTTTCATAATAAGCGGTAATCTTTGCCTCAATTTCATCGGCTAGGGCCTTGTTTTCAACTAGCAACTGCTTTGTGTTGTCCCTGCCCTGTCCCAGCTTCATATCACCATAGCTAAACCAGGCGCCCGAGCGAATGATAATGCCCGAGGCAACACCCATGTCAACAAGCTCGCCCTCACGGGAAATTCCTTTTCCATACATAATATCAAATTCAGCCTCACGGAAGGGAGGGGCAACCTTATTCTTAATAATTTTTGCCCTTGTTCTAGAGCCTATCATCTCGCCGTTAACCTTAAGGGTTTCAACCTTCCTTATGTCAATTCTCACACTTGCATAGAACTTAAGTGCACGGCCACCTGTGGTGGTTTCACTGCTGCCGTAGAACACACCGATTTTATCACGCAGCTGGTTGATGAACACAGCAACACAGTTGGATTTTGAAATGGCACCTGCAAGCTTACGAAGCGACTGCGACATTAAGCGGGCGTGAAGACCTACGTGGTTATCACCCATTTCGCCCTCGATTTCAGCCTTGGGCACAAGGGCTGCAACCGAGTCGATTACAACAACATCAATAGCGCCCGAACGAACAAGTGCCTCGGTGATTTCAAGTGCCTGCTCGCCTGTGTCGGGCTGAGAAACAAGGAGAGAATCAATGTCAACACCCAAATTTGCAGCGTAAACGGGGTCTAAAGCGTGCTCAACATCAATAAATGCCGCCGTTCCGCCCTTTTTCTGTGATTCTGCAACAATGTGGAGTGCAACGGTGGTTTTACCTGAGGATTCAGGACCATAAATTTCCACAATTCTGCCTCTGGGTACACCGCCAATGCCAAGGGCGCGGTCAAGCGCAATGGAGCCGGTTTTAATGTGGTCAACATTCATTGCGGCGTTTTCGCCCAGGCGCATAATTGCGCCCTTGCCGAACTGCTTTTCGATTTGGCTCATTGCCGTTTCAAGTGCTTTGATTTTGTCTTCTGCCATTTTGCTTTTCTCCTCTATTAAAAATTTTACTATGCTTATTATATTCTTTAAAGAGTACCATAAACGACCCTTTCAATTTCGTTTATATCCTCTCTTGTTTTTACATTTTTAAGGCCTGCGGCAATAAATAACTCTTTAACCCTTTCAGCCATTCCTGCCCCAACCTCTACCGCAAGAGAGCCGCCCTCGTTAAGGCGGGGAAGCCATTTATTAAGTATAATTTTATAAAAATCAAGGCCATCCTCACCGCCGAAAAGGGCCGTTTCGGGCTCGTTTTTGGTTTCCTCATCTATGGTGGCCATTTCATCACGGCTAATATAGGGTGGGTTACTTAAAATAAGGTCAAATTTTTCGTTTGTTTCATAGGTTTCAATATCGGCTTTAACGGCAATTACATTTTCGGCGCCGTTCTTTTCGATGTTTCTTGTAAGATAATCGTAAGCGGCATCGTATTTTTCTACCGCTGTTATAAGGGTTATGGGCCTTTCCTTAGCCACCGAAATGCCAACACAGCCCGTTCCTGCGCAAAGGTCGGCAATTTTAGCGGGGGCGTTCCCAACAAGGTCAAGGGCGACCTCAACCAGTGTTTCGGTGTCGGGCCTTGGGCACAAAACTCCCTTGCCCACAAAAAAGTCGTAACCGAAAAAGGACCACTCGCCAAGGAGATACTGCAGTGGAATTCTTTTCACCCTGCCTGCAACCACGCTTTTTAAAAACTGCTCCTTTAAGGGGTCAAGCTCCTCCATATATTTTTCCATAATCTGAGCATTTGAATATTTGGTCACAAAGCGGATAATCTGCTTTGCCTCAAACACGTAGGGCTCTATTCCTGCCTCGCGGAGTCTATTCTTTGTATCGTTATAAGCGAAAAAAATTGTCAATTTAACTGCTCCCTGTCCTCATCCTCCAAAACGGCATTAAGCGCCGCAATGGCAACCTCTATCATATCATCATCCGGCTCCTTGGTGGTAAGCCTTTGCAGCTGAAGGCCGGGGAAGGCAACAATTTTTGTGAAAAGATTATCGTGCTTTCCGCAAATTTTAATCAGCTCATAACCAAGGCCGCACACAAGGGGAATTATTAGAATTTTAACCGCCACCCAAACAAAGCGGTTTAAAATGAGGGTGGGGAAAATGGTTTGAATAATAGTGGAAATTATGATACTTACAATGAAAATTAAAATCATAAAGGAGGTGCCGCAGCGGGGGTGAAGCCTTTTTTGCGCTCTCACATTTTCTATTGTTAAAGGCAGGCCCTTTTCAAAGCAGAAAATGGTTTTATGCTCAGCGCCGTGGTAGGCAAAAACCCTTTTAATATCCTTCATCGCCGAAACCGCCGCAACATAAGTAACAAAAACTGCCAGTTTTAAAAGACCCTCGAAAAGGCTTTTAAAGTGGGTTAAAGTTCCGCCTGCCAGGAAATTCAGTCCATCAAAAAGCAGGGCGGGAAGATACATAAACAGCGCCACCGCCAAAACAAGCGCCAAAACAAAGGCAATAACGCCAATAACACCCATTGCGCCGCCGCTAAGGCTTTCCTTTTCATCCTCATCCTCGGCAAAGCCCGAAAGGTCGGCCGATTTCATCATGGCGGAGTAGCCCTGCACCATGCTTTCAATAAAATTTACAACGCCGCGAATAACAGGTGCGCCTAAAAATTTATACTTTTCTTTAACCGATGTAAATGTAACGGGCTCTAAAAGGATTTCGCCATCCTTGCTTCTCACCGCCATGGCGGTTTTCTTTTTGCCCTTCATCATAATGCCTTCAATAAGCGCCTGACCGCCTATGGAGGTGTACTTACATTTGCTCATTATTTTCTTCCTCTTGGATTTGGTTGGTTTCGGCATCGGTGAGTTTTCCAGGCTCTAGGGCAACCTCTTGCTCCTGCTCAAAAAGTGGGAAAACAACCGTAACGGTGGTGCCAATGCCCTCGGTGCTTTCAATAAACAAAAGGCCCTGGTGCTGTTTAACTATTTCATCGGCAACGGCAAGGCCAATGCCGGAACCTCTAACCGTTTTATTTGATTTAAAGAACTTTTCCTTAACTCGGTCAAGGTCAGCCGCAGGAATTCCGACACCCGTGTCCTTAACCACAATGCGAACACAGCTTTCCTCGATGTATTGCTCAATGAGCACCTGACCGCCCGCTTCGGTGTACTTAACTGCATTATCGATAATGTTAACGAAAACCTGCTTTAGTCGGTCGGCATCGCCTAAAATCTCGCAGTCCTTTTTAGGGGGAACGGAAACAACCTCAATGCCCCTTTGTTTTGCAAGCTCAACATACATATCCGCCGCGGCAAAGACAAGCTTTGTAACATTAAGCTTGCCCACATTAACCGTAAGGCGACCCGATTGCATTCGGGAAAAATCAAGCAACTCCTCAACCAGCTTTGAAAGTCGCTCCGACTCGTTTAGCACAACATCAAGGCCCTTTTCCACAAGACCATCATCGCTTCCTATGGACATTTTTGCCGTTTCACCCCAGCCTCTAATTGCAGTTAAAGGAGTTCTCAGCTCGTGAGAAACCGAGGATATAAAATCGTTTTTAAGGTTTTCAGCACGGTCAAGTTCACTTGCCATATAGTTAACGGCATCGCACAGCTCGCCGATTTCATCATTTCTATCGGTTTCAATTTGGGTTTTAAATTCACCCATTGCAATTTTTCTCGCCGAGTTGCTAACATCGCGAATGGGTTTTGCAATGGAGCGGATAAAGAAAACACCCGAAAAAGTGGAAAAACCAAGAAACAGCAAAGCGGCACCGATTATCACGGTGCAAAGGAAAAATCTCTGCCTGTTTGCTTCCCTTAGGGAAACCACAAAGCGAACAGCCCCAAGAGACTGACTATCTGCGCCGTCAAGCACGGTGGTTTCGGCCAAAATGGGCTCGCCGTTTGCATTTTTGCCGCGCCAAAGCCCTGTGCCACGCTCCCCCGAAACGGCGGCCTCATAATCGGGCATTGTTTCGGTTATGGGCTCAAAGCCGTTGGTGGTGACAAAAACATTGCCGTTTTTGTCAATGATTTGTATTTCGATTTTATCCTTGTGCTCAAATTCCTGAGCATAGCGGCGGGCAGATTCTATGAAATCCTTTTCCTGAACCTGTGCCAAAACCGAAAAGGGCTGAGCATATTCCGAAGCGGAGGTGCGCACCCTTTCAAGAAGCAGGGCGTTCACCGCCACACAGCAAACAACGCAAACAATGGTGATAACTGCTGCAAAAACGGCAAACACATTGACAAACCAGCGTGTGCCGATACTTTTAAATTTAAGTTCCATTTCCATACCCGTTTGTCAACTCCTTTCATTCTCGCCGCCCTTGGTGGCATATCGAGTGTGCAACACATATCGAGTGGTTTACCACATATCGAGCGCATCAGCGCATATCAAAAATTTGTCGATATGTAACCTTCGGTTACTCGATATTTTTGGCTACCGCCAAAATCGATATGTTTTGGGAAAACCAAAACTCCGTATGTTGCGCCGCAAGGCGGCACAACAAGCTATTTACCCTTGCGTATTCCACTTATAGCCCATGCCCCAAACAGTGACAAGGTGGGCAGGATTTGAGGGGTCATCCTCTATTTTCATTCTAAGGCGCCTTATGTTAACATCAACAATCTTTTCCTCACCGAAAAAGGATGCGCCCCACACCTTGTTCAAAATGTCGGTGCGGTCAAGGGCAGTGTCGGGGTTTTGGAAAAAATATTCAACAATTTGAAACTCAACCTGGGTCAGTTCAATATTCTTTTCGCCCTTCTTAAGGGTGCGGCGACGAAGGTTCAAAGAAAATTCGCCCAGCTTTATTTCATCGCTTTGCTGAGGCGCAGTGCTCACCTTTTGCATTTCAACCCTTCTGTAAAGCGAGTCAACACGGGCAAGCAGTTCGGTTGGTGAAAAGGGCTTTGTAATGTAATCATCGGCGCCAAGCATAAGTCCGCTTATCTTGTCCATTTCCTGGGTGCGGGCGGTGAGCATAATAATGCCTAAGGAGGCGCTTCTCTTTCTTAACTCCTTGCAAAGGGTGAAGCCATCCATTCCGGGCATTGAAATGTCTAAAAGAGCAATATCAAAGGGCTCCACGGCGCTGTCATAAATTTCGAGCGCCTCTTCGCCCGAGCCTGCCTCAACCGTTTCATAGCCAACACGGCGCAGGTTGATGCACTCAAATTCTCTAATGGCAACCTCATCTTCAACAATTAAAATTCTTTTCAATTTTATTCCTCCTCAATGAGAGCGAAAATGTTTGATATATCATCCTTACTAACCGCCTCGGCGCCCTCAAAGTTTCCTAAACGGTAGGCAAAAACCAGGCCGTTTGCACGGGTCAGTTCATCAAAGCCATCGCGGCCGAATTCGGCGGAATCCCAGGTTTTTTCGGCAACCGCCTGCATTCTGAAAAGTTCCCCTGCGGCCTTGCCGCTTGCCTCATCATAAAAATAGAAAACTCGAAGGCGTGAATCGGTTCTTTTCACTACGCAAAGCTTGCCCGAAAGGTTTTCGGGAATTCTCAGGGAATAACCATCGGTGTAGTTCATAAGCATAGCCCTTGTAACAATAAGGCTGTCATCCTTCGGCACGCACCATTTGGTTACCGAAACGCTGTCGGTCTGCACAAGGTTTGATGCCGTTGGCATTGGGGAGAGCATTGGAATTTCCAAAACGGAATCGGAGTTTATGTCACGGCAGGTAACTGCGCTATCACGGTAGGTCGCCTCGGTTACCTGAGTTTCGGGGTTAAAAAATGGGTTTGACAGCACACCGTTATCATAATAAACAACCTCGGTGAGCGTTCCTGCACCTTTAACGGCATCAATGTAAACCGCAGGGCGGCCGCTTTCTAGTTTTGTAAGCTGTGGAGCATAGTAAGATGTTACATTGCCATCAAGAGGGCAGGAACCTGCCTGCACAATGTTTCCCTCATCAACCTGCATAAGCTTTGCAACGGCGGTTTTATCTGCCGAGTTAAGGTCGGCAATGAAAAGACCGCTAACCCCATCGGCATCAAGGTCGCAAATAATAAACTCGGTGTACTTTTCAAGGCACTTTTGAACGGGTGTGCTGCCTTTAAACTCGTAAACCGCAACCTGCTTTTCAACGTTGCCGTAAATATTATATCCAACGATGATTTCAGTGTTGCCGTTTTTATCCAAATCGGAAAACTCAACGCACTCAACATCGCTGCCGATAATCTTAATGTCGCCTGCGCTTTTGTAGGCCCCATCCTGCTTTATAATAAAGTTAATGTGCACCGTAACGGTGTTGTCAATTGTGGTGGAATAGAAGGCGATCGCCTCGCTCGTTCCATCGCCATCCAAATCGTTTACGATAATTGCCGAGCGATAATTCCCTTCGGTTGGGTATTTAAGGGTGTACTTGCCTGTAACGCTCTCCTTTAAGGCGGCGGAAATAAGGGCATATTCCCCACTAGGTTCTGGCGGACTTAAAAGATTTTCGCCACTGTCAAAGTCGCCCGAGCAGGCGGTGAGCAAAAGGCACAAACAAAGGGCTAAAACCATTGCCAAAAACCGTTTAACCAAAGCAAATACCTCCCTTAATATATTTAATCACTCTATTATAACATAGATATAACAAAAATGAAATACCTTTAACACAAATTTTACAAATATCTACTGCGACAAGGCCTTTCTTATTTCATCCACAGCCTTTAAAATGCCGCCACTGATTTTAAGATAATAATAAGGCTTTTCGGCACTGCCTTTAACAAAAATGTTTTTGCCGAAGGCGGAGGTTAGTTTAAGCATTGTTTCCGGCTCAAGACTGTTGACACTAAGGCGCACACCACCTGTGTCCTCTTTGATTTCGTAAATGCCGTTTGCGGCGGCGGTTTGGCGAAGGCGAGCAACCGAAATGAGTCCGTTCACCGCCTTTGGTGGGTCACCAAAGCGGTCGATAAGCTCATCAATAATGTCGCTAACATCCTCATCATTTTTAATTTCGGCAATACGCCTGTAAATTCCAAGTCGGGCAGGCAGGGACTCAATGTAATCGGGTGGAATGTGAGCTGAAATACTTAAATCCACGGTGCAGGGAGCCTCTTCTTTAACCTCCTCGCCCTTTTCCTCCTTTACGGCATCGGCAAGAAGTTTTAGGTACATATCGTAACCCACAGCCTCCATATTTCCGTGCTGTTCGCCGCCTAAAATACTGCCCGCGCCTCTGATTTCAAGGTCTCGCATGGCAATTTTAATGCCCGAGCCGAACTCGGTAAACTCCCTTATTGCCTCAAGCCTTTTAAGGGCATTTTCATTCATCGCCTTGCCGCCTCTAAAGCAAAAATAGGCATAGGCGCGCCTTGGGCTTCTGCCCACACGGCCTCTAAGCTGGTGAAGCTGGGCAAGACCCATTCGGTCGGCATCCTCAATTATAAGGGTGTTGGCGTTTGCCACGTCCACACCTGTTTCGATAATGGTGGTGCAAACAAGAACATCTATTTCCTGTTCCATAAGGCTTTTCCAAACGCGGGATAATTCCTCCTCGCTCATTTTGCCGTGGGCAACGGCGATTCTTGTGTCCTCAGGAAGTTCTGCCTTAAGCCTTGCAGCGCACTTTTCAATGGACTCAACACGGTTGTGCAGATAATAAACCTGGCCGCCACGGCGAAGCTCCTTATTTATGGCATCAAGCAGCACACCCTTGTTGTGCTCTAAAACATAGGTCTGAACAGGGTGCCTATCACTTGGCGCCTCATCAATTGAGGACATATCCCGAAGCCCAGACATTGCCATATTAAGGGTTCGTGGAATAGGGGTGGCAGACAGAGTGAGCACATCAACGGCGGGATATTTTTCCTTAAGCCGTTCCTTTTGGGCAACGCCGAAGCGCTGCTCCTCATCAACGATAACTAACCCTAAATCACGAAAAACCACATCGCTTGATATCATTCGGTGGGTGCCGATAACCATATCAACGGTGCCGTTTTTAAGGCCTCTTATAACCTTTTCCTGCTCTTTTTTTGTGACAAAACGGGAGAGCATTTTTACTTCCAGCGGCAACTCACCAAAGCGGGAAAGCACGGTGTTAAAGTGCTGCCAGGCAAGAATGGTGGTAGGAACCAGCAGTGCGCACTGCTTGCCCTCACTTACGCACTTAAAGGCAGCTCTCAGCGCCACCTCGGTTTTGCCAAATCCCACATCGCCGCAAAGAAGCCTATCCATTGGAACGGCACGTTCCATATCCCCCTTAATTTCATCAATGCTTCTTAGCTGGTCGGGGGTTTCATCATAGGGGAAGCGGCGCTCAAAATCGCTTTGCAGGTCAGTATCGGGTGAAAACGCGTGTCCCTTTGTGCTCATTCGCTTAGCATAAAGTGTTGTTAACTGTTTTGCCATATCTTTAACGGCGGTGCGCACTCTGGAGCGGGTTTTTTGCCACTCGGTGCCGCCAAGTTTGTGAATTTTTATGCCACCGTCATCCGCCGCGCCTATATATTTACTCACAAGGTCAAGCTGTGTTACGGGAACATAGAGCACATCGCCCTTTGCATAGGTTATTTTAACATAATCCTTTGTAACGCCCTGGGCGGTTATTTTGTTAATGCCGCCGAAAATGCCAATGCCGTGAACGGCGTGAACAACATAGTCACCAATTTTCAGCTCCTCAATGCTGCCGATTTCCTTGCCGCCTTTATGCCGCCTTGCGCGGCGCTTTTCACCGTTTATATGGCGGTGTGTTATGAGAGAAAATTTTGCCGAGGGCAGTTCAAAGCCCGAGCTTAACCCCCCTGTTGTCACCGTGACCCCCATAGTGATTTTTTCACAGTTAAGGCTTAAAACGGCGGGAATTCCCCTGTCGTTTAAATCACGAACCAGCACCCTTGCCGCCTTTTCCTCACCTGCTAAAACCACTGCGCCGCCACCGTTTTTAAGGGTGAAATCCAAATCCTCTAAAAGCACCTCGGTGTCCCCTCGCCAAGGGGAGGAGCGCTTATAATCAAAGTTAATTAGGCCATCAATTTCTTTAGGGTACTTGCCTCTGGAAAAACTATCGGCAATGATAAGTGGGCAAAGGGCGGCAAAAAATTCGCTGTGGGAAATCGAAAATTTAGGGTCCTTGTGATATAAAAAGCCCTGTTCCACCGCTTTTTTAATGTCCTCATTTTGAAGCAGATGGAAAGAGTCCAAATGGCTTTCACAACTGCCGCTTTCGCTTAGAATAAAAACGGCATTCTCGGCATAATTCAGCACGGTCTCCATTTTTCCGAAAACAAAAGGCAAAAAGCGGTCAAGACAAAGGGAAACACCGCCTTTAAGACCATCAATGTCACGGTTTAGGTTTTCCCTGGCCAAATCGCCAAGGCGCTTTGCGCTGTCTCTGAAATCTTCAAGCTCTGCAGCTAAAATAGCACTGTCACAAAAGACCTCGCAGGCAGGGCCTATTTTAACCTCGCTTGAAACCTCACTGCGCCGCTGTGTGGCTAAATCAAAGGCGGAAATAGTGTCAATTTCATCCCCCCAAAGTTCAATTCGGGTGGGGGCGCCCATAAGAGAGGAAAAAATGTCAATAATGCCGCCGCGAACCGAGTACAATCCAATGCCATCAACCGTTTCGCTCCGCTTATAGCCCAAATTTTCAAGACTCTTGCAAAGAGATATTATGTCAACCTCATCGCCGCATTTAAGGGTTAAAATACTGTCTTTTAAAACAGCCCTTGGCACCGTTGCCGAAACGGCGGCCGAAACGGGGCAAACAAGCACGCCAAAAGCCCCGTCAAGAAGCCTTGACAGGGTGTTTATTCTTTTAATTTCATACTCTTTTGATACGCCTGCATCGCTAAAGCACAGGTCCCTTGAGGGGAAATAAACCGCATCGACACCGAGGTTTATTAAATCCTCATAAAGCTCGTTTGCCGAGGGCTCATCTGGGGCAATTACCACGCATTTTTGCTCTATCGCCGCCGTAATAAGTGCGGTGTGAATTCGAGAAAGTCCCGTGGCGGCAATGCCCTTTTTGCCGGCGCCAAGCTGTGCTTTAAGCCGTGAAAACGCAGGCTCGCTTTTCAGCACATCCTTTAAAAATTCCATTTAAAAAATCCTTTAAGAAAAAATAATGGATGCCGTGCTTTTTCGCACTTAATTCATTATACACTTTTTACCCTCAATTTTCAATAAAAGTTTCACTTTCTTTTTCGGCAATTTTCGCGGTGAATTTGCCTAAAAATATTAACAATTTATTAAATAATATTTATTTGTATTGTAATGAATTTTGTGTTATAATTATGTGGTATATTATCAAAAATCTTTTTTGAGGAGAGATTTTGTGTCATTCCCACTTGAAAACATAAGAAATTTTTGTATTATCGCCCATATTGACCATGGTAAATCCACCTTGGCTGACCGAATGCTGGAGCTTACTGACTCGGTATCTCAAAGAGAGATGGAGGAGCAGATTCTTGACAGCATGGAGCTTGAAAGAGAGCGTGGTATTACCATTAAGGCACACGCTATAACCCTTTATTACACCGCAAGTGCTGGGGTTAAATATGAGCTTAATTTAATTGACACCCCAGGCCATGTTGACTTTCACTATGAGGTTTCACGCTCCCTTGCCGCCTGCGAGGGTGCGGTGCTGGTTGTTGATGCTTCTCAGGGCATTGAGGCCCAAACCCTTGCCAACACCTACCTTGCCGCCGACCACGGGCTTGAACTTTTACCCGTTGTCAATAAAATTGACCTGCCCTCTGCCGAGCCCGATAGGGTTATAAGTGAAATTGAGGACATTATTGGAATTCCCGCAGTTGGCTGCCCCAAAATCAGCGCCAAAAACGGCATAAATGTTGAAGAGGTGCTGGAGCGAATTATCACCGATATTCCTGCCCCCAAGGGGGATAGAACCGCCCCTCTTAAAGCCCTTATTTTCGATTCTTACTATGACCCCTACAAGGGCGTTGTGGTTTTCTTCCGCGTTGTTAGCGGCAAAATTAAGGTTGGCGACACCATTAAAATGATGGCAACAGGCGCCACCATGCAGGTTGTGGAGCTTGGCCGAAAGGGCGCCCTTGCTTTAGAACAGTGTGACTGCCTTGAGGCAGGCGAGGTTGGCTACCTTGCCGCTTCCATTAAAACTGTTAGTGAGGCCCAGGTTGGTGATACTATTACCCTTGCCGACTCCCCTGCAACCGAGGCACTTGAAGGCTATCGCAAGGCAACCCCCGTTGTTTTTTGCGGAATTTACCCTGCCGATGGCGCACGCTACGGCGACCTTAGAGAAGCTCTTGAAAAACTGCAACTTAATGATGCTTCCCTGCTTTACGAGCCCGAAACATCATCAGCGCTGGGCTTCGGCTTCCGTTGCGGCTTTTTGGGCCTTTTGCACATGGAAATCATTCAGGAAAGGTTAGAGCGAGAATATAATTTAGACCTTGTTACCACCGCCCCCAGCGTTATCTATAAATTTGAACTTACAAACGGGGAAACCGTGTCGGTGGATAACCCCACCAACTACCCCGACCCTGCAACCATTCTAAAAGCCTTTGAGCCTGTTGCCGATGTGCATATTTATTCCCCCAGCAGCTTCGTTGGCGCAATTATGCAGCTTTGCGAGGAAAGGCGCGGCACCTACACCGATATGAAATATATGGGGGACCGCGTTGACATTCACTACATTATGCCTATGGGTGAAATTGTTTATGACTTTTTCGATGCCCTAAAATCCCGTACCAAGGGCTATGCCAGCTATGACTACGAAATGAAGGGATATGAAGCCTCCCGCCTTGTAAAGCTTGATGTTCTGCTTGCAGGGGATGTTGTTGATGCCCTTTCCTTCATTGTTCACGCTGATAATTCCTACGGTAGGGCAAGAAAAATTGCCGAGCGCCTTAAGGAATTTATTCCCCGCCAGCTTTTTGAGGTGCCCATTCAGGTTGCCGTTGGCGGCAAGGTTATTGCCCGTGAGACCGTTAAGGCCCTTAGAAAAGATGTTCTTGCCAAGTGCTACGGCGGCGATATTACGAGAAAGAAAAAACTACTTGAAAAACAAAAGGAAGGCAAAAAGAGAATGCGCCAGCTTGGCAGCGTAGAGGTGCCTCAAGAAGCATTTATGGCAGTTTTAAAGCTTGATGAATAATTTGAGGAGATAAAAATGATTAAAGGCGTTGTTTTTGATTTAGACCACACCTTATTCGACCGTTACGCTACCCTTCGCGCTGTTTTGCCCGAAATGTACAAGCGGCTTCGAGATAAAATTCCATCTCATTTAACAGAGCACGATTTCATCGAAAAACTAATTGAAATTGAAAGAAAAAATATTTATTACGGGTGGGACTACACCGCAAACAAGCTTGTTGATGCCGGCGTTTTCTTACCCGGCACCACCGGCGAAGATGTTTGGGGCTGCCTTTTTAAATACTGCTGGCCTATTGCGGCAGTTAAGTACCCCTTTACCGAAAGCGTTTTAACCGAACTTCGCCAATTGGGGCTTAAGGTTGCGCTTATCACCAACGGAAAAGTTGCAAATCAAAGTATTAAACTTGATTTAATGAACCTTTGGCATTTTTTTGATGAGGTTATCATTTGCGATGATGAAAAATACCCTGCAAAGCCCCACCCCGCCGCCTTTAAGGCAATGAGCGAAAAGCTGGGGTGCCCTCCCGAAAGCTTGCTTTATGTGGGTGACAACCCCTTTAACGATGTTATGGGCGCCAGAAACGGTGGTTTTGTTCCCGTTTGGGTTAAAACCATTGGCCTTTGGCCCGATGAAACCATAGAGCGAGCCCCCTATGAGGCAAACGATGTTTCCGAAATTCCCGATTTAGTCAAAAAAATCAATTCCCTTTGATTTTTTCCATATTTGAACCCTATTCTTCGAAAGGAAGCGAAATTTTAAATGTTTAAACGCCTTTTAAAGTGCGTTGGAGAGTTTAAACTCCCCACCATTCTCACCGTGCTTTTAATGACGGGTGAGGTTGTTATTGAATGTTTTATCCCCTTTTTAACCGCTAATCTTATAAACTCCATTCAAAGCGGCGCGGCAACGGGAGCAATAAGCATGGGCGATGTTTTAAAAACAGGCGCCGTGCTCGTTTTGCTTGCAGTTTTGTCCCTTGCTTGCGGCGGTCTTGCGGCTTTCACCAGCGCTAAAGCTTCATCTGGCTTTGCAAGGAATTTAAGGCGCGATGTTTTCTCCCGCATTCAAACCTTTTCCTTTAGCAACATTGATAAGTTTTCAACCTCATCTCTCGTTACCCGCCTTACAACCGACATAACCCACGTGCAAATGTCCTTTATGATGATTATAAGAACGGCGGTCAGAGCTCCACTTATGCTCATTTTCGCCGTTATTATGGCATACGTTATGGGCGGAGCCTTGGCAACCAGCTTTGTGGTTATCATTCCCTTCCTTGTTTTCGGTCTTTTAATGGTGGCAAGAAAGGCTATGCCCTCCTTCCGCCGCGTGTTTAAAAAGTATGACCGCTTAAATGAATCCATTGAAGAAAATGTTCGGGCAATGCGTGTTGTTAAGGGCTTTGCCCGTGAGGATTACGAAAAGGAAAAGTTCGGCACCGCCAGCGAAAATATAAGGATTGATTTCACCCGTGCCGAGCGCATTGTGGCGCTCAATGGCCCCTTAATGCAAATTTGCATTTATTTTAATATGGTCTTTGTGCTTCTGGTTGGCTCCCACCTTGTTATTAAAAGCGGTGGCACCCTTATAAATGTTGGTGAAATTTCCGCAATGCTCACCTACGGTATGCAAATTCTAATGCAACTTATGATGCTTTCAATGATTTATGTAATGCTTACCATGTCGGCAGAAAGCATTAAACGAATTTATGAGGTTTTAACCGAGGTGCCAGAGCTTTCAAACCCCGAAAACCCCGTTTACACCGTTGAAAACGGCAGTGTTGAATTTAAAAATGTTTCCTTTAAATATTCTAAAACTGCCGAACAGTTTGCCCTTAAAAACATAAATTTAGAGATTAAATCGGGAATGACCGTTGGTATTCTCGGCGGCACAGGCTCCAGTAAAACCACCCTTGTACAGCTTATTGACCGCCTTTATGATGTCACCGAGGGTGAGCTGCTTGTTGGCGGCAAAAATGTAAAAGAATATGACCTTGATACGCTCAGAGGCAGCGTTGCAATGGTTTTGCAGAAAAATCTGCTGTTTTCGGGCACCATTAAGGAAAACCTGCGTTGGGGCAATGAAAATGCTACCGATGAGGAACTGATTGAGGCCTGCAAGCTTGCCCAGGCGCACGATTTTGTAACCTCCTTCCCCGATGGTTACGACACCTTTATTGAGCAGGGCGGCACCAATGTTTCGGGCGGTCAAAAACAGCGCCTTTGCATTGCCCGTGCCCTTGTTCGAAAACCTAAAATTTTAATTCTTGATGACTCAACAAGTGCGGTTGACACAAAAACCGATGCGCTTATTCGTTTAGGCTTTAAAAAGTTTATCCCCGAAACCACCAAAATCATCATTGCACAGCGTGTGGCTTCGGTTATGGATGCCGATTTAATTGTTGTCCTTGATGGCGGCAGTATTTCGGCACTGGGTACCCACGAGAAATTGCTAAGTAGCAGTGAAATTTACCGTGAGGTTTACACACAGCAGGTAAAGGCAGGTGGAATAAATGAGTAGACCGGCACAGCTACCAAAAGGCGCTAAAGCAACAAGAAAGCTTGACCCTAAAATGCTGCTTCGTGTTGTTAAAATGCTCTTTAAATATTATCCCGCACTTTTGCCCTTCACCTGTTTTTGCATTGTCTTTTCATCCCTTGTTTCGGCCATTCCCTCGGTGTTTACACAACAGGTTTTGGCTGTTATCACAAAATATCTTGATATGGGCTCCACCGATATAACTGCGGCAATGGGTGAAATTTTACCCAAAATCATCACCCTTGTTGTGCTTTATGTGCTTTCCCTCATTTTTATGTTCCTCCACACCCAGCTTATGACCTTCATAACGCAAGGCTTTTTATCCAAAATGAGATGCAAAATGTTTGATGGAATGCAGAATTTGCCCATTAAATATTTTGACCAAAATAAGCACGGCGACATTATGAGCCATTATACCAACGATATTGACACTCTCAGACAGCTTGTGTCCCAGTCACTTCCCCACCTTTTGCAGTCGGTCATCATTGTTACCACCGTGCTTTCCATTATGCTGTGGTACTCTATCCCTATGACCCTGGTTGTTCTTTGCGGCGTTATCGCAATGTTTATTATTTCAGGCAAAATCGGCGGCGGCAGTGCTAAGTTCTTCATGGCGCAGCAAAAGGCCGTTGGTAAGGCCGAGGGCTTTATTCAGGAAATTATGACAGGCCAAAAGGTGGTTAAGGTCTTTTCCCGCGAGGAAAGGGTTAAAGAGGATTTCGAAAAGCTAAACGATGAGCTTTATGAGGTTGGCTTCCGCGCCCACGCCTACGCCAATGTGCTCGGCCCCATAACCATGAACCTCGGCAACATTCTTTATGTTATTTGCGCCACCGCTGGCGGCCTTTTCCTTATTTCCGGAATGCCAAACATAGGCATTGCAGGACTGCCCTTTACCATTGATATTATTATCCCCTTCCTTAACATGACCAAACAGTTCACAGGCAATGTTAACCAGGTTGCACAGCAGTTTAACTCCATTGCAATGGCGCTGGCAGGCGCACAGCGTATTTTTGAGCTTATGGACAGCACACCCGAGGCCGATGAAGGCTACGTTACCCTTGTTAATGCCGAAATTGATGAAAACGGCAATATTAAAGAAACCGAGAAACACACTGGCCGTTGGGCCTGGAAACACCCGCACTGCGCCGATGGCAGTGTTACCTACACCCCTCTTCAGGGTGATGTGACTATGACTGGGGTTGATTTTGGCTATGAGGAAAACAAGCAGGTGCTTTACGATGTTTCGGTTTACGCTCGCCCCGGCCAAAAGGTCGCCTTTGTTGGCGCAACGGGTGCAGGAAAAACCACCATTTTAAACCTTATTAACCGTTTTTATGACATTGCCGATGGCAAAGTGCGTTATGACGGTATTAACATTAACAAAATTAAAAAAGCCGATTTAAGGCGCTCCCTCGGCATTGTTTTGCAGGAAACAAACCTCTTCACAGGCACGGTTATGGATAACATTCGCTATGGTGAGCTTAATGCCACCGATGAGCAGTGCATCGAGGCCGCCCGCCTTGCAGGTGCCGATGATTTCATTCGCCGACTGCCCGAGGGCTATAACACTTTGCTTACAAATAACGGCGCCAATTTATCCCAAGGGCAGCGCCAGCTTATTGCCATTGCACGCGCCGCCGTTGCCGACCCACCTGTTATGATTCTCGATGAGGCAACCTCCTCCATTGACACCCGCACCGAAGCGCTTGTTCAGGCAGGAATGGATAAGTTAATGCAAGGCAGAACTGTTTTTGTTATCGCTCACAGGCTTTCCACCGTTATGAATTCCGATGTTATTATGGTGCTGGACAAGGGCCGTATTATTGAGCGCGGCACCCATGATGAGCTGATAGCGAAAAAAGGCACCTACTATCAGCTTTACACAGGCGCCTTTGAGCTTGAATAGCTATGGAAAAAATTAGAGAAATTTTAAATTCCTGCGGCATAAATAGAGTGGGCTTTTGCAATTACGAGGGGGTTAAAAACGCCCTTCTCCCCTGCCGAAATTTGGCTCGTTTGCCCGAAAATGCAAAAACGGTGATTTGCGCCGTTTTTCCCTATAAGGTGGAAAATGCACCGCCCAAAAACATCAGCCGTTATGCCGCCGCTAAAGATTATCACCTTGTTTGCGGCGAAATGCTTAAAAATGCGGCAAAAAAACTAAAGGCGCTTTTCCCCGAAAACGCCTTTGAGCCTTTCATCGATAACTCCCCCGTAAACGAGGTTTTAGCCCTATCAAAAACAGGACTCGGAAGAGTGGGGCAAAACGGACTTTTCATTGATGATAAATTTGGAAGTTTCGTTTTTTTAGGTGAAATTGTAACCAATTTGGATTTAAATGTCACCGACCATTCCCCCACCCCCTGCATAAACTGTGGAAAATGCAAAAAAGCCTGTCCTGTGGGGCTTAATAAAGAGGCCTGCCTTTCCAAAATCACACAGCAAAAAGGCCAGCTCTCAGCAGAACAGCAGGCTATGATTAAAACAAGCGGCTGTGTTTGGGGCTGTGACATTTGCAGTGAGGTCTGCCCTGAAAACAAAGGCAAAGACTTAACCGATATTGCCGAGTTTTTAAGCTCTTATCGCTCCTGCTTCTCCCCCACCGAGAATTACACCGATAGAGCCTACACCTGGCGCGGCGAAAAGGTGATTTTAAGAAATTATGAGATTATAAATAAATAAAGAGGAGGCAATGAACCGCCCCAATTTGTGCGGACAGCACAAAAAAGTGCTCTATGGTAGAGAAGATTAAATTTTAAGCAATATACTGACTTCGTTTTTCGAGCGGAGTCAGTTTTGTTTTAAGTTGTATGCGTTGGTTATTGTAGAAATGGATGTACTCACCTATGAGGAGGCGCGCCTCCTCATAGGTCTGAAGTTTTACGATTGTCCTCACTTCCTTTCGGTGAGCGAGAGAAAATCCCGCATTAGTTCATTTTCCATTTTCAATCTTTTTACTTGTCGTTCTTTTCTTGCAAGTTCGTATTGTAATTGAGAAACTTTGCTTAATTTCTATTATGTCGGTTGATGAAATTTTCAAGTTGTCTTTGCTTTAATCCAAATTTTTCACATATTTCTCGATTTGTTTTTCCTTGCTCTTGCAAAGCAAATATTTCTCTTTCGTATTCCTTTATGTTTCTATATTCTCTTGGCATAAAAAATCCCCCTATGGTAGTCGGTTTTATTCTACCATAGGGGACTCTTTTTTTCTATTGTCCGTTTTTACTGGACTTGTTCATTTTTAATAAATAGCTTTTTAATTATTCAGCTTTCTTTTTCTTAGAAAGAACGATGTTGGTGATGATACCAAGGATAAGTGCGCTTGCAATGGCGGTGATAGTAACCTTACCGATAGCAAATGCCATGCCGCCGATACCGCAGATAAGGATAACAGATGCGGTGAAGAGGTTTGCGTTATCTTCAAGGTCAACCTTCTGAATCATCTTAAGGCCGCTAACTGCGATGAAGCCATAAAGAGTGATGCAAACGCCGCCCATTACGCAACCGGGAATGGAATCGAGGAATGCAACAAAGGGTGAAATGAAGGAAACAACAACCGACATAATTGCGGTGGTAAGAATTGTAACAACAGAAGCGTTTTTGGTAATAGCTACACAACCAACGCTCTCACCATAGGTGGTGTTGGGGCAACCGCCAAAAATTGCGCCTGCAATGGAACCAACGCCATCACCCAGGAGGGTTCTGTGAAGGCCGGGCTCCTCAAGAAGGTCAGCCTCAATGATGGAGGACAGGTTCTTGTGGTCGGCAATGTGCTCTGCGAAAACAACGAATGCAACGGGAACATAAGCCACTGCAACGGTTGCAACATAGCTCCAGGAGAACTCCTTAGCGCCCTCAATAGCGGTTAAGAAGGTAAACTCAGGCAGAGCAATGAAGGTCTTAAGGCTAACGCCGCCTTCAACAAGAGCCATAAAGGGAGCGAAGTCAATAACGATAAGGTCTGCATTGCCTGTTACTGTGCCGATAACGGTAAAGATAAGAGCAACTGCATAGCCTGCTAAAATACCAATGATGAAGGGGATAAGTCTTGCCATTTTCTTGCCATAGGTTGAGCAAAGAACAACAACAAGCAGGGTAACAATAGCGCAAACAAAGGAAACCCAAATGTTTGTGGTCATAACGAACGCACCGTTACCATCCTGAGGACCGTAGGAGAAAACATCCTTAACAGCAGCGCCTGCAAGGGATAAACCAATAAGGGCAACTGTGGGGCCGATAACAACGGGAGGCATAAGCTTGTTAATCCATTTAACGCCTGCAAACTTAACAACAATGGCGATAACTACATAAACAAGACCTGCAAAGAGGGCACCAATGATGAGGCCTAAATAGCCCAGGCTCATTGAAGTGGCGCCTGCGAATGCTGCAACCATTGAACCGATGAATGCGAAGGATGAGCCTAAAAATACAGGGCTCTTAAACTTGGTGAAAAGCTGGTAAACAATTGTACCAACACCTGCACCAAAAAGTGCGGCAGAAGCGGTCATGCCATTGCCAACGATTGCGGGCACAGCGATGGTTGCTGCCATGATTGCCAGGAGCTGCTGAATTGCGAAAACAATCAGCTGACCGAATTTGGGACGGTCATTAACGTTGAAAATCATTTTCATTTTCTTTTTCCCCTTATGTTTTATTTTTTCTAAAACGAGGGCATTTTAATTTCCCTCGGATTATATAATATAATGTACCCATATGTATAGGTACTTTGCCTACTCCCCGTAAAGCAGGGCGGTCAAATTCTCATCTATAGGCGGCACCTTAACCGACACGCGCTCGTTTTTTGCGGTGGGCACATTTTTGCCAACATAGTCCCCACGAATGGGCAGCTCTCTATGTCCTCGGTCGATAAGCACGGCAAGCTGAACAGAGGCGGGTCTGCCAAATCTTATAACCGCCTCAAGGGCGGCACGGGCGGTTCGACCCGTGAAAAGAACATCATCCACAAGAATTACCCTTTTCTTTTCCACGGCAAAGGGGATTTGCGAGCTGTTAAGTACCTTCTCCTTTGAAACATCCCCTAAATCATCACGGTAAAGGGTGGTGTCAATGATACCAACAGGAACCCTCTCGCCCTCAATTTCAAAAATGTAATCGGCAATTCTTTCGGCCAGGGGCACGCCGCGCCTTTTAATTCCCAAAAGGCAAAGCTCCTCGCCGCCCTGGTTTTTTTCAAGAATTTCGTGGGAAATGCGCTTAAGGGCGCGGGTGATGGTGACTTCATCCATTAAAACCGCTTTCAGGCGTTGCACTGCTTTTCACCCCAAACACAAAACAAAGTATATATACATATTATATATAATATAAACATTTTACCTTACCTATAATAACACAAGATATTGTGTTTGTAAAGAAATTTGAAAGATATTTTGGATTTTATTGTATATTTACGGCAAAAAAAGCCCATATTATGAGTGTCTGACAAATTCCGCCTTGCCAAATTGTAGGTTTGCACAATAAAATTACCATATTTTACCAAAAAATAAGGTTTTTCGAGGTTACAAAATTGTAACCTTTGTAATTTTTTTGTTATTTTTGTGTAAATTTCACAAAAAATGGCGAGTTTTCGCCGTTTGACAGTTGCAATTTTTTAAGTTAAAATGTTTTCTCGGTGATGAACACGCCCACAACGTAGCAATTTAAACCCGAAAACAACAACCCTTTTTAAAGCGTTTTCGGTAAGAGGAGTTATTTAATGAGTATGCTAAATCACTTGAAAATGCACAAAAATCTTGTGCTTAAAACACTGACTGCCGCGCTGCTTGCAGTCGCAACCGTTTTCAGTGTTTTTGCAATAATGTTATCCCTTAACACCGTTTCCCTTGTTGTTAACGGTGAAAAAATCACATTTAAAACATCAAAAACAAACGAGGCCGAGGTTTTAGCCCTTGCAGGCTATGAAGAAGGCGATTATGTTATCAACAACGCAAGTATGGCCGGCAAGGTTATCTCCCTTGATATCACCCCTGCCTTCCCGGTTTATGTTACCACAGGCAACACCGTTATTCCCGTAACCTTCACAAAGGGCACGGTAAATGATGTTTTAAAGCTTGCAGGAATCACCCTTGATGAGCACGACATCGTAAGCCTTTCGCCGGAAGCAGAGGTTACCGAAACTAAATACATTGATGTTGTTAATGTTGATTACCAGACCGAAACGGTTGCAGACAAAAGCAACAACACCATTGTTACCTTCAAAAAAAAGCTGGTTAACGGAAATGTTGTCCAGACCGAGGTGCTCTCCACCAAAACGGCCTACGTTACCGAGCGCGTTCCCGCCTCTAACGCTGTTAAGGAACAGAGCGTTACCACAAGCGCAAATGTTGGCGCAATGTCTACACTTATGCCCAGCGCTCCCATTGAGCTTGACAAAAACGGCAACCCCGTTAACTACAAAAAGCATTTAACCACCACCGCCACCGCCTACACCTACACCGGCAACAACTGCTCAACAGGTGTTGCGCCCCAGGTTGGTTACATTGCGGTTAACCCCAACTTTATTCCTTACGGAACAAAAATGTTTATTAAATCCTCTGACGGTCGTTATATTTACGGCTACGCCGTTGCAGCCGACACAGGCGGATTTATCAGGGATTACCCTTACAACGTTGACTTGTTTTTAGAAAGCGAAGCCGAGTGCGTTAAGTTCGGCAGAAGAAGCATTGAAATTTTTATTCTTGAATAATTAAAAGCCCGAATTACTTCGGGCTTTTTTTATTGCTCAAGTTCCCTCTCCAGCGCCTCCTGCTCCTCTAAAAGGGCAAGGATTTTTTCTTCACATTCCTCGTTTTCCCTTGACAAAACCGATAATTTTTCATAATCACTTGAAAACTCCTCACACTCTATGCCGATTTGGCTGAGGCGGTTTTCAAGTCTTTCTATTTCCTCGCCGATTTTTATAAGGCGTTTTTCCTTTTTTTGTAGCTCCTTTAAGGGGGTTGTATACTTTTTCTTTTCCTTTTTAACCGTTTCGGTTAAAAAGGTTTTTTGTTGTTCGGCTTGCCTTTTCTCTTTCTGCCTTCGCCAATCGGCATAGCCAAAGGGATAGTAGGTAACGCCATCCTCCTCAAAGACCAAAAGGCTGTCGGTAATCTGCTCTAAAAAATAGCGGTCGTGGGAAACGCAAATGAGGGTGCCTGAAAAACCTTTAAGCATTTCTTCAAGGGCTTCCTTGCCCACAATATCCATGTGGTTGGTGGGCTCATCAAGAAGCAGAAAATTGGGCTTCAAATTAAAAATTTTGCAAAGGGCAAGGCGCACACGCTCGCCGCCCGATAAAACATCAATGGTTTTAAAAACCTCTTCCTTTGTGAAAAGGAAGGCGCCAAGCCTTGTTCGCGCCTCAGTTGCGGTGAGCAAAGGAAACGCGTTTTGATAGTTTTCCAGCACCGTTTCAAAGGATTTTTCGCTTGCCATTTGCTGGTCGAAATAACCCATCGTGACCCCCGCGCCGAAATAATAATCCCCCGAAAGGGCAGGGATTTTGCCCGTGAGGGTTTTTAAAAAGGTGGATTTTCCCATTCCGTTTGAGCCGATAATGCCCACCTTGGCGCCCCTTTTAAGCTCCAAATTAACGGTGGACAGCACCTTATCGTATCCGATTTTAAGTTCCTTTACGGTAAGTGCCGTGCCTGCCGACTGCACCGTGGGGGTAAGGTCGGTATAAAAAGCCTTAAGGTCAAATTTTTCGGGCGGTGAAATTGGCACCATGCGCCCTATTTCCTTGAGTTTTGACTGTGCCATTGCCGCCTTGGTTGCCTTGTATCGAAAACGGTCAACCAGCTCATTTAATCGGGCAATTTCTTTTTGCTGCGCTTCATATTCCTTTTTGTGCTTTAAAAAATTCTCCTTTTTTTGCCGCACAAAGGCCGAATAGTTGCCGTTATATTTTGTAAGGGTGCCGTAGGCCGCCTCGTAAACGGTGGTAACAACCTTATCAAGGAACATTCTGTCGTGGGAAACAAGGAGAATGGCGCCGGGGTAGTTGCTTAAATATTCCTCAAGCCAAACGGTAGCGGCAAGGTCTAGATGGTTGGTAGGCTCATCGAGGAGCAAAATGTCGGGCTTTGAAAGCAGCAGGCGTGCAAAGGCAATTTTGGTGCGTTGACCGCCCGAAAATTCACTGAGTTTCTTTGCTTCATCAGCCTTTGTAAAGCCGAAGGAGGAAACCACCGTTTCATATTCCTTATCGAAACAGTCGCCACCGATGTTTTTAAAGTAACCTAGAAGCTCACTGTATTCCTGGGCGGCCTCCATGTCGTTTTCGGTTTCCATTTTTAAAAGCAGGGTATCCAGCCGCTGCTTAATTTCGGTAAAACGGGAAAAGGCCTTTTTAATCTCGGCTTCAAGCGTTATGCTGTCATCAGTGAAGGCAAGCTGTTTTAAAAAACCAATTTTAAGCTCACCGTTTTTTATAACGCAGGGAACATCGTGGTTTTCACCGAAAATATCCAGCTCCCCTGCAACACCGCGAAGAAGGGTGGTTTTGCCCGCCCCGTTTCTGCCCACAACGGCGATTTTCATTTTATCCTTAATTTCAAAATTTATATCCCTTAAAATCTCATTGGCTCCAAGGGTTATGCTTCCGTTTATAATCTGATAATGCATTTAAGACCTCATAAAATTATCGGCATAATGCCGTTTTCTTCTATATCAATAACCGCGTAGGAGGGTTTGCCCTCCCTCGGCAAAGAAACCGAGCCGGGATTCACAAGATAAACCCCGTTTTCATATTTTATAAGTGGGGTATGTGTGTGGCCGAAAAGGGCAATTTTTGCGTTTCTTTCCTCAGCCGCCTGCAAAAAGGGAACGTAGGACTGCTTAACATAATAAGGGTGACCGTGGGAATAAAAAATCAAGGTGCCGTTCAGGTTTTCCATTGCGGTCGTAGGCAAAAAGGAACCGAAATCGCAGTTTCCGCTAACCTTGTGGAAAATTTTATCGGGAAATTCCTCCTCAAGTGCGTCAATATCCCTTAGGCAGTCCCCAAGGAAAAACACGTGGCTTGCCTGTGGTTGGGTAGCAAGGGCCCGCCTTAGGGCTGAAACATTGCCGTGGGAATCGGAAAAAACCAAAATTCGCAAAAAATCACCCCACATAAGAAAATTTAAATTAACATATTATATAGTATACATTATCAGGGCGGTGAATTCAAGATGAACGACATGGAGAAAATGTTAAACGGGCTATCGAAAGAGGACCTTGAAAGGGCAAAAAGAAGCGGAGGAGAAAGCCTTATTAAAAACCTTGACAAAAACTCCCTTAAAGCGCTTAATGCTCTGCTTAGTGATAAGGAAAAAACAAGGCAGATTCTCTCCTCCCCTGAGGCAAAGCGGCTTTTCGAACTGTTTAACAAGGGCGGGGAAAAATAAATGGAGCTGGAGGAAATGCTAGCGGGTATCTTAAAGGATGAGGAAAGCCTAAGCAAGGTGCAAGCGCTTGCCCAGCAGTTGGGCATTGGCGGTGAGGTACAAAAAGCCGAAAACAATAGCGATGCCGATGACCTTAAACGGGTTATGTCCCTTATAACCCGTTTTAAAAACCAGGGTGAGGACAACCGCACAAGGCTGCTCCTTGCCCTAAAGCCCATTCTAAGCGAGGAACGGGCAAAACGGGTGGATGGCGCCGTAAAACTTCTTAAACTCGTTCAGCTTTTGCCCCTCATAAAAGAAACCGACCTGTTTTCATCTCTTTTTTAGGGTAGAGCGAATAAAGGGGGATAAAAATGGAAAGCGAATTTATGCGAATGCAGCGTGAAGCCACCGAGCAACTGCGCCGAATGCAGGCAAGGGCAATTCCCGATGTGAACAAAACTGCGCCCCCAAGCAAAGCGGAACAAAAAGGGATTTTTTCTGCCCTGCCCACCTTTGGGGACAGCGATAAGCTTCTGCTTTTGGGACTTCTTTTTTTACTTTACAAAGATGGCGGCGACCCGCTTTTAATGCTGGCGCTGCTTTACCTTTTGATGTGAAGAAATTTCCCTTTTCAGGTGACATAATTAATTACAATTTTTTAACAATTTTCGACATATTTTGTTGTTATGTAAACAAAGTAACCAATTAAAGTTTTCCAACTTATCCACCGACTAATCCCCATTTTTTCACCCCAAAAAACGCAAAACCGCTTGAATATAAGGTTTATTTGGTGGATAACTGTGTTGATAAGTTGTAAAACTCATAATTATTCATAATGTGAATAAAAAAATTATGTAAAACTGCGCGGCCTTTAAAATTTAAAATTATCTTTCTTTTTTCGACAATTTGTGATAGAATGGAATTAGTCTCCAAGAGGCCTGCCAAAAAAGGCCTTTCTTGGTCCATTTAAGGGTGATAATTTTATGCTAAGGCTTTTAAAACGAGGGCTGTGCTTATGGCTTGCTGTATTGATGGTTTGCTGCCTTTTTGGTTGCTCGAAATCCGAAAATCACACACCTTACAGCATCTGCCAAAAGGTGCTTTCCCTTTGCAGTGAGGAAATCTCCTGGACATCGCTTAATAGCGAACAGGCGGCGGCATATTACGGTGTGTCAAGTGACCTGCTCCAAAACTTTGCAGCCTACATTTCCAATGATGACACACGCTATGATGCGGTGGCTGCCTTTACCTTTAACAGCAGCGATAAAAAAAAGGAGCTTGCCGATTGCTTTACCGAAATTCTAAACACTAACAAGGCTTCGGTTGGGCTTGTCAATGATAAGGAATCTTCAAAAATCCAAAACAGCATTATTCTGGAGCTTAATAATATGCTAATTTTGGTGGCGGTGGAAAACGCACAGGATATATGCTTAGAGCTTGAAGCCCTTGGTGCGAAGAGATATATGCATTAAACCGAAGGTGAGCGTTGCTCACCTTTTTTGTTTGCCGAAAATTTTATTCTTTTTATTGCTTTTGGAAAACAAATGTAGTATTATTGATTATATAATTTTTTTAAGGTGATTTTAATGAAGCAATTTGTTATGGAAAGTGCAGGGGTAAACGAAAAAGGTCACCTGACCCTTGGCGGCGTTGACACCCTTTACCTTGCAGAAAAATATTCCACCCCTCTTTATGTTATGGATGAGGATGTGGTTATAAAAAACTGCCTTGCCTACAAAAACTCAATTGACAAGTTTTACGGCGGCCGTGGCAAGGTTCTTTTTGCCTCCAAGGCGCTGTCGGCTGTTTTTATGTACAAAATCGTTAAGGAATGCGGTCTTGGCGTTGATGTTGTGTCGGGCGGCGAGCTTTACACAGCTTTAAAGGCTGGCACCGACCCTGCTGATATCTGTTTTCACGGCAACAGCAAAAGCGAACAAGAGCTTTTTGAGGCAATAAGCCAAAATGTTGGCAGAATTATTGTTGATAATAAAGAGGAGCTGCTGCGAATTGAAAAAATCGCAGGCAAGCTTAATAAAAAGGTTAAAATCCTTTTCCGCATTAAGCCCGGTGTTGATGCCCACACCCACCAGTTTGTTATGACGGGTCAAATCGATTCCAAGTTCGGCGTGGCAATGGAAAACGGCGAGGCACTTGATATAATGCGCCTTGCCGCCACCCTTAAAAACATTGAGGTTGTTGGCGCCGACTGCCACATTGGCTCCCAAATTTTCGAGGTTTTGCCCTTTAAGGTGACCGCCGAAAAAATGGTTGACTTTATGGCGCAGGTTAGAGATGAGATTGGCATCACTTTAACCGAACTTAACCTTGGCGGTGGCTTTGGTATTAAGTACACCGAAAAGGATGACCCCGTGCCTTATGAAGAATATATAAAGCTTGTTCACGACACTATTCGTGAAACCTGCGATAAACATAACCTAGAGCTACCCTTTATCTATATGGAGCCCGGCCGTTCCATAGTGGCAAGCGCGGGACTAACTCTTTACACCGTTAGCGCTGTTAAGGAAATTAAAGATGTTAGAAACTATGTTCTAATTGATGGCGGTATGTGTGATAACCCACGCTATGCCCTTTATAAAAGCGAATATTCCCTTTGCGTTGCCAACAAGGCAGACTTGGACCCCGATTATGTTGCCACCGTTGCAGGCAAGTGCTGTGAAAGTGGCGATCTAATTCAGGAAAACGTGCCCCTCACAAAGCCCACCGTAGGCGACACGGTTGCCGTTTTCGCCACAGGCGCTTATAACTACTCAATGGCTTCAAACTACAACCGCAACCCACGTCCCGCAATGGTTGCCCTTCGAGGCGGTAAGGACCGCTTGGTTATTAAAAGAGAAACCTACGAGGATATTATTAAGAACGATGTGTTTTAAAAAACAACTTTAAAAAAGAGCGACTATTAGTCGCTCTTTTTCTTTTATGCCCTGCTAATAATTGCCGCAATAACGGTAATATCATCGGTGTGGCCATCGCTACGCTTCTCTTTGGCAAGGTGGGCGATATGCTCCGCTAGATGCTGGGCTGTGTCATTGCCCCATTTTTCCAGCTCCTTACAAATCCACTCGTTGTCTTCTCCAATAACACCATCGGAAACCATTAAAATTATATCCCTTGAGCCTATTTTAACCTGCCCCTTATCGAAGCCAATTTCCCTTAAAATTCCTGCAGGCAGTGAGGTGCTTTGTGCCTTGCCCGTTATACCATTTCGCCGCACAAAGGTGGGCGCGGCGCCAGCCTTTAAAAGGTCGAGGGTGCCTGTGAATAAATCAAGGCAGGCAATATCCACCGTTGTTAAGGATTCATCGGTTGATTTAAAGAGCATTGATGAGTTAAGAATTTTTAAGGCGCAGTCAAATCCGAAGCCCGCTTTAATAAGGCGGCTGAGCAGCCCTGTTGCCATGGCAGAATCCACCGCCGCCCTGCCCCCACAGCCCATGCCATCGGAAAGCAGGAGAACAAGGCGACCCTTGCCATCGTTAAACCAGTTGTAGGAATCGCCGCACATTGCGCCGCTTGAGCTTATCTGCTCAGCCCCCACCTCGGCAAAAAGGCGGGCACGCTCTCTGATTGAAAGGTTTATTTCGCCGCCACTGCGCTTAACTATGGGAACATCAAAATCCCTATCACAAATGGCGCCTGCCGAGCGCATTATCTGCATTTTGTTTATGGCGCCGAAGCCGCTATCTAAAATGGCGGCATCAACCTGGAGGCGGCCGAATTTATCAGTTTTGCAAACACACTCCTTAACATCAAGCCCTAATTCCTTAAAGGCAAACCCCAACCGTGAGGCAAGACCTGCCTCGTAATGCTCCTCGCCGTTTAGCTCGTTGACCATTTCGGTGAGCATCTCCGAAATGCCCTCAAATTGGTCGCAAAGGGTGCCGCGCACCTCTTGAATTCGGTTCTCCGCTGCAATTTGGGTGTCATAATCCTTTAAAATCTCCCCTGCCTTCTCTTTTAAAAGCTGGGGTTTAAGGCAAGTCGCCTCTATTTTCTTTGATTTCCCCCGAAGGGCTGTGCCGTTTTTGGCGCAAAGCAGGGTTTCGCTTAAAAATTCGGTGGTCTGCTCCCGATTTTTTTGCCAACAATCCGCAAAATTAGGACATTCCTTGCAGGCCCTGGCCTTCAGCATTTGCACAAGCCCCGAAAAGCTGGGTGTGTTAATCTTTGAAAGCTCCCGCGCCACCTGGTGAACGGTTAAAGACACATCGCGCAGCGCTGAGGCGGCAAAGGAAAGGCGCATTGTCACGGTGCTTTTAAGTGATGGCGGCTGCACCACCGAAAAGGAGGAGGAAAACACCTTTGAAAGGGTTATGCCAACGCCTTTTGGAATGATTAAAAATAGCGCCGCGCCGAAAAACAGCTCGCAAACAGCCACCAGGCTTTTTTCGTTTATGCCTTGGCCTAAAAATAAAGCACTAAGTGTTAGAACAAAGCTAATGAGTTGAATGTGGCGGCCCTTATCCCTGAAAAGCCCTGCCACAATCGAGCCGAAAATGTAGGCAAAGGATAAAAGGGTATCTCCCCCAGTTAGAGCTGAAGCCGCCGATAAAGCGCCACCGCAAACAACCGAGGAAAAAACACCGCCGTACCTTGCGGCGGCAAGAATAATCCCACAGCCCAAAATTTTGCCGAGAGAAATGCCGCCAAGGCTGACCCCCACGGCACCAGCCGCAATGAGGGTTAAAACAACTATAGCGCTTGTCAGCTCTCTTTGCCCCCGCGCGGCTGTTTTTCGCCGCACCGCAACACAGGCAAAATGACAAAAATATGCCCCGCCTGCCGCCAAAACCGCCTCGATGATTGTGAAAAGGTAGGCGTTTTCGGATGCCACGGGCGCCACAATTCCTGTGACAAGGGTGGTGACAAGGGCCGTGAAAAGGCAAAACCACACCCTTTTTCCAACCGAGGAGACCGAGGCCGCCATCACCCTGATGCCGGTCACGGCAAGACAAGCGGCAACATAACGAAAAACGCCGAAGGAGAAAAGGTTTGCAGGAAAAAAGTAGCCCGCAACGGCGCCGAAAATACAGCCAGGCAGCATAACCTGTGGGCACCCCGAAAGCATTGCAATGCCAAAGGGCAGCATTTTTCCCGCAATGCACACACGGGAGAGAAAAAAGGTGCAGGCGGCACCCAAAATATGATAAAGAATGCCGTAAATCAGTTCGGTTTTTGTAAGAGCGGGCAGCCGCTCGCCAAATTTTGTCATTTCCTTCATTTTAAAATTCCGCCTTTTTAAAAATATCCACTAAAATTATAGAATATTCGGCTTAAAATAAAGGTCGTTTTAGGGTGTAAAAAAACACACCTTTTTGAATTTTAAGGTGTGTTTTTGTAATTTATTATTCTTTTATGCAACAACGCGGTTAATCCAGTAACCCTTTTTAATAAAAATGTAACCTACAATGCATTTAATAAGGTTTAGCGCCTGAATGGCTCCGTAAATCCACAAAATATTAAGGTTTGTTAAATTAACAAGGAGCATTGCGGCGGGAACGGATATTACCCACACAAAGCCGCTGTCGAAAATAAGGGTGACCCCTGTTTTGCCGCCTGAGCGCATTGTGAAATAAGCGGCGTGGGCAAATGCATCAATAGGCATAGCAAAGGCGCAAATTTGCATAAGTGCGGTTGCCACTGATTTTACCGTTTCGGTGGTGTTATAAATTTCGGGAATAACATAGGAGCTAGCAAAGAAAACCACGCCCACAATAAGGCTTACCAACACTGAAAAGGTTATTAGTTTTCGGCAGGCATCCCTTGCCTTTTCATTTTCCCCCGCTCCCAGCATTTGGCCGAGAATAATGCCAACGGCAACACCCACCGCCATAAAGGAAACCGAGAAAACATTGAAAAAGGTTTGCAGAATGTTGTTGGCGGCAACAACATCCAGTCCCCTTAGGGAATAACACTGGTTAACCGTTGCCATTCCTGCGGCCCACAGCGCCTCGTTAAGCATTAAGGGCAGGCCCTTTTTGAGAATACTCTTTGTAAGGGTTAAAGGCACCGATAATGTTTTAAACACTCCCACGATAAATAGGTTTTTCTTGTGTGCCAAGCGGGTCCAGATAACAAGGGTTAAAAGCTCGGCAAAGCGGGAAATAACCGTTGCAATGGCGGCGCCCTTAACACCCATGGCGGGCAGACCCAATTTTCCGAAAATGAGAATATAGTTAAGTACCATATTAACAGCCATTGCCATAAAGCCTGCGCACATGGGCAGCACAGGGCGGTCACACTCTCTAAGTGTGCCCGACCAGCACTGGGACAGGGCAAAGGGAACAAGGCCTAAAAGCATTATGTTAAGATAATCCTTGGCGTAATTTAGCGCCAGCGCCCTATCCTCGGCAGTGCCCTCACCCTTAAGATAAAGGGAGATAAGGTTTTCGCCAAAGAAAAACAGAACACCAATGCCAACGGCCGATAAAATTAGGGCAAGATATATTTTAAGTCGGAAGGAGCGCTGAACGCCCTCGTTATCTCCGCCCCCAAAAAACTGGGCTGAGAAAATTCCCGCACCTGACACAATGCCGAAAATGCACAGGTTGAAAACAAAAAGCAACTGATTAGAAACGGTAACGCCGGTCATAGGTAGGGTGCCAACGGAGCCCACCATAACATTATCAAGCATATTAACAAGATTTGTTATTCCGTTTTGCGCCATTATGGGCAGTGTTAAAACCAGCACCTTTTTATAAAAATCCCAGGTGCCAAAATATTTTTTAAGCATAATAAAACCTCTAAATCTGCTTTCTTACCACTTCGTACTCATCGTCGTTTCGGTAATAGGGGCAGTCCTTATAATCGCGAGATAAAAGAGAAACAAATTCATCCTCATCCATCGCCGCCATGCAGATATATTCCTCAAGCTCTTCATCGAAGGCATAGTTTATACAGCTTTCACAGTGCATAAAAATCTCCTCAATTAAAGCCGCACCGAAGTGCGGCTTTGATTATTTAGTGTCTCTTTTTGAATCCGTGGCGGTTGTCTCTTCTGCGGGGAGCTTCATCCTCGCCGGAATCCTCAACCACTGCGCCCTCAATTTCAACGAGAGCATCACGGCGGGAAAGGTTTAGTCTGCCCTGGTCATCAATTTCGGTTACCTTAACAATAACCTCATCGCCAACGTTAACAACATCCTCAACCTTTTCGGTGCGCTTAACATCAAGCTTACTGATGTGAACAAGGCCTTCCTTACCGGGTGCGATTTCAACGAATGCGCCAAAGGTCATAAGGCGGGTTACCTTGCCCTTGTAAATGGCGCCGATTTCGGGGTCATTTGCAATGGTTTCAACAATCATAAGTGCGCGCTTTGCATCATCACCATCAACTGCGGTAATAAATACCTTACCATCATCATCGATGTCGATTTTGCAGTTGCAGTCGGCCTGAATCTTCTGAATAACCTTACCGCCCGAGCCGATAACCTCGCGGATTTTATCGGGATGGATGGTGGTTTGAAGCATTTTAGGAGCATATTTTGAAAGTTCTGCTCTGGGCTCAGAAATTGCCTTGAGCATTACATCATCAAGAATGGTGAGCCTTGCCTTGTGGGTTTTCTCAAGTGCTTCCTTAATAATTGCAGGGGTAAGACCGTGAACCTTTAAGTCCATTTGAATTGCGGTGATACCCTTATGTGTACCTGCAACCTTGAAGTCCATATCGCCGAAGAAGTCCTCAAGACCCTGAATGTCAACCATGGTCTTAAAGTCATCGCCCTTGGTGATAAGACCGCAGGAGATACCTGCAACGGGAGCCTTAATGGGAACACCTGCATCCATAAGAGCAAGGGTTGAGCCACAAACGGAACCCTGAGAGGTGGAGCCGTTGGAGGAAAGAACCTCGGAAACAAGGCGAATGGTGTAGGGGAATTCGCTCTCATCGGGAATAACGGGTAAAAGTGCTCTTTCAGCAAGTGCACCGTGACCTACCTCGCGGCGACCGGGGCCACGTGAGGGCTTGGTTTCGCCAACGGAATAGGAAGGCATATTGTAGTGGTGAATGTAGCGCTTTGATTCCTCGCTGTCAATACCATCGAGAATCTGAGAATCGCGGATAGAGCCCAGAGTTGCAATGGTTAAAACCTGTGTCTGACCACGGGCAAAAAGACCTGAGCCGTGAACGCGGGGAAGAAGGCCTACCTCGCTGTAAAGAGGACGGATTTCATCCATACCACGACCATCAACACGCTTGCCCTCATCATAGAGCCAGCGGCGAACGATAAGCTTTTGAAGCTTGTACATACACTCATCAATTTTAGCGGTTTCTTCGGGGTAGGTAACATCCAGTGCCTCGTGAACGCGGTCGTAAATGGGGCGAAGTCTTTCATCACGAACAAGTTTATCATCGGTGTCAAGTGCAACCATAACATCGGCTTCTGCCAAGTTTTTAACTGCCTCGAACATTTCTTCACTTGGGTCGGTGTTCTCGAAGGTGAATTTTTCTTTGCCGATTTCTTTAACAATGCCGTTAATAAACTCAACTATTTTCTGGTTAGCCTCGTGACCCTTCATAATGCCATCATACATAACATCATCGGGGATTTCCTTTGCGCCTGCCTCAATCATTGCAACAAGGTCTGCAGTGGAAGCAACGGTAACCTGCATCTGGCTAACCTTTGCCTGCTCGGCGGTGGGGTTGATAACGATTTCGCCATCAACATAGCCAACGCTAACGCCACTGATAGGGCCATCCCAAGGAATATCGGAAATAGAAAGGGCAACAGATGCGCCAATCATTGCGGTGATTTCGGGTGAGCAATCGGGGTCAACCGACATAACGGTGCAAACAAGAGAAACATCGTTTCTCATGTTCTTGGGGAACAAGGGGCGAACAGGGCGGTCAATCACGCGGGAAGCGAGAATAGCCTTGTCGGTGGGCTTGCCTTCTCTTCTTGTAAATGAGCCGGGAATGCGGCCAACGGAATAAAGTTTTTCCTCAAAATCAACAGATAAGGGGAGGAAATCAATACCATCGCGGGGCTTTGCCGAAGCGGTTGCTGCGCAGAACACAGCGGTCTCGCCGTAACGAACAAGGCAGGAGCCGTTTGCAAGAAGACCCATTTTGCCGGTCTCAACGCTTAAAGGGCGGCCTGCGAGTTCGGTTTTGTAAACCTTAAAATTTTCGTACATAAAAAATACCTCTCTTCTTTAGGCATTATCGGTTAGCAATAAATCCAGTGTCGAAGCCATTTTCGGCACTCGATTTACCGCTAAACCGCAATAACGCCTTTTTCCTTTTTATTACAATAAGGCAGACCGCTTTTTAAAAAACAGTCTGCCCTCTTTGTAACATAAATTACTTACGGATGCCGAGCTTCTTGATGATTGCACGGTATCTTTCAATGTCAACCTTTTGCAGGTATGCAAGAAGGTTTCTTCTGTGACCTACCATTTTAAGAAGACCGCGACGGGAGTGGTGGTCTTTCTTGTGAACCTTTAAGTGTTCGGTAAGCTCATTGATGCGGGTTGTGAGCAGAGCAATTTGTACTTCGGGAGAACCTGTGTCACCCTCGTGAGTAGCATAGGTTTCAATAATCTGCTGCTTTTGGTCCTTCATCATTTCGGTTGCACCTCTTTCTTTAATATTTTTCCGAAAACCAAGCAAAGGGTTTAGTGCTTCCACATTGTGGCAAACGCCCAAAGCATAGTAGTCGGTCTTAACGATTATAACACAACTGTGTCAAATTGTAAAGTACTAGATTTTGTATTTTTTATAGAGTAAATACTATATATACATATTATATATAATACACTAATCAACCTTTTCAAATCTTTTAAAGGTTTTGCCGTTTCTTGTTACGGTGCCGCAAAACTCATCGGCTTTTCTTACCCAAATTTGGTTTTCGCCGTAAAGCGCCTTATAAACAACTACTTCGCTTTCATCATCGCAGTCTAGGGCTGTGAACAAAACCTCGTAAAGATTACCCTTAAAGTGGCGGTAAATTCCCTTTTCTATCATTTGCAAAACTCGTACATTGCGCGGTAGCACATATAAACATCAAGTTTTGATGTGGTTTCAAAGGGGGCATGCATTGAAAGCACGGGAACGCCCAAATCAACGGTGTCAACACCTAAATTTGCAATGTACATTGCAACGGTGCCGCCGCCGCCTGCATCAACCTTGCCAAGCTCGCCTGTCTGCCAAATGATGCCTGCATCATCAAGCATTTTTCTTACAAATGCAACATATTCTGCGCTTGCATCAGAGGTGCCGCTTTTACCCCTGGCGCCGGTATATTTGGTTATAACAACGCCATAGTTTACAAAGCTTGCGTTTCTTCTTTCCATAACATCCTGGAAGGTGGGGTCGGTTGCGGCGTTAACATCGGCAGAAAGACACTTGGAATTTCTTAAAACAACACTGCCTCTGCCACCCTGCATAACCGCCAAATCCTCGGCAAAATCGCGAATGAAATCAGAGTTCATACCTGTATTGCCATCGGAACCAACCTCTTCCTTGTCGGCAAGCACTGCAACGGCGGTGTATTTGGGGGTGCCAATGTCTATAATTGCCTTTAAAGCGGGATATGCGCAAACGCGGTCATCCTGACCGTAAGCGCCGATTAAAGAGCGGTCAAAACCGATATCGCAGGCCTTTTGGGCAGGCACGCACTCAAGCTCGGCAGAGAGGAAATCGGCTTCCTTTACACCGTATTTCTCAAAGAGAATTTTTAAGATATTGAGTTTAACGAGCTCGCTGCCCTCATCATCCTTAAAGGGGCAGGAGCCAACGAGGACATTCAGTTCCTCGCCGCGAATTCCATCACTTAAGGTGCGTTTGCTTTGCTCCTGGGCTAAATGAGGAAGCAGGTCGTTAACAACGAACTTAGGCTCATCATCCTTTTCACCTATGCAAACCTTAACTACCTCGCCATCAGCCTTTACAATAACGCCGTGGAGGGCCAGAGGAACGGCGGTCCACTGGTATTTCTTTATTCCGCCGTAATAATGGGTTTTAAAGAGCGCCAACTCAATTTCCTCATAAAGGGGGTTGGGCTTTAAGTCAAGGCGGGGGGAGTCAATATGGGCGGCGGTAATGCGCAGTCCCTTTTCTACAGGCTCTTCTCCTATAACCGCAAAGGCAACGCTTTTGCCCCGGTTATTAACATAAACTCTGTCACCTGCGTTATATTTTTTACCGATAACGAACTCGCTGAAGCCTGCCGCCTTTGCTAAACGAATAGCCTCCTCGGTTGCCTCGCGCTCGGTTTTTGCGGCATCTAAATAAGCCTTGTAGTCCTCGCAAAAGGCGTTTGCTTTTGCCATTTCCTCATCGCTTACTTTTAGCAAACCATTCTTGCGGTTTAAGGCTAGCTCCTCGGCTAACTGTTTTGCTGTTTTAACTTCGCTCATTGTTAGTTTCCTCCTTTAAAATCCTGTAAAATGGCAAAAAAGTCATTTTGCAGGGCTTTAATATCATTATTATTATAAATAATTTTTTGCGCTTTATTTAGGTAGAACTCATCATCTTTGCCTGCTGTCAGGCGTAACTCGGCGGCCTCATCGCTTAAATTATCCCTTGCTTTGATGCGCCCAGTTCTTATTTCCTTATCTGCCAAAACTGCAACGCTCAAACAGCAGATTTCATCTATGCCGCTCTCATATAGGGTTGGGGCATCAAGAATAACAATTTGTTCTTTTTTTGCCTCAATTTCCCTTAAGACAGCATAGGTCACAAAGGGAAAAACCGTTTCGTTTAAAAGCTGGGTCGCCTCATTTGAAGCAAAGGCTTTTTGGGCTAACGCCTTTCGGTTTACCCTGCCGTTTTCTATAGTATCCTCGCCAAAGGCGGCAGATAATGCTTTTATGCAGTCGGTGTCGGTTTCAAAGATAGAGTGCACCACCGTATCGCAGTCAATAAAAGCGGCGCCAAAGTTTTCAGCCACTTCCCTTAAGGATGATTTTCCTGCCCCTGTGGGGCCTGTTAGTCCGATTATACTTTTCATAAACTTATCACCTTAAATGCGGCGGCTCTAATTAGCCTATTATAAACCGCAAGACCCACCCCTGTTTTTTCTGGGGCGTGAACATAGGCTGTCTCAGCATCCAATTCATCAATTTTTCTTAACGCGGTAAAAAGATTTTTAGCCAGCGTTTCGGCACTGTCACTCTTGCCGTAAACCAGCTTTTCTATGGTTATCTCATCGGCTTCATCTTCAAAGCAAAGGGCAACAGCATTTTCCTGCCCGTTTACATAATCACAAAATGCCCTGCTTTCCCCCTCCACTAAAAAGACCTGTTTTTTAGGGGCATAGTGCTTGTATTTCATTCCAGGGGAGGCGGCTTGCTCGCCGCTTTTCAGTTCCTTTAAAACGGCGGAGTCAATGACTAAATCGGGCAAAAATTCTCTAAGCTGTTCGGCTGTCACAGCCCCCGGGCGAAGCAGTCTTGGGGGATTTGTGACAAGGGTTATAACGGTGGATTCAACGCCAACGGCGCAGTCCTCCCCCATTAAAACGGCATCGATTTTACCATTTAGATCGGCAACAACATGGGCGGCCTTTGTGGGTGAGGGTGAGCCCGAAAGATTTGCCGAGGGCGCCGCTAAGGGCAGCCCACTTATCTTTATAAGGTCAAGGGCAGTTTCGTTTTTGGGGCACCTTACAGCAACGGTATCGAGCCCTGCCGAAACACTATCACACACCTTATCACCCTTTGGCAAAACAAGGGTTAGAGGCCCCGGCCAAAATTTTTCGGCAAGGCGAAAGGCCACATCGGGAATGTCCTTTGCAACATCGGTAAGCATTTTAACATCACTTATGTGAACGATTAAGGGGTTATCCTGAGGCCTGCCCTTGGCGGCGAAAATTTTTGCAACCGCCGTGTCGCTTAAAGCCGATGCGGCAAGGCCATAAACCGTTTCGGTGGGCACTGCCACAGTGCCGCCGTTTTTTAAAATTTCGGCGGCGGCCTTTAAAGAGCCTTCCCTTTGCCCCTCATTTAAAAATAACTGTTTTGTTTCCATTTAGTTTTCTTCCGATTTTAACATCTCTGCGCGGTAGAAGGTTATAAGCGAATCGATAACCTCATCCAAATCACCGTTTAAGATTTGCTCAATTTTATAAAGGGTTAAACCAATTCTGTGGTCGGTAACACGGCCCTGTGGGTAGTTATAGGTTCTAATTCTCTCGCTTCTATCTCCCGTTCCAACCTGTGCCTTTCGCTCTCCCGCAATGGCATCGTTTTGCTCAGCCATCATCTGCTCATAAAGGCGGGAGCGCAGCACCTTCATAGCCTTGTCCTTGTTTTTGTGCTGGCTTCTTTCATCCTGACACTCAACAATAAGACCTGTGGGAAGGTGGGTAATTCTAATTGCCGATTCGGTTTTGTTAACGTGCTGACCGCCGGCACCGCCGGCACGGTAGGTATCAATCTGCAAATCGGCAGGGTTAATTTCAATTTCCACATCCTCAGCCTCGGGCAGCACTGCAACCGTAACGGTTGAGGTGTGAATTCGGCCTTGTGTTTCGGTTTCAGGCACACGCTGAACGCGGTGAACACCGCTTTCATATTTAAGGCGTGAATAGGCGCCTTCACCCTCAATCATAAAGCTTATTTCCTTAAAACCGCCAAGCTCGGTTTCGTTGGCCCCGACAATTTCAACCTTCCAGCGCCTGGACTCGGCATACATTGAGTACATTCTGTAAAGGGCGCCTGCAAAAAGGGCAGCCTCCTCACCGCCGGCACCGCCTCTGATTTCAACGATAACGTTTCGGTCATCGTTGGGGTCTTTCGGCAGCAGTAAAATTTTAAGCTCCTCGGAAACGGCTTCCATTGTTTTTCTGGCTTCCTCTAATTCCTCCTCGGCAAGGGCCTTAAAATCCTTGTCAATGCCGCTTTCATTTAAAATTTCTTTAGCCTCAGCCTCCGATGCCTTTGCGGCGGAATATTCGCGGAACTTTTCAACAATTGGGGTTAGCTCCTTGTGCTCCTTCATAAGCTTTTTAAACTGCTCGTTATCGGATACCACCTCGGGGTGGGTGAGCAACTCACCGATTTCCTCATAGCGGTTTTCAACAGCCTTTAATTTATCAAACATTAGTCGTTCTCTCCGTTTTTAATGATTTTCTTTATATTTTTTTCGCATTTTCCCCTTGGCAGCATAACCTCTCGCCCGCAGGATTCACAGCGAATTCTGAAATCCATTCCAACTCGAAGCACTAAAAATTTATTCTCTCCGCAGGGGTGCGGTTTTTTCATAATTATGGTATCTCCAACCGATACATCCATTTAAAGTCACCTCATCAGTGTGGTGTGGCATAGTCCTTATCGAAGGTTATAACAAAGAAAAATGTTGGGTCAATTTTCCGCATTTCGGCAGTTACCCGCTGGCTTATTTCTTCCTCTGTAAGCCTTGTGCTTAAAGGTACGACAATATCAAAAATAAGGTTGGTGCGGTTTTCGCCCTTGGGGGTCATTCTGAAATCGTGGAAAGAAAGTCGCTCATCAATTTCCATTAAAATGCCCCTTAACTGCTCCTTTGTTTTGTTCACTGTTTCATCGTTTGTAACAATGGGGTCCATGTGAACAACCAGCTCAACGCCTAATTTTTCATTAACCACCTTTTCGCACAAATCCACCTGCTCGTGGCAGTGAACAATATCAATATCCACAGGCACCTCAATGTGAACCGAGGCAAAAACCCTGCCTGGACCATAGTTATGCACGATTAAATCGTGGATACCAATAAAGCCCTCAAAGCTTAAAATGGTTTTGTGAAGCTCCTCAATTAACTCCTTTTCGGGGGGTGTGCCCAGCAGTGGGTCAATGGTTTCCTTTGCCGCCTTAAAGCCTGTGTACAAAATAAATCCCGACATTAAAAGGCCGACATAAGGGTCAATGTTAATTTCAAAAAACACCATAACCCCAACCGATAAAAGAATAGCAAAGGTGACAAGGGCATCGTTTAAACTGTCCTGCGCGGTGGCGGCAAGAACACCCGAATCCACAGCACGGGATAGCTTTTTGTTGAAAAAGTACATCCAAAGCTTTGTAAGGCTTGACAGCAGCAGGATTATGAGGGTTATGTAGTTTACCTGAACTACCACGGGAGAAATTATCTTTTCCACCGAACTTTTCAGCAGCTCAAAGCCCACAAGGAGAATGAGGGCCGAAACAATAAATGCCGCCATATATTCAATTCTGCCGTGACCAAATGGGTGGTCTTCATCGGCAGGCTTTCCTGCCGCCTTAAAGCCAATAAGGGTGATAACCGAGGAGGCGGTGTCGGATAAGTTATTCATTGCATCGGCAATAACCGAAACACTGTTTGATACGACACCTAAAATAATCTTTACAACCGACAGCAGCAGGTTGCAGACAATGCCCACGGTGCCGCCCAGCACGCCGTAGGCTTCGCGAACGGCCCTGTCCTCGGTGTTTTTATAGTTTTTAACAAACAGTTTTAAAAGGAGTTTTGTCATTAAAGCTTTCCGCCCTTTGCACCCTTACTGCCACCAAGAGAAACACCCGCTAAAATGTTGGTGTCAATAGTAAAGGTTATGTTTTCCTTTTCTCTTGCCCTTTTAAAGGCCAGTGTTATCATTTCATCAAGCAAATCCTTGTATTTTAAACCCGTTGCATCCCAAAGGTAGAAAGCCAGCGAGCCGGGAATTGTGTTGATTTCATTAGCGTAAACGGTGTCGGTATCCTTATCAATCATAAAGTCAATGCGGACAACGCCGTTTGCATCAATTGCCTTAAAGATTTTGCAGGCAAGCTCTCTAATTTCGTTTGAACGCTCTTCCGAAAGGTCGGCAGGGATTTTTCTGCCAAGGGAAGCCATTCCCTTTGACTTACCCGATGATAAATATTTATCCTCATAGGATAAAATCTCATCGTTCATAAAGGGCTCTTCACAAACAGATGCTCTGCAGTCGGTGGCATTTCCCAAAACCGAGCAGTTAATCTCCCTTAAATTTTCAATGGCTCTTTCAACCAAAATTCTATCGGCAAAGGAGGTGGCAAGTTCAATTGCCGCAAGTAGTTCTTCCTCGTTTTTTGCCTTGGAAATTCCAACGCTGGAGCCTAAATTTATGGGCTTAACAATGGCAGGCAGGCCAATTTTGTTAAAAATTTCGGCCTTTACTTTTTCGGGATTTTTAGCATATTCCCTTGAATAGAAGGTAACACAGTCAAGGGTGGGAAGTCCCTGGCGCTTTAAGACATCCTTAAACACTGCCTTATCCATGCCAACGGCAGATGAAAGCACATTGCAGCCAACATAGGGTAGCCCTAAAAATTCAAGGTAGCCCTGAATGGTGCCATCCTCACAGTTGGTGCCGTGAACAACAGGGAAAGCAACATCAATAACCGTTTCGCTTTTTTTAGCAAAAACGCCTTTTGCCTCTTTAACCATTAAAACCTTGTCGCCACGCCTTAAAAAGTTAACGGGCTCGGCCGCCTTTAAAAGGGTGGACATATCGCGGTAGTTTTCAATTTTTAAAAGATTATCCCCTGTAAACATTTCGCCGTTTTTGGTGACATAAACAGGGATGACATTATATTTTTCGGTGTCCACAGCTAGCATTGCCTGAACGGCAGAGATAATAGAAACCTCGTGTTCAACGCTCATACAGCCGAAGAAAAATGCAACGTTTGTTTTCATTTAAAACCACATCCTACTTTAAGTAATTATCGGGCAGGTCGTTTTCAACCAGCAAAACCGTGCCGCTTTTAGCAAAAGGCTCGAAAATTTCCAAAGCGTTTTTAAAGCTATCAGCAACAAAGAGGTTTTCCCTTTCAAAGCCCGCCTCCAGCGCACCTTTAACAATGGGCTCACTGCGTTTTTTGCCAACGGCAATGATAACATCAGCCGCCTTTGCCGCATGGGCGCCAAGGGAATAGTTTACATCATATTCCCTCTCCCCCAGCTCCACAAGGCCGGGAGTTATAATAACCTTAAAGCTATCCTTAAAGCGGGATAAAACATTAACCGCCTCAAGGCAGCCCTCGGGGTTAGAATTGTAGGCATCATCAATCATAACCGAGCCGTTTTTAAAGGGTTTTAATTCCAGTCGGTGCGAGGTTTGCTCTAAGCGGGACACGGCGTAGGCAATGTCCTCACCCTTTACGCCGAGTTCCTTTGCCAGCGCCGCCGCACCCGTTATGTTTATAACATTGTGGGCGCCCAGCAGTTTTGTTTTAAGGTGAATTGTTTCACCGCTCAGTGTAACATCAAATTCCGCACCCTGAGCGCTGTAAACAATGTTTTCAGCCCTTGCAAAGGCGGTGTTTTTTGTGCCGTAGCCTATAATATCGGCGCCGCACCCTTGCCTCTCGGCAATGGGGGCTGAGTTTATATTTGCGAAAACCTTGCCGCCCTTTTTCTTTACCGCATCATAAAGTTCAAACTTTGTGCTGCAAACATTATTGAGGCTTTTAAAGGTTTCAAGGTGCTGTTCGCCAACGCTCGTAATAAGCCCTAAATCGGGGCGGACAATATCACAGATTTCTTTTATATCTCCAACATTTTTAGCGCCCATTTCACACACAAAAATCTCGGTTTGGGGGCGAAGCTTTTCTCGTATAGTTCTCACAACGCCCATTGGGGTGTTAAAGCTTTGTGGAGTGGCAAGAACATTGAATTTCTCGCTTAAAATTCGAGCCAAAATAAATTTAACCGAGGTCTTGCCGTAGCTTCCTGTAACGCCGATAACCTTTAAGCGCCTGTTTGACCTTAAAATTTTCTTGGCATCGTTAATAAAGCCCTTTGTTATTGCCTTTTCAACAGGCTTCATAATGATAAATGCCAGCACCGTTGGAATTTCACAAAAAATACCAAAGATAAAACAAAGGGTCACTGCCAAAATCCTTAAAGCTGATGCTTTGCACAAAGAAAAAACAAGAATTAAAGCTATGAAAATCACAATAATCGCCGCATAGGTTCTGATAATTCTTTGGGTGAAAACCAAAGGCTTTATTGCCTTTTTTTGCTCTTTAATGTTTTTATAGATGCAAAATGCGGCAAAAAGCAGGCCGATTATAACGGCTACAATATACCACTTAACCACAAAGAGCAGGGCAATGATAACACCGAGGGCGGTTCTTACATAAAAGCCAAAATCGCTCTGACTCGACAGCCATTTAAAATATCTGCTTAAATAATAGGAATTCTGCTGCATCATGTGCATCTGCTTTATGGCCCCTGCAATGCCTGCAAGGATTAATGAAACAGCAGATAATAAAATAAAAATATTCATCTAATTATTCCCTCTACGCTAAAAAACTGTTTAAAATTGCAATAGTTTGGGCCGGCGCCTCGGCAAAGGCGAAATGCCCGGCACCCTTTATAACGCAAAGACCTGCATCACTAATTTTGCTTTCAATGATTTTGGCGTCAGCCAGGGGGGTGGCTGTGTCGTTTTCTCCCCAGATAAGAAGTGTCGATGCCTTAATGTTTGGCAAAACATCACGAAGGTCGGTGTTCACAAGGGAAACCAGCGTTTGCCGAAGCACAGGGGGCGCCGCATTATAATCCGCCGAACCATAATATTTTCTTGCCTTATCAAGTAACCCTGCCGAAAAATTCTTTATAACGGGCAGGGTTAAAAACCATTTAATTGCCTTAAAGCTTTTGGCTCTGAATTTTTGTTTTGCGGTTTTTTTAGGAATAAGTCCCGCAGAATCCAGCAAAACTATTTTTTTAGGATTAACCTTTTCTTTTGCACAAAGGGAAAGGGTTACTCGGCCGCCGTGGGAGTGACCCATCATAACAGGGTCTTTAATTTCGAGTTTATTTAAGAATTCTAAAACAAATTCCTCATAGTCCTCAAGGGTCCAGGGGGTGTCCATTGTTTCACTGCCGCCGCAACCGGGGAAATTCGGGGCAATAAGGCGATAGCGGTCTTTTAAAGCGTTCATTATAGGGGCGAAGAAACGACTTTCAGAGCCCCAGCCGTGCAGGAGCACAATGGCCTCGCCTTGACCTACATCCTCGTAAATCACCTTTTTTCCCTTAACGATTATCTCCATTTGTAAATTCCATCCTATGCAAAATTTGGCTATATTCTAAATTATTATATCACTACTTTAAAGAAAATAGAAGCATAATTTCAAAAATATTTTAATATTATATATTCACTTTACAAAAAGCCGCCTTTTTGATATAATTTTAATATGATTTTTGGCGGAGGTGGCATAAATGAAAATTGGAAAATTGGAAATTTCAGGCCACGCCGCCCTAGCCCCTATGGCAGGGGTTGCCGACCGCGCCATGAGAGAGATTTGCCGCGAGGCAGGGGCTGCCTACACCGTTGGGGAACTAACAAGCGCAAAAGGAGTTAGCATGGGGGATAAAAAATCCGCCTCCTACCTTTTTATCGGCGAAAAAGAACGCCCAATGGCATCCCAGCTTTTCGGTGGCGAAGAAAAAACTATGGCTTTAGCCGCAGAAACTGCCGCTAAATTTAACCCCGATTTTATTGATATCAATATGGGCTGCCCTGCCCCGAAGGTTGCGGGAAACGGCGGTGGAAGTGCATTGCTTAAAGACCCCAAAAAAGCAGGTGAAATCGTTAAGGCGGTCAAAAATGCAGTTGACCTGCCTGTTACCGTTAAAATCAGAATCGGGTGGGATGAAAACAGCATTAACGGCGTTGAGCTTGCCAAAATTTTAGAGGCTTCAGGCGCCGATGCCATAACTGTTCATGGCAGAACACGAAAACAAATGTATGCCCCGCCTGTTGATTATGACACAATTAGAAAAATTAAAGAGGCGGTGAGTATTCCCATTATTGCCAACGGCGATATTGTTGATGGCCCCTCGGCAAAGGCGGTAAAGGATAAAACGGGAGCCGATTTTCTTATGGTGGGCAGAGCCGCCATGGGCAACCCCTTTGTCTTTAAAAGCATAAACCATTTCTTTTGCACAGGCGAAATTCTGCCCCAGCCGACCCTCTGTGAAAAACTTAATGCAATGCGCCGCCACATTGAGCTTATGTGTAAATATAAAGACCCTTATATCGCAATGCTGGAGGCAAGAAAGCACACGGCGTGGTATATGAAGGGTCTTAAAGGCGCCGCAAATCTCAGAAAGCTTTGCGGAGAAATAAAAGAAATAAAAGATATTGATTATATTTGTGAAAAAATATGGGAGGAAAATAAAAATGAAATCTAAAATTGTTGCTCTTGTTTTGTGCTTTGCACTGCTTCTTGCCCTTTGCGGCTGCGGGGGAAACGATATTGTAGGCAGCTCTCAGCAGTCCTCCTCTGTAACCGAGGTGGGCACAAGCTCAGCCGTTTCAAGTGAGGTATCAAGTGAGGTATCAAGTGAGGCTTCCTCTGCAACTGAGACCTCCTCCCTTTCCTCTAACACCGATTACACCCCCATTGACGATGAGGAGTATCTTATGATGCTGGTTAACCCCTGGGTTCCCCTGCCCGAGGGCTTTAAGCCTAGAACCACCCCCATTCCCGCAGGCTACGGCACCTGGGCTAATATGCACTTTGCAACTGTGGGCTTTAACGACCTTATTGCTATGATGGATGATGCCAGGCGAGAGGGTGTTAACCTTGTTCTCGTTTCATCAACCAGAACAATGGCAGAACAACAAGCCCTTTTTGACAACAAGGTAGCCCGCGTTATGGCAGCCAACCCCGATTACACAAGAAAGCAGGCAGAAATCGAAGCCGCAACGGCAGTTGCCATTCCGGGAACCAGCGAGCATCAACTCGGGTTGGCTGTTGACTTTAACTCAACCGATGACAGTTTCCGTTACACCGAGGAATTTAAGTGGCTTCAGGAAAATTGTTGGGATTATGGCTTTATCTACCGCTATCCCGATGACAAACAGGACACCACCGGCATTATCCCCGAGCCCTGGCACTACCGCTATGTTGGCAAGGAAAACGCCAAACTTATAAGGGAAAGCGGCAAGGTGTTCGAGGAATATTTAGCAACCCTTTATTAAAATTTTAAAACCCCCTTGTGCAAAAGGGGGTTTTGTGTTAATATAATTTAGTTGAATAATTTTTATGAGAAGGATTGAATTTAAAAATGTCAGGACATTCCAAATGGAGTACCATTAAAAGAAAAAAGGAAAAAACCGACCAGGCCAGAGCCAAGGTTTTCACCAAAATCGGCAGAGAAATCGCCATGGTTGTAAAAGCGGGCGGTCCCAATTTAAGTGAAAACAGCAAGCTTAAGGATGTTATCGCCAAGGCAAAGGCTGCCAATGTTCCCAACGAAAACATTGAGCGCATTATTAAGAAAGCCGCAGGAGAGGGCAACACCGATAACTATGAGGAAATTGTTTACGAGGGTTACGGTCCCTCGGGTGTTGCTGTTGTTGTTGAAACCTTAACCGACAACCGTAACAGAACTGCAGGCGATATGCGCCACTATTTTGATAAATGCGGCGGTAACCTGGGTCAGCCCGGCTCTGTTATGTTTATGTTCCAGCGCAAGGGCCTTATCCTTATCGAAGCCGAGGGCAAGGATGAGGAAACCGTTATGGATGCCGCACTGGAAGCCGGCGCCGAGGACTTTAATTTCGAGGACGGCGATGTTTTCGAAATTTCTACCGACCCCAATGAACTAGGTCGTGTGCGTGAGGCTCTGGAAGCCAAGGGCTATTCCTTTTTATCAGCCGAGGTTGCCTATGTTCCTTCCACTATGACTTCCCTTACCGATGAGGAAGCCATTACAAAGATGGAAAAACTCATTGATATGCTGGAAGAAAACGATGATGTTCAGAACATCTGGCACAACTGGGATGCCCCTGAGGAACCCGATGAGGACTAAAAACATTATGTAAACAAAAAAGCCGTGCATTGCACGGCTTTTTTACTTTGTTTTTTATTGTGCCTCGCTTGAGGTAGCAGGTTCGGGCGCGGCGGTGAAATTAACGCTGCCTGTGGAATTTATAATGCAAATCCAGGAATTGCCTGCGTTGGCATAAAAGGCGCTGCCATCGGCCTTCGTGAAAGTGAAGGAGTCATCATAATCGCCCTTTGACCAACTGATTTCCTCGTATTTACCATTGCTTATGTAATAACCCGAGCCACTGTTTAAAAGCACCTCGCGGTGTTTGCCATCGGGATAATCTCTAATGGTGGTTTTAAGCACGAAAATGTTTTTAACGCTGACCCTTTCTCCCGTTTTATAATCGGTGTGGAAGTTGCCTTTTCTAATTCGCTGATAAATGCCCTCTTCCTCGTTATATCTAAAGGAATTGGAATAAGCGCCGCTAAACACAACCTTAACCTCCCTTGCGGTGGTAGAGGCAATGAGGGGGGTACCTTCTTCAGGTTCGGGCAGGAAGCTTATCCAGGTGTTTCTATCGGTGGTGGTGCGTTTTTTAAGGTCCTTCATTCCATCTATAATCTTTTCGGAATTTGTGTACATCGTATGCTCGTAGGCAAAGCCGTTGGGCTCTCTGAAGCCGTAATTTGCGGCAAGGCCCGTGTTAATATCCATATGGTCGGAGCCGATATTTACTAAATACTTGGCGCAGTATACAGGGTCAACACCGCAGTGAAGGTACATTGCATCGTGACCGCTTGCGAGGTCACTAAAGGGAATACGGGCAGAGCGAACGGGACCCACCTGCCCTGCCAAGGAAATATCCTTAAAAACGGCAAGCAGTCGGGTTGTACCGCCCTCAACCTCAGTCTCATAAACAACATCAGCCTTTGCAAGGCCAGTCTGCACGCTTTCAACGGCATTGTTAACCGACACAGCCACGGGGCGCAGGTTCACCTGTTCGGCGGTGAGGGTCTTTTCACCCGTTAAGGGGTTGATTTCATAAACTTTTTCCTCTGAAACCCCCGATGAATTAAAGCCTTCGCTTACATCAACAGTGGGTTTTTTGCCCGAGCAACCGCACAAAAACAAAAGACAAAACGCCAGAAGCAGACAAATAATTTTCTTACACATAGAATATAACCCCTCTTAAAAAATATATTATGATTATATACCTTTTTTTCCTATCTTTCAATGAGTTTTTTCAAAGTTTGACAGGTTTTTTATGGAAAACGGGGCATAATAAAAATTTTTTAAATTTCCTATTGATTTTATTTTTCGTTTGTGATATAATCTTTTAGCATCGAAAAAATGCTTGCGCTTTTAGCTCAGCTGGATAGAGCGTTTGGCTACGGACCAAAAGGTCAGGGGTTCGAATCCCTTAAAGCGCGCCAAAAACGAGAATCGCACATTGTGCGGTTCTCGTTTTTTTCTATTCGCGCTTTAAGGGATGAGGACCCCGAGGGGTTCGTCGAAGCAGCCGAAAAGGCGCGATAGCCTTTTCGGACTGTGAAGTCTCGAGCAACGCAGATTTTTCGCAACCGTTCGGAACGGTCGAAAAATCAAGCAGCGCAGAGTATCCCGTTGAGGCTACATTTTTAAAACGTTTATATTTTTAAAAAATGTCGCAAAGATGTCGTTGTATGTCCATTTTTTTAAACTTAAAATAGTTTCTAGAAGGAGGTGTATTTATGGATATTTTTGCTTATCTTTTGTTGCAAATAATTAATGGTTTTAGTTGGAAACCGGATTTTGGCGAAAGCAATAGATATAAAAATTGGATAGCTCACTTAGACATCAGAACTTGCTATGACTGCAGAAGTCTCCACGGAAAAATATGGCTTATAAACGAAAAGCCCGAAAAAGAACCGAGGTTGCATAATATGTGTAGATGTCGTATACTTGTTATGAAAACTGTAAAAGCCGGAACTGCTACTATAAATGGTTTAAACGGTGCAGACTGGACTTTAAAATTTGAATCAAAATTGCCGAATTATTATTTGACAAGTGCTGAAGCTAAAGCAAATGGTTGGATGCCTAAATTAGCGAATCTATCAATGTCTTGTCCAGATAAGATGATATTTGGCGGAGAATATTATAATGATAATGGTCATTTGCCGAGCAAAGAGGGGCGTATTTGGTATGAGGCGGATATAAATTACAGATTTGGTTATAGAAATAATCAGAGAGTTGTTTATTCAAATGATGGGTTAATATTTGTAACATATGACCACTACAAAACATTTTTTGAAATTATATAGGAGGTAAAAAAGTGAATTATAATGATTATCACGCATTTAAAGAAATAACCGAAAACCCTATAATATTAGATTTTTCCAAATGCAAATATTTAGGCGAAATTCACTTAATGCTTAAAGAAAAATTTGGTTTACCCCAGTATTACGGCGAAAATTGGGATGCTCTTTGGGATTGTCTCAGATATTTATTTGATGATGAAAAATATGTTGTTGAAATACATAATTTGGATTCATTAGATAAAAAATTGCAAGAAGAGTGCAAAATCATGTTAAGAGTGTTTGATAGAGTGAGTTCTATAGAAAACAATTTTACATATAAAATCATATCATAAAACTATTCATTTGCTCTCAACATTATGTAAACCTCGGCATTTCTGCCGAGGTTTGTTTTTTTAGAGTGTTTTGGGTGTAAAAGCCTCCCTTTTACCTCTCCGATAACCGCCCAACCTTTTTCTTTAAATCCTCTGTGAAATCGCTTTCCTTTGCCCGCCAGGACCAATTATCCTCGCTCTCGCTTCCAGGGGTGTTAATGCGGGCTTCATTTCCCCTTTCAAGGTAGTCGGCGAAGGGAATTATCACGGTGTCTGCCCTGCTTTTCATTGCCAGGGTTATCAGCTTTTCGCAGGGTGTAAAGCCCGCATCGCCGCAAATTTGGAGTAGCCGTTTTTTGGTTTTCTCATCGGCGTTTTCATACCAGGAGGCGGCGGTGTCGTTATCGTGGGTGCCTGTGTAACACACACAGTTTTTATCAAAATTTTGAGGCAAAAAGGGGTTGTCCTCCCTGCCGTCAAAGGCGAACTGAAGCACCTTCATTGTGGGAAAGCCTGTTTTCTCAATAAGCATTTTAAGGTCATCATCAGAAAATCCCAGGTCCTCAGCAATGACCTGAATTTTTGAAAATTCTTTTTTTAGTGCCTCGAAAAAAGGCATACCCACACCCCTAATCCACTGTCCGTTTTTGGCGGTTTTTTGTCCCATAGGCACGGCATAAAAGGAGGAAAAGGCACGAAAATGGTCAAGGCGCACGCAGTCATAAAGGGCGGCCGCCTGATTTATCCTTTGTCGCCAAAATTTAAAGCCATCGGTGCGCTGTTTTTCAAAATTATAAACAGGTGTTTCCCACAGTTGGCCATCCTCTGAAAACTCATCGGGCGGCACACCGGAAAGCAGTGTAGGGGTTAAATCCTCGCCCACCCTGAAGTTTTTAGGGTTAGATATTATGTCAACCGAGTTCGCCCCCACATAAAAGGGCAAATCGCCAATAATTTTAATGCCTCGCTCGTTTGCATACCCGCGAATATTTCCCCACTGTGAAAAAAAGAAAAACTGCAACACTTTTGTGATGTTTTGGGGTATTTTTTTCCTTTTTTCACAATATTTTGCATAATCTGAAAGCCAAAAATCGTTTTCCCTTAAAAATTTAAGAATTTCCTTATCCTGCTTAAAGTTCTTTGCCGCGAGAATAAGCCACGGCATTTTTTCGGCTTTAAGAGTTTTATAATCCACCCTACCCGTATTTTCACTTTCCCGGGGCTTTTCTTTTAAAAGCCCTTTTTTATAAAGTTCCTCAAGGTCAATATAAAGTTCGTTGCCTGCAAAGGCGCTAATGGAAGAATAGGGGGAGTTGCCCTGCCCTACGGGGCCCAGGGGGAGAATTTGCCAATAGTTTTGCCCCGTTTCCTTTAAAAAATCAATAAAAAAGCGGGCACCCACACCTAGGGTGCCAACCCTCTCCTTACCCGGCAGGGAAAAAACGGGGAGCAAAATGCCCTTACCCCTTGACTGCACCTGCCGCCACCCCCTCGATGATAAACTTTTGTCCGAAAAAATAAAAAATAACAACGGGAACCACCGAAAGGGTGAGCACCGCCATAAGGGCGCCCATATCCACCGAGCCATAGCCGCCGCGAAGGTACTGAACGGCAATGGGAATGGTTTTATACTCGCTTCCGATAATGAGATACGGCAGGAGATAGTCGTTCCAAATCCACATAGCGTTAAGCACGCTCACCGTTGTGGAAATTGGCTTTAAAAGGGGAAAAACCACAAGGAAAAAGGTTCTCACACTGCCGCAGCCATCAACTAAGGCCGCCTGCTCAATTTCCAGCGGCACCGTTTTCACAAAGCCGCAAAAAAGGAACACCGAAAGGGGCGCGCCAAAACCCAAATAGATAAAAACGAGGCCTAAAGGCGAATCAAGATTTAAAAGATTGGCGGTTTTCGATAGGGTAAACATAACCATTTGAAATGGCACCACCATTGCAAACACAAAGGCGTAATACAACGTTTTCGTAAATCGAGATTTTCTTCTTACAATGTACCACGCCGTTTGAGAGGTAAAAAAAACAATGGCTAAAACCGAAAAAACGGTTATGAAAAGGGAATAAAAAAAGGCAGATAAAAAACCTGTTTCGGTGATTCCCGTAATATAATTCTCCAGCCCTGCAAAGGTGTCGCTGTTTGGAAGCGTGAAGGGCGCCGTGCTTATTTCAAACCTTGTTTTAAAGGAATTCATTATTATGACAGCAATGGGAAAAATGAAAAGGGCGCTTAATAAAATGAGCAAAAGGGTGGCAAGAATGTTTAGTGTTTTTCTTTTTGCCATTTTTTATTGCCCCTTTCTCTGGTTAAATAAAACTGTAAAAACGCCACAAGGGCAACAATTATAGAAAAAATTACCGCCTTTGCCTGGCCTAGGCCCTCCCTGCCAACGCTGCCGTAAAACGTGTCGTAAATGTTTAGAGCAAGCATTGAGCTTTTTCCCGATGGCGCGCCGCCGGTAAGGCTTAGGTTCTGGTCAAAAAGTTTAAAGGAATTGGTTAGGGTTAAGAAAAGGCAAATTGTGAAGCTTTCCTTTAAATTGGGCAAAATCACCCTTAAAAGTGTGGTGAAATAGTTTGCGCCATCCACCCTTGCCGCCTCCAGCATTTGAGTGGGCAGTGAGGAAATTCCCGCAACGAAAATGACCATCATATAACCTATCATTTGCCAGTTCATTAAAACCATAAGGCCGAAAAAGCCGTAAACCTCGCTTGTGGTAAGCGTTACTCCGAAATTTCTTAAAATACCGTTAAGCACCAGCTGCCAAATGTAACCCAGCACTATTCCGCCGATGAGGTTGGGCATAAAAAACACGGTGCGATAAAAGGTTTTGCCACGAACCGATGAGGTGAGCAGCAGGGCAAGCAGGAAACCGAAAACATTAACGGTTAAAACGCTGACAAGGGTGAAAAGCAGGGTGAATTTTAGGGAAGCCAAAAACTCTCCACCGTTTTTAAAAATATTTACAAAATTTTGGAGCCCCACAAATGTGGCATCACTCACGGTGGTAAATGAGGTGAAGGAAAGGTAAAGCCCCATAACAAAGGGAATAATGAAGGCAACTGTAAAACAGATAAGGGTTGGGAGAGCAAAGATTATAAAATCCCCTTTTCCCCGTTTAATCATCCCTTTCACCTTGCTTCCTTCCATTTTTCCTTTACTGTTTTTATAACATCATCAAAGGTCTTTGACCCTTGAGCATATTCAAGGAGCGCTCCGCCAAATGCCTTTTTGAAAATTTCGCCCGGGAATGAGGTGAAGGTCCAGGGCACATTATCCTTTGTTTTATCGTTCATAAACCTAACAACCTCTTTTGATAGCGGGTCGTTTGGCGCATCTTCTGCCGAAAAGGTTGTAAACGGGGTCAAAAAGCCCAGCTCCTCACTTACAAAACGCTTGCCGTTTTCCTCTGTGAAAAGCCATGTGAGAAAATCGAGAGAAGCCTTTTGCTGTTCGGCAGTTGCTTTTTTGTTAATGGCTAAATAATTTTCGGTGCCAATGCAAATGCCCTGGTTTTCTTCCCCTTCAAAGTCCATAAAAAGAGGCAAAAAGCCAATTTTATCCGCCTTTACGGTATTGCCCTTTACCTCGGCAATTTGGGAATAGCTCCAGCTGCCGTTTTGCACCATTGCCGCTTTGCCGAGGGCGAATTCCGCCATGGAATCGGCAACCGATTTTGTGCCAAGCAAGCCCTTTTCGGTGACTGAATTGTTAAGGAATAAATCAAACAGTTTTTTATAATTATCGGCGTGCTTAAAGGAAATTTCCGCCGTTTGCAAAACGGTTAATGGCGCGTTTTCGCTGTCCTTAAATTCATAGTGAATAGGAATGTTTGCAAGGTGGGTGTGGCTTCGCCAATCCTCACCTGAAATAAGCGAGGTGGAGGCAAAGGCGCCCTCAATGCCCAGCTCCTTTTTGTGGGCGGTCATATCCTCTGCCACTGCCTTTAGGGCGTCAAAGGAATTAATTTCGGAAGTAGAGGATATTTTTGTCTTTTTAGTAGAAAGACTAAAATATTTTTCCATAATTTCCCCGTTGTAAATGATACCGTAGCCCTCAACCACATAAGGAACGGCAAAAACGCCATCGCCATCTCTTACAGCCAGCGCCTTGTCGGTTAAAATGTTATAAAGTGTGGTATCTTTAAGGTCTAAACAGTAATCCTTCCAGGCGGTGTAACCAACAGGGCCGTTAATCTGAAAAATTGTGGGGGCAAAATCCTTGGCGATTTCTGATTTTAAGGTTTGCTCATAAGCCCCGGATGAGGCCGTTACAACCTTAATTTTAACCCCTTTTTCTTTTTCGTAAGCCTTGGCGATTTCACCGTACACCTTGGCACTTTCAGGTTTAAAATTTAAAAAATAAACCTGCGCTGTTTCCTTTTTGTTACAGCCTGCCAGGGTGAATGTGAGGCTAAAACACAAAATAATAGCAAAAATTAAAGAAATTATTTTTTTCATTTTTTCCTTTTCTCCTTTTTTATTTTTGTTCCTTTTTATTTTTGCTGTTATTTTCTAAATAATACATTTTTTCTTAAAACCTTTAAATTTGAGCCCTGCGGGGTTTTAAATTTTGCCTTCTTTTTGTACTCTTTTTGTAAGAAATGTGAATTTCTATAGTTTTTATTATATATTATATATAATATTATATTTTCTTATTGTAATTTATAAATTTTAGTGTTATAATGTATAATGTTATGATATATAATTATTTATTTAACTTAATACAATAAAAAATGCAGGGGAGGAAATATTTTGAAGATAGAATCACTAAACGATGTTTGGGCCGCCGTTAAAGAGGTTTGCCTTGAGAGTATCACCGAGGTTGCCTTTAACTGCTGGCTTAAGGACCTTCACCCCATTGAGCTTCGCGCCGGCGAGTTCGTTATGGGAATTGATAATGAATATAAAAAAGGTATCATTGAGGATAACTACACCCAGCTTTTAAAAAGTGCCTTAAAACAAATTATGGGAATTGATTTTGAAATCATTATTTTAATTGAGGATGAAAACGGTTCAGTTCTAACTGAACAGGTTGCCGAAGATTTTTCCTTTGCCTCATGCTTTACCTTTGATAACTTTATCGTTGGCCCCACAAACCGCTTTGCCCACGCGGCATCCTTTTCTATTGCAAACAACGAGTCAAATGCCCAAACCCCTCTTGTTATTTACGGTAATTCGGGCGTTGGCAAAACCCATCTGCTACTGGCGGTTAAAAATCATTCTCTAAAGCATTTCCCCTCACGCAAAATTGAATATTTAAGGTGTGAAGATTTCACAAACCAAATGATTGCCGCAATTAAGGATGGCACCATAACCGAATTCAGAAACCGTTTCCGTTCGGTGGATATTTTGCTTATTGATGACATTCAGTTTATTGCCGGTAAGGAGCAAACCCAGGAGGAATTTTTTAACACCTTCAACGCTCTTTACCAAAACAATAAAAAAATCATTGTTACAATGGACAGACCTCCAAAGGATATTAAAACCCTTGATGACCGCATTCGCTCCCGATTTGAGGGCGGTCTTTTCGCTGATATTACCCCTCCTGATTTTGAAACACGGGTTGGAATTATAAAGAAAAAGGCAAACGAATTAAATCTCACCATTGATGATTCCCTTGTTTTCCTTATTGCCGACCATATTAAGAAAAACACAAGGCAGCTTGAAGGCGTTGTTAAAAACATTAAAGCCTATGTTCAAATTCAGGGCGGCACCCCCACCGTTTCGGTTGTTCAGGATTTTATTAAAAAAGTTGTTGATGATTCGGCGCCAGAGCCCGTTCGCGTTGAAAAAATTATAAGCGAGGTTGCCCGTTCTTATAACGTTTCCGAAGCCGATATTTATTCAAATCGTAAAACCCAACAGTTAGCTCAGGCGCGCCAGGTTGCAATGTTTATAGTAAGAGAAATGACCGATATGTCCTATAAAGCAATTGGAGACCATTTTGGCCGTGACCACACCACCGTGCTTTATAACATTAAGAAAATTGAAAATTTTTTAAAAGACAAGCCTTACGAAAAAGAAATGATTGAAAACATGATAAGAAATTTGCAGGAAGCGCAGTAAAATTTTTTAGGACAAGTTATCCCCAATTTTAACATAATTTAACCTTTACTTATTAACACCCCCGTTTATAACTTTTTTATCATATTTTTTATTCAATTTTTATTAAATTTTTTTCCACCTTTTTTTTTCTTTGTTTTAAAGGGATTTAAATACTTATCCCACATTTCCACATAATATAATAATACTGATAATTAAAATATTCTTTTAAAGGAGAATTTTTATGATTTTTGAAGTTGAAAGAGAAAAACTGCTTGATGCTGTAACTAATTTATCAAGGATTGTATCAAACAAAACCTCTCAGCCCGTTTTAGAGGGAATTTTAATAAGCGCCGAAAAGGGAAAAATAACACTTTTATCTTATAACCTTGAAATGGGTATTAAAAAGGAAATTTATGCCAACACAAGTGTAGAAGGAGATATTGTTCTTCCTGCACGCTTTCTTTCTGATATTTTAAGAAGAATGAACGGAATTCAGGTTAGAATTGAAAGTGATGACCGTTTAATGTGCCACATTTCATCAGGCGGCGCTGTTTTTGACATTATGGGAATGGATGCCAAGGTTTATCCAGAGGTTCCCTTCTTTTCTGAGGGCGAAAATGTAACCATTGAGGCCGAAATTTTAAAGGATATGGTGAGAGGAACACTTTTTGCTGTTGCTCAAAATGAGGGAACCCGCCCAATTTTAACAGGTGTAAATGTTTCGGTGGAAAATAAAACCTTACAGTTTGTTGCCATTGATGGTTATCGCCTTGCAATTCGCCGCCAAAAGGTTGCAACTGATAAAAATTTTGAATTCATTATTCCCGGTAAATCAATAAGCGAGGTTGTAAAACTTATTGGTGAAGACTGTGAGGATGTTGATATTAAAATTTCAAGAAAGCTTGTTGCCTTCATTATTAATGGTTATACCTTTATATCACGTGTTTTTGAGGGTGATTTTGTAAATTACAAAAAAACCATTCCCGATGAATTTAAACAAAGAGTTTTTATTAACACAAGGGATTTAATTAACATTATTGAGAGAATGTCAATTATTATAAGTGACAGTTTTTCAACACCTGTTCGTTGTCTTTTTGAGGAGGATAAAATTTCCTTTTCTTGCGCTACTGCAGTTGGCCGCGCTAAAGAGGAATATGAAATTTCTCTTGAGGGTGCTTCATTTGAAATTGGTCTTAACAGCCGCTATTTATTAGAGGCTTTAAAGGCAACAGAGGAAGAAAGGGTTGAAATTCTTTTTAATGGCGCAAATTCAGGCGTTGTTATTAATCCCACCGAACACGATGAATATAAATATATGATTATGCCCATGAGGTTAAAATAAAAAATGAAAAAGGTTTATATAAAAGAAAAATTTATAAAACTTGATTCGGCCTTAAAATTAGCCTCAGCCGTGGGGACAGGTGGACACGCGAAAATAGTAATTCAAAATGGAGAAGTGGCTGTAAACGGCGAAATTTGTTTAATGAGGGGCAAAAAATTATATTCAGGTGATGTTTTTACCTTTGAAGGACAAAATTTTGTTATAGAAAATGAAAATTAAAAGTTTAAAAATTAAAAATTTTCGCAATATAAAAGAAATTTCTTTTTTTCCAAGTGATGGGATAAATGTTATTTATGGTGAAAATGCACAGGGCAAAACAAATTTAATTGAGGCTGTGTGGCTTTTTACAGGTGCTAAAAGTTTTAGAGGCGCTAAGGACAGCGAAATTAAAATGTTAAACTCTGAAAAAGCAGTTCTTGATTTAACATTTAAATCAAACGGTGTTGAAAAAGATGAAAAAATTATTATTGAAAACAGGCGCAAAGCATTTATAAATTCAAAACCTCTTTCATCACCCGGCATGCTTGCAGGAAATTTTTATGCCATTGTTTTCTCCCCTTCAGACCTTTCTCTAATAAAAGACGGTCCAAAGGAGCGCCGCCGCTTTATTGATATTGCAATAGGTCAGCTTTATCCTAAATACATAAATTATTTAAAGGATTACACCCGTGCTGTGACCCAGCGCAATGCAATTTTAAAGCAGAGTTTAAAAGAAAATATTGATTTAAAGATTTTATCTGCATTTGAAGCTGAAATTTGCGAAAACGGTAAAAAAATAATTAAATACCGTTTAAGATACATTGAACTTATAACACCCATCTTAACCGAAATTTACAGTGGTTTGTCTGGTGAAAAAGAAAAAATAAACATAAATTATCTAAACAGCGCAAATGAAGAAAATTTTGCACAATATCTTGTTAATTCTAGGAAGAGTGACGCTCTTGCAGGAATAACCTCGGCAGGACCTCACCGTGATGATATTGAATTTTTAATAAACGGGCTAAATGCGAGAAAATTTGGCTCACAGGGACAAATGAGAAGCGTGGCGCTTAGTTTAAAACTTAGCGAAGCCCATGTTATTAAAAAGATAACAGGGGAATTTCCCGTGGCGCTGCTTGATGATGTTATGAGTGAACTAGACCCTTCAAGGCAGGAATATATTTTAAACCACATAAAGGGTTGGCAGGTGCTTATAACCTGCTGTGAGCCTGATGTTGTCGACCGATTAAAGGAAGGTAAGAAAATAGAAATAAAAAAAGGAAAAATTGAGGAATAAAAAAATGTATCTTCATTTAGGGCAGGAAAAGGTTATTAAAACCGAGGATATTATAGGTATTTTTGATCTTGATACAACAACTGTTTCAAAAAAAACCCGAAAATTTTTAAATGAAGCAGAAAAAAAAGGGCAGGTTTCGGTTGTTTCTTATGAACTGCCAAAATCCTTTATTTTATGCAAAGAAAAAGGAGAGCAAAAAATATATCTTTCTCAAATTTCGCCAACAACACTGCTAAAAAGAAGCGGTTTTCTTGAAAAAATGTGAGAATTTTTAAAAAATAAATGTTTCACGTGAAACATTTTAAATAAATGGTTTCCATATTTATTGAACAGGAGATTAAAAATGAGCGAGAATTTAAAAGTACAGGTCACCGAAAATTATGATGAATCTTCAATTCAGGTGCTTGAGGGTCTTGAAGCGGTAAGAAAACGCCCGGGTATGTACATAGGCTCAACAGGTGAGCGCGGTTTACACCACCTTGTTTATGAGATTGTTGACAACTCTATAGATGAGGCACTTGCAGGCTATTGTACAAAAATAACTGTAGAGATTCTTGATGATGGTGTAATTCGTGTTACCGATAACGGCCGTGGTATCCCCGTTGGTATTAATCCCCAAAAGGGAATTCCCTCGGTTACCGTTGTTTTCACCATTCTTCACGCAGGCGGTAAGTTTGGCGGCAGCGGCTATAAGGTTTCGGGTGGTTTGCACGGTGTTGGCGCATCGGTTGTTAACGCGCTCTCCTCTTGGCTTGAGGTTGAGGTTAAGGACGGTGCAGATATTTACAAACAGCGCTATGAAAAGGGCGTTATTGTAACCGACCTTGAGAAAATTGGCAAAACAAGTGAAACAGGAACCACCGTTACTTTTAAGCCTGACCCCACAATATTTACCGACACAACTACTTATGATTATGATATTTTACTTAATCGTCTTCGTGAGCAGGCATTTCTTAATGCAGGCATTAGAATTGTTTTAGAGGACAAGCGTTCCGATGTTTTTGAAAAAAGAACCGATGACCTTATGTTTGAGGGCGGTATTAAGGAATATGTAAGCTATCTCCTTAAGGGAATTAAAAAGGACCCCATTTCCGATATTATTTATTTATCGGGCACAAAGGGTGACTCAACGGCTGAAATTGCACTTATGTGGTCAACAGCCTATGATAATAAAATTATGTCCTTTGCTAACACACTGCACACTATAGATGGAGGCACCCACGAGCAGGCTTTCCGCCAAACGGTGACCAGAGTTGTTAATAAGTATGCTCACGACTTTAAAAAGTTAAAGGTCGATTCCGATAACCTTAAGGGTGAGGATATTATGGAGGGCCTCGTTGCCGTTGTTTCGGTTAAACTTGCCGATGCGCAGTTTGAAAGCCAAACAAAGGCAAAGCTTGGTAACACCTCAATTGGTCAAATGGTGCGTGACATCATTAACGACCAGCTTTATAAATACCTAGAAGAAAACCCTGCCGATGCTAAAATTGTTATTGATAAGGCAATTGCGGCATCAAACGCCCGTGAGGCGGCTCAAAAGGCAAGAGATGCATCGAGAAATAAATCGGGAATTGGCGGTAAAACAAGAATGCCCGAAAAACTTAAGGACTGCATTTCCGATGATGCAACCAAAACCGAAATTTACATCGTTGAGGGTGATTCTGCAGGCGGTTCGGCTGTTGAGGGCAGAAACTCAACCTACCAGGCAATTCTCCCGCTTTGGGGTAAAATGCTCAACGTTGAAAAGGCAAGAGATGACAAGGTTTACGGCAACGATAAGCTAACCCCCGTTATTGTGGCTTTGGGCACCGGAATCGGCGAAAACTTTGACATTTCAAAGTTACGTTATGATAAAATTGTTATTATGGCCGATGCCGATGTTGATGGAAGCCACATTAGAACACTGCTGCTCACCTTCTTCTTCCGCTATATGCCACAGCTTATTGAAACAGGACACATTTATTTAGCACAGCCTCCCCTTTTCCGTGTTTCAAAGGGCAAACAGCATTTTGATGCCTTTACCGATGAGGAAAAGGCTGAATATATTGAAAAGCTTGGCGGCACAGCCGATGTTCAGCGTTATAAAGGTCTTGGTGAAATGGACCCCGACCAGCTTTGGGAAACCACCCTTGACCCCGAGCGCAGAACATTTTTGCAGGTTACAATGAGCGATGCCGAGCTTGCAAACGAAACCTTTACAATGCTTATGGGTGAAGAGGTTGAGCCCAGAAAGCAATTTATAGAAGAAAACGCGGTCTTTGCAACCGATTTGGATATTTAAGGAAAGGAGAGAATGAAAAATGGCTAAACAAGAAAAGGTTTATTGGCCCGAAAGTCAGGATACCAATATTTTACCTGTTGAAATTGTTGATGAAGTTAAAAGCAGCATGCTGCAGTATGGTATGTCGGTTCTCGTTGGTCGTGCGCTGCCTGATGTTCGTGATGGTTTAAAGCCGGTTCACCGCAGAATTCTTTACACAATGTATGAAAACGGTCTGACCCCCGAAAAGGCTTACAGAAAGTGCGCCGACACTGTTGGTTCGGTGCTTGGTCGTTATCATCCCCACGGTGACAGCTCGGTTTACGATGCAATGGTAAGAATGGCGCAGGATTTCTCTCTCCGCTATCCTCTTATTGATGGACACGGTAACTTTGGTAACATTGATGGCTATCCTGCCGCCGCTTACCGTTATACCGAGTCTAAAATGAATCGTTTATCGGTTCATATGCTTGATGATATTGATAAGGACACCGTTGATTTTGTTCCGAACTACGATGACCGCTTAAAAGAACCTACCGTTCTCCCCGTTCGCTTCCCACAGCTTCTTGTTAACGGCTCAAGCGGTATTGCATTTGGTATGGCAACCGAAATTCCGCCCCACAATTTGGGCGAAACCATTGATGCCATGTGCTGCCTTATTGATAATCCTGAAGCAGATTTGCCCGAGCTTTGCGAGTACATTAAGGGTCCCGACTTCCCCACCGGCGGCATTATTATGGGCAGAGCGGGAATCAGAGCCGCCTATGCAACGGGTAAGGGCAAGATTATCGTTCGCGGTAAAACCGAAATTGAGGAGCTTTCAAACGGAAAATTCCGCATTGTTATCACCGAAATTCCCTACAAGGTTAGAAAAGAAGCATTAGTTAAGAAAATTTACGATTTGGCCGCCGAAAAGCGCGTTGAGGGCATTGATGATGTTGTTGACTATTCCTCAAAGCGTGATGGCGGTATCAGAATTGTTGTTGATGTAAAAAGGGATGCTAACCCTCAGGTAGTGCTTAACAAGCTTTTCTCCTACACCGAGCTTCAAACCACCTTTGGCGCAAACCTTATTGCCATTGTCGGCGGCAAGCCCCAGGTTTTAACCCTAAAGGATATGCTCCAAAACTGCATTGACTTCCAGTGTGAGATTATTGAGCGCAGAACAGCCTTTGATATGAAAAAGGCGCAGGAGCGCGCCCACATTTTAGAGGCGCTGAATAAGGCAATTGACTTTATTGATGAGGTTATTTCCATAATCCGTACCTCAAAAACCATTCCTGAATCAAAGGAAAGGCTTTCTGACCGCTTCGGCTTTGATGAAATTCAAACAACCGCCATTGTTCAAATGCAGCTTGGCAAACTTGCGGGCATGGAAAAACAAAAAATTGAGGATGAGCTTAAGGAAAAACACGCCTTTATTAAGGAATGTCAGGAAATTTTAGCTTCACACAGCCGTGTTCTTGATATTGTTAAGACCGAGGCATTAAATCTCCGTGATAAATATTCCGATGACCGCCGCACCGAAATTTCAGCAGTTTCGGGCGAGGTTGACATTGAAGACCTTATTCCCGAAGAGGAATGTGTTCTTACAAAGACCAGAAATGGCTATATTAAGCGCATTCCGAGCAGTGAATATTCCGTTCAAAACCGCGGTGGCAGAGGCATTCGTGGCATGACAACCAGAGAAGATGATATTGTGGAGAGCATGTTTGTATGCTCCTCTCACGATTATATCCTTATGTTCTCTAACCTTGGCAGAATTTATAAGCTGAAGGCTTATGAAATTCCCGAAGGCAGCCGAATTGGCAAGGGAATGAACATGGTTAACATTTTACCCCTTATGTCGGGCGAAAAAATTACCAACATTCTCCCCTGTGATGATGTTAAAACCGATGCCTATGTGGTTATGGTCACCAAAAACGGCACCATTAAGAGAACACACCTTGACCAGTTCCAGAATATTAGAAAAACCGGTATTATTGCCCTTTCTCTTGATGAGGGCGATGAGCTTGCCTTTACCGAAATGACAAGTGGTTCCGATGAACTGCTTATTGCCACCAAGAAGGGCATGGCAATTCACATTAGTGAGACCGATGTTCGCCCCATGGGCAGAACTGCAATGGGCGTTCGCGCAATTAAATTAAAGGCTGATGACAGCGTTGTTGCAATGACCAAGGTAAACGCCGACACCGTTGTGCTCACCGTTACCGAAACGGGCTACGGCCGAAAGAGCTCTATTGCCGATTACAGGCTGCAAAACCGCGGCGGTAAGGGTATTACAAACTATCGCGTAGAAAAATACGGCGATGTTGCGGCAGTGCTTAACGTTACCGATGAGGACGATGTTATTATGATTGCCTCCGACGGTGTTATTATCAGGGTGCCCGCCGCCCAAATCAGCACCTTTAACCGCCCCTCAAAGGGTGTAAGGGTTAAGAGAGTGACAGGCGACACCATCATTCTTTCTGCGGCTATAAGCGAACACGATGATGAGGAGGAATTCACTACTCCCGAAGCCCCCGATGCCGATGCGGCTGAGGTGGGCACAGAAGCGGAAAATGAAGGGGAAAACGAAACTGAAGAAAAAGCAGAGGAATAATTCCCTATGGAAGATGCTTTAATAGAACTTGAAATAAGAGAAAAACGGAGAATTGCACGCAAAAACGAAAAGGAGGGCATTCGCCGCCTTGGCAACGCTTTGGGCCTTGCTTACGGCGCAGTTCTTCTGATTTCCCTGGGTTGGTACACCCTTTTGTCCACTATTTTGGGCATTTTTGGTGTTCCCAGCGGTTATCTTGATAATCTTATCGGAGACCCTGCCGTTTCCTGCTTTGTACAGATACTTTTATCCATCGCCTTTTTCATTCTTCCCTTTTCGGTGCTTATGAAATGGGGTGGGTTTAAGGTAAACGAGCTTCTCCCCTTTGGAAAACCCAAAAAAGGCACATTCTTGCCACTTATCTTAATCGGCATTGGCGCGGCAGCGTTTTCAAACATTGCAAATTCGGTTAGTGGAGCAATTTTTATAAACCTTGGCTTCCCCGATAAGTATGTTGAGCCCTCCTATCCCGAAGGCATTTTCGGAGTAACCCTCGCATTTATCTCCACCGCGCTAGTTCCCGCCTTTGTTGAGGAATTTGGAATGCGTGGGGTGTGCCTCGGTTCACTCAGGCGTTATGGTGACGGCTTTGCAATAATCGTTTCATCGGTTTTATTTGGCCTTATCCACGGCAACTTTACCCAAATTTTCTTTGCCGCCATAATAGGCCTTGCGGTGGGCTATGCCACGGTTAAAAGCGGCTCAATGTGGCCTGCAATTATCATTCACTTTGTTAATAACTTTATTTCAGTGGGTGTTTATTACCTTGGCGAGTGGTTTGGATTTGAGCTTGTAAACACTGTTTACCTCTTTGTGCTGTGCTTTAATCTGCTTCTCGGCGTTTTGGGCATTTTCCTTCTATCTAAAAAGGAAAACGAATGTCTTGAAATTGAGGAAAATAAAACCGTTGCAACAACCAAGGATAAGCTGATTTGGTTTTTCACCTCCCCTATTGTTGTAATTTGCATCATTTTAACCCTTGTTGAGGCCATATTTTTAAGATAAACCTTGTCAAAAACGCCGAAAATTTGCTTTTCGGCGTTTTTAAATAAAATGTTTCACGTGAAACAAAAGGAATGTTTATGGATAAGAAATTTATGTACAGAGCCATTGAATTAGGCATTGAAGCCGCCAAAAACGGCGAAATTCCCGTTGGCGCCGTGGTGGTTAGAAACGGTGAAATTGTAGGTGTTGGCAAAAACGACCGCGAACAAACCTCAAGCGCCCTTGGTCACGCCGAAATCAGAGCTATAGAGACGGCCTGCAAGAAGCTTCATAGCTGGCGGCTTGATGACTGCGAGCTTTATGTGACTCTTGAGCCCTGCGTTATGTGTGCAGGCGCTATCATAAACGCAAGAATTAAATCGGTGATTTTCGGCGCCTATGATTTTACTGCGGGTGCCTGCGGCAGCGCTCAAAATGTTTTCACAGCAAACACAAACACAGAAATTTATTCGGGAATTTGCGAAAGTCAGTGTACCGAAATGTTGCAAAATTTCTTTAAGGATTTAAGAAATCAAGGTTAACATAACAGCACAAAAATAAACACCGCGTTTGGTTTACATAATATAGGAATGTTTGTTTTTTTATTACAAAATTTAATGTAATAAATTTAATGCCGTAGGACAAGCCTCCTCGGTTTACATAATATAAAAACAACGAAATAAAACGGCAACGGGTTTGAGGTTTACATAACATTGTCTCCCCCCCCTGCCAAGAAAATAAATAACAAAAAATAAAAAATGTGCGGCTTCGCCGATGTAATTATTATTCTAAAAAGAAAAAACGATTCATAGAATTTATTAAAGGAAGGGATTTTCTATGAATCGTTTGGGTTCTGATAGGGCAACGCTGCTGGGAGAATACATTGTGGAAACGGGCGGCACCGTGAGGGCTGCGGCAAAGGTGTTTAAGGTGAGCAAATCAACGGTGCACAAGGATGTGACCGAGCGGCTAAAGCGCAGTCAGCCTGCCCTATATAAACAGGTTAAGGCGGTGCTGGAGAAAAATAAGCAGGAGCGCCACATAAGAGGTGGCATGGCAACCAGAAAGAAATATAAGGGAGAATAAACAAATAAAAGAGGAGGCGGTTGCCTCCTCTTATTTTGTAATAAGGTTTCTTATTTCCTCTTTGCTTGTTATGCCGCCAAGAAGTAGCAGGGTAAAGAAAAAAGCAAAGGCGAAAATGCAAAAAATAACGGCATAAAAAATTTGTGGCAGTGAAAAGGGCAAAAGCGCCGATTTTGTAAGATAGCCGCAGGCAAAGGCAAAAAGGGCGGGAACAAGCACATTGCGCAGGGGTTTAATTTTAATACCCATAACTTTTTGTAGCCTTAAGCAGTTTAAAAGGCAGGTGTAAAGGTTGCTGAAATACATAATGCCCAGAAAGCCGCTCATTCCGAATTTGGTGACAAAGAAAAGGGTAAAAACAAGGCGTAAAGCTGAATCGCTCACTGTGACCTTAAAGGAAAAATTTTGTTGGTCAAGCCCCTTTAAAATGCCGTCACACACGCTGTCAAGGTACATTAGCGGCGTTAGTGGGGCAAGGGCAATTACAAGCAGTGCCACACCTGACTCCTTATAAATAAGTGTGCAAAGGGTTTCGCCGCAAAAAAGGAAAACTGCGGCTAGAAAAAGGCCCGAAAGGGCGGTGATTTTAAGCACCTTTCCAATTTGCTTTCGGGCAATTCCCGTTTGTCCCTTTGCCTTTGCTTCGCAAATTTCGGGGATAAGCAGTGAAGAAACCGAGGAAAGCAGTGAGCTTGGGAAAAAGATAAGAGGCAGCGCCATTCCCTTAATCATTCCAAAAACCGACACCGCCGCACTTCTTTCCATTCCAAATTTAACAAGACATACGGGCACCAGCAGGCTTTCGGCGGTGCGAAGCAGGCTGTTTATAAGCCGTGAGGAGCTTATGGGAAAAGAAATTCGCAGAATTTCTTTTGTTAGCTTAAAGGGCGGGTGGGCCCTGCCCTTTAAAATCTTTAAATATTTAAAATCGGCAAAGAGGAAAAACAGAATTATGCTTGTTGCCGCCGCCTCTGCCACAAGGTCGCCTGTTAAAATGGCGGTGCAGGCATTCTCGGCGCCCACTGCCCGCTTTAGAATTTTAAGGGTAACAAAAATTCTTATAAGCTGTTCGAAAACCCCCGAAATGCAGGGTGGCAGCGCCTTGCGCCTTGCCGTAAAGTAGCCCCTAACACAGGCGGAAATTGCCATAAAGGGAAGGGAAAAGGTGAGGGTTTTAAGGGCGGGCAGGCTCCTTTCATCACCAATAAAGAAAAGAGCAATGGGTTTTGAGAAAACAAAGACAATAAATCCGCTTAAAAACGCAAAACAGGCGGCAAGCGCCATACATTTAAAAAGAATTTTTTTAACACCATTTTCACTGCCCAAAGTCAGCTCATCGGCAATAAGGCGGGTGACCGCTACGGTAAGGCCCGATGAAGCAAAGGTGTTTGCCAGCATATAAACCGAGAAAACAAGCTGATAAAGGCCAATGCCCTCACTGCCAACAGCACCGCTTAAATACACCTTAAAAACAATGCCTAAAAATCTTAAAATAAGCTGTGTTGCGGTAAGCAGCGCGGTATTTTTGAAAAACAACACCTTTTTCATTATAAAAAAACTCCCTTTCAGGTAATTGTATGTCTAAAAAACTTGAAAAAGAAGTTGTCTTATTATAAAATATAGTTATTGAGTAATATTAAGGAGGCGAAAGAATATGTCTTCCCCACTTGCCGACCGTGTAAGACCTAAAACGCTGTCAGAAGTTTGCGGTCAAAAGCATATTTTGGGTGAGGGAAAACTACTTACCCGTATTATTCAGTCGGGTCAAATTCCCAACCTGATTTTTTATGGCCCCTCGGGGGTTGGTAAAACCACCGTGGCTAATATTATCGCCGCCACCTGCGGCAAAAAACTGCACTATCTTAACGCCACCGTTGCCTCCACGGCGGATATAAAGGATATTATCGCTTCCCTTAATACCATTGAGGCGGCAGGCGGAATTCTTTTATATCTTGATGAGATTCAGTATTTTAACAAAAAGCAACAGCAAATTCTTTTATCCTACATTGAAAGTGGGGATATAACCCTTATTGCCTCCACCACCGAAAATCCCAGCTTTTATGTTTATTCGGCGGTGCTTTCCCGCTCCACCGTTTTCGAGTTTAAGGCGCTTGCCTCAGAGGATATTTTAGAGGCGCTCACCCGTGCGGTAGAATTTTTGAAGGGCGAAAAGGGCAAGGAGATTAAATTTTCCGAAAAGGGTCTTGCCCAAATTGCCCGTAGCGGTGCAGGGGACGTTCGCCGTGCCCTCAATACATTAGAGCTTTGCGTGCTTTCTGCCGACAAAGGCAAAGAGTGTATTGAGATTTCAAATGATGATGTTGAGCTGCTGCTTAAAAACAGCCCCGTGCGCTATGACAGGGCAGGGGATGAGCATTACGACATTATTTCAGCCTATCATAAATCAATGCGCGGCTCCGACCCCGATGCGGCTATTTATTACCTTGCAAGGCTTCTGGCTGCCGGTGATTTGCCAAGTGCCTGCAGGCGGCTTCTTGCCTGCGCTAATGAGGATGTTGGCCTTGCCTATCCCCAAATTATCCCGATTGTAAAAGCGGCGGTGGATACTGCCCTAATGCTGGGGCTTCCTGAGGGCAGGTTGCCCCTTGCAAACGCCGTTATTTTGGTGGCAACAGCACCTAAATCGAATTCAGCTCACGATGCTATAAACGCGGCAATGAGTGATGTTGAGCTCGGCAAAGTTTATCCCATTCCGAGAAGCTTGCAAAATAAGCATTATGACAGCGCCGAGGTGGAGAAAAAAGGTCAGTTTTACCTTTATCCCCACGATTTCGAAAACCATTATGTTAAACAGCAATATCTGCCCGATGCGTTAAAGGATAAAAAGTATTATACCCCTGGCGATAACAAAAACGAGCAGGCATTTAAGGCATATATGGACAAAATTAAGAATAAATAAAATTTTCCACGGAAAACTACTACTGAAACAGTAAAAAGGAGTAGTTTCCGTGGAATTATTTTTATCACTTGTTAAAGCCTTTGTTGTGGGCGGCGCATTTTGCGTTATCGGTCAAATTTTAATTGATAACACTGCCCTTACCCCTGCAAGAATTCTTGTTGGATATGTGGTTTCAGGCGTGTTTTTAACGGCTATAGGGCTTTATGAGCCCCTTATAAAATTTGCCGAGGCAGGCGCCAGCGTGCCCCTTACAGGTTTTGGTTATTCCCTTGCAAAAGGGGTGCAAAAAGCGGTAGAGCAATATGGCTTTATGGGCGCCCTTTCAGGCGGGCTCACCGCCACCGCCGCAGGAATTGCCACAGCCGTTTGCTCAGCCGTTTTAATGGCGCTTATTTTTAAACCGGGCGATAAGGCATAAAAAATTACGAGGCACTTTTTTGTGCCTCGTAGTCTTTTTAGGAATTAAATTTATTCATTGCACTTTCAATGCCACATTTAAGCATTTCTTCCACCGCCGAAACGGCATTATCCAGTGCTTTTTCAAATTCGGGCAACTGTTCCTTTGGAATTCCGCCCAGAACGTGATTTTTTAAATCAGCATCAGGGTGGGGCTTTGCGCCAACACCGATTTTAAGCCTTGGGAAATCCTCTGTGCCGAGGTTGGAAATCAGGCTTTTAATGCCGTTGTGGCCGCCTGCACTCCCCTTTTTTCTAATGCGGATATTACCCACAGGCAGTGAAATGTCATCAAAAATAACAAAGACATTTTGCGGGGCAACCTTATAGTAACGAGCTAGAGGGCCAACGGCCTCGCCCGACAAGTTCATATAGGTTTGGGGCTTTACAATAAGGAGGGTTTTGCCACCGATTTTAAGGTCGCAAATTTCGGCCTTGTGTTTAATCTTTTTGTTTGTGTGACCAAACTTCTCGGTTATTTTATCAACCGCCATAAAGCCTGCGTTGTGGCGGGTTTTTTCATATTCTTTGCCCGGATTTCCGAGGCCGACTATGATAAAATCATATTTCGAGGCGGCGCTTCGCTTAAAAAACATTTTAAAACCTCTTTCAAAATTAACTGATAATATTGTATCATAAGAAAAGTTTATTGTAAAGAATGGAAAAATGTGATAGAATATGCTTTAAGAAATAGGGGGCAGATAGCGTGAAAGACACAACTCTTTGTTACATAGAAAACACAAAAAATCAGACCCTACTGCTGCACCGCACAAAAAAGAAAAATGATTTGAATGAAAACAAATGGATTGGGGTTGGCGGCAAGTTTGAAAAAGGAGAAACCGCCGAGCAGTGTTTACTTCGTGAGGTTTATGAGGAAACGGGGCTGACCCTTAACACCTACACCTATAGGGGCGTTGTCGATTTTATATCCGATGTTTGGGAAGATGAAAAAATGCACCTTTTTACCGCCACTGTTATAGATGACACCTTGAAGGAATGCGATGAGGGCGAGCTAAAATGGGTAGATAACGACAAGGTCTTAAGCTATCCCACCTGGGAGGGAGACAGGGTGTTTTTGGAGTTGATTATGAAAAACGAGCCCTTTTTCCACCTAACGCTCTGCTATGAGGGCGAAAAACTTGTTAAATCAAGCCTTGACAAACAGGGAAAATAAAAGTATATTAGTAATATATTATTAAAACTGTGATAAGGAAAGTAACTTAAAAACCTTTCAGAAAGAGAAGGCGGTCATCGGCTGAAAGCCGCCAATGGAAATTTTAAGTGAAGACCACCTTTGAGTGTCGGTGAAATAAATGAAGCCGACCGCGTGATTTGCGTTAGAGAATCTTTAAAGAGGCAGTGAGTTCACTGCAATGCGGGTGGAACCGCGGAAAAGAATTGTCTTTTTCGTCCTGTGCGGCAAATATGCCGTGCGGGGCGTTTTTTATTTTTTAAATTCAAGTGACTTTGGAGGAACTTTTATGAAAATTATTTTGAATGGCAGTGAAAGAGAATTTGAAAATTCTTTAAGCGTTTATGAGGCTGTTAAATCCCTTGGCGGCGGCTTTGCAAAGCAGGCCTGCGCCGCTTTGGTTAACGGTAAAAATGCCGACCTTAGAACCGCTTTAAATGATGGTGATGAGGTTCAAATTTTAACCTTTGATGATGACTACGGCAAGTGGACCTTCCGCCACACCGCATCCCACATTTTGGCTCAGGCAGTAAAGAGATTATTCCCAAACGTTAAACTTGCCATTGGCCCTGCCGTTGATGATGGTTTTTACTATGACATTGACAGCGAAAAAATGTTTACCCCCGATGACCTTAGCGTTATTGAGGAGGAAATGAAGAAAATCGTTAAAGAGGATTTACCCCTTGAGCGTTTTACCCTATCTCGCGCCGAGGCTCTTGATTTCTTTAAAAAGGCTAATGAAGATTACAAGGTTGAGCTTATAAACGACCTGCCCGAGGATGCGGAGATTTCGCTTTACAAGCAGGGCGAATTTACTGACCTTTGCGCCGGCGCTCACCTTATGTCCACGGGCCTTGTTAAGGCATTTAAACTTACCTCCGCAACTGGCGCTTATTGGCGCGGTGATTCCAGTAGAAAAATGCTTCAAAGAATTTACGGCACCGCCTTCCCGAAACAAAGCGAGCTTATCGCCCGATTAGAGCAAATTGAGGAGGCAAAGAAGCGTGACCACAACAAAATTGGCCGCGAGCTCGAACTCTTTACCACCTGCGATGTTATAGGCCAGGGTTTGCCCATCATGCTGCCCAAGGGCACCCAAATCATTCAAACTCTACAGCGTTTTGTTGAGGATGAGGAGGCTCGCCGTGGCTGGATGCGCACCAAAACTCCTTTAATGGCAAAGAGCGACCTTTATAAAATTTCGGGACACTGGGACCATTATCTTGATGGTATGTTCGTTATGGGCGACCCAACTGATGAAACCAAGGAGTGCTTTGCCCTTCGTCCCATGACCTGCCCCTTCCAGTATCAGGCATATCTTAATCGCCCCCGTTCTTATAGGGATTTGCCCCTTCGCTATGCCGAAACCTCAACCCTTTTTAGAAATGAGGACAGTGGCGAAATGCACGGTCTTATCCGTGTTCGCCAGTTCACAATTTCTGAGGGTCACCTTATGTGCCGCCCCGACCAGCTTGAGGATGAATTCCGCCGCTGTTTAGAGCTTACCACCTTTATGCTCAAAACCTTAGGATTATATGAGGATGTTTCCTACCGTTTTTCTCAGTGGGACCCCGAGGATAAGGATAAATATATCGGCACCGCCGAGCAGTGGGATGAAGCACAGAGCAAAATGGAGAATATCCTAAACGACCTTGGCATTAAATATAAGGTGGGTATCGGCGAAGCCGCCTTCTACGGCCCCAAGCTTGACATTCAAATTAAGAATGTTCATGGCAAGGAGGACACCCTTATCACCATTCAAATCGACCAAATGCTTGCCGAAAAGTTCGGTATGGAATACACCGATAGTGATGGTACAAAGAAAAATCCCTACATTATTCACAGAACATCCATCGGCTGCTATGAGAGAACTTTAGCTCTGCTTATTGAAAAATATGCAGGAGCATTTCCTCTCTGGCTTGCCCCCGTTCAGGTAAGGCTTCTCCCCATTGCCGATAGACATTTTGAATATGCCGAAAAGATTAAGGAGCAGCTCGAAGCCCTCGGAATGTTGGTTGAAATTGATAGCAGGAATGAAAAAATCGGCTATAAAATCCGCGAGGCAAGGCTCCAAAAAATTCCTTATATGCCAATCATTGGTGACAAGGAAGTGGAAGAGGGAACCTTATCGGTTCGCCGCCGCGGCGAGGATGGCGATTTAGGCTCAATGAGCATTGCCGATTTCACCGCTATGCTGGTAGAAGAAATCAAAACCAAAAAGCTTTAATAGGAGTTATTTACAATGGCAACAGTTAAAGAATTCGGCGCCCTGCGCTTTACCGAAAAAGCAGGGGAAAAGAGCGAGGTTTGCTGCCCGCCCTATGATATTATTTCCCCCGAGCAAAAAAAGGCTTACCTTAACACAAACGAAAATAATATAATCCGCCTTGAGCTGCCCGAACAAAGCGAAGCAGGCTATAATTTGGCAGGCCAAACCCTTAAAAATTGGGTGGATAGCGGCATTTTAAAGCAGGACACGGAAGACTGCCTTTATATTTATGAGGAAAAATTTGCGGTTAAGGGCGTAAACTATTCCTTTAAAGGCATTGTGGCCCGCGTTAAATTGCACCCCTTTTCCGATGGTGTTGTTTTGCCCCATGAGGAAACTTTATCTAAGGCTAAGACCGACCGCCTTAATTTAATGACAGCAACCTCCTGCAATTTTAGTCAGATTTATTCTCTTTATTCCGACCAAGAGGGTATCTCACAAGGGCTTATTGAGGAGTTATCGGCAGGTGCGCCCGAGGATACCTTCACCGATGCCGATGGCGTTACCCACAGCCTTTGGGTTGCAAAGAAAAGCGAGAAAACCGAAAGGCTTTGCCGCTTTTTCGATGATAAAAAGCTGTATATTGCCGATGGCCACCACCGCTATGAAACCGCCCTTAACTATCAAAAACAGCTTCGCGAGCAGGGCATTTCCTGCGAAAATGCCGATTACATTATGATGTTCCTTATTGATATGGAAAATAAGGGTCTTGTGGTTTTCCCAACCCACCGCATTGTAAGGGATTTACCCGCTTTAGATGAGGAAAAGCTGCTTAAAGACTGCGAGGATAACTTCACCGTTTCCCCCTGCAAAAAGGAGGAGATTGAGGTAAGGCTTGCCGCCGCTTATGAAAAGGGAGAAAAGGCATTCGGCTTTGTGGGAAGAACCAAAACCGCAATTTTAACCCTTAAAAATATGGCCGCAATGGATGAGGCTTTAAAAACAGCCTCCCCTGCTTTAAAGGGGCTGGACGTTTCGGTGCTTCACACTTTAATTTTAGAAAATGTGCTGGGCATTGACAAGGAAAATATGGCAAAACAAATTAACCTTACCTACACAAGGGATTTTGCCGAGGCTTATGCCGCGGCAAAGGGTTCGGCAAACTGCGCCTTTATTTTAAACCCCACAAGAGTTGAGGAAATCGCCGCCGTTTCAGCCGCAGGGGAAAAGATGCCCCAAAAATCAACCTATTTCTACCCGAAACTTATAACAGGCCTTGTTATGAATAAGATGAAATAGAAAAACAGCAATAAAAAAGCACTCAGCATCGCTGAGTGCTTTTTGTTATTTTAATTGTGATAAAGTTTTTTGGTTTGGTAGTTAGGCTCAAAGGTAATGTTAACACCCAATTTTCTAAAGCACTGCTCATCTACTCGGGATAAAATAACCGTTGAGTGGGCCTCGCAGCCACGCAGCTTATAAAGCATGTCCATTGCCTTGGCGGCAACGGGGTCGGTTGCGGCGCAAATTGAAAGGGCAATAAGCACCTCATCGGTGTGGAGCCTTGGGTTGTGGTTGCCCATGTGCTCTATTTTAAGGTGCTGAATGGGCTCAATAATGGTGGGGGAGATAAGCTGGGTTTCATCGGGAATGTTAGCCAGTTCCTTTAAAGCGTTTAAAAGCAGAGCCGCGCTGGAACCTAGAAGCGATGAGGTTTTGCCTGTGATAATCTTGCCGTTTTCGAGTTCAAGTGCAACGGCGGGGGCGCCTGTTTCCTCAGCCTTTTTAAGTGCGGCGGCGGCAACGGGGCGGTCGGCAGTAGAGGTGCCAACCTGGCGCATTAAAAGCTCAAGCTTGTAAATTTCATTTTTGTCCGACATACCCTGGCGGTTGGAGCACAGCGCCGCATAATATCGGCGGATGATTTCCTGACAGCTTGCCTTTCTTACGGCCTCAGGGTCGGTAATGCAGAAGCCTGCCATGTTAACCCCCATGTCGGTGGGGCTTTTGTAGGGCGACTCGCCCAAAATATTCTCCATAATTGCGCTGAGCACAGGGAAAATCTCAATATCGCGGTTGTAGTTAACCGAGGTTTCGCCATAAACATCAAGGTGGAAGGGGTCAATCATGTTAACATCATCAAGGTCGGCGGTTGCCGCTTCATAGGCAATGTTAACGGGGTGCTTTAGCGCTAAATTCCAAACGGGGAAGGTTTCAAATTTTGCATAGCCCGCCTTAACACCGCGCTTGTGCTCGTGATAAAGCTGGGATAAACAGGTTGCCATTTTGCCGCTACCGGGGCCGGGGGCAGTTATAACAACAAGGCTGCGGGAGGTTTCAATGTAATCGTTTTTACCAAAGCCCTCATCACTTACAATAAAGGGGATGTTGGCGGGGTAATCGGGAATGGAATAGTGGCGGTAAACCTTAATTCCAAGGGCGGTAAGCCTCTTTTCAAATGCCTGAACGGTGGGCTGGGAGTTATAGCGGGTGATAACAACGCTGCCAACGAAAAGGCCGATTCCTCTAAAGGCATCAATAAGGCGCAGGGCATCAAGGTCATAGGTAATTCCAAGGTCGCCGCGGCGCTTATTTTTCTCAATAGCATCGGAATTGATTACAATGACAATTTCAGCCTGGTCACGAAGCTTCAAAAGCATTTTAACCTTGCTGTCGGGCGCAAAGCCGGGGAGCACTCGGGCTGCGTGGAAGTCATCAAAAAGCTTGCCGCCAAACTCAAGATAAAGCTTGCCGCCGAACATATCAATGCGCTCACGAATTTTTTCCGATTGCAGCTTAATGTATTTGTCGTTATCGAAACCTATTTTCCCCATAATACCCTCCCAAAGAGTAAATTAACAATTAACTATATAAGTATACACCAAAATTTTGCCTCTTTCAAGAGATAAAAAGGTATTTTAAAGAATTTTTACATCCCTTACAAAAAGCGTATCGCCCTGAACCTCAAAGGTGAGGTCAAACCCTGCAAATGCCATGGTGTAAACCCTTGAATCCTCCTGATAAGAGGGGCGAGGGTCATCTGCCAAGCACTCGGTTGCCGCCTGCAGTTTTTCTTCGGGCAAGCGGTTTTTAAGCTCCTCAGGGAAAATGACATTTAGGCGGTGCCCCGCCGTTTCCTCGGTGTAGCCGCCTTTGGCGTTTTCAATACAGTCGGCCATTGGGACATAGGGCTTAATATCATAAATCGGGGTGCCATCAAGCAGGTCAACCCCTGAAACCAGCAGGGTGTCGCCATCGTTTTCGGTGTGCCTTATTCCCTCAAGTTTAACGCAGGAAAGCCCCAGTGAATTGGGTCTAAAAGGTGAACGACTGGCAAAAACGCCCACCTTTTTGTTGCCCCCAAGGCGGGGCGGGCGCACGGTGGGGAAAAAGCCCTCACGGTGGGACAGAGAAAAATCAAAAATCAGCCAAAGGTGGGAAAAGCCTTCAAGACCTCTAAGGGCATCGGGGTTTTGAAAGCGGCTTTCGAAAACAATTTCGCCCATAAGACTTTTTGCCCTGCCGCTTTGCCTCGGAATTCCGAATTTTTCCTTAAAATCGGTTCTTATAAATGCCACAGGGGCAATGGTTTTTTCATTGTCTTTTGCCAAGACCTTCACCTGCCTTATAAATATATATTATACAAATAATATTATCTTCTTTCAGTTATTTAGTCAAGCACAATATGTTTAGTGTGACAGGACTCAAACCTGTCGCGGTTTCGCTCGCCGCCTTTTATATTGCGGCTTTGCACTTATTTTTGCAAGGCTTAGGTTATTAAATGATAGAGACTTGATATGAATGATAATATATGATATAATAAATTGGTGTATACATTACTAATATGCATTTAAACGCGGTTGGTATGTTAAACGTGTATTTTTATTCATTTTGTGGACATATGAAAACAAAGGAGAATGAACTATGTTAAAGATATTGAAGAAAATGGCAATTGTCGTTTTGGCTGCTTTGATGATAGCAAATATAGTCATTATGGTTAACTATCAAACTGTTGAGGCTAGTGGCAAAACCTTAAAAATCACCCAGCAGCCCGTGTCGGTAACCAAGCCTTCGGGTATGTCGGTCAAGGTGCCGGTTAAGGCATCGGGCGATGGTTTAAAATACACCTGGTACGTAAAAAATGCCGGCTCAAGCAAGTTTGTTAAATCTTCTATTAAGACTGACA
>JAZPYE010000006.1:0-25373 GCA_045544035.1 Acutalibacteraceae bacterium | reverse complement strand
TCGCCCACAAGAATCGGGCAGTCATTTTGCCTCAAAATATCTGGGTGTTAAGAACCTGTTTTCTGTAACTGCCGAGGAGCCTTTCTCTTTTTCAGTTAACCCCTACACAACAAAACAGCTTTGCGAAACAACCCACAATTTTGACCTCACACAAAACGATTTTGTGAATGTTTGCGTGGATGTGGCAATGCGCGGCGTGGGTTCTTATTCCTGCGGACCCGAGCTCCCCGAAGAACACGAAATCCCTCGAAAGGGCAAAAATATATTTAAATTTAAATTTTAATTTTTAAAAAGGAACAAAACAGTAAGGTTGCGTGAAGCCCCATTTGGAGCATCACGCAACCTTTTTTCGCCTTTTTGGATTTATATAAAGAAAAAGCGAGGCGAAATGATATTTTTTATTGCGCATTGGATTTGTTTGTGATATAATTCAGGTGTAAACAACATTTACTGATAAAGGAGAAACGCATATGAAAAACTTGAAAATAGCAACAATCCTGGCAATCGTAATAAGCATGATATTATCTTTAGGAATGATTGCTTTTGCAGAGGAAACTCTCGTGTGCGAAAATCATACGTTGGGAGATTGGGCCTGGCCGGCAGATTATACCGAGTGCGGCGGTGGCTATAAAGAAGATATTTACGAATGTTCTGAATGTGGAACAGTGCTTTTTGCCGACGGCAGCGAAGCCGAGAGGATCGAAGGAAACGGCCAACACACAGTAGGAGAGCTTTTTTTCGAGGCCAATTATACCGAGTGTGGCGGCGGCTATAAAACAGATGTGTATGGGTGTTCCAACTGCTGGGAGTACCTTGATGCACAGGGCAATTTAGCGGTATGGTTTCAAGGAACAGGCGAGCATACAGTAGGTGAAATTGTTTTTGAAGCCAATTATACCGAGTGCGGCGGTGGCCATAAAAAAGATGTTTATGAATGTTCCGAATGCAGCGCCAGCATCTATGAAGATGGTAATGAAGCCCAGTGGACCGACGGAAACGGAGTGCACACGGTAGGAGAGCTTTTTTTCGAGGCTGATTATACCGAGTGTGGCGGCGGCTATAGCGAAGATGTTTACAATTGTTCCGAATGTGGAACAGGGCTGTTTGCCGATGGCAGCGAAGCCGAGTTGATCGACGGAAACGGAGAGCACACGGTAGGAGAGCTTTTTTTCGAGGCTGATTATACCGAGTGTGGCGGTGGCTATAGAGAAGATGTGTACAAATGTTCCGAATGTGAAACATGGCTGTTTGCCGATGGCAGCGAAGCCGAGATGATTGACGGAAATGGAGTGCACACGGTAGGAGAGCTTTTTTTCGAGGCCAATTATACCGAGTGTGGCGGCGGCTATAGAGAAGATGTTTATGAATGTTCCGAATGTGCAACATGGCTGTTTGCCGATGGTAGCGGCACCGAGTGGGCCGAAGGAAACGGAGTGCACACGGTAGGAGAACTTTCTTTCGAGGCTGATTATACCGAGTGTGGTGGCGGCTATAGAGAAGATGTTTATGAATGTTCCGAATGTGGAACAGGGCTGTTTGCCGATGGCAGCGAAGCCGAGTGGACCCAAGGAAACGGCGTGCACACGGCAGGAGAACTTAAAAAAGCAGACTATTTAAAATGTTTGGGCGGATTTAAGGAGGATTATTATCTTTGTGCAATCTGCGAAGCACCCGTAAACAAGGATGGGGAAGAGAAGAATATGATGTATCCCACCGATGAGCACGTTCCCGGGGATACACTATATCCTGCTAACTACACCAAGTGCGGTGGCGGTTTTAAGGAAGAGCATTATCGCTGCACCGTGTGCGACTGGGCTGTTGAAGAAAATGGGGAAATGTATTTATTGCATATCGGCGATGGAAAGCATACGCTCAAAGCCGTTCCTGCCAAAGCAGCAACAACCGAGGCCGAGGGCAATTTAGCATATTGGGTATGCGAGGTTTGCGACAATGAGTTTAAGGATGCAGAAGGTGAAGAGGTGATAGAAGATATCAGCACCTACACCATTCCCAAGCTAGAAAATACCGACACCGATACCGACACCGACACCGATACCGATACCGATACCGATACTGATACCAACACCGACACCGGCACCGATACCAATACCAATACCAATACCGTTCCTAAAACGGGAGATAACAGCAACAAGGCTCTTTGGTTTGCAATGTTCCTTTTAAGCGGCGGCTTGAGTGTTACACTGGCGGTTGTACACAGAAAGAGAAAAGCAGTAAAATAAACACTTAAACATAATGGCGATGACAGATTTGTCATCGCCATTGATTTTTCTTGGTTTGAAAATTTGTGCAGGTCGTTCCCTACCGCGAAAATCAGCAAAATTATACATATCTGGATATAAACAGAGAGGCCTGCTCCTATTAATAAAAAAAACATTGCATTTAAAGGATTAGTATGGTAAAATATTTATGCCAAACTAATTGAATATAACGAAAAAAGCATTCTTTCAAATGCAGTAGTGTTTCCTTTTGTAGCACTATTGTTGTGTCTATTTCGCGAGTTTGATAAAAATGCAAATTCCGGCGATATAGATACTGCATTAATGCGTGTTATATTGAATTAGTTTGGCGACTACTGGAGTTTGCGCTTTTTGTGCGGCTGCTTCGGTAGTCGCACTTTTTATTTTTTATAACATGGGAGCTGTCTATAGGTTCTTATGATTGTTAATAGGAGGTGGCTTTATTAAAAAATTCTGGAATATTTTTGTTAGTATCTGTGTAGTGGTAGCGCTCCTGCTTGTTGCGGCGATGTATCTACCTCGCCTTTTTGGAATTCAAACATTCGTTGTAACAAGCGGAAGTATGGAACCTCAAATTCCTGTGGGCAGTTTAGTTTATGTAGAAAAAGTAGACCCGTTGGATATAGAGGTAGGAGATACTATCACATTCTATCTAAAAGATACTAACGTTGTTGCAACACATCAAGTGTATGAGGTGGATTTGCACAACAAACTTTTTCGCACACAAGGAATTAATAATTTTGATGAAGATGGCAACATTTTACACGATGCAGAGCCAGTACACTATGACTCCTTAATAGGAAGAAAGTGCTTTTGCGTTCCCGTTTTAGGAAATGTAAATCGGTTTTGCACAACAGCACCCGGCTATTATATATTAATGGCTGCAGTCATTGGCGTTGTTGCGATATCAATCGTTGTAGATTCGATACCACAACGGCAAACGCCCCGCAAAGAAAAATTCATTGATAAGGGGAATACATAATGAATAAAAAGAAAACAAACAAAAAATCAATACTCTTAGTTCTCTTAGCTTTAGTGTTAGCACTGGGCACTATTATGGGAACTATTGCTTGGTTAACGGCTACAGACAGTGTAACAAACTCATTTACAGCAGGCAATATTACAAATCCGTATGAACCACAAGACCCGACAATAGATCCGGAAGACCCTAACAACTCAGACGGAACAGATCAGTTGGACGGCAATCTCTACGAGCCAAGTTGGGATCCCGCAGCAGAACATAAAATGCTTCCTGGAGCAACCTTTGACAAAGATCCCTTTGTAGGTGTTGGACCTAAATCGGAAGATTCTTATGTTTTTGCATGGGCTAACGATGCAACAAAAGTACTGGAATATTCAGTAAACGCTCCCGATGGAACAAATTGCGGTTGGGTAGCAGTTAGCACAACCGCTGCAGTAGATGGTAAATCAGCGCTTTATGTATGGTGCGATGCGGCTGGTGCTCCGCTTGCTTTAGTAGGTAAAGACAATGATTCCACATGGACAACAGAGCCTCTTTTTGATGCTGTAACAGTTGATACAGATGCCACCACCATTGAGGCTGGTGACATGGTTGTATTCTGTTATATCCATCAAGCAACAAGCGGCGATGGTGTTACCGATTTGTATGCAGATGCAGAAGCCGGAGCCCTTGCAGAATATAATAAATAATCAATTAAATTAAGTGCCATCTTCTTAAGTTATATAAAATCTCATCGGGGGCTTATGCCCCCAGTGGGATTTTGTATTAGTTGATTATTTTGAGAAAGAAGTTATTATGAAATAGTTTTTTTCTCAATATAATCAAAAGGTTGCGGGAGGTTTTGAAAATGGATAAAAAACACATCCAAATAAAACAAAAGAGTGTTTTTTTATTAGTAATTATAGCTCTTATAGCGATGCTTTTATGGCTACCTGGAACCTTAGCTGCATTTTTAGCCGATACAAAAGCAGAAAATCACATTGATTTTGGTGGAGTTAACTTAAAAATCATTCAAACCAGTTTAAATGAACAAGGTCAAGAAGAAGTGTTTGACTCTAAAGAAGCCACAAATATTGCAACGAAAGCTGTACAAAGCCGTATTATTCGAGTAAAGAACACGGGCTCGCATCCGCTTTATGTTCGTGTACAGCCTCAATTCAAAGGCGTAGATAATGAGGGGAAACCGATTGACATAGCGGCATTTACAGAATATGAGATAAATACGGCAGACTGGATATATAAAGATGGTTGGTGCTATTATTTACATATTTTAGAACCAGACAAAGTATCAGAACTATTATTAGATGAACTTGTATTTGATGTTAATCAAATAACATCAAAATATCCCGGTAGCACATTTAATATTGACTTTTATGTTCAAGGTGTACAAAGCGAACATCAAAATACTTTAAATGTATTAGAAGTGGCAGGGTGGCCCAAACAGTAAGGAGGGAATTACATGAAATGCAAATTTAAAATCAATTTGCGTGCTGTCGCATTGGCGATTGCAGTAGTTCTCCTTTTGGGCTTTTCCATATCTATTCCTAAAACTCTAGCAAAAGGTAATGTTATAGAAATTTATGATGCAGATGATTTGATGGAACAAGTCGTGCTGTCAGCGAATGGAAAAACATTCGAAGGTGACACCATTTGTTTGATGAATGATATCACTCTTACGGATGCAGATTATACAAAATTACAAACAACCTATGCAAGTTTAGGATTAGCAACCTTTACCTTTAATATAAAAGAAGAAAGCCCATTTATGGGTGAATTTGATGGAAACGGAAAGACAATCAGTAATTTAAGATATGATATTTCCGGTGCGTCTGCATCCAGTGAGGCAGACACAGGACTCTTTGCCTTTACAAAAGGTGCGAATATTCATGATTTTATAATAAAGGATTCTGTAATTGATGCTGACTATCGTGGCGGAATTGTTGCAGGTCTTGCGCAAAACACCATATTTAATAATATTTCAGTACAAAACAGCACCCTAACTCTTTACTGTTACAATGTTGTTTTAACACTCGGCTCAGATGGCGGTCTTACCGGCGGTGTGCTGGTTGGAAAGGCCGAAAACTGCTATATTTATAACTGTGAAGCCAATGGCTGTACCGTGTCAACTAATACCACATCGGGTGTAGAGGCAATCAGTGGTAAAGGTATGTATTTGGGAGGAATTGTCGGAGACCTGGATGGCGGTGTATTGGAATACAGTCGTGTTCAAGACAGTATTACAAGAAAAGCTGATGGAACAATTGATGTACAACGGGAAAGTTTAATCAAGATTCATTATGATGTAGCTGTAGGAGCATTGGGCGGCATAACGGCCTATGCTGGCGGTTTAGTAGGAGAAATGCAAAACGGCGCTTTTTGCATTGATTCTTTTTCAACGGCTGATATGGATGTCTATACTGCGACTTATGTTTCGGTAGGTGGCGGTAACTCTGGTCACATCGGCGGAATTGCGGCGGCGGTTAGAGGCTCTAGATGTGAAATAAAAAGAAGTCATTTTGCGGGCGAAGCAACAACAAAGCAGTATAATGCAGTGCTTGTAATTCCAATTATTCAAAATAATAAAAACATTTCGGGACTTGTGGCAAAGTTTGATGGAGGTTCTACTACAAACAGTTATTTTAAATATGAATTGAACCCAGATGTAGAGATGGAAGTGTTAGGAGACAACACCTCCACTTCAGATTACGGACCAAAGAATAATGATACATATGTTAATCAGTCTTTTTGGGAAGGACGTAATTATGATTTCTCCGGAACAATTATGAGAGAAAATTACTATGATTACGGCGCACAAACAGAGGTTTATGACCATACTAACAAGTGGGTTATGGATTATTATCAAGGCATCCCGGTTCATGGAAACTCTATGGCTGCAACCTTCGATTTCCCAAACGCAGGAACACTGGAAATTGATTATACGGATTTGATAGGTGCACCAACTTCCACAACAAATCCCCTTTTCCCTGCAACACAGGGCTTTACAACAATGGAAGATACTATTCGCATTGCAATGCAACTAAACAAGGGTTACAAGGTAAATGCATGGTATTATAGTGCGGATTTTTATGAAACACCTATTGCAAGCTATGAAGTTTTAGAAAGTTTAAAAAGCACAAGGATTTCAGAGGATGAAAATCACATTATAAAAAATCTCAATATAGAAAATGCAAATGTAACATTAACTATTACAGGCACTGTCGATGATGTGCCGGTTATTAAAGATAATGATTTGTTCATTGCCGATGTTCAGGCAAATGTGATTTTTAATGAATTAGACGGCACTGAAATTTCGAATGAATGGTATGACTATCAGGATTCGTTGCCTGACATTTCATATTCACAACTTCCCACAAGCCCAACTGCTACATTTGTTGGTTGGACAACGGTGGCAGATACATCAGACAGCACACCGGGTTATGAAAAAATAACTTCAGGACTTTTAAATAACATCCCAATTTATAAAGCAGGGGACCCTGTTGAAGAGCCAATGGAACTATATCCCGTATTTGCGGATTTAATTACCAATGTTAAGGTGGCAATTGAAGGCCATCAAACTGCAGATGTAACCACACGTACAGATGACAGTATAAAAGTTGGCGATGTTTCGGTAGGACAGGAAGTAGACACTCAAACCGGTATTGTCAGATACTATGTGGAATTAGAAAACTTTGCCGGTGAAGACAAAGGATACCGTTTCCTAGGCTGGTATGCGGATACCTCCAAGACAGCACCCGATTACACAGGAGGCGTTAATAAATCTCTTGGCGATTCATCGAATAAATATCGTTATTATTTAGATGAATATGATTTAACACAATATGATTCTGATACAAACCAATTACTAATTGTAGCGAAAATGGAATATCTTGTTACCTATAAGGTTCAAGAGGTTGGCGGAGATTTATCAGGACCATATAAGGATGAAGTTACCTATGCGCAACGCTGGGAAGCTTATAATGATAACTTTGAAAATATTGATGGACCGGATTTTGTTGATGCTACATTTTCCTATTGGGCAGATAAAAACGGAACAAAAGTAGATAGTAATACAAAGATACAAAAGCCATTAACGGTCTATGAAAAAACAGATGGCGATGGTTATGGAGCATATTCTATTACAATACATTCGGATTTCCCCGGCGCCGCATCATCATTGGATAGCGATGGATTAAAAGACACGGGTTGGGAAGTCAGTTATACTATCGCAAGCTCCGATTATAATTTTGTATTTTGGTCACGTGAAAGAATGGATACAAATGGAGGTCGTGCTTTATCCACCAGTAACCCATTCCAGTACAGCGGTAACCTTAATACATCGGTAGCAGATATTTTGTATACTGCACACTTTACCGCAGATGTAGATTTCTACGGAAAAGATGGGAATATAAAAACCGCAACTACCCGCAGATATTTAGATAAGGTGTTTATTTCCCCTGAACAAGTGTCAGCAGCAACCTATACATATAAATATCTTCGTGATGGCGCACAAAAGGGAGATTATGTGCATGTTCCCACTGCTTCTCCATCCGATGCCGATATGTATTTGCAAGGTTATTATTTTGTGGGTTGGGTTAATAAAGATGCTTTAACTGCAGATGAATGGGATTACTTATATGACCTTCACAGCCAAGACCCCTATTGCACAAGCGATGTTAATCGCGCGCTTCCGTACATAATGTCTAAAGAAGAAGTGTGTACTCAGCCGATGGATTTATATCCCGTTTATGTAAAATACGGTTCCATTTTAACCGATGCCAATATAGACATCCCTGAAATCGCAGAACAACTTGGCATAGTGAATAATGTAACGATACCTGATTATGTCATTAAAAATTTGGGAATTAAGTTACAGCCTTCAGATTTTTCACAAAATGGTTATAACGGAAGTAATTATATTGATGCAAACGGTAATGTTACCATTACTATCACTGCTGAGGATAATGTTACACAGGTAATTCCCGATAAAGAACAAAAGTATCAAGTAAAATCTATTTCAGTATATAAAGATAACATTTTGTTAGGCGAGCTTGTTGTTGGGGAAAATGTAATTGATGCAGAAGTGGTTACAGTAACTAAAGACACAACAAATCTAACATGGTCATTTGATTATATTATTGAACCGGGTCATGATTATGAGTTTGTGGCAAATTACGAGCCTCTTGTGTTGCTATACCATACCTCCACTGATGATATACATGTGGAAATCAGAAACACAGGGGACCTTGTAGGAGAACAACCAACAACTTCGTTGAACGGATATGTTTTCCAAGGTTGGACATATGAGAATCAGGGCGCAGGTAATTGGTATACTACAAACATTTCCACATCAAGGGTAACAAACGAAGATGTGGTTATGCAGTCTGCAGAGCTTTGGCCTGTTTTTAAGGAAATTACGATTCAAGTTAACTCTAATATTGATGATGAAATGGGTGATACCGCACACAGAAAAGGAACGTGGCAAAGTGATGCTGTGGGAGAATCAATTGTGTTGTCTGCAGAGCTGAGCGTGGGTGAATATACCTTTATGGGTTGGTACACTAATTGGGATGTCACAAAAACCGACCAAATTGCAGAATCATCAGCCACCCTTTTGTCAGATAAATTAGAATATACTGTATCGGGTGATGTGCTTTTGACAGATACAGTCTATACGGCAGTTTACAAAAAGGTATTCACAATAAATTATTTTGACACAAAAGGCAGTTTAATAGACAGCATTTACTTGATAGATGGTGATTCCCGTTCTTTTGTACAAAATGTCGTGGAAAACGGGGAGACCTTAACTGTTCCGATAGATCAAGATGCTTTTCTAAAAGTTATTGACTCTATGAAAGACAACCAACTTTTTAAAGAATGGTATTGGTTGCGAGCAGATAACTCCAAAGTGGAATGGAAAGATTTTCATCAGGAATCGGCTGTGGATAGTATGAAGAATGCCTCTACCAGAGTTATGAACCTGTATCCGATTATTTTGGAAGCCACTGCCAAAGATTCTAAAGGCCAAAGCGTTACAGTTGTAACTCAAGAAACAATTAATAATGTAGATGGTCAAGAAGTAATTACGGTGAATGAGCCGGATATACAATTTAGTTTTCATTTAGAAGAAAGCGCAACAGTATTAGAGGCTTATTTAAATTTCCCCGTAACCGATAAAACAGGAAATCCTGTTTCCGATAAAGAATGGTATGCTCAACCGTCCTTGTCCATAAAGGTTGTTCAAAAAGCATTTAAGCCGGAAGGGGCTTTTGAAGAATCCAACATAGATACAAGTGTAAAACTATACGAAGATAAGGCAGTGTTAAATGATGGCGGCAGTATCGCTCAAGTGGATGCCATCAAAGAACAAAACATAATTGCCTTAGAAGGTAATACTACTGTATTTTACTTTAGTGGTTTGATAACAATCGAAAAGCAACTTACAAACTCTAACGAACCATTTATCTTCTACATAACAGAATATGATGACTCTACGAGCAGTTATAGCGGAGAGAAACATACTGTTGTTGTAACGGCAGGAAGCAAAACAACCATAGAACTTCCTTGTGGTTATTATTCTATTACGGAAGATAAAGCATGGGCATGGAAGTACAAGACATCTATTACTCAAGATGGTAAGACTATCGCTGGAGAAACTGAGGAAGTAGTTTTAAGCGTTGGAAGAGACGGAAGCGTTAGAACAGAGAAGGATGAACTAACTGGAAATGTTATAGTTTCACCCGTTGAAGTGTGTTATATAAACGAAAGAGATACGTTGAAAGAAAATTGGTTTATTGCCTATGATTACGAAAAGAATGTTTTTAGTAAGGTAGAACCGTAAACCGGAGGAGGGATAATGGTGATAAAGAACATATTTAAGAGTAATACTCTGCGTTCTTTTGTTATTTTAATTCTGACGATAGCTGTTGTTGGCGTAGGAATTAAATACACCATTTCTTTTCTCATGGAAGGTACTCTTTTGACCAATGAGTTTGATGTAGGGACTGTTGATATAGAACTTGCAGAGACATTTGATGGCGTAGAAAAAAAGGATGTATATGCCATAAACAAAGGCGATGTGGATGCATATGTCAGGGCAGCCATTTCTATCAGCTTTGTGGATAATAACGGAACGATTATTTCTGAAATCCCTCAAGTTACGGACTATTCTTTAATTGTAAATAGCGAGTTTTGGACAAAGGGCGAAGATGGTTTCTATTATTATAAAGCTCCTGTTACGGCCGGGGACAAAACAAAAAATCTGATTGAAAGTTGTAAGCAGATAACGCCTTTTTCTGACCGACAACTAGTAGTTGATGTTGTTTTTCAGTCTATTCAGGCGGTTCCAACGGCTGCGGTGGAGAAAGCGTGGAATGTAACCGTGGAGAGCGATAATTTTATTACTCCTATTAATAAGGATTGATAGTTGGGAGGCATTATGAAACGTAGTAGACTTATAATTCTCTTGCTTTCATGTCTTTTGTTTATTTATTCATCGGTTCAAATGTCTTTAGCATTTGGAAGAGAACCGGGAGTAATTTATGATGGCAAAGAAAAAGCTTTTTCCTTTGTTAACACTGAAGAAACTGATTTGTTCAGAGAGTTTAAGGATGTAATCCCGGGAGATGTGCTGACTCAGAAAATTAAAATATATTGCCAGAATATCTCTTCGCCAACAAAATTGTTCTTAAAATCATCTATTGATGATGCGGTTGACCTGCCGGATGACATTACACTAACGGTATATTCCGGTGAAAATATTATTTCTCATGGTTCAGCAGATACGGTAAACGGCCTTGATGATTATGTGTTGTTAGGAACCTTTTCTGATGATGGGGAAATGCAGCTTTGTGTGGTTTTAACAGTTCCAACATCCATCGGTAACGAAATTTCTTATGTTGAGAAAAATATAGACTGGCACTTCGCTGTTCAAGTACTAAATGAGGATGAAAAGCCTATTGTTTTACCCGAAACCGGAGACACAAATTGTCCCTGGTTGTGGCTTGTCCTCCTGTTAGTAAGCGGTGCGAGCATCTTCTGGATTATGGTTAATGAAAGCAAACAAAAAAAGAAGGCCAAGGATAAATAATATAAAAGCCAACGGGCGATGACAGATTTGTCATCGCCCGTTTTATATATTGCTTTGAAATCAAGACTTTTTTTATTAACGATTACAAAGGATTTTTGGCTTAAATAATCTGCCCTCGAACAAACCTTTTTTGGCTGATAGAGGCCAAAGGATTAAGCAAACAAGTAAACAATATGGCAATGCCGCAAAGCCAAACATTTCAATTCCAAGGAAAACTGCGCTTAGGGGGCTGTTTGTAGCGCAACAAAACAGTCCAACCAAACCGAGTGCTGCACAAAAGCCAGGGTCTAATCCTAAAATACCCCCAAAAACACAACCGAAGGTTGCGCCTATACAGAAAGTGGGAACAATTTCTCCGCCTTTAAATCCTGCGGCTAAAGTGATGGCGGTGTAAACAATTTTTAAAATAAAATCAAACCAATTTGCGTTGCCTTTTACAGCATCAATTGCCATATTCATACCCGAACCGTTATAACGCATATCACCAACCATTGCAGTAAGCGCAACAATAACAGCGGCACCGAGCACTGAACGAAGCAAGGGATTTTGAATTAACTTTTTTGCCCAAAACTCTGATTTATGGAAGCAGGTGCACATAACCCATCCCAACACGCTTAGTGCAAGTGACAAAACAATTATTTTAGCAACAGAGTCAAATGAAAAAGCAGTTATATTGCTGAGCTTAACTGCTTCCTCGGCGGCACTTAAAAGAGAAGAAACCTTCTCAGCAATTATGCCCGAAATAAAGCAAGGCAAAGTTGCCAATAAAACGATTTTTGGGGCTAATTTAAATTCCAAAACAAAAATTGCAGCTGTTAAAGGTGTGCCAAACACCCCTGAAAAAACAGCGGTCATACCGTTCATAATGAACACCGTGCGTTCGGTTTCTTTTAATCGTAAAATATCAGAAATGGCAGATGCGGTTGCACCGCCCAACTGAATAGCAGCGCCTTCCCGGCCTGCAGAGCCACCAAAAAGATGTGTAATTGCTGTGGAAATGAATATAAGCGGCGCGGTAATAACTCTTATGGGCCCGTTGTCCTCAAGGCGGTGTATAATTTCATTTGTTCCGCCATAATCACCCATACCAAAAACACGGTATAGCGCAACTGTTGCAATACCGCCTAAAGGCAATAGAAAAACAAGCCACGAAGCCGCCCCTCGCACATTTGTTACATAGGATAACAAATGGGAAAAGCATCCCCCAATTAATCCGCCAACAGCGCCAATGAGCGCCCCCAGCACACATAATTTCAATATCACGAATAGTGTTTTTTTGAAATTAATATTCTCCATAACCTACCAGACCCGCCTGATTAAACAAAGTTAATATAAATTATTATATCACTCTTACTCGAAAAAGGAAATATTGATTTTACACGCGAAGCGCGGCAAGGTTAATGGGTCGAGTTATTATATATGAAGCGGGCAGGAATTGTTCGTAGAATAGAGGAATGTGTTATAAGAACCTCACGCCACGTGCGAAAACAAGTTTTCGGCGGCTGAGAGAACCTTGTTACTCCCTTCAGTCGTAATAGATAGGGCAAACCGCTTGAAACCCGCATAAATACTGGAGTTTCTGCAGTTTTTGCTTAAACTCAATTTGCACCAATGTTGAAAATTTCATGGTTTTATAGTATAATAATTTCAATCTAATTTGAATGGCGGGTTGAATGTTGATTGATATATCGAAAATACGCGGCGAATATATATCTAAACTTGCCGGTGCTTACTTACACGCCACATTTGTTTTTGGTGCAGAACCAGTTGAAGCATCCGAAGCGAAGCAACGAAAAATAAGAAAGTGGATAAGCAACCAATACATAGAGCTGGTGCACGAACTGCCGGAAGAAGCAAACATATTCTCAATTGAAAACAGCGACAAAGACGTGCTTCTGTTTTTGAAAGAGTGTGTTGATTTAGGTAAATCAATAGCGAAAGAAAAAGAAAACAAATTCGAAGTAGATTTCGCTGTGGTGGATAAAGCAGCAAAATCAGCGCTCAAGAAACTTTTAGAGTTAGAGTTTTGGCCGGAAATAAAAGTTGTTGGTAGAAATATAAAAATTATCACAGATGATACCCCTGCTTTCAGAAGAATCCTTACTCTTAAAAATGCAGATGCAGTCCCAATGGGCAAAGAGGGGTACTACTGTCAAAATCTTGGAATGGTTCTCAAAAAGGAGCAAAACAGATTTTGTTTTTATGGCGAATTAGAAGATCCTGTAGAAGAATTGGCTACACCTTTTGCTTTAATTTTTGAAAATGCCAAAGCAGAAATTGAGGTTTATAATTCTTGTAATAATATGACCTTTTGGGAAAATCCTTGGGATTTTATGCGCACAATTAGTTTTGCAATTGGTATGAAAGCGGATTTGCCGGGAGATTATTGCAACGCAGAAGAAAAAGAGTTGTTACCGCTTATTAAGGAAATTGTTGCACTCGAATATTGGATGGAACTTCCTGAACAAGAGTTATTTTCATTTGGTGAACTGAAAAGATTGGCTCACCAACATGGTTATAACAATGCGGAAAATATGCTCGGTAAATTGGAAACAATAAAACCTAGCGATAATGCGTTTTATAAAACTGTAAAAAAACTGATTGCGATTCTTTGTCAAAAACAGTGTGAGCCTTTGTGGAGAGAGATTTATAATAAAATAGCAGAATCACAAGCCGAATACCCAAATAAAGTAGATTCTCTCTGCGATAAAGAACTGCTCATGAGTGTTCGCAATGATATTCAAACACTTATGGAATCCAAAGGCTATATCGGAACATACCCCGATTTTGTTAAGGATGGTGTTTTGAATGGTATCCATTTAGAGCACTCATACAATATGACCTATTTTGTGGGTATGGAAAAGAGAGCACAGTACCATGTTCATTGTTATGAATCCTTTGAAGAAAACGATTACCTAACAATACAATTCCTATGTGGCGCGGCATTTTTGAAAAAAGACGAACAAGAAACGGATATATATGATTGTCTGTTCAACGCCAAAGGCAGAAGATTGTTCCATACAGTGCACCATTATATTCCGTTGCAACCTGAGGAAGATGCCGAACCGGACAATTTAGAAACCTCTGTTACGATTGCAGTTAAAAAAGCAGAATGTATTAAACTGACTAAGGAGGAACAAAAAGAGTATTACGGCAAGCTGATTCCCGGATGGGGAATGTTTTGGTGGGTGTTCTTGATTGGCGGCGGCATGTTCGGTGTTGCTATGACTTTAATTGCGATGCTTCTATGTATAATAACAACAGCTGCATTTGGATTGTTTGCTGATATTCCTGGAATGCTAAAAACAATGCCCTGGGGACTTCTCTTAGCAATTGGATGGATTGGCTTTGGCGGAGCGATGGGAATTGTGGAAGTACTTGCACATAGAAAGTAAAATATCAAGTATAAATCTCCTTGTTTTACAGATACTAACAGTACAAATTTGTAAAGCAAGGAGATTTTGTATATATTATGAAAGCTACAGGAATAGTTAGAAGAATAGAGACTTGTGTTATAAGAACCTCACGCCGCACGCGAAAACAAGTTTTCGGCGGCTGAGAGAACCTTGTTACTCCCTGCGGTCGTAATAATAACACAAAAGTGCGATAGAGCCTTATAAATACTGGCTTTTTGGGCGATTTATGAAGAAAAATTTTTGACGAAAAACAGCATATTTTGACCTATACATAGCAAAAAGCGGAGTGAAATTTCACTCCGCTTTTATCGTTGTTTGTAATTTCATATGTGATATGTTATAATATATTCAAGATGGTTTAAAACTTAATCTAGGAGAGTTAAATTATGACTAAACAATGTAATTGTTATGCTTGTGACTCGGTTGCGACAAGTAGTGCAGATCACGAAAAAGGCAGAGTTTTCTATGAGTGTCCCTTGTGTGGAAGATTTCAGATAGGTTATTATGATGGCTTTTCTGATATAAACAAAAACCACCTTGCGTCATATTTGCTTTATCATCGTTTCTCATACGAAAATGTGGTAGAATACCGTTACCACACTACTTTGGATAAGGAAACTTGTGATAAATACAATCAAGATTTTAAAGACGGAAATAATACACATGGTCGTCCAGTTCATATGGATGCAGAAATGATCGAAAATTGGTATCCAAAAACTTTCGCTGAACGTGTTGATTATATTTTGCTTTATATTAATTCTCGTACTCCTCATATTGGTCAGCCGATAACACTTAGTTTTAAAGAATTATTAGGAATGTTATTTATCGATCGGAAAGAAATAAACCCAGAGTATTCGTCAACTGGTTACGGAAAGTGGATTGAGCGAAAAGAAGAAGATTGCGAAATTGAAATAAAGTATTTTTTGGACTATCTTTCTAATAATGAATACATACGATACAACGATGGTCCGAGCGAAGAGGAATGGGTAGATTTATCATTAATGCCGGCAGGCTATGCCCGCATAGATGAATTGCAGAAAAATAGTACCAATAGTCGCAATGTTCTTGTTGCGATGAAGTTTGGAGATGATACAAAGACACTTCGTGAAGCAATACGAGAGGGTGTCAAAAAAGCGGAGTATTCTCCAATTTTCATTGATGAAGTACAACATAATGACTTAATAACTCCAGAACTTTTAAAACAGATTAAGGATAGCAAGTTTGTAGTTGTAGATCTAACGCATCAAAACAACGGAGCATATTTTGAGGAAGGGTATGCAATGGGGTTAGGGAAACCGGTAATTCAATTATGTAAAAAAGGGACTGTTTTACACTTCGATATAGCACAAAAAAATACAATAATGTGGGAAACGGAAGAGGATATTGTAACCCTTCTCTATAATCGCATTAAGGCTACTATAGACTAATAACTAGCAAAGCGGCGTGGAATTCCACTCCGCTTTTGTTATGTGATAAAATCTTTGGGATTATTGATTTTTGGAGTGCTATGTGGTAAAATAATTATGCCAACTATAAAATACAAAATAGAAGAGTATTTTTGCCAAGGGGATATTATACCCTTTTGCGTTCATACTATGAATTTGATAAAAATGCAAATTCCATCGGTATGAATGCAGAAATGCTCTTTGTATTGATATAGTTTGGCGACTATCGGAGTTTGCGTTTTTTGTGCGTCTGCTTCGGTGGGCGCACTTTTTATTTTATGGGGGAATTTGAAAATGTCTACAGAAAAGAAATTGACTGGTTATGCATCTATCGATAAGCCTTGGGAAAAGTTTTTTAAGCAGGATATGTTGGATAAGATTCATAATAAAAAGACGGTATACCAAGACATTGTATCGGCAAATACGAATCATTTGGCTGATTTAGCGATAATGTTCTTTGGCACAAAAATTACATATAAAGAATTGTTTGAGAAAATTGATGCTACTGCAAAGTCATTAAAAGAATATGGTGTTAAAAGAGGTGACTATGTAACTGTTTGCTGTGCCGGTATTCCTGAGGTAATCTATACGGTATATGCGTTAGCCAAAATGGGTGCTGTTGCAAACTTAATGGCACCATATTTTGATAGCCAACAAATGACTGACAGAATTAATGATTGTAAAAGTCGCCTTCTTATTGTCATGGATAAATTTTATCCGCAGATCAAAGATGCGATAAACAAATCAAGTATTGAAACGATTATTGTAGTACCTACACTCAATTCTAGTATTTTAAGGTTTTTGCCGACTAAGAATAAACCCATTTATGATAAAGAGATTTTGTGGAATCGTTTTATAAAGGATGGCAACAAGCAAAGCATTCCTGACACATTTGAATATGAAAAAGACTATCCTTTCTGCCTTGTATACTCTTCCGGCACAACCGGCGCATCTAAGGCGATTGTTTTGACACACGATAGTTTCCAATATTCTGTCTTATCTTACGACGCAAATACAATAGACATTGCTAGAGGACAAAAAATGTACCAGATTGTTCCGCCTTGGTATTCAACAGGGTTAAACACATCGATCCATTTACCCCTGCATTGCGGCGTTGTAATCTTTCAAGATCCGCGCTTTGAAAGAGATATATTTGTAAAAAACGTGATTAAACATCAGATGGAATTTACCATTGCGCCTACAAGTATGTACGAGGGTTTCTTAGATGAACAGTTGATAAAGGGCAAGAAACTAAAGGGGTTAAAGTATCCATTTGAAGGTGGAGAAGCCCTGACAAAAGAGGTCAAAGCTAAAATCGAGCAAAGCTGGAGGAGAATGGGTAATGATTCGGTTTTGAGAGTTGCCTATGGTCAGTGTGAATGTGGCGCTCAAGCTACGAGTCAGTCACAAAATGTAGATCATCCAGAGGGTTCCGTAGGTCTTCCTATTCCCGGTGTCGTCATTGTCATATTTGATGATAACTACAAAGAGTTAAAATACAATGAGCGAGGAAACATTTTAATTAATACTCCTTGTGGAATGAAGGAATATTACAACAAGCCTGAAGCAACAAGTAGGTACTTCCACTATGATGAAAACGGTGTAAAATGGAGTTGTACTGGAGATATTGGGTATATTTCTGAAAGCGGGGATTTGTTTGTTGAGGGCAGAAAAGAAGATTTTACTTTTGTGAATGGCAAGAAAATCTATAACTTTGATATAGAGAACGCCGTGCGTGCCGAGACCGATATTAAGCTGTGCGATTGTATTGAAAATACAAGTGAAAATGGCTATAAAGGATTGGCTCTTCATTTGATTTTCGCAGATAAGAATACCGACTTCTATTGCTCAAATCAAGAAAAACTTTTGCAAAGGTTACGCGAACTCCAAATGATAATTTTCGAAAGATATAACGATGAGGATATGGTTCCACGACTGTTTAAGATTAGAGATTCTTTCCCATATAAACCTTCTGGAAAGAGAGATGTGGAAAGCTTGGCAAATGAGACAACAGGTTTCGTCCGTATAGAGTTTAATGAAACGGAGAAATTATAAAGAGTAAAACTATAGCTACAGAAAAGCAAGGGAAATACAAGGTGTATTCAATGGAAACATATATTTATTTAGCAGAGGAAAGAATTAATGCTCTGTATGAACAAGATGGCGCAGGAACAATTGAAGAATCATTTTCGGGTGGAATTAACACTGTGGTGTCCGCTACAGGAGAAGCCAGATATACATATACTGACACTTTGACAGAACGGTTAACATACGTTTTATCACGTTTAAATACAAGATCTAATAATTTGTATATTGATGGTAATATTACAATGGCATGGAATGCTAAAAATAGGATTCGGTCTGATATACAATCAACTTTTTGGATTGGCGAAATCCCCTCAACAAACGAACAAATATATGATAAAACATACATTTTGCTAATTGGTTCAGAAAAGAATATAGTTTCCAATCGCAATGTGTCGGATTATTATGTCTCTGCCTCATACATAGATAGTTTTTTTAAGAGCGTCGAGGATAGTTTTAATGAAGTTACGTTTCAGTGTCATCAATTACTTGAATGTAAAAATGCCGAAAGAGACGAAATAAATATAAAGGCAATTGCACAAAGAAGTGATTGGTCAAGCGAACAAAAAATAAAGGTAACTGAACATTATTTAAAACAATATGATACAAATAAGTATCTTGAGTACTTGCTTGATACATACACAGGTAATTACTGTGAGTACAAATTTTCTGCCCAGATTCTTTCGTCTTCGCTTGGATATAATAATCAAAACGAACTGTGCCGATTTATCATTGCTGCACCTTTATTTGTAATTTTGAGTAATATTGTAACGGAAAGAGTTTTGTATTTACCAACTAATCGAAAGTATGTATTAACAGAAAAAGAGTATAATCAACATAAGAAAAATAGATTTGCTAATTTATATTATTTGCTTCAGAATAGTGGGATGAAATCTGAAGAGCACATTTTTACTTCTGAAATGAATGCGATTTTTGATAAATACAAAAAACATAAAGGTTTTAAGGACAAAAAAGAAATTGCAAAATTTGTTGCTGAAGTAGAACCTATTGTTGAAAGGTTTTTCCTTGTACTAAAAGGGAATCATAACTCATAAGAAAAGAGACGGCACATTTCAGTGTCGTCTCTTTGTCTATAATCCAAAAACATTTGGAAAATCTGCTCATAATTTCTACAAAAAGTGTGATACTAATATCACACTAAATTTGTAAAAAGAGGAGATTTATATATGAAAGCAACAGGAATTGTACGCCGCATTGATGATTTAGGAAGGGTTGTTATTCCCAAAGAAATCAGAAGAACGATGAGAATTCGCGAGGGGGACCCTTTAGAAATTTTTACAGGGACTAACGGAGAGGTTGTATTTAAAAAATATTCCCCCATTGGTGAGCTTTCGGAGGTTGCGGCGATTTATGCTGAGAGTTTATCTATTGGTACTAGACTTCCTATTATAATATGTGACCGAGACCACTGCATTGCGGCGGCGGGCATTTCCAAAAAAGAGGTTATTGAGCGCAGGGTGACTCCTTTTTTAGAGAGCGTTATGGAGGAAAGAAAAACGGTGCTTTTTGATGAGAACTCCGCGCTTGAAGGGGTTGAGCGGGCAACTGCCGCCATTTCGCCGATTTTATCGGCTGGGGATGTTTGCGGTGCGGTTGTCTTGCTTGTTTCCGATGAGGGCGGCGCAGCAGGGGAGAGCGATGTTAATTTAGCCCGTGTTGCCGCTGCATTTTTAGGCAAACAGCTTGAGGACTAAAAAACAAAACAATTGACATAAGCACTTAAAAGATATATAATGTAGTCGTTGGATTATGTAAACACACTAAGGAGTGCCGAAATTGGAGAAGATAGTAATTAACGGAGGGAAAAGGCTTGTTGGCAGCGTTCGCATAAGCGGCGCAAAGAATGCCGCAGTTGCTATTTTACCCGCAGTGTTACTTGCCGACAGTCCCTGTCGGATTGAAAATTTACCGAATATTTCCGATGTTTCGGCAATTTACAAGGTTTTATCAGCCCTTGGCGCCAAGGTAAAGGTTATTGATTCCGCCACGGTGGAAATTGACCCCACAGGGGTTAACTCCTTTATTGTTACCCAGGATATGGCAAAGGGAATGCGCGCATCAAGTTATTTTTTAGGCGCACTACTAGGCCGCATGCAGCACGCCAGAGTTGCCCCTCCAGGTGGTTGTGATTTCGGTGTTCGCCCCATTGACCAGCACATTAAGGGCTTTGAAGCACTGGGCGCTAAGGTTACCATTGAAAACGGTATGGTTGATGCTAAGGCACAGCGCCTTGGCGGCTGCTCCATTTATTTAGATGTTGTGTCGGTTGGAGCCACCATTAACATTATGCTTGCTGCAACAAAGGTTAGAGGCATGACGGTTATTGAAAACGCCGCAAGAGAGCCCCACATTGTTGACCTTGCAAACTTCCTTAACTCCATGGGTGCTAACATTATGGGCGCAGGAACCAACATTATTAAAATCCGTGGTGTTGAACACCTTGAGGGCACCACCTATAGCATTATTCCCGACCAGATTGAAGCGGGAACCTACCTTGCCGCAGCGGCTGCCACAAAGGGCGATGTTACAATTACTAATGTAACACCTAAGCACCTTGAATCAATTTTATCGAAGCTTTCGGAAATGGGCGCCGAAATTGAGCAGTTTGATGAGGCTGTTCGCATAAAGATGGACAAGCGCCCGAGGCGCTGCAACGTTAAGACAATGCCCCACCCAGGTTTCCCCACCGATATGCAGCCCCAAATTGCCACCATGCTCACCCTGTGCGAAGGCACAAGCATCGTGACTGAGGGTGTGTGGGACAATCGTTTTCGTTATGTTGACCAATTAACCCTTATGGGTGCCGACATTCAGGTGGATGGCAAAATGGCGGTTATAACAGGCGTTGAAAAGCTAATTAGTGCCCCTGTTAAGGCAACCGATTTAAGGGCGGGTGCGGCAATGATAATTGCAGGCCTAATGGCTGAAGGCACCACCGAAATCACCGACATCGGTCATATTGATAGAGGTTATGAGGATGTTGTCCAGAAGTTCTCCTCTTTAGGCGGTGACATTAAAAGGGTTACCTACTTTGAGGGCGGCGAAATTCTGAAAGCGGAATAGGTTATACATTATAATATATAAGGGCGAACACTGTTCGCCCTTTTTCCAAGTTGGCGAGAGTCGAACGCGTCACGCCTTCAAAACAAAATTTTCGGTAATAGTTTGCCTCAAAACTTGAAATACGCCGGTATTTCTGCGTTTTGTCGGCTTCCTCTGACACGAAAATTTTAGTTTTGAAAGGTCGAAGAGTTTCTGCCAACGAATTTATTAAGCTTACGAAGCGTAATTTTGCCGCAAGGCTGCCGCCTTGCAAAAAAATACGCAAAGTTAGATGATTAAAGGCGGGGAAAGAAACCGTATCGGGTTTGACTCTCGCCAACTTAAAGAGGTATTTGATTTATGGCTAAACTTTGTTCACTGTTCAGTGGCAGTGACGGAAACTGTACATACATAAGTGCCCGCGGCACCGCTTTTTTGGTTGATGCGGGGGTTAGCGCTAAAAATATTTTAAATGCTCTCGATAAACGGGGCTATGATAAGGATGCTATCAAGGGCATTTTTATAACCCACGGGCACACCGACCACGTGAAGGGACTTAAGGTTTTGCTAAAAACCTTAAAGGTGCCTGTGTTCGCATCAGAAAAAACCCTTGCGGCCCTTTATGAAAAGGAAATTTTAACCGAGGAACACACCGCCGCAGCCGTTGACGGAAAATTCAAGGTAGAGGGCGTTTGTGTCACCCGCTTTCCCACCAGCCACGACTGTGAGGGCTCCAGCGGTTACCGTTTTGATTTAAGTGGCACCTGCTCGGTGGCGGTATGCACCGATTTAGGTTTTGTAAGCGATGAGGTTTTGGAAAACTTAAAGGGCTGCCGTGGCGTGGTTATTGAATCAAACCACGATTTAAAGATGCTTCGTGACGGGCCTTATCCCCACGAACTGAAACTTCGCGTGGGCTCTGACCACGGACATCTTTCGAACAATGCCTGCGCGGCTATATTACCCGCACTTTTTAAAAGCGGCACCACCCACTTTATTTTAGGTCACATAAGCAAACAGAACAACACCCACGCTATTGCCCTTTCCTGCGCTAAGGCCGCCCTTATGGACATTGGCGCCGTGGCAGGGGAGGATTATGCAATTTTTTGCGCAGGGAAATACGGCTGTCAGGAGGTTGCGCTGTGATAAAGGTAACGCTAATTGTCCTTGGCGGATTAAAGGAAAAGTTTTTTATTGAAGCGGCAAAGGAATATGAAAAGCGGCTTTCCCGATTTTGTGAGCTTAAAACAGTGGAAATAAGTCCTGCCATTTTGCCCGATAACCCGAGCAGCGGTGAAATAGAAAAGGCCCTGTTAAGCGAGGCGGCGCTGATAGAAAAGAAAATACCTCAAAATGCCGAGGTTTTTGCCCTTTGCATTGAGGGCAAGCAAGTTTCCAGCGAGGAGCTTTCTGAAAAAATTATGGAGGTTGCCGATTTCGGCACGGGAAATGTTGTATTTATAATAGGTAGCTCTTATGGGCTTCACAACAGGATAAAAAGTCTTGCGAAATTCAAACTTTCAATGTCCAAAATGACCTTCCCCCACAAGCTTGCCCGCGTTATGCTGCTTGAACAAATTTACCGCGCTTTTATGATAAGTTCGGGTGGGGAATATCATAAGTAAACACGAATAATTCAAATCTGATTTTAGAGGTGAGATTTTCGCCTTTGCTTTGTTAAAATACTTGTCAATCCAAAAAAGGATTAACTGCGTTTTGTGTCTCGCACAGCCAAAAATCTCATTCCTATAAAATTCTGCCATTTTAGGCAGATTCGGATTATTCGTGTTTACTTAAATAAAAAGAACAAAAAAACTGTTGACTTTACAGAGGTGCTGTGATATAATCATACTACCTCTGTAGGTTCTTTTTTTTTGCAAAAAAAGACCAAATGAAAGGCTTTTTGCCTATTTGGTATGTGCTTTTCCCGCCCTCAACAAAATGTTGTGGAATCGGGTTTGCCAAGGGCGAAAAGGTCTGAGGGAGGCTCTTTACCCGCCGTTCTCATAAGGCGGGAAAAAATATTTCCGTAAAACGGGAGGTGCCGAAAAATGAGAGTAAAAATCACTTTGGCTTGTACCGAATGCAAGCAACGCAACTACAACACAATGAAAAACAAGAAGAATGACCCTGACCGTCTTGAGATGAACAAGTACTGCAGGTTCTGCAAAAAGCACACCGTACACAAGGAAACAAAGTAGGAGGCGCAAAATGAAAGTTACAAACAATATTTGCCGCATTCTCGCGCTGGTTTTAAGCGTAGCAGCACTGGTACTTTTCTTTTGCCCTTTTGCAACAATTGTTTCTCATGGTAAAGACCTGGCATTTAACGGCGCACAGCTTAGCTTTGGCGGCGGAGAATTTGACCTTGCAAAATCTGCTGATTTGCTTTTGTGCTTTATTATCACAGCAATTTCAGCCGTTGCCGCAGGCCTAACCTTCACAAAGAAGGCTAAAATTTCCCGCTTCGTTGCCCCTGCAGCAATGCTTTTTGGCGCTATTTATATGCTGGTTGTCACATTGAGCAATGCAACATATTTTGTTGACACACGTCCTATAAAATCGGTTTCTGCCGTTCGTTATGAGTGGGCCGTGCCCGTGGTTTGCATAGTTTTGTTTTTGAGCTGTGCTGCTGCAGTTGCACATCTTCTCATTGCCGATTACATTGAGGTAAGTGAGTCAAAGGGCAAGGTTGTTCTTTTAAAGCGCATTGTTCTTTTCTTCCGCGATTACAAGAGCGAAGCAAAGAAAATCGTTTGGCCAACCTTAAAGGATGTTGCAAAGAACACATTAGTAGTGCTTGTTATCTGCCTTATTATCGGAGCTTTCATCTGGCTCTGGGATTTTGGTCTTGGTCAGTTGCTTAAATTAATCCTTAACATCGGCGCATAGGGCTGTATTAAAGGAGGTAGAGAGCAATGTCTGAAACTAATGAAGCAAAATGGTATGTAATTCATACCTATTCGGGTTACGAAAACAAGGTTGCCAACGACCTTGAAAAGTTGGTTGAAAACCGCGGAATGCAGGATTTAATCGTTGATATTAAAATCCCCACCGAAACCGTAACCGAAATTAAGGACGACAAGAAAAGGGAAGTTGAAAGAAAAATTTTCCCCGGATATGTTCTTATCAAAATGATTGTGACCGACGACTCATGGTATGTCGTTCGCAATATAAGAGGTGTTACGGGCTTTGTCGGCCCTGCCTCGAAACCCGTTCCCCTCACCGATAGTGAGGTTGCGGCGTTAGGTGTTGAAAAACACACTGTTGAGGTTGGCTATCAGGTTGGCGACACAGTTAACATTATCAGTGGTCCTCTGGAGGGCTACAGCGGCGTTGTTAAAGAAATTGACATTCCCGCAAACAATGTTTGTGTTGTTCTTTCCATGTTTGGCAGGGAAACCCCTGTTCAAATGGAGCTTGACCAAATTAAACTCGCAGACTAATTTATGTAAATGAATGCTTTAAGCATTTGTTTAAAAAACGGCTATTTTGCCGAACGGCACAAATTTTAAGTGCCACGGTGGGAGAGGCGGGAATAACGTACCGCTTCGACAAGGTGAAAAATCACCACTACCACGAATTTTGGAGGTGCAAATAATGGCTCAGAAAATTACAGGTTACATTAAATTGCAGATTCCCGCAGGTAAGGCTACTCCTCAGCCTCCTATCGGTCCTGCACTCGGTCAGTATGGTATTCCGATTCCTAACTTCACTAAGGAATTCAACGAAAGAACCAAGAACGACATGGGTCTTATCATCCCTGTTGTAATCACAGTTTACGCTGACCGTTCTTTCTCTTTCATCACTAAGACTCCCCCCGCAGCTGTTCTTATTAAGAAGGCTTGCGGCATTGAGACTGCTTCCGGTGTTCCGAACAAGACTAAGGTTGCTTCTATCACCAAAGAGCAGATCAAGAAGATCGCTGAAACCAAGATGCCCGACCTTAACGCAAGCTCTGTTGAAAGTGCTATGAGCATGATCGCAGGTACTGCTCGCAGCATGGGCGTGACAGTTGTAGACTAAGGAGGGTACCGA
>JAZPYE010000005.1:0-34093 GCA_045544035.1 Acutalibacteraceae bacterium | reverse complement strand
GCTTACAATTGAATAAAAAAGGATGTCGGGTACAAAGCCGTCGTGGCCTTAACAGGAAAGCAAAGATGGACAACGCCGCCATGACCTCAAACAAGTGAGCGAGCGATAAGCGTATGTGCCGAACCGAAATAGCGACAACATTTTTTCGGTTTGCGATGATCCACGATTGGTATGATGATACTTCTGCATGGCAGCTCATAGGCATATGAGATGTGGACGATAAGCTTGGAACCGATACCTGTTTGTTACATATGATTCTCTCGTTCTCACGGTACAATCCAAGAGATAGATGTTGCGAGAAACCAAACATCCTTCGTTTAACACAGCAAATTAATTTTAGCACAGACCTTATTAACATCACTTCCCTTATGACCCTTATGCGCAACGAGAAAGAACAAAGAATTTTTATGTGATTCTAATGCAATGCCAAGGGAGTACTATATCCAAAATTAAATACTAACAGAAAGACCACTTACAAGGAACTAATCGTTTCATTGTGAGTGGTCTTAATTTTTTGCAAAGGAGAATTTATATGATAAATACCCAACCATCAAGGAGAGATTTCTTTATAGTGGCAAACAGAATTTTTGAACTCCAACTCAAGCCGCGAGATTTTACAGTGTACTGTTGCCTGCTACGACACGCTGATATTGCAAACCATACTTGCTTTCCGTCACGGCGACTGATCTCGAAAGAATGTCAGATCGACAAAAAGACGGTAGACGTGGCTCTCAACAGTTTAATAAACGTCGGATTAATTCAAAAGATTACACGAACACGTTTTGACGGAAGTAAAACCTCAAACCTCTATCATGTGGTTGATCTTACGAAAACCAATAGCGAATAAATCTCAGTTGGGTAGGTTCGAAACTTCTTATCAATAACAAGACCCATAGAACAAAACCCAGTAATCTTACAACAGAATAAAAAATATATAAGCAGCTAATATAAAGTGCAATAAGCTGGTGGAAATGCAATCTCTGCCTTATTTCCTTCTTTTCTGCCGTAGTGGTAACACACTTGGATGAAAAGAAAGCAGGAGAAAGGAAAGGTGCCGCAAAACGCCACCTTTCCGACTCACATCGGACGGCAATGCCGACCGTTAGGGGCTTTGTGGGCTATTCACAAGTTAAATTACAGGTGTGCTACCTTTTTGCGATTAGCACCGCAAATGTGCTACCTTTGGAAATTATTCCACCACCCGTTTAATACTCGAAATATCGAAAAAATGAAAGGAGAATCTTCATGAGTCACAGATATTATTTCAAAATGTTTAAGAACGAACCCGATGTGTTGACCGTGCCGGATGTGGTAAGGCTGTTGCAATTCGGTAAGAATACTGTCTACAGTCTTATCAAAGAAGGTAGGATTGGTAGCATCAAGCAGGGCAAGAAAATTATTGTGCCGAAGGTGTGCTTGGTTGAGTTTCTGACCAACGCCGGAAATTATCAGACACCATCCCCGACAGTCCCGAATAATCTCTGGACTTGTGAAGGATGTTGTGATAGTGTTGGTGTTGCCCGAGAATACACCAATACTCAATCTCAAAAGAAAGGAGCGTGAGTAAATGAAACGAATCACAGGACACCTGACCGAGAAAAACAAAAAGTGGTATGCGGTCATCAATCTGTATAACACAGATGGAAAACGAAAAGAGAAATGGCAAGGGTTGAATCTTGATGCGAACAAAGGTAACAAGCGCGAGGCGGAACACCGTCTCCGCCAACTCCTCGACCAATACAACACCGATGACTTATACAAGCGTGAGAATATGTCCCACGCCGACAAAGAGCGCAGCCGAGTAGCGCACATGCAGGTTGCGGATTATCTTCCTGAGTGGCTCGAGTCCCACAAGGTTAATGTGTCGGAAACCACCTACGAAGGCTACAAGCTGATGATACAGTCGCGAATGGCACCCTTCTTCCGTGAGTGCGGTGACCTAAAAGTTAAAGACATTACGGGCGATGAAATCAACGATTATTATATTCGCATCCGCAACGACGGGCTCAAAGGCACCACCGCACAACGCCACCACGCGTTGCTGCATCTGGCTTTCAAGTCGGCGGTCAAGCGCAGAATCATTCCAAGCAATCCTGTTGAGCAAGCCGACAGACCGAAAGCACAACAGTACATCGGCAAATATTATAACGCCACTGAGCTGAAAGAGTTGCTTGACAAAACAGTAAACGACCCGATACACATCGTAATATTCCTCGCAGCTTACTACGGACTCAGGCGAAGTGAAGTGCTTGGTCTAAAATGGTCTGCGGTGGACTTTGAAAACAAGACGGTCAGCATCAGTCACAAGGTGGTGCAAAACGATAAAGGTGTCGTCGGTATGGACGTTATGAAAACAAAATCATCCTACCGAACACTGCCTCTCATACCGCAAGTGGAAGAAGTTCTCCTTGCTGAAAAAGAAAAGCAAGAAGAAATGAAACGAGTGATGCGCCGTGGTTACTGCAAAAAATACACCGACTACATCTGTGTAGATGCAATCGGTGAACTGATAAAACCAAACTACGTGACAGATCATTTCAAAGTGGTGCTGAAGGAAAAAGGGTTAAAACCCGTCCGCTTTCACGACCTGCGACACAGTTGCGCCTCACTACTTCTCGCAAACGGTGTGCCTATGAAGATGATTCAGGACTGGTTAGGCCACTCTGATATGGGAACCACCGCCAACATTTACAGCCACATCGATAGCGAGAGCAAGAAAGCAAGTGCAATAGCAATAGGTTCAGCCTTGGGATAAAAAGAGAAAACTCCTTGAAGGATAAAACCTTCAAGGAGTCCTTGGCGGAGACGGCGAGATTCGAACTCGCGGGGGATTGCTCCCTAACTGATTTCGAGTCAGCCCCGTTATGACCACTTCGATACGTCTCCATATAAAATTGTAAAGGCAAAGCCAAAACCTAAATTGCGAGAAAACTGCGAGATGCAGAATTCTGAAAATGCAAACCGAAGTCCCGAAAACCTCGATAACAAGCGGGTTTACGGAGATACAGTCGTGACGGACCCGACTATGTTTCGAGTGCTGCACCTTCGACCACTCGGACAACTCTCCGTATATAAAATATTTTAAATTACTAAAATATTATATATACTTTAATTTAAAAAGTCAAGGTTATCTATTTTCAAGAGGTATATAAGGACACTTGTCTTTAACATTTATATATGCAGGGCGAATAATTTTACCTTTGCACTGAATTTCTTCAATTCTATGTGCACTCCAACCAACAATTCGGGAAACTGCAAAAATTGGTGTGTAAAGCTCATAAGGGAGGTTGAGCATTTTGTAAACAAGGCCTGAATAGAAATCAACATTAGGGCAAACACCCTTATAAATTTTACGTTTTTCTGCAATGATTTCAGGCGCCAGCTTTGCAAATTTCCTATAAAGATCATATTCTTCCTCAAGACCCTTTTCGATGGATAAATCCTTTGCGCAGGACATTAAAATTTCGGCACGCGGGTCAGACTTAGTATAAACCGCATGTCCCATTCCATAAATTAGCCCTGATTTATCAAAGGCCTCTTTATCAAGAAGCTTAATAATATAATCTCTGATTTCGCCATCATTAGATGTGTTAATTGTGTTTTTCATATCATCAAACATTTTAACAACCTTAATGTTTGCACCACCGTGGCGAGGGCCTTTTAAAGAACCGAGAGCAGCAGCAATTGCCGAATAAGTGTCGGTACCTGAAGAGGTTACAACATGGGTTGTAAATGTAGAGTTGTTACCGCCGCCGTGCTCAGCATGGAGAACAAGTGCTAAATCAAGAATTTTTGCTTCAAGATTTGTGTACTTTCCATCCTCACGAAGAAGGGATAAAATATTTTCCGCCGTTGAAAGCTCCTTTTTCGGGTGGTGAATAAAAAGGCTTTGGTTATTGTGGTAATGCTGGAATGAATGATAAGCATAAACCGAAAGCATTGGGAAAACGGAAATAAGAAAAAGGCACTGTCTGAGCACATTGGCAACCGAAATATCATCAGGATTGTCATCATAGGTGTAAAGTGCCAGAACACAGCGAGAAATAATGTTCATCAAATCTTTACCGGGAGCTTTTAAAATCATATCGCGAACAAAGGAAACAGGCAGGCTTCTGTAACTTCCTAAAAGTTCCTTAAAACGGGCAAGCTCACCGTCGGTTGGAAGCTCGGAAAAAAGCAAAAGGTAAATTGTTTCCTCAAAACCGTAACGATTATCCTTCATAAAACCGTTAACCAAATCTTTAATATCAACTCCGCGGTAACGAAGCTCGCCATTGCAGGGCACCTCGGTTCCATCAGGCAAAATGCGGCGGGAAGTAACATCTGAAATTTCGGTAAGGCCTGTTACAACGCCTTTACCATCAATATCGCGAAGACCTCTTTTAACATTGTGCTCAATATACGACTCGGTCTCAATATTATAATGCTTGTTAGACAAGTCGGATAGCTGCCAAATATATGGGGTGATTTCGGGATAATAATTTTTCATTATAAGGGGTTCCTTTACTATTTTAATGAATATTTTGCTGCATACGCATTGAATTTCTCTTTAAACTCGCTGTTTTCATTGGATTTAACAGCGTTAAGGTATTCGTGGGTATCGTAGCTGTTTTGTGCAACCTCAATAAGGGTTACGCCAATATTGGAGCAGTGGTCGGAAATACGCTCGTAGTTGTTGATAATATCGGAAAGAATAAAGCCAAGCTCAATGGTGCATTCGCCACTTTGCAAACGGTTAATATGACCTGAACGAATAGCATACATAAGACCATCAACAACCTGCTCAAGAGGCTCAATGTTGGCCGCAAGTTCAAGGTTATTGTTGCAAAATGCCTCAATTGTTATATCAACAATTTCGAAAATTGCTTTTGTTGCAATTTTAAGCTGGCGAGAAGCCTCAGCCGAAAATTCGATTTGCTTTTCATTAATTTCCTTGGCTGTTTTAATAATGTTAACCGCGTGGTCGCCTAGTCTTTCAAGGTCGCCGATTGTGTGAAGGAGACGAGAAATTTTTCGGCTATCGGAATCGGAAAGCTCTTTTGAGGAGAGCTTAACAAGATAGGAGCCAAGCTTGTCCTCATAGAAATCCAGCTTGTCTTCATCAGCCAAAATCTTTTCGATAACCTTTTCATCATACTTTTCAAGGAGCGACAGTGCGTTTATGATAGAATCCTTTGCAATTTTGGCCATTTCGGTAGTGGTGTTGATGCACTCGGAAATAGCAAAGGAAGGGGTGTTAAGGAGGCGTTCATCAATAAGGGTGAAGGTCTCCTCCTCACTTGCCTTATCGGGAATAACCTTTTCTGCAATCTTAACAAGCAGTTTTGATGCAGGTAAAAGGGTAATTGTTGTAAACATATTAAAAATACTGTGGCAAAGTGCAATTTGCATGGGATTAATTGCCGAATCAACAAAAGCAAAATTGAAAATTGCATTAAGGCCAAAGAATAGGATAAGGCAAATTACAGCACCAATTATGTTAAATGCAATGTGAACAACCGAAACACGCTTTGCGTTTTTATTAACGCCAAAGCTGGAAATAATGGCCGTAACGCAAGTACCAATGTTTTGACCCATAATAATGGGGATTGCCATACCGTATGTAATATTACCGCCCATTGCAAGGGTCTGAAGAATACCAACAGATGCGGCAGAGCTTTGGATAATACCTGTGAACACGGCGCCAACCAAAACACCGATAATGGGGTTATTAAAGGCTGTTAAAATGCTTACAAATTCAGGAGAACTTTGAAGTGGCTCCATAGCATCACCCATAAGCACCATACCGTACATTAAAACAGCAAAGCCAATCATAATTTCACCGATGTCTTTTTTCTTTTGCTTTTTAGCCATCATAACAAGGGCGATACCGATGAAAGCAACAAGGGGTGAAAAACTTTCGGGCTTTAACATTTTTATGAAAACATTATCACCTTCAATGCCTGCAAGGCTCAAAATCCAGGCGGTAAGGGTTGTACCGATGTTGGAACCCATAATAACGCCAACGGTTTGAGAAAGCTGCATTATGCCTGAGTTTACAAGGCCAACGAGCATAACAGTCATTGCTGAAGAAGACTGAATAGCAATTGTTATGCCTGCACCAAGAACAAGGCTCTTAAAAGTATTATCGGTCATTTTGCGGAGGGTTCTTTCAAGCTTTCCCCCTGAAAGCTTTTCGAGACCGCTGGATAAAACATTCATTCCATAAAGAAAGAACGCAAGTCCTCCAAGAAGCAAAAAAACGTCAAAGATTGTCATACACATTGTCTCCTTGTAGAAAGTGGAAAATTAAATCAATTTCACCTATAATACAGTATAACTGTTTTTTTACTTCAAATCAAGAAAATGTTTCCTATTTCTATTTATTTTGTCTAAGTTTTAAGGGTATTATTGACTAACTTCAAAGAATTATGTTATCATTATACAAAGCAAAAAAGTTTGGAGGCTTCAATATGGCTACAAAAAACGGCAAATTTTGGCTTACCCTTGTTATTTTCAGTTTAGTTGGTCAAGTTGCTTGGGTTGTAGAAAACATGTACTTTAACGTGTTTATCTACAAAATGTTCGGCGCATCTGCCACCGATATTTCTCTAATGGTTGCCGCTTCCGCTGTGACCGCAACGCTAACTACGGTTTTAATCGGCGCCCTTTCTGACAGACTCGGTAACCGAAAAGCATTCATTTGCGGCGGTTACATTTTGTGGGGCATTTCAATTTTGGCATTTGCCTTTATTAACACCGAAACCGTATCTGCCCTCTTCCCCTTTGCAACTTCTGTATCGGCGCTTTGCATTACTCTCGTTATTATTTTTGACTGCGTTATGACCTTCTTTGGCTCCTCCGCCAATGATGCCTGCTTTAACGCCTGGCTCACCGATACCACAAACGATTCAAATCGCGGCGCTGCCGAAGGCATTAACTCTATGATGCCTCTTGTAGCAATTCTTGTGGTTTTCGGAGGATTTTTAGGCTTTAATCTTGACAAGGCCGAAAGCTGGACCTCTATTTTTCTTATTATCGGCATAACTATTTTGATAATTGGAGTTGTTGGAATTTTCACAATTAAAGAATCGGCAATAAAAACCGAGGAAAATAAGAATTATTTTAAAAACATTATTTACGGTTTTACCCCAAAGGTAATAAAAGAAAATCCCTTGCTTTACCTATGCCTTATTTGCTTTACCGTTTTCGGCATTGCTATTCAGATTTTTATGCCCTACCTCATTATTTATTACGAAAAGAGCTTAGCCCTTACAAACTATGTTTTCATAATGGCTCCTGCAATTATTTTAGCCTCGATTTTCACCGCTTTTTTCGGCAGGCTTTATGATAAAATTGGATTTGCAAGGTCGGTAATTTTAAGCACCGCGTTTTTAATGCTTGGCTTTATTATTTTATACCTCTTTAAAAACACCGCTCTTGTCTTTATAGGCTCTTTATTTATGATGTGTGGTTATCTTTCGGGAATGGCCGCCTTTGGTGCCATTATTAGGCATTACACTCCAAAGGGTAAAGCGGGAATGTTCCAAGGCCTTCGCATTGTGGGACAGGTGCTTATCCCAGGTATTATCGGCCCTTCAATCGGCGCCGCAGTACTTAAAAATGCTGAAACTATTTTAAACAGTGACGGCACCGTTTCTTTTCTACCAAATGAAAACATATTCCTCGCATCGTTAATCGTAACTTTAATTTTGTGTGTTCCCCTTGCACTCACCATTTTAAAAATGAAAAAGGAAAATAAATTCCATGCTTAAACATCTTTTAACAAAACAAGGTGAGAACCTAAACGGTACACCTTTAACCGAATATCCAAGGCCCACATTTAAAAGAGATTCATATTTTTGTCTTAACGGCAAATGGGATTTTGCATGTAATAAAAACGGCGAAATTCCTAAAAACTTTAATGAAAAAATCCTTGTCCCCTTCTGCCCCGAATCGTTGCTTTCGGGGGTAAACAGAATCTTTAAAAAAGGAGATTTCTTTGTTTACAAGAGAACATTCGCTGTACCTGTGGGATTTAAAAAAGATAAAGTTTTTCTCCATTTCGGTGCCGTTAATAGAGCCGCAATGGTTTATTTAAATAATGCGTTCATTGGCGAGCACATTGGAAGCTTTCTCCCCTTTTCCTTTGATATAACCGAGTTTTTAAAGGAAGAGAACGAAATCACTGTCATTTGTGAAAACAACTTTGATGATTTTATTTACCCCTATGGCAAGCAGTGCCGAAAGAGGGGCGGCATGTGGTACACACCTTGTTCTGGTATTTGGCAAACAGTTTGGCTTGAGAGTGTGCCCGAAAAACACATTAAAAGCATTGACATTTCCACTGAAAATGACCTTGTTAACTTTAAAATTGATGGTGTAGAAAACGGCGAAATTTCCGTTTTGACACCAAGCGGAGAATTAGACATCCTCTTTAGCAGTGGTAAAGCAAGTCTTACACTCGAAAACCCTGTTTTTTGGTCGCCTGAAAATCCTTATCTTTATTACTGCACAGTTAAAAGCGAAAACGATGAGGTTCATACCTACTTTGCACTTAGAACCCTTAAAATTAAAAAAATCGGCGGCGCAATGCGCACCTGCCTTAACGGCGAGCCCTACTTTTTTAACGGCCTTTTGGACCAAGGATATTTCAGCGATGGCATTTACACCCCTGCCTCCTATGAGAATTTCGAGGAGGATATTTTAACACTTAAAAAACTCGGTTTTAATATGCTGAGAAAGCACATTAAAATCGAGCCGCAATATTTTTATTACCTTTGTGATAAGCTGGGCATTGTGGTTTTCCAGGATATGGTCAATAACGGAAAATACTCATTTTTCCGTGATACTGCACTGCCGACCATTGGCTTAAAGCATTTCCCAGACACCACTTTGCACGCAAATAAAAAAAGCCGTGAGGTGTTCGAAAAATATATGCTAGACACCGTGGCTCTCCTTAAAAAACACCCCTCCATTTGCTGTTGGACAATTTTCAACGAGGGCTGGGGACAATTTTGCGCTGATGAAATGTATCAAAAACTGAAAGGCATTGATTCAACCCGCTTTATTGACTCGGCATCGGGTTGGTTCAAGGCCAAAAACAATGATTTTGATAGCCTGCACATTTATTTTAAGCCTGTTAAAACAAAGAAAACCGACAAACCCGTTTTCCTTTCCGAGTTCGGCGGTTATTCCTTTAAAATAAAAGAACATTCATTTAACGATAAGCAAACCTATGGCTACAAAAAAATTGAAAGCCTTGAGGATTTTCAGCGTGATTTTACTGCACTTTATAAAGAACAGGTTATGTCCGCAATTAAAAACGGTCTTTGTGCCACGGTTTACACCCAGGTAAGCGATGTTGAGGATGAAACCAATGGCCTTTTAACTTATGACCGTAAGGTTTTAAAGGTAAATGTCGAAACCATTAAAAGCTTAAATGATGACCTTTACAAAGAATTCTACAGTTCGTTTTAATTGTTTCGTGTTGCCTTGTTTGCATCAATAGCAAGGACCAGCATCAGCACATAAAATGCATCATTTGAGTTTACAACTTCAATAGAATATGTATCGGTTAAGTTTAGCAGTTCCTGCGAAACGGTTGCAATGCGCCGACCGAGGGAATCAAAAACGCTGTAATCAAGTTCTAAAAAATTTCCCTCAACCCGCCAGCCGTTAAAATCAACGGTGAACTTGGGTTTAAAAAAGGTAAACTCCTTATAAATGCTGCCCACCTGATTTGTTCCGATAAAAATATTAAATTTGGGATTCCAAACCAAAACTTCTTCTTTTATTGCACCGAGCTCATTGCCTACCGAATCAAAAATGGTAAGGTGCTTGCCCCAAGAAAATTTACCCCTTACGGTGTAAAGAATATTCCCTGCCTCATCAAAGATATCAAATTTGTCAAACCAGGCAGAAAATCTTTGTTTAAAAAGCATTTTCATTAAAATTTCCCCTTTTCAAAAAAGCAGCCGAACGGCTGCTTTTTATTTTACATTAAATCGCTGTTATATTTTGCTCTCTCTCCGCCGATAAATTTAGGTCTTACCCTTGCGGCAACAACCGGTGCTGAGCCTAATTTATTGTTTTCGAGCCTCACAGGCACAGCAACCTTTTTAAGGTGCATTCCAATGAGGGTCAGTCCAATGTCAATGCCTGCATCGGCCTTGATTTCCTCTAAGGCAACGGGAGAATCAAAATGGGCATAAGCCTGGGTAGCAAAGGAGCCGCCTGCCTTTGGTTGAGGCACCACATTAACCGTTTCAGCAAAGGGCACCGCCGCTTTTTCAACAATAATTGCGCGGTTTAAATGCTCACAGCACTGTGCAGCAAGATAAATACCCTTTTCCTTCAAAACCTCATAAATACCCTCAAAAACCAGCTTTGCGGCATCGGGGGAAGAATTTGAACCTATTTTACCCCCTAAAATTTCACTTGTTGAACAACCCACAACCAAAATTTGACCTGCTATAAGGCCGGCTTTTTCAATAATTTCATTTGCAATTTTTTCAGCTTGTAATTTTAATTCATTCATTTGAGAAAAGTCCTCTGTATTTTTTTACTATTTTACTATATTTAAGAAAATTTATCAACTGTATATTTTCACCGCCGCCGCCAAAAATAAGAGTGGTGATTTTAAATGGAAAAAATTTTTTACAACGGAAATTTAAGAAATGTTATTGACCCCTTTGATGCAATTTACACAAGTGGTGGTCTTTTTGGTGAGCGAGGGTATTTAAACGACCTTAAAACCAAATACCCCCACGCTTTTATGGCGGATATGCAAAACGGGCACCTTATGCCCTGCTATACCTTGACACACGATGGCGTTCACGCCGATTTCTTCCTTTTTAATCAATGCCCTTTTGATACCGAAAACAAAGAAAGTTTAAAACTCTTAAAAATTTTTAAAAAGGGCGAGGAAGTTTTTTAGTGTTGACAGCACAGCATAATTACTGTTAAAATTATATTGGTGATTTTTTTGTTAGATGCTAAAAAAATTAAGAAACTTATAAACCGTGATATTGATGTTTTCACCTACAATACTGTTGATTCCACAAATCTTTTGGCAAAACAAAAAGCTAAAGATTTAAAGGGCAATGCCCTTTTTATTGCCGAAGAACAGACCTGCGGTCGCGGCAGAATGGGGCGCACCTTCTATTCCCCCGAAAACAGCGGAATTTATATGAGCCTTGCCCTGCGGCCAAACTTAAGTTTTGATGATTACACCCTTATTACAACGGCGGCGGCAGTAAGTGTCGCAAAGGCCATTGATGATTTTTGCAATGGTAAAACGAAAATTAAATGGGTTAACGATGTTTTCTTAAACGGGAAAAAGGTGTGCGGAATTTTAACCGAAGGCATTTTCGAAAAGGACAACACCTTTGCGGTGCTGGGAATAGGAATAAATTTATATGAGCCTAAAAACGGTTTCCCAAAAGAAATTTCTCAAATTGCAGGCGGTGTTTTCCAAGATAAATGTAGTGATGGCATAAAAATCAAGCTTATCGCACAGGTTATAAATAATTTTTATGAATTTTACTCTACTCTACCTAAGAAGGACTTTTTAGAGGAATATAGGGCAAAGGATATGCTAAAGGGCAAAACCGTTTCTTACCTTAAAAACGGCGACCTTTTTAGCGGAAAGGCACAAGGAATAACCGACAATTTAGAACTTGAGGTTATCGGTCAAAACGGCACAACACATTTATTATCCTCGGGAGAGGTTACAATAGGCAGCAAAAAAGCGTAACGAAATTCCGTTACGCTTTTTATTATTGTGAATACAACAAGGTTCCGGGGCACACGCCCGCAATTTTAATTGCGTACGGTGGGTCGGGTTCTTATTTCTTGATTGCATCTAGCTTTGTCTGTCGGCGGTTTTTAACCTCATCGGAAATGGGGTGAATTTCCCCTGCCGCAGTTAATGCCTGGCGGGTCATCAAGGGGCCAAAGAGCTCATAAATAAGCACGGCAAAAAGGGTTATGTTTCTAATAAGATTTCCCTGCTCGCCAAGCTGCATTGCCGTTGTACACATACCAAGGGCAACACCCGCCTGAGGGAAAAGAGTTATACCGAGATATTTACAAATTGTTGGAGAACATTTTGTAAGCTTTGCGCTGAAAAGTGTTCCAAAATATTTGCCAAGGCACCTTGAAAGGATATAAACCACACCGATAGCAACAATAGCGAAATCAGTGAACACGCCAAGCTCCAGCTCCGCGCCGCTGATAACAAAGAACAGCGCAAAAAGCGGTGATGTCCATTTTTCTGAGGCGTTCATTAAATCGTGAGATAGAGGACAAATATTGCAGAAAACCGTTCCCAGCATCATGCAGGTGAGCAGAGAAGAAAAATGGATGTGCACACCTAAAATGTCAAATTCAAGCATGGAAAGTGAAGCGGTAAGCAACACGATTCCTATTGTAAGATTTAAACGGTTTGTGTTTGAGTTAAACAGCTTTTCGAGTTGGGTTAAAATCCAGCCCATAATTGCACCGAGAATAAGCGAGCAAATAATTTCGGTTATAGGATTTACAATGATTGAAATAATGTCCATAGTGCCACTTAAAATAGTTTTTGCAATACCAAAAGAAACGGCAAAAACCACAAGACCTACTGCATCATCAAGGGCAACAATTGGCAAAAGAAGACTTGTAACTGGGCCCTTTGCTTTATACTGGCGAACAACCATAAGTGTTGCCGCGGGCGCCGTTGCCGAAGCAATGGCACCTAAGGTGATAAGCTGTGGAACGGTTAGCTTATCTGGAGCAATAAGGTGAACAGTGAGAAGTGCCAAATCAACAAATAGGGTTGCAACAAGAGCCTGGAGAATACCAATAACAAGAGCTTTTTTACCGGTATGTTTGAGCTCATCAACCCTGAATTCATTACCAATTGAAAAGGCGATGAAACCGAGGGCAACCTCAGAAACCATAGAAAGGGCATTAACAGCCTCGGTTGACTGAAAACCAATGCCATTGAGCCCCAAATGGCCAAGACAATAAGGTCCAACCAACACACCTGCAATAAGGTAGGCTGTGACCGAAGGCAATTTAAAGGGTTTAAAGAGCCTTGTCATTATGAGTCCTGCAAGAAGTGCCACCGAAACGGATAGTAATATATTCAAAACAATACGCCGCCTTTTGTTAAATGTACCTAATGCAGTATACTACTTTGTTATTAGAAAAACAATAGTTAAATTCCATAAAAAATGGCAATGAAAGCAGCCTTTCATTGCCATAAATACAAAACATTTTTTATTTGCTGAAAATAACGGTAACATCGGGATGAAGCTGAAGAATTGAAGCAGGAACCTCAGGTGTGATAGGACCGAAAAATGCCTTATTCACAATTTCTTCCTTTTCCTTGCCCGAAGCAATAAGAAGAACCTTTTTAGCCTGCATAATTCCGCCCATACCAAGGGTTACTGCCTTGCGAGGAACATCCTCTTCTTTTTCAAAGAAACGAGCGTTTGCAACAATTGTTGATTCATCAAGGGTTACGGTGTGGGTTTCCTTGGTAAAGCAGGTGTCGGGCTCGTTAAAGCCAATGTGACCATCAAGACCTATGCCAAGAAGCTGAATGTCAATGCCGCCCTTATCGAGAATGCGCTGGTCATATTCCTTGCATTCCTTTTCAATATCATCTGCCACTGCGTTAGGAACAAAGGTGTTTTCCTTATTGATGTTTACATGATTAAAGAGGTTGTGGTCCATAAAATAGCGATAGCTTTGGTCGTTATCCCCAGTAAGGCCCAAATACTCATCAAGATTTATCGAGGTAACGTTGCTAAAATCAATTTTACCGTTTTTGTTATCCTCAATAAGATTTGCATAAATGCCAAGGGGCGAAGAGCCTGTTGCAAGACCTAAAACACAATTAGGTTTTAAAATGATCTGTGCGGCGATAATGTCAGCGCCCATGCGACTGAGTTTTTCATAACTGTCTACCTTAATAAATTTCATAAATTTTCCTCCAATGGTTTAAAAACCAGAATGAGTGATTAAATCACGAAAAATATTATACTCCTGTTTTTTCCATTTTTCAATATTTTTTTAATTTAGCGTTTCCCTCTCGGCAGAATAATCGAAAATATCGCCTGTTATTTGCTCGGGCTCGCTTTCAATAACATTAGTAAACGAATCGGGAACAACGCCTACAATAACGGTTTGGGCCGCTATATAATCGGTTTTGTCGGAAAAGCCTTGCCTAAACCACGGTATTAAAATAAAACCGTCATACTTTACCTCAATAAGTATTTGATGTAAAACTTGATTTATTCCGGCACTGTAAAAATTACTTTTAAAATCGGTTTTTGCCGCCGCCGACATTTTCATTTTAAAGCTTATAGACGGTCCCCTGCCAACGGTAAATTCGTTGCCGATTATGGTGCCGATAGGAATTTTTAAAACATAGTCTTCCCTGCCGTTTAACTGCTGTGCAAGTTTTTCGGAAATATTACTTTTTAGTGTGTTCACAAGGGTTGTGTCGATTTCAAGTGCAGTGACATTTCCCCCACCATCCATGCTAAGCTTTGCAATTTTTTCATAACTTATCTCGTTTTCCCTTAAAACCTCAAGTACAGCCGCATCGGTGGCGGCCACAATGATTCTTTTTGCCGTGCTCACAGAATATGGCTCTAAAATTTTCCTGAGCTGTTTATCAAAACTTAAGAAAAGCAAGAAAACGGCAAAGGTAACCGTTAAAACAACTATGAATACGGCGGGGCTTTTTGCTGCCCGCCTTCTACTCATTTTCAAAAAAACACCTCTTTCCGCAATACATAATACGAAAAAAGGTGTTTTTTAGTTAAAATAATTTGTTTTCGGTGAATAAATATTTTACATAGATTTAAGTTGTAATCTAAGCTTGTCGGCAATCATTGCAATGAACTCGCTGTTGGTTGGCTTACCCCTGTCGTTTTGGATTGTGTAACCGAAATATGAATTCAGCACATCCACATCTCCCCTGTCCCACGCAACCTCAATAGCGTGGCGAATTGCCCTTTCAACACGGGAGGCAGTTGTGGAATGCTTTTTGGCAACGGTTGGGTAAAGCACCTTGGTCACAGAATTCATTGAGTCATTGTTTTTAATGGTAAGTATAATCGCTTCTCTTAAATAATGGTAGCCCTTTATGTGCGCAGGAACACCAATTTGATGAATGATTTCAGTAACCATTATTTCAAGCTGTGAATCGTTTAAAACATTGCCGCCTTCAGGTGGCATACTAGCATTACTTTTGACATTCCACCTGCAAAGCTGAATAATTCTTTCAGCAAGTGTGTCAATGTCCACAGGCTTTAGAAAATAATATGCCACCCCTGCATTCATTGCCTCTTTTTCAAGTCGCGGATTATCAAAACTTGACATTGCCATCACATGCGGTTTTTTAGGGAGTACCATTCCTTTTAGATTTGAAAGCACACCTAAAACGTCTAAATTGGGCATAAAAACATCGGCGATAACAACATCGGGTAAATTTGCTTTTATTTTGTCAATTAAAATAAGACCGTTTTTTGTACACAAAATGACATCCATTCCATAGGCCTCAAGACCTCTCGCACAATTTTGACCGAATTCTGTTGATTCATCTGCTATAATTACCTTAATTTTCTTGTCCATTTCAATTACCTCCGTGAATTTCTTTCACATATAGTACCACATATATTTTCAATTTTCAATAGAAAATGTGAATATTTTTCACTTTTTCCATATTTTTCATCGCAGTTTTCGAGGTAATTTGACAAATTCCTCATTTTTTCTACTAAAGAAGGCAAAAAAATCACCCAAACGGTTTTTGTTTGGGTGACTTAAAATTAATTTTCATTAAAGTTTGCAAATATCGGCATCGGTAATAAGGTGGAAGCCTGACGCCTCCAGGGCAGCTTCGGCCGCGCCGTTATCGGCAACACGAAGAACAACATAGGCGTGTTTTTCGGTGCGGGACATAAAGGCATAAAGATATTCGAGATTAATACCTTTATCATCAAGAACCGAAAGAGCAGTTGAAAGTTTACCTGGGGCATCGCCAATTTTCACACCCACAACATCGGTGGTTTTAATAAGATAACCTTCCCCTGATAGCTTTGTCATTGCGGTTTCGTTATCATTAACAATAAGGCGCAAAATGCCAAACTCCTCGGTATCGGCAATGGAAAGTGCCCTGATGTTAACATTATTTTGAGCCAATGTTGCGGTTATATCAACAAGTGCTCCTTGCTTGTTTTCAACAAAAACTGTAAGTTGTTTTAAAGACATAAGGCATTCTCCTTTTAAATAAGTTTACGCTTGTCAATTACGCGCACTGCTTTGCCTTCACTTCTTGTAATACTCTTAGGTGCAACAAGGTGAACGCTGGGGTTAATTCCAAGCATTGTTTTCATTGCCTCGGCAAGCTTCTTTTCAAGGGCGGTAACACCGCTTACTGTATCGGTAAACTGGTCAGGATTCATTTCAACATTAACATCGAAGGTGTCGGTGTTGCCCTTGCGGTCAACAATGATTTGATAGTTAGGTTCATAGCCTTCTTTTAAGAGCACAGTTTCGATTTGACTGGGGAACACATTAACGCCACGGATAATAAGCATATCATCGCTTCTACCCATAGGCTTGCTCATTTTAATAAAGGTTCTTCCGCAAGAGCAGGCTTTGCGAGTTAAAATGCAAATGTCGCGGGTGCGATAGCGAAGAAGCGGGAAAGCCTCTTTATCAAGGGAGGTGAAAACCAGCTCACCCTTGCTTCCCTCAGGCAGAACCTCGCCTGTGTCAGGGTCAATAATCTCAGCAAGGAAATGGTCCTCGTTAATATGCATGCCTGTTTGTTCACTGCATTCAAAGGATACACCGGGGCCTGTGGTTTCGGTAAGACCGTAAATATCATAAGCCTTAATACCAAGAGTTTCCTCAATGCCTCTGCGCATTTCCTCGGTCCAGGGCTCTGCACCAAAGATACCCGCCTTAAGTGGTATATCATCAGGACCATAACCCATTTCCTTTAATGTTTCGCCAATGTATGCGGCATAAGAAGGTGTGCAGCAAAGAATGGTTGCGCTAAGGTCGGTCATAAACTGAATTTGTCTCTCGGTGTTGCCTGAAGACATGGGTAGAGTCAAACATCCAACCTTGTGGGAACCACCGTTAAGACCAGGGCCGCCTGTAAACAAACCGTAACCGTAAGCCACCTGACAAACATCCTCATTTGTTCCGCCTGCAGCCATAATAGCGCGGGCACAGCAATCCTCCCACAAATCAACATCGTGCTGAGTGTAGAAAGCGACAACACGCTTTCCTGTTGTGCCTGAGGTTGACTGAATGCGAACACAGTCCTTAAGCGGCTTTGCAAGAAGTCCGTAGGGATAGGCATCCCTAAGGTCTGCTTTAGTTAAAAATGGCAGCTTATGTAAATCCTCAATTCCCTTAATGTCATCAGGGGTTACGCCCTTTTCATCCATCAGTTTTTTGTAGTAAGGCACATTTTCATAAACATGCTTCACCTGCCAAACCAACTTTTCCGATTGTAGTTTTTTAATTTTTTCAACCGGCATTGTTTCAATTTCTTTTTGATAATAACGCTTTTCCACTAAAATTCGCCTTCTTTAAAAGATTGTAAAGTTACTTGAAATTATGCATTATAACCTAAGTCAAATGCCTTTTTGTTCATTTCAACAAATTTAGGTGCCACGGTGTTTTCAATGGCTTTAATCCATTTATCATAGGCAATGTCAAACTGCTTTGCCGCCTTGCCCATAAGAACGATATTAACCGCCTTTGAGGAGCCAGCCTGCTCCGCAAGGGAAAGGGCATCAAGCTCATCAACCGAAACGCCCTTAGCGGTGAGTTCATTAAGCACATTTTCGGGGTACTGTGCTGCGCCGATAATAACGGGCATGGGGTCAATTTGCTGTGAGTTAACAATGATTTTGCCATCTTTACTTAAAAACTTTGCATAGCGCGCCGCTTCCAGTTTTTCAAAGGCAATGATAACATCAGCCTCGCCCTCGGTAACGATAGGTGAATAAACCTTGTCGCCAAAGCGAACATAGGTTACAACCGAGCCGCCGCGCTGGCTCATTCCGTGAACCTCGCTAACCTTAACATCATAGCCCTCATCGGTTAAAAGTCTACCAAGAAGCTTTGAAGCAAGCAGACTTCCCTGTCCGCCTACGCCGACAATCATAACACTGTTTGTTTTCATAGAAATCTGCCTCCTTTTAGTTTATTGCATCAAATGCGCAAAGCTGTTTGCAAACGCCGCAGCCAACGCAAAGGGTTGTGTCAATTTTCGCCTTGCCATCTTTAAGACTAATTGCAGGGCAACCAAGTGTCATACATTTTTTACAGGATTTACATTTATCCTTATCAACACAAAGGGGTGCTTCGTGCTTAACGGTTTTAAGCAGAACGCAGGGACGCCTTGAAATGATAACCGAGGGCTCGTTTGCGGCAAGCTCCTCTTTGACTGCCTTTTCACAAGCCTTTAAATCATAGGGGTCAACCACGCGAACACGGTTAATGCCTAAAGCCTTACAAAGAGCCTCCAAATCTACCTTTGCGGCAGGGTCACCCTTAATGTTGTAGCCCGTTGTGGGGTTTTGCTGATGACCAGTCATACCTGTAATAGAGTTATCAAGAATTATAACGGTTGAATTTGTGGCATTGTAAGCGATATTAACAAGACCTGTCATACCCGAATGCATAAAGGTGGAATCACCAATAACGGCAACGCTTTTTCCTTCAGCCTCTTCCCCCCTTGCAAGGTTAAAGCCGTGAAGGCCCGAAACCGAAGCGCCCATACAAAGGGTTGAATCAAGAGCATTAAGGGGAGGCACTGCGCCTAAGGTGTAGCAACCAATGTCACCGAGAACGGTGATTTTATTCTTTGCCAAGGTGTAAAACACTCCTCTATGAGGACAGCCTGCGCACATCATAGGCGGTCGAGCAGGAACGGCCGAATCGGCAGCAACAAATTTCTTTGCCTCTTTGCCGAAGGCGGCAGCAATGGTGCTTTGTGAAAACTCACCGAGGCATGAGAACATATCCTTGCCGTGAACATCGATGCCCAGAGATTTTACATAGTTTTCAATAATAGGGTCAAGCTCCTCAACAACATAAAGTTTTTTAACCTTTGAAGCAAAGGTTTTAATGGTTTCGGTTGGCAGAGGATTCGGCATTCCGATTTTAAGAATGCTGACAGAATCACCAAAAACCTCTTTAACATACAAATAAGAGCAGCCTGAGGTGATTATACCGATTTCCTCGGAATTATATTCCACCTTATTATAAATGCAATCCTCGGCAAATTTACGAATGTTTTCGGTGCGCTCCTCAACAAAGGGATGGCGCTTAATTGCATTGCCCGGCATCATTATGTATTTAGCAGGGTTTTTCTCGTAATCGTAAAGCACGGCATCGGTGTGCTCCCCTAGTTCAACCACCGACTGAGAATGTGCAATTCTTGTACACATACGAAGGAGAACAGGTGTGTCGAATTTTTCGGAAAGCTCAAAAGCGGTTTTGGCAAAAATATATGCTTCATTAGAATCGGCAGGCTCGAGCATCGGCACCTTTGCCGCAATGGCATAGTGGCGGGAATCCTGCTCGTTTTGTGATGAATGCATTGCAGGGTCATCGGCAACGCAGATAACCATTCCTCCGTTAACACCGGTGTAAGAAAGGGTAAAAAGCGGGTCAGCCGCAACATTTAAGCCAACGTGCTTCATTGCGCAGGCGCTTCTTGCCCCTGCAAGAGATGCACCAAAGGCAACCTCACAGGCAACCTTTTCGTTAGGCGCCCATTCGCTGTGAATGCCATCATATTTTGCTAAAAATTCAGTGATTTCGGTTGAGGGGGTGCCGGGGTAGCTTGAAACAACACCAAGGCCACCATCATAAAGGCCTGCGGCAACCGCACTGTTACCAATCATAAGTTTTTTCATTGTTCTTTACCTCTTATAAATTATGACTTATTCTGTGAATCAACAAGTCCCTCGCCGCCGTAAATCTTGCGAAGCTTGGGCTTTTCAATTTTGCCTGTGGGATTTCTCGGCACATCGGCAAAAATTATCTTGTGGGGGCGCTTGTATCTCGGCAGTTCAAGGCAAAACTCTCTGATTTCCTCTTCACTGCACTGGGCGCCATCCTTTAACTTAATAATAGCGGTAGCAATTTCGCCAAGGCGTGTATCGGGAAGGCCAATAACAGCAACATCGCTTACTTTAGGGTTAGATGCCAGGAAGTTTTCAATCTGCACAGGATAAAGGTTTTCGCCGCCTGTTATTATAACATCCTTTTTGCGGTCAACAAGATAGATAAATCCATCCTCATCCTGCATTGCCATATCCCCTGTATACAGCCAGCCGTTTTTGAGTGTATCGGCGGTGGCCTTTTCATCGCGATAATAACATGTCATAACACCAGGTCCTTTTAAACAAAGCTCTCCAACATCGCCTTGTTTAACGGTTACACCTTCAGTGTCAACAATCTTAACCTCCCAGCCGTAACCGGGAATTCCAATTGCGCCAACCTTGTGCACATTTTCAACACCCAAGTGAACAGCGCCGGGGCCAGTAGATTCGGAAAGACCGTAATTCGTATCATATTGCTGGTTTGGGAAAATTTCGAGCCAGCGTTTAATAAGGCTTTGAGGAACGGGCTGTGCACCAATGTGCATTAAACGCCAATTTGAAAGTTCAAATTCATTAAGGTCAATTTCCCCTGCCTCAATGGCATTTAAAATATCCTGAGCCCAGGGAACAAGAAGCCAAACAATTGTACATTTTTCCTCGCTTGCTACCTTAATAATATTCTTTGCTTGTGTGCCCTTTAAAATGACCGCTTTAGAACCCGAAATCAGACTTCCAAACCAGTGCATTTTAGCACCTGTGTGATAAAAAGGCGGAATACAAAGGAAGCAGTCCTCCCTTGCTTGGCCGTGATGTTTTTGTTCAACAATGCAGGAGTGCATTAGGCTTTCGTGATTATGTAAAATCGCTTTTGGGAAACCTGTGGTGCCCGATGAAAAATAAACTGCAGCATTATCAGCCTCGGTAAGTGTACACTCGGGATAGGTTGCAGAGCATTCCGAAATCAAATCATTAAAATCATCAGCAAATGCAGGACAACCAAGACCGAAATAAATCAGCTTGCACTTATCATAAACCTTGTCGGCAATTGCTTCAACACGACCGATAAACTCGGTGCCGAAGATAAGCACATCGGCTTCTGCGAGATTTAAGCAATATTCAATTTCATCTGATGAATAGCGAAAATTAAGAGGCACTGCCATTGCACCTGATTTTAAAACGCCGAAATAAATAGGCAACCAGTCAATGCAGTTCATTAAAAGAATTGCAACCTTTTTGCCCTTGCCAATTCCGTGCTGTGTGAGCATATTAGCAAGGCGGTTTGCCTTTTCGTTAAAAACTGCCCAGGTTATTTCCCTGCGGTAGTTCCTTACCTTATGGGTAGGCTCAACGAGTTCGTATTCATGCCAGGTTGTAAGCCTTCTGGTTTCGGGCTGTTCGGGGTTAATTTCAATAAGAGCGGTATCGTTTCCAAACTGACCGGCATTTCTTTCAAGTAAATGTACAATCGTCATAAAAAATAGTTCCTTTTTGACTATAAAATATTATAGTAATACTTTAACACTTTAAATCGAAAATGTCAACCGAAAATAACGCTTTTTTATTTTTTTGTAAAAAGACTTGACAAAAACGCTTTAAAGTGTTAAAGTGTTAAAAACAAATACCCAGAAAGGATAAAGAAAATGTCTTCTCAGCTTTTATCAGCGGCTACGAATAATCCGCTAACCATCGGTCTCACCATACCTATGCTTATCTGCTTTTTTGCGCTTATGATAGGTGTAGGACTCTACTGCCGCCGCCACTCCACCAATGTTGATGGCTTTGTTCTCGGTGGTCGCGCCGTTGGGCCCTGGCTTACTGCATTTGCATTCGGAACATCATATTTCTCTGCCGTTATCTTTGTCGGCTATGCAGGTCAGTTTGGTTGGAACTTCGGTCTTGCATCCACTTGGATTGGTCTTGGAAATGCTTTCATCGGTTCCCTGCTTGCCTGGATGGTGTTAGGCCGCAGAACCCGCGTTATGTCGCAACACTTAGGCTCAAAAACTATGCCCGACTTTTTTGAAAAGCGTTACAATTCAAAGAACCTCAAGGTTGTGGCTTCCTTTATCGTATTTATTTTCCTCATCCCCTACACCGCTTCTTTATATAATGGTTTATCTTCCCTCTTCAATAATGTATTTACCATTCCTTACTGGATAATAGTAGTTGTTATGGCGGCGCTGACAGGCGTTTATGTTATCTTTGGCGGCTATATGGCTACGGCCATCAACGATTTCATTCAGGGAATTATTATGCTGGTCGGTATTGTTGCGGTTGTGATGTCAGTCCTTTCGGAAAACGGTGGCCTTTCTGCAGCGGTCAAGGCGCTTTCAGAACATCCCGAAGCAGGTCCCGAATATACATCTCTCTTAGGACCTGACCCCTTTTTCCTTTTCGTTGTTGTAATCCTCACCTCCCTCGGCACCTGGGGTCTACCTCAAATGGTTGGAAAGTTCTACTCAATCAAGGATGAGGGTGCTATCAAAAAGGGTACTATTATCTCAACCATTTTTGCAATCGTTGTTGCAGGCGGTTGCTACTTCCTTGGCGGCTTTGGAAAGCTCTATTTTGATAAAATGGTGGCTTCAGGCTACACCTCTGAGACAGGCACTAAATTTGATATGGTCGTTCCCACAATACTTGCCGACCTTCCGAGTGTTATTATAGCGCTCATTGTCGTTCTCGTTCTATCGGCTTCAATGTCCACCCTCTCCTCCCTTGTTCTTGCCTCATCTTCCACCCTGACCCTCGATGTGGTTAAGCCCGCCATGGAGAAAAAAGGCGCCGTCAGCGAAAAGAAGAGCGTTTTGGTTATGCGAGTTTTTATTGTATTCTTTATTGCCATTTCGGCAGTTATTGCAATTCTTAAAGACTCTGTCTGGGCAGATTCAGTGTTTATTGCTCAGATGATGGGTGTTTCCTGGGGTGCACTTGCGGGCGCATTTCTTGCCCCATTCCTCTATGGTCTTTACTGGAAAGGCGCAACTAAAGCTTCGGTTGTTGCCTCATTTATATTCGGCGTTGGACTCGAACTTGTTCAGCTCCTTATCGGAATTAAGGTTATCGACATAGCGACTCTACCCGAGTTCTTACAGAACTATGTGTTTGCAACCTCGCTTCATTCGGGAGTTGTAGCAATGGTTGGCGGACTAATTCTCGTACCTATCGTAAGCTTACTCTCCAAAAAGACACTACCCGAAAATGTAGAAGAAAAGTTTGCTTGTTACAATAAATAAAAATTAAAAGAACCGCCTTTGGCGGTTCTTTTTTAATATTCCTGATTTCCCCAATATTTCCTATCAAGGCTTCTGAACTGAATTGCTTCGGCAATGTGGGAAGCTTCAATGGTTTCACAGCCCGAAAGGTCGGCAATAGTTCTAGCAACCTTTAAAATACGGTCGTAGGCGCGGGCAGACATTCCGAGCCTATCAAAAGCGGCTTTTAGAATTTGTGATGCCGATTCGTTAAGCACACAGTGTTTTTTCATAAGCGAAGGGGTAAGCCTTGCATTGCAGGTGATGCCTGTTCCCTCATACCGTTTTGTCTGAATTGCCCTTGCGGCATTGACTCTTTTTCTGATTTGCGCCGAGGTTTCCTGCGGAGCGTTGCTGTTAAGCGAGGTGTAATCGACTGGTGGCACCTCAATGTGCAAGTCAAGGCGGTCAAGCATTGGCCCCGAAACGCGGTTTAGATACTTTTGTACAGCATTAGCCGAGCAAATGCAACGATTTGTTGGGTGGCCGAAAAATCCGCAGGGACAGGGGTTCATTGCAGCGACAAAGGTTACAGAGCTTGGATAGGTCAGGGTTCCTGCAACGCGGGAAATGGTGACCTTTCCATCCTCAATGGGTTGTCGCATAGCCTCCATAACATCGCGGTGGAATTCGGGCAACTCATCGAGGAAAAGCACGCCGTTATGAGCAAGGGATATTTCTCCCGGCTTTGGCACCGTGCCTCCGCCTGTAAGACCGGGTGCAGAAATCGTGTGATGAGGCGCTCTAAATGGGCGAGAGGTTATAAGTGGGTTTTCGGGGTCTAAAATTCCTGCAATGGAATGAATTTTTGTTGTTTGAATGGATTCCTCAAAGGTCATTTCGGGAAGAATTGTGGGAAGGCGCTTAGCAAGCATGCTTTTGCCCGAACCGGGTGGGCCGATAAGCAAAATATTATGGCCGCCTGCCGCCGCAATTTCCAGTGCCCGCTTTGCCAGGGTTTGTCCCTTTACATCGGCAAAATCCAGCCCTACATAGTTATCACTTTTCTCGGTTTTAACAGGCAGTGCCTTTTCAATTTCCCATTCGAAATTGAGATGGGAAACAATATCCTTAACCGTTTCAACGGGATAAATTTCAATTCCCTCAACAACGGCGGCCTCGGCAGCGTTTTCCTTTGGCACAAAGAATTTTTTAATTCCTGTTTCCTTTGCGCAAATAGCCATTGCAAGCACGCCGTTAACGCTTCTAACATTTCCATCAAGAGAAACCTCGCCGATAAACGCACAGTCAGAAACATTTGCCGTTAACTGCTTGGTTGCAAGGAGAATGGCAAGAAGAATGGGTAAATCGTAAATTGGTCCCTCTTTTTTAAGGTCGGCAGGGGCTAAATTAACCGTTATTCTGCTTGGTGGAAATTTAAAACCACAGTTTTTAAGGGCAGAACGCACCCTATCTCTCGATTCCTTAACAGATGTATCGGGAAGTCCTACAATATCAAAGGCAGGAAGGCCGTTTGAAATGTCGGTTTCAATTTGAAGTAGATAGGTTTCCATTCCGAAAACCGCAACACTGTTAAGCTTTGCAAACATTAAATCACATCCCTTTTTTCCATTATATAACAATTTTTTCCTTTTCACAATGCCATATTTGATTTTTTATGGGTTATATTGTATAATCAATTAGAAAATAATTTAAAGGTGGATTTTATGCCCTTTTTACCCATTACAAAAAAAGAAATGGCGGCTCTCGGTTGGGAGCGCCCCGATATTGTTATAGTAACAGGTGATGCCTATGTTGACCACCCAAGCTTTGGCACCGCCGTTATTTCCCGTGTGCTGGAAAGTGCAGGCTTTAGGGTTGCTATTATTTCACAACCGGTAAATGATAGCGATTACCTTGAATTTGGTCTCCCCAAACTTGCATTTTATATAAACGGCGGCAACATTGATTCCATGGTGGCACACTACACCGCCGCTAAAAAACGCCGCAGTGATGATGCATATACCCCAGGTGGTAAGGCAGGAAAGCGCCCTGACAGAGCAACAATTGTTTATTCAAACAAGGTACGTGAGCTTTTCGGCGATGTACCCATTGCTATCGGAGGACTCGAAGCCTCCCTTCGCCGCTTTGCCCATTATGATTACTGGGATGACAAGGTGCGCCCCTCAATTCTCATTGACTCAAAGGCCGATATTTTGATGTACGGTATGGGCGAAAAGCACTGTGTCGAAATTGCCCAGCGCCTTAAAAACGGTGAAAGCATAAGGGAATTAAACGATATTTTGGGCACCTGCATTGCAGTTAATACTAACGATTACACACCTCGCCCCTGCCAGGAGTGTCCCTCCTTTGAGGCAGTTAGCGAAAATTCCCAGCAGGGTAAAAAGCAGTACGCCATTTCCTGCCGTATTCAGCAGGATGAACATGATGCCGTAAGAGGAAAAACTGTTATACAACGCCACGGGGATAAAATAGTCATTCAAAATCCCCCAATGCCACCGCTTACAACCGAGGAAATGGATGAGGTTTATTCCCTACCCTATATGCGGGACTATCACCCCTCCTATGAGCCGCTTGGTGGTGTTGAGGCTATTAAGGAAGTTAAATTCTCGGTTATTCACAACCGCGGTTGCTTTGGTGCCTGCAACTTTTGTTCCCTTGCCTACCACCAAGGCAGGCAGATTTCCTGCAGAAGCCACGAATCGGTTATAGATGAAGTTGAAAAAATCACAAAATATCCCGATTTTAAGGGATATATCCACGATATTGGCGGCCCTACAGCCAATTTTAGAGCGCCCTCCTGCGACAAGCAGTTAAAGCACGGCCTTTGCAAGGGCAAAAAATGTCTTGCACCTGCCCCCTGCCCTGCCCTTAAGGTTGACCACAGCGATTATCTTTCCCTGCTTCGAAAACTCCGCAAGATACCGAAAGTTAAAAAAGTGTTTATCCGTTCAGGCATTCGCTTTGACTATCTTATTGAAGACCAAAACGAGGAGTTTTTCAAGGAACTTGTTTTGCATCACACAAGCGGTCAGTTAAAGGTTGCCCCTGAGCACTGCAGTGCCAATGTTTTAAAGCGAATGGGTAAACCCTCTATTGCAACCTACAATAAATTTAAAAAGCGTTTTTATGAGCTTACCAAAAGCGTTAACAAAGAACAGTTTTTGGTGCCTTATCTTATGTCCTCCCACCCTGGCAGCACCATAAACGATGCCATTGAGCTGTCCCTTTTCCTAAAAAAAGAGGGGCTTCACCCCGAACAGGTGCAGGATTTTTATCCAACACCCGGCACCGTTTCAACCTGTATGTTCTACACCGAGCTTGACCCCTATACAATGGAAAAAATCTATGTGCCAAAAACCATGAAGGAAAAGGCTCAGCAAAGGGCACTCCTGCAATATTTCAAGCCCGAAAACAAGGCGCTTGTGCTTTCCGCCCTTAAAGCGGCCCACCGCACCGACCTTATCGGCACGGGTCCAAACTGTCTTGTTGCGCCCGACAAGGGATTCACACCAAGCAAGCCCAAGAAAAAGACCATTCGCAACATTCACAAGAAAAAGAAGAAGTAAAATTATGGAACAAATAAAAACACGGCTCCACCTGCTTGATACCATACGAGGGATAACAATTATCAGTATGGTTATCTACCACGCCCTTTGGAATTTGGCCTATCTTCAAGGGGTTTCCCTGCCCTGGTTTTCGGGCCAACCAAGAATAATTTGGCAGCAGAGCATTTGCATCACCTTCATTTTCCTTTCGGGATTTTGTCGAGCCCTTGGCTCAAAACATTTAAAAAGAGGGCTTATGGTGTTTGGCGGCGGACTTATTGTCACGGCGGTCACCCTCATTGTTATGCCGGATTTTCCCATTGTTTTCGGCATTCTCACCTTTTTGGGAACGGCAATGCTGGCGCTTATACCCATAGAAAACCTTCTTAAAAAGATACCACCCGCACTTGGTGCAATTATCTCATTTTTGCTTTTTTTATTGTTTAAAAACTGTAACTTAGGCTTTTTAGGCTTTGGCACAATTAATTTGATAAAAATGCCTAAATTCCTTTATGCCAATATAGTCACCGCTTTTTTCGGCTTTGCACCCTATGATTTTTATTCCACCGACTATTTTTCATTTCTCCCCTGGTTTTTTCTTTTCCTTTGCGGTTATTTTTTCTGCCTACTTTTTAAAAAGCAAAATCTTTTAAGGCATCTTAATACGAAGCCCGTTTTTCTGCTAAACTTCATTGGTCGGCATTCACTTATCATTTACCTTGCGCATCAACCGATTTTATATCTGATTTTCACAATAATGTTTTAAAAGGCAACAACCGTTTGGTTGTTGCCTTTTGCTTTTAAATAACAAATTTTTCTTCCAGTTTTTTAAATGTTGTTTTAAATTCAAAAAATTTATCGATTATCTTTCCGCTAAAGCCAATGATCAGTTCACTGGAAAGGGTTATTTTTTGAGACTGCATTAATTGTTCCTCATTTATAAAGTTCGTTTAAATGACTTAAACGGTTTTTAATCATTTCTCTAAGTGACTGCGGTGCCACTGCCTCAACACTTTTTCCAAACTGCAAAATCCAGCTCACAAGACCATCGCTCAAATTTGCATTAACATCAAAGTCGAAGGTGTTTTCCTGAACATTGTAAATAAAAATATCTTCACCAAAACGGTCAATTGCCTGTTCGAGAAGTTCTTTTGCGCAGCGAAGTTTTATTTTTGTGGGCTCACCGCAGAACATATTAAATGACTTTGCGGCATAGTCGGCAATGTCAAATTTATCCTTATATTCACTAACCTCGCTAAAATGCCTGAAAGGCTCATCTAAAATGGATACCGAACGCATTCTATCAAGGCACAAATTCATTAAATTATCATATTTTTCATTGTTGCACACAAGATAGTAAGAATCATCCTGCCACAAAAGCGCATAGGGGCTTACCGTAATAATTTTTTCATCCATACAGATGGTGCGGTTATCGTTAAGCCTTCTTCTCACATATTTAAAGCGAACCTTGACACGCTTTTCGATGGCGCGGCTTAAATTGTCAATGGTATAATAAATTTCCTCATTTTTGCATTTATGGCTAATATCAATGTAGGAATATCCCTTTTGCTTTTTTGCCTCATAAACACTGAGCATTTCATCCAGCTTTTGAGTAAGCTCCCTTGATTTTTTTGCCGTTATAAAGCTCGCCGCCTGAACGGCATCGGTAAGAAGCTTAATTTCAGGCACCTCAAATTCCCTTGATGAAAGGAAAAAACCACCGCCGTTGCCGCGGTTTTTCACAATATCAAAACCGTAATCAATAAGCACATCAATGTCGCGGTAAATTGATTTTCTTTCGGCTTCGATACCCTGTTTGGCTAAATATTCAATTATTTGCGGAGCAGTCAGTGGATGCTCTTCATCGGAATATTTTCGAAAAATCTCTATGAGATAAAGCAGTTTTAACTTTTGTCCCTCAGTTCTTGCCATTCCTTCACCTTATTTTCAAAATTTTCATAACCGTAAATACAGTTAGCATAATCAATTAAAGCCGGTGTGGTTAAATTCGTGGGTAAATTAAGGTATCTTAAAAGGCTAACTCGGTTTTCGTTTGCGCACGGAGTTCCCGAAAGAGCCCAAAAATACATATCACGGGTTTGTATTTTACGCCCGCGTTCTTCCCTTTTGCAGGCCGTAACACCTGCCGTTTTAAGGGCATCTAAAATTATATCTCCGTTTACGCCCTCAACACCCAGAATTCCCTCGGCGCTGTTTTTTTTCTTGCGCCTTTCTTTTCCCAAAATCGCAGGAAGATAAACATTTAAAATTTCGCCTTCACTTACACACTGCTTAAGGTGGGAACGAATCACCTTGCCCGCATTGTCTGAATCAGTTAAAATAAGAATTCCTTTGGTTTTTGCTAAAGCACGAATAAGCTCCATCTTTTCCTTATCCTTAAAAATTCTAAAACCATCGGTTGTGATTATAAGGGTGTCTATGTAGTTTTCAAGGTGAATTTTATCATATTTGCCCTCAACAATAACGGCTCTATCCAACTTAATCAATTTTTTCACCCTTTTGAATTATATAAATAAGGCGAATTATAAGCTGTTCAATAACAGCGCGCTCATCAGTGCCAAAGCTTTTAAGAAGTCTATCGGCGTTAAAGAGTTCCTCAAAGCTCAGCTTTAATTTGTTTTCATTAAAGTTCCTAAGATTAAGCCTTGCAGAATTTGTTAAAAACTTTTTGTTCGGAGGATATGCAAAATCCTCGGCAACCGTTTCGTGAGAAATGCCCGCCTCGGCCCCGCAAAAAACACGGTACATATCCACATAAGCCGAATGCATTGTGAAAAGAATTGAGGTGGCTGCCAGCCGCATATAAAACAATTCATCGGCAAGGCGCAGGGCCTTTTGGCTGTTGCAGGCAAAAATTTCCTTTGTCAAATCATAAATCGAAGCCTCAACAGTCTTTGTGCAAACCTTATCGACAATGTTTTTTTCTATTGTTCCGCCATCCACAAAGGCGCACAGCTTTTCAAGTTCAAACTTTAAAACGCTTATATCCTGTGAAACATTTTGGGTAAGATAGCGTGCGGCATCTGCCGCCATTTTACAACCGCGTTTTGCGGCGCCTGCTGTAAGCATTCGCACAAGTTCACCTGTTTCACGGTGGTTAATCAGTGCCGCAAGGCCGCCTGCCTTTTCCACAGCGGCAATAAGCGCCTTTGCCCGTGCCGACCTTTTATGGTCAAACTCCTCATCCTCAAAAACAAGGATAAAAATATTGTCCTCATTGCACTCAGTAGTCAGTGCGCAAAGCTTTTTAAATTCGCTGTCGCCTGCATCCTCAAAGGCAAAATCTTTTAAAACCACAACCTTTTTATCGTTCATTAAGGGGAACTGTAAAACCGCATCGTAAACCTGCTGAAGCTCAGCCGACGCCTCAAAAAGATGTAGGTTAAAAATATCATCCTTCACGTTTGCCGCGGTAATAATTTTATCGAGGTAAAGGTTTTTAAGATATAAATCATCGCCGAAAAGCAGGTAAACGCCATGAAGGCGACCCTGCTCTAAACTCTTTTTCAGTTGTTGTTCAAAACAAATCGGCATTTTTATTCCCTCATTATTTTATTGCGGTAAGTGCAACGCTTATAAGTGAGTTATCGGTTACAACAACGGCCTTTTCGGTTGATACAGCCTGCACCGAAACACCGCCAAAGCCGGCATCTCCCTTTTTAAGAACATTACCTTTTTTATCAAGCAAATAAACGCTTGTGTCACTTAAAATTAAAATTTTATCGCCCATAACGGCAAAATCGGTGATGCTTTGCTTCCAGTTTGTTTCAAAAAGCTGCTTGCCGCCACTAGAAAATGCGGTGATTTTTGTGTCCTTTTTATCACCAACTCTTGAACTTGCAAGAGCGCAAATACTATTAGTTCCACGCTGCATACGAACCTCGTAATCGGTGGTGAATTTGCTTTCTTTGAATTTACCCCAGCTTATAAAATCCATACCGCCGTTATAAACACAGAAAATTCCCGAATTAGAACGTGTGCTGATAGAATAAATCAGTTTTCCCTGGTACTCTGTTGTGTGAAGCGGTGTTGCCGAATCGAAGCCGAAAATATAAACCTTTGAAATGTACTGCCCGTTTTGGCTGCTGAAAACCGAAACTGCAAGTCTATTTCCCATTGGTGACAGCGCCACATCGCTTACAATCTCAACCGAACTGCTCCATTCAAAGAGCATCTTTGAATTTTTTGAATAAACCGTAACCCTTGAAGCAAAATCCTTTGAGGTGGTAGCAACGGCATAGGCGCCCGAACGGGATAGGCCTGCCGATATGATATTATCATCATAGCTTTCCGAAAGGATAAGTTTATCCATACCATAAAGCTTAAGACCCTTTCCACCTTGCTCATAAACCACAGCTCTTGTGGGCGAGGTTTTCATAACGGGGGAAGAAAAACCGTGGGCAGAACTTAAAGCATTTTTTCCACCCAAGGAATAAACCTCGAGGTTTGTATCGGTAAGAGTGTAAATAAGGCTTCCCTGCTTTTCAGACAGCAAGGAATCTCCTCCAACGAGAGAAACAGGGTATTCCCCACTGCTTAAAGAATATTTAACACCTGTGATAAAATCCCCAATTCCTGTGGGAAGCAAAAAGTTTGCGGTTATAAGTATTACGACAGCAACAGCAACCGAGACAAAAACAGCACGGGTAACAGCCTGCCTTTTTTTCTTGTTTCCTTTAACAACGCGCAGCCTGCTGCCCTCCCCTTCGGGAGTTTCCTGTTTTTCACTGTTTTTTTTCTTCATTTCAATGTCTTTAACACGGCTTTTAGACCTTCTTGTAGCACGCCTAACATTTTTCTTTCTGTAATCAGGCACCTTTTTCACCTTCTATCAGTAAAATTTAAAATTAGTATAAGACCTTTTCTAAAAACAGTCCCTTTGCGGGAACCGTCATTCCAATTTCATCACGGTCAAGAGAAAAGATGTTTTTTATATCTTCTCTGCTTAGCTTATCGTTTGAGGCATCAAGGGAGGTGCCAACGATAATTCTCACCATATTATAAAGAAAACCGTTTCCCGTGACCGAAAGGAGCACAAGGTTGTCCTTCTTTTCCACCCTGCACTCACTTATGGTGCGAACGGTGTCAGAAACCGTTCTTTTTGAGGAAGAAAAGGATTTAAAATCGTGGGTGCCCACAAGTGCACTGCAAAGTGAATTCATTTTTTCTATACTTAATGGGGTTTTTATATGCAGCGCATACCTTGAACGAAGCGGATCGGCAACCGTGCCATTATCAATAACATAGGTGTATTTTTTACCCTTTGCCGAATATCTTGCATGGAAATCGGGTGCAACATCCAAAGCCGACAGCACCGCAATGTCATCAGGTAAAAGGCGGTTGAGCCCCGGCACAAAAGCCGCTGTGGGAATGCTTTCACTGCAGTCAAAATGACAGTAAAATTCCCTTGCGTGAACACCTGCATCGGTGCGGCTGCAACCGGTCAAGTTTACACGCTCTTTAAGCATTTCTTCGAGGGCATCCTGCAGGGTTTCCTGCACAGATTTACCATTGGGCTGAACCTGCCAGCCGCAATAATCAGTGCCATCATATGAAATTTTAAGAAGCACTCTTTTCATAAGCTACCCCTAAAAGAAAATATTTAAAACAAACATCGCTGTGCACACCAAAACACAAGTGGCAATTGCACAAAAATCCCTTTTGAAAAGCCTCAACTGCTTCATTCGGCTTCTGCCCTCGCCACCGTTATAGCAGCGGCACTCCATGGCCTCGGCAAGTTCGTAAGCCCTGCGAATTGATGAAATCAAAAGGGGCACTAAAATGGGAATAAGCGCCTTGATTTTTTCCGTAAGCTTGCCCTCTGTAAATGAAGCTCCCCTTGCCTTTTGGGCGTTCATAATCTTCCCTGTTTCTTCTAGAAGTGTGGGAATGAAACGGAGAGCAATGGTTATCATCATTGCAAGCATATGAACAAGGTTGCCTAACCCGATTAACTTAAGTGGTGACAAAAGACGTTCTATGGCATCAGTTAAATCGTTGGGCGTTGTTGTGTAGGTAAGGGCTGAACTGATTAAAATGAGCAAAATAACCCTTGAGGACATAAACACCGCTCGCATAATTCCATCGGTAGTAATCTTAAAAATCCACCAGTTAAGCAAAACTGTGCCGGTGCTTACATAAAAGGTGTTTATAATCGCCGTAAAAACCACAATGGGTAAAATAACCTTAAGATTTTTTAGGTACATTTTAAGTGGAATTTTTGAGCTTATAAGCAAAGCAATGCAAAAGCCGGCAATAAGGCCAAGGCTTACAAAGTTGCCTGCAAGAAAAATAAAAACAATTATGGCAATTAAAAGAATAATCTTTATTCTTGGGTCAAGCCTGTGGAGAACAGACTTTGTGTCAATAAACTGACCAAAGGTGATGTTATCAAGCATTATTTTTCCCTCCCATTCGCATAGGATAGGATTGCTTTTATGGCATCCTCGATTGTGTAAACATTACTTGGAATATTAATTCCCTGCTTTTTAAGTTCCACAAAAACCTTTGTGATGTTAGGAACATTAAGGCCAATTTCCATAAGCTTTTCGGAATTTGAGAAAACATTATGCACGGTATCAAACATAAAAACGCTACCCTTGTTCATCACAAGAATTCTATCTGCAATAAGGGCAATGTCATCCATACTGTGGGAAACCATAATAACCGTAGCGCCGTTTTTATCGCGACAGTCCTTAACAATTTTCAAAATATTTTCTCTGCCAACCGGGTCAAGACCTGCTGTTGGTTCATCAAAAATGAGCACCTTGGGGTTCATTGCAAGCACGCCTGCAATAGCAACCCTGCGCTTTTCACCGCCCGATAAATCAAAGGGAGATTTGTTTAAAAGCTCCTCATTTAATTCAACCGACCTTGCGGCACTGATAACACGCTCGGCAAGCTCATCTCCCGTGATTCCCATATTTTTGGGGCCAAAGGCAATGTCCTCTTTAGCGGTTTCTTCAAAAAGCTGATATTCGGGATACTGAAAAACAAGGCCCACCTTTTCACGAATTTTTTTAATTTTGGTACCCTTTTCCCAAATATCTTTACCCTCAAAAAGCACCTTGCCTGATGTTGGGGTCAAAAGACCGTTTAAATGCTGCACAAGGGTTGACTTACCCGAGCCTGTGTGGCCGATAATGCCAATAATTTCACCCTGTTCAATTTTTAAATTAATGTTACTTATTGCTGC
>JAZPYE010000004.1:0-17174 GCA_045544035.1 Acutalibacteraceae bacterium | reverse complement strand
TTTGTTGTGTAGGGGTTAACTGAAAAAGAGAAAGGCTCCTCGGCAGTTACAGAAAACAGGTTCTTAACACCCAGATATTTTGAGGCAAAATGACTGCCCGATTCTTGTGGGCGAATGTAGTCGTAGCAGTAATTATCTTTTGCTGTGCTTTCATAATAGCCATAATCTGAGGCTACATGCTTATCGGTGTAGCTTTCAAAGGGGCCAAAGCCAACGTAGTCAAAATCGGCATATTTCTTATCAATGCCAAACTCAACGCCAAAGCGGGGGAAGTTTTTAACCTTTTCGGGCAACTCATAAGAAATTTCAGCAGAAAGCTCATTGCCGGCCACTTTGTAGGTAACCTCAAAAAGTGCCACAGGTCTTATGTAGTTGGCCGCAATACCACCCTTAAATTTGTAGAAATTGTCCCCTTTCTCGCAGGAGAAAATTTGGGGCTTACAAACATTCAAACGGTATTTTTCATTCCAGGTATCCAAAAGATATCGGTCGTTATCGATATAGCGGGCGAAATTAATATGCAAGGGAGTTTTAAGAATCTCTTTGCCATCGGCTTTAATTGAGGTGATTTCGCCTGTGTGCTCATCGGCCTTAATTTCAATTTCCTTTGCAATGTCCTCTTGCTTTGGAATGTCAACATCCTTTACTTCGGATTTTAATTTGCCGCTGTAAACTGCCTTCATCTCCACTGCGCCCGATTTTAGTTTCCTATCGGGGGTCAAAAGGCCATCAATGCAGAAGTTGCCATCGTGTTCGGTTTCGCCGAAATCGCCGCCGTAAAGGAAGCCCTTTTCGGTTTTAATGCCGTGGTCAGCCCACTCCCAAACAAAGGCGCCCATAAGCTGCTCATTATTATAAATCAAATCCCAATAATCGGCAACATCGCCGCAGGAGTTGCCCATTGCGTGGGTATATTCGCACATAACAAAGGGCCTTGTTTCCTTTTCGTTTTCAAGCACCCTTTCGCGAATGGTCTGGATGGAGGGGTACATCATGCTGACAACATCCACCATATCGGTGTAGTAATACTCGGGGTCGGCAAGGAAAAGTCCCTCATAGTGAATGGGTCTTGTTTTGTCGCGGTTTTTAATGAACTTTGCGCCTTCAAAGAAGGATTTTCCAAAGCCGGACTCATTTCCGAGTGACCACATAATAACGCTAGGCCTGTTCTTATCCCTTTCTACAAGGGCTGTGTGGCGGTCTAAAATGCCTTTTGTAAAAAATTCGTTTTCGGCAAATTCTTTAAAAAGTTCAGTATCATAGCCGCCCTCAACAGTAGCTGCACCGTGTGTTTCAACATCGGCCTCATCCATAACAAAAAGACCAATGGCATCGCACAGCTGATAAAACTCAGGGCAGTTGGGATAATGCGAAGTTCTTACAGCATTAACATTAAGACCCTTCATAAGCTGAAGGTCATCATACATATTTTGCAGCGTTACGGTCGCACCTGTTTCGCAGTTAAAATCGTGGCGGTTAACACCCTTAAGCTTAATGGCCTCACCGTTAAATTTGAACACCTTACCATCAATGGTAATGGTTCTAAAGCCAACCTTTTCAATGATTTTTTCGCCCTTTGCGCGAATAATCAGGGTGTAAAGGTTAGGCTCATAGGCGCTCCAAAGTTTAACACTCTTTATCTCAATTTCGCTGGCAGCTTTTGGGGCAACGGTTAAATTTTGTCCCTCAATTTCTAAGGCTACCTCGGTTTCGCTTTCGTTAATGAAGGTTAAAACACCGTTTTTCCCATTAAGGGTGGTTTCAATTTTATAATCGGTCAGGTGACCCTCAGGGCGGGAAAGAATGTAAACATTTCTGAAAATGCCCGAAAAGCGGAACTTATCCTGACACTCTAAATATGTGGAAATACACCACTTGAGCACCAGCACATCAACTGTATTTTCACCATTTTTTACAAGGTCAGTTATATCAAATTCGCTGGTTGCGTGGGAAATTTGGGAATAGCCTTTAAGTTCACCGTTTATGTAAAGATAAAAAGCGCTGTCAACACCCTCAAAGTTAAGATAATACCTTTCTCCACACCTCTTTTCAAGGTTGAAGATGCGGCGATAGTGCCAGCAGGGGTTATTATGGGGAATGTGGGGCAAAACAACAGGAAAGGGGAAGCGGAAATTTAGATACTGAATTTGGTCGTAACCGTGCATCTGAACACAAGAAGGCACAGGAATTGATGCGGCAAGTCTATCCTCAAGGCAAAAATCCTCGACGTGTTCTAAGGCCTTAATTTGCCAAATTCCGTCAAGGGACAAAAATCTTGAGCTGCTCCTTCTATCCACAATACCAAAAACGCTCTCTATTTTATCCTTTTCGCCAAAGGGAATATAGTAGCTTCTGTGTGGCAAAGTGCCAATTCGGTCAAACCTTTCAAACTCTTTCATTTTCTTACCTCCAAAAAAGGGTAATAATTTGAATTATTATATCATCTATAAAATACAGGGTCAACAAAAAGTTCCAAAAATCATAAAGCGTTTTCTTTATCAGAATGTGTCGTAAAACACTACATCGCTTATAGGCCGCGTTTCAAAATGCAGGTCCAAAGGCTTCGCATCCTCTGCGGCATAGCCCATAACGATGAGTGCCGCTGGCTCTATGTCTTTTGGAATATTAAATGCCGCCCTCATTTTTTCAGGGTCAAAATGCATAACCCAGCAGGAGCCGACACCCTCGTTCCACGCCGCAAGCATTAAATGGGTTGCAACAATCGCCGCATCAACAGGGGAAGAAAGAGCGCCATCATAGGGTCGTTTCCAGCTCTCCTGCGTATTATGACAGACAAGCATTGCCGCAGGGGCGCCAAAATGACATTTTGTGCAGCCCTTCAATTTTTCAATAGCTTCCTCGCCGCTTATAACAAGAATTCTTTGAGGCTGATAGTTGCAGCCTGTGGGTGCCTTATGTGCCGCTTCCAGAATTTTATTTAAAATCTCCTCGGATAAATGCTCATTTTTAAATTTGCGCACCGAAAAGCGTTCGGTTATAAGTTTTTCAAATTCCATTTTTTCACCGCTTTATCTTACAATTAAATTCCATAATTTTTCGATTAATGGAACAATATTGTGAATTATGGGAGCAAACAGCACCGCAGGCAGAAAATCTGCCACCTTTATTTTGGTGATACCCATTAAATTCGTTCCAATCATTATAATTAAAAGGGAGCCGGCACCGGTCATTTCATTTATTGCCCCCGTGCTTAAAAACGGAGCAATAAGCCCTGCCAGCAGCACAAGGCCGCCCTGAATTAAAAGCACCGAAAGAGCAGAGAAAAGCACTCCCACACCAAGGCTTGCCGCCAGCATCATCGAGGAAACGAGGTCAAGCATAGCCTTGGTTATTAAAATGGAATTATCCCCCACCGTTCCTGCCTGAATAGAGCCCGTCACTGTCATTGCGCCAACACAGAAAAGCAGTGTTGCTGAAACAAGACCCTCGGCAATAGAAACACCGCCGTTTTCCCTTTTAAATTTAGTCTCTATTTTAGATGCCAGAGTGTTTATGCCCCCATCAATGTTTAAAAGTGTGCCAGAAACAGCGCCCAGCACCACCGAAACAATTAAAATAAGCACATTTTCACTCTTTAGTGAGCCCTGAATACCGATGAAAAGGGTGCAGGCACCAAGCCCTGTCATTGCGGCTTTGCTTACCCTTTCGGGAATGGCCTTTTTAAAAAGCAGACCGAAAGCGGCGCCCACCGCCACCGTTATCACATTTATAATTACACCAAGCATTTTTTATTTCGCCTCTTTAAACCGCCGCTAAAATATTCATATTGCGGATTTTGTTGTCTTCAATTTTGTCGTTAACGGCATAGGCCAGCCTTTCCATTTCACTGCCCATTTCACCGCACAGCGACTGCTCGGCTAACCTTTTGCCGATTTTTTCGCAAATATTTTCAATTATCTGCACCTTTTCATTGGGGTTTTTGTTATCACTTGAAATAAGAAACTCAAGATTTTCCGCAAGCTCTGTTTCCCCCAATTCTTTAAGGGCATGAAAGCGCCATTTGTAATAAGGCATATATTTTTTATGAAGCAGGAAAACAGCGTTTATTGCGCTTTTTGAAAATTCAATAACACTAAGCTGTGCCGCAGCGGTGTCCCCTCTATCTATGCAGCGTGAATAGTTATACTGCCCCGACTGACCTATTAAAAGCAGGTGCCCTGCTAACTTTTTAAGCCTTATATCGGATGGAAAATAGGAAAGTTTTTCTCTTATCTTCGAAAACTCGCCTAAATTATCAAAAAAGATTTCTCCGTTAGTTGCTTCAAAGAGGGAATTTTCGGGAACACTCAGCCAGTCCCCAAGGGTTAAGTTGCCATCCCGCCTGCCCGTTTTGGTCTCAAAAAAATCGCCGATTTTAATAACGCCATGGCGCCCGCCTCCAACGGCGGCAAGGCGGGGTCTTTTGTAACCCATAAATTCCTTTGGCAATTTGGCATAAGCCCGCTCTAAATTAAATTCGGTTTTCCTATCAAGGTTATCGGGCACAAAAATGCAAAAAGCAGGCTCAAAATCGTGGTCCTTTGATACCTCATCATCAAAGCCGAAGCACTCAGAGCCACTGCCAACAAGGCCCACAGCCAGTTTAGATAAAACATCGGCAAACTGCTCATTTAACAACGGTGCGCCGATTTCCTCATAGAAAGCGCGACAAAGCTCAATTCCCTTCATAAATTCGTTTATACCGTTCCTTTAAAATGTTTTCATAATAAAAATATCCGTAATATCCAAAAACCGTGGCGCATTTCTCACAAACAAAGGCATAGTTTCCGCTAGACTTATCCTCGCTGGCCTCCAGCTTTTCCATTGCCTTTTCTATGTTTGCTTCAATAATCCTCTGTGCATTCTCCAGCCCCAGCTCACTTTCAGCGCAGGAGGCTAAATTAAGATAGGTTATAGCCTGTTCGGGCTCCTTGCCTTTCACCTTTTTCAGCACCGAAATTGCCCTTTCATAAAGTGCTTTTGCTTCATCAAATCGCTTTAAATCGGTGAGGGCTAAGGCCATATTATTATAAAGCCCTGCAAGGCGGTCATCATCACTTTTTAAGTTTTTCTCATAAATTTTCCGTGCCCTCTCGAAAAGGGCAATGCCCTCATTGGCTTTTCCAAAGGCCTTAAAAACGGTAGCAGAGTTTAAATAGGTTGTGGCGGCGCCTACATTGTCCTCAATTCCCATTTTTTGGACCCCGTTTAAAGCACTTTCGGCATAAAAAATGGCCTCATCCTTTTGCCCTAGCTTTCTGCAAAGCCCCATAAGTTCATTGTTTATCAGCAAAACCGCCTTCTCATCCCCTGCCCCTTTGGCTTCATTGAGCCAATAAAGCAGGTGGCTTTTTGCGCTGTCATAATTATTTTGTCTTAAAAAATCATCCAACTTATTAAGTATTCGTTTTGGGTCAATAGTCATTTTCACACCACCCTTTTAATCTATTTTATAACAAAACTTAAGTTTATACAAGTTTCGTTTTCCCTTTTTTCCATTTAAGGCGCCTTAAATGACCTTGAAAAAAGCGAAACAAAACCCGATTTTGTTTTCAAAGATATTAAGGATTTAGAGTTTATAAAATAAAAAGAGCCCTGCAGATTTTTAAATCTGCAGGGTGTTTTTTACACATTAAAGCAGTAGGTTGTTTTGCTCTCGAATTTTTCACCTTTTTTAAGCACAACGGTGGGCCAGTTTTCGTGATGAATGCTGTCAGGGAAATGCTGTGTTTCAAGGCAAAGAGCGCCTCTTTCACTGTATTTCGCGCCGTTTTTGCCGTTCCTTTCGGTTAAAAAGTTGGCGGAATAAACCTGAACACCGGGCTCAGAGGTCAAAACAGTCATTTCAATGCCGCTTTCCTCTGATTTAAGCTTTGCCGCAGGGTTGCCGTTTAAAACAAAGTTTGAATCATAGCCGCCCGAAAGCTTAACACAGGGTTCATCGCTGTCAACACCAAGGCCGATTTCCCTTGCCTTTGTAAAATCCATACCGGTGCCGAAAACGCTGGCGATTTCCCCTGTTGGCAGACAGTCAGCATCTCCAACACTGAATTTATCGGCGTTTAGTTTTAATGTGTGCTCTAAAACATCGCCCTTGCCGTTTAGGTTAAAATAACTGTGGTTTGTAAGGTTAATGGGCGTGTCCTTGTCGGTTTCGGCGGCATAATCAAGAGAGATTCCGTTTTCTTCAAGAGTGACTGTAACGGTAACGCTTAAATTGCCGGGGTAACCTTCATCTCCATCGGGAGAAAGGTGGGAAAATACAATGCTGTTTTCTTTTTTCTCTGCCTTCCAAATCACCTTGTCAAAGCCTTTAAGCCCCCCGTGTAGGTGGTTGGGACCGTTGTTGACAGCCAGGGTATAATCCTCACCATTAAGGGTGAATTTACCGCCTTTAATGCGGTTGCCCACACGACCAATGGTGGCGCCTAAATAGCCATCATTTTCTTCATATTCCCTCACTGTATCATAACCCAAAACAACATCCACTGAATTTCCGTTTTTATCGGGCACAAAGAGGCAGCGAATTGTAACGCCGTAATCTAAAATCTCGGTCTTTAATTTTCCGTTTGTTATGGTAAAGCAGGTAACCTCTCGGCCATCCTTCGTAAAGCCAAACTGTCTTTTTGAAATGCTCATAAGCTTCACTCCTTTTCATTTAATTATAACTGTTTTTATTAAAATTACAATAAAAAACACAATTTCATTGACATTTGTTGTGGTGATAGTGTAAAATTATTATACAAATAATATAAGGAGAAAAAATATGCAATCACTTAAAAAACTTCTTTCGGTTGTTTTGTGCCTTTCAATGCTGGTTTGCGTTTTTGCAGGCTGCAATGGAGGAAACAACACATCAGGCGACACATCAAAGGGATCGCTCAGTATCAACACTGCTGTCCTTTCAAATTTTAAACTTGTGTCACCCACAGCAGGCGAGAAATATTACACCAACACCGTTGATGTTGCCTGGGAGGGTCTAGAAAAGGATGAAACCGTTAGCCTTAAAATTGAGAAAAAGAACGGCAGCAGCTACACCACCGTTCTTGAAAAAGCAGGCCTTACCGGCGACTCCTTTAAAAGCGAGGATAAGCTGGACAACGAAGGTGTTTATAAAATCAACGCCACTGTCAACTTAACCGACGGCAACACCGTTACAAGAACCGTAGAGGTAACCGTTTTAAATCTTGTTAAAAACGAAACCGTTAACGCAGGAATGGACTTCTCCTTTAACGGAAGCATCAGCGAAAAGGTGCTCAATAACTACCTTTCCCGTGCAATCACCTATGAAAACGTAAACACTGATGAGGCTCTCCGTGCAATTTTAAACACCGGCACTAAGTATATTAGCCGTAGCGCTGCAGAATGGTATCCTTCAAAGTGGTTTGAAGATGACCGCCTTCCTATATTTGAACAACTTATTGAAAAGGCTCATTCCATTGACCCTGATATTATTTTTGAAGGTTGTATTTTTGAAACCACAGGCAAAGACATTAACGACATTAAAATCCCCGCCTTTGTTTTTGAAGCTTTTGGGAAAGAACCCGAGGACAGAACCTTCGACCACCGCAAAATGCTTTTCCCCGACGGCTTTGGTAAAAATATGTGGGCTACAGGTTACAGCCTTCCCGACATAACCCGCGAAGAAACCCAGATGTTCATTTATTACAGAGCCTGTAAGCTTATTGACAGCGGTTTTGAGGCAATTCACCTGGGTCAAACCAAACAAACAGGTAAAAACGACAAAAACAATAAGCGTTGGACCAAAGTTATTCATTTAATTCGCGACTATGCCAAGAAAAATGCCAGAAGAGGTTATGTAATCATCAACTCCCATCACCCCTCTCACGACTTCGTTGGCACCGATGGTGTTATGCTTGTTGATTTTAACGCATCTCCCATGCGTCCAAAGGCTGTTGGCGCCGCCAATTCAAGCCCACAAAAGTGTGTGCTGAACACCGACGTTGACGCACCCTACACTAAAAATATATCAGGCACCTCTCCAAGCGGTTGGACAACTAATCATTACCCCTATCTTGTTGAGTTTGACAACTATGATGCCGCGCAAGGCGATGCTGTTTGGGGAATGGATGAAAGCTCTTGGATTGCAAACCAATCCGATGATTATCGCCGTTCCTTCTATACCGAAGTTAGAAAAATGGTCGCCGCATTTAATAATAACGGTCACGTTGCTCTTCTCGGTAAGCGCCCCGCTTCAACCAAAAAAGACCACGGATATTACTATATGAACAACAGTAAATATTTTAGTGACGGATTCTCCGATGAGGAAGCCATCATCGCAGCATTCAAGGCATATAAATAATAAGGGTCTTTAAAAACAAACCACACGAAGAAAATTCTTCGTGTGGTTTTATTTTTTCGCTGCCGCATAAGCAGTGAGCCCCCATTCGGAGCGCTCAGTTTTATTCAATTATAACTAATTTTAATGAAATTACGACAAAAACAACATTTTCCGTTGACATTTGCTCTGGTTTTCGTTTAAAATTACTATACAAATTATATAAGGAGAAAAACCTATGAAATCACTTAAAAAACTTCTTTCGGTTGTTTTGTGCCTTTCAATGCTTGTTTGCGTTTTTGCAGGCTGCAATGGTGGAAACAACACATCAGGAGACACATCAAAGGGCACACTCAGCATAAACACCTCTGTCCTTTCGGATTTCGAAATGGTGTCACCCACCGTGGGCGAGACCTTTTACACCAACACCGCCAGCGTGGCCTGGGATGGCCTTGAAGACGGCGATACCGTGAACCTTAAGATTGAAAAGAAAAACGGTAACAGCTACACCACCGTTTTGGAGAAAACCGGTCTTACCGGTGATTCCTTTGAAAGCGATGATAAGCTGGAAAACGACGGTGTTTACAAGATAAGCCTTACCGCCGTTTTAAAGGACGGTGCCAAGGTAGAAAAAGCAGCCGAGGTTACCGTTGTTAACCTTGTTAAAAACGAAACCGTTAACGCAGGAATGGACTTTACCTTTAATGGCAGCATCAGCGAAAAGGTTTTAAACAACTACCTCTCCCGCGCTATAACCTACACAAATGCAAACAGTGAAGAAGCCATTCGCGCCATTTTAAACACAGGCACAAAGTTTGTTTGCCGCTCTGTTGCCGAGTGGTATCCCTCAAAATGGTTTGAGGACACCCACTTCCCCGTTTACGAGGAGCTTATTGCAAAGGCACACGCTGTTGACCCCGAAATCATTTTCGAGGGCTGTATTTTCGAAACCACCGGTAAAGACATTAACGAAATTAAAATTCCCGCATGGGTTTTTGAGGCTTTCGGCAAAGAGGTTGAGGACAGAACCTTTGACCACCGCAAAATGCTTTTCCCCGACGGCTTTGGTAAAAATATGTGGGCTACAGGTTACAGCCTTCCCGACATAACCCGCGAAGAAACCCAGATGTTCATTTATTACAGAGCCTGCAGGCTGATTGACATCGGTGTGGAATCAATCCACCTGGGTCAGACCAAGCAAACGGGAAAAAATGATAAAAACAATAAACGCTGGACAAAGGTTATTCATTTGATTCGTGAATATGCCAAGAAAAACGCCAGAAGAAATTATGTTATCATTAACTCCCATCACCCCGGCCACGAATTCGTTGGCACCGATGGCGTTATGCTTGTTGATTTTAACATGGCTCCTCTGCGTCCCAAAGCAACGGGCGCTGCAAACAGCTCGCCCCAAAAATGCGTGCTTGATATGCAGTCTGATGCGCCTTACTGCTTAAATATTTCGGGCACCTCTCCTTCCGGCTGGACTACCAGCAAATACCCCTACCTTGTTGAGTTTGATAACTATGACCCCGCCGCGGGTGATGCCATTTGGGGTACTATGGATGAAATTTCCTGGATTGTAAGCCAGCCCGAATCCTACAGGCGTTCTTTCATGACAGAGGTCAGAAAGATGATTTCCGCTTTAAACAATAACGGCCACGTTGCCCTAATTGGCAAACGCTCCACCGCATCCTCCACAAACGGAGTCGAGCTTTATATGATGAACAACAGTAAATACTGTGAGGGCGGCTTTGACGATGAGGAAGCCATCATCGCCGCATTTAAGGCTTACAAATAAATCTAACTCAATATATCGAAAAAACCTCCGTTAAAAGCGGAGGTTTTTCTTTTAGTCTATATCTTTTCCGCAACAGCGTTTGTATTTTTTACCGCTGCCGCAGGGACAAAGGGCATTTTTGCTAACAACACCTTTTCCCTTAACGGTTTGGGGCTTATCCCCTGTGCCGGTTTCCTCGGCAACCTTTTCACGCTTCACGCTTTCATTCTGGTTAACGTGAACGGTGAGCACCCATTTGGCTGTCTGCTCTCTGATGGCCTCGGTCATAGCTGAAAACATATCGTAACTTTCGTTTCTGTATTCCACAACGGGGTTGTGCTGACCGTAAGCGCGAAGCCCTATGCCCTGCTTTAGGTCATCCATTGCATCAATGTGGTCCATCCAGTTGGTGTCAACGCTGCGAAGGAGCATAACACGCTCAATTTCCCGCATTAAAGGAGCTCCGAAGGTGGCTTCTCTTTTTTCATATATTTCGTGGGCCTTGCACTTAATAAACTCGGCAATTTCCTCTTTTGAGGTTTCTCCAAGCTCACTGGGTGTGAATTTAAGGTCGCCCTTATCCAGAATCCAATTAAGGAAATAATCTTTAAGTCCTTCTAAATCCCAGTTATCGTGAACGGCATCATCGCTGAGGAAGAGAGCGCACTGCTTTTCAACCAGCTCATCAATCATTTTAAGAACCGAATCCTTAATGTTTTCACCGTCAAGCACCTTGTTGCGCTCGTTATAGATAAGTTCACGCTGCTTGTTCATAACATCATCATATTCAAGCACGTTTTTACGAATGGAGAAATGCTGATACTCCACCTTTTCCTGAGCGCTTTTAATGGTGTTCGCCATCATACCAATTTGGAATGGTGTGTCCTCATCAAGGTTCATTGTTTCAAGCATATTGTAAACACGCTCGCCGCCGAAAAGGCGCATTAAATCATCCTCAAAGGAAACATAAAACCTAGTAACACCCGGGTCACCCTGTCTTCCTGCACGGCCGCGAAGCTGGTTGTCAATTCGCCTTGATTCGTGGCGCTCGGTGCCTATAATGCACAGTCCACCTGCGTTTCTGACCTGCTCAGCCTCGGGGGCAATTTCAGCCTTAAATTTGGCTAAAAGCCTACTAAATTCCTCTCTTGCCTTAATGATTTCAGGCTCATCGGTTTCGCCGTAACCTGTAGCCTCGGCAATAACCGTTTCGCTGTAGCCTAAATGGCGGAGCTCTGCCTTGGCAAGGTATTCCGCATTACCGCCCAGCATTATATCGGTACCACGGCCTGCCATGTTGGTTGCAATGGTAACGGCATAGGGCTTGCCTGCCTGAGCAATGATTTCGGCTTCTTTTTCGTGGTGCTTGGCGTTGAGCACGTTGTGCTTTATGCCTGCCTTTTTAAGGATAGCGCTGAGCAGTTCCGATTTTTCAATGGTAACGGTGCCCACAAGCACGGGCTGGCCCTTTTTGTTGCACTCGATTATGTGATTAACAACCGCCTTAAATTTAGCACGTTCGGTTTTGTAAACCACATCGGTTTCATCGTTTCTGATAAGGGGCCTATTTGTGGGAATTTCAATAACATCCAGCTTGTAAATTTCTCTGAATTCCATCTCCTCGGTCATGGCGGTACCTGTCATGCCCGAAAGCTTAGAATATAATCTAAAAAAGTTTTGGAAGGTTATTGTGGCAAGGGTTTTGGACTCATTCTGAAGCTTAACCCCTTCCTTTGCCTCAATGGCCTGGTGCAAGCCCTCGCTGTAACGGCGGCCGTACATAAGGCGGCCTGTAAACTCATCAACAATGATGATTTCCCCATCCTTAACAATGTACTCGGCATCCCTTTTCATAATGCCGTATGCACGGATAGCCTGGTTAACGTGGTGAGCAATGGTAATGTTTTCGGCATCGTTTAAATTGTCAATTTCGAAATATGCCTCAACCTTTTTAACGCCCTCGGGGGTAAGGGTTGCGGTTTTTGCCTTTTCATCAACAACATAGTCGCCATCAAAATCCTGCTCGGCATCGGAGAGCTTTGTGTTAACCTCCTTAACCTTAACCATTTTAAATTTTTTAACAAGGCGGTCGGCGCGGGTGTATAAATCGGTGGACTTATCTCCCCTGCCTGAAATAATAAGGGGCGTTCTCGCCTCATCAATTAAAATGGAGTCAACCTCATCAACAATGGCAAAGTTATGGCCGCGCTGAACACGCTCCTCCTTGTAGGTTGCCATGTTATCACGAAGGTAGTCAAAGCCCAGTTCGTTGTTTGTGCAGTAGGTTATGTCGGCATCGTATGCCGCTTTCTTTTCCTCATGTGTCATACCGTGAACGATAAGGCCAACGGAAAGCCCCATAAAGCGGTAAAGCTTTCCCATCCACTCGGAGTCTCGGCGGGCAAGATAATCGTTGACTGTAACGATGTGAACGCCCTTGCCAGAAAGCGCATTAAGATAGGCAGGCAGAGTTGCAACAAGGGTTTTACCCTCACCTGTTTTCATTTCGCTTATTCTACCCTGGTGCAGCACAATGCCGCCTAAAATCTGAACGGGGAAATGGCGCATTGAAAGAACTCTGGAGGAGGCCTCACGTAGCGCCGCAAAGGCCTCGGGCAAAAGGTCATCAAGGGTCTCGCCCGTTTGAAGGCGGTTTTTAAATTCCTCTGTTTTTGCCTTTAATTGCTCATCGGAAAGACCCCCGAATTCCTCCTCAAAGGAAAGAGTTTTATCAAGGAGTGGCTTAATTCTCTTAAGCTCTTTTTCGCTGTAGCTGCCAAAAAGTTTTTTGAGTAAACCCATATAAATAAACCTCACAAGTCAGTTTTAAATGTTATTATACAATGTTAATTATACCTTATGGTATAAAAAAAATAAAGTATAATTTGTAAATTATACTTTAATATGGTACAATGATTTTAGTGTGCTTTAAAATCTATGTCGCCCACCGTCTTAATTTTTCCGTTTTTGAAGATAAGAACGGCGGAAAGCCCCTCGGCGTTAATCAGCTCCTCGGCCTTTTCGCTGCCTGAAAGCAGGCAAACGGTTGACATAATATCGCAGAACATTGAATTTTCCCCAATAACGGTAACGCTGTCAAGGTCGGTGTTTCTCGGATACCCTGTTTTGGGGTCTAAAATATGGTGATAAAAGGTGTTTTCTTTTGTAAAACACCGTTGATAGGTGCCCGATGTTACGGCAGATAAATTTTTCATCTCCACCCTGCCCACAGTGCCGCTTTCAAAGGGCTTTTGTATGCCCACCTTTGTGTATTTATCCCCCAGCACATAAACATTGCCGCCAAGGTTAATAATGGCGTTTTTTACACCCTTGTTTTCGAAAAATTCCCGTAATTTATCGGCAATGTAGCCCTTTGCAACACTGCCTAAATCAATTTGCGCACCATTTGCGTTAACGCGGTTGCCCTCAAGCTGAATTTTTTTGTAATCCACCTTTTTTACAGCCTCGGCAAGTTCGGCGGCATCGGGCAAAATCTCCTTGTTAAAATCCCAAAGGGAGGAAACAGGGGTTATGGTTATATCATATTCCCCGCTCGTTTTCTCGCAAAACTCAAGGGCGGTTTTTATAATTAAAGCCGTTTCCTCGCTGACCGAAACAAAGCCCTCGGTATTATTGATTTTATAAACATCGCTTTCCTCCTTTGTTCGGGAAAGCAGATTTTCATAATGCTCGCAAAGCGAAACGGCCTCAAGCAAAACCGACCTTTCGCACTCTGCCGTTAAGGTTACGGCGGTGTCAAAAAGCAGGCGGTTAACAGTATTTTCACTGTGCTTGCACCCTGCAAAAAGGGTGACCACGGTGACAAGAGAAATAAGAACAGATAAAAACTTTTTCATAATGTTATTTTAACCCTATTTTAAACTTTTGTAAAGGAGGAAAAGTAAGTGCCAAAAAAAGCCGATATAATTCTCATTGCCGCCCTTGCTCTTTTAGCGATTTTAACCCTTCTTTTTCCCCTTTTAAACACAGCCTCGGGCAGCGAGGCGGTTATCCTCGTTAAAAATGAGGAGCTTTACCGCCTGCCGCTAGAAAGGGATACGAAAATTGACCTTGGCACAAATGTTGTAAAAATCGAAAACTGTGAGGTAAGCGTAGAAAGCGCCACCTGCCCCGATAAGGTCTGCGTTCATCACGCACCCATAAAGGCTAAGGGCGATGCCATAATCTGCGTGCCAAACGGCGTTGTTGTGGAGGTGGAATAATGGCAAAAAAAGTTTCTTTTTACGGCTTTTTTACCGCCCTCGCCCTTATCTTTTCCTTTGTGGAAAGCCTGTATTCCCTAAATTTCATCGCCCCTGGCATTAAACTTGGCCTTGCCAACTGTGTGGCGCTGCTGTTCGTTTTTAAAGGAGATTTTAAGGGCGCATTTTTAATAAACATCGCCCGAATTTTGCTCTCCACCCTGCTTTTTTCCGCCCCCTCCACACTTATCTTTTCCTTAACCGCAGGAGTTTTATCACTCACCCTTTCCTGTCTTGCAGAGAAAACCGAACTGTTTTCCCCCATTGGTATCGGCGCTGCGGGAGCGGTTACACACAACCTTATTCAGCTGATTGTCGCCGCAATTATAACAGCAACAAAGGGTGTTCTTTTCTACACCGCACCTCTGATTTTTTCGGGGTTAATCTGCGGAATTTTAACAGGCCTCGCCGCAGGAATGATAGAAAAGAAATTTAAAAAGATAATTTAAAAGAAACCCGCCTTAATTTAGTGCCGCGACACATCACTCTATGACCTAATACATGCTTTAATGAGAAGAAACAAATAAAAAAGCCGTGAATTTCACGGCTTTTTTATTAGCATTTTATCATTTTAACTCTAATCCCCCTTTTGTATTTTTGCGCCAGGTCTATCATTGACCTTGTTCCTCTACTTTTACCATCCCAAAAGCAAATAACAAAATCGCACCGTTGCGCCATAATTTCGTTCCGTTTAGGCCCTGCGCTTTTTCCATATTTTTGCCACTCGGCAGGATAATGCTCTATTCTAAACCCGCCTTCTTTTGCAAATCTGATTCCCAAAGCATCGGCGCCGCGACAATCTCCAGAAAGGAAAACAATTTCGTTTTCCTTCTTTATTTTGCTTATGCAAATCTTAATAAATTCCCGTGCCTGTTCATAATTGTTATAATCCCTACACCCTGCCACAACCACTCGTTTTATCATTCTCACACCTCCGTTTAACTATTTTACTATCTTCCGATAGTAAAATCAATACTATTTTTTGATAGTACATATACTAAAAACGAGGTGTTTGTTTATGTATTATCCGAGACTTAAAGATTTAAGAGAAGATGCCGATTTAGTCCAAAAAGAAATCGGCGCATATCTTGGAATCGACCAAAGAGTTTATAGCAACTATGAAACAGGAAAGCGAGAAATCCCTACTCGTTTTGTTATTGCCTTGGCTAAATTTTATAAAACCTCAACCGACTATATTTTAGGTCTTACAGATAATCGTTAGTTTCGCAATTTGCCAAAACTAACACGCATTTAATTGTTGACAAACATCCTTTTTTATGCTATTATAGTTAGGCACGAAAACTCAATATGCTGGTGTAGCTCAGTTGGTAGAGCAGCTGATTTGTAATCAGCAGGTCGGGGGTTCAAGTCCGTCCACCAGCTCCAAAAAAGAAGACTGCCTTTTGGCGGTCTTTGTTTTTTAGTTATATTAGAGTGATGGACTTGAAGCTGTAGTTGAAATATGCTATAATTCTATTGTTAATTTTTCTATAAGGCAGGTGTAAAAAAATTGAATCTTGCTGATTTTAATACAGTTGAAAAATTGCTGACCTCGGCCGGTTTTTCCTTTAAAAAGTCGCTGGGTCAAAACTTTATTATTGACCCCACCGTTTGCCCCGAAATGGCGGCAGCCGCGCTGGATGAAAACACAGGCGCCCTTGAAATTGGTCCCGGCATTGGTGTTCTTACAGCCGAGCTTGCAAGAGTGGCAAAAAAGGTTGTTTCTATTGAGCTTGATGAGCGCCTTAAACCCATTCTCAAAAAAACTCTTGCCGAATTCAGTAACACAGAGGTTGTTTTCGGCGATGCAATGAAAATTGATTTGAAAGTGCTTATATCGGAAAAATTTGCCGATTGCGACCGCGTTGTGGTCTGCGCCAACCTGCCTTACTATATCACTTCCCCCATTATAATGGGACTACTTGAAGCCAAACTGCCACTCGACAGCATTGTTGTTATGGTGCAAAAGGAAGCAGGACAGCGCCTTTGCGCAATGGTCGGCTCCAGAGAATCGGGCGCCGTTACAGTAGCTGCTAATTACTATGCTGAAAGCGAAATTTTGTTTGAGGTAGGCAGGGATTCCTTTATGCCCCCACCAAAGGTGGACAGCGTTGTTATCAGGCTTAAAATCAGAGAAAATCCCCCCGTTAAGGTAAAGTGTGAAGCCGATTTCTTTAAGCTCGTAAAAGCCTGCTTTGCCCAACGCCGCAAAACCCTTTCCAACACCGTTTCAAATTCCCTTGGCATAAGCAAAGAAAAAATCGGCGAAGCACTCCAAAAACTCGGTCTTTCCCCTACCGTTCGCTCCGAACAGCTGACAATGGAGGAACTGGCAAACCTTTACAACGAGCTGTTTTAAATGTTTTCTTTTAAATATGTATATAAAAATAAAAACCTCATTGGTAATTTACCAATGAGGTTTTTTGGGTTCGCACCCTAAAAACTGAACAAAGATTAAGACTAACATAAAGAGGAATCGAAATTAAAGGTCAAGCCCTCGGTCTATTAGTACCGCCTAGCTGAATGCATCACTGCACTTACACATGCGGCCTATCAACCCGGTAGTCTACCGGGGACCTTACTAACTTGAGTTAAGGGATATCTTATCTTGAGGTCGGTTTCACGCTTAGATGCTTTCAGCGTTTATCCCGTCCGCACGTAGCTGCCCAGCCGTGCCATTGGCATGACAACTGGTGCACCAGCGGTGCGTCCATCCCGGTCCTCTCGTACTAAGGACAGCTCTCCTCAAATATCCTGCGCCCACGACAGATAGGGACCGAACTGTCTCACGACGTTCTGAACCCAGCTCGCGTACCACTTTAATCGGCGAACA
>JAZPYE010000003.1:0-2576 GCA_045544035.1 Acutalibacteraceae bacterium | reverse complement strand
GGCATAGTACACTGTTTTGTTAAAGTATAGAGCCAAAGACTCCATAGCGGTTTGCATCGGTTGATTTTTTACGCATAGACCTTGCACCTGCGACTACACAGTTTGAGGGTGTCGGCAGATAGCGGATAGGTCTTGTTTAGGTGGTCAGGGAACGCCTCACGAAACATCAGTTCGGCGGTCAGATACTCCTTGCAGAGTTTTCTCCTGCGTCGTTTCTTGGCTGGGAGTGGCACTACGATTGCTCGCTTTTTACGCTCGTTGGTCATACGCCACTTGCCTCCGACAAAGACGGCTTGATACTCTCTCTGCAACTCATTGTTGCGGTATGCCGAGATTGATACGCACGGAACATCGTCCAGAATGTTCTCACGGGCAAGGCGGTTAAGCGTATCTTCGGCACTCTTAAAACTGGCAAAGCACCCGAAATGGCGGGTGCGTTTTGCATTGAATACTTCTATCATTTTGCTTCGATTATGTTACTTGCAGACACTCCGAGTTGCAATCTCGGCATAGTGTGTATTAGTGTCTAAAAGAAGAGTGCACATATAGTTCGGGCATAGTTCTCCTCGCTATATGCGCACTCTTGGCAGGGTTCAATCCTCGTCATCGCAGTCTATACCTGCGGCAAGGTTGCAGATCTCTTGCAGTGCAGTTTCTATCTGCACAAGGTCGTCAATCTCAAAATGCAGGGCATCGGCATCTTTCTCCCACACCTCACGGGCAATATGGATTGCTTCGTGTATGGCGGTGGCAGATGCTTCCAATGCCGTCTTCACATCGTCTACGGTATGCACTCGCTCCACTGCGGGCATACCTGCGGCAGAATTTTTCTCGCTCATCACGGTTAGATACCTCTTGCCCGAAACAAAAAGAGCGTATTATCGGCATACACACGATAACACGCTCTTCACGCAATTACGAAAATCTATCTATTGCAGACCTATTTCAGGCAGATTGTCGGATAGTTACTCCACGGATTAAGCCGCTTGTGCAGGGGTTTCGGCGGTTGTTGCAGGCTTCTCTGCACCCTTTGCACCCTTCTTTGCAGGTTTCTCTGCATCGAGTTTTGCGAGGTTAGGGGCAAAGTTCATTGCATCACGGATTGCCTTTGCAGCCGAGTGGATAGTCTTGGCAAAATCTCGGCTCGACTTCTCGAGGTCTACCTTTGTAGGCACAAGTCCAATGCGAGCCCACACACTATCTGTGAGGTCGTACTTTTTGATGCGATTGTTACGATTGTCGCAGATAATAATCTCTGCGGGAGTGGTGGCACGGAATTTCGAGCGGATACCGTCAGCATCTGCACGCAACTTTTTCTCCTCTGCGACTGTGTGCCAAATAGTGGCTACGAGGTTTTTAACTACACGGAAAATCTCGTTGTCCGAGTTATCTGCAGGCTCGAAATCCTTGCCCCAGAAATGCTGTGCTGTCTGCACCAATTCTCCGTCCTTGTTGGTTGAGTTGTAAACCAACATTACACCTGCAAATGCACCAAGATTTGCAAATTGCTCTTTGTTCAATTTTGAAGTTGCCATAATGATAAAATTTTACAAACTCTGCGCAAAATTACGCATTGCGGGCACTCTCGGAGTCGAACCGAGAACCTTACACGCTATAGTGCAAAGTGTGGCAACCATACGCCACGCACCCAAAAATATGCCGTGCATTTCACCCTGCACGGCACATTTTTCGTAACTTTGTCGCACCTATAAGTGTACCCTATAATTGGCTATCCATCAGAGCATAGTGGTGGCATAAGTGCATCAGCACCGTTCTGCTCCGTGTGTCATCGCACAATACCTGCGTACTCCAATTTCGGCAGGGTGTTTCTTTGGCACACCCCAGACCTTTTTCAGTCTGGCAGCAACACATTCGAGCGGTTGGCGGTTGGTGATTATGGGCATAACATTGGCAATACCCTTTTCTCAGGCTCCGTGCAGGGTGTTTTTCCTGCATAGTAACTTTTATCTCCGAGCGCACAAGGGCGCATTTATGGCATTATTCTGTTACCTCTCTTTTCTACACGGCTCTCGCACTCCCAAATTTGCGTGCTTTGCGTGTACGGACTATTTGCACAAATAGACCGCTCCGACTTGCTACATTGGTCTGTAGTCCTGCTCGGTGTGGTTATTTAACACCCTATTTAATCGCTCCAAAGCGAACAGGCAATTTTTGATTTTCCAAGCCTCAAAAATAGGTTTCCCACAAAAAGGGCTTTTGTTTTCTCGCTAATGCGGTTTGGTTTGTCTGTTTTGTAAATTTGTTTTTTAAGTGTTTATTTTTTCATTTATTTTTTCGTTTACTCTTTGCCGTTGTTGTTGGCGTTTGAGTACAGCACTATAGTAACACCGAATTTTCAAACTCCAAAACTTTTGCGAAAAAAATTTTTGTGATGGATAGCGATTTTAATTTTTGCTTGAGTATGGAACGCCCATGCGCGAGGGCTTGTCTTAAACCTTTGAAAATCAATAATTTGTAAAAAGTTGAAAAATTTTTCATTTTTGCAAAAATCGATTTTTGCCCGTTTCAACATATATAAACAACTGAAACTCATTGCTTTGCACTGATTATCAAGT
>JAZPYE010000002.1:0-72593 GCA_045544035.1 Acutalibacteraceae bacterium | reverse complement strand
AAAAAGATATTAGAGTATTGAAATATAAAATTTTAAAAGCCTAAGGCGAAATTAATCGCTTTAGGCTTTTTTTGCTGGTATATTTTGTCCTTTTATAGAGGACGGTATCAGCAATATTTTATTTTTCTTTAATAAAATGATATTCAACCTATTTATAATTATATTGCAATTCGAGAAATATTGTGCTAAACTGATAATGCCAAACTAACTGAATAATGTGTGAAATTGGGTGTATTTTTTCTTTTGGGGATTATTACGCTCTATTTTGGTTATATCTATAATTACCTTTGAATTTGATAAAAACGCAAATTCCCGGTGATTATAGGTATGTGCGTTTGCACCCATTTCACATTTGTTAGTTTGGCGACTATCGGAGTTTGCGTTTTTTGTGCGGTTACTTCGGTGGCCGCACTTTTTTATTTTCAGGAGGCAAAGAAATGAAAAAATTTTTATCTGTTTTATTATCAATACTTTTGATAATCTCAATTTGTCCGATGGGGTTTTCTAGCCTTACCGCAAGTGCTGAAACAAAAAATACCAGTGGTTATTATACATACACCGTTTCAGATGGTAAGGCGACAATTACCGATGTAGATACATCGATTGGTAAATATGTTACAATTCCTTCAACTCTTGGTGGCTATCCTGTAACCAGCATTGGTTCTAACGCGTTTGAACGCCATTCTCAGCTTACAAGCATTACCATACCTGATAGTATAACCAGCATTGGTTCTAACGCGTTTATTGTGGAGTGCTCTATTGAAAACGTGTATATTAGTGACCTAGAATCGTGGTGCAATATATCATTTGGAGTTCCAGATTCGACGCAGGTAGATGCTAATCAGTACGAGTATAGATCAAATCCTTTATATTATGGTAACAACTTATATCTAAACGGTGAACTTGTAACGGATTTAGTTATTCCGGATACTGTGACTAAAATTAGTGCTGGCGCATTTATTGGCTGCAGAAGTCTTACAAGTATTACAATTCCGGAAAATGTTGAATTGATAGGTGAAAAAGCATTTTATCGTTGCAGTAATCTTACAACTGTAAACATCAATGCAATTGATTATAAAGTGGAAGTATATGATGACTGGTTAGCTTACGAGAAGTACGAGGGGGAGGATGGTTGGCCTTCTTCTTATTATTCGCCGTTTAGTTGTTGTGAAAAGTTAACCACAGTAAATTTTGGAGAGAATGTAACTGCTATTCCGGATATGTCTTTTTATTATTGTTCAAAACTTACTAACATAATAATTCCTGATGGAGTTACAAGCATTGGCAGTGAGGCATTCTCTGGTTGTTCCAGTCTTAAAAGCATCACCATCCCTGATAGCGTAACCAGCATTGGTTCTGATGCATTCGGTAAACTTGACTCTTGTGAGAGCGATTATCGTTACAATCTTAGAAATATATATTACAGAGGTTCTATTGAAGATAAGAAGTTAATTGAAATGGATTCCGATGGAATATTAAATGCTAATTGGTATTATGATAGTTGTATTGGCACAACCGAGCATACCTTTAACTATGAAGGTTATTGCACAGTATGCGAGGAATTAGAAAGTATCCCCGGGGATGAGGAAAATGCCGAAACCGAAGAACACACTTGGGATAGCGGTAGTGTAACCAAAGCCGCCACTTGTAAAGAAACGGGCACTAAAACTTACACCTGTACTGAAGCAGATTGCGGTGCCACCCGAACCGAGACAATAGAAAAAACAAATAGCCATAACTTTGGCAGTTGGAAGCAGACAAAGGCACCCACCTGCAAAGAAAAGGGAACCGAATCAAGAACTTGCTCAACGTGTCAAAAAGTTGAAAACCGCGACATAGCTGCAACAGGACATTCTTTAGGTAGTTGGAAAACCACAAAAGAAGCAACTTGTAAGGCAAAGGGTGAGCAAACAAGAAGTTGTTCTAAGTGCTCACATAAAGAAACAAAAGCAATCAATGCACTGGGTCATAAGTTTTCCAACCCTACAGTAACCAAACAACCTACTTGTACCGAAACAGGCGTTGAAAGCGGGAAATGTATTCGTTGCAACAGAGAAACAACGAACACCATTAAAGCAACGGGACATAAGATAGAAAATCATACAGTAACTCTTGAACCTACTTGTACTGCCGAAGGCAAAAAGGGAGGTACTTGTGTGACTTGCGGCGCAAAAGCCGAAGAAACAATTGCCGCAAAAGGACACGTTTTTGGCGAGGCGGTGGTCACAAAAGAAGCTACCGAAACCGAGGAAGGCGTTAAAACCTTCACTTGTACCATTTGCGGTGATACAAAAGAGGAAGTTATTCCTTATATTACAACTGAAACGGATGCTGATATAAATACAAGCAAACCAAACATTATCGTTTGGGTTATAATTGCGATTGGCGTGGGTGCTCTCATTGGCGGCGGTGTTACAGCGGTAATGTTTATAAAGAAGAAAAGGCAAATTTAGAAGAATAAATTCAATACAGCCTCCACCAAAATCGGTGGGGGTTGAACTTTTAATTGAACTCTTTTTATATATTGACATATTTTTTCGGAATGATAAAATAGATACAAAAGGGGGAATGGCAATGAAGAAGCTTTTAGCAATTCTTTGTGCAGTTTTAATTGTTTTTTCGCTGTGTGCCTGTGGCGGCAATGCCAGTTGTGAGCATTTAGAAAAGCAGGCAGCCACCTGCCTTGAGCCTTCAAAGTGTAAAGCCTGTGGTGCTACCTTCGATGAGGCGCTGGGTCACAGTTTTTCAAACGGCCAGTGCGAGAGAATCGGTTGCAAAGAACAAGACCCCGAATGGATAAATTGGTACACTGAGGGTAAGGTTACCATCACCAAAGCCGAGGCTCAGGGAATCCTCTCGATGGAGTTTAAAAAGCCCAAAAACGTTATTGTTATGATTAGTGACGGAATGGGCCCCAACGATATGATACTCACCGAAAAGAATAAAAAAGGTTGCTTTGATTTCGGCCTTGTGATGAATCTTATTGAAAACACAGGTCTTTCAACCACCCATTCCCTTAATGCCGAGGTTACCGATTCCGCGGCCTCGGCTACGGCCCTTGCCACAGGCCAAAAAACCAACAACGGCTTGGTTGGAATGTCGGCCGAAGGCAAAAATATTAAAAACATTTCAGAAATTGCCAGAGAAATGGGCAAAAAGGTTGGTATTGTCACAAACGATGAGATTGTCGGCGCCACCCCTTCGGCCTTTGCCGTTCATAACACATCAAGAGAAAACTATTCTGAGCTTGCAACAAGCTTTGCGAAATTTAAACCTGATGTTTTAATCGGACAGGACTATTCCCAGTTTGCCGATGTTGATTTATCGAGTTTCCTTGTTTCAAAAAACATTACTGAAATGAATTCCGTTTTAAACCGCGACCCCCTTTGTGAAAAACCTTTTATCGGCTTCTTTTCAGAGGATATTTTAAGTGAGGCAAGCGACACATTGGCCCACTGCACCGAGGTTGCTCTCAACCGCCTTAAAAATGACAAAGGCTTTTTCCTTATGGTTGAAAGCGCAGGCGCCGATAAGGCGGCCCATAATAACCACATTAAAGGCAAGGTAAATTCGGTTGTGACCTTTGACCGCGCCGTGGCAACCGTGCTTAAATTTATGAAGGAAAATCCCGACACCCTGCTTATCATAACCTCTGACCACGAATCCGGCGGTGTTGCAGTTCCAAAGGGTGAATTTAAGCTTACAAGTTCGCTTTTCACAACCTCGGGCCACACCAGCAAAGAGGTCAGAACCTTTGCGGTGGGCTATGGGGCAGAATACTTTAATAATAAAACGGTTGATAACACTGACATTGGAAAATTTGCAATTGATGCCGTTAAAAACTGATTTTATTATACACCCATATTTTTCTAATGCAGCTCACTCCATAAAGCATTTTGCTTTATGGAGTGAGTCCTTTTTGTGTTGCTTTTTTTCTTGTGTAAAAGGAAGATATGTGTTATAATTTATTTATAATTTGATTTTTGGTGATTTTATGCTGAATGATGTTATAAAAGCTCTTTCCACCCGAAACATTAGCGGTTACTATGCCGAGGATAGGGCAGAAGCCTTAAAAATAGCCCTTTCCCTCATTGAAAAAGGGAAAACCGTTGGCTGGGGCGGCTCAAGCTCGGTAAAAGAAATTGGGCTTTATGATGCTGTGAACAACGGAGATTTTATTGCCTTTAACCGAGATGTCTGCGAAACGGCAGAGCAAAAGCGGGAAATGGAAATTAAAACCTTTGGTGCCGATTATTTTCTTTGCAGCAGTAATGCCGTGACAAAGGATGGAATACTCATTAATATTGATGGCAATTCAAACCGTGTTGCCGCCATTGCCTACGGGCCTAAAAAGGTCATTATGATTGTGGGTATTAATAAAATTTGCGAGGATTTAGATTCTGCCATAATTCGCGCAAGGCAGACTGCGGCACCTAAAAACGCACAGCGTTTTCCTATTAACACACCATGTAAAAAAACGGGCAGTTGCGCTGATTGCAAGGCCAAAGACACCATTTGCTGTGAGTTTTTAATTACCCGTTTTTCAAGACACGATGACCGAATTCACGTTATTTTAGTAAATGAAGCCCTTGGCTTTTAAAATTAAAAAAGAGGAGAAAAGTTATGATACCGGCACTTATTGTTTTTGCGGTAACCTATGTACTTATTTTGGCTTTCCCCAAATTTCGACCCTTTATCGCCCTTGGCTCAGGCATTGTTTTCATTGCCAGTGGAATGCTTCCTCTTGACAAGATTTTAGGCTCCCTCGATTTTAACGTTATTATGATGATTGCAGGCACAATGGGCCTTGTGGCATTGTTTATTGAAAGCAAAATGCCGGCCCTCCTTGCGGATTTAGTTATGGAAAAGGTGCCCAATGTTCGTTGGGCGGCTATCTGTCTTTCCCTTTTTGCAGGCATAATTTCGGCATTTATAGATAATGTTGCAACGGTGCTTATGGTGGCTCCTGTTGCCCTTGAAATCTGCAAAAAGCTAAAAACAAACCCCGTTCCTTTTATCATTGCAATTGCGGTTTCCAGCAACCTGCAGGGTGCGGCAACCCTTGTTGGCGATACCACTGCAATAATGCTGGGCTCCGCCCTTGATATGAGCTTCCTTGATTTCTTCTTCTATAAAGGAAAGCTCTCAATTTTCTTCGCCGTTGAGCTTGGTGCAACGCTTTCTGCTATTATTCTTTATTTCCTCTTTAGAAAAGAAAAGGACCCCATTCCGAGGATTTTTGAGCGGACAAAGGTAACCGATTATGTACCCTCGATTTTACTTGTTGGCACCATCGTTTTACTTATTGTGGCTTCCTTTATTCCCAACACCCCTTCAACCATTAACGGAATTATCTGCTGTGTGCTTCTTGTTATCGGTCTTGTTTATAATTTTGTTAAAAACAAAACCCTTTCGGCAATTACCGAGCCTTTAAAGCAGATTGACTTTGAAACCATTGGCCTTCTTATCGGTCTTTTCCTTATGATTGGTGGCATCAGCGAGCAGGGAGTTATTGATGCGGCTGCAGGGCTTCTTGCCGGAGTTGGCAAGGGCAATGTGTTCCTGCTTTACACCGTTATCGTTTGGGGCTCAGTAATAATTTCCGCATTCATTGATAACATTCCTTATGTTGCAACAATGATTCCGGTTATTGCAGGTCTTGCAGCACCTCTCGGTGTTGACCCCACAGTGCTTTATTTCGGCCTTTTATCAGGCGCAACACTAGGAGGCAACTGCACACCTATAGGTGCATCTGCCAACATCACAGGTATTGGAATTTTGCGCAAGAACGGATATGAGGTTAAAAACAGCGATTTCTTTAAAATCGGAATTCCTTTCACCCTTGCTGCTATTATCCCTGCCTACATTTACATTTGGCTGGTTTACGGAATTTAAGAAAAGAGTTTTCTGAGGCAGTGCGATATTGAATAAATAAAAATATCCATCCCAACGGATGGATATTTTTGTTTTTTTATTTAATATTTCCACTGAAAAGACAAAAATCTTTTGGGCCGATTTTAATTTTTTCTTTTGATAGATTTTTTGGAAGTTCAATTCCTTTTTCTTCGCTGCTCAAATTAACGCATACAAAAACGAAATCCTTGTCCCGCTTTCTTAAATAAGCCACGCAACCTTTTTCAAAATAAAGGGGTATAAACTCGCCATCTTTAAAAACGCTGTTTTCTCGGCGGAATTTACCTAGTTTTTTATAAAACTCGGTAAGCTCATTGTCTCCGTTTCCCCAGTCAAAAAAGCTGCGGCAGAAGGGGTCGCCAAAGCCTTCGGTGCCAATTTCATCACCGTAATAAAGAGAGGGAACACCGGGCAAGGTATACTGCAAAACTGCGGCAAGTTTAAGCCTTTTTTTACCAATTTCCTGCTGCTCCTTTGAAAGTTTTTGCTCTGCCTGCCAATTTCGGTCAGCTAAAACTTCGCCCTCAAAGCCTAAACGTGTTAAAATGCGGGCGGTATCATGGGTGCCAATGTGGTTCATAAGGGTGTGCAGGGAGCAGGGGGGATAATTTTCAATTATGTCAAGAATGCTTGAAATAAAGGCTTCGCCATCGCCACTAAGAACAAAATTAACAATAGAATTGGCAAATGGGTAATTCATAACGGAATCAAGCTGCTTGCCCCTTAAAAAGCGGCGGCGAGCGTTGTAGCTTACCTTGTTTGTGGCATCCTCCCAAACCTCGCCTAGTAAAAAAGCATCCTTTTTTTCCTGCTTTATCGCATTTCTCACGCTATCGAGAAATACATCGGGTAGTTCATCGGCAACATCAAGGCGCCATCCATCAGCACCGAGTTTTAACCAGTGCCTTATAACGCCGTTTTTGCCTGTGATAAATTCGAGAAAATCCTCGTTTTCCTCCACCGTTTCAGGCAATGTGGGAACACCCCACCAGGCATCATAATCATCGGGCCAATTTTTAAATTTAAACCAGCCGCGGTAGGGGGAGAGGGTGCTGTTGTAGGCGCCAATTTCGTTATAACGGTTTTTCTTATTAAAATATATGCTGTCATCCCCAGTATGGGAGAAAACGCCATCTAAAATAATGTGAATACCCTGCTTTTTGGCATCTTTACAAAGCCTTATAAAATCCTTTTCATCCCCTAAAAGGGGGTCGATTTTCATATAATCCGCCGTATTATAGCGGTGGTTTGAATGGGCTTCAAAAATGGGGTTTAGATAAATGCAGTTAACCCCAAGACTTTTAAGGTAGGGAAGTTTCAGTCTTACACCCTCAAGGTCGCCGCAGTAATAATCATTGCCTAAAAAATCATTTGTGGTGAAATCCTGTGTAAAGGTGGGTTGCTTTTTCTTATCTTTAACAATAAAGCGGTCGTTGGGAACATTCTTTTTCGGCTTTCCCGAATCACAAAAACGGTCGGGAAAAATCTGATAGATAATGCCGCCCTTAATCCAGTCGGGGGTTTTAAAATCGCTGTCGTAAACCGTTAACTGCCAGGAGGCGCCAATGGGCTCAAGGTTGACAATGCCAACGCCGTTTACCTTGGTAACAAAATAATTCCCAAAGGGGCTTGTATAGAAAAAGCGATACCAGTAAAGCCCACTAGGGAGGGAAATTTCGGTGTCGTAAAAGATATAATCCTCAAGACATTCTCTTTGTGTGAGAAGGATTTTTTGCTCAACCTCGCCATCCTTTGATAAAAGCAAAAAGGCTTCATCTGCTTTTGCATCCTTATGCAGAAGTAGCCGTAAAGTCAGGCTTTCGCCCGATTTTACGGCTGAGAATTTAGACTTATAAAGACTTTTTCTTGAATCAAAAGGATAATATTGCATAACTATTTTAAAGGTGTTGTGTGCCAAATGTCACGGGCATAATCCTCAATAGAGCGGTCGGCGGCAAAAATGCCAGACTCGGCAATGTTAATAAGTGACATTTTGTTCCACTTTAGGGTGTCGGCATAGGTCTCACTGGCAATTTTTTGTGCGGTACAGTAATCCTTGAAATCAGCGGCGGCCATGTAATGGTCAACATTTGTTAAAATGTGGTGAATGCTTTCAAAGGACTGACCGTTAATGCCCTTGCCAATGAAATCAAGGGCGGCCTTTAACTCTTCGTTGTTGTTATAGTAGTTAGAGGGATGGTAGCCGTTCTTGCGGAGGCGGTTAACCTCAGGAGTGTGCATACCAAAGATAAAGATATTATCATCCCCAACAGCGCTGTGGATTTCAACGTTTGCTCCATCCTCGGTACCTATGGTAACTGCACCGTTCATCATAAACTTCATATTTCCTGTGCCGCTGGCTTCGGTTGAGGCAAGAGAAATTTGTTCACTGATTTCAGCCGCAGGAATCATAAGTTCAGCTAAAGTTACCTTGTAATCCTCAAGGAAAACGATTTTCAGCTTATCGCGAACGGCGGGGTCGTTTTCAATAACGCGGCTTAAATTGTAAATCATGTGAATGATTTGCTTTGCAAGCAGATATCCTGGGGCCGCTTTTGCACCGAAAATGTAGGTTTTGGGTGTAAATGGGGCATTGGGGTTTTCTTTAATAAACAAATATTCACTGATAATGTGCAGAGCGTTAAGATGTTGGCGCTTGTATTCATGGAGGCGCTTAACCTGCATATCAAAAATAGAATCGGGATTTAAAACAATGCCGTTTTTCTCACTAAGATAGTTTGCAAGGCGCTCCTTGTTTTGGCGCTTGATTTTGGCAAGCTTTTTAAGCACAGCCGCATCATCTTCAAATTTTCTAAGCTCCGAAAGTTTTGCGGCATCCATAACAAAGCCATCACCAATAAGCTCGGTAATAAGCTTGGAAAGCGCAGGGTTTGCCTGGCAAAGCCAACGCCTGTGGGCAATGCCGTTGGTAACATTTGTAAACTTTTCGGGGGTTAAACGGTAATAATCGTTAAATAGAGAATCCTTTAAAATATCGCTGTGAAGCTTGGAAACACCGTTAACACAGTGGCAGGCGGCAACACAAAGGTTTGCCATTCTAACAACGCCACCTTGAATGATGTGGGTGCGCTCAGCAAGACCCCAATCATCGGTTTCGGCTAAAACCTGAGCGTAGTAACGGCGGTCAATTTCCTTAACAATTTGATAAATTCTCGGTAGTCTTTCCTTAAACAAACCTTCGGGCCAGCACTCCAGTGCCTCGCTCATAACGGTGTGGTTCGTGTAGGCAATAGTTTTTGTAACAATGCCCCAAGCCTTATCCCATTCGTAACCGCATTCATCAAGCAAAAATCTCATAAGCTCGGGAACGCCGAGCGCTGGGTGGGTGTCGTTAACGTGAATTGCAACCTTGTCGGCAAGGTTATCAAGGGTGCCGTAGGTACGAAGGTGGCGGTTTAAAATATCCTGAATAGAAGCGCTAACAAGGAAATACTGCTGGCGAAGGCGAAGTGATTTGCCCTCAATGTGATTATCCTCGGGGTAAAGCACCTTACTAATTGCCTCAGCCGTTGCCTTTGCCTCCATTGCGCGAACATAGTCACCTTGATTAAAGGCAGACATATTTATGTCCTGACATTCGGCGGTCCAAAGGCGCAAAGCATTAACAGTTTTACCATCCTTACCTGCAACCATAAGGTCATAGGGCATTGCGCGAACGGTTGTGTAGTTTTCGTGGCGGGCGCTGTGGTAGTTGCCATCCCAGGTTTCGTTAACATAGCCATCGAAATGTACATCAACGGCACTTGCAGGGCGGGGCTCAAGCCACACACTGCCACCGGGAAGCCAAAAATCGGGCATTTCGGTCTGCCAGCCTTCAATGAGCTTTTGGCGGAAAATACCAAATTCATACTTAATGCAGTAGCCCATGGCGGGGTAACCACCGGTTGAAAGACCATCGAGGAAGCAGGCAGCAAGGCGACCGAGACCTCCGTTTCCAAGACCTGCATCGGGTTCAAGCTCATAAAGATTATCAAGCTTAACCTTAAACTTGGAAAGCGCCTTTGCCATTGTCTTTTCAAGGTCCATATTGAAAAGATTATTTTTAAGTGAGCGACCCATTAAAAATTCCATACTAAGGTAGTAAACGGTCTTTGCCTGCTTTTCGGCGGTTTCCTTTTTAAAGGCGGTGCGCCTTTGGCGCATAATGTCAAGGAGCACAAGCACCGTGGCCTTATAAAAAAGGTCATCAGATGCCTCCTCAGGCATAACGCCAAAATTGTGAGAAAGCTTTTTTTCAATTAAATTTGCAAGAGCAGTAGATGTATATTTTTCCATTTGGTACCATCCTTATAAAAAAATAGATTTAAACAGTATTATTATCTACTTTATATAATAACTTATTCCACAAAAAAATTCAAGCATATTATCATATGCTTGAATTGGGTATTTTTTATTTAATTTGCACAAAAAATATTGAAAAACAAAGAATTTGGCCAAAACGATTTGTGTTTTTCCATAAAAAACGCAAAAATTCAACGCCGTGTAAACTATTCGGCCTCTACTGCGGTGATTTCACAGGGGAGATATTCTTTTTTAATCAGTTCTTTTTTCTTTAAAAGGCTGTCAATAACATAAACAGCCCCTGCAATGGCGGCAATAACGGCTAAAATGATTAAAACAACATATAAAAACTTTTTAAGTTTCATTTTAAACACCTCTTGAGGTCATTATATATTAAAAATTTTTTCTTGTCAATATTTCGTATATTTTGAAGTGTGAATCGGGGGTAAATGAATTTTTATTTTATTTGTCACAAAAAATTTACATTTTTTTGTGGTATAAACTTCTAAGTTATGTTATACTGTATAAGTAATATTTTATCTATCGCTCGGAGTGATGTTTTTGAACAGCAATTCTGTTTTGAATCTTGCCGAGGGTGTACAAGGCCTTTTTATTAAAAATACACGCTTTAACACCACCCTCGTTTCCCTTAATTTTTATATGCCCTTAAAAAGCGAAACCGTTTCGGCCAATGCAATGCTGACCTATGTTCTTAGCACCTGTTCGGGCCGTTTTGGCGGTTTTAAGGAAATGAACCGCCATCTTAATATGCTTTACGGCGCCGATGTTGCCGTTTCGGCAATGCCGGTTGGTAGCACCCAGCTTATTCGTTTTGTTATTACCGCAATCAACGATAAATATACCTTAGGCGGTGAGCAAAACGTAAGCGATGCGGCTGATTATCTTTTATCCCTGCTCTTTGAGCCAAGGCTTCAAAACGGTGCCTTTTACCAGACTGATTTGGCACGGGAAAGGCGCAAAATGCTTGAGGACCTTGAGGCAGAGCTTAATGAAAAAAGAAACTTTGCCAGAAAGCGCCTTAAGGAGGAAATGTTTGAAAACGATCCCTTTGGTCTTAACAAGCTTGGCACTAGGGAGGATATTTTAAATATCACCGAGAAAGGTCTTAAAAATGCCCTCGATGATATGTTAAGGCACGCCTTCGTAAGTGTGCACGCCGTGGGTGAAACCCTGCCCGAAGGGCTGTTCGAAAAAATCGGTGAAAGGTTCAGTGCACTTAAAAGGGAAAATATCACAAACTGCAAAGTTCTGCCGGCACCCAAAATGCGCGAAACGGTTAAAGAGGTTACAGATAGAATGGATGTTGTGCAAGGCAAGCTGGTTATGGGCTTTACAGCATCGGTTTACGGTGATGACAGTGTGTCTCTGCCCCTAATGGTTGCCGTTGATATTTTCGGCGGCGGACCCTATTCAAGACTGTTTAGCGTTGTCAGAGAAAAAATGAGCCTTTGTTATTATTGCTCGGCATCAAGTGTTAGAAGCCGAGGCTTTGTTATGGTTGATTCAGGACTTGAAGCTGATAATGCCGAAAAGGCAAAAAATGAAATTTTAAATCAGCTCCAAATTGTTAAAAACGGCGAGTTTTCCGATTTCGAGTTTAATTCATCAATTAAAAGCATTTGCGGCTCGCTTAAAAGCTATAACGATTCTCTTTCCTCCATTGATTTATGGTATGCTCTTAAAATTTATAACGAAAACCTTACTGCACCAGAGGAAATGTGTGAGGCAGTAAGGAAAATGACAAGGGAAGATGTTATTGCTGCGGCAAAGAGTATTTCCCTTAACACCGTTTACATGCTTTTACCGGAGGCCAAATAAATGAAAAAAGAAATAATCAGTTCACCCGTTGGCGTCTGCTGTGTAAAGGCAACCCTTGATAGCGGGCTTCAGGTTTTTATTGTTGAAAAAAAGGATTATGATTCGGCCTACGCTCTTTTTGGAACAAAATATGGCTCGATTGATACGGTTTTCAGTCGTGACGGTGAAAATTTCACCCAGGTTCCCGAGGGTATTGCCCACTTTCTTGAACACAAGCTTTTCGAAAGTGAGGATGGCGATGCCTTTACTCGCTATGCCGAAACGGGCGCCTATGCCAACGCATTTACCTCTTTTGATAGAACCTGCTATCTTTTCTCTTGCTCTGATAGCTTTAAAGAAAATCTTGAAATCTTGCTTGATTTTGTGCAAAGCCCTTATTTCACCGCCGAAACGGTTAAAAAAGAGCAGGGAATAATCGGTCAGGAAATAAGAATGTATGAGGATAGCCCTTCCTGGCGCGTTCTTTTTAATATGCTCCTTGCAATGTATCAAAACCACCCCGTGAGAATTGACATTGCAGGCACCACCGAGTCCATTGCAAAAATTGATGATAAACTGCTTTATGAGTGCTATAACACCTTTTATCACCCCTCAAATATGTTCATTTGCATTGCAGGCAAGGTGGATGCAAATGCCGTTTTAGACCAAATTGAAAAGGGTATTAAGAAAAACGATAAGATAGCGATAATTCGCGGCGAGCACCCTGAAAGCGACAGCGTTTTAAGCACCTACACCGAGCAAAATTTGCAGGTGGCACAACCCCTTTTCTGCTATGGCTTTAAGCTTAAAACCGAAGGCACAATGCCTTTGAGGGAGCGAATTTGCTTCCAGGCCGCCCTTGATATTTTGGCAGGGGATAACTCTGATTTGTTTGAGGATTTAATGAATAAATCTCTCATTAACGATGAGTTTGATACCGAGGTTTTTTGCGGTAACGGATACGCTTCGGTTATCTTTTCGGGGGAGTCGGGAGAGCCTGAGGCAGTTAAAAATGCTATAAACCGTGAAATTGCAAGGCTAATCGAAAACGGAATTGATGATAACATTTTCGAGGCGGTAAAGCGTGGAATGTACGGTGATGCTGTTAAACGCTTTAATTCAGTTCAGTCAATAGGAATGCAGCTTTGCGAGGCGGCAGTAAGCGGTGATGAGGTCTTTGGCGATTTAGAGAAACTAAGCAAAATCACTAAAGATGATGTAACCCGTTGCTTAAAACAGTTAAAGGAAGAAACCTCCGTTTTATCGGTGGTTAAAAGTAAGGAGTAGGCAAAATGGAAGTAACAATTTTTGGAATTCATTTAACCCTTAATCCAATTGCTTTTACCATTCCCATAGGGGATGGCTGGAATGTTTATTGGTACGGTATTTTAATTGCAACGGGATTTCTGCTTGCCATTATTTACGGCCTTAAAAATGCAAAACGCTTTGAAATTAACATTGACAGAATGCTTGATGTTGTTCTTGTAACCACACCCGTTGCCATCCTTTGCGCAAGGGCTTATTATGTGCTTTTTGACCCCAATGGCAGCATTTCCTCCTTTGGCGAATTCTTTGGCTTTGGCGATTCTTCGGGCTTTGCAGGCCTGGCAATTTACGGCGGTGTTATCGGCGCCGCCCTTTGCGGTGTGCTAATGTGCAAGCTTCGCAAGATTAATGTTCCCGATATGCTGGATTTAGCGGCCTTAGGCTTTTTAATCGGTCAATCGGTGGGCCGCTGGGGCAACTTTATAAATCAAGAGGCATTTGGCACCCTTACAGGCAGCACCTGGTGGGGAATGGAAAGCGTTAATACAAATGCCGTTTGCGGCGAGGGCCTTGTTCACCCCTGCTTCCTTTATGAATCGGTTTGGTGCGCTGTGGGCTTTGTGCTTTTACATATCCTCTCTAAAAAGCGCCATTTCAGCGGCGAAATCGCATTGGGCTACTGCGTTTGGTACGGGCTTGGCAGAATGTTTATTGAAATGCTCAGAACCGATTCTTTAATGATTGGACCCTTCCGCGTTTCGGTGCTTTTCTCTTTTGCACTTTGCGCTCTTGGTATTACACTTATTGCCGTTATAAGAAACAGGCAAAAAACAGCAGTTTCCGATGCTGCCTATTCCTCACAATTCGTTGAAAATGAAGAGGAAAAAGAGGAAACAAAAGAAGAAACCGAGGATTAAAAAATGGCTTACAAAATTATAAACGGCAAGGAAATTTCCACCGCCGTTAAGGAAAGAATAAAAAACGAGGTTGAGGCTCTTAAAGTAAAGGGGATAGGTGTCGGCCTCGCGGTTATTTTGGTGGGTGAAAATCCTGCATCAAAGGTTTATGTTGCCAACAAGAAAAAGGCCTGCGAGGAGCTTGGAATTAAATCCTTTGAATTTAAACTCCCTGAACAAACAACCGAAGAAGAGCTTATTTCTCTTATTAAAAAACTTAATGTGGATAGCGAGGTAAACGGCATTTTGTGTCAACTGCCACTGCCCGCTCACCTTGATGAAAGCACCGTTATAAACACCATTGTTCCCGAAAAGGATGTAGATGCATTCCACCCCGTTAATGTGGGCAAAATTATGATTGGGGATTTTGACTTTTTGCCCTGCACACCTGCGGGAATTATGGAAATGCTCGATTACATGAACATTGATGTTTGCGGTAAGGAATGCGTTGTAATCGGTCGCTCTAACATTGTTGGCAAACCTATGGCAATGCTGCTTCTCCACAAAAACGCAACGGTTACCGTTTGCCACTCAAAAACCAAGGATTTAAAGGCGGTTACCTCTCGTGCCGATGTGCTTGTAAGCGCTGTTGGCAGGGCAGGCTTTGTAACTGCTGATATGGTTAAAGAGGGCGCTGTTGTTATTGATGTTGGAATGAACCGAAATGCAGAAAATAAGCTTTGCGGTGATGTTGATTTTGATGCCGTTAAAGAAAAATGCAGTGCTATTACCCCCGTTCCAGGTGGTGTTGGCCCCATGACCATTGCAATGCTTTTGCAAAACACCCTTACCGCCGCAAAGAAACAAAATAAAATTTAGGATGAATTAGATTGAAAACGAAAGCATTTGCTTTATTTTTGGCCCTTATGTGCCTTTTTAGTGTAACGGCCTTTGCCGCTACCCCCTCTGATGTGGATATTTCCCTCAATCTCGGTGAAGAGTTTTTTATCATCACCGAGGATTCGGTGTCGAAAAATGAAGAAATCGTTGAAAATTTGGGCTACACAAAAAGTTCCTTTAAGGCTCTTTTTGTGGAGGGTACGCTGGTGGCATTTATTCTTCACGCCGACACGAAATCTCAAATTCAAATAAGGGCTGAGGAAACCCAGTTTTCTAAAAAAATGGAGGATTTATCCCTCCTTTCAGGGGATAACCTTTTGTCGGTTGCAAAGGAGCTTTCCTCCACTGCGAAAGGTGTTGTAAATGTTAGTGATACAGCCTTTGTTCACAGCGTTTCACAAATCACCGATGATGCGGGAAGCTACTGGGTTTCACAGTATATAACCATAAAAAACGGCAGGCTTTACACCTTTAATTTTTATTCAAATTCTCCCAGTGAAAGTTTTGAACAGCAGGTGCTCTCTGCCGCCCAAATTAAAACAATTAAAAAGAAGGCAACTCTCACCGAAACGGTTGTGCTTATTTTAATGTCGGTGTTAATTTTAGGCTTTGTTATCGCAATGGGATTTTTAATCTTTTCAATTGTTTCGCAGATAAGAAAAAACCGTGAGGACAACGATGTTAGAGAGTTTGTTCGCATAAAACGGAGAAAATTTTAAAATTCACTAAAAATTAACATTTTTGTTTTAAAAATGTCATAAAATTTCAGTATTATTAAAATGCAAAAAAGAAAAAGCAGGTGCTTAAATGGATAACAATTTCTCTTTCGATTTAAACGATAACGGCTACGAGCAGCCGCCTATAGAAAACAAACCTAAATCCAGTAATTCAAGGGTTATCACCATCATTGTTTCGGTGATTTTATCCCTGGTTGTAGGTGCCGCTTCGGGCTTTGGCGCCGCATTTGTGGGAATGAATTACTTTAAGGAACCCACCACCCAAAATGAAAGCAGTTCAAACACGGTAAGCTCCAGCGATAATATGGGCATTGTTAACATTAATGTTGACAAAACCGTTGAATCGGTTATTGAGGCTGTCGCCGAAAAGGTGAAGCCCAGCGTTGTGGGAATAAGAACCCTTTCCTCATATAACAGCTTTTTCGGCTCTGGTGAGGAAGCAACAGGCGAGGGCTCGGGTATTATTTACACAAACGATGGCTATATTATCACAAACTATCATGTTATTGAAAATGCCATTGGCAACTCAAAAAGCCGCATTGAGGTTTTCCTTGAGGGCGACCCCAACAACGGAATTGAGGCAACGGTTGTGGGCTACAACATTTCCTATGACCTTGCCGTTGTTAAAATCAAAACCAGCAAAAAGTTAAACGCTATTGAGCTTTCCACCTCTGAGAATTTAAAGGTTGGCCAGTTCGTTGCCGCAGTTGGTAACCCCGGCGGAATTGAGTTTATGGGCTCGGTAACCTATGGAATTATAAGCGGCCTTAACCGAACCGTTTCCGATGGCAGCACAAACGATGCTGTGCCGCTTATTCAAACCGATGCCGCAATTAACCCCGGTAATTCCGGCGGTGCACTTGTAAACACAAAGGGTCAGCTTATTGGTGTTAACAGTTCTAAAATTGTTTCCGAAAGCTATGAAGGAATGGGCTTTGCAATTCCTGTTGATGAGGTTAAGGAAATCTGCAACAAGATTATTGATAAGGAGTATGCACCCACACCTTATATCGGTATAACCATAAGCGAACGCTATGATGCCGCAACCCTTAAATACCTGGGTTACCCCGCAGGTGCCGTTGTTCAAAATGTTGTTGATGGTGGCCCCGCAAGTGATGCAGGCATTAAGCGCGGTCACATTATTACCGAGTTTAACGGAATTAAGATTACCGATTACACCGTGCTTACAAAAGCAATAAGCGAATGCACCCCCAACGAGGTTATAACCGTGGTGGTTTACGAAAGCGGAAAGTACTATTCCACCTCACTCACCGTGGGCTCGAACAATCAGCAATAAACGAAAAAAACAAAGAAAACAAGCGAAAATCATTGATTTTCGCTTGTTTTTTGCTTTTTTAGACCCAAATAAAAGGTTAAAAATGGTTACAAACTACGATATGAGTTGACAAAGGTATTATATATTTGATAAAATATTATTATCTATATTGGGTGCATATGTCCCAAAAACAGTGAGGTAATAAAATGGTTAGAAGTATGACAGGCTTCGGAAGGGCCGAACAGGATTTTGACGGACTTAATGTAACGGTGGAAATCAAATCTGTTAATCACCGTTATTTTGAGTTTTCTTCCCGCCTTCCAAGGTCTTACCAATATCTTGAAGAAAAGCTTAAAAACTTTTGCCAAGGCCGTATTGCCCGAGGCAAGGTTGAGGTCTCGGTTTTAATTGATGACACAAGGCCCGGCGGAACAAAGGTGGAAATTAACGGGGAATATTGCGATTCCTATTTAAATGCTCTTAAAACGCTTAAGACCTGCTATGATTTAAAGGATGATATTTCGGTTATGGCGGTGGCAAGAAACCCCGAGGTTTTCAAAATCACCAAAAACGACCTTGATGCCGACCTTTTAACCGAGAGCGTTTTAACCGTTGCCTCTGCTGCGGCAGATGCCTTTGTTGCAATGCGTGAAACCGAGGGTCAGCGCCTGAAAACTGATGTTAAAAATCGTGTTGGAATAATTCTCAGCAGGGTGGAGCTTATTGAAAAAAGGTCGCCCGAAACGGTTAAAATTTACCGCGAGAGAATTGAGCAAAAAATGCTTGAACTTCTTGGCAATGTTCAGGTAGATGAACAAAGGCTGCTCACCGAAACCGCAATTTTCGCTGACAAGGTGGCGGTTGCCGAGGAAACCGTAAGGCTGAGAAGCCATATGCAGCAGTTGTGTGCTTTGATGGAGGAAAATGAGGCAATCGGCCGAAAGCTTGACTTCGTTGTTCAGGAAATGAACCGAGAGGCAAACACCATTGGCTCTAAAGCACAGGATATTGAAATTGCCCGTGCGGTTATTGACATTAAGGCGGAAATTGAAAAGATCCGCGAACAGATTCAGAACATCGAGTAGTCCTTTAGGAGAAGAGGAGTGTTAAAAATGAAACTTGTTAACATTGGTTTTGGCAATATGGTTGCCGCAAATAGAATGATTGCTATCGTAAGCCCTGAATCGGCTCCCATAAAGCGCATTATTCAGGATGCAAAGGAGCGCGGCACTCTTATTGATGCCACCCACGGCCGCAGAACAAGGGCGGTTATTATAACCGACAGTGACCATATAATTCTGACCTACCTGCAGTCGGAAACCGTTGCTAACAGAATTGATGATGAAAACGCAATGGATGATGAGGAGGAAGAGGATGAATAAAGGCAGTCTTTTTATCATTTCGGGTCCCTCAGGCTCAGGCAAGGACACGGTTTTAAAGGAGGTCTTTAAGCTCCTTCCCGATGTTGCCTTTTCCATTTCCACCATTACCCGCCCTATGCGACCGGGTGAGGTTGAGGGAGAAAAATATAATTTCGTGTCCAGAGAAGATTTTCTTAAAATGCTTTTAAATGATGAACTTCTCGAATACAACGAATTTATCGGCAATTTTTACGGAACGCCGCGAAAGCCGGTTGATAAGGCGTTGGAAGAAGGCCGAGATATGATTTTAGAGGTTGACGTTAACGGTGCCTTTAAGGTTAAGGAAAAAATGAATGATGCCGTGAGCATTTTCATAATGCCGCCCTCTTTTACAGAGCTGAAAAGAAGGCTCAGCTCCCGCGGAACCGATGATGAAGTGGTAATAAATAAGCGTATGCGTGAGGCGCTGCGCGAAATTGAAAACGCAGTAAACTATGATTATATCGTAGTTAACGACAACATTCTTGCCGCCGCGCAGGATGTTGAACATATAATTTTAAGCAGCCGTTTAAAGACTGCAAGAAAAAAAGAAATAATTAATGAGGTGCTTGAAAAATGTTAGACCCCGCAATCGGAAAACTTATTGAAAATTACGAAAATCGTTACAGACTTGTTGTTGATGTTGCAAAAGAGGCAAGAGAGATTGCCAAGAAGGCTGAGGAAAGAGGAGAAATCATCATTGAGAAAACCGTAAGCCTTGCAATAGACAAGCTTGCAAAGGAAAAAGAACTTATCTAATTCTTTTTTAAAAAATGCTTTGGGGGTGAGGGAAATTGAATAAATTGCAGGTGGCACAGGTTGTGCTTGAAAGCACTGCGTTCGATTTTGATAAGCCCTACAGCTATGCTGTTCCCCCACATTTCTTTTTAAGCGCAGGCTGTCGCGTTGTGGTGCCCTTTGGCCGAGGTAACTCCTTAAGGCAGGGCGTTGTTCTCAAAATTACAGAGGAAAATGCCGAAAATTTAAAGAGCATTTGCGCTGTTATTGATGAAACCCCCATTTTAAATGATGAAATGCTGAAGCTTTGCGTTTGGCTCCACGAGAACACCTTTTGCACCTATTTTGATGCGGTGCGAACGGTTTTGCCTGTGGGAATCAACCTTAAAACCGATGAAACCTACACGGTTTTAGGGGACACTGATGGTTTAAGTGATGATGAAAATGCGGTTTTAACCATTATTAAGAACCGTTCCACCATTACAAAAAGTCAAATTTTAAGCAATAACCCCGCCTATCTTGCCGCCATTAACTCCCTTGTTAAAAAGGGTGTTATCCAGCCGCAAAATTCCCTTATCCGCCAGGTGAGTGAGGCAAAACTTAAAAGCGCAAGGCTCATTATAGAGGAAACACAGCTTTCCTCTTTTAAACTCACCCCAAAGCAAAACGAGGTTGTGGAGCTCCTTTTAAAGGAGGGCCCTTTAAGCGTTAAGGAAATTGCCTATTTTACAGGTGTTTCCTTAAGCGTTGTTGAGGCGCTGGAGAGGAAAAAGGTGCTGGAAACCTTTCAAAAGGATGTTTACAGAACCCCCTATCGTTTTGAGGGCACGGGAGAGGCAACGAAAATTGAACTTACCAATGAGCAAAACGAAGCCTTTTGCCGCATTGCCGAATCCTTAAATGAGCAAAGACAAAAACCTTGGCTGATTTACGGAATAACAGGCAGTGGCAAAACTCAGGTTTATTTAAAACTTGTTGACAGTGCCCTAAATCAGGGGAAGGGCGTTATCATAATGGTGCCCGAAATTTCTCTGACCCCCCAAACCATTGAAATTTTCGGTAAACGCTATGGCAGTAAAATCGCCGTTTTCCATTCGGCAATGTCAATGGGACAAAGAATGGATGAGTGGCGCCGTGTAAATTCAGGTGAGGCTGTTATTGCCATTGGCACACGCTCGGCAGTTTTTGCCCCGGTTAAAAATCTTGGCCTCATTATAATGGATGAGGAGCAGGAGCACACCTATAAATCGGAATCGGCACCCCGCTTTCACGCAAGGGATGTTGCCCGTTTTCGTGCCGCTTACAATGGTGCTGGGCTTGTGTTGGCATCGGCCACGCCATCCCTTGAAACCTTTGCAGCGGCCAGAGCTGGGTTTTATAACCTTGCAACCCTTAAAAATCGTTTTGGAAATGCTGTTTTGCCCGAGGTTATCACCGTTGATATGCGAAGTCAAATTCTAAACGGTAACACCTCAGCACTCAGCACCGAGCTTAAAAATGCGCTAACCGACACCATAAACAAAGGTAAGCAGGCAATTTTGCTTCTTAACCGCAGGGGACACAATACAGTTATTTCCTGTTCTTCCTGTGGCGAGGTTGTGACCTGTCCTAACTGCAGCATTTCAATGACCTATCATTCGGCAAACAATCGCCTTATGTGTCATTATTGCGGTCACTCTATTCCTGCCGATTCGACCTGCCCGAAATGCTCGGGCAAACACCTTAAATTTATGGGTGTTGGCACCCAAAAGGTTGAGCAGGAGATTAAAGAAATTTTTGAAAATGTGAGTATTTTGCGCCTTGATGCCGATACCACCTCTGCTAGAAATTCCTTTGATGAAAAGCTTGCCGCATTTAGCCGCGGGGAATACCAAATTATGCTTGGCACCCAAATGGTTGCAAAGGGTCTTAACTTTCCAAACGTAACCCTTGTTGGCGTTTTAGGCATTGATTCGGCAATGTACAGCGAGGATTTTCGCAGCTTTGAACGTACCTTTTCGCTGCTCACCCAGGTTGTGGGCAGGGCAGGCAGGGGAAATGACAAGGGCACCGCTATTATCCAAACCCTTCACCCCGAGGCAAATGTTATAAGGCTTGCCGCCGCGCAGGATTACGAGGCGTTTTACGGTGAGGAAATTTTAACCCGAAAGCTTATGATTTACCCACCCTATTGTGACATTGTTCTTGTGGGCACATCATCGGCTACCCGTGAAAATGCTTCGCAGGCAATAGGAAATATTTTTGATAACATAAAAAATCTTTTAAATAGCGGTTATGAGGATATTAAACTTGTAATTCTCGGTCCCGCACCTGCAATGGTTTCAAGAATTAACAACCGTTACCGCTACCGAATGATTATAAAAACCAAAAACTCAAAAAAATTCAGAGAAATGCTGCACAAAGCAGTTAATGTTAAAAAAAGTTCCGATACCTCGGTGTTTGTGGATATAAACCCCGAGAGTATCATTTAATACGGAGGAAAAAATGGCAATTCGTAACATTGTTAAAATTGGCGATGAAATTCTTCACAAGGTTTGCCGCACACAGCTTGATTTTGATGAAAAGCTGGCTACAATTCTTGATGATATGAAGGAAACTATGTATGCCGCCGAGGGCGTGGGCCTTGCCGCACCCCAAATTGGAATTTTAAGGCGCTACTGCATTGTTGATGTTGGTGATGGCCTGGTTGAGCTTATTAACCCTGTCATTATAGAGGAAAGCGGCGTTCAAACCGAGGTTGAGGGCTGTCTCTCACTTCCTGGGGAAAGTGGCGTTACCAAAAGACCAATGAAGGTTACCGTTCGCGCTCAGGATAGATTTGGAAACACCTTTACTGTTTCCGGTGAAGGACTAAAAGCCAGGGCGTTTTGCCACGAAATTGACCATTTAAACGGCATAATTTATAAGGAAAGGCTAATTCGTAAATGAGAATAGTTTTTATGGGCACACCCGATTTTGCGGTGCCCACCCTAAAGGCTCTGATTTCCTCAGGTCACAGCGTTGTGGGTGTTTTCACACAGCCCGATAAGCCCGTTGGAAGAAAGCAGGTTTTAACCCCTCCGCCCGTTAAGGTTGAGGCCGAGAAAAACGGTATAAAGGTTTTCCAGCCAACAACCCTTAAAGATGGTGCGGCTTATGAAATTTTAAAAGAGCTTGACCCCGAAATTATTGTTGTTGTGGCCTACGGCAAGATTTTACCTCGGGAAATCCTTGATTTGCCCAAATATAAATGCATTAACGGTCACGCATCTCTTTTGCCCCGTCACAGAGGCGCTTCACCCATTCAGTGGTCTATTGTTTGTGGTGACAAGATTACTGGTGTCACCACAATGCTTATGGATGTGGGAATGGACACAGGCGATATGCTGGAAACCGTGACCACCGAAATTTCGGACACCGACACCGCCGAAACCCTGCACGATAGGCTATCCATTCTTGGTGCTCAGCTTATGTGTTCAACCCTTGAAAAAATTGAAAAGGGTAGCATTACTCAAAAACCCCAGGGCGAAATTGGCGTAACCTACGCTCCAATAATAAAAAAAGAAATGGGCCTTTTGGATTTTACCAAAAATGCCAAAGAGCTGCACCTCCTTATTCGTGCCTTTTCGGGCTGGCCTGTGGCATATTTTAGCCTTAACGGCAAGCGTGTTAAGGTTTATAGTGCCGAGGTAACCGTGGGTGATGGCAGTGTAGGAACCGTTTTAAAAAGTAAAAACGAATTTGTTGTTTCCTGCGGTGAGAACACCGCGTTAAAGTTTACAAAGCTTCAAATCGAAGGCTCAAAGCCAATGGATGCGAGAGCATTCCTTTGCGGTAATGCCGTGCCTGTTGGCACAAGGCTTTAAAGGATTTTAAAATTATGGCTAATGCAAGAAAAATTGCGGTAAAGGCGCTTTTAGAGGTGGAAAAGGAAAAATCTTATTCCAATTTAACCCTTGCCGCTTTCTTTAAAGAAAACCCTGATTTAAGCGGTCAGGATAAAGCCCTTATAAGCAATATTTTTTACGGTGTTTTAGACCGAAAGATAACCCTTGATTATTTTCTTTCAAAGCTTATCAAAACACCTGTCGGCAAAATTAAGCCCTTCACCCTTTGTGTGCTTAGAAGCGCCCTTTATCAAATTGTTTATCTTGATAAAATTCCCGATTCCGCCGCAGTTAACGAGGCAGTTAAGCTTATGAAAAACTCGAAAGAATCCTACATGAGCGGCTTTGTTAACGCTGTACTCAGAAATTTTTTGAGAAATCCTGTTGAACTGCCAAAAGGGGACACAGTAGATGACCTTTCGGTTAAATACTCTTGCCCTAAATGGATTGTTGAAAATTTTATCAGGGACTATTCTCTTGATGATGCCAAGCAGCTTCTAGAGGCTTCTCTCAAGGCGGCACCCCTTTATTTAAGGGTAAACACCCTTAAAACCGACATTGATGCTTTGATTTTAAAATTTAGTGAGCAGGGAATTCAGGCAAAGCCCACCGAAACCGAAAATGCGGTGGAAATTTGCGGCGGTATGACCTTTAATGATAATGGGCTTTTTAAAGAGGGACTTTTCCATGTTCAGGATTTATCAAGTCAAAAATGTGCCGCGCTTTTAGAGCCTAGGGAAAACGAGCGCATTTTGGACCTTTGTGCCGCCCCAGGTGGAAAATCCTTTTTGGTAGCACAGCTTATGAATAATAAAGGCACACTTTTTTCCTGTGACCTTTATGAGCACCGAACACGGCTTATAAGCGAGGGAGCAAAAAGGCTTGGTATCGACATTATCACCACCAAAACCCTTGATGCCACAAAGCCCCTTGACTTTAACGAGCCCTTTGATGCCGTTTTATGTGATGTTCCCTGTTCGGGACTTGGCATATTGCGCAGGAAGCCCGACATAAAGTATAACGCACAGAGAGACCTTGAGGAACTTGAGAAAATTCAAGGTCAAATTTTAAGGAATGCCGGGGCGGTGGTTAAAAAGGGCGGCAGAATTCTTTACTCCACCTGCACAATAAGAAAGGCCGAAAACGAGGAAATTGTAAAGGCCTTTTTAATGGAAAATAAAAATGCCGTTTTAAGGTATGAGCATACATTTTTACCCCATAAGGAAACGGCTGACGGATTTTACACCGCACTGATTGAAATTAACTGATGAAGAAGAGGTGAACCCTTGGATAAGATAGATGTTAAGTCCCTTTATTTAGAGGAGCTTGAAGCACTTTTAAAGGAAATGGGCGAGCCAAAGTTCCGTGCCGCACAAATTTTTAAGTGGCTGCATTCAGGGGCAACCTCTTTTGAGGAAATGACCAATCTTTCAAAGGCGCTCAGAGAAAAGCTTGAGGAAAAATGCTACATTGCAAATGTGGAAATTGTCCGCCGCCTTGAAAGCAGGCTGGATGGTACTGTTAAGTATCTTTACCGCCTTTTTGACGGACAGCTTATTGAATCAGTTTTAATGAAATATAACCACGGCTACACCGTGTGCATTTCAACCCAGGTTGGTTGCCGAATGGGTTGTAGCTTTTGTGCGTCGGGCATAAACGGTCTTGCAAGGAATTTAACCGCCTCTGAAATGATTGCACAGTTGCTTTTCGCCCAAAAGGATAACGGTATAAGAGTTAGCAATGTTGTGATGATGGGAATGGGCGAGCCTCTTGATAACTTTGAAAATTCCGTGCGATTTTTAAAGCTCGTATCCCATGAAAAGGGAATGAACATTGGGCTTCGACACATCTCTCTTTCAACCTCGGGCGTGGTTAGCGGCATTTTAAAGCTTGCCGAATATAAATTCCCCATAACCCTTTCCATTTCACTCCACGCGCCAAGCGATGAAATAAGGGATAAAATTATGCGGGTTAATAAAAAGTGGAATGTTGGCGCACTGCTTGATGCCTGCAAAAAATATCAAAGCGCAACGGGACGAAGAATTTCTTTTGAATATGCCCTGATGAGTGGCGTTAACGACACCGAGGAGTGTGCCGAAATGCTGGCCAAAAAGCTTAAAGGAATAATGTGTCACGTTAACCTTATTCCTGCAAATCCCGTTGCAGAAACACAGTTTAAAAAACCCGATAAAAAACAAATTATGTTTTTTTGTGAGTTATTAAATAAAAAAGGATTAAATTCAACAATTCGCCGAACGCTGGGTGCTGATATTGAGGCCTCTTGCGGACAACTGCGGCGAAAAGAAGGGTGTGAAACTTAAAGTGAGAATTTTTTGTGAAACCGATGTGGGTAAATCACGGGAAATTAATCAGGATGCGTATATTGCCCGAATTTTAGAGGGCGGTGCAGCACTTGCCGTTGTTTGTGATGGCATGGGCGGCGCAAATGCAGGTAATGTTGCAAGCGCGCTGGCTACCAAGATGATTTATGATTATGTTTTGCGTTCCTGGCAACCGAATATGAACGCTTCCCAAATTAAAAACCTGCTCTGCTCAGCGGTTATGTCGGCAAATGTTGAGGTTTTTGATGCTGCATCAAAAAACGAAGAGCTTAAGGGAATGGGAACAACAGTGGTTGCGGTGATTGCAACAAAGGCGGTGTCTCACATTGTTCACGTGGGTGACAGCCGTGCCTATCTAATAAGGAATAACACACTTTCCCAAATCACAACCGACCATTCTATGGTGCAGCGTATGATAGAAAGTGGTCAGATTACGGCCGATGAAGCCAAAAGTGACCCCAGGAAAAATATCATCACCCGAGCACTTGGTGTTGAGGAAGACCTTAACATTGATTATAACGAGCTTGATTTGTGTGATAAGGATATGCTGCTTATTTGCACCGATGGGCTTTCCAATATGCTAAGCTCCGAGGAAATCATAAAAATTATCAGCGAGTCATCCTGCGAGAATGCCACGACACAGCTGGTATCGGCGGCAAACGATGGCGGCGGCAAGGATAACATAACAACGGTTCTTATTTTCAATGACCAAATTGTGTGATAGGAGAAAGAAGTATGGATAGATTTGTAGGAAAGCGCCTTGACGGTCGCTATGAAATTAAGGAAATAATCGGCGTAGGCGGTATGGCAGTTGTTTACAAGGCATATGACAACATCGAAGACCGAATCGTTGCCGTTAAAATCTTAAAGGAGGAGTTTGTTTCCAACGAGGAATTTACCCGCCGCTTTAAGAACGAATCAAAGGCCATTGCCGTTTTATCCCACCCCAACATTGTAAAGGTTTTCGATGTTAGCTTTGGTGATTTAATTCAGTATATCGTTATGGAGTATATCGACGGCATTACTTTAAAAGAGCTTATCGAGAGGGAGGGAAGCCTCCGCTGGAAGGATGCCCTTTATTTCACCGTTCAAATTCTAAAGGGTCTTCAGCATGCTCACGACAAGGGCATTGTTCACCGTGATATCAAACCCCAAAACATTATGGTTTTATCCGATGGCACCATCAAGGTTACCGATTTCGGCATTGCCCGTTTTGCAAGAAGCGAGCAAAGAACAATCACCGATAAGGCAATTGGCTCGGTTCATTATATCAGCCCCGAACAGGCAAGGGGAGATGCTACCGATGAAAAGGCAGACATTTATTCCGTTGGTGTAATGCTTTATGAAATGCTTACAGGTCAGCTTCCCTTTGAGGCCGACAGCGCCGTTTCGGTTGCTATTATGCAGCTTCAAAGAGAGCCCCAAATGCCAAGGGACATCAATGGCTCTATTCCCGAAGGGCTTGAACAAATCACAATGCACGCAATGCAGAAAAACAGCGAGCGCCGTTATAAATCGGCAGCTGAAATGCTTTGCGATTTAGAGGAGTTTAAGAAGGACCCTGCCGCAACCTTTGGTTATAACTATTTTGTGGATAATTCGCCCACAAAATATATTTCCGATTCAAATGTAAACCCTGATGATGAGGCCGAGGAGGAGGGCGAAGAAAAATCACCCATCATTCCCATTCTTGCAGGAATTGCGGTTACCTTCGTTATCGGTGTTATCGTTATTCTTTCAATTTTCCTGCCCAAGCTTTTTGGCGGTACAGGCGGCGAAATTTCCTGCCCGAAACTTGTTGGTCAGCACTGGGAAGCTGTTGATAACAACGTGGAATATGATGAAATTTTCAGCAAAATCGATTTTGTTTGGAAAAATAACAGTGAATATGAATTCGGTTACATTTATCAGCAGTCAAAGCCTGAAGGTAAAAAGATAAAGGCAGGCAACACAATCACCGCCTATGTTAGCATGGGCAAAAAGACCGTTATTGTCCCCGATGTTTATGGTTACACCGATGCTTCTGCCATAACGGCCCTCGAAAACCTTGGTTTTAAGTGCAATATTGAAAAGGTTAATGATGAAAACATCGATAAGAATCTGGTAGTTAAAACCCAACCCGAGCGCGGCTTTAGCGCCTATGAGGGTGATGAAATCACAATTTATGTGAGTCTTGGCAAGCCCACGGTTTATGTTACCCTGCCTAATGTTATCGGACTTACCGAAGAGGATGCCAAAAAGCGCCTCGAGAAGGATGGCCTTAAGGTGGGAGTTGTAACCTATGTTTACAATTCACCTGCTCCGAAGGGTGTTGTTGTGGGACAGAACCCCTCGGTTGACCAGGAGGAGCAGATTGGCGAGGGCACCGCAGTTGACCTTGAAGTTAGCAATGGTGAAACACAGTACACCGTTAAACTGGATGTTCAGCTTCCCACCGATTTCATTTATGATATAGGCAAGGTTTCAGTTTGGAGTGGCGGCGAAATGATTTACGAAACTCCCAACAAAATTGAAATTAACAAAAAGGGAACCTGTTCTGTTGAGTTCACCTCAAAAGTAAAGCAGGAAAACATTACCGTGAAGCTTTCCGATGGTGCTGAAAACCCCACCTATGAGGATTATATGAATTACAAGGTGGACTGTGAAAAAAATGAGGTGCTGGAAGAAACAACCTATGAATATCCTAAAAAAGAAGTAGAAAATGAAGAAGTGGAAAATGAAGAAGTAGAAAATGAAGAAGTATAGTAAAGGAACTTTTAATGGAAGGTATTATAATTAAAGCAATTTCGGGCTTTTATTATGTAAAAAACGAAACGGGTATTTTTGAATGCAAGGCAAGAGGTGTTTTCCGCAAGGAAAACATCTCTCCCATTGTGGGCGATAGGGTGTTTTTTTCAAAAACAAGCGAGAAAAGTGGCGTTGTGGAGGAAATTTTGCCCCGTAAAAACTGTCTTGCAAGACCGCTTATTGCAAACCTTGATAAGCTGTTTATCGTGTCTGCTTACGAAAATCCTGCCCCCAATGCCCTGCTTATTGACAGGCTTATCGCCATTTGTGAAATGGCTGAAATTGAGCCCGTTCTCATTTTCAACAAAAGTGATTTGGGCGATTTTTCAATTTGGGCTTCTATTTATGAAAAAGCGGGATTTAAGGTCTACACCGTTTCCTGCAAAAGCGGGGAAAAGGTTGAGGACATTAAATCTGAGCTTAAAAATTGCACCTGTGCCTTTGCGGGAAATTCAGGTGTTGGCAAATCCAGCATTTTATCTCGTCTTTTGCCCGAAATTTCCTTTGCCACGGGTGAGGTAAGCCGTAAACTGGGTCGCGGTCGCCACACAACGCGAACGGTTGAGCTTTTTGTAAACTCACACGGCGGTCTTGTTGCTGACACGCCTGGCTTTGCCTCGGTGGAAAACGATAAATTTGATTTGGATTTTAAAGAAAATCTGCCGTTTTTATTCAGAGAGTTTGGGCCTTTTTTGAATGGTTGCCGTTTTACGGGCTGTTCTCACACAGCTGAAAAGGACTGTGCAGTTATTGAGGCTGTAATTAAGGGTGAAATTTCAAAAAGCAGATTTGAAAGCTATGTTGCCCTTTATAATGAGGTCAAGGATTTGAAGCCTTGGGAGATCAAAAGAAAAAATTAGTGTAACAAATTGCAACCTGCCCGCTTATACTGTTAGTGTAAGAATTATTTAAACGGTGGTGACAGGGTGCGTAGGAAAAACTGCACTAATAAGGGGATTTTAGCAATAGCCTTTGCGGTGGGAATTGCACTTGCCTGCATTTGCCCGTCGGATTTTTTGGTGGGAGTTCTCGCCATTGCCGTGATAATTCTGGGAATTAGCTGTGCATTTAAATAGACACTGACGGAGGTTTGCTTTAATGAAGGTTGTTTTGGTTAAAAGTCCTAAGTTTTTAAGCGGAATACTCAGAATGTTCTTCGGCATTAAAAAAAGGCAAGATAATTAAAAATACATAAAGCGACCGCATCAAAAAGATGCGGTCGCTTTTATCATATCTCGACTCCCTTTAAAATATATTTATATAAAAAAGAAGGGAACGAGAATGTCATGGAAAAATTATTAAAGGACCCCAAATTTGCAATAATACTTCTTCAGTGCACCGTCGTTTTTTTAATAATCCTTTCAGTGCTTACCGTCAAGGCCCTTGGCGGTAATGTTTACGGTGAATTTGGAAATTGGTACAGGGCTAATTTTGAAACCAACACCAATGTAAATGAGGTTTTAAAGGATAACGATTTGGAAAACGAAATTAAGGAAACCGAGCCGCAGGTAGTCATAACAAACACCACCGCTGAGGGTTCAGAGGCAAGACCCTCAAAAACCGAAGAAAAAAGCGAAATAACCAAAGAAGAAACCGAGGTATCAAACACAATGCCGTGGCCGGTCAGCGGCTTTGTTACATCGGAATTTGGGGGAAGGGCAGACCCCTTTACAAACGCTCCTGCCACACACCAGGGTCTTGACATTGCGGCAAACAGCGGCACCGATGTTTTATCGGTTATGGCTGGAGTTGTTGAGGAGGTTGGCTATGAAGAAGGCGGTTACGGCAACTTTGTTAAAATCCGCCATTCCGAGGAATTTTACACCCTTTATGCACACTGCAGCAAGATAACGGTTAATGAGGGTCAAAGTGTGAAAGCGGAGGAGTGTGTGGCAAAGGTTGGCAGCACTGGCAGGTCAACGGGACCACACCTGCATTTTGAAATAATAGTGGGCGGAGCACGTCTTGACCCACAGTGGTTTTTAAGCAAATGAAATTTAAAATTTTTTCAACCGAAATAAATGTTTCTTTTTTCTTTATGGCGGTTTTAACCCTTGCACTGATTATTGATAAGACAGGCTTTATTTTGCCGGTTTTTTTAGCCACCGCTTTTCACGAAGCGGGTCACCTTGCGGCAATGTTTGTACTGCACTGCCAGCCTAAAAAAATCAACCTCATTCCCGGCAGTATCCAAATTGTAAGGGGCTTTGGCGTAAAAAAGGAAGGAGAGCTTTTTATCCTCCTTTCAGGTCCCCTTTCAAATTTGCTTTTTGCGGCGCTTGCATTTATGCTTTATTATTTTTTAAAGGTGCCATTTTTTATCAGCTTTTCGGCAATTAACCTGCTTATTTTTGCCTTTAATTTGCTTCCCGTTCGCGGTCTTGATGGGGGCAGCATTATTTATCTAATGCTTACAAAAGTTGTGTCAGCCTCAAAATGCGAGGTAATTCTCGATATTTTATCCCTTCTTTGCGGCGCCCTTGCGGTTTTCCTCGGCGTTTCGGGCATTTTAATGGGAAAAATCAACCTTTCTTTGGCCGTTTTGGGACTTTATGTGATTATGGGGGTAATAATCAAAATGTAGTTGTTTTAAAGGGCTTTTTGTGATAGAATAATTGAAGTAATCAATTCTTTAAGGAGCCCTTTATGGAACAAAAACAACTTGAAGCACTGCTTTTAACGGTTCAAAAACCGGGAAGATATTCAGGCGGTGAAATTAACAGCGTAATAAAGGATAAAAATAGCGTAGATGTAAGGTTTGCCTTTTGCTTTCCCGACATCTATGAAATCGGTATGTCCCACCTTGGCATGAAAATTCTTTATTCACAGTTTAATGCCCGCGATGATATTTGGTGTGAAAGGGTTTTTGCCCCCTGGACAGATTTTGAGCAGGTAATGCGTGAAAAGGATATTTCTCTTTTTGCCCTTGAGAGTCGTGACCCTGTTTGTGATTTTGACATTGTAGGCTTTACGCTTCAGTATGAACTTTCCTACACCAATGTTCTCAATATGCTTGACCTTGCAAAAATTCCTCTAAAATCAAAGGATAGGCATTCACTTTCCCCCCTCGTTGTGGCAGGCGGCCCGTGTACTTGCAACTGCGAACCCCTTGCCGATTTTGTTGACCTTTTCTTTTTAGGTGAGGGCGAAGAGGTGGATTTGGAGCTTATTGACCTTTATAAAATTCACAAGGCAAAGGGCTCAACCAAGCAAGAGTTTTTAAGGGAAGCGGCACAAATTAAGGGTGTTTATGTGCCCAGCCTTTATGATTTTGAATATAACATCGATGGCACAATTAAAAGCATCACACCAAGGGAAAATGCCCCTGCCGTTATTGAAAAAAGAATTATTAAGGATATGGACAAGGTGTTTTACCCTGAAAGCTTTGTTGTGCCTTACATAGAAATTGTTCACGACCGTGCCGTTCAGGAAATCTACCGTGGCTGTATAAGAGGCTGCCGTTTTTGCCAGGCAGGCTTTATCTACCGCCCTGTAAGAGAAAAAAGTGCCGATACCGTTAATAATCAGGCAAAGGCACTTTGCGAGTCAACAGGCTATGATGAAATTTCCCTTTCATCGCTAAGTACCAGTGATTATAGGGAAATTGAGCCACTGCTTAATAAAATGCTTGACTGGACCCAAGAAAGAAATATAAGCCTTTCTCTTCCAAGTCTTAGAATTGATAACTTTTCCGAGGAGCTGCTGGAAAAAATTCAGTATGTTAGAAAAAGCGGCCTAACCTTTGCTCCCGAAGCGGGCACACAACGCCTTCGCGATGTTATCAATAAAAATATTACCGAGGAGGAAATTATTTCCACCTGCCGAATGGCATTTAAAGGCGGCTATACAAATGTTAAACTTTATTTTATGCTGGGCCTGCCCACCGAAACCGATGAGGATTTAAAGGGCATTGCCGACCTTGCTCAAAGGGTGGTTAATGAATTTTACCGTTTGCCTGATAGACCAAAGGGCAAGAGCGTTAATGTCAGCGTCAGTGTTTCCACCTTTGTGCCAAAGCCGTTCACTCCTTTCCAGTTTGAGCCTCAGATAACCCGAGATGAAATAAGGCGCCGCCAGGAATATTTAAAATCCTGCATCACCACTAAAAAGGTCACTCTCAGCTATCACGATTCCCCCACAAGCTTTTTAGAGGGCGTTTTTGCCCGAGGAGATAGAAGGCTGGGCGAGGTCATTTTAAGTGCCTTTAAAAAGGGCTGCAGGCTTGACGGCTGGAGTGAGTGCTTCAAAATTGAAAAATGGCTTGAGGCATTTAGCGAGTGCGGTGTAGACACTGCATTTTATGCCAACCGTGCAAGGGACTTTGATGAGATTTTCCCGTGGGAGCATTTTGATTATGGTGTTACCAAGGAATTTTTTATAAGGCAAAATGAGCTTGCCAAAAAAGCCGTAACAACACCCAACTGCCGCATTTCCTGTGCGGCCTGCGGTGCAAATTGCTACGGAGAGGGTGTGTGCTATGAAAAACGTTAGGCTGATTTACGAGAAAAAAGACCGAATGCGTTTTGTTTCTCACCTTGATATGACCCGTTTTATGTCCCGAATGATTCAAAAATCAAAAATCCCTGTGTGGTACACCGAGGGCTTTAACAAGCACATTTATGTAACCTTCGCCTTGCCCCTTTCTTTAGGCTTTGAAAGCAATTATGAGATTATGGATTTCCGCTTTGAGGATGATAATTATTCACTATCTTCAGCTATGCAGGCGCTTGAAGGCGTTTTCCCACCCTACATAAGGATTGTTGATTTAATCGAGCCCCAAATGAAAGCAGGGGAGATAGCCTTTGCGGATTTTGAAATCACCTTTGACACCACCGATGAGACCTTTGCGGTTAGCCTTAATGACTTTTTGAATTCAGAGGAAATAAAGGTTTCCAAAAAAAGCAAAAAGGGCGCAATATCCGAATTGGATATTGCACCCAAAATAAAGGCTTTTTCCATAACCCAAGGGGAAAACACAGTTTTAAAAATCACCCTGCCTGCAGGGGGTAAGGATAATGTTAATCCCCAGCTTGTTTTATCGGCAATGGGAGAGGCTCTTCCCGAGTATAAAATTTGCCGTGGCAAGCTTTATAATGATAAAATGGAAGTTTTTAAATAACAATAATGTTTGTGTCCCACGCCGGAAGATAGGTGTGGTGGCGCATAAAAATTTTATAGGTTGGGCACAGCTTGTGGATTTTTAAAGGGATTTCAAAAATATCCTCACTCCTGTGATAAACCGCAATGTGCATTTTAGGTTTTAAAGCCGAAATGGTGCTTTTGCCACCATCAAGAACACCTGATTCAGCACCCTCGACATCAATTTTAATGAATGTCGGGGGATTTTTTTTACTTAAAGCATCAATGGTAAAGGTGTCAATTTCGGTATTTCCCGCACCAAGGTTTACTCCACGGCCGTGCTGTGAGGAAATATTTGATTTTCCACAAAATTCACCCGCCGCACCGTTAATGCAAAGCATATTTTTAAGAGAGCTTGTGTTTTCGCACAGTTTCCTGAAATTCCTGCTGTCAGGCTCAAGCGCCGTAATGGCGGAATAGTTCTTCACATTTTGGGTAAACTCAAGAACCGTGTCGCCGTTGTATGCTCCAAGGTCAAGAAAATTTTCCTTATCATTCAAACCGAGAAGGGAAAAAACCTCGCTTCTCGGCGTTTCGATTTCAAAAAGATAGTGAGGCTTTCCCGTAAGCTTAAAAAGAATGGTGTTTTCGAAAACCTTTTTTGACAGTTCATCATTTAAAAGGGAATATACCGCTTTGATTTTTTCGGCATTTTCCCTTGCAAAGGCAAGGTCGAAAATGTTGTCACCGTAAACCGGAACATCGGCAACGAAAACGGTGTGTTTTTGCATTAACCGCTTTATGTTGTCAATAACCTCAATTATGCTTGAGCCAAAGCACATAACAATGACCATTTCGGGGTGCTTTTCGGCAAGCTCACTGTAGGCGGAAACGGTAAAGCCTCTAAAAATTTTGCCTTTTTTAAAGCCATCACTTGCAAAAATTCCACTGATTTTTGTTTTGTCGGCGTTTAAACGGTCAATAACCTTATCGGCGCCGTTGCCCGTGCCGTAAATAACAATAGGCTTTTCACAGTTTTTAAGATAACTCCATAAATCGGTCAAGAGACTTCACCCCTTAAAATATTCTAACACATAATAAACAATTTGCAAATATATTATTCAGTGAGAGTTTTGTGGATTTTTGCCGAAAAAGGAATGGCGAAAAGGCTCAAAATCCCCCAAAGAAGGGTGAAAAGGGGGCAAATTTGACCGAGCAGGTTAAAGGGCATATTGCTGTAGTCCCAAACCTTCTTTTTAAGCCACAAATTAACAATGCACCCCGTTATAAATTCAACCGCCGTTACAGTCAAAGCCCCGAGGGCGGCGAGAGAAATTAGCTTGTGCTTTGCCGAATTTTTGCCGATTGCGGCAAAGGCATTAAAGCAAATTCCGCCTGCAAAAAACATTGAAATGTGGGTGTAGCCCCGCCACAAAATTTCAATAAAATTATATCCCACACCGCCAATTAAAAACATAAGGGAAAAAACCTTTAATTTTTTCAAAACACAATCACCCAAAGGGTATTATGTGCAAAAAAACACCCGATACCACAGGATATCGGGTAAAAAGATTAAACATTAAAGCGGAACAGAACAACATCGCCATCCTGCATAACATATTCCTTGCCTTCGCTTCGAACAAGGCCCTTTTCTCGGGCCGCTACCATGCTGCCGCATTCCATAAGCTTATTGGAGGCAATAACTTCGGCTCTAATAAAGCCACGCTCAAAATCCGAGTGAATTTTGCCTGCGGCTTGAGGTGCCTTGGTGCCCTCCTTAATGGTCCAGGCTCTAACCTCAGGCTGGCCTGCAGTAAGGAAAGAAATCAGACCTAAAAGGGAATAGCAGGTTTTAATAAGGCGGTCAAGGCCTGATTGCTCAAGTCCCAAATCCTCAAGGAAAAGGATTTTCTCTTCATAATCAAGACCTGCAATTTCCGATTCAAGGGAAGCGCAAATGGGAAGGGTTTGTGCATTTTCCTTTGCGGCGATTTCCTTCACCTTTTTAAAACGGACATTTTCCTCAATGTTATTCTTAAAGTCATCCTCGCTCATATTGCAGGCGTAAATAACAGGCTTTGAGGAAAGCAGTGCCGTGGTGTTTAAAATCTCCTGCTCGGTCTCATCGGCTTCCACAGCGCGGGCGGGAATGCCTTGCTCTAAAGCGGCAAGCAGGCGCTTTAAAAAGTCAACCTCGGTCTGCATTCCTTTGTCACCCTTAAGGGCTTTTGTGGCACGGTCAAGGCGGCGCTGAACCATTTCCATATCAGAGAAAATAAGTTCAAGGTTAATGATTTCAATATCTCTTTCGGGGTCAACACTGCCCTCAACGTGAATAATATCATCGTTTTCAAAACAGCGCACAACATGAACAACGGCATCAACCTCCCTTATGTGGGAAAGGAATTTGTTGCCAAGGCCCTCGCCCTTTGATGCACCCTTTACAAGACCTGCAATGTCAACGAATTCAATAACCGCAGGGGTGAATTTTTCGGGGTTGTAAAGCTTTGCCAGGGCATCCATTCTTTCATCGGGCACACAAACCATTCCAACGTTTGGCTCAATGGTGCAAAAGGGATAGTTTGCCGACTGCGCCCCTGCGTTTGTAATAGCATTAAAAAGTGTTGATTTACCAACGTTGGGCAAACCCACGATACCAAGTTTCATAAAAGTAGCTCCTTTAGGTAAAAAACATTCATTTTTTACAATTATACAGCGGAAATTTTGTAATAGCAAGAGAAATAAATATCTTTTCTTTTTTATCAATATGGGTTATAATAAATTAAATGATATTATTAGTGAGGTGTTTGGCATGGATTCAGGCTTTTCTGTTACGCTGAAGAGAATTATGGATGAGTTTTCTCTTGAAACGCTTTATCTGCCCCAAGAAGCGCAGGATATAGTGATTGAAAACACTGAGATAAACCGTCCGGGTCTCCAGCTTGCAGGCTATTATGAATTTTTTGATGCTGACAGAATTCAGATTATCGGCAAAAGTGAAGAGGCCTACATAACCAAATTTTCCGAGGCCGAAAGAGAAAAGAGGGTAGATGCCTTCTTTGCAAAGTGCCCTTGTGCCGTTATTGTTACAAGGAATTTGCCACTGCAGGAAATTTACAAGGCATCGGCTGAAAAATATGGTGTTCCGCTTCTGCGCACAAAGGATTCCACATCGGAATTCACCTCGGCTCTCATTGCGTTTTTAAATGTTCAGTTGGCACCGAGAGTCACCCGCCACGGTGTTCTTGTTGAGGTTTACGGCGAGGGTATCCTGCTTCTAGGAGAGAGCGGTGTTGGAAAAAGTGAAACGGCCATTGAACTTGTTAAACGCGGTCACAGGCTTATTGCCGATGATGCTGTTGAAATCAGGCGTGTTTCCAGCAAATCACTTGTTGGCACAGCCCCCGATAATATTCGCCACTTTATTGAGCTTCGGGGCATTGGCATTATAAACGCCAGCCGTATTTTCGGTGTGGGCGCGGTAAAACTTACCGAGAAAATTGATATGATTGTGAATCTCGAACCGTGGGATGTTAACAAGGTTTATGACCGAATGGGTCTTGAAAACAAAACCACCAACATTCTGGATTTGGAAATTCCCTCGGTTACCATTCCCGTAAAACCCGGCCGAAATCTCGCCGTTATAATTGAGGTTGCGGCAATGAACAACCGTCAGAAAAAGCTTGGCTACAATGCGGCAGAAGATTTGCTCTCTCGCCTTGGTATGTCGGAGGATATGAAGCCTGCAGGAGAAACACAGGTTAAAGCATTCTAAAAGGAGAAATTTAAATGTACAGATTAGGAATTGATTTAGGCGGCACCAACATTGCAGCAGGTGTTGTTGATGAGGATTATAAAATTATCGGCACGGGCAAGGTAAAAACAGGCGCCCACCGTTCAAACGATGAAATTGCCGATGATATGGCAAAGGCTGCCCGTATGGCAATTAAGGATGCAGGCATTGACATTAGTGAAATTACTGCAATGGGAATCGGTTCCCCCGGTTCGGTAGTTCCCTCAAAGGGCATTGTTGCAACCTCTAACAATCTTAAATTTTCTAACCTGCCCCTTTGCGCAATGATGAAGGAGCGCCTTGGCGTTGATTTTTATATTGAAAATGATGCTAACGCCGCAGCCTATGGCGAGCTTTTGGCAGGTGCAGGTAAGGGCTGCAAAAATTTTGTTGCCATTACACTTGGCACAGGTGTTGGCAGTGGAATTATTATTGATGGTAAAATTTATTCCGGCTCAAATAATGCGGGGGGCGAGCTTGGCCACACTGTTATTGTTATTGATGGGGAAGCCTGCACCTGCGGCAGAAAGGGCTGCTGGGAAACCTATGCTTCGGCAACGGCCCTCATTCGCCAAACAAAGGCAGAAATGGAAGCTAACAAGCAAAGCATAATGTGGAAGCTGTGTGAAGGTGACATTAACCGTGTAAACGGAAAAACCGCCTTTGATGCAATGCGCGAGGGCGATGAATCGGGTATAAAGGTTGTGAAGGAGTATATTCGCTATATTGCTATTGGCATCACAAATGTAATAAACATTTTCCAGCCCGAAGTATTATGTATTGGCGGAGGCATCTCAAAAGAGGGCGACGTTCTCACAAAGCCTATTACCCAATTTGTAGAAAATGGGCGATTTTCCAAGAACATTGAAAGACAAACCGTTGTTAAAGTTGCTGCTTTAGGCAACGATGCAGGCATTATCGGTGCCGCATTCCTTGATAAACTTTACAGGTAGTGATGTTTTGATTTACGATTTAAACCATTTAAAAAGTGAGTTTAAAAAGGCAAACATAAATTTTCTCGAAAATGAGCCCATGCACCGCCACACAAGTTTTAAAATCGGCGGTGCGGCCGATGTATTTGTAAGCGTTGGAAGTGGGGAGGAATTCGTTAGAGTCTTTTCCCTTTGCAAGGCGGAAAATGTTCCTGTTACCATTCTTGGCAAGGGAAGTAACCTGCTTGTTTCCGATAAGGGCATTGAGGGTGTTGTGATTTGCCTTGAAAATTTAAATAAGATGACCGTTTCGGGTGAAAAGATAACTGTGGGGGCAGGCGCAAACCTTGCGGCTCTTTGCACCTTTGCCGCAAATGAGGGCCTTTCGGGTCTTGAATTTGCCTTTGGAATTCCCGGTAGTGTTGGCGGCGCAGTTTTTATGAACGCAGGCGCCTACGGCGGCGAAATGAAGGATGTTTTGGAAAGTGTTACGGCGGTAAACAGTGATGGCGAAATTTTCACACTTTTTGGTGATGAGCTTTGCCTTTCTTACAGAAGCAGTGCCTTTCAGAAAAACAACGCCACCGTTATCGAAGCGGTTTTCAAGCTTGAAAAGGGCAATACAGAGGAAATAAAGGCCTCAATGACCGAAATTTTGAAGCGCCGAAAGGATAAACAGCCCCTTGAATTTCCAAGTGCAGGCAGCACCTTTAAGCGCCCCGAGGGTTATTTTGCAGGAACTCTTATTGAACAATGCGGTTTAAAGGGCGCTTCGGTTGGCGGCGCCGAGGTAAGCGTTAAGCACGCAGGCTTTGTTATAAACAAGGGCGGCGCCACCGCAAAGGATGTGCTATGCCTCATTAAAAAGGTTCAGGAAACCGTTTGTGAGAAAACGGGCGTCACCCTTGAGCCAGAAGTAATTTTTATTGGTAGGGAATAGAAAAAATGTCATTTTCGATTGACGTTAAAAGCGAACTGTGTGAATTAAGGCAAACCGGTTGCTGTGCACTTGCAGAGTGTTATGGTATGTTGCTTTTTTCGCGCAGTTTCGGTTTAGAAAAGATAAATTTTCAAACAACAAACGAGGCTGTTTGCCACCGCTTTGCCGCCCGAATTAAAAAGTTTTTTGGTATTTTTTCTATTATTGAAAGCGGCGGCGAAAAAAAGGTTAACTATAAAATTTGCTATAAAAACGGCGGGGAAACCGCAAAAATCGTTTCTTATTTTGGGTATAAGTCGGATATAAATTTTATTAACGGAGAAATCTTAAAAAAGGAATGCTGTGTGCACGCCTTTCTGCGGGGTGTGTTTTTAGCGGCAGGTCAGGTAAGTGACCCAAATAAGGATTACAGGCTTGAAATAAGCCTTAAAAATCCTCTTATTTGCAGTGAGTTTTTAGAACTTTGTACATCATTTGGCTTTGCTTTTAAACTTTCAAGCAGGGCGGGAGCCACGGTGCTTTATCTTAAGGACAGCAATGTTATTGAGGAATTTTTGACCGTAATCGGTGCCACAAATGCCGCAATTCTTATAATGCAGTCAAAAATTTACAAGGATATGCGTAATAAAATCAACCGCATAAGCAACCGAGAAACCGCCAACATTTTTAAGGCGGTTGATGCCGCAATTCAGCAACGAAAGGCAATAGAAATCCTTGAAAAAAAGGGCATTGCCGAATCCCTTGAGCCTGAGCTTGTTTCGGCAATAAAGCTTCGAAAAGAAAACCCCGAGGCATCGCTAACCGAGCTTTGTCGAATTTCATCCGAGCCCATAACCCGTTCAGGTCTTAACCATCGTTTTAGAAGAATTTTAGAAATTGCACAGGAGAAAAATAAAGACTAATGGATTTTGTACACCTTCATCTCCACACAGAGTATAGCCTGCTCGACGGCTGTTGCCGTTCGGGTAGGCTTTTTGCGGCTTTAAAGGAGAAAAACCAAAAGGCGGTTGCCATAACCGACCACGGTGTGATGTATGGTGTAATTGATTATTATAAGGCCGCAAAGAAAGCGGGAATTAAGCTTATTGTTGGCTGTGAGGTTTATGTAGCGCCCAGAAGCCGAACTCAAAAGGAAAAACTGCTTGACAGTGAATACACCCATTTAGTGCTTCTTTGCGAAAACCAAAAGGGCTATGAAAATTTAATAAAAATGGTATCCCTTGGCTTTACCGAGGGCTTTTACTCCAAGCCCCGTGTGGACAGGGAGCTTTTAGAAAAGTATCACGAGGGAATTATTGCCCTTTCAGCCTGCCTGGCAGGGGAGATTCCCCGCGCCCTTTCAAAGGGAAATTTTGAAGCGGCAAAGCAGAGCGCCGTGTGGTTTAAAAATGTTTTCGGCGAAAATAATTTCTTTTTAGAACTGCAAGACCACGGCCTTGCCGAACAGCAAAGAATTAACCCTCAAATCCTTCGCATTGCAAGGGAAACTGGAATAGGTCTTGTTGCCACTAACGATGTGCATTATGTTGACAAAGAAGACAGCGAAATGCAAAAGGTGCTCATTTGCGTGCAAACCGGTAAAAAGCTAAGCGAAGAAAACGGTCTTTCCTTTGAAACTGATGAATTTTATCTCAAATCTACCGAAGAAATGGCGCAGCTTTTCGGCAATGTTCCAGAAGCTTTGGAGAACACGGTTAAAATTGCCCAGCGCTGTAATGTGGAATTTGAGTTTGGTAAAATAAAACTTCCTGTTTTTGATATCGGAAATGTTGACCACAAGGAGTATTTCAGAAATAAATGCTACGAGGGTCTTTACAAAATTTACGGTGATAATCCCGAAAAAAGGGTGCTTGACCGCCTTGACTATGAGATTGATGTTATCTCTAAAATGGGATATGTGGATTATTATTTAATTGTTCAGGATTTTGTTAATTTCGCTAAGAAAAAGGGCATCCCCGTGGGCCCGGGCAGAGGCTCGGGAGCCGGTAGCCTTGCGGCCTATTGCATTGGCATTACAGGTGTTGACCCCGTTAAATATGACCTTCTTTTCGAACGTTTTTTAAACCCTGAGCGCGTTTCAATGCCCGATTTCGACATTGATTTTTGCTATGTAAGGCGAAGTGAAGTTATTGATTATGTAATTGAAAAATACGGTGCCGACCATGTGGCGCAGATTGTAACCTTTGGAACAATGGCTGCAAGGGCGGCGGTTCGTGATGTTGGCAGGGTGATGGATGTGCCATATAGCCTTTGCGATAAGGTTGCAAAGCTTATTCCTTACAGCGTTGGAATGACCATTGCAAAGGCTCTTGAAATTTCTAAGGATTTAAAAAATCTTTATGATTTTGATGAGCAGGTTAAAACCCTTCTTAATATGGCAATGAAGGTTGAGGGTATGCCTCGCCATGCCTCCACCCACGCGGCAGGTGTGGTTATTTGTGATAAAAAGGTTAGTGAGTATGTTCCCCTTTCTAAAAATGATGATTCGGTTGTAACACAGTACACAATGACCGCCCTTGATGAATTGGGGCTTCTTAAAATGGACTTTTTGGGACTTCGCAACCTTACCGTTATTGATGACACCTTAAAGGCCCTTGAGGCAAGAGGTGTGTTCCTTGACATAGAAAAAATTCCTATGGATGATAAAGTGACCCTTGAACTTTTCGGCAAGGGCCTTACCGATGGCGTTTTTCAGTTTGAATCGGGCGGAATGAAGAACACCCTGCGTTCCTTTAAGCCTCAAAACATAGAGGATTTAATTGCGATTATTTCGCTTTACCGCCCAGGTCCTATGGATTCAATTCCAAGGTACATCCACAACCGTTATAACAGTTCCGATGTAACCTATCTTACTCCACTTTTAGAGCCTATTTTAAAGGTTACCTATGGCTGCATTGTTTATCAGGAGCAGGTTATGCAAATTTGCGTTAGTCTTGCAGGTTATTCAATGGCAAGGGCCGATATTGTTCGCCGTGCTATGTCCAAAAAGAAGCACGAGGTAATGGAAAAGGAAAGAAAAGCCTTTATTTACGGTGAAAAGGATGAAAAGGGCAACGTTTTGTGCGAGGGTGCCGTAAAACGCGGAGTCAGTGAATCCGCCGCAAAACAAATTTTTGAGGATATGTCGGCGTTTTCCTCCTATGCCTTTAATAAATCCCACGCCGCCGCCTATGCTGTGGTAGCCTATAGAACGGCCTATCTTAAGTGCCACTATCCTAAAGAATATATGGCGGCTCTTTTAACAAGTGTTTTAGATAATGCCGATAAGGTGGGGGAATACACCGCCGAATGTAAACGTATGGGCATCAAAATTTTGCCGCCCAGCGTCAACGAAAGCAATGAGTCATTTACGGCAACAAACGATGGCATTCGTTTTGGCCTTTTAGCCGTTAAAAACCTGGGCCGAGCCGTTATTGAAAGGTTAATTTCCGAGAGAAAATCAGGGGGGAAATATGTTTCACCTTATGATTTTTGTGTTCGAAATTCCTCCCGTGAATTTAACCGCCGCGCCCTTGAAGGCCTTATAAAAAGCGGTGCGTTGGATGGCCTTGGTGCCAACCGCCGCCAAATGCTTTTTACTATGGATGCAATTATCGAAGCCGTTGATAACGAGCGCCGTTTCACATCGGGCGGTCAAATGGATTTGTTTTCCGACACAGAAAGCAAATTATGTGAATTTAAGTTCCCCCTTTTAGAAGAACTTCCCGATTCACAGTTGCTTATGATGGAAAAGGAGGCCACGGGGCTTTATCTCACAGGCCACCCAATGGCAAAATTTGAGGGCCTTCCCAAAAAAATGGGTATGCTCACCGTCAGTGAGATTATCGGTGATGAAAATGCTGATAATAAAAGGGTAAGGGCGCTTGTAATGCTTTCCTCCATCAAGGTTAGAACCCTTAAGAATAAAAATATTCTTGCCTCCGCCACGGCAGAGGATGTTACGGGAAGCATTTCGGTCACCTGCTTTTCAAAGATTTATAATGAGTTTAGGCCACTTTTGGTTGAGCAAAGGCCGGTTATTTTAACGGCCAAGGTCAGCGATTCCGATGAAAGGGTGAGAGAACTTATTTGCGAAAAGCTTGAGCCAGTTCCCGAAAACCTTGCGGTAATTGGGGCCGAGCAAAAGAAAATAAAAAGCGGTGTTTATTTGAGGGTTCAAAATATGACCTGCCCCGACTTTGAAAAGGTGAAGGCAGTTTTGCAAAATTCAAATGGGAATGTGCCGGTTTTTATTTACAGCGTGGAGGATAACAAGCGTTTTTCGGCCCCAAAAAATATGTGGCTCGGCACAAATGACCCTAAAAAAGAAAAAATTGCCGAAATAATTGGAAAAAATAATGTAAAATCAGTTGAATAATTAAGAATTATAGTATATAATAATTCTATTGCGATTTCCTTGGAGTGATATTAAAATGAGTATTAAAAAAATTGGTGTTTTAACAAGCGGTGGTGACGCCCCGGGAATGAATGCGGCTGTTCGTGCCGTTGTTCGTGCTGCTCTTAGCAAGGGCATTGAGGTTGTTGGTATTGTGGGTGGTTACACCGGCCTTATAAATGGTGAAATTATTGATTTTAACCTGCGTTCCGTTTCTGAAATCATTCATAGAGGCGGCACAGTGCTTTACAGCTCACGCTGCCCCGAATTCAAAACTGAAGAGGGCATTATGAAAGCGGTTGAAACCTGTAAAAAACACGGTATTGACGGCATTGTTACCATTGGTGGTGACGGAACCTTCCGTGGCGCTCGTGACCTGTCCTTGCACGGTGTTCCCTGCGTTGGTATTCCTGCAACCATTGATAATGATATTTCCTCAACCGATTACACCATTGGATTCGACACCGCGATGAACACCGCGATGGAAATGGTTGACCGCTTGCGCGACACCGCGCAGTCCCATGCCCGTTGCAGTGTTGTTGAGGTTATGGGAAGAGGTGCAGGCTATTTAGCACTCAGAACAGGCATTGCCGTAGGTGCGGCTGCTATCCTTGTTCCTGAGGTTGAATATAGTGTGGATAAAATCGTTGAAAAAATGCTGAGGGCCAAGAAAACCGGCAAAAAGCACTTTATCATCATTGTTGCCGAGGGCGTTGGCAAGGTAAAATACATTGCCAAAGAAATTGAGGACAAAACCGGCATCGAAACCCGTGCAACGGTTCTCGGCCACGTTCAGCGTGGAGGAAGACCCACCGTTCGCGACCGTGTTATGGCAAGCCGAATGGGTTATGCCGCCGTTGAACTTCTTGTTCAGGGCATCGGTAACCGCGTTATCTCCTTCACCGACAATAAAATTGTTGACTTCGATATTTACGAAGCTCTTTCAATGGAAAGAAAATTTGATCACGAGTTGTACGATATTGCTCATGAAATTTCCATCTAATTAAAAAGTAATGCGGCGACTTTAAAAATTTAGTTGCCGCATTTTGTTATTTTTTGAGGAAAAGGTAATAGATGAAAAGACTTAAAATTGCCGATTTGCAGGTTGACATTGATGTTAAAAGCGAAAGGCTTTTAAAGCAGTGTGTTCCTTATGAGGATAGCTCACAACTTAATAGTGCACCTGATATTACTGTGAGGGTTTCTGAAAGACAAATTGTAGGGATTTTAAAACGCTATCCGAATTTGACCGAAGAAATTGCGGAATATCTTAGTGCGGGCAGCTTTTTTTATACACAGCTTATTGATTTCGGTGGAATAATGCTGCATGCCTCGGGTGTTGTGAAGGATGGTTATGCCTACCTTTTCTCGGCCGATTCAGGCACAGGCAAATCAACCCACACCCACCTTTGGTGTGAGCATATTGATGGCACCTATATCATAAATGATGATAAGCCTGCAATAAGAAAAGTAAATAACGAGCTTTTTGTTTACGGCACTCCTTTTAGCGGCAAGGAGGATTTGAGTAAAAACGAAAAGGTAAAGCTGGGTGGAATTTGCCTCATTCACAGAAGTGAGGAAAATGTTATAGAAAGAATTTCAGCCGAGGAGGCAATTGTGCCTATTTTAAGGCAAACAATTCATCGGCTAAGTGAAGATAAACTTGATAAGTTTTTAAAACTTCTTGATGACATTCTCTCAAATGTTCCCGTTTATAAAATGGGCTGTAACATAAGTAGGCAAGCCGCACTGCTTTCCTACAACACAATGAAAAGGACAGAAAACAATGCCTAAATTTCATTTAAGCGAAATGCTGCCTGTTATTGAGGAAATGCTGAAGGCAGATGGCAAGGTCACCTTTATTCCCGAGGGAGTAAGCATGCAGCCTGTCATTATCGGCGGCAGTGACAGTGTCACCATTAAAAAGCCCGAAGGCAGACTTAAAAAATATGATGCCTGCCTTTATCGCAGGGAAAACGGCGGTTTTGTGCTTCACAGAGTTATAAAGGTTATGCCAGATAGCTATGTAATGTCGGGGGATAATCAGTATGCAAACGAAAAGGGAATTAGAGATGAGCAAATCATCGGCATTTTAGTTTCGGTTAACAAAAACGGTAAAGAAATTGAATGTGGCAGTTTTTTCTTTAAACTTTATGTTTTTTTTATAAGCAATCCGTTTTCTAAGTTTATTAAAAAGAATTGGGCGAGGGTCAGAAATCGCCTTTCAAAGATAAAAAATAAATTTATTGGAGATAAAAATGAAGATTGATTGGAAAACCTGTTTCAGGGTTGGGGTTACTGCACTTGTCTTTTATTTGTGCATTTCTTTTTTGCCGGGGCTAGGCAACATTTTAGTTAAGATTTTAGGCGCTGCTTCACCAATTTTTATAGGTTGCGCCATTGCCTTTGTTCTTAACATACTAATGAACTTTTACGAGCGACATATTTTCAAGAGCCCAAAAAAGAAATTTTTTATAACCATTAAAAGGCCCGTTTCAATTTTACTTGCCTTTTTAACTCTTGCAGCAATTATTTCGATTGTTTTATGGCTCATTTTGCCTCAGCTCATTTCGGCAATCGAAATGCTTATTCAGCAGCTGCCCACAGCCCTTCAAAATACCATTGCTTGGTTTGATAAAACCGAAATTCTTTCCGATGATGTTATCAGTGTGCTTTCAGCCATTGATTTCAAAACCCAAATTGATAAGATTGTTTCGGCAGTTACAGGCGGGTTTGGTGATGTTTTGGGTGTTGCAGTTAACATTGTAACCTCGGTTTTCTCGGGGGTTGTTACCGCTTTTTTAAGCATTATTTTCTCGGGTTACATTCTTTTCTCAAAGGAAAAGCTTGGCGAGCAGATTAACCGCACCATGGGAATTTATCTTAAAAGCAGCTGGTTTGACAAAATTCAGTATGTTCTGAGCATTGCTAATAGATGCTTTCACAACTACATTTCTGGTCAGTGCATTGAGGCGCTGATTCTAGGTGTACTTTGTATGGTGGGTATGTTTATTTTAAGGCTTCCTTATGCTCCCATGATAAGCGCTCTTATTGCGTTTACTGCGCTTATCCCTATTGCAGGCGCCTACATTGGTGCCATTGTGGGCGCGTTCTTAATCTTAATGGTCTCACCCATAAAGGCACTCATATTTCTCATTTTCATCATTGTTTTACAACAAATCGAGGGTAACCTTATTTATCCAAAGGTTGTGGGCTCTAAAATGGGGCTTCCCGCAATTTGGATTCTTGCCGCAGTTACCATTGGCGGTGGAATAATGGGCGTTCTCGGAATGCTTCTCGGTGTTCCCACAGCTGCAACAATTTATTATATTGTGCAGGAAGATGTGAGAAAGAAGTCAAAATCGCAGTAGAATAACAAAATGAAACACCCTTTCATACCTTGGTATGAGAGGGTGTTTTTTTATGACTAAAAAATCAATTGATGATTATAAAAATGAAATGCTTGAAATGTATTCAAAAAGTGTTATGACAGCCGCCCCTTTGCCCCAATATCCTACCGATGACAGTAGCTCGGGGCAGGGGAACCTTATTGTGATTTTAACAACTGCGAGAGGGGCATTCCCCTTAAGCGGCGGCGAGATAAAGGTTTATGAAAATGAAAGTGGTGTCCTTGTTTCCACGCTTAGAACAGATGAAAATGGTCACACAGCCGTGCTGTCACTTCCTGCTCCGCGCCGTATTTTGTCGGAGTCTCCAAGTGAGAGCGGTACCGCCACCTTCAGCCTTTATGACATTGAGGCTGCAAGGTCTGGCTTTAAAACAACAAGAATAAATTCGGTGCCGATTTTTGATGGTGTAACCTCCCTGCAAACGGTTGATATGCTGTCGAATTCGGCGGCAAACGGAAGCAGTGGCACAAATTACGACACACAAAACACATATGAGCTTTGAGGTGATGAAATGATTTTAAACCCTAAAATTCCCGAGGAGATAACGGTGCACCTTGGCGCCCCGACCGCCACCGCCGAAAACATTACCCTGCCCTTTACCGAATATATAAAAAATGTGGCATCCAGCGAAATTTATCCCACCTGGCCCGAAAATGCGCTTAGAGCCAACATTTATGCGATTATTTCCTTTGCCCTTAACCGAATTTACACCGAGTGGTATCCCTCCCGTGGCTACGATTTTGATATAACCAACACAACCGCCTTTGACCAGGCCTTTGTTCGGGATAGAAGCGTTTTTGAGAACATATCCCAAATTGTTGATGAGATTTTTGACAGCTATGTGGTGCGGCAAGGCTCGGTTGAGCCACTTTTTACGCAGTTTTGCAACGGCACTACCTCAACCTGTGATGGTCTTTCACAGTGGGGCACAGTAACCCTTGCAGAGCAGGGCTTAACGCCTTATGCCATTTTGCAAAATTATTACGGCAACGATATTAACATTGTTGAAAATGTCCCCGTTGCCGACATTGATTCATCCTACCCTGGTACTCCGCTTCGCCTTGGAGATGCGGGAAACGATGTGAGCATTTTGCAGGTGCAGCTAAACGCCATAGCAAGGAACTATCCCGCAATACCGAGAATTAGTGAGCTAAACGGAATTTTTAATGTGCAAACCGAAAACGCCGTGCGAAAATTTCAGGAGGTCTTTTTTCTGCCCGTCACAGGCGTGGTGGATTCAGCCACCTGGTATAAAATAAAGCGGTATTATGTGGGTGTAAAACGCCTTGCCGAGCTTGATAGCCTTGGTGTTACAATTGATGAAGCGAGTGTTCCTTTTGGCAGCGATATTAGAACGGGGGATAGCGGCATTGAGGTTACAACAATCCAGTATTACCTTAATGTTATCGCATATTTTAATCCGTCACTTAATGTGTTCCCTATTGACTCGGTCTTTGGCGCGAACACCGAAAATGCCGTGCGTAATTTTCAAACCTTTTACGGACTTAATGTGACAGGGATTGTGGATGAAGCAACCTGGAACAAGCTGCGCTCGGTTTATAATGACACAAGAAGTTCCTTGCCTGCCGATTACAGCAGTGGTCTTGCTAAGGCGTACCCTGGTTACTTTTTGTCAGAGGGTTTGCAAAATGAAGATGTGAGAGATTTGCAAACCTATCTATCCTTCATTGCCGATAACATTCCCCAAATCCCCAAAATTTCGGTGGATGGAATTTTTGGCCCTGCAACGGCCGAAGCTGTCAGAACATTTCAAAGTCTTTATGGTCTTGACCCAACGGGCGCCGTTGGTCCTGTTACTTGGTTTTACATTGGAAATGAGTACGACTTTTTAAAAGGACAGCCGCAAGGATAAAGATAAGAGCCGAAATAGCAATAATCAAATTAAAAAGAGCGCCGAATTTTATAACTGTCCAGCTTAAAATTATTACTATAAAAAGAATTATTGAAAGAACAAGCGGCAGGTGCTTTATGGGCTTTTTAAAGGCAAGGTTTAAAATTTCTTTTGCGCAAATAAGGCACACAGCACACTTAATCAGCGCGCCGAAAAAGAAAATGATATATGCAAGCCCTTCAAGGCGACTGAATTTAAGCCCCAAAGAAACGGTGTCTAAAACCGATAAAAAAGCAAAATCAAGGCTTGCACCGTAGGGAAAACCGAAAATTAAAATGACCTGTAAAAGGGGAAACAAAATCAGTAAAATGGCGAAAAGCATTCCAAGGGCAACACCCCTTGGAGTGCTTTTTTCAGGCTTTATAATAAAGGGCAAAAGCAGTGTTGGAGCAATGCTTTTTGAAAAAAAGAAAAGCCCACCGGTAAAAGCACCCGAAAATTTGAGTTCCTTTAAATTATTAAGGTTAAACTGATTTGCCGAAAGTAGGAAAAGCACTAGCTGTGAAAAAATTATTAGAACCAAAAAGATTAAACTGATTTTAAAGATAACCTGCTTTTGCGCCCTTAAAAGTAAAAAGACAAGAGAAGAAAAAATAAGAGAAAAGATAAAATAGTTTTCATTATTTAAAATTTTCTTGTTTGCAACAAGAGAAAAATCTCCTGCCGAATTTATGGCGCAAATCAGTGCAAAAAGGCACAAAAAAATGGCGCCAATTTTCCCTGATTTTTTAGAAAAAAAGGTTACATAGTCAAAACTTCTAAAGATAGGCAACATTATAAAGCCCACGGCAAAGCTTAAAATCAGTCCTAAAAGGGCACCACCGCCACCGGCACCTTTGGGTAAAAAAATGATGGCGTTACCAAGGGTGAAAAGGCAGGTCAGTGAACAGGTCAGCTTTGCGGAAATAGTCTTATTCATTGCTTTCCCCCTTTAAAAAATAGTTATCGTTCTCGGTTTCAAAAACGGGAAGGGTGAGGGGGGAACCGCTGTGCAGTGCGCTTAAAACCGAATAAAGGTTGCATTTTAGAAGGTTGTTTTTATTTTCCTGCATATTAAGGATTTTAACGGCATCGTAGCCCACCGCCTGACCTGTTCGGCTTTTAAGCTGTAGCATTTTGCCGCCACTGGCACTTGAAACAATTTTTGTGTTCTGGCTTAAATTTTGTGCATCTCTTAAATATATAAGGGTTTCATAAAGCAAGTCCTCATTTACACCCTCACCCTTAATAACAAGGGCGCAGTGTTCGGCAGAAAGTCTATTTCCAAGGGATTTTTGAAGGGATAAAAATGCACCTTCACAGTCCTTTCGGCTAGCTGTTAAAATCTTTTTAGAATATTCAAGCCCACCATCGGGGCTTGATGTATCTACCGTTTCCAGCGTTAAAAAAATGCCGTTTTCCGCAGGGTCTATTCCTATTGCTGAAATGATAACCGTTTGCTCGGGCTCGTAATAAAGCTTACTGCAGCCGCAAAGAAAGGTTAAAAGCAAAGCCATAGTGAAGATTATTCTTTTCATTTTTTACCCTTCCTTATTTTGTTTTTGCTCAATTTCGTGGGGCGGGTTATCATATTTCGCCAGGAAGCCCTTATTAGTGTGTCCTTAAGGCTTTGAAGTTTTGGATTTATGATAGATGAGGTGTAATCAACAGTGAAAGAGGAAAGGGATGAAATGTGAATAAGCAGTGCCGTAATGCCTGCGAAAAAGCCTAAAAGTCCTAAATAATGGGAGAGAATAACGAGGCCCAGGCGAGAAAAGAAAATAACCCCGCGAAGCCGCGGGAGCATTAGCCCCGCAATGCCTGAAAGGGCAATGATAATGAGCATTGGCGCACTCACAATTCTCGCCTCAACCGCCGCCTGCCCCACAACAAGACCGCCCACAATGCTTAGCGCGTGACCCACACCCTGAGGCATTCTAAGCCCCGTTTCCTTTAGAATTTCAAAAATTAAAATGAGCAGTACACATTCAACCAGGGAAGAAAGGGGAACCGAGTTTCTTGCCGAACAAACACTTATTAAAAAGGAGGTCGGAAGCAGGTCGGTGTGATGGGTTATGAGACTTAAAAAAACAGCAGGCACGCTTATTGCGAGAATAAAGCAAAGGTAGCGGAGCATACGACCAAGGGTGCCTAAAAAATGGTTTGTGTAGTAATCATCATCGGCTTGGAAATTTTCGCTGAAAAGGTAGGGGAGGGTGAGCACCACAGGTGTACCATCCACCATAACTGCAATTCTGCCCTCTAAAATTCTTGCAACAGCAACATCGGGGCGCTCGGTACTGCCTACTGTTTTGAGTAATGAATTCGGATGCTCATTTATTAACTCGTTAATATAATTACTGTCTAAAACCCCATCAATATCAATGCGTTTAAGCTTTTGTTTAAGGGTGGAAAGGGCACTTTTATTCACAACTGAATCAAGGTAGCATATAAAAACACCGGTGTCGGTGCGCCGCCCAACCGTTAGGGTTTCAACGCAAAAATCAGGGGTTGGAAGCCTTCGGCGAAGCAGAGCGACATTGAGCATTACCGCCTCTTCAAAACCCTCGCGGGGTCCCTGCAAAACCCGTTCGTTTTCAGGCTCGCTTATACCCCTTGTGCGCCAGCCCTTTGTGTTTATGCTCAGCCCCTCGGTTGAGCCTTCAAAAAGCACAACGGTGTCGCCGTAAAGCAGGTTTCGAAGTAAGGGAGCAAGGGTCTTATGCTTTTTAACCTCGGCGGCAAAAAGCACCCGCTGGGTTAGAAAATCAACAATACTTTCCTTTTTACCGTTGCATTCACAAAGCAGTAGTGGCTTAACAATGGATTCGTTTAAAACAAGGGTGTTTATCATTGAATCCATAAAGAAAACGGCGGCACGAACTGGGTGAGAACCACCCGTTTCAATTTCTCTAATGCGCAAAATGTCATCCTTTTTAAAAATTTCCTTAATAAGCGCAAGGTTTTCACTGAGTTCAGATTTTAAAAGTGTGTTTTCAAAGTTTTTAAGTAATTTTTCTATTTTAAGCACCGCCTTTTTGGGGTTATTATTTCCCAAAAAGGCAAAAAATAACCCCACAGTATTACTGCGGGGTTTAAAAAATCAAGTTTTTAATTAGTCGTTCTTAGAAACGGGCATTTGCTGTTTTAAAGCAGCGCGGGTCTTTCTAACCTCGCCAAGGTTTGCGGTGAGACCTTCGTCTGCACGGCGCATAATGTCATCAACAAAATCCTGAGCAGCCTTTTTCATTTCACGGCTCTTTGCCTGAGCATTAGCAATGATTTCGCTTGCCTTTGCCTGAGCTAACTTTGTGATTTCTTCCTGTGCTACCATTGCTTTTGCGCGCTCCTCTGCGGCATTGATGATGCCATCGGCCTCACGCTTTGCATTGGTGATGATTTCAGCACGGTCGGCAACAATGCCGCGTGCCTGCTTGATTTCGCTGGGGATATTAAGACGGATATCATCGATAACTGCGCGGATTTGCTCAATGTCAACGATAGTCTTTTTGCCGGGGATTTTAACGCCGCTGTCAAGCACCTCGTCAAACTGCTCTAATAATTCTTCTACGGTCATTTTATATTCATCCTTTCTTTTTACTTAGTCGCTCTAAAATGTCTTTATGTATAACACTCGGAACAAATCCCGAAATGTCACCATCCATGCTTGCAATTTGCTTAACCATGCTGGAGCTTAAATACATATTTTCCGCTGCAGTGGTTATGAAAACCGTTTCAATATCGGGGTTTAGCTTCTTATTGGCAAGCGCCATTTGAAATTCATATTCAAAGTCGGACATTGCCCTTAAACCCTTTAAAATGATTTTGGCGCCGTGTTTTTTTGCATAATCCGCTAAAAGACCATCGTAAGCATCAACCTCAACATTGTTAAGGCCTGTAGCTTTAATGGTTTTTTTAAGAAGCTCGGCACGCTCTTCTGGGGAGAAGGAATAGGTTTTGTTTGAATTCTTTAAAATTACCACAATAACCTTTTCAAACATTGCCGAAGCGCGGGAAATAACATCAAGGTGACCAAGGGTTACGGGGTCAAAACTGCCCGGACAAATGGCTAAGGATTTATTCATTTTCCTTCCTCCTATAAGCCGAGATAACAATTTTGCCGTAATTATATTCTTTATAACAGTAAAAATCATTCACAGTATCAGGCAACGAAATTTCCTTTGGATGTTCGCAAAGAATTTTGCCAAAGGCACTCATAACCTGACAGGTTTTTAAAAGGGCATCGCCAGTAAGCCCTTCATAATAAGGTGGGTCTAAAAAAGCAATATCAAAGGTGTCAGAACAGGTAGCAAGAAATGAAGCAAAATCAGCACAAACAACCTTTGCACCGCTCTCTAGACCGGTGGCCGCAAGGTTTTCCTTAACGGTTCTTAAATGAACTGCAGAATTATCTACAAAGGTAGCGCTTTTTGCCCCGCGGCTCAGCGCCTCAATCCCCATTTGGCCGCAGCCTGCGAACAAATCGAGAAAGCGGCGACCCTCCAAATCAAACTGAATGGAACTGAAAATTGCCTCTTTAACCTTTTCGGCAGTTGGGCGCACATCAAGCCCCGGAAGGCTGGCGATTTTTCTGCCGCCTGCAATACCTGCAATAACTCTCATTCTATAAATCACCTATTAGGGTAGAGCAAATAATCCAAACTCTGTTTTTAAAAGGCGGATTTTCGCTCATACTTTGTTAAAATACTCGTTAATCCATCAGGATTAACTGCGTTTTGTGCCGCGTCTGAACGAAAATCCGCTCTTTCAAAAATCTTTGACCTCAAAGAGAGAAGATTTCGAGTGATTTTTATTCAGTACAGGCGCAGTAAGGTGACACCTTACAAGAATGGATTGGGTAAAAAGCGCCGAAATAAGCCACTTTGAGGCGGGTTCGGATTATTTGCTCTACCCTATTATCCCATTAAACAGGGTGTTTTGTCAACACTTTTATTTAATGGCGTTTGTGGTGGTGTCCTTCTGAATAACATCGTGGGCGCCACCTTCAATGATACTTGTTGCAGAAACAAGGGTTAACTTTGCCTTTTTCTGGAGCTCGGGAATGGTGAGTGCACCACAGTTGCACATGGTGGAACGCACCTTACTTAAAGAAAGACCTACGTTGTCCTTAAGTGTTCCGGCATAGGGAACATAGGAGTCAACACCCTCTTCGAAGGATAGCTTCTTATCGCCGCCAAGGTCGTAACGCTGCCAGTTTCTAGCCCTGTTGGAGCCTTCACCCCAATATTCCTTGTAGTAGTTTCCGTTAATGGCAATTTTGCTTGTGGGGCTCTCATCAAATCTTGCAAAGTAGCGGCCGAGCATAAGGAAGTCGGCGCCCATTGCAAGGGCTAAAGTCATATGATGGTCGTGAACAATACCACCATCGGAACAAACGGGAACATAGATGCCGGTTTTCTCATAATATTCATCTCTTGCGGCGCAAACATCAATAAGGGCAGTAGCCTGTCCACGGCCGATACCCTTGGTTTCGCGGGTGATGCAAATGGAGCCACCGCCGATACCAACCTTAACAAAGTCAGCGCCACATTCGGCAAGGAACAAAAAGCCTTCTTTATCAACAACATTACCTGCGCCGATTTTAACGGTATCGCCGTATTTCTCTCTTACAAACTGTAAGGTACGCTTCTGCCATTCGCTGAATCCTTCAGAGGAGTCAATGCAAAGAACATCGGCGCCTGCCTCAACAAGGGCGGGGATTCTTTCTTCATAATCGCGAGTGTTAATACCTGCGCCAACAATGTAACGCTTGTCGGCATCAAGCAGCTCGTTTGGGTTTTCCTTGTGGGAATCATAGTCTTTTCTAAAAACAATGTACAAAAGGTTGCCGTTATCATCAACAATGGGAAGTGCGTTTAATTTGTTATCCCAAATAATGTTGTTGGCTTCCTTTAAGGTGGTGTTCTTGTCGCCGCAGATAAGGTCAGCAAAAGGTGTCATAAATTCGCTAACCTTTGTGTCGAGAGACATACGGCTTACCCTATAATCACGGCTGGTAACAATACCCATAAGCTTACCTGTTGCGGTGCCATCGGCAGTAACAGCAACGGTGGAGTGACCTGTGCGCTCTTTAAGCTCTAAAATATCAGCCAGGGTTTGCTCGGGGCGAATGTTTGAATCACTTACAACAAAGCCTGCCTTAAAGTTCTTTGCGCGGGCAACCATTGCGGCCTCATCCTCAATTGACTGTGAGCCGAAAATAAAGGAAACGCCGCCTTCACGGGCAAGAGCAACTGCAAGCTTTTCGCCGGAAACCGACTGCATAATTGCAGAGGTCATGGGAATGTTCATTTGGATTGCAGGCTTTTCACCCTTTTTAAACTTAACAAGAGGAGTTTTTAAACTCACGTTTGCGGGGATGCACTCGGCAGAAGAATAGCCGGGCACTAAAAGATACTCATTAAAGGTGTGTGAAACGTCATTGAAATAGTAAGCCATAAAAATACCTCTCCATTTTTATTTATATTTTATATATTATATTATCTTTAACATTTAAAGTCAATAAAAAGATTTGAAAAAATAGTTTTTAATAGAAAAAAGCACCGAAATTGTAGTCTCGGTGCTTTAAGTTTAAATTATTTCATTCTTTTTAAAAGCTCATCGTGGGAAATAACATTTTGAGCGTTTGAAAGTTCAAGTTTTTTGCCGAGAATTTTTGCGTTTTTAACTAGTGGCTTTGTAACGGTGTATTCCGCCTTGCCAGGGCAAATTGGGTAGAGCCCGAGGCTCGCAAAAATGTACCAAGCTGCGGTCGAGCCGTTGTCCTCATCCCCTGGGAAGCCATCATCATTTGCCGAAAAGCCTTCGGCGCAAACGCGCTCTACCCAGTAGCTTGCTTTTTCAGGCTGTCCCAAATAGGCGTACATAAAAGGAATGTGGAAGGAGGGCTGATTTGAAATAGCGCACTGACCCCAGTTGTCATCCGCCATTTCGGCCATTTCGTGAATTTCAAAACCGTAACCACCAACTAAATATTCAGGCTCGGTTGCAAACAACTTATCAAGCTTTTTAAGCAACGCCTCTTTGGAGCCGTGAAGGGCGGCAAGCCCCTCAATATCGTGCTGAACGGCAAAACTTGTTTGCCAGGCAGCCGCCTCGGTGTAATCTCCACCCCAGGAAATGGGGGAGAACTCCTCGTTTCTAAAATTGCCTGCCGAATCCTTAGCGCGCATAAAGCCATAGTTTTTGTCAAAGAGATTAGCATATCTCTTTGAGCGCTCAAGATACATTTCTTTTTTATCATTGTAGCCAAGCTTTCCGGCTACAACTGAAAGGCAGAAATCAAAATAAGCGGCATCAAGGGTTAAATTAACGCTCTCGTTAAAGGCATCAAAGGGAACGTAGCCAAGCTGCAAATATTTGCTGCAGCCATCTCGACCGTAACCATTAATGGGGCAGTCGTTATTAGCGTGCTTTTCCATGCCCTCAAAGGCCTTTTCCAGCCACTCGCCATCAAGCATATTTTTAACCGCTGCATCGGCAATAACAGCATCAATTCCGGTTGAAGGCATACATTTTTTGGCCGTTCCTGCAGTCCAGCAGGGGAGCCAGCCGCCATCAATATATTCCTGAACAAAGGCAATAAGCATTTCCTTGCATTCTTCGGGTGCAACAAGGGTTAAAAGGGCATAAACCGTTCGGTAGGTGTCCCAAAAGCCGTTGTCGGTGTAGCGGTAGCCCGCAATAACTTTATCGGCACAGGGGGAATAGTGAACAGGCTCGCCCTTACTGGAAATTTCATAGGCCTTGTGGGGGAAAAGGAGGGCTCTGTAAAGACAACTGTAAAATGTTTTAAGCTGTTGCTCCTCGGCATCAATGGTAATTCGGCCTAAATATTCCTCCCAAATGGCGGCGTTCTTTTCCTTAAGGTCATCAAAATCCTTGTAATCGCTGTCATTTTTAAGGTTGATTAAAGCCTGGTCATAGCTTATAAATGAGGTTGCCATTCTAATTTCGGTTGTCTTTTTAGCAAGAGCCAAATGAATTGCAACCCTTCCGCCGCTAATTTCAGTGGCCTTTGTTTTAGACAAAGTGTCCATTTGCTCGGCAAGGGTATTTTCGGCATCAATTGCGCCATCTTCAAACTCAAAAACAAAATATGCTTTTAATTTACCTGCATCGCTTGATTCCAAGGTGTCGCAGGTTGTTGAAACGAATAACTTGTTGCATTCCTTGCAGTATCTAAACTCGTTTTCTCCACTTATAGGATAAACCGAGAAGAAACGGTCAAAATCCTTGTGAAATGCTAATCTTATACATGCGCCGTATTCGGTGGGGGTCAGCTCATAATCGCAAAAACTGCGATTTAAGTAGTAGTGCATATAATGTGGCTGCAATGTGGCTGCCTTAGGGTCAATGCCCGACCAAATGCGGTAGTTATCGGCAGTGGGATTTTGAATTTGCGGATGCATAACAATGGCGCCGTGCTCTCCAATCCAGGGTGAGGGCTGGTGGGTAAGGCGGAAGCCCTCAAAGGAGTGGTCAGTGGGATGATAAAACCAAGAACCACGGGAAGCGTTGGTTTGCGGAACAAAGGAAGCAAACCCAAAGGGGCGCTGAACCAGTGGCAGGGTGTTTCCGTTTGAAAAACGCATAACCGAATCGGTGCCCTGCTTTATATTTACATAATCAATTAAACTCATTAAAATTCCTCCTAAAAAGGTGTGTCTTGATTGTAGCATAAAGTTTCTCAAAACGCAAGAAGGATATGAATAAAAATTATTAAATGCGCACTTGACAAATTCAGTTCTACTTGTTAAAATTGTAAAGCACCGCAAGAGTAACGGAGTGCGGCTGCCGTTTTAAACTAAAATGTCGTTTAAAAAGTTAATACGTGCGGGTGTGGCGGAATTGGCAGTTTTCAGAATTTGCGCCTCCGGTGGAGGATGAAGCAAATGCTGAAAAGGCGCCGCGGTCGGCAGTGTTCAAGGTGGTTTACCACCGAAGATAAACGCCGGGCACCGCAAGAGTAACGGAGTGCGGCTGCCGTTTTAAACTAAAATGTCGTTTAAAAAGTTAATACGTGCGGGTGTGGCGGAATTGGCAGACGCACTAGCCTTAGGAGCTAGCGCTCACGCGTGCAGGTTCAAGTCCTGTCACCCGCACCAAAAATCCTCATTCGTAAGAATGGGGATTTTTACTTTTTCACTCTTCACTATTCTCTACGTTTTGGATAGAGGATTTTTGGAAGTAATAAGTAATAGTGAATAGTGAAGAAGTTCGGTGTCTGCTTCGCAGACTAATTTATAAAATTTTGCAAAATTCCGATTTCGGCATTTTCTTTTTATAAACGCTTTTTATGCTTTTTCACATTCTTCTGTCGATTTTTACTGACTCAAAATTATTAAACAAACAAATAACATCACTCCTTTCTTGTTTGCTGTTATCATAAAACAGTGCATATTTACTATAGAAGAAATTTATGGTATAATATCATAAAAGATATTTATAAAAGCGAGGTGCCAAGGTTATGGCAGAAAAGAAATACGTAATTGATAATGCCGAACTGATGGCAGAATGGAATTGGGGAAAGAATAACGAATTAAATTTTGACCCCGCTCAATTAACCCTTGGAAGTAATAAAAAAGTATGGTGGAAGTGCAATAAAGGACACGAATGGGAAACGACTATATATAATAGACATAGTGGTAAAGGATGCCCATATTGCGCAGGAATATTAGTTATTAAAGGCTATAATGATTTACAAACAGTTAATCCAACTTTAGCACAAGAATGGAATTATGAAAAAAACAATGGATTAACGCCCAAGGATGTATTGCCTAGTAGTGGAAAGAAAGTCTGGTGGAAATGTAGTAAAGGTCATGAATGGCAAGCAATAATACAAAGTAGGTACAACGGAAACGGATGCCCTTACTGTGCTGGTCGATTTGCTGTTAAGGGGGAAAACGACTTACAAACGGTTAATCCAACCTTAGCACAAGAATGGAATTATGAAAAAAACAATGGATTAACACCTACAGATATATTGCCTAATTGCAACAAAAAAGTATGGTGGAAATGTAACAAAGGTCACGAATGGCAAGCAACGATTCTCCATAGAAACACGGGATGTGGGTGCCCTATTTGTAATTCCGAACGAAAAACTTCTCTTCCCGAGTATGCGATTTTGTATTATCTTAAAAAATACGATTTAGAGGTGATTCATCTATACAAAGAGAACGGATACGAATTAGATATTTATATTCCATCAAAAAGAATCGCCATTGAATATGATGGATACCTTTGGCATAAAAACAAAACAAAAAAAGATTTAGAAAAAAATCAAAAGTGTAAAAAAGATGGGATTAAACTGTATAGAATAAGAGAAGGCTTGCCTCCGTTAAATAATAGTTCCAAAGATTATATTGTTCAAAAAGGACAAAAGGATTTGCCCAAAATACTTAAAGAAATTTTAAGCGAGATAATTGGATCGAGCGTTGATGTTAACCTTGAAAGAGATGCAATTTTCATAGAAAACTTACGAGAATACACAGAAAAAGAAAATTCTCTTTTGTTTTCTAATTTAGAGCTAGCAAAAGAATGGAACTCTGAAAAAAACGGCAACTTAAAACCGGAACATGTTACAACGAATAGTGGAAAAAAAGTATGGTGGAAATGTGACAATGGTCACGAATGGCAGGCGGCGATATATAGTAGAAATAACGGTAAGGGGTGCCCATATTGTTCTGGCAGGCTTGCTATTAAAGGTGAAAATGATTTACGAACGGTTAATCCTACTCTGGCGAAAGATTGGAATTATGAAAAAAATGGCGAATTAAAGCCAGAAAACTTTACAGCTAACAGCAGTAAAAAAGTATGGTGGAAATGTGACAATGGTCACGAATGGCAGGCAACTATCAAGAATAGAAATAAAGGAAGTAGTTGTCCTATTTGTAGAAAAAATAGTAAAGAAGTAAAAGCATTGGAAGATTATAGAGGTGATCGTTTATGAATTGGAACGCGCTTTCTGCAATTGGAACTACGTTAGCAACAATTGTTGGTATTGTTGGTATTTGGTTGAATCTTTGGGATAAAACAAGAAAAATACAGACCTATTTTGAAATGTTACCAAATTTCAAAATTTACCTATCTAACAATTCGCTTAGAACAGTTGTAATAACAAGAATGATTTGCTGTATAGACACACATGTACTTCACGTCGAATACTTTGATGGTTTAAAAGAATTAACTTTGCCGCCAGCAACAACGAAAAATATAGATATCGTTGAGCAAGATATTTATAAAAGTTATTGTAAACAAAATTTGTCTGCAATTTGTAATCCTAACGATAAAGTAGAATTCATTCTTTATGATAATTACGACAGAAAATACATAATAAAAACGGATTTGAGTATTGATGCTTTTCGATAATAGCATTTAATTTTCCTCTATTAATCAACAATCTTCCCAAAAACATTCACAACAATTTATCAATTGCCGAACCCACTTAATCATAGTAATTAAGACCTTTGTACTGTTTATAACTGCGGAAAACCTAGTATTTATGCGGGTTTACGCTTGATTACTATAACGCTACTCCGACCATTTTGAGTGTTCATAACGGATTTGAGTTATGAACACTCAATTTTTATTATACGCTTTAGTAAGCGGCCGGTTGCTCTTGAAAATTCTTTTGATTTGTTATATAATATAGTAAAGAAAATAATACTTTAAAATAAATGTTTGTTTTTATAAAAAATCTAATTTTTTTTCGTTTTATTTGGCATTTCTTTTTTTCTTAAATTAAATTTGAGAAAAAATAAAAAGTTTGTTAAAATAAAAACGATAATCATTACTAATTTTTGATATATTTGCTAAATTTTCAAATATTTATTTTAAATTTTTGCAAGGTTTTTCTACTATACTTACAGCGTGTTTTATGTTATACTTTTAAATGTAGAAAAGATGTTCAAAAAAGTGAAAGAAGGATTTTAAATTGACATTTAAAATGTTCGAAGAATGGCAAGGCTTTGAAGAGGGTACTTGGACTAAAGAAATAAATGTTAGAAGCTTTATTAAGCACAATTTTATGCCCTATGATGGGGATGAAAGCTTTCTTGTGGGCCCCACAGAGGATACGATGGATTTGTGGGAGCAGGTGACCGAGCTAAATCGGCAGGAAAGGGAAGCAGGCGGTGTTCTTGATATGGACACCAAGGTGATTTCCACCATTGTTTCTCACGGCCCCGGCTATCTCGATAGGAAAAAGGAAAAGATTGTCGGCTTCCAGACCGACAAGCCTTTTAAGCGTGCCTTGATGCCTTATGGTGGAATTCGCATGGCCGAAAAGGCCTGTTCCGATAACGGCTACACCCTTGACCCTGAGGTTAAGGAATTCTTTACCGTTCATAGAAAAACCCACAACGCAGGTGTTTTTGATGTTTACACCCCCGAAATGCGCGCCTGCCGTTCAAGTCACATTATAACAGGGCTTCCCGATGCCTACGGCCGTGGCCGTATTATCGGTGACTACCGCCGTGTTGCTCTTTATGGTGTTGACCGCCTTATTGAGGACAAGGCAGAGCAGAAGGAAACCACTCGTTCTGCAATGTATGAGGAAATTATCCGCGCCCGTGAGGAGCTATCTGAACAAATCAGAGCCCTTGAGGATTTAAAGAAAATGGCCGCAAGCTATGGCTATGATATTTCCCGCCCTGCAAAGGATACCAAAGAGGCAATTCAGTGGCTTTATTTTGGCTATTTGGCTGCTGTTAAGGAGCAAAACGGCGCCGCAATGTCCCTTGGTCGCACATCAACGTTTATCGATATTTATTCCGAGCGCGACCTTAAAAACGGGGTCTACACCGAAAGCGAAATACAGGAGCTGGTTGACCAGTTTATTATGAAGCTGCGCCTTATTAAATTTGCCAGAACCCCTGAATATAACTCTCTATTTTCAGGCGACCCCCAGTGGGTTACCGAATCCCTTGCCGGTGTTGCCATTGATGGCCGACATATGGTTACAAAGATGACCTATCGTTATCTTCATACCCTTGAGAATTTAGGCGCCGCGCCCGAACCCAATCTCACCGTTTTGTGGTCCACAAGGCTGCCTGAAAACTTTAAGCGTTACTGCGCCAGAATTTCCATTGAAACCTCATCGGTTCAGTATGAAAACGATGATTTAATGCGTTTCCACCACGGTGATGATTATGCCATCGCCTGCTGTGTTTCTTCAATGAAACTGGGCAAGGAAATGCAGTTCTTCGGCGCCAGAGCCAACCTTGCAAAGTGTCTGCTTTATGCAATTAACGGCGGTATTGATGAAATTTCGGGCAAGCAAATTGCCCCTGAATATCGCCCCATAACCAGCGAGTATCTTGATTACGATGAGGTTATGAAGGCCTATGACCAAATGATGCAGTGGCTTGCCAAGGTTTATGTGCATACCCTTAATATCATTCATTATATGCACGATAAGTATTGCTACGAAAAAATCCAGATGGCCCTTCACGATAAGGAGGTAACCCGCTGGTTTGCAACGGGCATTGCAGGCCTTTCTGTTGTGGCTGACTCACTGTCTGCTATTAAATATGCCAAGGTTAAGACAATTAGAAACGAGCAGGGAATTGTTGTTGACTATGAGGTTGAGGGTGATTTCCCGAAATACGGCAACGATGATGACCGCGTTGACTCCATTGCCTATCAAATCGTTCATAGATTTATGGAGCATATCAGAAAAAATCACACCTACAGAAACAGTGTTCCCACCACCTCGATTTTAACCATTACCTCGAATGTTGTTTATGGTAAAAATACAGGCGCCACACCTGACGGTCGTAAAAAAGGCGAGGCATTCGCCCCCGGTGCTAACCCCATGCACCGTAGAGACACAAACGGTGCCGTTGCTTCCCTTGCATCGGTTGCAAAGCTGCCCTTTGTCGATGCTCAGGATGGCATTTCAAACACCTTCTCAATCGTCCCTGGAGCTCTCGGTAAGGATGACCGCATTTTTGCGGGAGATATTGAGGTTGACTTTGACTGCGCAAACGGTGCTTGTATGTCGCCTACGCTTTTTGAAGGTCTTGACACTGAAGAATAGTTTTATAATAAGGAGAAAATAATGAAAGCGACCGAAAATCAAATTGATAATCTTGTTTCTTTACTTGACGGTTATGTTAAGCAGGGTGGACATCACCTGAATGTTAATGTTTTTTCAAAGGAGACCCTGCTTGATGCACAGGCTCACCCCGAAAAATATCCGCAATTAACCGTTAGAGTAAGCGGCTATGCCGTTAACTTTATTAAACTTACAAAGGAACAGCAGGATGAGGTTATATCCCGCACCTTCCACGACCAGATGTAATTAAAGTGAAAGGCTATATTCATTCAAAAGAATCCTTCGGCACGGTTGATGGCCCAGGCATAAGATATGTGCTTTTCCTGCAGGGCTGTCCTATGCGGTGTCTTTATTGCCACAATCCCGACACCTGGGGAGTGGGAGGCGGCACCGAAATTACCGTAAATGAGATTCTTGATGATTTTAAGCGAAATCGAGCCTTTTATGCTAAGGGCGGCTTAACCGTTACGGGCGGCGAGCCGCTTTTGCAGGTGGATTTCCTCATAGAACTGTTTACTGCCTTTAAGGAGCAGGGTGTTCACACCTGCATTGACACCTCGGGAATTACATATAATCCCGAAAATGAGGCTTACCTTAAAAAGCTGGATGTTTTGCTAGCGGTGACCGACCTTGTTATGCTGGATATTAAGCATATTGACAGTAAAATTCACAAGGAGCTTACTGGCTTTGGCAATGAGAATGTTTTGGCATTTGCTAAATATCTCGAGGCCAAAAATGTTCCCCTATGGGTCAGGCATATAATCGTTGAGGGCTACACCGACAAAAGGGAATATTTAGAGAGGCTTGGCGAGTTTCTCGCAACTCTTAAAAATTTAAAGGCCCTCGATGTTTTGCCCTACCACACAATGGGGGTAAATAAATATAAGGAACTTGGAATTCCTTATAAACTTGAAGGCCTGCCCGCGCTGCCGCTTAATAAAGCGCAGGAGGCAAAAACTCACATTTTAAACGGAATGAAAAATGCAAAAAAATAAAGCACCGATTTTAAATCGGTGCTTTTAATATTTATTTTAGTTTTTAAGGCTTTGAATGGGGGCAGGAATTTGTCCGCCACGGTGAATGAATTTAGCAGGGGAGTAGGTGTTAACCGCCATAACGGGGCCTCCGCCAAGTAAACCGCCAAAGTCAAGCTCATCGCCAACGGTACAGCCGATTGCAGGAATAACGCGAACGGCGGTGGTTTTGGAGTTAACCATACCTATAGCGGCTTCATCGGCAATGAGAGCCGAAATAACCTCAGCCGAGGTATCACCGGGAATGTTAATCATATCAAGGCCAACAGAGCAAACGGCAGTCATAGCCTCTAATTTTTCAATTTTTAAAGCGCCACAGCGAGCGGCATCAATCATTCCTGCATCTTCAGTGACAGGGATAAATGCGCCCGATAATCCGCCAACCTTTGATGAAGCCATAACGCCACCCTTTTTAACGGCATCATTAAGCATTGCAAGGGTTGCGGTGGTGCCGCAGGCACCACATTTCTCCAGCCCGATTTCCTCTAAAATATGGGCAACCGAATCGCCCACAGCAGGGGTGGGGGCAAGGGATAAATCAACAATGCCAAAAGGAACGCCAAGTTCACTTGCGGCTTCCTTTGCTACAAGCTGACCAACGCGTGTGATTTTAAATGCGGTGCGTTTTATAAGTTCTGCAATGCCTGTAAGGTCAAGACCTTCAGATTTTGCAAGAGCGGCACGAACAACACCGGGGCCCGAAACGCCAACATTGATAACGCAGTCGGGTTCTCCAACACCGTGGAATGCGCCAGCCATAAAGGGGTTATCCTCAGGTGCATTGCACAAAACAACCAGCTTTGCAGCGCCAATGCACTGTCTATCCTTTGTTGCCTCGGCTGTTTGTTTTACAATTTTGCCCATCATGGAAACAGCATTCATGTTAATGCCCGCCTTTGTTGAGCCAACGTTAACCGAAGCGCAAATATGGTCGGTAATGCTAAGTGCTTCGGGAATGCTTTCAATAAGAGCATAATCGCCTGCAGCAAAGCCCTTTTGAACAAGTGCCGAATAACCGCCGATAAAGTTAACGCCAACTGCCCTTGCCGCCTTTTCGAGAGTGACAGCGAATTTCACAATTTTACTTGTTTGGCAGGCAGCGGCAAGCATTGCAATGGGGGTAACGGCAATGCGCTTGTTTATAATCGGAATGCCATATTTATGTTCAATTTTGTTACAAACAGGAACTAAATCCTTGGCGGTGCGTGTGATTTTTTCATAAACCTTCTGGCAGGCCTTATCAATGTCAGAATCAACGCAGTCAAGCAGGGAAATGCCCATTGTAACGGTGCGAATGTCAAGATTTTCATCTTGAATCATTGTAATTGTTTCTAAAATATCGTGTGTGTTAAACATTTATGCCACCTTAAATTCTATGCATTGAGTTAAAAATGTCCTCGTGCATAACACGAACCGAAAGATTTTCCTCTTTGCCAAGGGTGTCAAGCTTTTCGGAAAAATCATCAAAAGAGGTGGAGATTTTATCAATGTCACAAATCATAATCATACAAAAAATATCCTGTAAAACCGACTGTGTAACCTCAACAACATTTACATTACATTCGGCACATTTTGCCGAAACCTTTGCAAGAATGCCAACAGCATCCTTACCGATAACAGTTAAAACTGCACGCATTAAAAAAACTCCTTTAATAGTAATTTAAATAAGTATATCATAATTTAATAAAAAATACTATGATTTTTTTAAAAAATGTGTTATTATAGAAAAAAAGTGTCGGAGGGCAATTTTTATGAATACAAAACTTTTAAAATTACTTAGTGCCAATGCGCGTTATACTATTGCTGATTTAAGCATTATGTCGGGTTTAACCGAAGATGCGGTAAGGGCGGAAATTGCCGAAATGGAAAAGGCAGGTCTTATCCGCGGCTACAAAACCGTTATTGACTGGGAAAAACTTGACAGCGCTTATGTTTCGGCGCTTATAGAACTTAAAGTTACCCCCCAGGCTGATTTAGGCTTTGAACAGATTGCCGAAAGGGTTATGAAATACCCCGAGGTTGAAACAGTTTATCTTATGTCGGGTGGTTATGACCTTTGCGTTATAGTTAAGGGCAAAACCTTCCAGCAGGTTGCAATGTTTGTGGCTAAAGAGCTTGCGACAATCAGCTCGGTTGTATCCACTGCAACCCATTTTGTTTTGCGCCGCTATAAGGAGCTTGATGTTGAGCTTTGCACCGCAAATGAAGATGATAGAGGGAAGGTGTCCCTTTAATGGATTATGAAAAACTGCTTAATCCCCAAATCCTTTCTGTTAAGCCTTCGGGAATTAGGAAATTTTTCGATTTAACCGAAAAAATGGATAGCGTTATTTCCCTTGGTGTGGGCGAGCCTGATTTTCCTACACCTTGGCACATTCGCCATGCAGGTATTCAGTCCCTTGAAAACAGCAAAACCCGCTATACCTCAAACTGGGGTCTTGCGAAACTTCGCGAATCCATTAGCCGGTATATGAACAGGAAATATTCTCTTTCCTATTCGCCCGATAACGAAATTATCGTTACCGTTGGCGGCAGTGAGGCTATTGATATTGCCGTTCGCGCTATTATTGAAAATGGTGATGAGGTTATTATCCCTCAGCCAAGCTATGTGTGCTATGAGCCTATAACGCGACTTGCCGGCGGCGTTCCCGTTATAATCGAAACCAAGGCTGAAAACGAGTTTAAGGTTACCCCCGAAGAGTTAAAGGAAAAAATAACCGATAAAACCAAACTTCTCATTCTCCCTTACCCCTGCAACCCCACGGGTGCAATTATGGAAAGGGAGGATTTAGAAAAGCTGGCAGAGGTTTTAAAGGGTACAAACATTTTCGTTTTATCCGATGAAATCTATTCCGAGCTTACCTTCGGCGGAAAAAAACACGTTTCCATTGCTCAAATTGAAGGAATGAGGGAGAGAACCGTTGTTGTTAACGGCTTTTCTAAAACCTTTTCTATGACGGGCTGGCGTTTGGGCTTTGCCTGCGCACCCGACCCAATAATAAGACAAATGGTTAAAATTCATCAGTTTGCTATTATGAGCGCCCCCACAACCTCACAGTATGCCGCCATTGAAGCCCTTGATAATGGGGATAACGATGTTGAGCAGATGCTTGAGGAATATGATTCCCGCCGCCGCATTATGGTGGCAGGCTTTAACAGAATAGGCCTTACCTGCCGTGAGCCTAAGGGTGCATTTTATGCCTTCCCCTGTATCAAATCTACGGGTATGACAAGTGATGAATTTTGTGAAAGGCTGCTGGAGAGTAAAAATGTTGCCCTGGTTCCCGGAACTGCCTTTGGTGATAGTGGTGAGGGCTTTGTAAGAGCCTCTTATTGCTACTCGGTTGAGCACATTAAAGAAGCCATTTCCCGCACCGAAGAATTTTTAAAGGAAATTAAAGGTTAGCTTTATGGAAATAAAGGCTTTAGCTAATGCAAAAATTAACCTTACCCTTGATATTGTGGGAACAAACGAAAAGGGCTACCACCTTATTGATTCGGTTTTTCAGTCGGTGTCCCTTGCCGATGAAATAACCCTTAAAAAAACAGATGGAGGGCTCACCGTTTCAATGCCCGATTCGGGTGTTAAGTGCACCGAAAACATTGTTTATCTTGCGGCACAGCGTTTTTTTGATAAGGCAAAAATTTCGCCTTGCGTGAAAATTGAAATCGAAAAAAACATTCCAATGTCCGCAGGGCTCGGCGGCGGCAGTTGTGATGCCGCAGTAACCCTTTTGGCTCTTAATAAAATGTTTGAATTTCCCCTTAATGGTAATGAGCTTCACGAAATTGCTTTAAGCCTCGGTGCCGATGTTCCGTTTGCCCTTAAGGGTGGAACAATGCGGGCAACGGGTATTGGTGAAAAGCTGGAAGCCTTAATCCCAATGCCTGAGTGCTGCTTTGTGCTCATAAAAAAGGGAACAAAGCCATCAACAGGCCAAATGTATGCTCGCCTTGATGCCCTTGAAAATTTAAAACATCCCGACACGGCGGGTGCCCTTGAGGCAATTGAAAAGGGTGATATTAAAGCGCTATCCAAAAAGATGGACAATGTGTTCGCCGCTTTATGGGATTTAAAGCCCATTTGTGATTTAATTAAATCCACAAATCCGTTAACTGTGACTTTAAGCGGAAGCGGACCCACCGCCATTGCGGTTTACGAAAATGAGGACAATGCAAAGAAAGCATTTCAAATTCTAAATAAGGAAAAAATTGAAAGTTATCTTTGCACACCGGCAAAATCTTCCTGCATTTTTGAATAAAATAAAAAACCTCTGCCAAGAATTGTGGCAGAGGTGATTTTTTTGTTAAAACATAAAAATGAAATAAAATTGGCTGTAGCACTAGCATTAGTAGTTAGTATCTTACTAGGCCTATCAAGCTTTGAGGCGCGGTGCGAGGAGCTGCGGCAAAATGTTTTCAGACTACACATAATTGCCAATTCTAATAGCGAGTTTGACCAGGCGCTAAAGTTAAAGGTTCGTGATGCCGTTATAAATGAAACGGGAGATATTTATGATAGGTGTTTAAGTATTGAGTCGGCAAAAAAGGCGGCGGAGGAAAACAAGGAAAGAATTTATAATGCCGCCAAAACCGTTATAAATGCGGCAGGAATGGACTATGAAGTGGAAATTGAAATTGGCACCGCCTTTTTTGATACCCGCCACTACGAAACATTTTCACTGCCTGCAGGGGAGTACGAGGCGCTAAATATCAGAATTGGTGAAGCAAAGGGCAAAAATTGGTGGTGCGTTATGTATCCAAGCCTTTGCATTGCCTCAAGTGGTGCCGAAATTTCCGATGTTGTAAGTGAGGATAGCGCCGAAATTGCCAATAATCCGCAAAACTATGTTATGCGTTTTAAAATTGTTGAAATTTACGAAAAGTTAAGGGAACGATTTTCTTAAAAGGGTAATAAAAGAGGCTCCTTTTTAATATATTTTAGTGAACAAAATGTATAAAAGGAGTCGAACTGAAATGGAAATTAAAATGCTTAAAACACAGGTGTGTGCCAATAACGTTATTGGGAAGCATTCCGCTGAACACCCAATTGACGTTGATTTTACAATCCCTGATTATTGCGGAGAAATTGAAAGAATTTTAAAATGTATTTTTATTCCTCGCATAAATTCTAAAAGCATTAGCGGACAAAGCGTTATGATTGACGGTCATGTAACCGTAAGGCTGATTTATTGTGATAAGGAAAATAGAATTTACAGTTTTGACCACCTGGTGCCTTTTACAAAGTCATTGGAAATAAATGGAATAAATGCCGATGTAAGGATTAAAAGCAGCGTTTCTTGCTCCTACTCTAACTGTCGTGCCGTGACACAGCGCAAGGTCGATGTTCACGGCGCCATTGAAATAAAGGTTCTTATAAAGGGAGATAAAAAAAGCGACGTTGTTTGCGATGTTGATGAAAAGGATATTCAGGTTTTAAAGGGCAGCGCACCAATGCTAAACTCTAAGGGCTATTGCGAAAAGGCTCTTATCATTGATGAGGAGTTTGAAATCGGCAACACACAGCCCGAAATCACATCGGTTATCAGAACAAGCGCCACACCCTGCATTAGTGATATGAAAATTATAAGCGGCAAGGTGCTGCTTCGCGGTGAGCTTCAGGTTTGTGTTTTGTACACAGGCACCGACTGCAGGCCCGTTATGACTAAAAGCGCCATTCCTTTTAGCCAGGTGCTGGACATTGATGATGCAAATGAGGACTGCAAATGCTCTGCCGATGTTCAGGTGGCTTATTTTGAGGTTAAGCCCAAAACAATGCCTTCAGGGCAGGTGCGTCTATTTAGTGTTGATGCAAAGCTTATTGTAACAGGGGAATGTTTTTGCCAGGATGAAGTTCCCGTTATTCTTGATGCCTATTCTGTTAGGGGCGATAGTGAGGCAAAATATACCGAAATTGAATTTGAAAAAATTTGCTGCAGCTATAACGAAACCTTAATTTGCACCGCCCAAACCGATTTTAGGGACAACGGCATTGGTAGTGTTGTTGACCTTTGGTGTGAGGTTTTAGCAGTTAACAGCCATTTTAGCGGCAACAATGTGACAGTAAACGGCACCATAAAGGCTTTTATGCTTTTGTATGATGCAAACGGCAACGCATTTTTCGGCGAAAAGCCAATGGAATTTGAACACTGCTTTACAGCTGAGAATTTAAGCGAAAAGGTTTATACAAACCCGCAGGTTGAGGCCGTTTCCTGCACCTTTACGATAACGGGTGAGAGCACGGTGGAAATCAGGATTGAGCTTAAAATTACAGGTGGAATTTATGAGCAGTGCAAAATGCCAATTGTTGTCGACCTTGTTCCTGTAGAGGGCAAGGAATCCAGTCAGGAAATTTGTGCTGCAACGGTCATCTACTTTGCCGATGCCGGGGAGAAAATTTGGGATATTGCAAGGAAATATAATAGTTCAGTTGAGGAAATAATGCAAATTAACGAGCTGACCGAAAACCTTTTGCCCGCTTCGAAAACCCTGCTCATTCCCATAATGTAACACCTCTACTTTTGTCATAAACTGTCAAAAGATAAAAAATACTTGCTTTTTTTGAAATATATGATACAATAAACCATAGAAACTCTGTGGAGGTGTATTTAGAATGGCATATGTAATTTCTGAGGAATGCATCAGCTGTGGTGCATGTGCAGCTAGTTGCCCTGTTGAAGCTATCTCTGAGGGTGATGAGCGTTATGTAATCGATGCCGACAAGTGCTGCGATTGCGGTTCTTGCGCAAGTGGTTGCCCTGTAGATGCTATTGCTGAGGCTTAATTGCTTATTTCAACATAAAGCAAATTATTAAGTACATTAAAAGATAAAGACCCGCTTTTAAAGCGGGTCTTTGTTTTTGTAGTGGTTATGATTTCTTTTTAAGCACAACCTTTGGGGAGAAAAGTTTTTCAACCTTGTAGGTCGCCAAATCCTCATCAAACTTATCAAAAAGGGGTGCGAGAATAGGTATTTGAGGTATGCTTGATTTAAAGGAATTAAGGGTTAAATCAAGGAGGGGTTTTCCTGGATTTTCACTTTGGTAAAGAACACAAAAATCCTCATCAAACTGGAATTTAAGCCTCTTTGTGCAGGGGGTTTCCAAAAGATTAATATCAAGCACCAAAATCTGTCTTAAATCCTCATCGGTGGAAAAACGGCCAATGCAATTTATAAGGTAGGGCTCACCAAAAAATGACTGATTTGAAATAATTGGTTCTTTAAAACCTACGGGTATGGTGTAGGAACTGCCTGCTTCCTCATAAACAAGGTTAAGCGTTTTGTTTAAAACCTTAAATGAAATCCCTCTTAAACCGCTTGAATAACTATTTTGCACCGCCTGCAAAATAATGGGGAAAAGGCCAATGCTATTTTCAGCAGTCATTGTAAATGACTGCCCATCAAGGGCGAGGTATTGCTTTTTATTTTGATAGTTTTTATAAATTCTTTTAATAAAGCATTCAGGCTTAAAGGGCTCGTTAAGGCGCCGCAACAAGCGATTTAACCGAGTGTTAGCCAAAGGATTTGCGGCAAGTTTTTTAGGAAAATCACCACTAAAGGTATTAAGGGCGGTTTTATAATAGGTGTTTTGCTGGAACATTTCGTTGTTGCCTGCATTGCTTATAACAACGATTTTGCTTTTTTTGAAGCAAAGCACATTCTGACCGAACATTCCGTTAAATAAAAACGCTTCTTCGTTTGGTCCCACCCAAATGTGAAAGCCATAGTCAAAATCGCCGCAGTCGGCAGGGGTTGAAACCTGCTTTGAGCAGGCAAGCTTTAAATAGTCGCTGGGAATTAGTTGCTTACCGTTTAAAACGCCATCATTTAGCACCAGAGTGGCAATTTTAAACAAATCATAAGGGGAAATGTAAAGCCCCCAGCCGCCCTTTTCAAAACCGCAGGGACATTTTTCCCAAAAAAACTGTGTTATGCCAAGGGGCGCAAACAGGTTTTTGTTAATGTAATCAGAAAGAGAAGTGCCACTCGCCTTGCATAGTGCGGCAGAAAGCATATAGGAATTAAGAGAATTATAATTAAACTTTTTTCCCGGCGGGTTATCGGTTATCGAACGCAGAAAGCCCCGCACCCAATTGGTTTCGGTCATACATTCTATTTCGTTAAAAAGCACACCGCTTGTCATGGTTAAAAGGTGCCTTATGGTCAGGTCTTTAAGCTTAATTCTCACAATGGCATTGCAGTCATCGGGGAAAATATCAATAATTTTAGTGTCAAGCGTTAAAAGGCCTTGACCTACAGCAATTCCCACCGCAAGGGAAAGAATGCTTTTGCACTGGGAAAAGGTTGTTTTAAGGGTGGAAAGGCTATGGTTATTAAAAACCGCCTCACAGCATAGCTTGCCATTTCGGCCTATGAGCACACTGTGCATATTAAGGTCGCGGCTGCTTTTAAGCTTTGTTAGAAAATGAGCAATTCTTTCACTTTCAATTCCGCAGCCTTCGGGTGTGTCGAGTTTTACATCTGCTGTTTCGCTAAAACCGAAATTTGGCTTTTGGGGGGTTGATGTGTAAATTGGCTTTACTGGCTTTTTATCATCAAGAAGGCGAGTGATTAAAACAATGCTTTTGTTAACATTTGAAATGGTCAATGTGTTATCCTCCTAGTGTGACAGGACTTAAACCTGTCACGCCTGCAAACAAAAATTTTCGATAATACTTTGCCTCAAAACTTGAAATACGGCAGTATCCTCAAGTTTTGTCGGCTTTGTCTTGTACGAAAATTTTTAGTTTAGCAGGTTAAAAAGTTTTTGCCGCCGGATTTTTTATTCGGCGAAGCAGGAAATTTGAAGCAAGGCTG
>JAZPYE010000001.1:0-8804 GCA_045544035.1 Acutalibacteraceae bacterium | reverse complement strand
GTAATCCCCGAACTCAACGGCAAGCTCATCGGCTCTGCACAGCGCGTTCCCGTTCCCACCGGTTCTACCACCATCCTTACCGCAGTTGTTAAGGGTGAGAACGTAACCAAGGAAGGCATCAACGCTGCTATGAAGGCTGCTGCTTCCGAGTCCTTCGGCTACAACGAAGACCAAATCGTATCTTCCGATGTTATCGGTATGCGTTACGGTTCTCTCTTCGATGCAACCCAGACAATGGTTTCCAAAGTTGCTGATGACCTTTATGAGGTTCAGGTTGTTTCTTGGTATGATAACGAGAACTCCTACACCAGCCAGATGGTTCGCACCATTAAGTACTTTGCTGAAATCTAAGCAAACAAAAATCTTACCCGCCGCAAAAGCGGCGGGTATTTTTTTATTGACATTGTAGTGCATTTAGAGTTACAATTCTATTAACCATTTTGTTTTAAGGAGTTTATCTATGCGTTCAAGCGGTATCCTTTTACCGATTTTTTCTTTGCCTTCTGAGCACGGCATCGGCACCTTTGGTAAAGCGGCATATAATTTTGTTGATTTTCTCGAAAGCGCAGGGCAGACCTATTGGCAGATTTTGCCCCTTGGTCCTACCAGCTTTGGTGACTCACCCTATCAGTCCTTTTCTGTCTTCGCAGGAAACCCCTATTTTATTGACCTTGAAATGCTGAAGGATGAGGGCCTTTTGGAGGAAAAGGATTATGTGGATATTAAATGGTATGATGATAAGCATAAGGTAAACTATGAACTGCTTTATAATAACCGTTTTAAGGTGCTTTATAAAGCTTACCTTAAACTGAAAGAAAACCTGCCTACCGATTATAATTCGGTTTATGAGGAAAACAAATTTTGGCTTAAGGATTACGCTCTTTTTATGGCGCTTAAGGATGCAAATGGCGGCGCCTCCTGGGATTTGTGGGAGGAAAGCCTAAAAAAACGTGATGAAGCTACCCTCGAAAAAGCAAGGAAAGAGCACAGCGACAAAATTCAGTTTTACATTGCTCTTAATTATTTTTTTCAAAAACAGTGGTCAGCCCTTAAAGACTATGCAAACAAAAAGGGAATTAAGATAATCGGTGATATGCCCATTTATGTTGCTTTTGACAGCGCCGATGTATGGGCAAATCCCGAACAGTTTTACCTTGATAAAAATTTAAAGCCCAAGGCAGTTGCAGGCTGTCCACCTGATGATTTTTGTGAGGATGGTCAGCTTTGGGGAAACCCCCTTTATAACTGGGCAAAAATGAAAAAGGAAGCAAAGCCTTATAGCTGGTGGTGTAAAAGAATCGCCCACAGCCTTAAAATTTATGATTTAATTCGCATTGACCATTTCAGAGGCTTTGAGGCATATTATTCCATTCCCTTTGGGGATAAAACCGCTAAAAACGGCGTTTGGAAAAAGGGGCCGGGGCTTCATTTCTTTAAAAGCCTTAAGGAAACCTTTGGGGAACTTCCCATTATTGCCGAGGACCTTGGCACCTTAACTGAAGGAGTTTATAAACTCCTTAAAAACACCGGCTTCCCTGGAATGAAGGTTTTGCAGTTTGCCTTTTCAACAGATGAGGAAAGTGAGTACCTGCCTCACAACCACATTAAAAACTGCGTGGTTTACACAGGCACCCACGATAACGACACCCTAAAGGGCTGGGAGCAAACCCTGGATTCTGAAACCCTTGCCTATGTTAAAAGGTATCTCAATATAAACGAGGGTGATGATTTTAACTGGTCGGTTATAAAGGCGGCATTTTCCTCTGTTGCCGACACTGTTATAATTCCTTTGCAGGATTTTTGCAGCATTGACAGCGTTGGCAGAATTAACACCCCTGCAACCCTTGGCGATAATTGGCAGTGGAGAGTAAGCAGCACATATTTAAACGACTGGTTATCAAATCTCATTTACAAAACCACAAAGCTTTATTCAAGATTACCTAAATAAAAAAACGGCTACGGAAAATCCGTAGCCGTTTATTTTTTTTACATACTTTCGGGAGCATCAACCTTTAAGAGGTTAAGTGCTGTTTTAATAACCGTTGCCGTTGCGCCGCAAAGTTTAAGTCTTGCCTGCATAAGGGGCTCATCAATGCCCTTAACGCGGCAAACCGAATAGAATTTGTGGAAGCGGGTGGCAACCTCGCTTGCGTAATGTGTGATTTTGGTGGGGTCGTAAGCCTTAGCGGCGGCAATAACCTCATCGGTAAATGAGGCAAGGCACATAATAAGCTCTCGCTCTTCGGGGGTGTTTAAGAGTTTTAGTTCATCCTTTGTGCAGTCCCTAATTGTAACGCCGTCGGCAACAAGATTGCGGGAGATACTGCAAACGCGAGCGTGGGCATACTGAACATAGTAAACAGGGTTTTGGCTAGACTGCTCAACCGCTAAATCAAGGTCAAAGTCAAAATGGCTGTTTGCCTCGCGCAGGTTAAAGAAGAATCTTGCGGCATCAATGGGAACCTCATCAAGAAGTGTTACAAGGGTAATGGCTTTGCCCGAACGCTTTGAAGCCTTGATAACCTCGCCATCTCTGACAAGGCGAACCATTTGCATAAGCACAACATCAAGGCGACCGGCATCAACGCCCAAAGCTGTGAGCGCCGCTTTAAGGCGGGGAACATAGCCGTGGTGGTCGGCACCCAAAATGTCAATAGCCTTATGGAAGCCGCGGGTAACAAGTTTATTATAATGATAGGCAATGTCAGGCACAACATAGGTGGGAACACCGTTTGAGCGCACAAGAACAAAATCCTCGGAATCAAAATCGCTACCCTTAAACCAAAGGGCATCTTCTTTAACGTAGGTGTGACCGCTGTTTTTAAGAAGCTCAATGATTCTTGCAGTTTCACCGTTTTGGTGGAGTGTGCTTTCCTTAAACCAGGTGTCATATTCAATGCGGTATTTTAGAAGGTCATCGTGAAGACCCTGAATGTTTTTGGGCAGAGCAAACTCAACAAGCGCCTTTCTGCGCTCATCTTCGCTTTTTGAAACAAAGCTATCTCCGTGAATTTCGGCAAATGCCTTAGCGTGGGCGATAATATCGGCGCCGTGGTAGGAATCTTCGGGCATTTCTACGCTATCATCAAATAGCTGTAAATATCTTAAATCAAGGGAAAGACCAAACTTGTTAATCTGGTTTCCTGCATCGTTAATGTAAAATTCTCTTTCGGTGTTAAAGCCGGCAAAACTTAAAACACTGGCTAAACAGTCACCAAGGGCGCCGCCACGGGCATTACCAATGTGCATAGGGCCTGTGGGGTTGGCCGAAACGAATTCAACGAGAATTCTTTTGTTTTGGCCAAAATCACTGCTACCATAATTTTCCTTCTTTTCCTCAATATCTAAAAGAATATCGGCATAGTAGCTGTCATTTAAGAAAAGGTTTATAAAACCAGGGCCTGCAATTTCGGCGCGGTCAATGTAGGTGCCGCCGAAATCAGCGTTTTCGGTGATAATTTCGGCAATTTTGCGTGGCGCACTCTTAAATGCTCTTGCCCAAACCATTGCGGCATTAACGGCATAATCGCCGTGGTCGCGGTTTGCGGGAGTTTCGGTGGTAAAAGCAGGTAATTCCGCTTCACACAGCGCGCCGTTTTCCATTGCCTTTAAAGCCGCGGCTTTAATAACTGATTCAATTTGTTCTTTTGCCTTTTTAACTATAACTGACATTACTGTTTAACCTCTTTTACCGTTATTTCCACTGTGTTTTCGCTGATGAGATTTGACTGAGCATCAATGGTGTAGCTTAAAAATAATCTACCGCCCTTCTCGGTCATCTGGCTTTCCACTTTCTTTCCGTAAATTCCTATAGAAAGGGTGCCTTCGGGTACGGAATAGATGCAGGAATTACGCTTGTGGTTTTCCACAACAAGCCTGCCATCAACGGCACCGCTTCGGTTTAGAATAACAAGGCAGTCGTTTAAAACCTGAAGTGAGGTCTTAACGCCTCCCGCCCCAATAGCATCACTCTCATCATAAACAATGGAGTAGCCATCCTTGTCATAATTAAGCTTTCCCACCGACGTCATTTCAATGCTGTCGTGATTGTCATTAGCAGGGAAATACTGTGTGCTTTTAATGTTAATTAGAAAATCTTTCATAGTGAGTTAATGTCCACCTGTTCAACCTGTGTTTCTTTAATTTCGCTGTCAAGCAGCCTTTGCGCCTGAGTTCTGAATGATTTATGTTTGTCACTTACAAAGAAACTGTAAGAGGGATTTTTTGTTTCATTTAAAATGTCTTTTTCTTTTAAAAGCTCAGCAACATAAATTGCCGTTGCCTCACCCATATTGATAAGGGTTACGGTGTCACCCATAATTTTTGCAATGATAGGCTCTAAAACGGGGTAGTGTGTGCAACCCATAATAAGAGTGTCAACCCCTGCAGTTTTAAGGGGCTCCAAATATCTTGCGGCAGTTTCCACTGCAACGGCGTCATTTTCATTTGACCAACCTTCTTCAACAATGGGAACAAAAAGGTTGCAGTTGTTGGCAAAAACCTGCGCCTCGGGAAGGAGTTTCTTTATAGCCTTTTCGTGGGCACCGCTACTAATTGTGGCTGCTGTGCCGATAATGCCGATTTTTTTGTTTTTTGTGGCTTTTACGGCAGCCTTAACCGAGTGCTCAACCACACCAACAAATGGGACAGGCAGGTTATCGCCTGTGTGGGCGGCAACGGAGCTTACAGTGCCGCAGGCGGCAACAATGAGTTTAACATCCTTCTGAAGCAAAAAATGCTCATCCTGAATGGCATATTTTTCAATGGTTTCTTTGGATTTGGTGCCATAAGGAACACGGCCTGTGTCACCAAAATAAACAATATTTTCAAAGGGCAGGTGCTTTTTAAGTTCCTTAACAACGGTAAGACCGCCAAGACCTGAATCGAAAACACCAATTGGACGCGAATCAGCCATAATAACCTCCTTAGGTAGAGTGAATAATCCTAAATTCGTTTTATAAAGGCGGATTTTCGCTCATTCTGCGTTAAAATACTCGTAAATCCGACAGGATTTACTGCGTTTTGTGCCTTGACTGAACAAAAATCCGCACTTTTTAAAATCCTCGACCTCAAAGCGAGAGGATTTTGAGTGATTTTCATTTAAGTCAGGCGCAGCAAGGCTAGCGCCTTACAAGAATGAGTTAGGTAGAAAGAGCCAAACCGCTTTGAGGCGGATTTAGATTATTCACTCTACCTAAAACATTATTTATCAGTTTATTCTAACACAATTTAATGTTTAAAGCAAGATATAAATAATATGTATTGACAAAAAAAGGTAAAGTTAATATAATAATATTACGATAATCTTCGAGGCGGAGTGAGATTCTCCACCGGCGGTAAAGTCCGCAAGCCTTATGGCATGATTTGGTGAAATTCCAAAACCGACGGTTAAAGTCCGGATGAGAGAGGATAGGTTTATTTTACTTTTCCTATTGTTCCGCCTTGAAAGCGGAACTTTTTTGTTTTAGGGGATACATATTATGAAAAAAATCAATGTTCGCGCATTTACCGTTACCGCAATTATGGGAGCAATCGGCTTTGTGCTGATGATGATGGAATTCCCCCTTTCGTTCATCATACCCTCGTTTATCAAGTTTGACTTTTCCGAACTGCCTGCTATTATAACCTCCTTTGTCTTTGGCCCGATTTACGGAATTGTAGTTTGCCTCATTAAAAATCTAATACACTTATTTTTCACCTCCTCAGGCGGAGTAGGTGAGCTTTCAAATTTCATTTTAGGCGCAATTTTTGTGGGAACAGCAGGTTTTATCTATAAGTTTAATAAAACCCGCAAGGGTGCCCTCATAGGCTCGGTGGTTGGCGCCGCTGTTATGGCGGTTATCAGTGTTTTCACAAACTATTTCTTTGTTTATCCTGCATTCTCGGTGATTTACGGACTGCCAATGGAAATAATCCTCCAAATGTACAAGGCGATTTTGCCCTCTACAAAAAATCTTTTTGAAGCCCTCATTATTTTTAATGTGCCCTTTAATTTTATAAAGGGAATTATAGATGCCGCAATTTGCTTTGCAGTTTATAAAAGACTGTCACCGATTTTAAAAACAGACAAAGCCAAAAAATAACTGTTGACAAATTATCTTATTAGCATTAAAATATCTAAGGTAAATTTAATATGCTCCTTATCAAGAGTGGCGGAGGGACAGGCCCTGTGATGCCCGGCAACCTAGGTTTTCTAAGGTGCTAAATCCTGCGGAATTTTCCGAAAGATGAGGTTTTTAAAACCGCTCTTTCGTTGAGCGGTTTTTTATATGATGGGAGTAAATAAAAGGGGATAATATAAAATGTCAAAAATGCTTTTCACATCCGAATCTGTAACCGAGGGCCATCCCGATAAGGTTTGCGATGCCATTTCCGATGCTGTGCTCGATGCTGTTTTGTGTGAGGATAAAAACGCTCGCGTTGCCTGCGAAACCTTTTGCACAACCGACAGCGTTAATTTAATGGGCGAAATTACCACAACGGCAACCGTTGATTATGAGGAAATTGCAAGGGGTGTTATTGCTGATATTGGTTACACTGTGGCAGGGGTTGGCTTTGATGCTAAAACCTGCAAGGTTAATGTTCAAATTCACAAGCAGTCGCCTGATATTGCAATGGGCGTTGATAAATCTCTTGAGCTTAAATCTGGTGAGGAGGACGAGCTCAACCTTCACGGTGCAGGCGACCAGGGTATGATGTTCGGCTATGCCTGCGATGAAACCGAGGAGCTTATGCCCTTGGCGATTTCGCTTGCCCACAAAATGTCTAAAAAGCTGACTGAGGTTCGCAAAAGCGGTGAGCTAAACTATCTGCTACCCGATGGCAAAACCCAGGTAACTGTTCAGTATGAAAACGGCGAGCCCAAAAGAATTGATGCTGTTGTTGTGTCCAGCCAGCACACCACCGAAATTGATTTGGAAACTTTAAGGCAGGATATAACAGAAAAGGTCATTAAAGCAACCGTTCCCGCAGCCCTTATGGATGAAAACACAAAACTGTTTATAAATCCCACAGGTCGCTTTGTTATTGGCGGCCCTGCAGGAGATACAGGTTTAACCGGCAGAAAGATTATTGTTGATACATACGGCGGCTATGCACGCCACGGCGGCGGTGCTTTTTCAGGCAAAGACCCCACAAAGGTTGACCGTTCCGCCGCTTATGCCGCAAGATATGTTGCTAAAAACATTGTTGCGGCAAAAATTGCAAAGCGCTGTGAAATTCAGCTGGCTTATGCTATAGGTGTTGCCTCTCCCGTTTCGGTTATGGTTGACACCTTTGGCACAGGAATAGTATCTGATGAAAAAATTGCCGAGGCAGTTAAAAAGGTCTTTGACCTGCGCCCCGAAGCAATAATCAGAAAGCTTGATTTAAGACGTCCCATTTACCGTCAAACATCATCCTATGGTCACATGGGCAGAACGGATATTGATGTTAATTGGGAAAATACCGATATGGTAAATGAGCTTATAAACGCTATCAGATAGGAAGCGAATTTAATTGTTTAAAATAATAGAAAAAAGACAACTGAACGCCCAGGTCACCTTAATGATTCTTGATGCGCCTTTTATTGCTAAAAAGGTTGAGGCGGGTCAGTTTGTTATAATCCGCATCGATGAAAAGGGCGAAAGAATTCCCTTAACCGTTGAGGATTTTGACCGCCAGAAGGGAACCGTGTCCATTGTTTTTCAAGCGGTGGGCTACTCAACTAGGCGCTTAGCGGCACTCAGTGTAGGCGATTTCATTTCCGATGTGGTGGGACCTTTGGGTCAACCCACTGAGTTTGGTGCGCCCAAAAAAGCCATTGTTATCGGCGGCGGCGTGGGCTGTGCTATTGCTTACCCGCAGGCAAAGGCGCTTTTTAACATGGGCGCTGATGTTACTGTTATTGCAGGCTTTAGAAATAGAGATATTGTAATTTTAGAAGAGGAAATGAAAAGGGTATCAAGCAAAACCTTTATCACCACCGATGATGGCTCTTACGGTGAGAAAGGCTTTGTTACCGATGTGCTTAAAAGGCTTTTAAAAGAGGATACCTATGACCTTGTAATTGCCATTGGTCCCATTCCAATGATGAAATTTGTTTCCCTTTTAACAAAAGAGTTTGGAGTTAAAACCATTGTGAGCCTTAATCCCATTATGATTGATGGAACGGGTATGTGCGGCGGTTGCCGTGTAAGCGTTGGCGGTGAAATCAAATTCGCCTGCGTTGATGGCCCCGATTTTGATGGCCATCTTGTTGATTTTGATTCCTTAATGCTTAGAAACACAGGCTATAAAACTGAAGAAGAGCATGCCTGCAGAGTGGGAGGTTTTTAAAATGGCAAATATGTCAAATGTTAAAACCCCCGCAAAAGAGCAGGAACCGAACATCAGAAACAAAAATTTTGATGAGGTTGTTTTTACCTATAGCGAGGCTGAGGCAATTAGTGAAGCGCAACGCTGTTTAAACTGCAAAAATCCAAAGTGCGTTGAGGGTTGCCCCGTTAATGTAAGAATTCCTGAGTTTATCAGCGAGGTTGCAAAGGGAAATTTTAGCACTGCATATAAAATTATTTCAAAAACCAACTCCTTGCCTGCGGTGTGCGGTCGTGTTTGCCCCCAGGAAAGACAGTGTGAGGGCAAATGTGTCAGAGCCATAAAGGGCGAAAGCGTTGCCATTGGCACCTTGAACGTTTTGTTGCCGATTGGCATTTAAAAAATGAAATAAGCCTTCCCGAAAGAAAAAGGCAAAATGGAATAAAGGTTGCCGTTATCGGTGCAGGCCCTGCAGGACTTTCTTGTGCTGGTGACCTTGCGAAGCTCGG